>JBHYCS010000006.1:0-181574 GCA_051861445.1 Chitinophagaceae bacterium | reverse complement strand
AAATTAAACATTTTGTCTACTTTTAAACCGTACTGTTTTTGGGGGAGCTTACCCTGTAAAGGAGTTATCTTCTTTATTTTGATGATATAATTCTAACGATTTATTGAAATAACCTGTTTGAAATAGAGTTAAAATACTTTTGTACCGATTGTCGTACTTATATAAACTATATTCTTTAGATGCAAAAAATGCGATACCGATAATATAGATGGATAGAAAAACAAAGTATAATTTTTTCTTAACAAGCCTTTTGTTTGCTAACCTGATAAGACAAACGACTAGTATAAGTTGAAAAATATTAAAACTAAATGGATAAGACACGGTTGATACAATGAGGAGGAAAATGATTATAGAAGATTCTGTTACCATTTCATTGGCATATATTTTCTTTAATGCTATGTAGAGTAGTACACTAGATAATAAAATGGTTGCAATAAACCCAAAAATACCAAAGTGTAAAAAAATATTAAGCCATTCATTAAATACAAAAAAGCCATTTGAGGCTAATAGTTTTTCATTAATGGTTACTGTAGATTTTTTTAAGAAATATTCTGCTTGATAATGGTTATACAAAATATTATATGGCTTGTTAATTCCATATTGCCAATAATCTTTTAGAATGAGAAAATTTATTTTATAAATATGAAGTCTACCTAGACTAGAATTTAATTTGAAAAAGAAACAGGAGACTCCAACTATTATTCCAATTATGGAAACAATTATTTTGTGTATAATTTTTATTTGTCTGTTTTTTATTCCAAAAAGCAGATATAATATTGCTAGAATACCGAACCAAACAATACGGCTATTACTAATTAAAATGAGATACAAGCAGGAAAATAAAAGTAAGTAGTATAATACTTTTAACGATAGATATTTTATATTTTCTTTATTATTACAGATTAACAAAATAAAAGCAATCCCATAAAGGATTGCTTTTATACTTGAATTGGCATATTCAAATAACATGAAGGTTATTATTTGCACTTTTTGATTAAAGAATCAAGAATTTCAATTTCTTTTTTTGTTACTGTTTTAATGTTCTCAATAATTATTGAATATGAATAACCATCTTTAGGTAATACATATTTTATGCCCGCAAATGAGTATTTACCATTTAGATTAGGAATTCCTTTCATTGTGAATGGTGATAACAAAGGACGAGTTAAATAAAAACAATATAATAAGATTGAATCTTTTCCTCTGCTGTCTTGAGTGGGAAATAAATCATATTTATACGCATGATTCGATAAAATTGTATCAGATATTTTGTTTTTAATATCTATTTTTTTTCGTGCCTTGACAGAAACCCCTCTTAGATTTAATCCTATTTTTATACTATCATATTTCTTTGCACTAATTTTTTTTGCTGAAGTGGTAAAATTATTAAAAACATAAGTGAGTCTTTTTTCTATATCTGTAACCAAAACATTGGTTATCACATAAGTGGTATCACCTTCAGGTGTGTTTATTGTATCTTCAAGGGCATCTTCTGAAATTGTTATAGAACTATTGACAACAGCTTTTTTAATCAACTGAACTAACTTGTTTGAATAAGCAATAAAATGGTACTCTATAGCCTTCTTGTATGAGTTATTGTTAGCCCTTTCAACAGATTCTACTGTAATAGAATAACTTGTTCCAGATTTTGAATTTGTTTGTGCAACTAAACTTTCTGAAATAAATATTATAATAATCGTTAAAAAAATATTTCTCATAAAACTCTAAAATCGATAAAAGATGAAACATCCTGTGTGTTTTCTAATCCTGGATTAAACTCTATTTCGCAATTGTTTCTAGTTGTAATTTTAACTTTAGCTTTTGCAGTAACTGTTAAACTACCAGAAACGTAAGCTCTTCCACTCGGTTTACGAGTATTGTTATTTGAAATAACTTCTAAGTGGCTATCTTGATGCCAAGTAGTAATGCAAAAATGGTTGGTGCCAACATATTTAGACTCCATATGTGTTAGGGTCATAGTTTTGTTCTTATTATTAGTGGTTGCGAAATTAGGAGAATCCCACGTTATTAGCCAATGTGTTTTCGCAATGATTTTATTTCCAGTTCCATCTTTGGCTATTGTCCAAGTTACGATAGCATCTTTAAATACTTGACCTAAATTCTCATTTAAACTATTTTCATCTTCTATGTCATCCACAGTTTCAGAATTATTTTCAACTTGGATGTTATTTAACTTATCGAATTCACTTTGTACAATTGCCATGGCTTCTGCTTGACTATTTGAACAGTCAGTTGGCGGCTCTGTACCGCCACTGCCATTATTTGGTGGGCAAGTTCCATACATTTCACATTCTTCTGGGTCTCCGCCATTACCACAATTTGGATCAGGATATTCTTGTTCATCAACCAATTCGGGTTCATCACATTCTCCCGAATTCACCCATACATCACCATGTAACTCAAATACGCAAGTTATTTTCCAAGTTTGTACAATTATATTAGGGCAATCTTCTGACTGGGTTGCAACTTGATTACCAAAAGGGGAAACCTTATTTTCAGGCTTTCTAAGTGAAGAACTTCCATTTATAATTTTATGATAGCTAATTATTTTTCCACCCCAATGCTTTGCATACATTTTTCCTGTAAAACTTGTATTAGGTTTCGAGTAGTAATAATCACTAATATCATAACCATTTTGTTTTAAATAATCCCAATCAGGTATATAATCAATTTCTCTCACCATAATGTTACCTAACTTGTCTTTAATAAAAGCAATTTTATTGCTAGTTGCAGCCACCAATCTTCCAATTTCCGCAGTCGATAATTTTCCCTTTTTCTCTATAAGTACTTTTTTTTCATTTTTATATAATGGAAATTCTACTATTTCTAAATCTCCATTTTTATAGTAAAGTCCATTTTTCCAATCTGGTAGTTGATTGTTTTTTACCTTGCTGTTTTTATATTCATCTGTTTTTTTAAACACACCATAGTACCATTCTTTAGCTAAAGTGGCATTGAAAACATTATTTTCTTGAACATCTACTATGCTTCTTTTACATGCATATAAAATTAATAATGCAAGAACTGATAGAATTACTGCAACTCTCAAAAATCGGTTTTGGTAATTGAAACCTTTTAAAAGAATATTTTTTTCATAAAGTTAATTTTAATCAAAGATATTTTTTTATAATTTAGATTTCTATTCGAATATGGAATATATTAATTCGATTTAAAAGTAAAAATTAATAGTATGTATTATGTTTAATAAAAAATTAAAACAAATTCGAAAAAGAGTAAAATTATCTCAGCTTGAAATGGCTGAACGTTTACATATGAGCCAAAGTGCTTACTGCAAGTTAGAAAATGACGCTAGTAAACTTGATAAAGATAGAATAGTAATGATTGTTAAAGAATTTGGCGAACAGGCTGTAGACTTGTTAGAATTAGATGGGATAGAAATTGTATTTAAAAATAATCCTAATTATAAAGAAACAATTATTTTTAAAACGGACAAAAATAGTTTTCATAATCTTGATAAAGAAAACAATGAGTACTTTGAGTTTTTACAAACGTTGATACATAACCTTCAGGAGGAAAAGCAACAATTGTTAAGAATTGTTGAACAAATGAAAAGTTAGATTTTTATAATAAGATAATCAACCGTAGTAAGTTTATTGATTTAATAGATTGATAGATCACTAAGTGGTTTAAGCTTAAAAAATAGTAGTCTATGAATGCCTATGTTTATAAATGCATAAATTACATTATGAAGCTAATTTATATTTTTTTCTTAATAAATTTAATGCTTTATATAAATATTTAAATTCTATCCCGATCATTTCTCATCTCTGTACTATAAATACAAAGTTGCTTCTGTTGAATAACTGAAGGCTTTATCAACTCAAAAGCTTTATACATAAAATCAAACGCAATAAGTTGTAATACTTGGTTAATTTGCAACTATGATACAATGTTTAATAATTGATGATGAACCAAAGGCTAGAAGTTTGTTAAAAGCAATTATAGAGCAATATTGCACACAATTAAGCATTGTAGATGCCTGTGAAGATTTGCCAAGTGGTATTAAAGCCATTAAAAAACACAAACCACAACTTATTTTTTTAGATATTGAAATGCCAGGTTATAGTGGGTTAGATATCTTAGATTTTTTTAACGATGAAGAGGTAGATTTTAGTATCATTTTTACCACTGCTTACAATGAGTATGCTTTACATGCTTTTAAACTTTCTGCAATAGATTATTTGTTAAAACCCATTCAACATACTCAGTTAATAGATGCAGTAGAGCGGTTTGCAAAACGGCAACAACAATACACTTCTACCGAAATTTTAAAAGTTTTACAGCAAAATATTCATCCAAAACAAAATTTAGAAGAAAAAAGAATTGCAATACCAACCATACAAAGTATAAAGTTTATAAAACCTGCCGATATAGTAATGATAAAAGCAGAAGCAGCTTACAGCGAATTGTTTATGGCCGATGGAACCAAAATTCTTGCCAGTAAAAATTTAAAACATTTTGAAGAAGCATTAGAGCCGTTTGTACACATGTTTCGTTCGCACAAATCATTCTTAATTAATACACAAATGGTTTTAGAATACATGAAAGCGGATGGAATTGTAATTTTAAAAAACAATTTAAAAGCCAACATTTCTGCCGATAGGGTAGATGCTTTTTTAAATAAATTGAAGTAGAGAAATGTTAATTTTTTCAATTGAAGGTCAATAAATAGTCACATTTCAAAAAAACAGTCATTTTAAACTTGGATTTTTTGTTCTGTACAGCTATTTTTGCAATCTATTTTAGAAACCCTATTTATTAACGCCACTAAATTTCTATTTACAATGGCAGTAAAAATGAGACTACAAAGACACGGTAGTAAAAAAAGACCATTCTACTTTATAGTAGTTGCAGATGGTAGAGCACCAAGAGATGGTAAATTCATCCAAAAAATCGGTACGTACAATCCATTAACAGTACCTGCTACAATTCAATTAGATCGTCAAAAAGCATTAGAATGGTTGCACAAAGGTGCACAACCAACTGATACTGTTAGAAGAATTCTTTCTTTTAAAGGCGTATTATTCTTGAAGCATTTGTTACGTGGAGTAAAACTTGGTTTGTTTGATGATGCTACTGCAATGGTTAAATTCCAAGAATGGCACACTAAACACGAGGCAGACATTAACCGTCGTAATGAAGCACACAAAAAAGTTCAGAAAGATCGCCGTAACCAACCTGTAGTGCGTAAAGTAGAAACAGAATCTGCTGCTCAGGAAGGTTCAGAAGCATAAACTTACTGTTACCATTTTTAAAAATCGTTCCAATTTATTTTGAGAACGATTTTTTTATGTTTAAAATTTAATTTTCAATATTTATTGAAAATATAAAAATAATTTTCTTACATTTGGTGTATGAAATTAAACGAAGCAAAGCAACAGTTTATACAAAGTTGGGGCGTTTTAGGAGGCCAATGGGGAATAAACAGAACAATGGCTCAAGTTCATGCTTTATTGTTGGTTGCTGAAAAACCAATGAGTACAGATGATATTATGGAGGCATTACAAATTAGTCGTGGTAATGTAAATATGAACGTTAGAGAATTGATGGATTGGAATATTGTAGACAAAGTAATTGTTGCAGGCGATAGAAAAGAATATTACACTGCTGATAAAGACATTTGGAAAGTTGCTACAAGAATTATGTATCAACGTAAAAAAAGAGAACTAGACCCTATGTTAAAGGTGCTAGGTCAAATTAGTAAAGTAGAAGAAGAATCTGAAAATGAAGCAGAACGAATGGCTTTTTTACAAACAATTGAAAATATTCAAAAATTTGCCGGACAAGCCGAAAAAACCCTCGATACGGTAATAAAGGCAGAAGAAAATTGGTTTTGGAGCAATTTTATGAAAATGTTTAAATAACTAGTATTCTTTTAAAACATATTAAGCTGAATAACATCAGCTTTTATTTACTAATAAACTTTCAAAAATTATTGAAAATATAATAATTTATTTATTCACTCACTAAATTAAAACATCATGAACAGTTACATCATTCCTACGTATGCTATTTATTTATTGGTAACTATTGGGTTAACCATTTGGGTTGCAAAAGCATTATTTAAAAATGGAAAAATTTTCTTAATCGATATTTTTCATGGAAATACAGCTTTGGCAGACAGCGTAAATAACTTGCTTTTGGTTGGCTTTTACTTAATTAATATTGGTTATGTAGTATATACGCTACAAACACATACCAACGTTAGTAACCCAACAATTATGATAGAAGAATTAAGCATAAAAATTGGGTTTATCATTTTGGTTTTAGGAGTAATGCATTTCTTTAACCTTTTTGTGTTTTTCAGACTTCGCAAAAAAGCACAGATTAGTCACCAACAAGTTCAGCTTTAAAAACTATACCATGAAACAAATTGAAATTCCCAATTGGATCATCATTTTGGGTGCAATTGGACAAATGTTTACAGCTTTTATTTATCCTTATATTCGGCATGCAGTGTTTAATTGGTACAACGATATAAAAAAGTTACAACCATTAAACCAAGAAATTGCCAAAACGTATGGTAGATACATACAAGGATTAAACTTTTCGTTTGGATTAATAGCTATTTTATTTACCAACGATTTAAAAAACAATTCTGGCTTAGCTGTTGCTTTAACGGGCTTAATTGCTGCATATTGGACAGGAAAAGTAATTACACAACTAGCTTATTATCCTATGTATCAAATACCTAAAACCAAACTATTTAAATTTGGAAGTTGGTGCATGAACATATTGTTTGTAAGTTTTTCTATCATTTATTTGTTGTTGTTTTATTCAAACGTACAAGCTTATTTTACCATAAACTACGAGTAAAATTGTTGAGCGTTTTGTCTGATATTCATATTTATTCGAAAGTAATAATCTGTATCAACGGTTTAATATGTAGCAATCATCTACGTTTTAAACCGTTGATCAATTAAAGGGCTATCTTAGCAATTAACCTTTTCTTTGTGCAATTATTGTGGTAAGAAATTTGTTAAAAGTTTATAAAAAGTATATGAATAAGAAAACAGTTGTTTTAGGAGCATCAGACAACCCAGATCGTTATAGCTATTTAGCCATTCAAAAATTAAGAGCAAATCAGCATGATGTAATTGCAATTGGTAGAAATAAATCTATAGTTGCAGATGTTGTTATTGAAACAGAGCCTGTGATAGCCAACGATGTAGATACCGTTACGCTTTATCTAAATCCTACATTACAAAAAAAATATTACGATTATATTCTCTCATTAAAACCTAAGCGTATCGTTTTTAATCCAGGTACAGAAAACGATGAACTTTCAGAATTGGCTTTTCAAAACAATATTCAACCCATAATGGCATGTACATTGGTGATGTTAGGCACTAATCAATATTAGTTTGAATAATTAGTTTTAAAACATTCATAATATCCTTTAAATGTTTGTTCAATGTGTTCTTCGTTATGATTTTATTGATTAGTTGAACAAACCAATCTTCAGTTACATTTGTACAAACTAGACATTTCACATGCAGATTATTGAAGTAACTACAGCTGCCATAGAAAAAGAATTCTTGGCTATCAATGCAACCTTACAGCAGAATAATCCTAATTATATTCGTCCACTTGATAATGAGGTAAAAGATGTGTTTAATCCAGCTAATAACAAAAGCTTCAAACACGGTGAAGCCAACCGTTGGATATTGCAAGAAAATGGAAAAACCATTGGGCGTATTGCCGCATTTATAAGTAAAAAATATATTAATAAAGGAACAGATTATACTACTGGTGGCGTTGGTTTTTTCGATTGTATCAACAATCAAGTTGCTGCAAATTTATTGTTTGATGTAGCAAAAGAATGGCTAATGCGTAAAGGTGCAGAAGCCATGGATGGATTGATTAATTTTGGAGATAGAGATAAATGGTGGGGCGTAATGTTAGAAGGTTTTGAAAAACCACCTATGTATGGAATGTCTTACAATCCCTCCTATTACAAAGATTTACTAGAAGGATATGGATTTAAAAACTACTACCATCAATATTATTATAGTATGGAAATAGATGCTCCTTTTCCAGAAAAAATTCATACTCGTCATGCAAAATTTAAATCAAAACCAGAGTATACAGCAAGGCATGTTTCGCTAAATACAATAGACAAATATGCTAAAGATTTTGCTACCGTATATAATGCTGCTTGGGCTCAACATGGAGAGGCAAAAGAAATTTCTGAGGCCGATGTTTTAAAGTTGTTTTTAAAACTAAAACCCATTTTAGATCCAAGATTAGTATGGTTTGCCTATTATAAAGAAGAGCCGATAGCTATGTTTATAAATATTCCTGACCTAAATGAGTATTTTAAAAATTTTGATGGCAAACTTGGTTTATTTCAAAAGCTACGATTGCTATGGATGAAAAAAACAGGTTATTGTAAAAAAGCAACCGGACTTGCATTTGGAGTTGTACCTAAATTTCAAGCACTGGGTGTTGATAGTTTTATTATTAAAGAATGTGGCTTACTAATACAAGGAAAAGGTTGGTATAACGAATATGAAATGGGATGGGCAGGTGAATGGAATCCTAAAATGTTAAACATTTACAAAGGTCTAGGCACACAAAGTCGAGTAATGGCAACTTATAGGTATATTTTCAACGAAGAAGTACATCCATTTGAAAGACATCCAATTATGGAGTATAAATAAATAGTTGTATCAATAAACGTATTACAATGGCAATAGCTAAAATAGTTTGGGTAGATGATGAAATGGAGAGTTTGCAATCGCAAAAAATGTTTTTAGAAAACAAGGGTTATTTAGTTACCACATTCAGCAACGGATTTGATGCGTTAGATTATATTAAAGAAAATATAGTAGATGTGGTATTGATGGATGAAACAATGCCAGGCATTACAGGCTTAGAAACCCTTGCAAAAATTAAAGAAATTAACCAGCAAATTCCAGTAGTACTCATTACTAAAAATGAAACCGAAAATTTGATGGATGATGCTATTGGTAGCCAAATAGCCGATTATTTAATAAAGCCTGTAAATCCCAATCAAGTATTATTAAGTTTAAAAAAAATTATCGATAACAAAAGATTGGTGGCAGAAAAAACAACTACGAGTTACCAACAACAGTTTAGAAATTTATTTACCGCACTCAATAGCAATCCAGACTACAATCAATGGATGGATATTTATAAAAAATTAGTATATTGGGAGTTGGAAATGGAAAAAAGCGATAGCCCAGAAATGCAAGAAATTCTAGCATCGCAAAAAGCAGAAGCCAATACAGAATTTTTTAAATTTATTAGTAGAAATTATGCAAAATGGTTGCATCCTAAAGCTATAGAAGCACCCATAATGAGTCATAATTTATTTAAACATAAAGTATTGCCTCATGTAGAAAAAGGTGTTCCTACTTTTTTTGTTTTAATTGATAATTTACGTTTAGATCAATGGAAAACCATTCAGCCCATTTTTACGGAGCATTTTAGAATAGTTGAAGAAGATACTTTTTATTCCATTTTGCCAACAGCAACACAATACAGTAGAAACGCTATTTTCAGCGGTTTATTACCCATTGATATTGAAAAACAATTTCCTATAGAATGGAAGAATGATGATGAAGATGGTGGAAAAAATTTGTTTGAAGAAGCATTTTTTAGAGCTCAAATTAAACGTGTACGAAAAGATGAGTTGAAAACAAGTTATACCAAAGTGCTGCATCATCATGATGGACAAAACTTGGTAAATAACATACACAATTTACTAGTAAACGATCTTAACATTATTGTGTACAATTTTGTAGACATGCTTAGCCATGCAAGAACAGAAATGGAGGTGTTAAAAGAATTAGCAGGCGATGAAGCAAGTTATAGAAGTGTTACCAAAAGTTGGTTTGAACACAGTGCTTTATATCATGCTTTGAAAAAAATTGCTGATAAAAAAATTAATCTGATTGTTGCTACAGATCATGGAACAGTTCGTGTAAAAACACCACATAAAGTTGTTGGCGACAAACAAACCACTACCAATTTACGATACAAGCATGGTCGAAATTTAAACTACGATCAAAAAGATGTATTGGCATTTAGAGATCCTAGAGAAGTTGGCTTACCTGTTCCAAACGTAAATTCATCATTCATCTTTGCAAAAGAAGATGGTTTTTTATGTTATCCAAATAATTACAATCACTACGTAAATTATTACAAAAACACATTTCAACATGGTGGCATTAGTTTAGAAGAAATGATTGTTCCTGTAATTAAAATGGTTAGTAAATAGCAAATTAGGTTGTCTTTAATTGCCTTTTATGTGGATAAAAGAATAGCTGTTTGTAAAGCCATTATTTAACTTTACATTGTTGTTCTTGTACACATTTTTTGGTAAATACTATGAAATACACGCAAACAAATTTAGATAAACTAGAAAATATACTTTCTCAAAGTGAGTATGTAGTTCGTTACGAACGTGGTACTTTTCAAAGTGGTTGGTGCTTGTTAGAAGCCAAAAAAGTAGTGGTTTTAAATAAATTTTTAAATGTTGAAGGAAGAATAAATACGCTACTAGAGCTAATTCCACAAATTCAGATTGATTTCGATAAACTTACTATCGATAGTCAAAAATTATATGAGGAAGTGCTTAAAAAAATTGATATTCCCTCTGCTTAAATATTGTTTTTTATACAATTATCATGCTTTCTGAAACATACCAACAACCAACCATTACGGTTACTTTTTTAGGTACAGGTACTAGCAGTGGAGTGCCAATGATTGGTTGTGATTGTGCCGTTTGTACATCTACCAATAAGGCAGATAATAGACTCAGAAGCAGTATTTTGGTTCAATCTGCAACAACTACTTTTATAATAGATACCACACCTGATTTTAGATACCAAATGTTGCGTATCAATAATAAAAAACTCGATGCTGTTTTATATACACATGCACATAAAGATCATGTGGCAGGTTTAGATGATGTTAGGGCATATAATTATTTTCAAGAAAAAGATATGCCGCTTTATGCAACTGAGTTTACATTAAAACAAATACAATCAGAATTTCACTATGCATTTACTGAAAAAAAATATCCAGGCGTTCCTCGACTTACGCTACATATTATAAAAAATGAATCTTTTTTTATTGGGGATATTAAAATAATTCCTATTTTAGTATGGCATCATCAAATGATGGTTTTTGGGTATCGAATTGGCAATTTTACTTACATAACCGATGCAAATAGAATAGAAGAAAGTGAATTAGAAAAAATAAAAGGAACAGAAGTTTTAGTCTTAAATGCATTAAGAAAAGAAAAACATATTTCTCATTTCACTTTTCAAGAAGCGATTGATATAGCTAATGTAATAAAGCCAAGTAAAACCTACTTTACCCATATTAGTCACCAATTGGGTTTGCATGATGCAATCAACAACGAATTGCCCCCTAACATTCGTTTAGCCTACGATGGCTTGGTTTGTACTATTTAAAGATGCCTTGTTTATTTCTTTTACACCTAGCAAAACAACGTGTAATGAAACAACTCTTTAAAGACTATTTTTCATTTTCTACTAAGGAAAGAAATGCCACTATTTTTTTATTATTACTCATGGCTGTATTTATCATTGTTCCTTATGTATATAAAAAACAGAAAAGTAATTCGTACTTAAATGAAGAAACCAAATCTGAAATTGCAGCATTTCAACAAATTAAAATAGTAGCACCTTCAAACGGTGGCAATCAATACAAGAACTATACAAATGAATCTATTGATTATAAAGCTACTAATACTACTTTTAAACCCTTCTTTTTTGATCCAAATACGGTTGATGCAAAAGGGTGGGAGCAACTTGGACTTAGAGCTAAAACCATACAAACCATATTGAACTATAGAAATAAAGGCGGAAAGTTTAGACAGCCCACCGATATTAAGAAAATTTGGGGTTTACGAGATGATGAAGCAGAAAGAATAATTCCATATATACAAATTGCAAGTGCAAATAACCAAGCTTTCACCAATAGAAACAGTTTTACAAACACTAACAGCGTTAACAAATTAGAACCTGTTGATATTAATACAGCTACACCTGAAATGCTTAAATATTTACCCGGCATTGCTGATGGATTACACTATAAAATTGTAAAGTTTAGAGATAAATTAGGTGGCTTTATTTCTATAGATCAAGTAAAAGAAACGTATGGAATTACTGATTCTGCATTTCAATTATTACAACCTTATTTACAGTTAAAAACTACTGATATTATTCGTTTAAACATAAACACTGCCTCTGAATTTGAGCTAAGTGCACATCCATACATAGAACGTCATGTTGCCAAAGCCATTGTTTTGTATCGACAGCAACATGGTAACTATGCTAGTATAAACGATTTAAAAAAGATTGTATTTATTAAAGAGGCTTTCTTGAAAAAAATAAGTGCTTATTTAACGGTAGAATAAATATTTGCTTTTATAAACCTAATGGTGCGTTCTGTTGCATTCTTTTTAGTAAAACAATAGTGTAATAAAAAATGGCTAAAAAGCTGGCAAATACAATTGTAAAACCCCAAACATGTATATGTTGAAATGGATGTCTTAGTTGCAATAAAAAGTTATAGGCAATATTGTGTGGTTTGGTTACTATATCCCAACTATTAAATCTATTAAAGCGTCCTATAAAAACGCCATAGCCACATAAAAGAATACATGTTGGAGAAAGCAATGTTGCTATCCATTTTATCTGAACGGTTTTTATAACAAAGCTTTCTATTTGTAAAATTGAAATGATGCAAATAATTAAACCATTCCATGCAGCCGACATTACTATCATTAAATCGAACCATAAAGGAATAGGATTTCTTTTTTCAAAATGAAAAATATCTGTAATTAAGTAAGGGGCATTTGGTAAAAATAATAGCCAAATAAATAGTGGAATAATCGTAAACCATTTCCATTTTTTCTTAAGCATTATTTTTCTACTAATCGTTAATGGAATTAATGCCAAAATGGTATTCCATATATAAAATCCATACGTTAGTTCTTGGGTATAAATGATTCTTACAAACAGTAAAAGCATATTAAATAGTACTGAAATACCAATCATTTTCTCGATCAGTGAAAGCTTATTTTTCATAAATAAATATTTTAGGAATAAAGATGATACCACCAACAATAATGCTAGCAATGCTGCTACAGAATACTGCAGCAGCTGCTAAATCTTTAATTGTTTTTATACTAGTATTATAGTTGGGCTCTACCATGTTACACAACAATTCTATGGCTGTATTCACCATTTCTAAACAAATTACCAATGCAATGCATCCAACAATTGCCATCCATTCTATCGCTGAAATTTTTACCACAAAAGCTATTAACAATGTAATTACAGCAACTATCAACTGAATTTTTCCATTTCTTTCCGTTTTAAAAAAGCAATGAATACCATTCGCTGCATGTAACAATGCATGGGCAAAAGTTTGTTTTTGCATAACAATCATTTTTCAAATTGTATATCTATACTTGCGTTAATGATGGTTGATACCAATTGATTTTTCTACTGCTATACATTACTAGGGCTAAAACAATGAATAAACCAATACTTCCTACCAATAATGCTGTATCTTCTAATTGAATCAATACTAAAATAAAACCGTACAGCACTGTTAAAATTCCGCCGAAAATACTAGCAGTAAGCCAACTGCCAAAGTGACTTTTTGTGTAGAAAAATATTAGTAAAATGGTAGCTGAAGCTGCTAATAAATAGGCATAGTTAAACTGCATAAATTCACCAATAGAAAGTAATAATGTATAAAAAATGCAAAGTGCTATTCCTACTAAAATATATTGAATAGGGTGTAATGGCTTTTTTTGCATCAACTCAATAATGAAAAACAAACTAAATGTTAAACCAATAATTAAGATTGCATATTTAATACTTCTTTCAGTTTTAGCATATTGATCTGCCGGTTGAATCATGTTTACACCAAAAGCAAAGCTGCTTTTATTTATTTCATCAAATTCTGTAAGTGTAGTTGTAAAAGGCAGGCTTGCTTTATTAAATGTCCAATTAGCATCAAATTTATTTTTCGAAATGCTTCTTTCATTTGGTAAGGTAATTCCATCAAAAGATGGGCTACTCCATTTTCCATTCATCTTAAATGAGCTGTTGCCTGCAAGTGGTGTAAAGTATAACTTTTCACTACCTTTTAGTTTTATTTGTACACCAAAATGTAGCGGTTTGCTCAAAGCATCACTACTCAATTGTATGGGTGCAGACAATCCAATATCATCTAATTGCTTATTTGGTAAGCCAGGCGTAAGTTCATAATTTGTATTATTGAATTGAACTACAATTTTTTCTTCAATTCCCTTAAAATCTGAAATGCCAATACATATTCTTGCTTCGTTTAAAAGCAATGATTCAAGTTTAATTTCTTTAGGTAATTGAATTAAAAAGTTACCAGTAGATTGTGTAGCACTTTTGTACAATAGTACTTTGTAAATAGATCGAGGACGCTCTTCTGGAATAATACTAGAATTTGTAGATAAATTTTCTGGAAGAATGAGTAAGCTTCTGTTAATTAGCGTGTCTTTACCATTCTTATTTTTTTCACTTGAAATATACGGAATGTATAAATATGGATTGGTAATTGTTTGTGCATTTGCCCACTTAGCAGATACTTCTTTTACTACTTCTTGTTGCCGATTTGCTCTCTCTTGAATAATATTTTCAACAAAAAAAGTAGGCACAAGCATTGCTAGAATTAAAAGCCCTGTAGTTATGGCTTTGTACAATAGTTTATTGCTATTTTTTTGTGTAGTTAATAGCTCATTGTTTAAGTCCATTGTTGTTTCAGTTGTTGTGTTCATTTTATTATTATTTAAAAGTGCTTTGAAATTCAAAGTATATGGATAAAAAAATTATTTACTCGATTTAATCATTTCTTCAAGTGCTTGTAAATGCTGTTTAAATGCTTTTTCACCAGCTTTTGTAGCAGTGTAAGTGGTATTTGTTTTTCTTCCGATAAATCCTTTTTGTACTTTAATATATCCGCTTTCTTCTAGTCCTTTAATATGGCTAGCAAGATTTCCATCGGTGGCTTGCATCAATTCCTTCAATTCATTAAAATTAATTTCTGCATTTACCATTAGGGTACTCATAATACCTAATCGTAAACGATTATCAAAAACTTTATTTAAATGCTCAATCGGATTTTTCATGTTATCAACTTTCCCTCATTAATGTCTATCGTATTTGTTCCACATAATTATTCCATAAACAATATGCAAAATACCAAAACCAATGGCCCAAAAGTACAAACCGTAACCAACATAAAATAAATTGATACCGCCTAAAATAATCTCACAAAATCCTAAGTATCTTACTTCATCAAGTGTGTATTTACTACCATTTATTAAGGCTAATCCATAAAAAATTAAACAAGCAGGACCAATAAATTGCCAAACATTATTGGCCAACATACCAATAACAAAAATTCCACCAGCAGCTAGTGGAATACAGATATTCACAAACAAGCGTTTGCTACTAGTATTAAAAATATTTACTTTATTTAGTTTAGATTTTCTCCACGTAAAATAAAAACCCAAACTAGCTGCAAGCAGCATGGTTGCTATACCTAAAATAAAAAGCTTTGTTTCTAAAGTTTTGAAACTTTCTAATTGCCAATAGCCACGACCATTATATGCATTGTAATAATTACCAATAATTGTATGGGCAATATATGCACTAACAATACCACAAATACCAGCTGCAATTCCGCTTAAACCACTAAGGCTAATGAAGCGGCTGCTTTTTTCCATTAACTGTTTTATGTCATTCAGCGTATCTAAGTGTTCATTTTTGTTATTCATAAAAGCACTTTGAAAAACAAAGTAATTGATTTGTTTTCTATTAACCAAAATAATTATTGTTATAAAAAACAAAAAACCTTCTTAGAAAAGAAGGTTGTGTAAAGAGCAAGCAATCAAAAAAAATTGTTATTGTAATACTTCTCTGGCGATTACAATTTTTTGTATTTCAGAAGTGCCTTCGCCAATTGTACAAAGCTTAGCATCTCTATAATATTTTTCTACTGGAAAATCTTTTGTATATCCGTAGCCACCAAAAATCTGTACAGCATCGGTAGCAACTTTAACTGCTACTTCACTTGCATAATATTTTGCCATTGCACTTTGTTTGGTAACAGATTTATTGCTCATTTTTAAATCACAAGCTTGTTGTGTAAGTAATTCTGCAGCCATAATTTCTGTAGCCATATCGGCTAATTTGAAACTAATTCCTTGAAAGTTTGCAATGGGTTGGTTGAACTGATGACGTTCTTTTGAATATTGAATAGCTGCTTCATAAGCACCTTTTGCAATACCTACCGATAAAGCTGCGATAGAAATTCTACCACCATCTAAAATTTTCATTGCTTGATGAAAGCCATCGCCAATTTCTCCCAATCTTTGCTGATCACTGATGATACAATTATCAAAAATCATTTCACAGGTTTCGCTGGAACGCATTCCCAACTTGTTTTCTTTTTTTCCAGCCATAAAACCTTTAGTGCTTCTTTCAACTATAAATGCTGTAGAGTTATTCTTTGTACGTGGCTCACCCGTTCTACAAATTACTACTGCAACATCTCCACTTTTCCCATGTGTAATCCAACTTTTTGTTCCATTTAAAATCCAGTCATCGCCTTTTTTAATTGCTGTAGTTTGCATGTTGCTAGCATCGCTTCCTGTATTTGGTTCGGTTAAACCCCAAGCACCAATAAATTCTGCTGTAGCTAATTTGGGTAAATATTTTTGCTTTTGTTGTTCGTTTCCAAACATTAAAATATGGTTTGTGCAAAGGCTATTATGTGCTGCCAAACTTAAACCAATTGATCCACAAACTTTGGCTATTTCTTGAATAATGGCATTGTATTCGAAATAGCTTAAACCTGCACCACCATATTGTTCTGGCACTAAAACACCCATTAACCCCAATTGTCCCATTTGTTTAAATATTTCAACAGGAAAGGTTTGAGATTCATCCCATTCCATTAAATGTGGTTTAATGTTTTGGTTGGCAAAATCTTTTGCTGTTTGTGCTACCTGTTTGGTTAACTCTGTTGTTTCAAAATTCATATGGCAAGCTATTAACTAACGTTTGTTAGTTTTACAAATATAGTGCTACATAGTAATTCAAAAAATATTTTTTCTGAAAGAAAAACTGAAAACATAATGGATAAATGTTTTAATTATAAACGAATAAAAAAAACCATTCAATTAAAGAATTCTAAAAATTGAATGGGTGTTTAGAAATAAAATATTTACAACAGTTAACTTAAATATTTACCTACAATTGGCACTCTTCTTCCAACACCAAATGCTTTGGGAGAAATTCTGATAATTGGGCAAAATTGATTGCGTTTATACTCGTTGTTATTTACCATTTTTAATGTTCTATCTACCAAACTTGCATCAAATCCTTGGACTTTTATTTCTGTTGGTCCAATTCTTCTTTCAATATATTGATACAAAATTTTATCAAGAACAGCATAATCAGGTAAGCTATCGCTATCTTTTTGGTTTGGTCTTAATTCTGCACTTGGTGCCTTAGTAATTATATTATTTGGAATAATTTCTTTTTCTCTATTAATGTATTTTGCCAATTCATATACCTGTAATTTGTAGCAATCGCCTAAAACGCCTAAACCACCAGCCATATCTCCATATAAAGTGCCATAACCTGTAGATAATTCGCTTTTGTTGCTTGTGTTGAGTAATACATAACCAAATTTGTTAGCCATTGCCATTAATAAATTCCCTCTTGTTCGGCTTTGTATATTTTCTTCTGCCAAAGAAAAGGGAAGGTTATTAAAAACGGGTGAAAGTGTTTCTAAAAATTGCTCATAAATATGGTTGATACGAATAATGTCGTATGGATTGTTTAAATTTTTACTTAAGGCTACTGCATCGTTTACAGAATGTTCGGTACTGTATGGTGATGGCATTAGCACTGCTTTTACATTTTCGCTACCCAATGCTTCACAAGCCAAAGCTAATACGACAGCCGAATCTATTCCTCCACTACTACCTAAAATAGCTTTTGTAAAACCCATTTTTGTAAAATAATCTTTAATACCAAAAATGAGTGCTTGATAAATTTGATGAATATTTAAATTTTCTTGTAGTGTTGGTGGATTAAATTCTTGTTGTGGAAGTTGTGTGCTTTCTTCCAAAATTGGTTCTGATATGCTGCCATCATTGTTTAAAGTAACAGCATCTATTGCTTCTTCGAATAAAGGAAACGATTTTATTAAATTGGCATGTTTATCAAAAATTAATGATCCTCCATCAAAAACAATTTCTGTTTGACTACCCACTGCATTGCAATAAAACATCGGTATTTGGTATTTGGTCACATTTGCTTTTACCACCGCTTTTCTATCTTCTTCATGTGTATAATCGAATGGACTAGCACTTAAATTAATCATTACATCAGGTGCAAATTGCATGAGCTGATCCATTGGACAAATTCTGTACAAAGGATTGTCGCCCAAATTCCAAATATCTTCACAAATGCTAATGGCTAGTTTTTTACCTTTAAACTCAACAACATTCCATTCGTATGCTGGTTCAAAATAACGATATTCGTCAAATACGTCATAAGTAGGTAAAAGCGTTTTGTGTATTTCTGCCTTTATTGTTTGTTCGTACAAAAAAAACGCTGCGTTAAACAAATCTTTTCCTTTTGAATAAGTATTTCTTGCAGGTGAACCAATAAGTACAGCAATGGTATCAGCATGTTTTTTTATAAGGTCTATGGCTTCGTAACATTTATTTATAAAGTCAGAAAACTCAACAAAATCTCTTGCCGGATAACCACAAACACTCATTTCACTAAACACAATTAAATCGCCTCCATTTTTTTTTGCATACTCAATGGCATCAATTATTTTTTGTGTATTACTTTCAAAATTGCCAATATGATAGTTTTGTTGTGCTAAAAATATTTTCATGGTACAAATTTAATAAAGCCAATTATAACGGCTTAGGAAAAGAATGGCTAAGTATTTTAACGTAAAAATCTACAAAACTTGGCTTTATTTGGTTTATTTCGTGTAATAAAACAGCACAATTTAAAATGCAAATTATTTCAAGATTTGTTTACGGGTTAGCGTGTATTTTACTAGTTAGTTGTGGAAATAAAAAGAAGATACCTGATGTTTCTACAATACAAGTTTCTTTACAAACCATTCGTTTTGAGTCGACTTTTTTTGCAATTGATACATTTTCTATAGATGCAAGTATTCAAAAAATATTTGACACCTATCCCTCTTTTTCAAAAGACTTTTTATTTAATATTTTAGGAAGTTTTCAAAACCCTGAAAGTGTTGCTAGCAGTTCAAAAGCGTTTATTGGTAGCTATAAAAATATTTACGAAGAATCTCAGAAACAGTTTGCCAAATTTAGTAGCATTGAAAAAGAAGTAAAGGGTGGATTGACTTTTGTAAAATATTATTTCCCCAATTATAAATTGCCGAATAAGATTATCACATTTATTGGTCCATTGAATAGTTATGCCAATATTTTAACCACAGATAATTCGTTGGCAATTGGGTTGCAATTGTATCTTGGTAAGTCGTATAGTTTATATCAGTCAGAGGCAGTACAGACTTTGTATCCCAATTATATCAGCCGTAGATTTGAAGCAGCATATATACCTGTAAATTGTATGAAGAATGTGATAGATGACATAATGCTTCAACAAAAAAGTTTAAACAATAGTGAAGAGTTAGTTGCACAAATGATAGAGCAAGGAAAGCGTTTATATATGATAGATGCATTTTTACCAAACGTTGCTGATACATTAAAAACAGGCTATACAAAAGCACAATTAGAAGCCTGTGAGGCAAGTGAAAAAAATATTTGGACTTTTTTTGTTCAAAACGATTTGCTTTTTGAAACCGATGCCAATAGAATTAATACCTACGTAAATGATTCTCCAAATACGCCAGAATTTGGTGCAAGCTCACCCGGAAATATTGGTATGTTTATTGGCTGGAAAATTGTAAAAAAATGGATGTTGCAAGATGAAAAACGAACACTTCAACAACTGATACAAACACCTGCTAAAACAATTTTTGAACAAGCTAAATACAAGCCTTAACTACATTTCAATATCTAGTTTTAAATTGTTTTTCAATTGCAACAATAACGGATATTGATTGGCTAGATGTTCAAATTTTTGTTTGCTATTAAGTTGTAAGTGCAATGGTATTTCCGGCTTTTCTCCTTCTTCAATAATAAAGTCGAAGCTAATATTTCTAGTATGGTATTTTGTTTGAAAAAAATCTAACAACAACATTTTTTCTTGTTCAATAAAGCGTTGTTGTAAAGCACTATCTACTCTAATTTTAAATGTAGTTTCATCTACTAAATGCACACTTGCCAAGCTAAAAGCATTTGCTTGCGTATTCTTATTATCAGTTTTTAGTTGATGTATAAAAGTATTCCAATTTTCTGTTAAATTGGTTTCATCTAAAGCAATTGGATCTTCAACAGCTTGAATAGAATATCTATCTCCATATTTTTCTCTTAATGCATCTAGTAAACTTACTTTAGAAGACCCTACAACTGTTGAGCTACTAATTGTTGTAGGCTGAATTGTTGTAGTATTTACAGTGGTATTGTTGCTTGTTTGTATGGTCGGAATTTTGTTTGCAGTAGCAACATTTGTAATAGTATTGCTTTGTGTATACGCATTTGTTTTTGGCTCTTCAACATACAATTTTGCAGGTTGTGCTATTGGCTTTATCTGAACAGATGGAATCGGTTTAAATTTTATTGCTATAGGGCCGTCAACTCGTTTTTTTTTTACTAACGATCCCTCATTCATCGATAATTCAATAGCCTGCTGTAAAAAATTCAGTTTTATCAATACTAGCTCTACGTGCAAGCGTTTATTACGAGCCATTTTAAAATTTATTTCAGCCTCGTTTAAAATGTTTAGAGCACTTACTAAATAGCCTGCTTGTACACTGTTTGCTACACTTATGTATTTTTCTTGCATTCCTTCTACTACATCTAATAATTGAGCAGCTCTAGCATCTTTGCACACTAAAATGTTTCTAATAAATTCTGCAAATCCGTTCAAAACCAAATCACCCTCAAAACCTTTTTTATTAATCTCATCATACAAAATCATGGCACCTGCCATATCTTGTTGTAACAAATTGTCTAATAATTTAAAATAATAATCGTGGTCTAAAATGTTTAAGTGTTCTAGCGTATTTTGATAGTTTACAACACCATTGGTAAAACTTACAATTTTATCTAGAATACTTAAAGCATCTCTCATGCAGCCTTCACTCTTTTGAGCAATAATTTGCAGTGATGCCTTATCTGCTTCAATATTTTCTTTATCTGCAATTTCTTGTAAATGTTCTACCGTATCGTTGGTGGTGATTCGTTTAAAATCAAAAATTTGGCAACGACTTAAAATAGTTGGTAAAATCTTGTGTTTTTCAGTAGTAGCTAAAATAAAAATGGCATACGGTGGTGGCTCTTCAAGCGTTTTTAAAAATGCATTAAAAGCACTTGCACTTAACATGTGCACCTCATCTACAATATATACTTTGTATTTTCCTGCTTGTGGTGCAAAACGTACTTGCTCTACTAAACTTCTAATATCATCTACCGAGTTATTGCTAGCAGCATCTAATTCATGAATATTCATAGAAGTGCCTGCATCGAACGAAACACAACTTTGGCAAGTATTACATGCCTCTCCATTAGCAGTTTGCTGTGTACAGTTAATTGTTTTGGCTAAAATTCTAGCACAAGTGGTTTTACCAACACCTCTTGGTCCACAAAATAAAAAAGCATGTGCTAATTGATTGTTTTTTATAGCATTTTTTAAAGTAGTAGTAATATGACTTTGCCCCACAACGGTATTAAAGTTTTGGGGTCTGTATTTGCGAGCAGAAACAATAAATTTTTCCATAAAATGCAGGTACGAAAATTCAAAAGTAAGCAAACGAAAGCTATCTAAATTTGAATAGTTGTATTAATTGTTAACAACAATTATATATACAGCTGATAGAATTCTTATTTGAATTGGCTTTGCCATAAAATAATCACCATAAAAGGTATCTGATAGCTAGTTCTGAAATATATTGCATGCAAACCGCTACATTTCGTTTTAAATAATTAGTGAATGCCAGTTAAACAAAAAATTATTAACGACCCTGTTTATGGGTTTATTACCATAAATCATCCTTTGTTATTTGATATTATTGCTCATCCTTATTATCAAAGATTAAGGCGAATTCATCAAATGGCATTGGCATATTTTGTATATCCTGGTGCTGTACATACAAGATTAATTCATAGTTTGGGTGCATATCATTTAATGTGCAATGCTGTAAATGAGTTAAAAGCAAAAGGTGTAGACATTAGTGCAGATGAAGAAGTAGCTGTTAAAGCTGGTATTTTGTTACACGATGTTGGTCATGGTCCGTTTTCTCATGCATTAGAAAGTCAATTGTTACAAGGTGTTCATCACGAACAAATTGGATTGATGATTATGGAAGTGATGAATGAAGATTTAGATGGAAAATTACAGATGGCCATTGATATTTTCACAGATAAGTATCCCAAAAAATTCTTACATCAATTAATTAGCGGTCAACTTGATGTAGATAGAATGGATTATTTAACAAGAGATAGTTTTTTTACAGGTGTAAGTGAAGGTGTGATAGGTTATGATAGAATTTTAAAAATGCTTGTTGTGCACAACGGGCAATTAATGGTAGAAGAAAAGGGAATTTATAGTATTGAAAAGTTTTTAATTGCTCGTAGGCAAATGTATTGGCAAGTGTATTTGCATAAAACGGTTTTGAGTGCAGAAATTTTATTGGTTCATATTTTAAAACGTGTAAGAGAACTGTCTACATTAGCTACTCCTAATTTACAAACGGGTGGAGCAACAGACTTTTTCTTGTATAATTTTAAAGGTGAAATGAATAGAGATACATTGCATCAATTTTGCCAATTAGATGATGTAGATTTTTCATTTGCAATTAAAAGATGGAGTAATCATTCTGATTTTGTGTTGAGAGAATTGTGTACACGTTTGTTAAATCGAAAATTATTAAAAATAAAACTGCAATCAGAGCCATTTGAGCCATTATTGGTGTCAAAAAAATTGCAAGAGGCTTGTGATTCATTACATCTTTCTGAAGAATTGGCACAGTATTTCGTTTTTTCAGGTGAAGCCGATAATACCATGTATAAAACCAACGATGAACGCATCAATATTCTCTATAAAGATGGTTCTGTTAAAGATATATCTGAAGTTGATAATCCATTGATTCATCAAACAATATCAGCTCCAATTAAAAAATTCTACCTTTGTTCACTAACCTAAATTCAAAATCAACATCTTATTTGTACAAAGTATAATTAAGATTACTTTCATTTATATGCAATTTACTGCCGCACAAATAGCTTTATTAATTAACGGAACTGTAGAGGGTGATGTAGCTGCAACAGTTGCATCGTTTGGAAAAATAGAAGAAGCAACTACTGGTCAGCTTTCGTTTCTAGCCAATCCAAAATATGAAGAATACCTGTATACATCTAAGGCTTCTATCGTTATTGTAAATACTAGTTTACAATTGAGGCAGCCTGTACAGGCTGCCTTAATTCGTGTACAAAATGCTTATGAAGCTTTTGCAACACTATTGTTAAAATATCAAGAAATTGTATCACAACAATTGGTCGGTATTGAGCAGCCAAGTCATATTGATTCAACTGCTACAATTGGAACCAATGTTTACATAGCTGCATTTTCATACATCGGAAAAAATGTAGTAGTTGGTAATCATGTAAAAATATATGCTGGTGTAGTAATTGGTAATAATGTTAAAGTTGGAGACAATGTTATTTTGTATCCTGGTGTAAAAATATACAGCGATTGTATTATTGGAAATAAAGTAACCATTCATGCAGGAACAGTGGTTGGAAGCGATGGATTTGGCTTTGCTCCTGCATCTGAAGGTGGGTTTAAAAAAATTCCTCAAATTGGAAATGTAATTATTGAAGATGATGTAGAAATTGGTGCCAACTGTGCCATTGATAGGGCTACAATGGGTAGTACAATTATTAAAAAAGGAACCAAATTGGATAATTTAATTCAAATAGCCCATAATGTTGAGGTTGGAAATAATACCGTAATTGCTGCACAAGTTGGAATTAGCGGAAGCACTAAAATAGGCAACTATGTAATGGTAGGAGGGCAGGCTGGTATTGCTGGTCATTTAACTGTAGCAGATGGAACAAAAATTAATGGACAAAGTGGGGTAAGTAAATCTATTAAGCAATCAAATACTGCTGTTACAGGTACACCTGCTTATGATTTTACAGCCACTTTACGTAGCCAAGCCATTAGCAGAAACCTACCAAACCTCGAAAAAAGAATTCAAGAATTAGAACAGCAATTGCAAAATCTTTCTAAAACCATAGATCAAACTTTAAAATAGCCTTGAAAAACGCTCATTTACAACAAAAGAAAGACGAGACTTTGTGTGTAACATTAGGAACAATTGGTGCAGCACTTGCTGCAACTTGTTTGTATCAACACTTTGTTTTTATGATATCTTTCTGGTTAACGCATATTTTAACGGTTATTTATATTGCTTCAATAATTGCTTATGTAATGTTGGCAAAACAGAAAAAACTGGCACCTCTTTTTATTCTTGTTATTGCTTTTTTATTGTTTTTCGATTCTTTACTATTAGTTTATACTAGGACGTTTTCGCTAATAGTATTCATGTTTACTATGTTTAATATCATAGTTGTTATCGTAATGTACACCATTGGCTTACCAAAGCGTTTACATCAGTATTACTTAGATCAAAAGGCTGAAAACGAATTTTGGGAAGATAAAATTTAGTCATCAAGCATCTTTTAACCGAACATTTTGGTTTCTAATTTTTCTATTCATAGCGATTGCCTATTTTTGTTCAATTATTCTATTTCAATTTTCATTTAATTAAAACATTTCTTTAAGTAATTACTTTACGAAAAGAAAATATATGAGCATGAGTTTTAACCCCGATAAACAGCACACACTCAGTAGTACCGTTAGTATTAGTGGCACAGGTTTGCACACAGGAATTGTGGTAGATATGAAATTAAAACCAGCAAATCCTGGTTTTGGAATTCAATTTCAGCGAATAGATTTACCCAATCAACCCGTAATTAAAGCCGATTGTGATTATGTAACCGATACAAGTCGTGGTACAACTTTACAAATTGGCGATGTTAAAGTAAGCACTGTAGAACACATTTTAGCTGCACTTGTAGGTTTAGGTGTAGACAATGTTTTGATTGAGATAAATGGGCCAGAAATTCCGATTATGGACGGAAGTTCTCAACCATTTATTGAGTTGATTGAATCTGGTGGCATTGCAGAACAAGAAGCAGCAAAAGCTTGGTACAGCATAGATGAAAATATTTTTCATTACGATGAAGAAAAAAGGGTAGAAATGGTGGCTTTACCAGCTGTAGAATATCAAATTACTACTTTAATCGATTTCAATAGCCCAGTTTTAGGAACACAACATGCAGGTTTAAAAACCATGAAAGATTTTAAATCTGAAATTGCACCTTGTAGAACGTTTTGTTTTTTACACGAATTAGAGGCATTGCTCGATCACGATTTAATAAAAGGTGGTGACATTAATAATGCAATTGTTGTAGTAGACAAACAAGTTTCTGACGAAGAAATGACTAGGTTGGCAAAAGTTTTTAATAGAGAAAAGATAGAAGTAAAAACAGAAGGCTATTTAAACAACTTAGAATTGCGTTTTCCAAACGAACCAGCAAGACATAAATTGTTAGATGTTGTAGGCGATTTAGCATTAATTGGATATCCTATTAAAGCTAGAATTATTGCCAACAGACCAGGACATAGTACCAATGTTGCTTTTGCTAAGAAAATAAAACAATATATAAAAAAGAATAAACATGTGAAAGATGTGCCAATTTACGATCCATCTATACCACCTGTTTTTAATTTAGAACAAATAGAAAAAACGTTACCACATCGATATCCATTTTTATTGGTAGATAAAATAACCGAATTAACCGATAAGCATATTATTGGTATTAAAAATGTAACCTTTAACGAGTGGTTTTTTCAAGGGCATTTTCCTAATAATCCTGTTATGCCGGGTGTTTTACAAGTAGAAGCGTTGGCACAAACAGGTGGAATTTTATGTATTAATTCAATGCCACCGGGTGAATACGATACTTATTTCTTAAAAATAGATAACTGTAAGTTCAAGCAAAAAGTTGTTCCAGGTGATACTATGATATTGAAAATGGAGCTAATAGAACCAATTAGAAGAGGTATTTGCTCGATGAGAGGAACGGTTTATGTAAACGGAAAAGTAGCTACAGAAGGCGATTTGGTGGCTCAAGTAGTTAAAAGAAATTAAAGAAAATATAATTTTTAAAATTGGTGCAGCTATTCCAATAAAATTAGTATCTTTTTAATGCTAATAAGCAATCATGGAAATATTAGCGGCACCACAACCCAAAACAAAGCGGATGACACATCCCTACACGTACATCGATCCAAACGCAAAAGTAGCTCCAAACGTTAAGATTGATCCATTTACTGTTATTCATGGTGATGTAGCTATTGGAGAAGGCACTTGGATTGGTAGTAATGTAACCATTATGGAGGGGACAAAAATTGGCAAAAACTGCCGTATTTTTCCGGGTGCAGTTTTGGGTGCAATACCACAAGATTTAAAGTTTAGTGGCGAAAAAACCACTGTTGAAATTGGCGATAATACAACTATTAGAGAATTTGTTACTATTAACAGAGGAACAGAAGATAGAGGTAAAACCAAAGTTGGCAGCAATTGTTTAATTATGGCATATTGCCACATTGCTCATGATTGTTTGGTTGGAAATCATTGCATTTTAAGCAATAGTGTACAAGTTGCTGGCCACGTTGTAATTGGTGATTGGGCTGTTATTGGTGGTGTAAGTGCAGTACATCAATTTGTGCATATTGGCGAACATACTTTTATTGCCGGAGGAAGCTTGGTAAGTAAAGATGTTCCACCATATATTAAAGCAGTTCGTAATCCTTTAAGTTATGGTGGTGTAAATAGTGTAGGACTAAAGCGTAGAGGATTTACACTAACACAAATTAATCATATATTGGATATTTATCGTATTATTTACAATAAAGGTTTCAATACAACACAAGCTATAGATTTTATCGAGGAAGAAATTATAGCAAGTGATGAACGTGATGAAATTTTAACCTTCATTAGAGATAGTGGTAGAGGAATTATCAAGCGTTTTGGAAAAAATGGTAGTGACGATGAATAGATTATAATAGCTATTCTATCATTTTTCCATCTTTCATTTTTAATACTCTATTGCTTAGTGCCGCCAACTCTTCGTTATGTGTAACAATTAAAAAAGTTTGATTTAATTCGTTACTTAACTGCACAAAAATTTGGTGTAAATCTTTTGCATTTTGGCTATCTAAATTACCTGTTGGCTCATCAGCAAAAACAATACTAGGGTTATTAATTAAGGCTCTTGCAACAGCTACTCTTTGCTGTTCTCCACCGCTTAGTTGTTGTGGCTTATTATTAGCTTTACCTTTTAATCCTAATTTATTCAATAAATCTAAAGCTCTGCTTTCGGCACTTTTTTTATTTGTTCCAGCTATCCATGCAGGAATACAAATGTTTTCTATCGCACTAAATTCTGGCAACAAATGATGAAACTGAAAAATAAATCCGATATGGGTGTTTCTAAAAGCAGCTAATTTTTTGCCCGATAATTGATGAATGGGTTGATCGTTTAGGTAAATATTACCGCTGTCAGCATTGTCTAAAGTACCTAATATGTGTAGTAAAGTGCTTTTTCCAGCTCCAGATGTGCCAATGATAGAAACAATTTCTCCTTTTTTTACAGAAATATCTACACCGTTTAAAACTTGTAAAGTGCCATATTTTTTAAAAATTTGTTTCGCTTCTAGCATAAAATAGATACTTATTAACTGTAAACATAACAATTCAAGAGCTACATTTTCATGATTTTAGGAAAATATTTACAATAACCAAAACATACATTTGGTAGTTTCATTTATACATTTACTTTTGCAAAAATTTGTGCTATGTTTTGGACATTAGAATTAGCCAGTTATTTAGAGGAAGCTCCTTGGCCAGCTACAAAAGATGAGTTGATTGACTATTCTATTCGTAGTGGTGCACCTATTGAAGTAGTTGAAAATCTACAAGAATTAGACGACGAAGGAGAAATTTACGAAAGCATCGAAGACATTTGGCCAGATTATCCGAGCCAAGAAGACTTTATGTTTAATGAAGATGAATACTAATTAATTTAAACACATTATTCTTAAAAGCCGTTTCAGTATAATTGAAGTATTGATGCGGCTTTTTTATTGCTTTTATATGCAAATCAGCTTTGAGTATAATAAAAATAAAACCATTCAAGCATTACGGTATCATTTTATTTCTAGAAAAGAAATTAGGGTGATGATTGTTTTGGTAAATGTGTTTGCTATTGTTTCTGCTATTTTATTTTATACAAAAAAAATACGACCAGAGCCTTTTTTATTGGGTACATTTATTTGGGTAATGATGATGGTAAGTATTTGGTATATTTTACCATTTAGTATTTACAGAAAAACGAAGGCATTTAAAGAGAAGTTTATGATTTCTTTTAATGAAAGGGAAGTAATCTTAGAAAATGAAGAAGGATTTGTAGAATGGCAATGGAGTTCGTTTTCGAAATATTTAGAAAGTCCACATTTTTTTCATTTATATTTTAACGAAAAGTCGTTTTTTCTAATTCCTAAAGAGGTAATAAGAGAAGATGTTTTACATGATTTAAGAAGTATCTTTAAAAACAAAATAGGTAAAGTATAATGATACTTTACCTATTTTAACGTACTGGAGAAAACTACTTGATTAGTTATTGCCACCAAAAATGTTATCAACAGCACCACCAAGCATTGGAAATTTTTCTTTCACAAAATTGGCAATTGTTTCTATTGCTTTTGCAGCTTGTTCTGGTGTAAGACCAGCTTCTGTACTTAATTTTTCTATTAATTCGTTCATTTGTTGGTGTATTTAACGTTTTATTTTACTAAGCAACTTTTAATAAACTCATTTTGCTGTTGCTAAATTTGTTTTCAGCATATTCTAATGTAATGTTTAAAGTTTTTATACCAGAACCTGGTAATTCAAACATTGCATCGGTTAAAATACTTTCACAGATGCTTCTTAAGCCTCTAGCACCTAATTTGTATTCCATGGCTTTACCAACCATAAATTGGTAAACATCATCATCAAATGAAAGCTCTATTCCTTCTAATTCAAATAAGCGTTTGTATTGCTTAATCAATGAATTTTTAGGCTCTGTTAAAATGCTTCTTAGTGTTTCAGCGTCTAAAGGATTTAAGTAAGTAACTATCGGTAATCTTCCTAATAATTCAGGAATTAAACCAAAGCCTTTTAAATCTTGAGCAGTAATAAATTGCAATAAATTCTTTCTTTGATAATCTTGCGATTCTTTGTTTACGTTAAAACCAATAGCATTGGTATTTATACGTTTTGCAATTACTTTATCAATACCGTCAAAAGCACCACCACAAATAAACAAGATATTTCTAGTGTCTATTTTAATCATTTTTTGATCAGGATGCTTTCTTCCTCCTTGAGGTGGCACTAAAACTTCTGTACCTTCAAGCATTTTTAATAGCCCTTGTTGCACGCCTTCTCCACTAACATCTCTTGTAATGGATGGATTATCGCCTTTTCTAGCAATTTTATCAATTTCATCTACATAAACAATACCTCTTTCTGCTGCTTGAACATCGTAATCGCAGTTTTGTAGCAATCTTGTAAGCATGCTTTCAACATCTTCTCCTACATAGCCTGCTTCTGTAAAAACGGTAGCATCAACAATAGCAAATGGAACATTTAACAATCTAGCAATTGATTTTGCAAGTAAGGTTTTTCCTGTACCAGTTTCTCCAACCATTACAATATTACTTTTTTCTATTTCAACATCGTCGTTGGTATTTTTTTGATTAATGCGTTTGAAGTGGTTATATACAGCTACTGTAATAACTTTTTTTGCATCATCTTGACCAATCATGTATTCATCTAGAAATTGCTTAATTTCAGCGGGTCTTTTTATGTTTAGTTTAAGATTACTGTTATTAGCAGCAGCCGGACTATTATTCGTCTTTTTTTGTTTATTGGGTTCAAAATTTTCATTAGCCAACAATCCTAATTCTTGCGAAATAATATCTTGAGCATGTTCTACACAGTTTTCGCAAATATGTCCTTCTTGTCCTGCTATTAATATTTTTACTTCGTCTCTTCCTCTGCCACAGAAAGAACAATGTAAGTGTGATTGTTTTGCCATAATTTTTAACTACTAGGGGGTAATTGATTGCAACAAAATTACAAGTATTTCTTGTGATGCATTTGCAATTGTTTATATGAAAAAACGGTAGAGATTACAATTTATTTAAAACATGGTCCACAATGCCATATTCTACAGCTTCGCTTGCATTCATCCAATAATCTCTGTCAAAATCTTTCATTACTTGTTCTACAGATTTACCACAGTTATCAGCTAAAATTTTAGCACCTAGTTCTTTGGTTTTTCTAATTTGTTCAGCATGAATTTCAATATCTGCACTTGTAGCTTGAAAATATCCGCCAATACTTGGTTGATGAATCATTACCTCTGCATGTGGATAAATGTAACGTTTGCCTTTAGTACCTACACTTAGCAAAATAGATCCCATACTTGCTGCTAAACCCATACAGATAGTAGAAACAGGGCTTTGTATAAGTTGTATAGTATCGTAAATAACCATACCACTTGTAACAACCCCACCTGGACTATTAATGTAAAATTTAATTTCCTCACCTGGTTTATCTGCATCTAACAATAATAGTTTGGTAACTACGTCTTTTGCAGATTTATCTTCTACAGGTCCCCACAAATAAACGGCTCTTTTTTCGAAGAACATTTTTTCCATCTTCTTCATCATCATTGCCCCAATTTGTTCTTGTTTTTCTTCCTTTGGTTTTTCGTCTTCTTCGTCTTCCATTAAATATGGATTAACAATATATTTTGATTGTATCATTGTATTATCTTTTAAATTTTTTAGTTAAACTTTTGTCAGTTTATTTATTTAATGAAGCGGCTTTTCTAGGATTTGTAAATAATACTTCATCTACCAATCCGTAAGCTTTTGCTTCTTCTGCATTCATCCAAAAATCTCTATCACTGTCTGCAGTAATTTCTTCTATTGTTTTACCTGTATGAGATGCTGTAATTTCATACAGTTCTTGCTTTAGCTTTTTAATTTCTCTAGCTGTAATTTCTATATCAGATGCTTGTCCACCAATGGCACCACTTGGTTGGTGAATCATTACACGGCTATGTTTTAATGCTGTACGTTTGCCTTTAACACCGGCACACAACAATATTTGCCCCATACTTGCAGCAATACCTGTGCAAATAGTACTTACATCTGGACTAATAAATTGCATCGTATCATAAATGCCCAAACCTGCATATACACTACCACCTGGGCTATTAATATACATTTGTATATCTCTAGTTCTATCTACACTTTCCATAAATAATAGCTGTGCAGTAATAATATTGGCAACATAATCGTTAATTCCTTCTCCCAAAAAAATAATTCTATCCATCATTAAACGGCTGAATACGTCCATTTGGGCAATATTCATGGGTCTTTCTTCAATAATGTATGGAGTAAGACTTGTTGGGTTAAAATGAGATTGATAACTGTGCAATGTTGCACTGCTAATGCCTTGATTTTTGATGGCATATTTTTCAAATTCTTTTCCAATATTCATTGATTGTATTTTATGCGTTGAAGATAAGCGATTTGTTTTTTTAAATGTTTTATATTGATTTCAAAATTTATGCAAATAAATTTAAGCGACAACTTGGCTGAAAAGTACTTTTTACAATTGAATTATTGTGAAAATGTAAGACAAGATGTATGTACTAATAATAAAAACGCCCCAAACCAATGAAGGTTCAGGGCGTTGTATAATTTATTTTAATAAATTAGTGGTGGTGATGGTGTTGTTTTTCTGCAAAAGCTTCTGCACTAATTGCTTCTTCTGTAGGAGCAATATTTTTTTCTAAAGCTGTAAACAATTTTTCAACGCTTATACGTTGGTAACTATCTTCTACAAATTTTTTGTCTTGCATCATTCTATTTGCATAATCATCTATCCATTGAACATTATCACCCATCATATTTATTTGGCCACCCATATATTGAAATAATTGGGCTTTTGCAAATTCTTTAATATCATCAGGTAATACTTCAACTTTTTCGTCTTGCATTAATTGGCTGCTAATTAAGCTCCATTTTAATTGGTTAGCAAATGATGGATATTCTTCAATTGCTTGTTGTTCAGTTTTTGGTTTTTCGCCTCCAACTTGCAACCAACGCTTTAGGAAACTTTCAGGCAACTCAATAGATGTATTATCTAATAAGTGATGATAAATTTGATCGTGTATTTGATTACGTGATTGAGATTCATAATAAGCAGCAATATCTGCTTTTACGGCTTCTCTTAATTCGTTTTCAGAATTAATTTCTTTTGCAGGATAAGCTGCTTTAAAAAACTCTTCGTTAAATTCTGCTTTTTCTACTAAACCAATTTTAGTAATGGTCATTTTAAAAGTTCTATCAGCAGATGCAGGTTCATTTTTATCTAGTCCTAAATCTTCTAATATAGCTTCTCTTTCTTTATCTTCAAAGGCTGTAGCTAAATGAACATCAACAACTGCATCTTTTTTTAAACCCATTAATTTGGTTCTAAAAGAAGGCTCAAAATATTTAACGATTAGGCTATTGGCTTTATTTATTCCATTTTCTGGTACATTTCCATCAGCATCAACTTCAGTAAACGTAACATTTAAAACGTTTTCTTCATTATCAACAGTTTCAGGATCTGTCATTTTTCCAAAACGAGTTTGTAAACGAGCAATTTCATCGTTAATCATCTCGTCAGAAACGGTGATTACATATTTTGTAACTGGAATATTCGAAGCTGGAATAGAAAAATCTGGTTTTAAACCAATTTCAAAATTGAAACTGTAATCTTTTGCTTGGTTAAAATCTAGTTTAGCAGCATCGTTGTCTAAAGGCAATGGTTGTGCAAAAATTTCTAGTTTTTCAGTAGTAAGGTAATTGTTTATTTCTTTTTCAACTGTTTTTAAAACTTCGTCGGTAAATAAACTTTGTCCGTACATTTTACGAATTAAACCCGCAGGAACCATTCCTTTTCTAAAACCAGGAATATTGGCAGATTTTGCGTATTGTTTTAAGCTTTTTTCAAATGTGGATTGATAATCTGTTGGAGTTACAATAACGGTAAGTTTATCGTTTAATAACCCAATGTTCTCTCTACTAACTGTTGCCATTTTATTTAAACCCCATCCCCTCTATGGGTGCTGTTAAGTGATCAATAAAAAAGCCCCATTTAGGGGTTGGGGCTTTTTTTAGTGCGGATGATAGGGGTCGAACCTACATGCCTTGCGGCGCTAGATCCTAAGTCTAGTGCGTCTGCCAATTTCGCCACATCCGCATTTTCCAACTACCGTAATATAAACTACATTGCCAATTGGGCGGCAAAAATAGGGGATTGATTGCAATTTTAGAATTATCGCTTCTTTTTTTTATGGTTTATCGTATCAATTTACCTATAATCGGCATTTTTTGAAATTCTTTTCTTTCAATTTTTAAGATAAATAAGCAATAAACAATCATAAAAGTGGTGGCTAAAGCGTAGTTAAACAGTTGATTTGCCCAAAGTGAAGTAAATGCTTTATGAATAAAAAACACCAATGTAACAATTACCAAATAGGCAATTAGTTTTTTGGTAGCATAAGGAATAAAATAACTTTTTTGTCCCCAAACGTAGCTTAAAACCATCATTGTTCCATAACAAAAGAAAGTGGCCCAAGCACAAGCCATGTAACTGAAATATCGTATAAATACGAAATTGAAAACAATGGTTATTACAGCACCAATTAAAGTAATGTAAGCACCTGCAATGGTTTTATTACCTAATTTATACCAAACACTAAGGTTATAATAAATGCCTAAAAAAATATTTGCCATTAATAAAATTGGAACCACCCTTAATCCTGTGTGCATTTTTTTATCTATAAAATGCTTCCAAACATCCATATATAAAGCCACTATTAAAAACATTATACTTAACACAATCACAAAAAACTTCATAATTTTTGCATAGTTCTTTTGTGCGTTTTGTTCTTGAGCTTGCTTGAAGAAAAATGGTTCTGCACCCATTTTAAATGCTTGAACAGCCAATGTAATTAAAATAGATAATTTATAACAAGCAGAGTAAATACCTACTTCTGCTTGTGCAGCGGTTTCTGTTGCAACAGGAGCCCACCAACTAAGCATAATTCTATCAAAAGTTTCATTAATCATACCTCCTAAACCAGCAATAATAATGGGCATTCCATACAGCATCATTTCTTTCCAAAGTGGAATATTCAATTGAAATTTGAAACTAAAAAACGTTTTAGATAACATTAAAAATGTAGAAGATGCTTGAATAAGATTTGCCAACAATACATAACCTGTTGCCCAATTGGGTTTATACCAACTTGTAATCCAACTGGTAGGATGTTGTTGAATGTATTTGGGGCAAAAGCTTAAGAAAAAAAATATGGCTATAATGTTAATGATGATACCGCTAATTCTGATAAATGCAAATTGAATAGGCCTACCATCTTGCCGCAATTTTGCAAAAGGAATTGCTGATAATGCATCAAAAGCAATGATTAATGCAACTAGGTAAACATATTCTATATGGTTACTAATTTTTAAAAGTTGTGCAATGGGAGTAGGAAATAATAACAATAATATAGCAGCTATAACTGCAGCCACAATAATAGAAATACTTGTATTACTGTGCACTTTTTCAGGGTCATTTGTTGTAGTTGAAAACCGAAAAAAAACAGTTTCCATTCCATGTAAAACAAGAACGTTTATCAATGGTAAAAAAGAGTAAATGCTACTCATTTCTCCGTATTCTGAATTACTAAACTTGTAGGTTAAATATGGAGTAAGTAAATAATTAATAAATCTTGCAGCAATAGAACTAAGTCCATACCACAATGTTTGACCAGCTAATTTTTTAATATTACTCAAAACAGAAAATACAATTTAACGGTAAATGTAATAAATGTACAGCTAGTGTATATGTATGAAAGTTGAAATTGTATTTTCTGTACCAGGTTCGGCAAATCGTTTGTCTTTTAAAAAGGTTGTATCTGTTAAGGTATATAAGAACGCTGTTAGTTGACCAATTTCGAAATTAGAAAGCGGCATTTTATGTTTAAATAGGCTATCTGTTGTTGGTCCATCAATTGCTTTACTTCTATAATGTTCAAATACATTGGTAAGGCTAAAAAAACGACCATCATGACCATAAGGTGCAGAGTAGGCAATGTTTCTTAAACTCGGTACTCTAAATTTTAGTGAATCTTCTTTGTTATTGGTAATTGCCATTCTTCCATAATCATTCAAATATGGGTCTACAGGCATTCCAATGTTTCTGTAAGAGTAGTCTGTAAACATGGGTTCTGTATGGCAGCTTATGCATTTTTTCTTAAAAATATCATAGCCCAATTGTTCAGGTAAAATAAAGCTAGCTTCTCCACGCATTACTTTATCGTATTTGCTATTACTACTTACAAGCATGAGCATAAATTGGCTTAACGCCTTCATAATCCGTTGAGTATTGACTAATGGATAACCAAATGCTTTTGTAAACATTCTTTTATAAGCAGTATCTTTTTGTATTTTTTTAATAATTCCTTCTAAACTTTCAGCCATTTCATTGGGTGCTGTAATAGGTGCAATAGGTTGAAGATCTAAGTGATTGATACCTCCATCGGCCATAAAATTTTTTGTCCATGCCAAATTAAATAATGCAGGTGCGTTACGTGTTGTTTGACTGTTATTGTAACCATGACTAACATTATGATCGTATGTAGCAAATGCTGCAAATTGTTGGTGACAACTACCACAAGAAATACTACTGTCTTTGCTTAATCTGTAATCGTAAAATAATTTTCTACCCAGTTCAAAACCTTCTTTTGTAAGTGGATTATTTTTAAAATCGTAAACAGGTTGTGGCCATCCTTTTGGGATAATAAAATTTAAAGGAGTGGTTTTTGGTGGCTTAGCATGATTAACCCATGCAATACAAGAAACAACAACAATAAATAGAAATAATATGGTTGTGATTAAACGCATGTATTATGGAGTTGTAATAGAAAACATAGTTGCATAATTATCTGCTATTTGCAAAGCTAAATTACCTGTTGAATGACAAATTGGATGACTTGAAATTTGAATTGAATGTGCCGATTGAAACCATTTTAACACGTCTACGTTTATTGCTAAATTCTGTTGTTTTTGTTGGTTTGTTTTAGGAATTGAAAAAGTTATTTTTCTTACCGTATTTTCATTCCATTTGTAACCACCAACATGATGAGAAAATAAGTTTCCTGCAACTTTTGCACTAGTAGAAACACCTTCTAATTTTGCCATAATATAGCCACTATTCCAAGTCCAAAACATTCCATTTATAGGATCTAAAACACCAGTTTGTACACCACTTACATTTTTAATGCTATCAACGCCTAATACAAAACTAATCGAAGTAATTTCATTGAAATGGGTGGAAAATGAGATTGTTTTTGTACTACTATCTGCTTCATCAATTAAATAGTATTTGTTTACAAATTCATTTACATTTTGATTGTTTATTTGAATGTTAGAGACATAGTATTTAAACCGATTAACACTAAATTTTTCACCAAAACTATTGGTATATTCTTGTTGAAGTTGCAATGTGTCTACACCAACTTTATGAATAAATTGAATGGTATTTTGTGTTTGAGCCATTGTGTTTAAAACACCCATGCACACAACAATAATCAACAAAATTAGTTGTTTCATTTTCTTGTTGAATATGGTTGTTTTAATATTCATGTGTATTTATTTTGCCTCTGTTTGCCTTTGTAAATGCTGTTTTCTTTTTATGTTCTATTCTCTTTTGAACGGCTGCTTTACTTGGTTTTGTGGCAATTCTTTTTTTCTTTTTTTGTAATGATAGGAAAACCAATTCATTCATTTTTTTAATTACCAATTGCTTGTTTTCTAGTTGTGTACGAGCTGTTTGAGATTTAACTAATAAAACACCATCAACAGTTATTTTGTTGGCACATTTTTCTATTATTATTTGTTTTTGTTCTTGGCTAATAAGAGTAGATGTTTCAATATTCCATCTACCTTCAACCATTGTTTCAACCTTGTTTACATTTTGCCCGCCGCTTCCACCACTTCTTGCAGTTTGAAAATTTATTTCGGCACTAATATCTATCTTCATTGGTTAAAATTACTAGATAAATTGTTAAACTAATATGAGAGTTGTAATACAAAGAGTAAGTAATGCATCTGTTACAGTTAATGAAAAAGTAGTTGGTGCTATACAAAATGGATTAATGGTTCTTGTAGGAATTGAAGATGCAGATACCATAGATGATATTCAATGGCTTAGCAATAAAATAATTCAGCTTAGAATTTTTAATGATGAAGATGGTGTGATGAATAAAAGTTTAATAGATGTTGATGGTAGTATTTTACTCATTAGTCAATTTACTTTACATGCATCTACCAAAAAAGGGAACAGACCTTCGTACATAAAAGCAAGTAAACCCAATATTGCTATTCCATTGTATGAACAAATGATTACACATTTAGAAACCTTACTCAATAAAAAAATTGAAACAGGCATTTTTGGTGCCGATATGAAAGTTTCATTAACCAATGATGGCCCTGTAACCATTGTTATCGATAGTAAAAACAAAGAATAATGAACGATATAAATAGCAAAGAAGATATTGAAAAGCTACTAATAGCTTTTTATAAAAAGGCTTTAACAGATGAATTAATCGGATTTTACTTTACTAAAGTTGTAGCATTAAACCTAGAAAAACATTTACCCATCATTACCCAATTTTGGGAATCTATTTTATTAAACACCCAACAATATAGTGGCAATATGTTTCAAATTCATCAACATATTCACCAGTTGTCTGCTTTTAAGCCTGAACATTTTGATAGATGGGTACAATTATTTCAAGAAACTGTTACAGAAATGTTTGAAGGAAATAGGAGTGAATTGGCTAAACAAAGAGCAGCTTCTATTGCTACAATTATGAAATCAAAATTTATTTATCAATAATTCAATACACAATTTTATGACCATAGAACAAGCCCAAAACGATGTAGATAATTGGATAAAAACCGTTGGTGTACGTTACTTTAATGAACTTACCAATCTGGGAATTTTGATGGAAGAAGTAGGAGAATTGAGTAGATTAATGGTAAGAAAATATGGAGAACAATCTTTTAAAGAGTCTGATAAAAACAAAGAATTAGCCGACGAAATGGCCGATGTTTTATGGGTGCTTATTTGCTTGGCCAACCAAACAGGTGTGAACTTAACCAATGCTTTAGAAAAAAATTTCGAGAAAAAAAATATTCGAGATGCTACAAGGCATTTGAGCAATAAAAAACTGCAATAAGTAATCTTGTTAAATGTTTTTCAAGCTTTTGTTTCTACCATTCTATAATTTTCGGTTACTTATATTTGCAGCCTTATGAGCACACAATCAGAAAATATTTTTCAATCTATTATTTCTCATGCCAAAGAATATGGCTTTGTTTTTCCGTCTAGTGAAATTTACGATGGACTAAGTGCAGTGTACGATTATGGTCCTTATGGCAGTGAGTTGAAAAAAAATATCCGTGATTATTGGTGGAAAAGCATGACCCAAATGCATGATAATATTGTAGGTATTGATGCTGCTATTTTTATGCATCCTACAACTTGGAAAGCAAGTGGACATGTTGATAATTTCAGCGATCCTTTAATTGATAATAAAGACAGTAAAAAACGCTATCGTGTAGATCATTTAATTGAAGCACATGCAGAAAAATTGGCTTTAGAAGGAAAAAAAGAAGAAGAATTTGCTTTGTTAAAAGCAATGGATGAGCTTTTAGCAACCGATAATTTTTCTGGATTAAAACAATTGATCGATGACAACAAAATTGTTTGTTCTGTAAGTGGAACAGGTAATTGGACAGAAATTCGCCAATTCAACCTAATGTTTAAAACCGAATTTGGTGCAATTGCTTCTGATAATCCTGATGATAATATTGTGTATTTACGTCCAGAAACGGCTCAAGGTATTTTTGTAAATTTTTTAAATGTGCAAAAAACCGCTAGAATGAAAGTTCCATTTGGTATTGCACAAACCGGAAAAGCCTTTAGAAACGAAATTGTTGCTCGCCAATTTATTTTTAGAATGAGAGAGTTTGAGCAAATGGAAATGCAATTTTTCGTTCGTCCTGGCACAGAAGGCGAGTGGTATCAATATTGGAAAGAAGCCCGTTTGCAATGGCATTTAAGTTTAGGATTACCTGCTGATAAATATCGCTATCACAACCACGTAAAATTGGCACATTATGCCAAAGAAGCTTGTGACATTGAGTTTGAATTTCCATTTGGATTTAAAGAAGTAGAAGGAATTCATAGTCGTGGCGATTTTGATTTATCACAACATCAACTATACAGTAAAAAGAAGCAACAATATTTCGATAATGATATTGATGCAGCAACTGGTAAGCCTTTTGGTAATTATGTACCTAATGTGGTAGAAACATCTATTGGTTTAGATAGAATGTTTTTATTGATTTTAGCAAATGCTTACGAAGAACAAATTATTCCAAAAGAAGATGGTAGCACCGATAGTAGAACAGTATTGCATATTCCTGAAAAAATTGCTCCTGTTAAGTTAGCCATTTTACCATTATTAAAAAGAGATGGATTACCAGAAATTGCCAAACAATTGTTAGATGAATGTAAGCCATTGTTTAAGTGTTTTTACGAAGAAAAAGATGCAATTGGTAAACGATACAGAAGGCAAGATGCAATCGGTACTCCGTTTTGTGTAACCATCGATCATCAAACAAAAGAAGATAATACTGTAACTATACGCTACAGAGATAGTATGTTACAAGAAAGAATTGCTTTAGATGCTGTAAAAGATTTGGTATTAAAAGCTATATCATAAATAAAAAATAACATTTTAAAAAGCTGCTAACAACTAACTTGTGGCAGCTTTTTTATTGTAAAAAACAATTATGTAGAAGCTAACAAAAGTCATATTATCACAGTAATAAAATACATAATTTTATCTTCTAAACAACCATTATGATAAAAACAATACTTGTACCAACCGATTTTTCTGAAACAGCTAAAAATGCTACACATTATGCAATTGCTTTTGCAGAAAAAATGAATATCAATAAAATAACACTATTTCATGGTTATCAAGTACTTTCTGTAAACGATCCTATTGTACGAAAAGTAGAAGTTCTAAATGTAGAACCCATTCAATCGAAAAGCATTGAGTTGTTAGAAGCTTTTAAAGCATCATTAGGTGATATACCAGCAGGTATTCAGATAGAATTAACACATGGTTCTGCAGATTTAATTGATGGAATTGAAGAAATTATAGAATTTACACAAGCCGATATTATTATTTCAGGAATTACAGGTGGTAATAAATTAAAAGAAACTTTTGTAGGAAGTAATACTTTGGCTTTGGCAAAAAAAGTTTCAATCCCTGTAATTATTGTTCCACCAACTGCCACTTGCAAACAAATTCAAAAAATGGCATTAGCAACAGATTTGGTAGATGTAGAAGCCACAATACCAGATGTAAAAATTCGAAAGCCATTTATTTTACATCAATTAGAGTTGTCTATTGTACATGTTTCTAGCTCAGAAGAAATGGCAGATGTAAATAAACAGAAAGATGCATTTAAAACACTTTTCCCTGGCTATCCTTTAAGTTTTGTAAATCTACAGTCTGATAATTTTACCGAGGCTTTGAACGATTATTGTGAAAAAGAATCTATAGATTTACTCACTGTAATTCCAAAGCAACACGGTATTTGGGGTAAATTGTTTAATAGCCATACAAAAGCATTGGCATTTCAATCAAATATTCCATTATACGTAGTACATAACTAAAAATTAAAGCATCCTTTTATCAATGAAAACAATTCTAGTACCTACCGATTTTTCTGAAACAGCAAAAAATTCGGCTCGATATGCTATTGCTTTTGCTAGCAAATTAAAAATTGCCAACATAGCATTATACCATAGCTATCAGGTTTTATCGATTAGTAACCCTTTAGATGGATATGAAACAAAAGTAAGTGCAGAACCTTTTAAAGAAAAAAGTATGCAGCAATTAGAAGCATTTTTGGCCGATTTGGGTACAATACCTGAAGGCGTAAATGTAGAGTTGTTTCATGGTGGTGCCGATTTAAAGGAAGGAATTGCACAAGTATTAGAAATTACCAATGCCAACGTTATTATTATGGGTATAACAGGTGGTGGAAAATTAAAAGAAACATTGGTGGGTAGCAATACACTTACCATTGCAAAACATACCGAAATACCTGTAATTATTGTTCCTGCAGATACCAATCTTTCTAAGCTAGAGAAAGTAGCCTTGATTACTGATTTTAAAGACATTGAAACCAATATTCCTGAGAAAAAAATTAAACAATTATTGGCATCTAAAACAATTGATTTTTCTATTGTTCATGTTTCTGATAAGCAAACTAGTTCGGCTGCTTTTACCAAAGAAGTAGCATTACTTTCTAATATGTTTAATGAGTTTCAACCTTCTTTTCATTTTGTAAATGCATCTGATTTTACAGAGGGTGTTTCTGAATTTGCCGAAGCCAATCAAATCGATCTTATTGTTATTGTTCCAAAACAACGAGGTGTATTAGAAAGTATGTTTAAGAGCCATACAAAAACATTGGCTTTTCATACCAAAACACCTTTATTTGTTGCACACAATTAGTTTAAAAACAACACATGAAAACAATATTAGTACCTACAGACTTTTCTGCAACCGCAAAAAATGCTGCACTTTATGCACTAGATTTTGCTAAACAAGTAAAAGCTGCCGAAATTATTTTATACAATGCTTACCAAACTATGCAGCCTGTAGTTGCAGATCCTTTATTGTCTACAGCCGCTTTTCCGGTTGAATTAGATACATTTAAAGAAATAAGCGAAACCAATTTAAAAGAGTTGCAAGATGAATTAACTAAGCTAGCAAATAACGAGGTTAGTATTTGCACTTTTGCTGAGTTTAATACGTTAACAGACGGAATTAACGATACTTGTGACGATAGAAAAGTAGACCTTATTATAATGGGTATTACAGGTGGTGGTATGATTGAAGAGACATTAATTGGTAGTAATACCACAATAGTTGCAAAAAATACAAATGTTCCTGTAATTATTGTTCCACCAAATGCTCGTTTTCAAACTATTGAAGAAATTATTTTAACCGTAGATTTAAAAAGTGTTGCCAATACAACACCTGTAGATGTAATTAAGCATTTGTTAGATGTAAGTAAAGCAAAACTATTTGTGCTACATGTTGCTAACGATGAAGACATTGATGAAGAAGAAAAATACCAAGAGCGTTATTCGCTAAATCAACTTTTTGAGGGATATGTATTTGAGTATTTTGAAGTTAAAAACAGTTCATTTACAGATGCTGTAAACGATTTTGCTACGGCTAATAATGCAGATTTAATTATTAATATTCCGAAGAAAAGAAGTTTGTTAGATCGTTTATTTAAACGTAGTCATACACAAATGCTAGCATTTCATAGCCATATTCCTTTGATGGTGGTGCATGACTAATTTATTACAAATTATTTTTAGCGTCAATACAAAACTAAAACTTCAAAATAAATTCAAGTGAATAGGAAAGATATTTACGAAATGACTGATGAAGAATTGTTGGTAGAGAAAAAAAATCTGAAAAATTCTAAAATTTTTCATGCATTTTGGATTGGATTATTAGCAGGAATATTAGCAGTTGGTATTGTTTCTTGGTGCTTGTCTTCTAAGAAAAATATTGGAGTTTTAATTCCGATGTTCATTCCTGTTATTTTGATTTATAGACAGTTTAAAAAGCCAAATAATCATCAAGAATTAGAGGAATTGTTAAAAAAACGAGGCTTGCACTAAAAAGATATACTGTTCTAAAACGGTTGGTAAAATATTGTAGAAGTCAGATTTGTGAATGGCTTTAAAGAAGTTTAGTGAAAATTTGTTCACTAAACTTCTTTTTTTATAAATAGTTGTATAATCATAACACCAATATTTTACTGCTTCAAAATTGAGCATACAAATATTAGTCATGCACAATTATATATAGTTTAAGGCTAATTTTTTTTAAACTAAACCTAAATTTGAGCAATATCCGTAAGAAATTTATATAAATCTTCTTTGGCCGGAACTTGTAATTTTTTTCTTAGTCTATAACGGCTAATTTCAACACCTCTTACTGAAATGCTCATTAATTGTGCTATTTCTTTACTTGATAAGTTAAGTCTAATATATGCACAGAGTTTTAATTCATGCGGTTTTAAATCTGGATATTGTTTTTTTACATTGTTTATAAAACTACCATGTACTTTATCAAAATGTATAGAGAATTGATCCCACTCATCGTCTAACTTATCTTCAGCTGTTAATCGTTTTAAAATTTTTTTCAATTCAGAACTATCAATTGAGTCTTTTCCACTTTTATTTAGCTTACTTATTTCGTCTTTAATTCTAATAATAAACTCCTTTTTTTGAACTAAATTCATTGCTGTAGAGGCAAGTTCGGCTTCTAAATTTTCATTTTTCAATTGCATCATTTCTCTCTCAGCTATTTCAAGTTCCATTTGGTGTTTATAAGAAAGCATTAGTTGCTTTTCTTCGTACAATTTCCTTTCTTCTGCTTGTTTAATTTCTTGTTTTTTTATTACCCTTGCTTCTTGGTATATATGTATTCTATAAATAATAAAAATGAGTAATACGGCTACAAGTATTTTAAACCATGTAGTATTGTACCAAGGAGGTGAAATTTTAAAAGAAAAACTTGTAATAGCAGATTCTTTATTTAAATTGTTAAGTGCTTTTACTTCAAACTTGTATTTACCTGCTGGTAAATTGGTATAAAATTTCTCTGTTTTATACGTCCACCCGCTCCATTCTTCCTCAAAACCTACTAATCTGTAAGCATATTTAGTATTAATTGATTGAGAAGAAAATGGCGACGAAAATTCAAAGTGAAAAGAACTCCATTTTTTACTTACTACCATTTCGTTGCTAGCCAAACCTGTACCTGCATACAAAACCGAATCTTCTTTATTATATGCAGTAATACCTGTAAACAATACATTATTTATTTGTTTTTGCTGTAAGTATTTATTGGCGTTTAAGTAAAAGAAGCCTTGTTCTGCACCTACCAATAAGTTGTTATTTACCAATAAAAAATTTTCAAAACCACTTAAAATCTTTTGATGTAGTTCATTGAAATAGGTAATAGACTTTGTAGCAATATTTACCAAACCCACCGTTTTGTTTTCTACAAACCAAATATTTCCTTTTGTGTCTTGTTGTAAATAACGAATACTTTTATTATTAAAAAATTGTTTATAAGTGTCGGAAACTTCAAATCGTTTCGATTTTTTATTAAATGTGTAAATGCCATTTATAGTTGCAATTACAACTGTATTATTGATTTTAAAAACATGGTTGTTTAATGTTGATGGCAAACCATCGTTTTGAGTATAATGTTGAATGAAAAAATTAGTTGCTGAAACACTATAAACACCTCTGTACGGATGAGAAATCCAAATAGTATTGTCAATCGTGTCAACTTCAAGATAACGGGCAGAAATATTTAAACTACTTAAATCTTTAACTTTTTTAAACCCATTTATAGAAGAATCAAAAAGAGAAATACCCCAATAGTTGCCAGCAATAAAAGTATTTGTATTGTTGCGTAACGATTTAAAAATCCAAAACCCCGTATTTTTATCAATAACTGAAAGAGCGTCGTTTTTTATTTCATAAAATCCATCATCTCTTCCTGCAAAAAGTTTTCCGTTAATTACTGTTAGCTTCCAACTTAGCCCATTGGCAATTTTTTTTAGGTTTTCTGCATTAGAAAGTCGGCTAATGTTATCTGTTAATGGCATTGTATAAATTCCGTTAGCCAGTGCAAAGTAAATTTTGTTGTTATAAATGGCAGCACTATAGCCAGCAGCACCATTAAATAAACGGGGATTTATTTGACTAATATTGTATTGCATATCCAATGCTGCAATACCATCTTCTAAGCCTACCCAAAAAATATCAAGTTTATTTTGGTAAATGCATTTGATATTATTGCTATTTAACCCGTTTGAAGCAGTAAAAGTTTGTAATAATACACCGTTACTATCTAATTTATAAATGCCATTATCGTATGTGCCAACCAAAATTGATTTGTCTGCTAGTTGTTTTGCACAGGTAAAGTGTTGATTATTATCTGCATTATTACTAGATTGTATGGCAAACTTTTTAATTACATTGTTTTCAATAATCAGCAATCCATCGTTGACGGTTGTAAGTAAACTACCATTTTTAAAGCTAGTAATACTAGTTGGTAGGATGTTTTTATTAATGTTATTTACAATTAAATTGTTTCCATTTAAGTAATACAAACCTTTCTCTCGTTCTGCAACTATAATATTACTACCAATGGCACCCAAAAAATCCCATTGAGTTTTGGTTTTGTGTATAGTAATTTTATTTTTGTTTAATACAAATATTTTTTGAGAAGTTCTAAAATAAACAACATCATTTACAACTACAACATTCCAAACATCAGCAAACTGCCTTTCTGATTCAGTTATTTGTGGTAAAAGAGATACGTATATTAATTTTCCTGTTTTATTTGGAGTGAAATACCCAATTTCATCCTGACCTCCTACATATATTTTACCATTGTTGTCAAGAGCAATAGAACGAACAATGGTTTTATTTGGTGTTGGATAAATTAGCCACTTATTTCCAATACCAACAAGTAGGCCTTCGTTATTTGCAATATAAACTCTACCTTCTTTATCACCTTCAATAGACCAGTTTTGCATTCCACCACCATATTCTAGTCTGGTAAAGTTTTTAATATTTATTTGAGCTTGTGTAAAGAAGCTGCAAACAATTGAAATAAACAGTAAAAGTATTTTTTGTAATGGCATGCAATAAATTGGAATTTAAATATAGGCTAATAATATTGATGTAGTGTAGATGTAGAAAAAAGTAATCATAATCAAGCATTTATACATATTGATGTAGTAATGATGTACAAGCATATTTGGAAGTCTAAAAATAACAATAATACCTTTACAATGCAGAAATCCATAACGGATGAATAAATGCGATTGTTGTTTTTAGCTTAACGATTTAAAAAAGAAAATTGCCGTATGAGAAAAAATGTTTATCTCTTAGTTACAGTATTTTGCCTTAGTTTAACCCTTGTCACATTTGCACAAAAAGTGCAAGTTCAAAATAGCAACAATGGGTCTACACTTACCGCTAATGGAAATCCATTATTTATTAATGGTATGAATTGGGATTATTTTCCCGTTGGAACCAATTACACCTACAGCCTTTGGACACAAAGTGATGCAACTATCAAAGCGGCATTAGATTATGAAATGGCCATGTTAAAAAATATGGGCGTTAATACCATTAGACAATATACTGGTGTGCCAGCAAAATGGATAGCGTATATCTATAACAATTTTGGAATTTATACCATGTTAAACCATTCTTTTGGTAGATATGGATTAACTGTTAAGGGTAAATGGGAAGCAAACACAGATTATTCGAACCCAGCAGTTAGAGAAATATTACTAAAAGAGGTAAAAGAAATGGTAACGCAGTATAAAAATACACCAGGGTTGTTGATGTTTCTTTTAGGAAACGAAAACAATTATGGTTTGTTTTGGCGTGGAGCAGAAACAGAAAACATTCCTGTTCAAGATAGAAAATCTACAAAAGACGCTACGTTTATGTACAAGTTATTTAACGAAGCAGTAAAAGAAATGAAGGCTATCGATGCAAATCATCCTATGTCTATTTGTAACGGTGATTTACTTTTCTTAGATATAATTGCGAAAGAATGTAAAGATGTAGACATTTTAGGAATTAATGTTTACAGAGGATCTACGTTTACAGACCTATATGACAGAGTTGCAAAAGAATATGGAAAACCTATAGTATTAACGGAGTTTGGTTCAGACGCTTATAATGCTAAAGCCAATAAAGAAGATCAAGAATATCAAGCTAAAGTATTGGTAAGTAACTGGAGAGAAATTTATGCCAATGCAGCAGGAATGGGTAAAAATAACAATAGTTTAGGTGGTTTTACCTTCCAATTTAGCGATGGTTGGTGGAAAACTGGACAAACTGTTAATCTTGACGAACATGACCCAACAGCTTCATGGTCCAATGGTGGTTATACCAACGATTTTGTGCAAGGTGAAAATAATATGAATGAGGAGTGGTTTGGTATCTGTGCAAAAGGAAGAACAAATGAAAATGGTACTTACGAATTATATCCTAGAGCTGCTTATTATGCTTTAAAACAAGTTCATCAATTGAATCCATTTGTAAATGGTAAAGCAGCATTAACAGCCATTGATAATTTACAAATTATTGATGCCATGTTATTGGCTAGATCAGATAGGGCAGCTTCTTCAGCTGACGATAAAGGCAAATTATATTTAAGCGATTTACAAGCTAATTTCTCCACATTTAATACAGGCGGTAGTTTAATTTCTACACCAAAATCTACAGAAGCAGCGTTGTCAAGCGGATTTCCTAACAGATTAGGATTCGATCATATGCAATCGTTTAATATTGGTATAACTGCTAAACCTGCACCCAATGTTACAGCTAATGTTCAATTTAATTTATTAGGTAATGTAGCAGAAAATCCAATTGATGAAGTGTTTTATGAAAACAGAGGTAGACGTATTACTGTTAGCACACCAACAGGACCCGTTTTAATGAATTCGAATAACAGAGTACAATTGTACAGAGCAAGTTACAGTTGGGATGCTAAAGATTTTAAAGTAACTGGTTTTTACAGAACAGGTCATTATCATTGGGCTTACGAAGGCGACTTTTTCAACTTATACCAAGAAGCTAATTATGGGCCAAACATAGACATCTACAATGGTGAAGCTCCATTTGGTTTTGAGGTAGAAGGAAAGAAAGCTTTAAAAGGACTTAAGGTTGCTTTTGGTCCTGAACTTTGGTGGGGAGCTAACCCTGCTGTATTGGCTAAATACACACGTAAAGTTGCAAAATTTGATGCTACCGTTATTTTCCATGAAGATTTGGTACAAAGAAGTGGTATTCAAAGTTCTTTTGCCGTTCCTGTACCTAAAACAAGAAGAGCCACACTTGCTTTATCAAGAAAATTCGACAAACTAGGAATTGATATTGGTGGTATATGGGGTGGTCAACCATTAAATAATAGAGTATTTCAGCTAGAAAGAGATGGAAAACACTATCAAGATGTAATTAAATCAACGGATAATTTTGGAGGAAAAATTAAACTTACTTACGCAAGTGGTGCTATTCAATGGTACGGTTTATCTTCTTATATGGGTTTGGTGGCAAACGGTGGCTTTGATCAAACCAAAACGTTTACAGGCTGGCGTTTAAAAGATGTAGGTAGTGGAAATATGTTTAATGTGCTGAGTGGTTTCACTTACAATGTTGGTAAATTTCAAATTGCTCCAAATTTCTTATACCAAAAGCCATTAGAAGGACCAATTGCTGCAAGTGCACAAGCTCCTGCTAGACCAAGAAATATATTAGATGATCCTTTTGCAGTACGTTCGAACAGAGAAACTGTAGGCGGTGAATTATTATTAACTTACGATCCTACTCCAGCTACTTGGATGTATGAATGGGATAATGATAGATCAGAAGATGCAAAATTTGCAATTAGTGCAGGATTTGTTTATAGACATTTACCTACAGTACAAGATGCAGCTATTGGTATTTTAGCAAATAGAAATTTGTTTGCTTTTCCTGGTTCTGCACCAGCACAAGATTTATGGGAAATAAATACCAGAATTGTTTCTAAATTCAATACCAACTTTGGCATCATTGCAAATTTATATGCAGGAAATGGTCAAGCAAATGGTAGCGATGCTAGAACCATTAATAGAGTTGGTTTGGATATTAGAACAATTTATAGAAAGCTAAAGTTTACTACAATAGCTAGATTTAACGATTGGGGGCCTTTCGATTATCATAGAGATTTTAACTTAACCTTCCCTCTTCAATTAATTGCAGATATTTCATCAGAAGTAGGAAAGCCAGATTGGCTAATGCTACCTGCTACTAAAATAGGTTTGAGAGGAACATATAGAACCCTTAACAAATATTCACCTCGATATTCTCCTACTAAAACATTAGACCCTGCAGGAAATTGGGTTCCAGATCCGAATGCAATTGGTTTTCCTAATGGAAATGAATGGGAAATTAGAACCTACATTCAATTTAATCTAGGGAAATAAATATAAAAATCATCAAAACAAATTCAAATTTAAAACGATGAAAAAAATTAGAATATACACAAGTAGCTTATTAGCAGCAGCTATACTACTTATAGCCGGATGTACTAAAAGAGATGTTTCATCTTTACAAGCTCCTGAATTTCCCAAAAATGGAGATGTATTTTTAGATGATTTTACAGGCGATTTAGCATATGCAGCTTTTGGAGGGTCAGATGTAAGAGCTTTTCAAGTAGAAACGAAAGAAACATATAACGGCTCAAGACAATCCATGCGTTTTGAAATACCAGATGCAAACAGTCCACAAGGTGCTTATGCAGGAGGTGTATTTTTTAGTAGAACTGGCAGAAATTTGAGTGAGTTTACTGCACTTACATTTTACATAAAAGCATCACAAGCAGCTACAGTTGGTGTATTGGGTTTTGGAAACGATTTGGGAGCTAACACTTACGTAGTAAATCTTAGCAACTATCAAGTAAATACCAATTGGAAAAAAGTAATCATCCCAATTCCAGATCCATCAAAACTAAAAGCAGAAAGAGGTTTATTCTATTTTTCTGCAGGTCCAGAAAACAATAGAGGTTACACAGTTTGGATAGATGAAGTGAAATTCGAAAACATAGGTACAATTTTAGCCGGTCAACATTCTATTATGAATGGCACTAACGCAAGTGCAAATACCTATGTTGGCGTAAATACACAAGTTACTGGCATTGTCTCAAGTTTTAATATGCCAAATGGTGTAAATCAAGTGGTAGGTTTAAGCACTTCATTTTTTGAGTTTAAATCTTCTAATCCAAGTGTAGCAACAGTTAATGCTAATGGTGTGGTATCTTCAATAGGTGCAGGTACAGCCATCATTACTGCAACGGTTGGTGGAAAAAATGCAACTGGTCAATTAAGTATCACTTGTTCAGGTGCTTATACAAATGCACCCACACCTACAAGGCCTGCTTCAAATGTAATTTCTATTTTCTCAGATGCTTATCCAAACATCCCTGTAAATTATTACAATGGATACTGGCAGCCTTGGCAAACAACTACCTCAAACGATTTTAAAGTTCAAAACGATAATGTGCTGAATTATACCAATTTCAACTTTGTAGGTATTGAATTTAGCTCACCTACTGTAAATGCCAGCTCTGTGTCGCATCTTCATTTAGATGCCTTTTTCCCAAATGCTGTATTACCAGGAAGGCAATTGAGGGTTATAGTTGTAGATTTTGGAGCTGATGGTGCTTTTGGAGGTACAGATGATACAAGACATTCTACCACATTCACTACTCCTTTCTTGGTAAGCCAAAGTTGGAGATCAATCGATATTTCTTTTGCAAGTATGACTGGTCTTTCTAGAAGAGCTAACTTGGGACAAATAATTTTAGAAGGTGGCGATGGCACTTCTTTATTTGTTGACAATGTGTACTTTTATAATAACGACCCTAGCGTAGCAGCACCTGTGCCTACAAGATCAGCTACAAATGTTTTATCTGTTTTTAGCGATACGTATACGAATGTGCCTAATACAGATTTTAATCCAGCTTGGGGACAATCTACTACAGTAAGTCAAATTGCAATTGCAGGAAACAATACTTTAAGATACCGTAATTTAAATTATCAAGGTACACAGTTTGCATCAGCATTAAATGTTTCTACATACTCAAATCTTCATATTGATTTCTTTTCATTAGATGCAACTCAATTGCGTTTCTTCTTAATTAGTCCTGGCCCTACAGAACGTTCAGTTGCATTAACAGTACCAACAACTACTGGTTGGAATAGTGTTGACATTCCATTGTCATCTTTTTCTGGTGTTGCACTTAATAATGTAATTCAATTTAAAGTAGATATTAACACTGCTACCAACGGACCATCTGTTTTCTTCGACAACATTTACTTCTGGCGTTAACCAATACATAAACTATTAAAAAATATTCTAACAATGATTGCTATAAAAATAAAAAACAAAGTATTACAGTTAGGTGCAATTGCAACAGCCGTACTTACTTTAAGTAGTTGCGAAAAAAAAGCAGAACAAGAATTGCCAAAAAGAAATTGGCAATTAACTTGGAGTGATGAATTTACAGGTACAGCAGGCACTAGCCCTGATGCAACAAAGTGGGTGTATGACGTAGGACGTGGCCCTAATAACGATGGTTGGGGAAACGCTGAATTACAATCTTACACCAACAGAACAAGTAATGTGGCTTTAGATGGTAGTGGAAATTTAGTAATAACGGCGATGAGAGAAAGTTTTGCAGGTGCTGGATTTACTTCTGCTAGAATAAAAACAAAAGCAAAGCTAGAACAAACTTATGGCAGATTTGAAGCAAGAATAAAAACACCAACTGGACCAGGAATTTGGCCAGCATTTTGGATGTTAGGTGCGAACATCGACAATACACCTTGGCCACAATGTGGTGAAATAGATATTATGGAGCAACGTGGACAAGAACCACATCTAGTGCATGGCACCGTTCATGGTCCAGGTTATAGTGGTGGTGCAGCCATTACAAAACAATATGCTTTAATGAACGGCAGATTTGATGCTAACTTTCATGTATATGCTGTTGAATGGGGTGAGGGTTATATAGACTTTTTCGTAGACAACTTTTTATATCAAAGAATTACCCCAGAAAATGTAACGGGCAAATGGGTTTTTAATACACCATTCTTCTTATTATTAAATATAGCTGTTGGTGGAAATTATGTAGGCTTTCCAACTATTGGAACACCATTTCCACAAACAATGAGCATCGATTATGTAAGAGTATACAAACAAATTTAATTATAACGTTTACCCAACAAAAAGTATCTCGTAGCAGTATGAGGTACTTTTTTTACCCCCTTGATTTTGTAAACTTTACTTCTTAAAACAAATATTAATGAGCACTAACCAAAGTCTAGAAACTGTATTGATAAATAATGAAATTTTCTTTAAAATTTCAGATGTAAATAAGATGCGTCATTTTTTTATGAGTATTGTTAGTGACTCAAATCATTGGCTTTTTTTATCAAGCAACGGTGGTATCAGTGCTGGTAGAAAAAATAGTGAATACGCATTATTTCCATATTATACAGACGATAAAATAACGGATACAGCAGAAATAACTGGTAGTAAAACAATTGTAAGAATAGTTAACAATGATTCAACCATTTTGTGGGAACCTTTTTCTGTAAGAAGTGAAGGAAGATTCGATATTACAAGAAACTTGTATCAAAATCAATACAGTAATAAAGTAATTTTCGAAGAAATAAATAACACCTTAGAATTAATATTTTGCTACGAATGGAATTCAAGCAATCAATTTGGATTTGTAAAAAGAAGCACCATACAAAATATCGGTACAAAAGCCATAGCGTTTGAAATTGTAGATGGATTACAGAATATTTTGCCTTACGGTGTGCCTAGCGATTTACAAACCAAGGCAAGTAATTTAGCGGATGCCTATAAGCGTAGCGAATTAATGCCAAATGAGAACATAGGTATTTTTGCATTAAGTGCAATTATTGTAGATAAAGCAGAACCAAGTGAAGCTTTAAAAGCAAATGTTGTATGGCAGTTAGGCATTGATAATGCCACTCATTTATTATCATCTTTACAATTACAAGCGTTTCGAAATGGTGAAAGTTTAGTGCAAGAAACCGATGTTAAAGGCGAAAAGGGGGCATACTTTGTAGCCACGAAATTATTGCTTCAATCAGGTGAAAAAAAGCAATGGAATACTATTTGCAATGTTAACCAAACAGTAGCATCTGTTATAGCACTTAGTGAAAAAATTAAAAGTGATAAAAATTTACTTAGTGAAATTGAGGAAGATATAGAATTAGGCACTACCAATTTAATAAAATTGGCTAGCAGTGCAGATGCCTTACAATTTACAAACGATAATTTAAAAGATACAAGACATTTTTCTAATGTGCTTTTCAACATCATGCGTGGTGGAATTTTTGACAATAACTACCAAATAGAAAAATGGGACTTTGACAGATACTTACAAAAAGCAAACAAACAAGTATTTGAAAACGTAAAATCAAACCTCGATAAATTAGGCGATTTATTTACAAGCGATGAATTAATTGCGTTAGCAAATCAATCAAATGATACCGATTTTATTCGATTAGCAACAGAGTATTTGCCTTTGAAATTTAGCAGAAGACATGGAGACCCAAGCCGTCCTTGGAATCAATTTTCCATCAACACAAAAAGTGAAATTGATGGTAGTAAAATTTTAGATTACCAAGGTAATTGGAGAGATATTTTTCAAAATTGGGAAGCCTTAGCTCATTCTTATCCTGCCTTTATAGAAGGGATGATTTATAAGTTTTTAAATGCATCTACATTTGATGGTTACAACCCTTATAGAGTAACAAAAGATGGCTTTGATTGGGAAACCATAGAGCCAGACAATCCTTGGAGCTACATTGGTTATTGGGGCGATCATCAAATTATTTATCTGCTTAAGTTTTTAGAATTTGCAGAACAAAAAAATGCAGGTGCTATTGCTACACTTTTATCAAAAAATAATTTTGTTTATGCCAATGTTCCTTACAAAATAAAAAGCTACAGCAGCATTGTTAAAAATCCAAAAGATACTATTGAATTCGACCATAGCAATGAAAGCAATATTCATCATCGTATAAAAGAATATGGTGCAGATGGTGCTTTGCTTACAAATGCCAATAATGAAATTTACCATGTAAATTTTATTGAAAAAACATTAGCAACTGTTTTATCTAAATTGTCAAACTTAGTTCCTGAAGGTGGTATTTGGATGAATACACAACGTCCTGAATGGAATGATGCAAACAATGCATTGGTAGGTAATGGACTATCAATGGTTACACTATATTATTTAAGAAGATTTTTAAAGCTTTTTGAAGAAATATTCGAAAATGTAAACGAAGAAAACGTAGAAGTATCAGTTGAATTGCAACAATTATTTATTTCTATTTACAACACATTCAATAATAATTCTAGTTTAATTTCTTCATCAATAAATAATGCAGATAGAAAAAAAATAACTGATGAATTAGGCAATGCTGGAAGCGAATTTAGAGATACGATTTACGCACAAAAGTTTAGCGGAAAGAAGAAAGAAATTAGTGTCGCTAGCTTACAGTCTTTCGTAAAAATTTCTTTACAATTTTTAGAACATTCTATACTTGCCAACAAACGAAAAGATGGCTTATACCATGCATACAACTTACTTACTTACAACAGCGATGGCATAGAAGTTTCTTATTTAAGTGAAATGTTAGAAGGACAAGTTGGTGTACTTTCTTCAAAATTTTTACAACCACAAGAAAGTCTAGAATTACTAAATGCACTACAAGCTAGCTCTTTGTATAGAAAAGATCAAAACAGTTATATATTATATCCAAATAAGAATTTACTAGGGTTTTTGCAAAGAAACAATATCCCAAAAAATCTTTTTGAATCCTCTGTTTTGTTAACCACATTGTTGCAGCAAAACAATACATCAATAGCTGAAATAGATGTACAAAAGAATTATCATTTTAATGGTAATTTTAAAAATGCAGATGATGTAGCTAAAGCATTAAACGAGTTGCCAGCAACCTATCAAGCATTAGTAAGTAAAGAGAAAAATCTAATCCTAGAAATTTTTGAGTCGGTATTCAATCACAAAGAATTCACTGGTCGCTCAGGCACATTTTATGGTTACGAAGGTTTAGGTTCTATTTATTGGCACATGGTTTCAAAATTATTATTGGCAGTGCAAGAAACATGTTTAGGTGCCTTTGAAAACAATGCTGATGCACAAACTATACATGCTCTTGTAACGCATTATTACAATATAAACGATGGTATTGGTGTACACAAATCTCCAAATGTATATGGAGCTTTTCCAATTACGCCTTATTCTCATACACCATTTAATAAAGGTGCTCAACAGCCTGGAATGACTGGTCAAGTAAAAGAAGATATTCTTTGCAGAATTGGAGAATTAGGGGTTAGTTTTAAAGGTGGAGAATTAGTATTCAATCCTCAATTGTTAAAAGGAAACGAATTTTTAACATCAGAAAAAACAGTATCGTTTGTGCTGTCAGATGGAACAGACTATCAATTAAATCTAGAAAAAAATAGCTTAGCATTTTCTGTTTGTCAAGTGCCTGTTGTGTACAAAAAAAGTGCAAAAAATACTATCCAAATCGAAATGAAAGATGGTTTAATAAAGACAATAGATGGTAATGTTATTGCCGCTGAATACGCAAAGCAGATTATTCATAGAAATGGTCAAGTAAAGAATATCACTGTGTGCATAAATGAAAACACTTTACAATAGTGAAGGCTATAAATAACATATTAACAACTACATTACTTTTTTGCTTTCTTCTTTGCAAGGCAAACAACCCTATGGATATGGTAACAGCTGAAAAAATTTTAGGAAATTCCAATTATAAAGCCATTTGCTATGGAGGATACAGAACATGCACTAGAGATGTAGTGCCAACTGTGGCTGAAATAAAAGATGATTTAAAAATATTAGCTGCTATTAATATAAAAGTATTACGTACGTACAATGTACATCATAAAGAGATTATTAATCTACTTCTAGCCATAAGAGAGTTGAAAAATGAGCAGCCCAATTTTGAAATGTATATTATGCTAGGTGCTTGGATAGATTGTAAAAATGCATGGACAACTTTTCACCCTATTCATCATGAAGAAAGTGAAAGAAACCAAGTAGAAATTGAAGAAGCTGTGAGGCTTACAAATATGTATCCAGATATTATAAAAATTATTGCAGTTGGTAACGAAGCAATGGTTCATTGGGCAACAAGCTATTTTGTAACACCCCATATTATTTTAAAATGGGTAACTTATTTACAAGATTTAAAACAGCACAATAAGCTACCTAAAAATCTTTGGATTACAAGTTCAGACAATTTTGCTTCATGGGGTGGCGGCGATGCTGTGTATCATACAAAAGAGTTAAATGAATTAATAAAAGCAGTAGATTATGTATCTGTGCATACTTACCCAATGCATGATACACATTACCATCCTGTTTTTTGGGGGAATACAGAAGATGAAAAAAAATTAACTCCTAAACAACAAGTTGATGCAGCAATGCAACGTTGTGTAGAGTATGCCAAAAAACAGTTTTATAGTGTTGCAAAATATGTACATGCCATTGATCCTAAAAAAACAATTCATATTGGAGAAACAGGTTGGGCTACTATGTGTAATGAGTTGTATGGAAAAAATGGATCAAGAGCAACTGACGAATACAAAGCCGCTACTTTTTATAGTTTAATGAATGAATGGACTACAAAAGAAAATATAAGCTGTTTTTATTTTGAAGCTTTTGATGAATGTTGGAAAGCAAGTGCAAACCCTTTACATTCTGAAAATCATTTTGGATTAATAAATATTCATGGTGAAGCAAAATATGCTTTGTGGAAAATGGTGGATGCAAAGAAGTTTAATGGACTAAGTAGAAATGGAAAGCCTATTACAAAAACATATAATGGTAACGAAGATTTACTGTGGAAAGATGTAGCATTGCCAAATAAAGTTTTATAAAATAAAATAAGTAACTGATTACTATAGCTTTTCAAAGTTTAGCATCTTGAAAATGTACATTTTTTGATTGCTAAATTAGTCAAGATTTTGCTGTGTTAAAATATGCTAACAATGCCCAAGTATGAATAAAACGCCATATATACGAACATTTACATCACTGATTATGATTGCTGCATCTATGAACACTGTTATAGCTCAAAAGCTACAAGTTAAAATTTATGAAACATCAGCAGCAGGTAATTCATTAACTACAATTCCTGTATCAGCCAACGTTAAAAGTTCTTCTACAATTACAATTAACCCCAATGAAATGTATCAAAAAATTACAGGATTTGGCGGTTCATTCACACAAGCCACCGCATTTTTAATGAATAAGTTAAGTGCAAAAAGTAGGGCTAAAATTATTGAAGCTTATTTTGGCGAAACGGGAGCAAAATATTCTTTAACAAGAACACATATCAACTCCTGTGACTTTTCTACGCATCAATATGCATACAATACTACAGCAGGTGATACTGCTTTGAATCAGTTTGATATAAGTGAAGATGAAAAAACAATTATTCCCATGATAAAAGATGCTCAAAAAGTATCTAAAAATGGGTTTAAAATTATTGCTTCACCTTGGACAGCTCCACCTTGGATGAAAGATAATAACAATTGGGTTGGCGGAAAACTACAGCCTCAATATTATAATACATGGGCATTGTATTTTTCTAAATACTTTAATGCTTATAAAAAACACGGCATTCATTTTTGGGGAATTACAGTCGAAAACGAGCCACATGGAAATGGTAATAATTGGGAAAGTATGCTCTTTAGCCCAAAAGAAATGACCGATTTTGTAGAGTATAATTTAGGGCCTCATTTACAAAAAACTGGCTATGGAAAAATAAAAATTTTAGGATACGATCAAAATAGAGCAGGACTTAAAGAATGGGTTGATGAAATGTATAGAACGCCTAATTCTTCAAAATATTACGGAGGTACTGCTATACATTGGTATGAAAGTACATACGATTATTTTGCAAAAGATTTACAATATGCCCATTTTAAAAATCCTAGTAAGCATTTAATAAATACGGAAGCTTGTATAGATAGTGATGTGCCAGCATGGAAAAATAATAGTTGGTATTGGAGTAAAGAAGCCACCGATTGGGGTTGGGATTGGGCAAGCGAAAAAGAAAAATATTTACATCCTAAATACGCACCTGTATTTAGATATGCAGGCGATATTATTGGCTGCTTAAATAATTATGTAGATGGTTGGGTAGATTGGAATATGGTGTTGAATAAACAAGGTGGTCCGAATTGGTTTAAAAATTGGTGTGCAGCTCCTGTAATTGTAGATGAAAATACAGATGAAGTGTACTTTACCCCACTATATTACACCATGGCTCATTTTAGCAAATTTATTAGACCAGGTGCTACAAGAATTGGTTTTTCACATGCAGACAATGAACTACAAGTTACGGCTACAAAGAATGTAGATGGTAGCGTTGCCGTGGTTATATTTAATCCATCTGAAAATGAAAAAAACATTTCATTAGCACTCAATAAAAAAAGTACTGATTTTAAAATTTCTGCCAAAGCAATTCAAACTGTAGTAATAACCCCCTAAAATAATATTATGTCACAATCACTCTCTTCTGCTAAAGTTCCATTAGGTCAAAAAATTGCTTTTGGATTGGGTATGTTGGCAAATCAAATGTTTCCAGCAATGATTGGCATTTTTACTGTTGTACTAGTAGAAAAGCTAGGTTTTAGTGGTTTGTTGCTTGGACTTACTTATTTTGTTCCGAAGTTTTATGATGCCTTGTTTGATTTAATAATGGGATATGTGAGTGATAACACGAAATCTAAATGGGGTAGAAGAAGACAATATGTTTTAGCAGGTGCTATTATTTTAGGTTTTTCATTTGCATTTATGTGGCAGCTATTTGTTGAAAATGGTGTTACGTACAATTTTATTTACTTCTTAGTTGTATCGTTAGTTTTTTATTCTGGTCTTACCATTTTTAGTATTCCTTATGTAGCAATGGGATACGAAATGAGTAACGATTTCCATGAACGTACCAATATAATGGCTACGTCTCAATTAATTGGTCAATTAGCTTGGGTTATTGCACCTTGGTTTTGGGTTATTATGGCAGACAAATCTTTGTTTTCATCTAGTGAAGTAGCAGTTCGTACATTATCGGTTTATGTAGCTATTGGTTGTACTATTTTAGCAGCTATTCCAGCATTTTTTATTCCAAGTAAATCTACATTAAACGAAAATTATAGTCCAATCGATCTAAAGGGCATTTTAAATAGTTTTGGAGAAATTAAAGAAGGTTTAAAAGCTTCTACCGAAATAAAACCATTTCGAAAAATATGTATTGCTACTTTCTTAATTTTTAATGCTTTTCAAACAACTGCTGGTTTTTCGTATTTCATTATTAAATATTATTTGTTCAAAGGAAACGAAGAAGGTTTTGGTTTATGGCCAACTTTATTTGGAAGTGTAGGGGCAATAATTACCACCGTTTTGGTAATTCCAATAGTTGCTAAAATGTCGAAAGTAATTGGAAAAAAGAGAGCTTTTTTACTTTCTCAAGGCATTTCAATATTTGGGTACATTTTGTTGTATTTACTTTTTGTTCCAGGCAAGCCTTATCTTTTCTTATTTGCACTACCTTTCTTTTCATTCGGAATTGGCAGTTTGTTTACGTTAATGATGTCGATGACATCAGATGTAATTGATATAGATGAATTAAATACTGGAAAAAGAAGGGAAGGAAGTTTAGGTGCCATTTATTGGTGGATGGTAAAATTTGGAACCGCTGTTGCAGGATTATTAAGTGGTTTAATACTTTCACTAGTTGCTTTTAAATCGAATGCACCAACACAAACAGATGAAACCATGTTTTGGCTTAGAATTTTCTTTGTTGGCATTCCTATATTAGGCACATTAACTGCTATTTGGGCAATGAAAGATTATGATATTGATGAAGCCAAAGCCTTAGAAGTAAGAGAAAAATTGAATGCAAGAAAAGAGAAAAAAGTAGCCACTTCTTCATCTAGTATTATTGGTAAATTAGTATCTATAAGTACCATTAATACACAAGAAAATCATTTTGAAATTCTTGATACATTATCAACCGAACAACTGGCTCAATCATTTTCTCAAACATTAAAAAATGGCGTTTATGGTTTATGCTTTAGTGCATATAAAGATGGACAAGATGCAGGTGATGTTGTTTCTGAAAGTCAAATAAACGAAAGGCTAGATGTAGTAAAATCGTACACAAAATGGATACGCACTTTTTCTTGTAGTGATGGTAATGAACTGATTCCAAAAGTTGCTAAACATAAAGGATTAAAAACGTTGGTGGGTGCTTGGATTAGTAGCGATAAAAAACGAAATGAACAAGAAATAAAAACCATTATTCAATTAGCAAATGCAGGTGTAGTAGATGTTGTAGCTATAGGAAATGAAGTATTGCACAGAAATGAAATAACAGAAGAAGAATTATTAAGCTACATTCATACTGTAAAAAAATCAATTCCAAGTAATGTATCAGTTGGCTATGTAGATGCATACTATCAATATTTAAATAGACCTAATTTAGTTGCTGCATGTGATTTAATTTTGATTAACTGCTATCCATTTTGGGAGGGTGCAAGTTTGCATAACGCTATCAATTATTTAAACAAAATGATAGAACTTACTACAAATATTGCTCAAGGTAAAAAATTGCTGATTACAGAAACAGGATGGCCAAGTAAAGGTGAAAATAATGTAGACGCTCAACCATCGGCAGCCAATGCACAAAAATATTTTATTGCTGTTCAAGATTGGGCAAAAAACAAACAATTAGATATCTTTTATTTTTCAGCTTTTGATGAAGCTTGGAAAATTAAACAAGAGGGCAACGTAGGAGCCACTTGGGGTATTTGGGATAAAAACGCATTACTTAAACAATAAAACAACCACTATGTCATACAGAAAAGAACAGGTATTATCGTTACGACCAGAAAATAGTACCAATTATGTGTTTGGCGAAACTGAAGAAACCCTAAATGACCTATTTGCAGAAATTTTGCAAAATGGTGTGCATGGATTTTGCTTTAGCTTATATGAAGATGGACAGAAACCTGGTGATATTATAAGTGAAGAACAGGTTAGAAGAAGAATGGAAATTTTGCGTCCATACACAAAGTGGATACGCTCTTTTTCTTGTACAGAAGGAAATGAATTTATTCCAAAAGTTGCCAAAGAAATGGGTATAAAAACCCTTGTAGGTGCATGGTTAGGCAATGACTCTGAAACAAATGAACGTGAAATAGAAGGATTGATAGAGCTTGCAAAAAAAGGATATGTAGACATTGCTGCTGTAGGTAATGAAGTGATGTACAGAAAAGATTTAACCGAAGAAGAATTGTTAGATTATATCAAAAAAGTTAAGGCTGAAATACCAACCATTCCTGTTGGTTATGTAGATGCTTATTATGAGTTTAGCCATAGACCAGCCATTACAGAAATTTGCGACGTTATATTGTGTAATTGTTATCCATTTTGGGAAGGCTGCCCAATCGATTACTCTTTAGATTACATGAAAAAAATGTACTATCAAGCCAAAGATGCTGCCAATGGTAAAGAAGTAATTATTACAGAAACTGGTTGGCCAAGTAAAGGCGAAAATTTAAAAGGTGCTGTGCCATCTGAAAAAAGTGCTAGAGATTATTTTATCAACACACAATTATGGTCGGCTAATGATCATATACCTACTTTTTATTTTTCTTCTTTCGATGAAAGTTGGAAGGTTGGTGCCGAAGGTACAGTTGGTGCTTATTGGGGAATTTGGGATAAAACCGAACAACTGAAATTTTAATTGTACAACTGATTTTTTCTGAAATAGAAGAAGTGTATTGATGAAAATTTAATACACTTCTTTTTAGTTTTAATACGATTACATGTACAACAATTTTATTAACTAAACACTGCTTATTGTACACAATTCGTATTTGAAAAATACTCAGAGAAAATACCCCTTATTCCTTTTTTGCAATTCCTTTTTTAATAGCGTACATCGATAGCATAGATCTTGTTTTTACATTTAGTTTTTTATATAAACCAGACCTGTATCCATCTACCGTTCTTGGGCTTACAAACATTACTTGGGCAATTTCTTCGTAGTTTAAATCGCTACAAGTTAATTTTAAAAATTCCTTTTCCTTTTCAGAAAGTAAATCAGGATTATAATCAAAACCCTGACCCTGATTTTGAGTATGTAAACCCATTGCCATTTTTTTAGAAATGGCTTCTGGCAAATAAAAATCTTCAGTCATTACCTTATTAATGGCCTTGTTTAATTCTTCTGGCGAAATTTCTTTACCTAAAAAACTTTTGCAGCCAAAGCTCATCATTTTAATAATGCTTCTTTCGTCGGTATTCATGGTTAATGCCATTATTTTCACTTGCGGAAAATGCTTATTCATCCAAATGGCAGTATCAAATCCATCCATAACAGGCATACTAATATCTAAAAGTAAAATATCTGGAATAATGTGTTTGTTTAAAAATTCTTGTACGTGTTCACCATGATCAGCTTCAAACAAAACCATACAATTAGGAAAAGAGTTTACCATTTTTGCCAATGAGTTTCTTAACAAAACATGGTCGTCTGCTAACGCAATTTGTATTTTTTGTTGATATAAAGACATTGCTAATTTTTCCTTTATTCTTCTTCGTTAGGAATAGGTACTTTAATAGTTACGCAAGTACCTTTTCCAATTGTACTTTCTATGGCAATATTACCACCAATTAAAGCAATACGTTTATACATATTTTTTAAACCGATGCTTACTCTTTCGTTAGGCGTTGTTTGTTTGTGTAGCAATAGCTTTTGCTCTACATCAAAACCTTTACCGTTATCTTCAATTTGCATTACAAAAGTATCTTCCTTTTCGGTAAACAATCTTAAAAAAACAGTGGTAGCGTTTGCATGTTTAATAATGTTTTGTAGGCTTTCTTGGAGCATTCTGTACAAAAATGTACTTGCTTGATGGTTGAAATAATTATCGTAAACCGTTGATTCAAAAATAATTGCTATCCGTTTTAATCGATTTACTTTATCTACCTCATTAGCAACTGTGTCTAAAAAACCATTAAACTGAATACTGTCTGTAACAAAATTATCAGACATGTTGGCAACTTCTTTTATAAGCTTTAAAACCGATGTTCTAGAGTTGTTGATAATGTCTTCTTTTTCGATATTGTTAACCATTTCAGCACGTTCAAGATCAACGGCTATTAATTGCAATTCGTGTTTTATATTATCGTGTAATTCTACGCCAATTTGTTTAAGAGTGTATTCGTGGGTTTCTAGTTTGGCATTGTTCAGTTCTTTTAAAAACTGTTCGTTAATGTCTTTAATTTGTTCTTCTTGTTTGCGTTGTCGTTGTTGGTATAAAAAGAGGGTTGTAATAATAAAACCTACTAAAAATAAAGCGATAATGGCACCTATGGCTATGATGAAAACAATTTCCGTAGGTTGATTCTGCATAAAAAAGCAATACTAAATAATGAATATAAACAAACGTTTAAAATGATGAGTGCTACACCAATGTATTCACCAAATTTAAGCGGAAATTCGGTCATGAAGTTTGCAGAAACAAATAAAGGGAAGGTAACGCTGTAAAAAAACAATAAACCACTGCAAATCCAAAAGCCAGAGTCTTTTACTAGATTAATGGCATACTTGTTTTTGAATAATTCGTAAAAGTAGTAGATGCAGCTAAAAATAATTAGTAAACAGCCAATAGAATAGGTAATGGAATGAAAATTATCAATTTTTTGAACGGCTAAAATATTGATGGTGCTTGCAATAGGATAAATGAGTAGTATGTACAACAACCATTTTTTTACAACTTTATTTTGAATGATATTTTGGATAGCCCATAGGTAAAAACAAAATTCGAAGGTGGTAAAAAAATTATAAATTGAAATTGTTGGCACCCCAGAATTAGCCATTTTAAAAGTGATGATTTCAATTAAAAAACTAAAAACTAAAAATATTGTAAAGGTTTTTAAATAAAATTCAATTTTACATTTTAAAGACACATATATAGACAAAATAACCCCTATAAATATAAAAATTGTGTAGTATGGAAAAATCATAGTTGCAATATAGTCTGTTTACAAAATAAAAAACCTCCTGTTTGGAGGTCTTATATTTTTTAAATATTTAAATTATATTACTAGTATTCCGTCTTCCCCTTTATCTATTATCGTTATTCCAATTTCAGGGTCTTCGATAGATTTTGGTTTTGCCCCACAATAGGGAGGGCATAGGTTTGCGGCATTGTAAGCTAAAATATTGCTGCCATTTGCTGTAGGGACATAAATATCTTTATTGCTTGCTTCACCAAATTCGTTTACTTTTTGTTTAGTAGCTACCATTGCTAAAGTTTGTCTGCCCGCAAAATCTGGGTTTTCTGCATAATCTTTATCATATGCGCCAAAATAAAATTTAACACCATCACCACCATGCATTTTTGCACGTTCTAAAAATTCTTCAATTTCTTCAATACTCCACCATGCACTCAAACTATCTTCTTTACCCAAACGTTCGCTGTTGTGCACCCAACGTTCTTGTTTATAATTTCTAATAACTGTATCAACATGTTGTGTAGAAACGTATTTTCCAACCTTTAAGCTTTTTTGTTCAATAGTAGTCATGGGATTTAAATTTTGAGTTTGATATTTATTTTTTGATGATGTAAAAATATATCTACTCAATACCCAAAATATTTGCGAAGCAAATATGAATCAATCGATTGTTAATTAATTATATTTATAATGTATATAATTATCAACTTGTTTTGGTATAAACCTGCACAAAAAAACAGTATAACTCTGAAAAAAATCAGCGAAACTGCGTTGTAAAAATTGCGTGTTTTACGCAAAAAAACATACGTAAAACAGGTGTAAAAAAAGCGTGGTAAAAATTATCATCCTTTTACACTACTATTCATGTATTCAATCGATATTTATGCAAGGGGTGTTTTATTTTAAAATCCAATATCACAACTGAAACCCCTTATGCTTTCTACTCCTGCAGTTTTCTGCAGGAGTTTTTCATATCTACACGTTTATTTTCTACATATTAATACAAAAATATTTATTTTCAAAATGAACATATTTAATTTTTTTATTTAAATTACGTTCATGTTATATACGAATGAGAATTTGTACACACAACTTTTTTTTCTAACCAAAAAAGCACCCTTCCTTAAAATTTTACCTGCTTTTATGGTAGGAATTCTTGCTCAGTATTATTTGGCTTTTTCTTTATGGATTATCTATAGCAGTATTGCCCTTTTTACTTTTTTTGTATTGGTTGGGTTGTTTGTTTCGTATAGACATACTATTCTTATTCGTTGGCTTTTAGGCATTGCTTTATTACTGGTTTGTGCTGGTTTAGGTGCTTTAACGGCTTATTTTAATACTGGAAGCAACCATGATACATCTATTACAAAGCTATATAGTGGTACAGAAAAGGTATTGGTGGTGTTGCAAGAGCCGTTGGTGTTAAAAGCCAATTCGTATAAAGTTTTAGCTACTGTAAAAGCAATATATTCAAATAAAAACGAATGGAAAGTTGCAAGTGGTAATGTGTTGCTTTATTTTAAGAAAGATAGTAACTATATCAAGCAGTTGCAATATGGTAGTACAATTGTTATTCATACTAATTTGTCTCCAATTACAAATGCTGGAAATCCTGGTGGATTTAACTATAAAGCCTATTGTGCTTTTCAAGACATTTATTTTCAAGCTTTTTTACAAAACAGTCAATTTAGCATTGTTAATACTTTATCTACCAATTGGCTACAAGCTTGGTTGTTGCAAACAAGGGAAAATGTATTGGCTATTATTCACCAGTATATTCCATCGAAAAATGAGCAAAGTATAGCAGAAGCATTGCTGATTGGTTATCGTGGAAATTTAGATAGAGATTTGGTACAAGCTTATAGCAATACGGGTATTGTACATATTATTGCTATTAGTGGTTTACACCTTGGAATGATTTATAGTTTGCTATTATTTGTTTGCAATTTTTTCAAGCAAAAAAAATGGATGATTGTAATTAAGCCAATATTAGTACTTGGTATTATTTGGTGTTTTACACTTTTGGCAGGTGCTGTTCCCTCTATTTTACGAAGTGCAGTTATGTTTACTTGTATTGTTATTGGTGAAGTTTTTCGAAAAAAAGCCAATATCTACAATATGCTGGCTGCTTCAGCTTGTATTATATTATTGTTTCAACCGTTTAGTTTGTGGGATGTTGGTTTTCAATTAAGTTATACAGCTGTTTTAGGTATTGTGTTGTTTTCAAAACCCATTAGTCATCTGTTTCTTTTTCAAAATAAATTATTAAAACTATTTTCTACCCTTTTTTCTGTAACCATTGCTGCTCAAATTTTTACATTACCTATTTTATTTTATCATTTTCACCAGTTACCTACTTTATTCTTATTTACCAATATTTTGGCTGTTCCTTTATCTACAATAGTGTTGTATGGATTGCTGTTTTTGTTGGTTTTTCATGTTGTGTTTAGTAAAATAGCTTTTGTTTTGGGTTGGTGTATACAACATATTATTTGGGCGATGAATGATTTTGTGGTAACCATTAATGAGCTTCCTTTTTCTGTTGTTGGTGGCATTCAAGTTACCATTGTTCAGGTAATTTTATTGTTCTTAACAATATGCTTCTTGGCTATATGGATATGGTATAAAAAAACGAAGGCTTTTTTATTTGCTATCACTTGCTGCACCTTGTTTGCAGCTATACGTTGTGTTGATTTTGTAGATAAAATAAGGCAACAACAATTTATTGTGTATAATGTGCCAAAACATACGGCCATTGATATTATTGATGGAAGAAGTTATCAGTTTATTGGCGATTCTATTTTATTAGAAGATGGTTTTCTGCGTAATTTTCATATTCAACCATCAAGGGTAAAACACCGATTGAATAAGCCTTTAAATGCTAGCCATTTTTTATTAGAAAATAATCTTTTGTGTATTGGTAATACAACTATTTTACTACTTAATGGTAAGCCCATTACAACGCAACCTCTAGCTAAAAAAATTGATGTAGATGTAATTATTGTAACCCAAAACCCTACTATATATTTAAAAGAAGTAGCTGCTATTTTTAATTGTAAGCAATATGTTTTTGATGCTTCTAACAGCTTTAGAAAAATGAGTTATTGGCAAAGAGATGCTCAAGCGTTGAATTTGCCAAGCCATTTTGTTACAACAAATGGGGCTTATATTGGAATATTATAAAAAAGCACCTAACTAACGTAGTTAAGTGCTTTTTAAAAGGTTTTGAAACAATTTAAAATTCTGTTTTAAACTCTATATATTTTAAAAACTCGTTTTTCTTTTCTTCTGTTTTAAAACTTCCACCGTAAAATGCAGTAATGGTGCTGCTACTTTCATCTTCAACACCTCTGCTAGAAACACATAAATGTTTTGCATCAATTACAATGGCTACATCTTCTGTTTCTAAAACCTCTTGTAGTTTTTTACCAATTTGCATGGTTAAGCGTTCTTGCACTTGTGGTCTTTTAGCAAAATATTCTACCAAACGGTTTAGTTTGCTTAAGCCAATTACTTTTCCATTACTAATGTATGCAACGTGTGCTTTACCCATGATTGGAACAAAGTGGTGTTCGCAATTACTGTAGAAAGAAATGTTTTTTTCTACAAGCATTTCATTGTACTTGTATTTATTTTCGAACAACGCCATTTTTGGCATGTTAGCAGGATTTAAGCCCTGAAAGATTTCTTTTACATACATTTTTGCCACTCTATGTGGTGTACCTTTTAGGCTATCATCTGTTAAATCGAGGCCTAAAATGTTCATGATAGATTCAAAATGTTGCTCAATTGCCTCAATCTTTTGTTCATCAGATAGCACAAACGCATCATCACGCATGGGCGTATCTATTGATGTAAGTACATGATTATCACCCATTTCGTCAATCATAGTTTCACTTAGTTCTATTTTGTTATCAGCATTCAGCTGGATATTCAACAAAGTTCCGTTCTGTTTCATACAATCTTATTTTTAAATGATGCTGAGCATCAATTTTTTGTCTTAATAAATTATAAATAACAATTGCAATATTTTCTGCTGTAGGGTTAATACTTGCAAACTCTTGTGTATCTAAGTTTAAGTTTTTATGGTCGAATTTGTCTAAAACTGTTTCTTTTATAATGTCACTCAACACTTTCATGTCGATAACATAGCCTGTAATTGTATTAGGAATACCTGTTACTTGAACAATTAATTCGTAGTTATGACCATGGTAGTTTTTATTGTTACATTTTCCAAAAACGGCTTCATTTTCAGCATCTGACAATGCAGGATTGTGTAACCGATGTGCTGCGTTAAAATGTTCTTTTCTAAAAACTGCTACTTTATTCATACTATTCTTGGTTAAACATAACGACCACATCAATGCTTTAATGGCACCTCAATTTTGTTGGTGTATTTACTTAATACACTTGATTAAAGTATTCAATGTGATGCTGAAACGATATTATTAATAGTGTGGCACTGCGTAAAAAGTGTGTTTACCAAGTGGCCTTACATATTTAAGGAGCGACAATACATTAATAATAGAGCTTCGGTATTTTATGCTGAACGAATAACGTACCAAAAACATTTTGTCAGGTGTTCGTTATTTATTCAACACAATATACTAACCAATAAACCAATGGTTTTGTTTAAGAAGATAGAAAAAATATTCAACAATATTTTATTGCTACCGAAATAGAATAATATTTAATAAAGTAAACGAGCTTTCAATTTTATGGTAATAAAAGCAAAGTATGGAGCTTATTCTCCAAAATATTCAACATAAATTCTTGGGGTTTCGTACAGTTTTATACAATGTAATTGCACCGTTTCTGGTAAATGTGGTATCAATTGTTGCCAAATACCTAAAACTAAATTTTCGGTGCTACACATTTTTCCCTGTAAAAAATCTACATCTAAGTTTAGGTTTTTGTGGTCTAGTTTTTTAATGACATGAGCTTGAATAATTTTACTCAAATGTTTTACATCCATTAAAAAACCAGTTTCAGGATCGGGTTTTCCTTTTATAGTAACGTATAAATCAAAATTATGACCATGCCAATTTTCATTGGCACACAATCCAAAAACCTCTTCGTTTTTTTCTTTTGTCCAATTGGGGTTATATAATTTATGAGCCGCATTAAAATGCTCTAAACGTGTTAGATACACCATCTCGTCGTTGTCAATTTTTTGCAAAGGTAATGGTTAGATTGCTTTTTAGTGTTTTTGTGTAGAATGAATGAATAAGCTGAACTATTTTTCAAAAAAATTAAATCCAAACATACTCGTTTAGCGTAACTATTTTAGAAGTAGAATTTATTCTACTCAATTCTAGTGTTTTTACTATGGTTGTTACGGATTTGTGTATGCAATTTTACATTGTTAAAAGATATCAAGAAATCCAATATCCTGAAACCAATTTATTAAACAATCTAAATTTTTTTATATGTTACTAGAAAAAGTTCTTCCAACACACAGCGGTTGGTTATTTACAAATCATTTTGTAGTAGTACAATCTAAAAATAGCAACGAACAAACTATTAAATGTATGGTTGGTTATAAAATATTGATATTAAATATAATTTCAAACATAAAACGTTTTTTAGCAAAGCAACCTTCATAAACACTTGTTTAGTTTTTCAGTATCCAATCATCCTATTTAGAGCCGTAAAAAGTCCTTGAGATAATTCTCTAGGACTTTTTAATTTTTGTACATTGCAAAGAATCAATCAATTATGCAATCTCCATTTACCATATCTTTTTTTTCTACACAGCCTTACGATCAACATTTTTTTAAAGCTGCAAACACAGCATTTGAATTTCAGCTTGTTTTTCATGAAACACAATTGAATGCACAAACGGCAAGTTTAGCTGAAAATGCAGATGCTGTATGTGTGTTTGTAAACGATAAAGTAGATGCTGCTACAGTATCTATTTTAAGTAGTTTGGGTATAAAAATAATTGCATTACGCTGTGCAGGATTTAACAATATTGATATCGACGCTTGTAAACAAAATGGAATTAGTGTGTGTAGAGTGCCAGCTTATTCGCCTGAAGCTGTAGCAGAACATGCAGTTGCAATGCTGCTAACACTGAATAGAAAAACGCACAAAGCATATAATAGAGTTAGAGAGCAAAATTTTTCTTTACAAGGCTTATTGGGTTTTGATGTATTTGGTAAAACAGTTGGTGTAATTGGTACTGGTAATATTGGAAAGTCTTTTTGTAAAATAATGCTTGGTTTTGGCTGTAAAGTTTTGGCTTTCGATGTTATTGCGAATAAAGATTTAGAAGCAATAGGTGTAACCTATTTACCATTGATTGAAATTTTGCAACAAGCCGATATTGTATCGTTGCACTGTCCATTAAACGAGCAAACAAAACATTTAATCAATAGCAGCACTTTACAGTTTATGAAAAATGGGGTGATGATTATCAATACAAGTAGAGGTGGATTAATTCATACAAAAGATGCTATACAGGCACTTAAAAGCGGTAAGATTGGTTATTTAGGAATAGATGTATATGAACAAGAAGAGAAATTATTTTTTAAAGATTTGTCTAGCGATATTATTCAAGATGATACTATTCAGCGGTTAACTAGTTTTCCGAATGTGTTGGTAACAGCACACCAAGCTTTTTTTACAAATGAGGCATTAACCCAAATAGCGGTTACTACACTTAACAATATTTTACAAATTTCTACCCACAATTTACTGAGTAATATGGCTGCAAAGGTGGTTTAAGTTTTATATTCGTATTCGAAATAATCTAAATCAATCTACTTTGAAATACTTATTCTGCCTCGTAATTTTTGTAACAGCTTTTACTGCATGTAAAAAAGAAACAAGTTTTGAACGGAATGCTACACTTTTAGGTAGTGCTTCTGGTACATTGTTAGATGCAGCCGGTAATTGTCAAGATATTGTTGTTGCTGGAAATTATGTAATGGATTCAGTATTAACAGATAGCAATTACGTTTTAGTAAAAGTAAACTTTACTGCTCCTGGTTTTTATGTTATTTACACCGATTCTACCAATGGATTTTGGTTTAGAGATTCTTCCTTTGTTTTACAAGCAGGTATTCAAACCATGAAGCTAAAAGGTTTTGGTAAACCTATTTTACCCATTATTGCAGACTATAATGTTTATTTTGATGGTAGTAGTTGTTCTTTTCAAGTAGATGCAGATCCTAATAATGTAATTGTTCCACCGGTTGTTCCTCCAGTTTCTACGCAAACAGATTATTTTCCCATCAGCACTGGTAGCAATTGGACTTTTGATACACAAGATGGAACGAAGCTAGACACCCTAAGAGTAACTACTTTAGCAGATACAAGAACTGTAGCAGGAAATACTTACAGATTGTTTGTAACCAACTTAAAAGATACTTTTTTGTATAGAAAAGATAATAATGGAAAGTATTATTACTACGGAAAATATGGTTTTGGGCGAATTGCAAACACAGAAAGTTTAGAGTTTATGATTTTAGATGATAAACTAAACGTTGGTAATTTTTGGGAAACAAGAGTTATTACAGGTTCAGACCCAACACAAGGAAATTTTACCTATAAAGTAAAATATACGATTGATGCAAAAAACGTAAGCTACACTATAAATAATATTAAATTTGATAGTGTAATTCGTGTAAAAGAAGATATCAGTTTTACGATTTCTGGGTTTCCCTTAACAACTACTTTATATAATTATTACGCAAAAAAAATTGGACTCGTTTTCTTCGATTTTAGTGCATTTATTTTAAGTCCTTACACACAAAGAATAAAACGTTGGCAAATCAATTAAACACAATGTTTAAGAAAGATTTTTAATAGCTTTTTTCAAACTTCTATTTACCAAATACACACCAAAAATGGTTACGATAGAGCCTACAACAATGTACATTGTAAGTTCTTCGTTTAACAAAATTCCTCCGGTAATCATTGCAATCACAGGGTTAATATACGCATACAACGATGATATTGCTGGTGGTAAATGTTTTAACGAATAAATAAAACATACAAACGTAAAGCAAGAACCAAACAAAACTAAATAACCAATAGAAGCCCAAGTTTGGGTAGGAATATTTTCAAATGAAATAACATTATTGGTACTGTATGCAAACAAAAAAATAAAGGGAGCACTAATTAGCATTTGCCAACCCATGCTGTAATATGGATTTAGTGTTTCAGGTTCTTTAGCTACTAAAATATTACCGATACTCCAGCTAATCATGGCAATAATACCCAAAACAACACCAAATACATAACCTTCGGTTTGTTGATGAAAAGCATTTTCATAAAATACAACTCCAACACCTAACAAACCCGTAAGTAAACCAATGAAAGTAAGCCAATTGTATTTTGCCTTATAAAAAACCATTTCTATAATTACAACACTAAGTGGATACAATGTGGCAATTAAAGCAGCCAAACCACTTGATATAAAAGCAATACTCCAACTAGCAAAACCATTTGCAATAATCAACATAAAGAAAGCTAGTAGTAACAAGCGTTTAAATTGTTGAAAAGTTGGCCAAGGTTCTCCTTTAATTTTAAAGAAAACAATATACAGTAAGCCTGCAATTAATTGCCTAATGGCAGATACTTGTAAACCTGGCACATGTTCAACAGCAATTTTACTAGCAACCCAAGTTGTTCCCCAAATTACAGAAGTTGCCGATAAAGCTAAATATGCTTTTTGCTTAATTGTCATAAAATGGTATTTAAAAAAACAAACGAAACATAATAGCTGTTTCGTTTGCCGTTAGTATCGAATGCTGTTTAAAAGTAAATGATACTTTTTACATGCGAAAGAAAAAATAATTAATGTTTAAAATGTCTTAAACCAGTAATTATCATGGCCAAGTTTTGTTCTACACAATAATCAATACTGTCTTTATCTCTAATAGAACCACCTGGTTGAATAAATGCTTCAACACCTTCTGCATGTGCCATCTGCACACAATCGTTAAAAGGAAAAAAAGCATCGCTAGCAAGTACAGCACCTTTTAAATCGAAATTAAATTGTTTAGCTTTTTCAATGGCATGGCGTAAAGCATCTACACGGCTAGTTTGCCCACAACCTTTGCCCACTAATTGTTTGTTTGTTACTAAAGCAATCGCATTACTTTTTAAATGTTTACAAACAATATTTGCAAATTCTAAATTTTCTTTTTCTGAGGTAGAAGATGTTCTTCCACCAACTTCTTTCCAATCGGCATAATTACCGTTGTCTGTTTCTTGTGTTAATGTGCCGTTTAATAAAGATTTGCTTTGTTGAGCAGCCATTGCCGCTTGTTGGTGTAACTGCAATAAAATTCTATTTTTCTTGCTTTTTAATACAGTTAATGCCTCTTCATTAAAAGTAGGTGCTATTAATACTTCAAAAAATATTTCATTAATTGCTTCTGCTGTTGCTTTATCTACAGTACCATTGGTAACTAATACACCACCAAATGCACTTTCAGGATCACCTGCTAAAGCAGCATCCCAACTTTCCTTTACCGTATTTCTGCTAGCAACACCACAAACATTGGTGTGTTTAATAATGGCAAAAACTATATTGCTATCAGCATTTTTAAACTCTTTTATTAGTTGAATAGCTGCATCAACATCTACCAAGTTATTGTACGATAATTCTTTGCCATTTAACTGAGCAAATACTTCATTTAAATTGCCATGAAAACTAGCTTGTTGGTGTGGATTTTCACCATAACGTAAAACTTGTTTTGCAGAATTTGTTTGTAAAGTGGTATTTGTAGGATTAAAGTAATTGCTAATGGCAATGTCGTAGTTCATTACCACTTCAAAAGCTTTAGCAGCAAAAGCTTTACGTTGTTCTAAAGTGGTAGTTCCATCTTGTTCTTTTAGCAATTGTTCTAGCTGAGCATAATCGTCTTTTGCAGCAATTACGGTAACATCTTTAAAGTTTTTTGCAGCAGCACGTATCATGCTTGGACCACCAATATCAATTTTTTCGATAATTAATTTTTCTTCATTGGTGTTTTTCAATGTTTCCTCAAACGGATATAAGTCTACAATTACTAAATCGATTTCAGGAATAGCATATTGTTTCATTTCCTCCAAATCTTGTGGTTCGTATCTTCTTCCTAAAATACCTCCAAAAACAGCAGGATGTAAGGTTTTAACACGTCCTCCTAAAATAGAAGGATAGGTGGTTAAACTTTCTACAGGAACACATGAAATACCTAAATTTTCTAAAAAAGTTTGTGTGCCACCAGTAGAATAAATAGTAATACCATTTGCTTGTAATTGTTTACCAAGTGTTTCTAAACCATCTTTGTAAAAAACAGAAATAAGTGCGGATTGAATTTTCTTTTGCATGCTTTTGAACGTAAATATTTTAAGGTGCAAATGTAGGTGCAAAGGCGTTTAGCCGTACATGAAATTATCTATCAAATTAAATTATCAATTGTATTATATATGCTTTTTCAAAATCATCTACTTTTTATGTAAAGTATCCCTATTTTGCAGCACAAATTTTTAGAATGATACAAGCTTTGAAGCGTTGGATGCGGTTGCAAAATCCTAAATATGCTTTTTTACATCAATTTTTTGCCAACGATTCATTTACATTGTTAGATATTGGTGCAGGCAATCATTCTGCAAGTAAAACCGTTTCTTTATTTACCAATTGCAACTATTACGGTGTTGATTTAGACAAAAATTACAATAATAATGAGGCCGATTTTGCTGTGATGAAAGGATTTTATGAGATGGATTTAACGCAATTAAATTTTGAAAGCATACCTAATAATTTTTTTGACGCTATTTTAATTGTACACGTAATTGAGCATTTACATAATGGTGATGAAGTGTTGAAAGGATTGGTTGAAAAATTAAAGGTGGGTGGAGTAATGTATGTTGAATATCCTGGCAAGAGAAGTTTAACCTTGCCTTCTATGAGAGGTACACTGAATTATTACGACGATGCATCGCATGTACGATTATACTCCATTGATGAACTGAATGATTTATTCTTATCAAATGGATGTTCTGTACTAAGTGAAGGAAACAGACGTAGTTTGTTTTTGGTTTTAATGACTCCTTTTCGTGTTGTTTTAAGATGGTTACGTGGAAAAGCTGTTACAGGTAATATTTTTTGGGATGTTCTAGGTTTTGCAGAATATGTATCTATTGTTAGAGAAAAATAATTGATATGTCTGCCTTTTTATTGCAAAATGTCTGGTCTTCTTTCTTTGGTTCGTAAAAAACTTTGTTCGTGCCGCCAATCTTCAATTTTTTGTGGATGTCCACTCAATAAAATATCAGGAACTGTAAGACCTTTAAATTCCGCTGGTCTTGTGTAAACAGGAGGGGCTAACAAATTGTCTTGAAAACTATCAAAAAGGGCAGAAGTTTCATCGTTTAAAACACCTGGAATTAATCTGCCAATTGCATCAACAACAACAGCTGCTGCTAATTCACCACCACTTAAAACATAATCGCCAATAGAAATTTCTTTGGTAATGTATAAGTCTCTAATTCGTTGATCAATACCTTTATAATGTCCACAAATGATGAGTAAATTCTCTTTCATAGACAATTGATTGGCCGTTTGTTGGTTAAATGTAGGGCCATCAGGAGTCATATAAATAATCTCATCGTATGTAGTTTTTTTCTGTAAATGTTCAATAGCATTTGCCAACGGTTCACACATAATTACCATACCTGCACCACCACCATATTGATAATCATCTACTTGACCATGTTTATTAATTGCCCAATCTCTAAGATTATGCGTTTTTACAGAAAGCAAACCTTTTTCTTGAGCCCTTTTCATAATACTATGACTGAATGGGCTAGCCAATAATTCAGGTGAAACGGTAATAATATCTATAGTCATGAAAAATGATTGTATGTAATGGTTAATCAACTACCCAACTAATTGTTTGCCTTGCTCTAAATTGAACTGAATTATAAAATTTATCACCATAAATTTTCATTCTTTGTTCTAAAGTAGTATCTGCAGATTCTTTAAACGCAGCTTGTTTTGCAGGAATCCAATCTGGGCTGTTTTTTATCAATCTTATTGCTTCTTTTATTAATTTGGGATGAACTTCTTTCTCATTTTCAACCCAAACTTTACCAATTTTTCCGGTTGGTTCAACAATAAAATTTACAAAGGCACGAATGATAATGGTTGTATCTTTTTTCGGTAGTTGAACATATTTGTATGCTAAATCTGCTTTCAAATTTTCCTGTAAATATTTTATCCAACCTTCTTTACCGCCATTTTTAAAATGAGCTTCCTCTTGTATTACTGTAAATGTGTTTTCTGCAGTATCTATCATTGTTTTTTGTGCTGAAATAACTGTGCATATCAACGCAAAAGAAAGCGTTATGAATATTTTTCGAATAATCATATTGTTATATTTTACTGACTAATTACGCAAAAAAAGAGTAAAGAAATCCATCTCATAAAGAAATTTTGTTTGGTTTATTGAATTGGCACTTTTTGTTTTATTCTTCCTCCATAAAACCATCTAAATCTCTTCTATCTCTTTTGGTTGGTCTACCCACTTTACTTAATCTTTTTCCTGTGTGAAAAGATGATGGTTGAAATTTAATTACATCTACATCTTCTTCAGGCGTTAAATCAATATAGTGTTGAATAGCCTCTGGGTAAGCAACTCTATTATATAATAAACCAGTAACCTTAATAATCCACTTTTTAGCTTCTGTTTTTACTTCGTATTCATCGCCAATATTCACTGTTTTTGATGCTTTTATAGAACTACCTTGTAGTTTTACTTTCCCTTTATCACAAGCTTCTGCAGCAAGGCTTCTTGTTTTAAAAATTCGAATAGCCCATAAATATTTATCAATACGAAGTTTTTCTTTTGTTGCAGTTTGATTCATGTTACTACTGTTTTTTTACAGTAAATCAATTACTAAACTATCCTTTCATTTCTGTGTAAAACTGATGGAAATAAGGAATGGTTTCTATGCCTTTATAAAAGTTAAATACATCAAATTTTTCGTTAGGACTGTGTAAATTATCGCTATCTAGACCAAAGCCCATAAATACGATTTTAATGCCTAATTCTTTTTCAAATAAAGCACAAATAGGAATACTTCCACCTCCACGTACAGGAATAGGTTCTTTACCAAATGTTGTAGTAATTGCTTTTGATGCAGCTTGGTATTCTACACTATCAATAGGTGTCATATAAGGTTCTCCACCATGATGTTCTGTAGCTTCAACAGTTACGCCAGCAGGTGCAATACTCTTAAAATAGTTCAATAATTTTTCAGTAATTTTTGTAGAAGATTGATTTGGAACCAATCTTGTAGAAATTTTAGCAAAGGCTTTCGATGGTAAAACGGTTTTGGCACCTTCACCTGTATAACCACCCCAAATTCCATTTACTTCAAGTGTAGGTCTAATGCCTGTTCTTTCATTGGTGGTATATCCTTTTTCTCCCCACAATGTAGAAATGCCTAAGTCTGATTTGTACTCATTTTCATCAAACGGTGCTTGTGCCATTTTTGTTCTTTCTTCAGGCGTAGCTTCTACCACATCATCATAAAAACCAGGAATAGTTATGTGGTTGTTTTCATCATGACAAGCAGCTATCATTTTGCTTAACATGGTTATTGGATTGGCAACAGCACCACCATAAACACCACTATGTAAATCTCTATTTGGTCCAGTAACTTCTACTTCTATATAACTTAAACCTCTTACACCAACATCTATCGATGGGTTTTCCATGCTAAGCATAGAAGTGTCACTAATTAAAACCACATCTGCTTGTAAAAGCGATTTATTTTGTTTTACAAATGTTGCTAAGTTGGGGCTACCAATTTCTTCTTCTCCTTCAATTAAAAACTTAATATTATTGCTCAGAGTATTGGTGTTTACCAAAGTTTCCAAAGCCTTTACATGCATGTAAAATTGCCCCTTATCATCACAGCTTCCTCTTGCAAAAATTTTTCCATCGATAATAACAGGTTCAAAAGGCCCACTTTTCCACAGGTTCAATGGGTCTGCAGGTTGCACATCGTAGTGGCCATATACTAAAACAGTAGGTTTATTTGCATCCACTATTTTTTCTCCATATACAATCGGATGACCTTCTGTTTCATAAATGGTTACTGTATCTGCACCTGCTTCTAATAAACGTTGTTTTACAGTTTCTGCACAAGTAACCATATCTTGTTGATGCTCACTTCTTGCACTTACACTTGGAATTGTAAGTAGATGTAATAACTCGTTTAAGAATTTATCTTTATTGGCTTCTTGATAAACTTTCCATGCTTCCATTGCCTTGTGATTTATGATATTTAAAATAGAATTCTGGCGAAAATAAATAGATTCAATATTGCTTTTGAAATTTGATAAGTATAAATGCAATAATTAGGTTGTTTGTTTATACGTTTTAGTTTTACACAATCGGTATTGCATTGTCTTGAACCATGTGTTTTTGATTGTCAATTAAATTATCTAGCGTCCACTCTATTGTTTTTATAAAATTGTTTTTTCTTGCAGTACAATTTTGTTTTGAACAAATATTGCAGCTAAAAGGTAAGCAACCATCTGTATGTACAAATAATTCTAAAGCATCTCCAAATTTTGTTTGAATAATATTATATAAACTATCTACCTCATTATGCCCTTCATGAATATTTAGATACCAAGGAATGGTTAAATGGCAATCTACATGTAATGTTGTGCCATATTTTATTACACGAACATTGTGTAAATCAATCCAATTTTCTTGTCTATTTTTATTCACCACTTCAACCAATTCTTCCAGCAAAACAATATCGGCTTCATCCATAATTCCTGCTAAAGAAGTTCTGATAATTTTATAGCCATTATACAAAATAATACAGCTAACTGCAAACGCAACAGCAGCATCAACCCAAACCCATTTTGTGAAATGAATAATCACCAATGCTGCAATTACTGCCAATGTAGAGTAAGTATCTATTTGTAAATGTTTTCCACTTGCTTGTAGTGCTAACGATTTATTTTTTTTACCGATAGAAATACAATAATAGCCGGCTGCATAGTTTAGTATAGCTGTAGAGGCAATTAATATAAAACCTGTATCTAATGCTTGAACAGATTGTTTCTCAATCAGGTTTTTTATGGTTTCGTAAATAATTAAAATGCCTGCTGCAATTATTAAAGTTCCTTCTACAGCTGCAGATATAAACTCTGCTTTACCATGACCATAAGGGTGATCTTTATCTTTTGGTTTTGCGGCTATATACAAGCTATATAAGCCAATAAAACCAGCCAAAACATTTACAATACTTTCTAAAGCATCTGTAAGAATGGCTAGCGAATTTGTAAGGTAGTAAGCTATTATTTTAGCGATAAACAATACAATGCTTAATATGGTAATCCATAATTGAACACGAAAATTTTGTTGTGATGATGATTGCAAAATTGTAGATTGAAAAAGTAAACGATGAAAGATATCATTGGTTTTGCAATACCATTATTTACGCATGGCTTCGTTCCATTTCGTATTTACAACATTCCAATTCACTACTTTCCACCAAGCTTGAATATAGTCTGCTCGTTTATTTTGATAACGTAAATAATAAGCATGTTCCCATACATCTAAACCTAATATTGGTGTTCCTTTTACATCACTAATATCCATCAAAGGGTTGTCTTGATTGGGTGTTGAACCAATCATTAATTTTTTATCTGCATTTACAATTAACCAAGCCCATCCGCTTCCAAATCTGTTTTTACCTGCATCGGTAAATTGTGTTTTAAATGCTTCTAACGAGCCAAAACTATTGTTGATTTGTTGTAATAATTCTTTCGATGGCTGAGTAGCATCACCATTCGGTGTCATGCTTTGCCAAAAAAATTCATGATTGTAATGTCCACCAGCATTGTTACGCATTTTAGTAGAATATCTCGAAATTTTAGCGAGTAAATTTTCGAGTGTTGTTTCTTGCGTATTTACCTTTTCTGCCATGCAAGCATCTGTTAAGTTTTTGGTGTAGCCTGCTGCATGTTTGGTATAATGAATTTCCATAGTTAATGCATCAATTGCAATATCTAAATCTGCGTATTTATATGGTAATGGTTGTTGTGTATAACCAACATTTGTAGTAGCTCTATCTTTTGCAAATGAAGGTAAAATGGTTGATGCTAAAGTAACGGCTGCAGTTGCTTTAGCAGTATTTACAATAAATTGTCTTCTGCTGTTAGGTAGTGGATTCATAATTATCGGAATTTATTTTTTTCTGTGCAGAAAAATTCTGAACAAATTTCTTTACTCTTTTAAAGATACCGAAATAAGCTTCGTTATTAAATAGTTGAGAATCTCTCATGGCTTTGTACGTTAAGAAAATACCCATTGGAATTAATGCCAATGTAGATAGCCACATGCCAGTAAAGGCATTGGTAACATTTTCTCTCGAAAACTTCTCTCCAAATGTGTTGAGTAAATGAAAAATTACAAAGAATACAATTGCAAAAACCAAAGGTGTTCCTAATCCTCCTTTTCTAATAATGGAGCCTAAAGGTGCACCAATTAAAAATAATACCAAACAAGCAACTGATAATGTAAATTTTCTGTGCCATTCAATTTCGTGTAATCGAATGGTTTGCTTTTTTCTTTTATAATCATCTGACAAAAGTTGTGCATTGCTTTTTACACCACTTAACTGACTTAAACTTCGTTCATATACTATCTGTTTTATACTATCAGGTATTCGTTTTGCAAATGCCATATCAGGTTGTTTACTTGGTTTGTATTTAGGCCAAGTAGAATCTCCAAAACGTGCAAAAGTAAAATAGGGGCTTACCTCTATTCTAGATCTGCTATAGTACAAACTATCATTTTTTGAAAGTGAATCAATCGATAAGTTCAGCTGTCGAATACTTAGCATTTTAGGATCGTATCTAAAAGCACTGTCTTTTGCATTATTGAGGTTAAAGCTTTTTAAATCAAATATCTTTTTATACTCTTTAAAGCCCAACCTAATTAACTCTGTATTGGTAGTTTGTCTTGGACCACGTTCGGTATATCGTACTCCATTTTTTAAAATAAATTCTAAAAATTGTTTATCAGGTGTAACCCTCATAATACCATGTTCGGCAATTAATAGATTATCTTGTAAGCCATAGTTTTTTTCATAAATCACAATGTTGTGAATGGTGCTATCGTCTTTATCTTTTTTACCTAATTTAATTACATATCCTTCAATCTTATTGTAAAAAACACCTTCTTTAATATCGAATGAAGGTTTAGAAACTATAATATTGTATTTAACAGTTGCCAACTTTAATTGAGCAACAGGCATAATATTATTGGCAAATAAAAATGCAATGCCTGCTATACCAATTGTAACAATAAACAAGGGTTGCATAAAGCGTAGCAAAGGAATACCAGCAGATTTAATGGCTACTATTTCAAAGGTTTCTCCCAAATTACCAAATGTCATAATTGAAGAAAGCAGTAAAGCCAATGGTAATGCCATTGGAACCATATTGGCTGCTACGTACACAATTAGTTCAGCAATAACGGCAATATCTAATCCTTTACCTACCAAGTCGTCTATGTACAGCCAAAAAAACTGCATAATCAGCACAAACAGCGATATTAAAAAAGTGGCAATAAAGGGGCCTGCAAAAGACTTAATAATTAATATGTCTAATTTCTTAATCACTTGTGTAGAATACGATGCTTAGATTACTATTTTTATACAATGAACGGTGTAAAAGTAAAGCTTTCGGCAAAGGAATTTGATTTGATGATACAAGCAGATTTTATTTTAACAAAAAACAGTGTTATTCATAAAGTAAATGAGCTGTTTGCTAACTTGTATACAGCATACAAATCTGTTCTTGAAGAAAAACATGATTTACCAAAATACTTACAAAATAGTTCTTTTAAAATTGCAAAAGGCGAACAATATCTTGCTTTGCCTTGGGTAATGATGGACTATCCTAAACTATTTTCTGGAAAAGATATTTTTGCCATTCGTAGCTTTTTTTGGTGGGGTAATTGTTTTAGCATTACTCTACATATAAGTGGAACTTACTTTCAAAAAGGCGTATGTATTGCTGAAAGATTGTTAGAAAAAAATACAGATTGGTTGTTCTGTGTACACCAACATCAATGGCATCATCATTTTGAAGCAGATAATTACCAGCCTTTACAAGCACACCACCTAGCAAATATTTCAGAAAGAAGTTTCATTAAATTGGCAAAAAAAATCCCACTACAAGAGTGGGATAACGCTGTATTATTTTTTGAACAATCGTTTAAAGAGTTGATAGCTGTTATGCCCCCAAACGATGAAATAGTTCTTTAATTTGGTAGTTCCACAATTGGCTTTGGTCTTTTATTTCACCTTTTTCGGCAAAATCTTTCACTACCAAAACTGTTTGATTAGAAATCTCTGTTTTTTCTACTCTAAATTCAAAGTATTCATTTTTATCGTAATGAAGCCAGCGATATCTAATAAATACCTCTTCTTCTGAATCTACAATTTCTGCTTTGTCAGGTGCACCACCACTCCAAGAAAAACTAAAAACACCTTCCCATTCATCTACTTTATCGGCAAACCATTCTTGCAAGCCAGCTGGTGTACTTAAAAAATCCCACAAAATTGTTGGAGAGCATCTTACCGGAAATTCCAACGTAAATAATTGTCTTTTACTCATTACAAAACGTTTACAACCTACATTCGTAGGGGTGCAATAATATTAAATAAAACATAGCCACCAAATCTTTTTTTTCAAAACAGATTACAATTTTAGGTTTTTAACAATAAAAAAGCCTATAACAACTGCTTCAGCTGTATTTAAGATCTCTGTTTTATTGTTTGTTTTTTGCAATAAAGTTTATTCAGAAATATCAAAAACCGTATTTGTTTAACTATTTATGCCCTAAAAATGCATTAAATCTATCCTTTCAAATCAAAAAAATCATCCTGTATATTTGCACCTCTTTTAAGTGAACAAATAAGGTTCACTTTTTTATTCTTATTTGATAGAAATAATATTTGTATGTTCCAAAACTTATCAGAAAGGTTAGAATCTGCCTTTAAAAATTTAAAAGGCGAAGCAAGAATCAACGACCTGAATGTTGCCAATACTGTAAAAGATATTAGACGTGCATTAATTGATGCCGACGTTAACTTTAAAATTGCGAAAGAATTTACAGATAAGGTAAAGGAAAAAGCAACTGGCGAAAAGGTAATTAATGCCATTAGTCCAGGGCAATTGATGACTAAAATTGTGCAAGATGAGCTTACCGAATTAATGGGTGGAACTGAAGCACAATTTAACATTACAGGAAATCCGGCAGTTATTTTAATTGCAGGCTTACAAGGTAGTGGTAAAACAACTTTTACGGGTAAACTAGCCAATTATTTAAAAACCAAAAAAGGAAAAAGTCCACTTGTAGTTGCAGCGGATATTTATCGTCCTGCGGCTATTGATCAATTAACGGTTTTAGCGTCACAAATTGGTGTAGATATTTATGCTGAAAGAGACAATAAAAATGCAGTTGAAATAGCACAAAATGCCATTAAACAAGCAAAAGCTACTAATAAAAATGTAGTCATCATAGATACTGCTGGTCGTTTAGCAGTAGATGAGGTAATGATGACAGAAGTAGCCAATATTAAAGCTGCTGTTAATCCTACCGAAATTTTGTTTGTTGTAGATGCCATGACAGGGCAAGATGCTGTAAATACGGCTAAAGCCTTTAACGATCGTTTAGATTTTAGTGGTGTGGTATTAACCAAATTAGATGGTGATACAAGAGGTGGTGCTGCCATATCTATTAAATACACTGTAAATAAACCGATAAAGTTTATGAGCAGTGGTGAAAAGATGGATACGTTGGATATTTTTTATCCAGATCGTATGGCTCAGCGTATTTTAGGAATGGGTGATATTACCAGTTTGGTAGAAAAAGCTCAAGAGCAATACAATGAAGAACAAGCAAAGAAACTAGAGAAAAAAATTCGTAAAAATCAATTCGATTTTCAAGACTTTTTAGATCAGCTACAGCAGATTAAAAAAATGGGAAATCTAAAAGATTTAATGGGTATGATACCAGGTGTTGGTAAAGCCATTAAAGATGTAGATGTAGACAATGATAGCTTTAAAGGAATTGAAGCCATTATACAAAGTATGACGCCTACTGAAAGAGCCAATCCTGATTTGATTGATGTGAAAAGAAAAACAAGAATCGCTAAAGGATCTGGAAAAAATATGGAGGAAGTAAATGCCTTTATGAAGCAATTCGAGCAAATGAAAAAAATGATGAGTATGATGAATAAAATGCCAATGGGTGGAAGAATGCCAGGATTGGGTGGGTTTAGAAAATAATGATACTTTAGAATTGATAATATTTAAACAAAAGGGTACTAGCGAAAATTTGTACCCTTTTTTGTTTTAGAAATTTACATCATCCACCTTAAGCTAATTGTAATGTTTCTAAAAAAATCATTTGCATTTAAAGTGCTATTTATATTGGTAAATGATCGTTTGTTTTTAAACTTATCTCCATTTGTGTTTTCAGAATTAGAGTTTTCTAGGGTGTAGCCTCCTGAAAAAATATTTGTAAAAGCACCTTCAAGGATTAGATTGTTTTTTAACTGATAAGTAATACCTGGAGTTATAAACAATCCAGCTCTATAAGCATTTCCTTTATCGGTTGTTGAACCAGCAATATTACTGTAGGTCGTAATCGATTTTGCATTAGAAATAGAAGCGTTTAAACCAGCATCGTAGTAAAAATTCCATTTACCTTTTATAGGAATAAATTTTCTTTTAAAAACGGAAGCACCAACTGTGTGTCTATTAAAAGAATACTCGTAAGTAGAGGTTGATTTATCAGATATTTTATTGTTATCAAATCCATACGTTAAACCAAATCCTAAACCTGTACGTTCATTTTTCATTTTAATACTACTTACACCAAGTGCAATACTAAATGCATCTGTATTTCTGTTGTTTACAGACGTATTGTTCATGGTATTTGTTTCTCTATCATCGGTTGAAAATCCAATACCAAGTGATGGCCCTACCAGTTTTTGACCGGCTTTAAATTGAGCATTAATTTGGCTAATGCATAAGATACCCATACATAAAGTGTAAATTTTTTTCATAAATTTTAATTTTAATTAAAGAAACGAAATGTAGGCTATTATATATATTGATTTAACAAAATATTTTGTAAAAGAAAAGGTAAAACTTTTCTTCCGTTTAGATTGATTATTTTAGTAAAATGGACGTAGAACAAATAAGAGAATACTGCCTTTCCAAGCCTTTTGTAGAAGAAAGTTTGCCGTTTGGCCCAGATGTTTTGGTATTTAAAATTGGTGGCAAAATATTTCTTCTATTGCCCTTAAATACTGAGCAATTACAGTTTAATGTAAAAAGCAATCCTGAAGAAATCGAGCTTTTAAGAGAAAATTTTAGTTGTGTATTGCCAGGCTATCATATGAACAAAAAGCATTGGAATACGATTGTACCCAATGCTTCTGTAAATACAAAACAATTATATCAATGGATAGATGAATCTTATACCATTGTATTGAATAGCTTATCTAAAAAAGTAAAAGCAAACTTTTTGTAAAATTTATTTGCTGAGGTTCATACTTCTTTCTTTGTATAAAGTTCTAAAGTATGGGTCTCTTAAATCTTTAATAAAGCGTATGGCTTCTCCTGTACTTTTCATTTCTGGTCCTAATTCTTTGTTTACGCCAGGAAACTTTTCAAAGCTAAATACAGGTTCTTTAATAGCATAACCTTCTAACTTTTTCTCAATGGTAAAATCGGTGAGTTTTGCAGCACCAATCATTACTTTGGTAGCAATGTTTAAGTAAGGAATTCCGTATGCTTTTGCAATAAAAGGCGTTGTACGAGAAGCTCTAGGATTTGCTTCAATTACATAAACCTTATCGTTTTTAATGGCAAATTGAATGTTGATTAAACCCTTAATATCTAAGGCTCTAGCAATTTTTTCGCTGTAATATTCCATTGTTGCAACTACAAGTGGTGTAAGATTAAATGCAGGTAAAACCGCATTGCTATCTCCACTATGTATACCTGCAGGTTCAATGTGTTCCATTACACCCATTACATGAAAGTTTTCTCCATCAAAAATGGCATCTACTTCTGCTTCTTGACATCTATCTAAAAAATGATCGATTAATATTTTATTATCAGGAATATGCTTTAATAAACTTATAACTGCTTTTTCTACCTCTTCATCATTAATTACAATACGCATTCTTTGTCCACCTAAAACATAGCTTGGTCTTACCAAAACAGGATAGCCTACTTTATTAGCCACATCAATGGCTTCATCAGCAGTATAAGCAGTGCCATATTCAGGATAAGGAATATCTAAATCTTTCAATAAATCGCTAAATCTACCTCTATCTTCAGCAATATCCATGCTATCGAAGCTAGTGCCAATAATTTTTATCCCACGTTGGTGTAGTCTTTTTGCAAGTTTTAAAGCAGTTTGTCCACCCAACTGTACAATTACACCTTCAGGTTGTTCTAATTCAATAATTTCCCATAAATGTTCCCAATAAACTGGTTCAAAATATAGTTTATCTGCCATGTCAAAATCTGTAGAAACTGTTTCAGGATTGCAGTTTACCATAATAGCCTCATAACCACTTTCTTTAATGGCTAATAAACCATGAACACAGCAATAATCAAATTCAATACCTTGACCAATTCTGTTAGGACCACTACCTAAAACAATGATTTTCTTTTTTGACGACGAGATAGATTCGTTGGAGTTTAATGTACTGCTCATTTTGTAGAAATTGTGCAAATGTAATGGTACAGACGGTTTAGAAGAAGTTATTTTTTTAGAATCAAATATTCAACAAAGTATTTTATGAGTATTTGTATTGTTAAGGTATTGTAATAATGAATGTAATATTTTTTAAATAAGCACCTGTTTGGCTAGCTATTGAGGTGATTGATGGAGTGAAATTTTGTTTTGTAGAAATGAAATGTATGGCTATGAAATTATTATTTTAAGTATACAATTTTAGTAACCAATGTTTCTGCTCCACTTTCATTTCTTGCTAACACCAAATACACACCTGATGCTACTTTTTCGCCTTTATAATTTTTACCGTTCCAAATGGCTTGTGTTCCCAATGCTTTTGTTTCAAAAACCAATCTACCATTGGGTTCTACAATTTTTATCCAACCATTATTGGTAACGCCTCTAATAGCAATTGTGCCATTGTAGTTGGGAGGAACAGGGTTAGGAAATACGAACACTTGGCCTAATTCCGAATTAGTTGTGGTTGTAGCAGTACTTCTAAAACTGCAAATGCCAACGCTTGTTGCAAAGAAAACTTCACCTGTTGTTGGATGAATGGTAATTTTTTGAACATCGTTATTTAAGAGTGGACTGTTTTCTCTCGAAAAACGATATAAAATTTTATTTCCATCATTAGCAATCAACCAAACACCATTTTTTGTTCCAATCCATTTTCTATTTGCACCATCAACAGCAATGGATTGAACAAATTCGTTTTGAAACAAGTAACCTGCAAATTGGTCTCTTTGAACAATTGGAAGAATGGCATTGCAACTTGGTGTAAATACGTTTGAAATGCATTCAATAATGCCAATACCTTTATCTGTACCTACCCATATAAAACCATTTTTATCTTTAGCAAAACAGTTAACTTGATTGCTAGGTAGGTTACCTCTATTTTGTCCTGTTTGAAAAAAACGCCATTGGTCGTCGCTTAAATTCTCAATTGTATTGTTGTGATTGAAACAAAAAATACCATTGTTTTTGGGGCTAATCATCCACACTTTATTTTCATCATCTATCAATACATCACTAATGGCGTTTTCTATATGTGTAAATGGAATTGTAAACGATAGAAAATTACCATCTTTTTTTCGTACACTTAAATTTTTTACAGCTCCATAATTGCTTATCCACAAGTTTTCATTTTTATCAAAAGCTAGTCCACTAACATTGCAATTGTTAGGGTTTGCAATAACGGTAGCAGTTTGTAAGCTAGAATTATTTTGTTTAAAAATACGTGTATTGTTACCCGTGATATTTATTAATCCACTACCAAAACTACCAGCCCAAATGCTTTTGTTAGTTGGGTCTATAGCAATAGCAATAATATCTGTAACAGAATCTAAGTTGCTGTTATTGATGTAATTAATATTTTTCCATTCATCATTGTTGAGTATTTGAATACCATTTTTATTGTTGGTGTTTTGCCAATTGTTTAAAGTTCCACTAGCTACATATAATGTATTGTTTTGAACGGACATTTCACCTGTAGAAATTCCTGAAGGGCCATTTGGTAAATAGTGCTGAAAGTTGTTTGATTGGTATTTGAATAATCCATTTTTTATATCACAAATCCATATTTGATTATTGGTACTTATAGCAAATATTGGCTGTTGAATGTTATTGTTTTGTATAGATTGAATAAGACTACCATTCGTATTTATTTCAACAATATTTGCTAAGTCATTAGTTATTGATTGTTCACAAATCAATATAGAATTGTTGGTAGAACTGATGTTTTGAATGGTAAAATCTTGTTTCGAATAAATACTTGTAAATACGCTGTTTTGTAGAGAAAAGATAGTATTTCCTTGCAAAAAAAATAGTTGATTGTTTACGGTAATGATTTGCCTAATTGAAGTGTTGTTTAATGCAATAGTTTGCCAATTTGCAAAGTTACTAGGGTTGCTGTTTTTAAGAACTTGTTTAATACCATCGTCTGTGGCTGCATACCAAAAATTAGTTGTTTCTATAAGTGCATTTACATTTAGCTGACTACCATTACGGCCAATAAACCAAGTGTCTTTTATTTCGTATTTAACCAAGTCAATCAAAATAATTCCTAATCCACTACAAGCATAGGCAACTCCATTTTTACAATAAATTTTATTGATTTTTTTATTGCCTGCAATGCTGCTTCTTTTTATTTCGCTAATGTTTGTTACAGTATTATTTTTTACGACATCTATGTTGCTATTTGTATAAGCAATTACCAATTGTTGGGTAAAATCATCGAAGCCAATAGCACTAATGCCAACATCATTCAAGCCATTAATGGTGCTGTAGCGTTCAACTTCGTTTTCTTCATCAATGCTAAAAATATTGCTTGTAGTAGCACAATAAATTTTATTTCCTGCAACTACTTGTATGGTATTTTGATACGATAAATGTTCTCTCCAAAAACCAATTGGTGGTAAAGGATTTTGAGCAGATGCAATTATCTGAATAATTAAAAAAACAGCAAAGCAAATTGAACGAATGAAATGTATTGTTTTGAAATAATGCATACCAAGTTAATCCCTTAAAGTTAGGTATTAAAGGTTAAATGCATTGTAAATAGCATCTTGAATTTTTCCTCTCACACTTAATTGACCAAGCTTATTATTGTTTCTTGTAGGATTAACTCTGTTTGATAAAAAAATATAAATCAAATTGCTTTGAGGATCTACCCATACACAAGTACCTGTAAAACCAGTATGACCGTATGTTTTGCTAGATACTTTTGCAGAAGGATATGGCTCCTTTCTTGATGCGTTATCTTTTTCAGGTTTGTCAAAACCAAGACCACGTCTGCTAATATCTGAATTGTAAGCAGTAAACAAATCAATCGTAGATTTTTGCAATAATTTTACACCGTTTAATTCTCCACCATTTAGCAACATTTGGTACAGTTTTGCTAAATCATAAGCACTGCTAAACAAGCCAGCATGGCCAGCCACACCACCAAACATTGCTGCACCTTCGTCGTGTACATCGCCCCAAATATGTTGTTGTCTAAAATGCTTTTCAAACTCTGTTGGAACAATGGCTTCAAGCGATAGGCTTTGTCTTGGTAAATATGTGGTTGTAGTCATTTGAAAGGGTTCGTAAAAATGTTTTTTCACATAATTATCAAGTGATTCACCAGATACAGCTTCTACAATTTTTCCAAGAAATATAAAGTCGTTATCACTGTATACATATTTGTCTGTAGCAGTTAATTTACTGGTTAAAATTCTTTTGTATAAAGTGTCTTGCCAAGTATTTTTTACGTATAAGTTTTCAGCAACTCTAAATTGATGCAATGCATCTTTTTCTTTTGAAAAATAAGTTGGTAAAGGATTGCCAGTAACAGAGTCAATCACTTCTTTGTAAAAGGGAATAAACGGATTTAATCCAGCTTGATGTAACAATATTTTTTTCAGTTGCAAATTGGCTTTATCCGATTTTTTTACCCAAGGTAAATAGTCTCCTAAGGTTTTATTGATGTCTACTTTTCCTTCTTCGTACAACTTCATAATAGCAACTGTAGTTGCAGAAATTTTTGTAACCGAAGCAAGGTCAAAAACCATGTCTTTAGTAACTACTTTTTTTTTATCATTATTGGTAAAACCAAATGCTTTGTGATAAGCAATTTGTCCATCTTTAGCAACCAAAACAACACAGCCTGGTGCTGCACCTTTTGCAATAGCATCATTGGCAATGCTATCAATTACACTTGCTTTTGAAGCAGGTATTAGTAAAGGATTTGAAGGCAAAAAATTTTGATATACGATGCCATCGCCAAACTTAAAGTTATCACAAACACTAACAGGTAATTTACCAGCAGCACTTATTTTTCCTTGCAGCCAATCAGCTACTGCATGTTGAATAATATCATCATCTTCATAAGCTACTGCAATATTTAAAGCATTGCAAGAAAACCTTACTGCATAAGGGTTTCCAAAATAAACGACCAACGCATTGTTTTGTTTTTGCAATTCAGAAACAAGATAAATAGCCGACTTGCTTAATCCATAATCGTTTGCTGGTCTTCTGCTATAATTGTGCATTCCTACAACAATGGCATCGTATCCTTTTGCGTAAATATTATTAATGAATTGTTGTGCAGTTGCAATATCAGTTTTATCAGCAGGAACAGAGATGTTTTTATCATCCATTAGTTGAGAACCAACGGCTGCTTTTGTACCAAATAAATATACATCTGCTTGTAAATCTGTTTTTAATTTTTTAATAATTGTATTTTCACCTGCAGCACCAATAGCTACATAAGCAATTCTTTTTGTTGCTTTCAATGGAAGCAATACCGAATTAGATTGCTTTAAATGTGTAATGGCATTGTTGGCTAAAAGTGTTTTTATCTGTGTTGTTTGTTCGTTTAAATCTGCCAATAAATGTGTAGTATCTATGAATTGTTTTTTGTTTAATCCTAAATTATATTTAGCCAATAAAACTTTTTTTACACGAGTATTTAAATCGTCCCAAGTTAGTTTTCCAGCTTTAATAGCCTCCTTTACTTTTTCAATAGCAGCTGGAACATCTTCTGGTAAACAAAGCATATCGTTACCTGCAATTAATGCTTGTGCAGATGCTTCTCCAGCAGGATAAAACTTTGTAATTCCTTTCATGCCTAAACCATCAGTAAAAATGATTCCTTTATAATTCAATTCATTTTTCAATAATCCAGTTACATTTTTATTAGATAATGAAGTTGCTTGATTGGCAATAGTATCAATTGATGGTACAAATAAATGTGCAATCATCATGCTACCAACACCTGCTTTAATCAATTCTCTAAATGGATATAATTCTAAAGAATCTAACTGTTGTCTACTTTTATTGATAACTGGTAAATCGTAATGGCTATCTACGGCAACATCTCCATGACCTGGAAAATGCTTTCCACAAGCCATTACATTTACATCTTGCATTCCCTTCATATATTCAATGCCATACAGTGCTACTTTGTATTTATCTTCTCCAAAACTTCTGTCATTAATTACAGGATTGTTGGGATTATTATTTACATCAATGTCAGGAGCATAATTTACGTGAATACCCATTCTTTTGCATTGTTCACCTACTGCTTTTCCAAATTTGTAAATTAAGTTTTTGTCTTGTGTTGCACCCATCATTAATTGTCTAGGATAGTTGATAACGCTATCTAAACGCATTCCAACACCCCATTCTCCATCAATACAAATCATCAAAGGTGTTTTGGTAATTTCTTGGTAAAAATTGGTAAGTGATGCTTGCCTTAATGGTCCTCCTTGAAAAAAACACAAGCCACCTACATTGTATTCTTTTATGAGTTTTGTTACTTGTTCTACATGTTCTTTACCCAAATTGCTATGAGCTCTTATGATCATTAATTGGGCAATTTTTTCATCTTTCGATAGTTTCTTAAACGCCTTATTTACCCATTTTTTGGCTGCTTTAGATTCTTGGTAAAATTGCTGTGCTTGTATTGCCGTATGAAGAAGTAAGCAAATGAATAAGAAATGTATTTTTTTCATATCGAATGTGAATTGACTGCCAATTTAGAAATAAAAAGTTGTTTTTGCGTTTTTTTGCAGGAATTTACTTGTAATTTTTGTTATTTTTCTGATAAGACAAATAAAAACGCATTTTAACGGATAAAAAAGTATTCCATAAATCAATCATTTTGATGCGTTTAAATTGCAACAAAAAAGCTAGCAACTTTTAGGTTACTAGCTTTTGAAATTATTTGTATCGAAAAAATGCTATTAGTTAGCTTCTGTTTCTATATTTTCTTCTGCATCATTACTTGCTAATTGTAAAGCAACTTCATTTGCCTTTAATAAAGAAAACCATTTTACCATTTTCTTCATATCACTAGCATACACTCTTTCAAAATCCATATCAGGATAAACAGTTGTAAAATATGCCTTAACAGCCTTTGGATCTTTTTCAGATGGTAAAGCGGTAGTGCTTTTATCCATTGCTTGAAAAATTTCTACCAAATTCACATTTTCTCTAATGGTAAAAACTTCAATGCTTTCTAAATGAGAAAAATTATGAATTCTTGAAGAAACAAACTTTATTGATTTATCGTCTAAGTTTTTAACAATAGCACCGTCTGTTTTACTACCTACCAATTCAAACAAGCCACTCATTCCTGTAATTGATATTAATTTACTATACTCCATACTTTCTTTTTAAGAGGTGCAAAATAAAGGGAAAACAATTAAATGGACTAGACAACCATTTTTAGTTTTTTGTGCCGTAAAAATGCTTAACAAAATGTTAAGGAATTCTTTGGCAAAATAAAAAGGGCACAGAATGCAGTTTTGCTACACCATGTGCCCCTTCATGTTTATAGTTTTTTTTACAACATCTTTTCCATTTCAAAGTGTGGAATGGTAACTTCCATAAATTCATCGCTACAAACAGAGTAGCCTAATTTTTCGTAAAAGCCTCTAGCAGTTTTTCTAGCATGCATTACCAATCTTCTATAACCTGCATCTCTAGCAACATTTTCTGCAAAAGACATTAAAACCCTACCAATTCCTTTACCTTGTAAACCATCTAAAACGGCCATTTGTCTCAGCTTAACTGTTTGTGTGTCAATTTTTTTTAAAATACAACATCCTTCAATTTTTTCTTCATCAAAACAACCCAATAAAATGTCGTTTTTTTCTTCGTCTAATTCTTCTTTGGTAAAAGACAAACCAAGTGGAATTCTTAAGATATGCATACGCAAATCAACCATTTGTTTGTATTCTACACTTCCATGATCAATAAATTTCAGTGCCATATATTCTGTTGTTAGCTGCCTAAGATAAAGCATTTCGCATAAAAATAGCATCTTTATACAGCTTTGTGACTACAATTTTACATACAAAAGCAGCGATTGTGGAAACAAAATTTATTTAAAAACTTGCTGTTTTGTCAAAAACTATATTTTTGCAGCCGTAACTAAAATAAACTACAATGTCAGACATCGCAACTAGAGTGAAGAAAATCATCATAGACAAATTGGGTGTAGACGAAGCTGAGGTAACAAATGAGGCTTCTTTTACAAACGATCTTGGTGCAGATTCTTTAGACACCGTTGAACTAATTATGGAATTTGAAAAAGAATTTAATATTTCTATTCCTGATGAGCAAGCTGAAACCATTACTACTGTAGGTCAAGCTGTTGCTTATTTAGAAGAAAACGCTAAATAAGGCTTCACATTTTACTTGATGTAATATTATTTAATCCGCCAATATTGAGGTTTACAACCATCAATATGGCGGATTTTCACTTAAACGAACTTTCGCTATATGCAATCGAAAAGAGTAGTTGTAACTGGTATTGGAGCATTAACGCCTCTTGGAAATAATTTAAATGATTATTGGAACGGACTTATTAATGGAGTTTCTGGTGCCGATATGATTACACAATTTGATGCTTCAAAATTTAAAACACGTTTTGCTTGTGAAATCAAAGGATTTGATCCTACACAATTTATGGATAAAAAAGAAGCCCGTAAATTAGATAGGTTTGCTCAAATTGCTTTAGTAGCAAGTGATATGGCCGTTGCTGATGCTCAAATTAATAAAGATAATGTAGATATCGATAGAGTTGGGGTAATATTTGCAAGTGGAATTGGTGGATTAACCACTTTTCAAGACGAGGTAATTAATTTTGCCAATGGAGATGGAACACCTCGTTTCAATCCGTTTTTCATTCCAAAAATGATTTTAGACATTGCAGCCGGACAAATTTCTATGCGTCATGGTTTTAGAGGTCCAAACTACGCTGTGGTAAGTGCTTGTGCAAGCAGTACAAATGGTATTATTTCTGCTTTCGATACCATTCGTTTAGGTAAAGCCGATGTTGTTTTAACGGGTGGTTCTGAAGCTGTAATTAGCCAAGCAGGTGTTGGTGGATTTAATGCAATGAAGGCAATGAGTGAAAGAAACGATGATCCTAAAACTGCTAGTAGACCTTATGACAAAGATAGAGATGGCTTTGTAATGGGAGAAGCTGCTGGTGTATTGGTTTTAGAAGATTATGAACATGCATTAAAACGTGGGGCAAAAATTTATTGCGAAATTGCAGGTGGCGGAGCTACGGCAGATGCTTATCACTTAACCGCTCCACATCCTGAAGGGTTAGGTGCAAAAAATGTAATGATTGCCGCTTTGAAAGATGCAGGAATGCAGCCGGAAGAAGTAGATTATATTAATACACATGGTACTTCTACACCAATGGGTGATGGTGCCGAAGCAAAAGCTATTACACAAGTATTTGGAGAACATGCATATAATTTAAATATCAGTTCTACAAAATCTATGACAGGTCACTGTTTAGGTGCTGCTGGTGTAATTGAGGCAATTGCTTGTATACAAAGTGTTATACACAATATTGTTCCACCAACAATTAATCATTTCACAGACGATCCAGAATTAGACCCGAAATTGAACTTTACATTTAATAAAGCTCAAGAGCGTATTGTAAATGTAGCTTTAAGTAATACATTTGGTTTTGGTGGTCATAATGCTTGTGTAATCGTTAAAAAATATATTGCTTAAATAACTGTGCAGATACTTCAGAAATTTTTTAAAAAGTCAACATCTAAGTCTTTAGAAGACAGTTTAAAAAATGTATTAGGTATACAGCCGAAAAACATTCAATTATACATTACTGCTTTAAGCCACAGAAGTATAAAAGACGAACCTGGTGAAAACAACGAACGTTTAGAGTATTTAGGTGATGCTATTTTAAGTGCTATTGTTGCCGATTATTTGTTTAAAAGATATCCATATAAAGGAGAAGGTTTTTTAACAGAAATGCGTAGCAAAATGGTAAATCGTTTACAACTAAATGATATTGCTGTTAAAATGGGGCTCAAAAAAATTGCTCTTTACAATAAAATAGATAATTCTTTACGCAATAGTCAAATTTTTGGAAATACCCTAGAAGCCATAGTTGGTGCAGTTTACCTTGATAAAGGCTACCGTAAAACCCAACAATGGGTTTTAAAGCAAATCATTATTCCCCACATGTTTGTAGATGATTTGGAATTAATAGATATTAATCTAAAAAACAAATTAATTGGTTGGGCCAGCAAAAATGGCAAAACACTTTCTTTCGATTTAACCGAAGAAAAGCAAGAGGGTGGTAGAAGAATTTTTATCATCAATACCGTTTTAGACGGCGAAATTCTATCTCAGGGAAAAGGCTTTAATAAAAAAGATGCTAGTCAAGCAGCAGCAATGGCAGCCATCGAAAAATTAGGGTTATAAAAATTGTTTTACAAGTTTATATCCTTTTTCTACATCATTCTTCTATTTCCCTTCTCCAAAATTTAGAATCAGCGATTTTTAAAACTAAATATTTAAAACAATCGTTCAATCGTTATGTACATGTAGCCTAGCTAACCTACATTTGCAATCGATTTAAGAATTGATTGTTTAATTATTTAATACAAAACGTATGGAATACCGTATAGAAAAAGACACAATGGGTGAAGTAAAAGTACCTGCAAACGTGTTATGGGGTGCTCAAACACAAAGAAGCATTGAGAATTTTAAGATTGCTCAAGATACCAATAAAATGCCTAAAGAAATTATTAAGGCGTTTGCTTATTTAAAAAAAGCGGCAGCATTAACCAATTTCGATGCAGGTGTGTTGTCAGAAGAAAAATGTAAATTAATAGGACAGGTTTGTGATGAAATTTTAGAAGGAAAACTAGACGATTATTTTCCATTGGTTGTTTGGCAAACCGGTAGTGGCACTCAAAGTAATATGAATGTTAATGAGGTTGTTGCTTATAGAGCACATGTTTTAAAAGGTGGAAGTTTAAACGATAAAGACAAATTTATTCATCCAAATGATGATGTAAACAAATCTCAATCTAGCAACGATACATTTCCTACAGCAATGCATATTGCAGCTTATAAAATGTTGTTAGAAGTTACTATACCTGGTATCGAAAAACTACGTGATACACTACAAGCAAAGAGCCAACAATTTATGCATGTAGTAAAAATTGGCCGTACCCATTTTATGGATGCAACACCACTTACAGTTGGTCAAGAAATGAGTGGATATGTAAGTCAATTAAATCATGGATTAAAAGCTATTAAGAATACTTTAGCACATTTAAGTGAATTAGCTTTAGGTGGAACAGCCGTTGGTACAGGCATTAATACACCAAAAGGCTATAGCGAAAATGTAGCAAAACATATTGCCAATCTTACAGGTTTGCCATTTGTAACAGCAGAAAATAAGTTTGAAGCATTAGCAGCACATGATGCTATTGTAGAAGCACATGGAGCTTTAAAAACCGTAGCCGTTAGTTTAATGAAAATTGCCAACGATGTAAGAATGTTATCTTCTGGTCCACGTTCAGGAATTGGTGAATTGTTTATACCAGACAACGAGCCAGGAAGCTCTATTATGCCAGGAAAAGTAAACCCAACACAATGTGAAGCATTAACCATGATTGCAGCACAAGTTATGGGTAACGATGTGGCTATAAATATTGGTGGAAGCATGGGGCATTTTGAGTTAAACGTGTTTAAGCCAGTAATGATTTACAACTTTTTACACAGTGCAAGATTAATTGGTGAAGGTTGTGTAAGCTTCAACGATAAATGTGCAGTAGGAATAGAACCTTTAGAAGAAAACATTAAGAAGCATGTAGACAATAGTTTGATGTTGGTAACTGCGTTAAATACTAAAATTGGTTATTACAATGCTGCAGCAATTGCACAAGATGCCCATAAACGGGGCATTACATTAAAACAAGCTGCATTAGAATACAAACTAAAAGGACTAGATTTTGAACACATGACAGCAGAGCAATTCGATGCATGGGTAGTTCCTGTAGAAATGGTAGGAACACTCTAGTTTTTTCAAGTATCTCTTTACAAAATCCTTTTGAAAGAAATTTCAAAAGGATTTTTTTATTGGGGGTTTTCAGCAATACAACTTTTCTCAACCACAGTTCCAGCTATCGCAAGTAGTGCCTCCTTCGTAGACAGCTACTTTGCTCTATCTGGCAGCCTTTAGGGCGATAAAATAGAATTCGGCAAATATTTTATTTTGATTAGTATAATATTTGCAATTATCTATCTGGCATATTCTCATTCTTGACAAAAAGCTGCTCAACGTTTTATAGCTGAAAGGCTACCGGTTGAAGTGAAAAACCCACAAGCCTGAGGAACGAAGGCTGAGGATTTGTAACGAAAAACGGTATACAAATGCTTGGATTTGTACCAAAATTGATAGCCTCAAAACAAATAATGCCTAAAAAAACCGCTATTTTGAAGTAGCGGTTTTTGTTTATTTTAATAATTCACAAGGTTTTATTCCTGTATGTTTTTTAAATGCGGCAGAAAAGTGAGAGATAGAAGAGTATCCTAAAGAGGCAGATACATCTGTAACGCTTAATCCTTTTTCGTACAACAAATATTTTGCATGTTCCATGCGTTGTTGTTGATAAAAATCGAAAATGGTGGTTCCAAAAATTTCTTTGAAACCTTTTTTTACGTAGCATTCGTTCATAGCTACTTTTCTACTCAATTCCTTAATCGTAATCGGATCACCAATATGCTGTAATAAAATATCTCTAGCTTTGTAAATGCCTTCACGGCTACGTTCATCTTCTAAAAATTTACAAGTAAATCCTTCTTCTTTTTCATCTACTAAGCAATCTAAACTATACAACAATAATTCATGCACTTTTGCATTGATAAAAATGTTTTCTAAAGCACCACTGTAGCTATGATTTAATAAAGAATCTAAAACATTTCTTTTTTTATTACACAGAGGAAAAACCTTTGTAAACGCATGTGGATGCTTAAAAGCCAAAACCTCATCTTTACGATTACTCAATTTTACATTGTGTGTAAACTGGTGTAAAAAAGTGGCAGAAAAATGGAAAGAAAATACATCAACCGTTGTTTGCTGACCGTTGCAATTGGTAGGCTGATCTTTACAAAACGAGCAACTTCTATCGTAACAGTATTTGTTTCCGGTAGTGCAGTATCTTAATTCTAAAAAATTATTTTCTGGTTTTTTATCGTCGAAATGGTAAACCAACATACCTGCATCATCAGCAACCCAAGGATGTTGGGCATAATAACGATTTATATCGTAGTTAATAGAACCTGGAATTTGTTGCTCTTTATGATACAATAAATCCATACTTGGTTCTATTCCGCCTCTATGAGCCAATTTTAATATGTCTAATACTTGTTGCATTTGTATATGCAAATATAATGTATGTACATCTAATTTTCCAAATAGGGTACATAAACTTTACCAAAATAGTAACTTTTCTAATGTTGTGGTGCAGTTGCAAATTGTGGAAAATCAGGTATTTTAAAGCCAATAAATGCATTATCTTCGACCGCTTACAAAAAATACAAGTACACAATAATTATGAGTGAAGAACAAATTCCGCAACAACCCAATTATGGTGCAGATAGTATACAGGTTTTAGAAGGATTAGAAGCTGTTAGAAAAAGGCCGGCCATGTATATTGGAGATATTGGTATTAAGGGTCTACATCACTTGGTTTATGAAGTAGTTGATAATTCAATAGACGAAGCATTGGCTGGCTATTGCAAAAATATTTTTGTTACCATACATGAAGATAACAGCATTAGTGTAAAAGATGATGGACGTGGTATTCCTACAGCAATGCACACCAAAGAAAAACGTAGTGCACTAGAAGTGGTAATGACGGTTTTACATGCTGGTGGTAAATTTGATAAAGGATCGTATAAAGTATCTGGTGGTTTACATGGTGTGGGTGTAAGTTGTGTAAATGCATTGAGCACAACTTTGCATGTAACGGTTGAAAGAGATGGTAAAATGTTTGAACAACAATACCATTGTGGTGTTCCTGCTTATCCGGTAAGAGAAATTGGCGTAAGCGACAGAACCGGAACAACCGTAAGGTTTTGGCCCGATGGAAGTATTTTTCAAGAAACGGTTTATAGAAAAGAAATTTTAGAAGGAAGATTAAGAGAGTTGAGTTTCTTGAATAGAAAAATTAGCATCACTTTAACCGATTTAAGAGAAAAAAATGATGATGGCACAGACTACTCTATCAACTTTTATAGTGAAGGTGGAATTGTTGAGTTTGTTGAATTATTAGATAAAACAGCCAATAGAACACCATTAATTTCAAGTACACTTACCGTTGAAGGTCATGATGAAGCTAGTAATGTAGCTGTAGACGTTGCATTGACATACAATAACGACTTTAAAGAACATATTTTTAGCTACGTAAACAACATCAATACCATAGAAGGTGGAACTCACGTTACAGGTTTTAGAAGAGCATTAACCCGTGTATTTAAAAACTATGGTGATAAAGAAGGACTATTTGAAAAAGCAAAAGTGGAGATTGAAGGTGATGATTTTAGAGAAGGATTAAGTGCTATTATTTCTGTGAAAGTTCCTGAACCACAATTTGAAGGACAAACAAAAACAAAATTAGGAAATAGTGATGTTAGTGGAGTTGTAGAAACCACTGTAGGTAGAGCATTACAAGCGTATTTAGAAGAAAACCCAAGAGAAGCTAAGAACATTATTAGCAAAGTTATCTTGGCTGCACAAGCAAGAGTTGCTGCTAAAAAAGCAAGAGATTTAGTACAACGTAAAACAGTTTTAAGTGGTGGAGGTCTGCCTGGTAAATTAGCCGATTGTAGCGAAAGAAATCCTGAACGTTGTGAATTGTATTTAGTAGAAGGAGATTCTGCTGGTGGAACAGCCAAACAAGGAAGAGATAGAAGTTACCAAGCCATTTTACCATTGAGAGGTAAAATTTTGAATGTTGAAAAGGCAATGGAACACAAGATTTATGAGAGTGAAGAAATTAGAAATATATTTACAGCTATGGGTGTAACAATCGGAACACCTGAAGATCCCAAAGCCTTAAATACCTCTAAACTTCGTTATCATAAGTTGATAATTATGACCGATGCTGACGTAGATGGTAGTCATATTGCTACGTTGATATTAACCTTTATTTTTCGTTACATGAAGGCTCTGGTAGAGCAAGGAAATGTATATGTTGCACAACCACCTTTATATTTAGTGAAAAAAGGAAAGGAGCAAGAATATGCATATACAGAAGAACAAAGGAAAATTTTGATTGAAAAATTAGGCGGTGGAAATGATAGTGCGGTAAATACACAACGTTATAAAGGTTTAGGTGAAATGAATGCAGAGCAATTGTGGGAAACTACTATGGATCCTGCACGTAGAACTTTAAAGCAAGTAACTATTGAAAGTGCTGCTGAAGCCGATAGAATATTTAGTATGTTAATGGGTGATGAAGTTGCACCTCGTAGACATTTTATTGAAACACATGCCAAATATGCTAAAATAGATGTGTAATTAGTGTAAAAGGTTGCTAATACTAGTTTTTAAGATGATTTCGTGAAAATGTGGATTAGTTTTTTACCAATAATTGCATAATTCTTAAATAATCATGTAGTTTGGTGTTTCTAATAATTTTTTAACCTTGCCTCTTCGATTACCGAGGTAATAAAATTGAACAAAATGGATACTAGTAAAATGCTTAAAGCATACTGCTTAAAAACAAAAGAAAAAAACGTTCCTATGCAAGATGCTGTAATCACCAAAACAGCAAAAGGTGGTTATATGGCTGCTGGTCATGATGGTAAAGGAAACAAGATGGCTGCTATACTAGGTGAAGCAAAAGCATTGCAGGCAATTGCTGATGGTGTTGCAAAAAAAGGATTTTAGTCAATTTTTTCAATGTATTTAAAGCTACTTTTTGAGTAGCTTTTTTTATATTGTTTTTATATGATTAATTTCAAAACTTCTTATTATACCAATGGCTGCACTTTATAATAAATGCAGCCATTGTTTATTTACAGCCAAATATTTTAATCTTTATTTGGTTGTGGTGTATATCGTAAATATGGTTTTACAACCGTAACACCTTTTGGAAATTTAGCAATTGCATCTTCTGTTTTTATAGTTGGTACTACTATTACATCTTCACCTTCCTTCCAATTAGCAGGTGTAGCAACACTGTAATTAGCTGTTAGTTGCAACGAATCAACTACACGTAAAACCTCCACAAAGTTTCTACCGGTAGAAGCAGGATAAGTAATAATTAATTTTACTGATTTATCAGGAGCAATAATTACTAAAGAACGAACTGTTGCCGTAGCAGAAGCATTTGGATGGATAAAATCATACAAAGTAGATACTTTTCTATCATCGTCAGCAATAATTGGAAAATCAACTTCCACATGCTGTGTTTCGTTGATGTCTTTTATCCAACCTAAATGTTGTTCTACTGGATCTACACTAAGGGCTAATACTTTTACGCCACGTTTTTCAAATTCGTCTTTTAAGGCAGCTGTTCTTCCTAATTCTGTAGTGCAAACAGGTGTATAATCTGCAGGGTGAGAAAACAAAATTCCCCAACTGTTTCCTAGAAACTCGTAAAAGTCAATATTGCCAATAGATGTTTTTGCCTGAAAATTTGGTGCAATGTCGCCAAGTCTTAAACTCATGATTGATATGTTTTAGGAATGCAAATATATATTATCCTATTAAATTAGTAGGATATTTTTTCTTTTCCTAAAAAAATATTTTTCTATTTTCCAATTTCAATTTTTGTCACTAGTAAAACAATCAATAAGCCCATAAAAGCTCCTAAACCAAAAGAAAATTGCAATCCAATTGTTTCTGCTATGTAGCCAATAATTGGTGGAAACAGTAAAAAACCGAAATAACTAACTGTAGAAATTGATGCTATTGCAACACCTGCTGTTTGATTTTTGGTTTTGCCAGCAAGTGACATGGTAATGGGAACAATACAAGAAATGCCTAAGCCTATACAAATGAAACCAATTGTAGCACTAAATAAGTATGGAAAAATGATAGACAAAAGCATGCCTATAAAAACCAAGAATCCAGATACTTGCAATAAACGTTTTGCACCAATTTTATTGGTTATCCAATCACCCAAAAATCTGCCACTTGCAGCCGCACACATAAAACTAGCATAGCCTACGGCCTCCCAAGTTTTAGGAGCAAGTACAATTGTTTTAAAGTAAATTCCACTCCAATCGTACATAATTCCTTCACATGCCATACATGCAAAACCCACTAGTCCTAGCTTTAGCAAGCTTCTATTCGGAAAATTAAAAAGTGCTCTTTTTTCAACATTTTTTGTTGTATCAACATCGTTATAAATGGTATATTTAAATGCAATAAATGCCAACACAAAACATACTGTTGCAGCCATTAAAAAGTGTTGCCAAGTAGCTACATCTTTTCCAATTAAAAAAGCTCCTATAAATGCAGCCGAAAAACCTGCAATACTCCAAATGCCATGAAACGTAGCAATAATAGATTTCTTATATAATTTTTGAACACCTACCGATTGAGCATTAATAGATATGTTCATTAAATTTCTTGCACTTCCAAATAAAAATAAAAGCACCACAAATTGCCAAGTAGAAGATACAAAGCCAATTAAGCAAAGTAAAAACGTATAAAAAAGCGTTCCTAAAAGCATAATGTTGCGGCTACTATATTTTCCTAATAAATAGCTAGTAAGTGGTAATGTAAGTATTAGCCCCAATGGCAAAGCAAATAAAGTGCTGCCCAATGTTGCATTGTTTAATTGTAATTGATGTTGCAATGCAGGAATTCTACAAGCCCAACTTGCAAATCCAAAACCAGAAATAAAGAAAAAACAAGCTATACCAAGTCTAGTTTTTTTAATATTTAAAGTGTCGTTTTCTGTCTGTATCATTTCATTGTAAAAGTAGTGGCTATTGCAACCGGTATAAGAAATAAATCATTTCCCTTTTTTTCAATCCATAGCAAAAAACTTGTTTTTCGGTTAAGTGATTATATTTGCCACCCGTTGAACTTTTGTGAAACCAGCAACAGAATTACTATGTAGCTTTTGTTGCGTCGCACTCTTCAACGCTTTGTTCTTTATGGAGCATTGTTTATTTTCATAACATACTACTAATTACACAATCATGTATAGAACCAACACCTGTGGTGAATTAACTTTAAAAAACGTAAATCAAATTGTAACCCTAGCAGGTTGGGTTCAAACTGTTCGTAAATTCGGTAGCATTACGTTTGTAGATTTAAGAGATAGATACGGTATTACACAATTGTTATTCAACGAGAGTTTAAATGCTCAATTAGACGCTCAGCCATTAGGTAGAGAGTTTGTTTTGCAAGCAACAGGTAAAGTAAATGAACGTAGCAATAAAAACAGCAACATTGCAACAGGAGAAATTGAAATTTTAGTAACTGCATTTACTATTTTAAATAAAAGTGCTGTTCCTCCATTTACCATTCAAGACGATACAGATGGTGGTGAAGATTTACGCATGAAATATCGCTATTTAGATTTACGTAGAAATGCAGTAAAAAAGAATTTAGAATTGCGTTATGCAGTTGGTAGATCTACCAGAAACTATTTACACGAAAATGGTTTTATGGATATTGAAACGCCATTTCTTATTAAGTCTACACCAGAAGGAGCTAGAGATTTTGTTGTGCCAAGCCGTATGAATGCAGGTCAGTTTTATGCATTGCCACAAAGCCCACAAACATTCAAGCAATTGCTAATGGTAAGTGGATACGATCGTTATTATCAAATTGTAAAATGCTTTAGAGATGAAGATTTAAGAGCCGATCGTCAACCAGAATTTACACAAATAGATTGTGAAATGGCATTTGTAGAGCAAGAAGATATTTTACAAATGTTTGAAGGGTTGGTAAAACGCATTTTTAAAGACGTAAAGCAAATAGATTATACAGAAAAAGTACAACGTACTACATGGGAAGAAGCGATGTGGCAATATGGAAACGATAAACCAGATATTCGTTTCGATATGCAAATTTGTAATCTTAAATTTCCAAAACATACATTTCCTTCAAAAGAAGATATTAGTGCATTAATTAGCGGAGCAAATTTCCCTGTATTTGACGATGCAGAAACGGTGTTGGCTATTGCAGTACCAGGTTGTGCAGAATATACCCGTAAACAAACTGATGAGTTGATAGAATGGGTAAAGCGTCCACAAATAGGCATGAAAGGTTTGGCATTTATTAAATGCAATACCGATGGAAGTTTTAAAAGCAGTATTGATAAATTTTATTCAGAAGAAAAATTAAAAGCTATAGCAACAGCAGCAAATGCAAAAGCTGGCGATTTAATTTTAATTCTTGCAGGTGCAGAAGAAAAAACAAGAAAAGCGACTAGCGATTTAAGAATGGAATTGGGCAATCGTTTAGGATTACGCAAAAACAACGAGTTTAAATTGTTATGGGTTTTAGATTTTCCTTTGTTTGAATATGCAGAAGAAGAAAACCGTTGGGTGGCTCGTCATCATCCGTTTACTTCACCAAAGCCAGATCATATTGAAGTAATGATTAATAATAATCCATTTATTGAAGATGCTTCAAAATATCTAGAACATCCTTATGCAAACATTAAAGCAAATGCCTACGATTTGGTTTTAAATGGTAACGAAATTGGTGGTGGTTCTATTCGAATTTTCCAAAGACCATTACAAGAAAAAATGTTTGCGGCCTTAGGAATGACGGAAGAAGAAGCCAATCATAAGTTTGGATTTTTATTGGGTGCTTTTGAATATGGAGCACCACCACATGGTGGGTTAGCTTTTGGATTTGATAGATTGTGTGCTATTTTAGGTGGAAGTGAAAGTATTAGAGATTTTATTGCTTTCCCTAAAAACAATAGTGGTAGGGATGTAATGTTAGACGCACCAAGTAGTATAGATGAAAAACAATTGGTAGAGTTACAAATACAGTTAAACGTAAAAGATAAAGTTTAATATCGTTTTTAAAAATTAAGGCTCATTCATTGCAATTATACTGTATGAATGAGTTTTTTTATGCAGTTAATTGAATGAAGTAGTTTACCAATAGTCGTTTTTAAATTGAAGTAATAATGAATTAAGTTGATTATTTTCAATTGATTTTTATACAACATTTATGGATGCAAAAAAGAAAGGAAGTTTAGATGTAATAGATAAAATTTTAAACGCTTGTTACGAAGCCAATAAAGATGCTTTGTTTATCATGAGTTTAATGCATCAATACGAAGAGAGAGGATGGCTTACCAAGAAACAAATGGAAGGTCTTTTATTAAAGGCACAAAAAGTAGCTGAAATGCCAGCAGGTTGGTTAGCAACTTTAGAAGCAACTATTGCTAAAATGCCAACAAGAGATAAAACACCACTTCAAATAAAACCTGTAGAAACTGAAAAAGATCTTCAATCTGAAAAATATATTACTGCTATTCTTGCCAAATATCCACAACACAAAAGAGTCGTATATTTCCAGTCAAAAATTCAAAACAATACACCTTTAACTTCGGTTGAAAAAACAGAGTTATCTAAGTTTTTTTATTTACTCGTTAAATCCTAGTCTTTGGTATTTCATCGCATAATTAATTTTTCTATTTATTTTTATTGTCTATTAATTACGCATTTTTAATAGAAAATTTTCCAAATAATTTATAAAAATTAGAAAATTAGCTTTGTTTTTTTACTATTCTGTTGCTTTTTTAAAAAATATATGCATCGTTTTTTAACTTAATCATTTTTATACCTATCTTTCAAGCACTGACCATTCATGATACTATAAACCCATTTTTCTATAAAAATTTTGCTTATGAATAGTGCTGATTTGTGGCAACAATATATTACACAGCCTGGTATTTGGGACGAAATGAACACTGGCTCATCTATTCGAGAGCAATACACCAAAGTTTTTGAAGCCTTGCAAGATTTGCCTGTAGATGCTTTGCATCAGAAAGATAAATTGGCTAGTGAATTGTTTATGAATCAAGGCATTACGTTTACTGTATACAGCGATAATGCTGGTATTGAACGTATTTTTCCTTTCGATATTATTCCTCGTATTATTACTTCTGCCGAATGGAATCATGTAGAAAAAGGCATTAAACAGCGTTTAAAAGCATTAAACATGTTTTTAAAAGATGTGTACAACGAGCAACAAATTATTAAAGATGGCATTGTGCCTGCAGATTTAATTTCTAGCTGTCCACATTTTACAAGAGAAGTGTTTGGCATTCAAGTGCCTCATGATATTTACGTACATATTAGTGGTATTGACTTAATTAGAGGCGATGATGGCACTTTTTATATCCTAGAAGATAATTTGCGTACACCCAGTGGTGTAAGTTATATGTTAGAAAACAGAGAAGTTACCAAGCGTTTGTTTCCAGATTTATTGTATAGTAGTAAAGCAAAAATGGTAAGTAGTTATCCACTAATGCTGCATCAAATTTTGTTACAATTAGCACCTGCTCAACTCAGTAATCCAAACGTGGTTTTACTTACACCTGGTGTTTATAATTCTGCTTATTATGAGCATACTTTTTTAGCAAGAAGTATGGGAATTGAATTGGTTGAAGGAAGAGATTTATTGGTTGATAATCATAAAGTATACGCTAAAACTACCAATGGTTTAAAGCAAGTTCATGTAATTTATAGAAGGGTAGATGATGAATTTTTAGATCCATTGGTTTTTAGAAAAGATAGTTTGTTGGGTGTTCCTGGTTTAATTGGTGCATATAGAAAAGGAAATGTAGCCATTGTGAATGCATTAGGCAATGGTGTTGCCGATGATAAAGCGGTTTACAATTATGTGCCTGCAATGATTAAGTATTATTTAAATGAAGATCCTATTTTACCAAACGTACCTACTTATGAGTTGAGCGATGAAGAACAACGCAAACATGTGTTTGCCAACATTACTAAAATGGTGATTAAGCGTACCAATCAATCTGGTGGTTATGGAATGTTGATGGGAAATAGTGCTTCTGAAACAGAAATTACCGATTTTATTAAGGTAGTAGAAGAAGATCCTAGAAGTTTTATTGCACAACCTATTATTAAATTATCAACCGTTCCTTGCTTTATTGATGGAAAGTTTGTGCCTCGTCATGTAGATTTAAGACCTTATGCTTTGTGTGGTCCTGATGGTGTACAAATTGTTCCTGGCGGATTAACAAGGGTTGCTTTAAGAGAAGGAAGTTTGGTGGTGAACTCTTCTCAAGGTGGTGGCAGTAAAGACACTTGGGTAATTGAATAAATGGTTGATGAAAAATGAAACGATAAAGATGGTAGCATGCAAAATGTAAATTTGAATGCGGCACCTGTGAATGAATAAATATTGATGAACCATGTGTCTGTGAAATAGACACAGTATAAACGCAAATATTTTATGCTGAGTAGAATTGCTGATTCTCTTTTTTGGACAAATCGTTATATGGAACGTGCAGATGGATTGCTTCGTTGCACCATGACCAATTATATTTTGATGTTTGATAAAGGGGTAAATAATAATTTAAGTTGGAAACACATTTTAGAAATCTTTACATATTGTGATGATGCTGAAATAGAAAGTATGAAGTTTAATACACAAGAAACTTTGCACAAACTTTTGCTGGATACATCAAACGTAAATTCTTTAAAAAATATATTGGGTAAATCTAGAGAGAATGCTCGTGGAATTCAAGACCATATTACAAAAGAAGTATGGGAACAAGTTAATGGCATGTATCATTCAATAAACAATTCAGATTTAGCAGAAAAACTTACAGGATATGAAGCTCTTGAAACCATTGATTTGTTTATGAAAGAGAGCATTTTGTATAACGGTGTTACCGATACTACTATGCCTAGAGGTTTAGGTTGGAGTTTTATGAACTTAGGTAGATATATTGAACGTTGCTTTATAACAATAGAAGTGGTTGAGAAGTTTTTTAGCTTTATCGATTACAACTTGAGCGATGAAAAAGATATTTTGCAGTGGAGGCCCATGTTGCTTGCACTTTCTGGTTATGAATTGCATTTAAAAACCTATCGTAGCAATGCTTACAATGAAAATGCACTGCACCAAGTAGTGTTTAACAAAGATTTTACACGTAGTGTTTTGTACTCATTAAGTCGTGTTTCTAAATACTTAGTAGATGTTTTACAAGAAAATGATACCGAACATAAAGACGCAATTATTAAACGCTTTGGACGATTATTGAGTAAAGTAGAATACACCGATTTTGAATCGCTGAATAAAGACAATTTACAAGAATTTTTAGAAGAAATTAAAAACGAGCTTGCTGCATTTAGCAATATGCTTGGTCAATGTTTTTTCTCTTATTCATAGAGCAGAATATCTGTAGTTTTTAATCAACTTTTCTACTATTTATATCCATTACAATAAATGGTTAATTAGTAGAAAAGTTTGTTTTTTATCATAGTATTGCAAACCATTTACTAAGAAATAATGAATAAATATGATGTTTTCATTAGCATCTTTATTCATTCCAACTATTCTCTATGCCCGTTTATACCATACATCACGTAACTAAATATGAATACGATAGACTAATAAAAGAAAGCTGTAACGAAATAAAAATTTATCCGTTTATTTCTACCGAACAAGAAGTAATTGAACATGCAGTACAAATAACCAATCATCCAGAAGTATTTACATTTAAAGATTATTTTGGTAATAAAACAGGCGTATTTAATGTTTTGCCAAAGCATAACAAACTTGTAATTGAAAGTAAACTTACCATCCGTACAATTGCTCCTGAAAAAGAAGTATCTACAGTAGAAAGTAATTGGAAACAATTAGAAAATGAAGTATCTGAAAATTTTCAGTTATTCGATTTTTCTACACAAAATGCAATTAAAAATGAAGAAGAAATACAGCAAATAATACAGGCAATAGATCCTTCTACAAAAAGTATTGCCACTATCATACAAGCAGCATCTAACTACGTATTTACCCATTTTAAATATGTAAAAGGAATTACTTCGGTTGAAACTACTGTAGATGAAATTTTAGAAGTAAAAGCAGGTGTTTGTCAAGATTTTGCTCATGTGTTGTTACAAATTCTTCGTTCGTTGAAAATACCTTGTAGATATGTGAGTGGATATATTTGCCCAAATAAAAATGGATTAAGAGGAGAGGGGGCAACACATGCATGGATAGAAGCTTTTGTACCCAACTATGGATGGGCAGGAATAGACCCAACCAATGATGTTTGGGTAACTGATAATCATATAAAATTGGCAGTAGGTAAGCATTTTGACGATTGCACACCTGTAAAAGGAACTTTTAAAGGGCCTGCAAAACAACAATTATCTGTTTATGTATCTGTAGGTTATGAGGATGGTCATGTTTTTGAAGATGTAAACAATATTAATATGGAATTTACACCAAGTGCAGCACCAACAAAAGAAAGTTTTGTGGTAGATTCAGTTATTCAACAGCAACAACAGCAGCAGCAATAATTTTTACAACCAATAATTTTACTCAAATTCGTAGCATGATTGCACTTAAAATTTATAAAATTCTCTCGTATATATTGTTGCCTTTTGCAGCTTTGTTTAGCCTATTTGCTTTGCTTGCTTTATTAGTGGCTTTAGCAAATCCGATTATGTTTTTGCCATTATTTTTATTGATTTGTGTGGTGTTGTATGTATTTAGTTCGTTTCAGTTTTATCAAAAAGCCATTGTACACACAAAATCTTGTAAACCCTTTTTGCGTGATTTTATAAATGTAAATGCTATTGTTTCTATTTTCTTTGCTGCATCTGCCATTATTCAATTTATACAAATTAAAACCAATCCTAGTATCATTCAAAAAACATTTCAGCAAGCAATAGAAATACAACAGCCTAAAGCTCCTGCCGATGTTTTGCCCATGATGGAAATGGTAATGAATACTACTTTGTACATAATGCTTTTTTTTGCCATTGTTTTACTAACCCATATTGTGTTTACATTTCGTTTTATGAAGTTGTTTAAACACACGTTTAACGCTCATTAGTTTTCTAAATTCATCAACCATAATTGTGCAAAAAATAAAAACATATTGGTGGTGTCAGTTGCTAGGTTGGCTAGCAATGATTACGGTAGAACTTGTAAATTATACTTTTTTCATTATCGGAAAGTTCGATAAACAAATACTTATTTATTTTTCTATTTGTGCTTTCATTGGGTTTACATTAACCCATTTGTTCAAGTTGCTTATTCATCGCTTTCAAGTATTTCAAAAAAGTAAGATTACCATTTGGTTGCTAGCTCTTTTTTCTTCATTAAGCATTGCTGTGCTCATTTCTATTGTTGTTGTTTTTATAAATGCCTACATGATTTATGCAGGAAAAATTACTTTCAGCTGGATTGAGTTTTTAGGAAATATTATGAATTGGATGCGTTACGTAACCGTTTGGGTAATCATTTATTTTATGTACAAATTAGTATTGCAAAATAGTTTGTTACAACAGCAAAAATTACAGGCAGAAAATATAGCAAACGTTGTAGAATTAGAATTATTGAAATCTCAATTAAATCCCCACTTTTTATTTAATGCATTAAATAGCATTAAAGCATTAATTAGCATTGATCAAGAAAAAAGTAGAAACGCAGTTTTGTTGCTTAGCGATTTGTTACGATTTACCTTAAACTATGGAAAAGACAGAGAAATTCCACTTTTATTAGAGATTGATGAGGTGAAAAAATATTTTCAACTCGAGTCTATTCGATTTGGAGAAAAATTAAAGATAGATTTTGATATTGATGAAAATGTGTACAAATATCTTATTCCACCTGCTATTGTTTTAACACTTGCAGAAAATGCTATTAAGCATGGAAAAATAGCAGCAGATAACCGTTTACATGTAATATTGATAATTCAGAAAACCGAAAGAGGAATTTATATTGAAATTAAAAATACAGGCAAACTGCATTCTGAAGCATTAAACAATACTGGTGTGGGTTTAGCATTGGTAAAAAAACGTTTAGAAGCCTTATATCTGCAAGAGGCAAGTTTGCATTTGAAAGAAGAAGAAAATTGGGTATCTGTAAGCATACAAATTAATGGCAATGATAACCTATAAAACCATCATCGTAGAAGATGAGTATTTGGCAGCTGCTGAATTAAAAAAAATGCTTGAACCATATTCAGATATTGAAGTGGTACAAGTAGCTGATAGCGTTGAAGCTGCTGTAGAAAGTATTCAAAAACACCAACCTCATTTTATTTTTCTCGACATCAATTTAAATGGGCAACTTGGTTTTGATGTGTTAAACCAATTGCCACATGTACCTCATACCATTTTTATTACAGCATACGATCAATATGCAATTAAAGCTTTTGAAGTAAGTGCTATAGATTATTTATTAAAGCCTGTTCATCCTAAAAGATTAGAAGAAGCTATCGAAAAAACTAAAAAATTAATTCAACCATTTGCCACAAAAGAAAACAAACTAACTATCGATAAAAGAATATTTGTAAAAGATGGCGATCAATGTTTTTTTGTTCCATTGGTAGATGTTTTTTTAATTGAAAGTGTTGGTAATTATGCTCGTGTTTTTTACAATAACTACAAACCGTTACTACACAAATCGTTGAATTATTTAGAAGAAAAATTACCTGAAACACATTTTTTTAGAGCAAGTAGACAGCACATTATAAATATCAATTTCATAAAAACCATCCATCCATATTTTAACAATTGTTTGCAAATCGAACTTCAAAATGGGGTTAAAATCGATGTTAGTCAACGTCAATCGGTAAAGTTTAAAGAGTTAATGGGCGTATAACTTTTATAGTGAATAAATTTTACTGCAATCAAGTACAATTTTCTGCACTTATGTATTTTTTGTTACACTGTTAATTGTAGCAAAACAAATTTGTGTTGAAAATAACATACAATGGTTCGTTTTAAAACTGATGCTTTAACGTGGATTTCTAAAAATGGTTTTTACAGCTTACAGAGCAATCATGAAACCCTCATATCCATTCGTTTCTTACATGCGTCTATACAAGAGTTTGTAATTGGTAAAAGCGTTTTTGTGTGTACAAGAAAAGGTTTTTGGAATCCTTCATACACCGTTACTGAAAATAACGAGTTTTTCTTAAGCATGAAGCACCAATTTTGGGGAAGCAACGCATCAATTGTTTTATTTGATCAACAACAGTTTATTGTACAATATTGCAATAATCCTTATTTAAGTATTTCTATTTTACATCAAAATGAAATGGTAATGCAATATTCGCTAGTATATAAAAATCAACAACCAACTTTACAAGTACAATTTGGCAACTCTTTATTAAATGCGGATTTGCTATTAGCACTTGCTGCCGTTTGTTTTATTTTATTTAAACAAATAGCTGGTGAATATATTTTAGAACATGAAGATTTAATTGGTTTATCTATTGCATCTTAATTCCTACAATTGTTTAAAAATAGTTTTTATGGCAATAATAATAGCTGCCTTAGGCGTAAGTTTCTTTTTCTTTTTACCTTATTTAATTGCTATTTATTTCATTCGATTAGCAGTTATTTATTTGTTAACGTTTGTAATAATTTTTATCATCTACGTACTTATTCAAAAAACAATAATCATTAAACCTTTACAAAAAATGAAAAAGACAATTCTTTTTAGTGGTGTAGTTATTACATTCTTAAGTGCATTTACCATTATCAATGATCCTGCAAAAGATATTTTGGGTAAATGGAAGTTAGACGATTCTTCAGTACCAAAAGCTACAAAAGCCATTATTGAACAAACTAGAAAAACCAATGCTGAAATGGCTCAGCAAATGGAAGAAAATTATCCTGATATGGAAAACATGGTTAGCAGTTTGCGTTTCGAGTATAAGGAAGATAATTCTTATGTGGTTGAAACGCCACAAGGCCCACAAGCATCAACTTATAAATTAGTAGATAATAATCGTTCTATTCAAATTACACGTTCTAATGGCACTACAAGAAAAGACAGTATTTTAGAATTATCTGCAACAAGACTTCGTTTAATAAACAAAGAAAGAAATGATACAAGTTTATACGTTCGCCCTTAAACCATTGTTATCTATGAAAATGAAATTGTTAATTTTTATTTGTTTTCTTGTTCCTTTTTTTGCTACTGCACAACGTTGGCAAAAGTTAAATACCATTCCTTATCCAGGCAAACAAGATGATATTTGTTTTGTAAATGAAAACAAAGGATGGTATGTAAATGGTTATGGAAAAATTTATACTACCAACGATGCTGGAAATACATGGCAAGTGCAGCTTGAAAAGAAAGGTAGCTTTTTTAGATGCATTGCATTTATAGATTCTTTGGTGGGTTTTGTAGGAACAGTTGGTACCGATTATTTTCCAAATGTTACAGATACCATTCCTTTATATAAAACCATTGATGGTGGAAAAACTTGGAATCCTGTTACATATACAGGTCCTTATGTAAAAGGATTGTGTGCAATAGACATTGTGAAAGAACAATACATTAATCATGGGAAAATAGACTACAAATACCATGTTTATGCAGTAGGTAGAGTGGGTAGCCCTGCAATGATGATGGTATCACATAATGGCGGAGAAACCTTCACTTCAAGTAGCTTGAACGCTAACTGTAGTATGCTTTTCGATATTAAAATGTTTAATACAAAAGAAGGTTTTGTATGTGCAGCAAGTGATGCAGATATTTCACAATCCAATGCACTCATTTTATACACCAAAGATGGTGGAGTTAGTTGGCAAAAAGTGTATCAATCGGCTCGGCCATTTGAAACAACTTGGAAGGTTTCTTTCCCATCAAGAAAAGTGGGTTATGTAACTATTCAATCATACAATCCTGATACTACCGTTAAGCAACAACGTGTTGCAAAAACAGAAGATGGCGGAAAAACTTGGCAAGAAATAAACCTTACAGAAAACGCACAAGCAAGAGAATTTGGAGTAGGATTTTTAGATGAAAATCATGGCTATGTAGGAACAATGACTAGTGGCTTTGAAACTACTGATGGTGGAAAAACTTGGCAAAAAGTAGATATAGGAAGAGCTTGTAATAAAATACGCATCTATAAAAATGAAGTAGGGAAAACCTATGGTTATGCAATTGGTGTTGGTGTATATAAATTAATTTTTTAAGTGTTATTTATGATGATTATAAGAAAGCATTGTATCTGTTTCAAGCGTTTGTATGCATACATACTTGTGATACTTGTAGGTACAATGCTTTTTTCTGTTTCAGCATTTGCTCAGTCTGTAAAAGGTATCGTTAAAGATAGTAGTAATAACAAGCCAATTGCATTTGCTAGTATACAAGTTAAAGGAACCACTAATGGTACATTTACAGATATAGACGGCTTTTTTGAACTTACAAAAGCAGTCGATAAAAAAACAATTATTATTAGTGCAGTGGGTTATTTATCGCAACAAATAGTGGTTCAAAATAATGGATCGAACACTGTTATTTTCTTGCAACCCAATAAAGCAGCATTAGACGAAGTGGTAGTGGTTTCAGATATTAATCCTGCACATCGAATTATCAATTTAGCCATTACAAATAAAAAAGTACATCGACCAGAAAGTAAATCTTCTTTTAAATACAATGCTTATACCATTGCATCTTTAGGTTTAGGCGATAAGTTATTCAACGATATTTCTGCCGATAAAAAAAAGAATACAAATACTAAGCAAACGGCTAAAAAAAGTAAAAACGATTCTTTATCGCAAAAGCGTAATCAGCTTACAGATTCTTTTTTGAAGAAGAATTATTTGATGGTTACAGAGTCTTTTACAGAAAGATTGTATCAACAGCCAAACAAAAGCAAAGAAACTGTTTTAGCTTCTAAAATTTCAGGATTTAGCAAAGCTCCTTTTGCATTTACAAGTGCAAGTTTTCAACCATTCGGTTTTTATGATGATTATATTACCATGTTAGATAAAACATATACGAGTCCACTTATTAAAGGAAGTATAAGTTTATATAAATTTCGATTAAAAGAAACACTCGTTTATAATAAAACGGATACAATTTTTATAATTGCATACGAACCTAAAAAAGGAAAAAACTTTACGGCCTTAAAAGGTGTATTGTATATCAATTCGAATGGGTATGCTATAGAAAATATTATTGCATCGCCAGCCAATGAGCAAGACTTAATTTTTACATTCAAGCTGCAACAGCAATATGCAAAAGTGGATGCGTTTTGGTTTCCTAAACAACAAAATACAACCATTACACAAAAAGATTTGAAAACAGATTCTGTATTCATGCAATGGGATTCTCGTAGCTATTTCAGTAACGTTTTAATCAATATTCCTTTAGATAAAAAATTGTTTTCTGATGTAGAAAGTTCCTACAATCCAAATACAGCAGGCATTTTATCAGACACAGCTTGGAATAATTTTCGGATAGATTCGTTAAAGCCCAAAGAAAAAAATACATACGCTGCTTTTGATTCTTTGCCTAAAAAAACACTTTTTGCAATCAATCAAACCAATAAGTTTATTGAGGCATTCGCCATAAGAGCAATACCTTGGGGAAAGGTAGATATACCATTTGAATACTTATTAAAAGGATTGAATAGATACGAAAGATTACGCCTAGGTTTGGGTGTTCAAACAAATCCAACTTTTAACCGATTTTTTTCTGTTGGTGGCTATTTTGGTTACGGAACTAAAGATGCTGCATTTAAGTTTGGTGGAAATGCTCAATTTAAATTAGCCGAACGTACCAATACCAACTTGCAAATTTCTTTTTTGCAAGATGTAGAAGAGGTTGGTAACATGCAAGGTGTATTATCGAACTTAGGATTTAAATCTATACCCTCTTTTCGAAATTTTTATGCCACAACAATGGATAGTGTTCAGCGATTGATTGGTAATTTTTCTACTAAAATTTCCCCCACCATTCAAACCAATATTTGGGTTTTAAACGAAAAAAGAAACTCAGCACAATATCAATACAATTTTGTGTTTGATAAACCTACTAATGCTGTTACATTTAATAGAACAGAAATTGGTTTAGGAATAGCTTGGCGTAAAGGGGAAAAAATATTTCAATTTGGTAGAGCAAAAATTGCAACGGCAATACCTCAACAACAATTGCTATTTCAGATTTCAAAAAGTATTGATCATGGTTTTAATAGTAATTTAAATTATACCAAAGCATTTCTTCAAACGAATAATTTGCTACGAATGAAACGTTTTGGAGTTACAAAATTAGACTTTAGTGCAGGCAAAATATGGGGTAGTTTGCCTTTGGGTTTATTGTTTAATACAGCATCGAGCCGAACAGATCAGCCAAATGGCATTTTTATTCCGAATACATTTCAAACGGTTAAACTTTACGAATTTATAGGATCTGAATTTGCTACCCTATTTATGCAACATAATTTTGGTTCGTTATTATTAAATCCTAAAAATGTGCATTTTAAACCAGAGTTTGTATTGGTACAAGGTGTTTCTTTCGCTACAATTAATAATGCTTCAAAGCATCAGTCCATTTCATTTCAAACGGCAGAAAAAGGGCTTTTTGAAACGGGATTTTTAATAAATAATTTGTATAAGCTAGACTATAATTTTATGTTTTTAGGACTTGGTGTAGGTGCATTTTATAGATATGGATATTATGCATTACCAAAAGCAATTGATAATTGGTCAATAAAAATATCATTCACCACAAGTCTTTAATTCTATTAAATAACTGATTATCAATAAAAAAGCAATATTTACTTTCGATAATCTAATTGTAAATACTGCTTTCGTTTATAACTGTTGCTCACCCCTGAGAAACCGTATACATATTAGATACGTAAGTTTAAGCCAATTGGTTTGCTGGTAAGAAAAAAAATTACCACATAGTACATATTCTCTTGTATAAATGAAGTTATAATTAATAAAAACTACTTTACTGAGATATAAAGTGGGTAGTTATTATTGTTTAACTACATGTCAACGCTTTGTTAATATTAGTATAACACAGGCTTAACAATTCGTTAATACACACCACTGACTTTTGCCTCACCAAAAAATAAAGTTGTGAAGCATTACGTATTTATTCTTCTTTTCTCACTTTTTTCTGCCATAGCAACCGCACAAACTGTTAAGTTTTCAGGTAAAGTAGTTTCTTCAAAAAATAATGATGTTTTAGGTAGTGCATCTATTAAAATAGATGGACCAAGTAAAAAAGTAATTTCTGCTGAAGTAGATGGAACTTTTACAGTAAACATTAATCCAGGAAAATATACAATAACCATTTCTAGAGTTGGATATTCTGTAAAAGTGATTGAAGATGTAGACGTAAAAAAAGGTGCCGAAAATTACATTGATATAGTTTTAGATGAACAAAAAAATAAGAATGAAGAAGTAGTTGTAAAATCTAATTCTAGAAGAGAAAGTACAAACGCATTGGTTAGTTTTCAAAAAAATAATACTTCATTATCTAGTGGTTTAGCATCAGATTTTATTAAAAGAACGCCCGATAAAAATATGGGTGAGGTATTAAAAAGAGTAAGTGGAACTACCATACAAGATAATAAATTCGTTATTGTTAGAGGTTTAAGTGATAGATACAATCAAGCAATGTTGAACAACGCACAAATGCCAAGTTCTGAGCCTGATAAAAAACTATTTTCTTTCGATGTAATTCCATCTTTACTTGTAGATAACGTTATCATTAATAAAACCGCAACTCCAGATTTAACAGGTGAATTTGCTGGTGGTTTAATTCAAATTCAAACAAAAGACGTTCCTAATAAAAACATATTTACGGTGGGTGTTTCTTTAGGCTATAATTCAGAATCTACCTTTAGAGATTTTACTGGTAATAAAAGAAATAGTACTGATTGGTTAGGCTTTGATGATGGCACACGTAGCATTCCTGCTGGAGTTCCTGATAATCGTCAACAATTTTCAAAGAATGATGATGCATCTAAGGCTGCAATTACAAGATTATTCAATTTCAACGGTTATAATAAAGTAGTTTCTACAGCCGCCCCTATTCAATCGTACAATTTAACTTGGGGTAAATCTATCAAACTTAAAAATAATGGTACAATTGGTGTAATTGCAGGATTAACTTACCGTCAATCTAAAATTGTTTACAATAATGTTGAACGTAGTCGTTACGATTTTGATAGAACAAATACTTCTGCTGAATACATTTTCAAATACAACGAAACCCAGAATATTTATAACGTAAACTGGGGTGCTTTGGCAAACTTTACTTACGTAAAAGGTCGTCATAAAATTTCTTGGAAAAATTTATACAACAGAAATTTTGAAGATAAATATGCTATTAGAACAGGTACCAATTTAAATAATAATGCACTTGTAAATTTTAATTCTTCTTTCTTAAATCAAAGAGGTTTATACACTACACAATTGGAAGGTACACACCAATTAAATACAAAAGGAGTTAAGTTAGTTTGGAATGCAAATGGATCTATTAATAATAAGCAACAGCCAGATTATAGAGTAGTAGAATATAGAAGAAACATAAACAATGCATCTTCAACACCTATACTAAATGATGATGAAACACGTAGATTTTATTCAGATTTAAATGATTACAGTGTTGGTTTAAATGGGTATTTATCAATTCCATTTAAGTTGAATGATAACAGTCAGTTGTTTAAAGTTGGGGGAAGCAATTTAGTTAGAGTACGTAATTTCAAGTCTCGTAATTTTCAATATGCAGGAACCCAAGCTGCTTTGTTAGAACCAATTGAAACAATATTTAGTCCTTCAAATATTGCATCTGATAAACTTTTCTTGAATGAAATTACGCAGAACACAGATAAATACTTTGGAATATCTGTATTAAACGGAATGTACTTTATGTTCGATAATAAGCTATCTGAAAAAATTAGATTGGTTTGGGGAACTAGAGTAGAAAACTTTCAACAATTCTTACGCACAAGAGATCTTGGTAATGAAAATGTATTGGTACAAACAGAAAAATGGGATGTTTTACCATCAGTAAATCTTACTTACAATATTAATAATCAACACCAAATTCGTTTCGCTACTTCTTTAACAGTAGCAAGACCTGAATTTAGAGAAATTGCTCCATTCGCTTTCTTTGATTACGATGCCATTTTTGGAGTATCAGGAAATCCAGATTTAAAACGTACTTCTATTACAAATTTCGATGCTAGATATGAGTTTTATCCTTCTCCTGGTGAAGCTATTTCTTTCGGTGCATTTTATAAAAACTTCAAAGATCCAATTGAGTTTGTAATGAATCCAGCAAGTAACGCTGATAGACAAAACTTTGAGTACAGAAATGCAAGTAAGGCATCTACATTTGGTGTTGAAGTAGAGGTTAGAAAAAAATTGAGCGATAAGTTTACTGCATTTAGTAACCTAACTTTATTATCATCAAAAGTTACATTTAACAACTTGAGTGCTGGTGGTATACAAGAACAAGCTTCAAGACCATTACAAGGTCAAGCACCTTATTTATTCAATGCAGGATTACAGTATACAAATCCTAAATCAGATATCAATGCTTCATTATTGTTCAATAAAGTAGGACCTAAATTATATGCTGTTGGTAGTCCGCCTCCAGGTGCAGGTTTCTATGACATCTATGAGAAGTCAAGAGATTTAATTGACTTGCAGTTTTCAAAAAAATTATTGAAGAAAAAAGGAGAAATAAAACTTACTATCTCTGATTTGTTAAACCAACATGTTGCTCAGTTCGATAATTTGACAACTAGAGAATCATTTAAAGAAGCTGATGGTGATCGTTATACCAATCGTTTCAGACCAGGTACTACAATTACTGTTGCATTTACTTACGACATATTTTAAAACAAAAAATCAAATCTGTAAAAATACAAAACAACAAAAATGAAAAAGCTCATTTTCTTATCTGTGATTATTGCTGCTTTAGCTACATCATGTATTAAAGTAGAATTTAACGAAGATTATAGTTCAACTACAGGAACAGTAGATTCTACTAGTACTATTATTTCAGGAAAAATTACAAACACTGTTACCTATAAAAAAGGTAAGTATACATTGAAAGGTTATGTTTATGTTACCAACAACGCTCAGTTAATTTTTGAACCTGGTTGTGTTGTAGTAAGTGATATTTCTGAAAAAGGTGCAATCATAGTAGAAAGAGGTTCTAAACTAATTGCTGAAGGTACTTCTACTCAACCAATTGTATTTACCTCTGGTAAAGCTCCTGGACAAAGAGTACCTGGAGATTGGGGTGGAATTATCCTTTTAGGAAAAGCTCCAACAAATAGACCAACTTCTCCTGAACCAATTGTTGAAGGTGGTGTGAATCGTAGTTATGGTGGTAACGATCCTGCTGATAATTCTGGTGTCTTACGTTTTGTTCGTATTGAATTTGCTGGTATTGCAGCAGAACCGGGTAGTGAAATTAATGGACTTACTTTAGCTGGCGTGGGTAACGGTACTTTTATTGAGAATGTACAAGTTTCCTTTGGAAACGATGATGCATATGAATTTTTTGGTGGAACTGTAAATACTAAAAGACTAATTGCATTTGCAACGATGGATGACGATTTTGACTACGACTTTGGATATGTTGGTTTAAATCAGTATGGTATTGCTTTACGTGATAAGCCATGTGATACAGACCAAGCAAATGGTGTTGAGTGTGATAATGATGGTAGCGGTACAACTGCTGCTCCTTTTACAAGACCTGTAATAGTTAACTATACATTATTAGGGCCATACGATACTACTGGAGCAAATGCATTGCATGGCTTTGGGAACAGATGGAGAAGAAACACACGTTTTGTATTTAGAAACTCAATCTTAGGTGGTCATAGATTAGCTGGTTTTTCAATCGAAAGTGGTGGTTCTTTAGATGCATATATTGCTAATGAATCTGAATTTAAAAACAACTTAGTGCATGCTTATAGAGAATTAACTAAAACAAGCGATGCTGCTAAAATGACAGCTGCTGCAATGCAAACAAAGGCTGAAGCTGATGCTTGTATTTTCTATACTGATAGATCTTTATTAGGATTACCAAATGCCTTTAAATTAGATAATCCTAGCTTTTTACCAGGCTCAGGTTCTCCTGCTTTAACGGGTGCAAACTATACAGGTTTAAGCTCTTTCTTTACTACAGGAACATTTAGAGGTGCAATGGGTACTTCTGATTGGACAGCTGGTTGGGCAAGCTGGACTCCAAAAACAAATGTGTATTAATTTTTAGAGTGATATTTTTATAAAACCCGTTTGTATTTTTACAAACGGGTTTTTGTTTCAATCAACTTTAATGGTATGGTAAAATTTTTTTCTATTGTTACTTTAGTATTTTCTATAATTGCTTGTAAGGAACAAACAAAAAAGCAAGCATCAACAACAGAGATTACTCAAACAAACGCTGTACAAACAGCTTTAGATATTGAATCGAGTTTGCAACAAACCGATTCATTAGAAATATTGTATTACAATAATCCAGATGGAGATCCTGAACGATATACACGGTTCTTTACATACACTGCTACCAATGATTCTACGGCTATTAAAACCTTAATTGAAAATATACAACAACCCATTACTGCAACGGCATTAAAAAGTTGTAGATCTGAGGGAAAAATTTACTGCAGAAATAAATCTGAAATTTTAAGTACACTTTATTTCAGCACAAGAGGCGATAGCTGTAGTTATCTTTATTTTATTAAAACAGGTAGCATGTTTTATGTAGACATAAATAATAAAACAAAACAAATACTATCGTCATTTAAAAAAATGGCTAAAAAACCAATTAGTCAATAAGCACATTTAATTCACAGCTTTATCTGCACAGCAACTGCTAGCAAATGCATCTGGTTTTGCTTTAAAGGCAAAGCCCATTCCTAAAAAATATAGCCCATTGCTTCTTTTAAAGAATCGTTGCTTTTAAACATGGGGTTGGTATTAATGTCTGCATGAACCTCCATGTCTACTTTATACTCAATAAACAAATCGCATAATTCGTATGCAATTTCTATGCTTTTAGCAACTTCGGTAAGCATACGTTCTTTTAAATGAAATTTCTGTTTCGTCTTTTCATTATGTATGTACATAAAACCACCTGCATGTTCTCTCAGGAAAACAATTACAGTAGCAAACTCTGTTTCGCTTCCTTTTACTTGACTATCGGTGCCAATACAAACTTTTAGTTTAACACCTTTTTCTGTTTCTTTTTGAATGGCTTCTGCAACGGCTTGTTTAATAGGTAGTATAATCTGTTCGCCGTTAAATTTTCTCCAACGCATAAGATTAATGTTTCCTGTAATTTACCTACTATTTTTAAATACGGAATCATTTGTGTATGAAGTTATTATTAACAGCATGTGCGTAAGCAGCAAAACGCAGAAGATTAATATTTTACTTCGTAAAAAGTTTTTCAGACATTTTAGCATCATGACCATAAATATCATCTCTAAAATGTAGCAATCTCTTTTCATCAACCCAAGCTGTAAAATATTTTATGGTTACAGGTACTTTTGGTTTTGCTGTTATCCATTTTTCTTTTCCCAAATGCATTAATTTATTGATAGAATCTTGGGTAAATAAGGTATCTCTTCTTAATAAAAACTGAGCTAGTTTAGCAGGTTCTCCCAATCGTATACATCCATGACTAAATGAGCGTTTTCTTGCACTAAATGCATCTTTATTAGGAGTATCGTGTAAGTAAATATTATAGCTATTTGGGAATAAAAACTTTACGCCTCCTAAGGCATTTTCTGGTCCAGGTTTTTGACGAATAACTGGTATTTTGCCCACATACTTTACAATCTCCATATTGTTTTTCACCAAATAGTTCGGATCTTTTTTCAGAGCTGGCAACACTTCTTTTTTAGTAATATCTTCGGTAATATTCCAATATGGACTAAATACAATGTATTGTAAAGCTCCATTAAAAATAACGGTGCTATTCGCTGCAGTACCAACCACCACATTCATGCTAAAACTATATTTACCCGAATCGTAAACATGTAGTTTATATTCAGGAATATTTACAATTAGTTTATCTGTAGTGCCTGTATCTGGCAAAATCCATCTACTTCTTTCCATGTTTACCAACAGTTTTCTAATTAAACTATCAAGTGGTTTGTTTAGTTCTTTTACTGTTGCATTTCCAATGGTTCCGCTATTTGGCAAACCCATTCTTCTTTGAAACTGGTTCACTGCTTTTAGCATGGTTGAATCAAAAACAATAGTTGAATCTTCATTCGATAAATCACCCAATAAAAACAATCTTTTTTTGATGGTACTAATCACTTTCGTTGAATCGCCTTTTTGTAAGTTTTTTTGTATTACAATGGTTTCCCAATCGGTATTTTGCAGTAGTTGATTGTATTTTATTAAGTATTTTTCTAGTAATCTATATTGAGAATTGAGGGGCTCGTAAGTAGATGGTTGATTGTTTTTTGTTTGTAAAATAGAATCTAATGTTGCAGCAATATTTATTTTTTTTCTTGGAATAAACCAACCCAATTCTGCTGCATTAATATCGCTTCCTTGATAAACTTTTGATGCATATTTAAAAAATTGTCCTGTTAACAATAATTCAAGTGTTAATGCATCTTGTTCTTTTATTAAAGAAGGAGAGGTGGTATTTGAAACCGTTGAAAATAGCTGTTGAAGCTGTTTGTTGAATAAACTACTGTCAGTATATGTAGTGATGTAGTTGTTTTGAAGATTGTAAAAATTATGAGCAGGCTCTACCAAACCATTGGTGTCGAACCAAGCAAATTCAAAATTTCGATGTTTGTAAAAATCGAAAAATTGCTGGCTAAAGTTTTGAAAATTACTATCTGTGTTTATAAATGTTGCTAAGTTGCTACTGTCAAAAAATAAGTTGTTGAATGAAGTTTGTAGATTAATAGAAGTATCTTGAATAATGGGCTGTTTATTTTGTTTTCCAAAGTTTTTACAACCATAATTGGAAAGAATAATCAATGTACAAATTGTAATTGTTTGTTTCATAAAATACAATGTAGGCTATAAATGTACCAATAAAGTTGTAGCAACTATACCTGCTGTTTCTGTTCTTAATCTTGTGTTTCCTAAACTTGTGGGCAGATAATTATTTTCGATAGCTAACGTAATTTCTTGTTCCGTAAAATCGCCTTCAGGTCCAATCATTATTTCAATATCATTATTTACAGTTACATCTTTTAAAGCTTTTTTCTCCGCATCTTCACAATGTGCAATTAATTTTAGAGCAGATGTAGATTGTTGAATATGTTGTTCAATTTTAATCGGATTTGTTAAATTCGGTAGCCAAACTTGTTGGCTCTGAAGCATGGCTGCAATTACTATTTGTTGCATTCTTTCTTGCCTAAAATGTTGCTTTTCTGTTCGTTTACAAATGAGTGGAACAATGGTTGAAATGCCCAATTCTGTTGCTTTTTCTAAAAACCATTCAAATCTACTTGCGTTTTTTAATAAAGAAATTGCAACCGTAATTTTTTTAGAATTTGGCTCCGTATAATTATGTTCTTGAATAAGAACGCTGCAATGTTTTTTATCGGCTTTATCAATAGTTGCTTTGTACAAATTTCCTTTTCCATCTGTTAAATGAAGTAACTCTCCACTTTTCATTCTTAATACTTGAATACAATGCTTACTTGTTTCTTCACTAACAATAAAATGAGTAGAATTACTAACTGTAGATTCAAAAAAATAGGGTATTGACATAAAATCTTTGCTAGAAAAATTGATATGAAAGTAAAATAAAAAACCGATTGTTGTCAATCGGCTTTTACTATTTAAAAAGGAGCTTCTCCATCTATACCATCATCAAAATTGCCGGTATTCATTTTACTGCTTTGAACAAAAAAGCGTCCACCATCATTACCACTATTGCCACTAACAGGTGATCCTCCACTTGGGCCTAATGGTTTAAAATTACCACCTGTAATGCCACCACTTCCAAATCCTGGATTATCATCTATTTCTTCAAAACGTTGTATGTGTAAAAGGGCTTGTAAACGCACATTGTCTAACGATCCATTTCTGTGTTTTGCAATTCTAATATGTGTTTCTCCCTTAGTGCTTTCTCCTTGTTCGTTGTTGTTTATTTCATAATATTCTGGTCTGTAAATAAACATTACCATATCGGCATCTTGCTCAATGGCTCCTGATTCTCTCAAATCACTCAATTGTGGCATTTTGCTTTCTTTACGTGTTTCAACAGCACGGCTTAACTGGCTTAATGCAATGATAGGAATGCTTAGTTCTTTTGCCAAAGCCTTTAAGTTTCTAGAGATATTACTAATTTCTTGTTCACGGTTGCTGCCTTTTTCGTTGCTTCCACTCATCAATTGTAAGTAGTCGATAATGATGATGCCAACATTGTGTTTGTTTACCAATCTTCTTGCTTTTGCTCTAAATTCAAAAATGTTTAAAGCGGCTGTATCATCAATATAAATAGGAGCATTTTCTAGTCTTTTAATACCACGACTATGTAGTTGTTGGTATTCGTAGTCTTCCATTTTACCACGACTAATTTTTTCTAATGGAATTTCACTTTCTGCACTTAAAATACGTTGTACCAATTGTGCAGCACTCATTTCTAAGCTGAAAAAGCCTACAGCAGTTGGTTTTGTTGGGTTTAAAGCTGCATTTCTAGCTAAGTTTAGTGCAAATGCCGTTTTACCAACTGATGGTCTTGCGGCAAGAATAATTAAGTCGGTTGCTTGCCATCCATATGTAATTCTATCTAATGTTTTAAATCCACTAGGTACACCAGATAAATCGTCGGTTTTTGTTCTTAATTCATCAATTCTAATCACAGCTTGTGCTAAAGCTGTTCCCATTTCTTTATAATCTTGCTTTAAAAAGTTTTTAGTAACGTCAAATATTTTACCTTCCGTTTGGTTTAAAAGTTCAAATACGTCGGTACTATCCTCATAAGCATCACCAATTATTTCACCACTAATCCTAATTAGTTCTCTTTGAATAAATTTTTGAAGTACAATTCTAGCATGTGCATCAATATTGGCTGTACTAACAACGGCATTGGTAAGTTTGGTTACAAAATAAGGACCACCAACGGCTTCAAGTAATTCTTTAAAACGCAATTCTTCTACAACCGTTAAAATATCTATTGGTTGACTTTTTTGTTGTAGGCTCATCATACATCTAAAAATGTGCTCATGAGCTTCTACATAAAAACATTCAGGCTTTAAAATTTCACTAACGGTATCAAAAGCACTTTTTTCAAGCATAATGGCTCCTAACACAGCTTCTTCCAAATCTCTTGCTTGTGGTGGCACTTTACCAAAAGCAAGGCTTCCAATATCTATATTACTTTTTCTACGTTTACGATCTTTATTTAATGCGGTTAAATCCATTTTTTGCTTGCCCCCTTCTGTTTTTTAGTAATTACCTATTACCGAACAATTGTTACCAAATTGTTATCGGATGGCGAATATGCAGTAACATTTTGGCAACTAAAAATTTTTCTAAGTCATTTTTAATACACAGCCCATTCACCGTATTTACACAAGTTAAACAAGTATATTCACATAAAAACATGTGGTTATGCACATAAAATAAAAGTTGTACGCTTTTTACACAGAGTACTTCACATAAAGCTGTGTACAAAGATTTTTGAAAAAAATTTGTTTTCGAACAAACATTGGTGTAACTGATTGAAGGAAATAAATAGGTAAAAACACCTGATTTTTGAAAAAATGTATTATCAAGCTATTTCTTGTTTTTTCACTTCTCAATTGTTTAAAAATCTTTATTTGTACAGCATTTCAATCAATTTTAAACACTAAATGGCATCACTTACCAAAAGCCAAATTCAAACTAATATATTTGCAATCCATTAATTGAAAGCAATGACTATTAGTTATAATTGGCTGGTTGAATATTTACCTGCTACTCAAGCTGGATTAACTGAAACAATTGATCCTGAAAAATTATCAAAGATTTTAACCGCTATTGGTTTAGAAGTAGAGAATTTAGAGCGTTATGAAAGTATTAAAGGTGGCTTACAAGGTTTGGTAATTGGTAAGGTTTTAACTTGTGAACAACACCCAAATGCCGATAAATTAAAAATTACAACCGTAGATATTGGTAAAGAAGCTGCTTTACAAATTGTATGTGGTGCTGCTAACGTAGCTGTTGGTCAACATGTAGTTGTAGCAACTGTAGGAACTACAATTTATCCAACTGTAGGTGAACCTATCACTATGAAAGTTGCTAAAATTAGAGGTGTTGAAAGTTATGGGATGATTTGTGCCGAAGACGAAATTGGAATCGGTGCTAACCATGATGGTATTTTGGTATTAGATGAAACAGTTGCTATAGGAACTGCAGCCGTAGACTTTTTTAAACCTTATACCGATTTTATTTATGAAATTGGATTAACGCCAAACAGAATGGATGCAATGAGCCATTTAGGTGTTGCAAAAGATGTTTGTGCTTATTTAACCCATCATTACAATAAAGATGCAAAAGTAAAACAGCCATTTAACAACAGTTTTAAAGTAGATAATCAACAATTAAATATTAACGTAACAGTAGAAAACAAAGACGCTTGTTTAAGATATAGTGGTGTGTCTATCAGTGGTGTAACGGTTCAAGAATCGCCAAAATGGTTAAAAGATAAATTGATTGCTATTGGTCAACGACCGATTAACAATATTGTAGATATTACCAATTTTATTTTACACGAAACAGGGCAACCGCTACATGCATTTGATGCTGATGCCATTATCAATCAACACGTAATTGTTAAAAATGTAGCAGCAGGAACATCTTTTGTTACACTTGATGAAAAAGAAAGAAAATTGCTTGCTTCTGATTTATTGATTTGCAATGGAAATGCTGAACCCATGTGTATTGCAGGCGTATTTGGTGGAGCTACAAGTGGCGTAAAACAAACCACAAAAAACATTTTTTTAGAAAGTGCTTGTTTTGAAGCTACAAGCATTCGAAAAACATCTTTAGCACATGGATTAAGAACAGATGCCGCTACAAGATTTGAGAAAGGGGTAGATATTTCTAACACTGTTCAAGTACTAAAAAGAGCGGCTTTATTAATCAAAGAAATAGCAGGTGGAGAAATTAGTAGCGATATTGTAGATGTATATCCTACCGTAAAAGAAAAAACAGAGGTTAGTGTAAAATATCATTACATCAAAAAGCTCAGTGGTAAAAACTATCATCCTGATGCTGTGAAAAAAATATTGACAGCACTTGGTTTTGAAGTATTAAAAGAAGGTATTGATGAATTAAAAGTTGCCGTACCATTTAACAAACCTGACATTAGTTTGCCAGCAGACATTGTAGAAGAGATTGTGCGTATTGATGGGTTAGATAATATTGCTATTCCTACTTCTATTACAATTAGTCCAGCAATAGATACATTGGGTATTAAAGATGTGTTGAAAGATAAAATAGCCAATTATTTAGTGGGTTTAGGTTTCAATGAAATTTTTACAAATTCTATTACCAATAGCAATTATTTTGATGAAGCTACATTGGTAAACACTGTAAAAATGGTGAATAATTTAAGTGTAGAATTAGATGTGCTTCGTCCTTCTATTTTAGAAACAGGATTAGAATGTATAGCATATAATAGCAATAGAAAAAATACCAATTTGCAACTGTTTGAATTTGGGAAAACCTATCACACAACAGCCGTTGGAAATTATGCTGAAGAAGAACATTTAGCCCTATACATTACAGGAAACCACCAAGAAGATCATTGGAAAGAAAAAGCAAAGTCTTTTGATTTTTACAGAGCAAAAGGATTGGCTGCTGCAATTGTAAAGCTAGCTGGATTAACGTCGGTTCAAATGCAATTATTAGAAAATGATGAGCTGCAAATAACAAGTAATCAAACCGTTGTTGCAACAGTAACACAAGTGCAATCCAATAAGCTAAAGGCATTTGATATTAAACAACCAGTTTACTTTATTGATGTTGCATATAATAAGCTTGCTGAGCTTGTTGCTGCACAAAAAATTACCTATAAAGAAGTATCTAAATTTCCTGCTGTACAAAGAGATTTGGCTTTAATTGTAAATAAGCAAATTACGTTTGATGCTATTGAAAAAACGGTACAGCAACTGAAACTGAAGAAACTACAATCTATACGTTTGTTTGATGTGTTTGAAAGTGAAAAACTAGGAGCAGATAAAAAATCGATGGCAATTAATTTTACTTTTTTAGATGAAGAAAAAACATTGGTAGATAAAGAGGTAGATGCAATGATGCAACAGCTAATTGTTGCTTTTGAAAAAAATGTTGGTGCTGAAATTAGACGATGATTAAAGTAAATAGAATAGCACAAACAAAACAATTTAGCAAGTTTAATCGTTTAATTTTTAGTTGAATGAGCGACATTAATAATCAATTAGTACAATTACAACAAAAGCTACAATTGCTGATTAAAAATTACCAGCAGTTGCAGAGAGAGCATGTTCAACTAAAAAAAGAACTAGAAAAAACAAATACACAACTACAAGAAAAAAACGAGCATTTACAAGCTATACAACAACAAATAGATGTTTTAAAATTAGGTAAAGCTGCATTTAACGAAGAAGAAAAGCTTGTTTTAGAAAAGCGAATCAACATTTATTTAAAAGAAATAGATAAATGTTTGAGTTTATTAAACGATTAGTGTTTTTGTTGTGTACTAAATTTTTATGTAATGGAATTAATACCTGTAAATATTGTTATTGCCGATAGAACGTATCGATTAAAGCTTAAAGCAGAAGATGAAGAAGTGGTACGAAAAACCGTAAAACTCATTAACGAAAAAATTGTAGAATTCAAAACCGCTTTTGCTGGTAAAGACATTCAAGATTATATTAGTATGGTGCTTATTTGGTTGGCAACAGAACAAACCAAATACGAATCAAATATGGTACAAATGAAAGACGCTGCTGAAAGAATTGCTTTAATTGAAGGACAGATTGATCGAGTTTTAACCTCTGAAATAGGTTCTTAAAATTCTTTAACAAAAGATATACTACATAAATTATACGCTACTTTTACTTTTGAATTCGTTTTTTAAAATTATAAAAAATTAAGTATATGCCAGGTTTTGAACTTTTTGGTGCGGAAGAAAGAAAGCATATTAACGATGTGATGGAAACGGGTATTCTCATGCGTTATGGATTTGATGGTCCACGTAAAGGAATATGGAAAGCTAATGAATTAGAACAAAAAATTACAGAGGTTTTTGGTTGCAAATATGCACAGCTAACAAGTAGTGGCACTGCTGCTCTTACAACAGCAATGAGTGCTTTAAATATTGGTGTAGGCGACGAAGTAATTATGCCAAGTTTTACGTTTGTTGCAAGTTTCGAAGCTGTATTAAGTGTGGGTGCAATACCGGTTTTGGTAGATGTAGATGAAACTTTAACCTTAAATCCTGAAGCTGTTAAAGCTGCCATTACACCTGCTACAAAATGTATAATGCCTGTGCACATGTGTGGAAGCATGGCCGATATGGATGCGTTGGTTGAAATTTGTAAAGAACACAACCTCATCTTATTAGAAGACGCTTGTCAAAGTATTGGTGGAAGTTATAAAGGAAAAATGTTAGGTACTATTGGACATGCAGGTACGTTTAGCTTCGATTTTGTAAAAACAATTACTTGTGGTGAAGGTGGTGTAGTAATGACAAACGATAAAGATGTGTACGAAAAATGCGATGGCTATACCGATCATGGTCACGATCATAAAGGTGTAGATAGAGGTGCAGATTTACATCCGTTTATTGGTTATAATTTTAGAATTAGTGAATTGCATGCTGCTATTGGTTTAGCACAGATAGAAAAGTTGCAAAATATTTTAGCTATTCAGAAAAAGAACAATCAACTTTTAAGAGGTTATCTTGAACAAATTCCAGCCATCACTTTTAGAGTTGTACCAGATGAAGCCGGCGATAATTTTGCTTTTTTAAGTTGGTTTTTGCCTACTGAAAGTTTAACCAAAGCAGCTGTTGCAGAAATGAAAGCTCAAGGTATTCTTGCAGGTAGTTTTTATTGGTACGATAACAATTGGCATTACATTCGTAAATGGCAACATTTGCACAATGCTACTACACTCAACAATATTAGTGAGGCTCAAAAAAATGCGTTAACCCAATTAAAACACCAAGATTTTAGTGTTAGCGATGCGGTGATGAGTCGTTGTATTTCTACGGCAATTAGTTTGAGTTGGACAGAAGAACAAATTCATGAAAAGGGAAAAAGAATGGTAGAAGCCATAGAAAAAGTACTTTCAAATGCTACTATTACCGCTTAAACCTATTTTTCGATTGTAAAAATATTTAACAAATTTTTTATCATATAATAAAAAAGAGACAAATTTAATTTTTTTGATTGTCTCTTTTTTTATATTTGTGAATGCCTGTTTTTAAACTAACTGCAAAAAAGAGCATTCGATACAAGATAAATAGGGTCTTGTTAGTTTTTTATCCAATATGTATTACAGTTGGATTAATATATTATTTTTCCTATAATTCATCCTTTTTATGGATAACAGTTATACTTCCTACAATTTTATTATTTCTGCTTTTATTGGGAAATAAAATCAAACCCAAACATCCATTTGTTCAGTTGAATGAAGATAAAATGAGTTGGTTGTTGCAAAACAGTGTGGCAGTAGAATCTATTTTATGGAAAGACATTGCTTGGATAAAAAGGGAAGATGATGGTTTTATTTTTTACACACAAAGCAGTTTTAGCAAACATTTATCGTTGCATTCTATAGCTTCTGATGCAGATAAAAAATCAATTATAGAATTTATTGTAACCACAGCTCAAAAAACCAATACAAAGTTGGTGTATAAAAATACCATTACGGCTTAATGGCGTTTTTTTCCTTCCAATTTGTCAACTTGTTCTACGCTGCCCAAGCGTATTCTTAAGGGCAATTTTATTGCTTTTTCTAATTGTAATTCTTTTTTACACATCAAGCCTAATTGGCTACTGTAATAATTAGCAGCGATGGTTTTTAGAGGCAACTGTTTTAAACTATCAATAGATGTTGGTTTATAGGTAAGTTGTGCTTTTGTTTGTGCCGTTAACAGTAAGCTTATAATAAACAAAATACCCAATATCCTTTTTTTTGAATGGATATTTTTACTGGTAATGATTGAATAAACAGTAGGCACTTTGATAATAGTGATGTGAAAAAAATGTTACAATTATTAAAAACCACATCAAAAAACATGCTAGATTTTTAAACTTACTAACTTACTGATGTAGCTTGCTATTAATGTATGTAAATTTGCAATGCTTTAACATAGCTGCATGGCATTACCGAACGTACAAGAGTGCGACGCAACAAAAAGTTGCACAGAATTACCACAGCTGGTTACATTATTTTTAATTTTTAGTAACGCATACATATGGCATTAGGACAATCATTACAACAAAAATTGTTGCAAAAATTATCGCCTCAGCAAATTCAATTGATGAAGTTGTTGCAAGTGCCAACGGCAAATTTAGAAGAGCGAATTAAAGAAGAATTAGAAGAAAATCCTGCTTTAGAAATGGGTGAAGATGAAGATACCAAAGAAGCTGCTGATGAAATAAAAGACGAGTTTGAAACGATTGAAGAAGAAGATTTTGATAAAGATGGAAGTGAAGATGAATACGAAGATTTAGATGTAAGCGAATACATTGTGGATGATGATGGTGAAATTGCCGACTATAAAATGAAGGATGATAATTATCCTGAAATGGATGATAAGCAAACCATTCCTATGAAGCTAGAGACTAGTTTTTTTGATTTGGTTTTGAATCAGTTGGGTATGCTTGAATTGGATGAACGCCAATTTAAAATTGCCGAACAAATTGTGGGTAGTTTAGACGATGATGGTTATTTACGAAGAGAATTAATTTCTATTGCCGATGATTTGGCTTTTAGACAAAATATTATTGTTGAAGAAAAAGAAATTGAGCAATTGATTTTGCGTATTCAACAATTCGATCCCCCAGGTGTGGCAGCAAGAGATTTAAGAGAATGCTTGCTTTTGCAATTACAAAGAAAACTAGATGATGGTATTGATGTTGCTACTGCTATTCAAGTGATGACTAAATATTACGATGAGTTTATTAAAAAACATTACGAGAAAATTCAAAGAGGATTAAACTTATCAGATGATGATTTGAAAGAAGTAATTCACCAAATTATTAAACTAAATCCAAAGCCAGGTGGTAATATTGGTGAAATAAATAAAGCCGAAAGTTATATTGTTCCAGACTTTTATATTTTAAATAATAATGGAAAATTAGAGTTAACTCTAAACTCTAGAAACGCTCCTGATTTACGTATTAGTGAAGGTTATAAAGATATGATGAAAGCTTATGAACATGGAAGTAAAACAGATAAGCGACAAAAAGAAGCGGTAACCTTTATTAAACAAAAAATTGATAGTGCTAAATGGTTTATAGAAATGATTCAACAAAGGCAAAACACATTACTATCAACCATGGGGGCAATTATGAAACACCAAGAAGAATTTTTTTCTACTGGTGATGTTACCAACATGAAACCCATGATTTTAAAAGATGTTGCCGAAAAAACAGGGTTAGATATTAGTACCGTTAGTCGTGTTGCCAATAGTAAATTTGTACAAACTGAATTTGGAACGTATCGTTTAAAATATTTCTTTAGTGAGAGTTTAAGTACCGATAGTGGTGAAGAAGTAAGTACTAGAGAAGTGAAAGAAATATTGAGCAATTTAATAGCTGCAGAAGATAAACACAAACCTTTAAGCGACGAATTTTTAACCGATATGTTGAACGAAAAAGGATATAATATTGCAAGAAGAACTGTGGCAAAATATAGAGAACAATTAAACATTCCTGTAGCAAGATTGAGAAAAGAATTGTAAACAAACCCACAAATGCAACAACCAGAATTTTTTATACCTGCAGCAACGCAACAGCCACCAACTTATAGCTTTTGGATAACACTTCCTGCTAAAATAATCTCTTACATTTTTCATCCACTGTTTATACCTACATACGTATTTATGTTTATGGTATATCAGTTTCCCTACGAGTTTGCTGGCATTACTGAATGGCAATTAAAAATGAGAATGTTTAGTGTGTTTTGGATCACTGCTTTTTTTCCTGCCTTTGCTGTGTTTTTATTATGGCGTTTAAAATTTAGCGATAGTATTTTTTTGCGTACTCAAAAAGAACGTATTATTCCTTACTTTATATCCATGTTTTTTTATTGGTGGATGTATTATTTAAGTAGAAACTTCACCGATCAACCACAAGCTTTAAAGTTTTTTTATTTTGGAATTTTTATTGCTACGGCTTTGGGTGTAATTGCAAACAACTTTATAAAAATTAGTTTACATGGCATTGCAATGGGTGGAGCTTTTGCAGCAATTATACTTACTTCATTTTTTTATCAAACGCCACTAGGCGTAGCAATTGCCGCTGTAACACTTCTTACAGGTTTGGTTTGTACAAGTAGGTTATTGGTAAGCAATCATACTTATTTTGAAGTGTATAGTGGTTTTTTTCTAGGAGTTATTTGTCAGTTAATCGGTTATTGGTTCGTATAAATCGGTGCTATTTAGTAATAAACAGAGGCACTCCATAATAATTTCTTTTCTTTGCACCGCAAAAATTACAGCTTATCTAGCTTTTGTATAGCTATATTTTACATCTGCTTTTAGCTTAAAAGATTTATTCATTATTTATTTAAGTGTATGTGGTATCGTTTGGGTTTGTTTATTTTAAAATATCGATTAGCATTATTAATTGGATTACTTGTTATAAATATTATTGCGGCTTTATTGGCAACACAAGTAAAAATTGGCTACGATTTTACAAGAGCAATTCCTACTGATAACCCCAAATATCAAGAATTTCAGAATTTTAAAAAGCAGTTTGGTGATGATGGTGGAACGGTTGTTGTAGGAATAGAAAGTTCTAAATTTTTTACAAAAGAGGTTTTTAATGCAGTAGCTCAACTGCACCAACAACTTAAAAATGTACCCGATGTTACAGATGTTTTAAGTGTACCTCAAGCTTTAAATTTATTGAACGATACTGCTTTAAAACGCTTTAAGCCAACACCTATATTTCATGCACCTTACAGTGAACAGTCTAGTTTAGATAGCGATAAATTGGTGTTTGAAAATTTACCTTTTTACAGAAGTTTATTGTACAATCCTGCAACGAATAGTTATTTATTAGGTATTGGTGTAAATAAAGATACCATTAATAGTAAAAGCCGTACAAGGCTTATACAGTCTATATTACAGCCGATACAAGCATTTGAAAAACAAACAGGTATTACAACGCATATAAGTGGGCTTCCTTATTTAAGAACTATTATTGGCGATAAAATTAAGGTAGAAATGAATTATCTTTTATTGGGTTCATTTTTACTTTCAGCCATAACATTATTGCTATTTTTTAGAAGTGTAAGTGCTACTATTATGAGTTTATTAGTAGTAGGTATGGGTGTTGTTTGTAGTTTGGCTACAATGGTGTTGTTTGGATATAATATTACCTTATTAATGGCATTAATTCCACCTTTAATTGTAGTAATTGGTGTGCCTAATTGTATTTACTTTTTAAATAAATATCATGCTGCTTATAAGCTTACCAATAATAAAGAAGAAGCTTTAAAAACCATGATTGGTAAAATGGGGGTTGTAACACTTTTTTGCAATATTGCAGCTGCTATTGGTTTTGCTGTATTTGCATTTACAAGAAGTGCTTTATTAAAAGAGTTTGGTGTTGTTAGTGGTATAAATATTATGCTACTATTTGTAATTTCTCTTATTTTCATTCCAACAGTTTTAAGTTATTTACCTGCTCCAAAGCCAAGACATATTCAATACCTAGACAATAAATTTTTAGAAAAAGTATTGATAAAAATAGAACGTTGGGCTTTTCTTCATGCTAAGTGGGTTTATATAGTTACGATAGCTGTAACCGCATTTGCAATTGTAGGTTTGTTTAAGCTAAAAAGTGAGGGTTTTATAGTAGATGATTTGCCGAAAAAAGATAAAATTTATACCGACTTAAAGTGGTTTGAACAGAATTTTGAAGGTGTAATGCCTTTAGAAATTACCATTGATACAAAAAAGAAAAAAGGCTTAATTAGAAATACAAGACCGATTAATAAGATAGATGAATTTGCCGAATATATTAATGCAAAACCGGAAACAGGTAGACCACTAAGTTTTGTTGAAGGATTAAAATTTGCCAAGCAAGCTTATTTTGATGGTGATAGTATGAGTTATAATACACCAGCTGATGTAGACATGGCTTTTTTAGGAACGTATATTAGTGCCAAAGGTGATAGTGCTCAAAAAAACAATGCTGCTTTACGTTTAATGAATAAGTTTATTGATAGTAATCAACGTATTGCAAGAATTAGTGTAAATATGAAAGATATTGGTAGCCAACAACTACCCATTTTGCTAAACGATTTTGAACAAAAAAGTAAAGAAATTTTTGACACTGCTGCTTACAATGTTCAATTTACAGGCAGTAGCGTTACTTTTTTAGAAGGTTCTCGTTTTATTATTAAAGGGTTACAAGAAAGCATTTTTTGGGCCTTTTTGTTAATAGCATTGTGTATGCTATATCTGTTTCGTTCTTTTAGAATATTGGTTTGTTCATTAATTCCTAATGTTATTCCATTGGTAATTACAGCAGGTATTATGGGTTGGGTTGGCATTACTTTAAAACCTTCTACAGTATTGGTGTTTAGTGTAGCATTAGGTATTGCTATTGATGTTACAATTCGTTTTTTAATTAATTACAAACAAGAATTACCACACTATAATTATTCTGTTCAACATACATTGGTGCAAACGATTAAGCAAACTGGCATTAGTATTATTTACACATCATTGGTATTAATTGCAGGGTTTATTATTTTCTGCTTTAGCAGTTTTGGTGGCACTATTGCTTTAGGGTGGCTTACTTCACTAACTTTAGTTGTAGGCACATTAACCAATTTGGTATTACTTCCTGTATTAATTATTGGTATGTCTGCTAAAGGCAAGAAAAAACCGAATGAATAAGATACATTTTTAAGCGGTATAAATACTTTAAGTTTGTTGATAAACTTATGGTTATGTTTTTTTCAGCTGCTATCAAGATGAATCGAATATTTTTTGTAGGATGCATTTGCCTATTATTGGTTGCATGTTCTACACAAAAGAAAGTTTCTAATCTTGCTAATAAAACAGTTTTTGCCGAGAAAGCTTTACAACAAGCACATATTGGTATTAGTGTTTACAATGCAACTACACAAAAGCAAGTGTATACTTATCAATCTAATAAATATTTTGTACCTGCAAGCAATACAAAAATATTTACTTGTTACGCTGCTTTAAAACATTTAGGTGATAGTATTATTGGTTTACAAGTTCAAGAATTTAAAGATGAATTGGTAATTACACCAACAGCTGATCCTACATTGTTACATACAGATTTTACCAATCACCCTGTTGTTTCATTTTTAAAAAATGCCAATAAACCAATTGTTTTAAATGTAAATAATTGGCGTGCAAAACATTGGGGAAACGGTTGGGCTTGGAATGATTTTGATGCAGATTATATGGCAGAAAGAAGTGCTTTACCCATTTATGGTAATGTTGTAAGTATAAGCGGAAAGAAAGACAGTATAGAAATTTTTCCTGCACTATTTAATAGCGACTCGTTTGTGCAAATGGCAGCTGCAAAAGCAAGTGGTTTTGTAAATAGGGTAGATAGAAGTTTAACTGCTAATAGCTTTACTGTATACAATACAGGCAAAGTAAAAAGAGCTGTTGAAGTGCCTTATATAACCTCTGCTGAATTAAGTGCAAAATTGTTAGCTGCTGCAACCAATAAACCTATTTTATTACAAGCAAATGCAAAACAGCAAAGTGAGTCAGTTAAAAGTTATCAAATAGCTTCACAGCCATTAGATTCGTTACTAAAGCCATTAATGCATAGAAGTGATAATTTTTATGCCGAACAAACTTTGTTAATGGTAAGCAATAAAATACTCCATGTTTTAAACGATGCTCAAGTAATTGATACACTTTTAAAAACCGAGTTAAAAGCATTGCCACAAACACCAAGATGGGTAGATGGAAGTGGGTTGAGTAGATATAATTTGTTTACACCAGAAGATTTTGTTTGGGTGCTTTTGAAAATGAAAGAAGAGATAAATTGGCAACGCATTACTACTATTTTTCCAACAGGTAATGATGGAACGCTTAGCAATTATTACAAAAATTTAGAAGGAAAAATATTTGCCAAAACAGGTACACTAAGTGGTCAAGTTGCTTTAAGCGGCTATTTAATTACTAAAAAACAACAAACCTTAATATTCTCTATTTTGGTAAACAATCACCAAACAAGTGCAACAACTGTAAGGCGTTCTGTAGAAGCGTTTGTGAATGAATTGTATGAGAAGTATTAAAGAAGCTTAAATATCTATAATCCCATTCATCCACTCAGGGTCTAATGTAGCATTGTATTTTTTATAAAAATTAATGGCAGGTTCGTTCCATTCTAGCACCTGCCATACCATTCTTTTAAATCCTTTTTCTTTGCATTCTTCCAATAATCTATCAAACAATAATTTACCAATTCCTTTGCCTCTCATTTGTTCGGTAACTAATAAATCTTCTAAATACAAACATTGTCCTTTCCATGTACTAAAACGAATGTAGTATAAAGCAAAACCTTGAATGGTAACATTTTCTTCTGCTACAAAAGCCCACCAAATAGGGTTTTTTCCAAAACCACTTTCTTTAAAATGTTGTAGCGAAACAGTTACTTCTTGTGGTGCTTTTTCGTACAGAGCTAATTCTTTTACCAACTCAATTATCCTTTCACAATCGCTTTCAATGGCTCTTCTTATCGTAATCATTGCGTTAATATTTTAAGATAAAGCTTGTTCTAAATCGGCTAAAATGTCTGCAATATTTTCCATGCCTACACTCATTCTAATTAAACCGTCGGTAATGCCATATTTAATACGTTCTTCTCTTGGCACACCAAAATGTGTCATACTTGCAGGATGAGAAATTAATGTATCTACAGTACCTAAAGAAACGGCACGAACACACATTTGTAATTTATCAATAAACGCTTTTCCTGCAGTTAATCCACCCTTTAATTCAAAGCTCATCATTGGTCCAGGATGACGCATTTGTTTTTTTGAAGTTTCAAAATCAGGATGAGAAGTTAGTCCGGTATAATTTACATGTTCAATAGCAGGATGTTGTTCTAAGAAATGAGCCACTTTCATTGCATTTTCACAATGTCTTTCCATTCTAATTTCCAATGTTTTCATTCCTTGAATCAGTAAATATGCATCGAAAGGATTGGCATTTCCACCCAATAAAGCATGCCATTTCCAAACTTTTTTCTTCATTAATTCTAAATCTTTTCCTACCAATACACCACCAATTGCACTGCCATGACCATTTAAAAATTTAGTAGTTGAATGAAACACAAAATCTACTCCATACTTAAAAGGTTGTTGTAAATAAGGCGTTGCAAAAGTGTTGTCAACTGTAACCAATAATCCATGTTTTTTAGCTACTGCAGTTACAGCAGCAATATCTACACATTGTATTGTTGGGTTGGCAGGTGTTTCTATATGTACCAATTTAATGGTAGGATTTTTAGCAATTGTTTCTTCTAAAATGTCTAAGTTTCTAATATCGGCAATAATGGTTTGTATACCACTTTGTCCCAATACTTTATGCATTAATTCATGTGTGCCACCATATAAACTAAAATGCGATAAAACGGCATCTCCCACTTCTAATTGGCTTAAAAACATAGAAGCCATTGCTGCTTGTCCACTTGCATGTAATAAGGCTTTTAATTGTAGTGGAGACCCATCTTCGTTGAACAAGTTAAATGCTTCTAAAGCGGCAATTGTTTGTTCTGCAACTGTAAATGTAGGATTGCCCCAACGGCTATAAATGTAGCCAGGTTCGTTGCCCATAAAGCGTTGCATACCTTGTTCTGCTGTATCGAATGTAAATGTAGATGTAGCATAAATAGGCGTTAAATGTGAAGAAGATTCATGATTATTATCGGCAGAATGAATAGCCACAGAACTAATGCCTGTTAAAGGAAATTTTGAAGAATGCATGTGTGTATTTTCTATAATGAAGAAAGATGTTATTAAATTAAATATCAAAAGTAAATATAAGCAGTAGCAGTAGTAATACCATTTATAATAGAAATAAAAAACGCTATTCAAGCAATTTAGCCGAATAGCGTTCAACAAAATTAAAAATAAATTATTCTGCTGTATAAGCCCATTTAATAAGTGTTGCACCCCAAGTAAATCCACCACCAAAAGCAGCCAATACAAGTGTATCGCCTTTTTTCAATTGATTTTCCCAATCCCATAAACATAAAGGAATAGTTGCTGCAGTTGTGTTTCCATAACGACTAATATTTACCATTACCTTTTCTTTCGGTAAACCCATTCTATTAGCAGTTGCATCAATAATTCTTAAATTGGCTTGGTGAGGCACTAACCATGTTACATCATCACCTGTTAATCCATTTCTTTCTAATAATTCTGCACTCACATCGGCCATGCCTTTTACCGCAAATTTAAATACGGTTTGCCCTTCTTGATAAATATAATGTTCTTTAGCCAAAACGGTTTCTACAGTTGCAGGTCTTAGAGAACCTCCAGCTTTCATGTGTAAAAAGTTTTTACCACTACCATCACTTTTAAGTAAGCTATCTTGTACGCCAAACCCTTCAGTATCTGGTTCTAATAAAACTGCTGCAGCACCATCACCAAAAATAATACAGTTATTACGTTCAGTATAATCGATAATGGCACTCATTTTATCAGCACCAATTACAATTACTTTTTTATATCTACCGCTTTCAATAAAGCTAGCACCTGTGGTTAATGCAAATAAAAATCCACTACAAGCTGCACTTAAATCGAAGCCAAAAGCATTTACTGCACCCACTTTATCAGATACAATATTTGCAGTTGATGGAAAAAACATATCTGGTGTAACTGTTGCACAAATAACACAATCAATTTCTGTAGGATCTAAATTTTTCTTCTTTAAAATTTCTAAAACTGCTGGTACCGCTAAATCACTTGTTGCCGTTCCTGGTTCTTTTAAAATTCTTCTTTCAGAAATACCAGTTCTAGTTCTAATCCATTCATCATTGGTATCTACCATTTTTTCTAAATCAAAATTGGTAAGTTTTGTTTCTGGAACAAACCCACCAACACATGTAATGGCAGCTGTAATTTTGCTCATGTATAAATTTTATGGTTTAGGGGCGTAAAAGTAAACTTTTTTGTGGTTGAAGCATCATTAATCAAAATAGGATTATAAACAAATAGAAGATGTGGCTTAATAACTCAAAAGGGGATAAAAGTTTTGGAGAACAAATAACAAAGCTTGTATTTATAGCCAATACATGTAAAAAACACCCGTATTGTGAATAATTTAATGTAGGCGTGTACTAAAAATTTGTTGCATTTAAACATTTTGCTGTAACATTGCAGCGGAAACAAACTGAACAATATTTAGTTATCTCACTAATCAATCAGTTTCTCTCCTTCCATTTTCACAATAATCGATTGATTTCTAAATTAATTAAGCCTAGATTTTTGTATTTAACCTCAAAGTTATTCCTCTAATTAATCCCTATGTACGACATTTTGCAATTGAATGACATGTTAGTTCCTGAACTATTTGATGTAGCAGAACAATTAAATTTAAAAGATTATAAAGATCTTCCTAAACAAGATTTGATTTATAAAATTCTAGATCAACAAGCAACTAAAAACGGCGACTCAAAAGACGATTCTAAACAACAACGTAAACCTAGAACTCGTAAGGCTGTTACTGTAAAAACTACCACTAGCAATGGTGTAGAAGAAGCAGAAGTGGTGCAACCAGAATTACCGATTGAAGCACCTGCACCTATTGTAGAAGCTACTGTTCAAGAACCTGCTGCAATGCCTAAAGCAGAAAGACCAATTAGCAAGTTTAAACCTGCTAAAAAAACGAAACCAGTTCAACAACAGCAACAAACTTCTATTGTAGATGATATAAATGAAGTAGATGCAAAACAGTTAAGCTTAGCAGAACAAATGCTACAAGCGACAGAGCAACTGACGCATAATAAACCGTCTGTTGCTGAAACGGAAACAAAAGAAAATGTAGAAGAACAACAAGAGGGTGAAACCATTGTTGCTTCCGAAGCACCACAATTGCCTCCAAGACAAAACTTTAGAAGAGAACCTGTTTTTAATATTGAATTTGATGGAATTATTGCAGGAGAAGGTGTATTAGAAATGATGCCTGATGGATATGGTTTTTTACGTTCATCTGATTACAATTATTTAAGTTCACCAGATGATGTATATGTTTCTCCAAGTCAAATAAAATTATTTGGATTAAAAACAGGTGATACCGTTTCAGGAACTGTAAGACCGCCAAAAGAAGGAGAGAAGTATTTTGCTTTGTTAAAAGTAGATGGTATTAATGGAAAAAGACCTGATGAAGTAAGAGATAGAGTTCCTTTCGATTATTTAACACCATTATTTCCATTTGAGAAATTAAATTTATTTACATCTCCATCTAATTACAGCACTAGAATTATTGATTTATTTACACCAATAGGAAAAGGCCAACGTGGATTAATTGTGGCTCAACCAAAAGTGGGTAAAACCATGTTGCTGAAAGAAGTAGCCAATGCTATTGCTGCCAATCATCCAGAGTGTTATTTAATGGTGGTTTTGATTGATGAACGACCAGAGGAAGTAACGGATATGGAACGTAGTGTTAATGGTGAAGTAATTGCTAGCACTTTCGACGAACCAGCTGAAAAACATGTAAAGGTTTCTGCAATGGCTTTACAAAAAGCAAAGCGTTTGGTAGAATGTGGACACGATGTTGTTATTTTATTAGATAGTATTACTCGTTTAGCAAGAGCACACAATACCGTAGCACCTGCAAGCGGTAAAGTATTAAGTGGTGGTGTTGAAGCCAATGCTATGCAAAAACCAAAACAATTTTTTGGTGCTGCACGTAAAATTGAAAATGGAGGTTCTTTAACCATTCTTGCTACTGCATTAATAGAAACAGGTAGCAAAATGGATGAGGTAATTTTTGAAGAATTTAAGGGAACAGGTAATATGGAATTACAGTTAGATAGACGTTTAGCTAACCGTAGAATTTTCCCTGCTATTGACCTAGTTGCTTCTAGTACAAGAAGAGACGATTTATTGTTAGATAAAGATGTATTATCTAGAATGAATATTTTACGTCTTTACATTAATGATATGAATACAGAAGAAGCAATGAACGAATTATTGAAGAGAATGAGAGGAACAAAAAGCAATGAAGAGTTTTTAGCAAGTATGAATAGATAAAATAGAATTTTAATAATTAAAAAAAAGGTGTAATCATACTCTAGACTTCACCCAAAAATTTAGACAAATTTATTAATTGTTTTGATAATAATGAGTTCGATATTTTATCGGACTCATTTTGTTTAAATTTGATTTTATCATTGTTGTAATAAAAAATATGGTCTTTTATTTTTTGTTTTAATTGCTCAATTGTTTTAAATTTTCTGTGTAAAATAATTCTGATTTAAGTGTTCCGAAGAAGTTTTCGATAATGGCATTATCTAGGCAATTTCCTTTTCTTAACATGCTTTGTATAATTCCCTTTTCTTTTAGTAAATGTTGATAATGGCTCATTTGATATTGCCAGCCCTGATCATAATGCAGCATTAAATTAGTGTCGTTTGGTATTTTTTTAAACGCTTTCTTTAGCATCATTACTACCTGTTCAAACACTGGGCTTTCTGTTATTTCATAGCTGATGATTTCTTGATTAAATAAGTCTATAATTGTCGATAAATACAATTTTGGGCCAGATACATTAAACTCCGTTACATCCGTTGCCCATTTTTCATTTGTGGCTGCAGCCTGAAAGTTCCTTTGCAATATATTAGGAGCAATTTTTCCATTTTCTCCCCTATATGATTTGTATTTTTTTACCCTAATAATACTTTTCAATCCTATTAAGTTGATTAATCTCATCACTGTTTTATGATTGACAATTACTCCTTTGTTTTGAAGCTTATCTGTTATTCTACGATAGCCATAGCGTCCTTTATGGTGTTGGTAAATTCGTTTAATTTCCAATTTTATTACTGCATATTTATCTGGTAATTTGCTTTGTTTGTGATAATAATAAAAGCTACTTCTTGCCATATCTGTTAAACTTAGCAGTAATTTAAAATTAACTGTATAATTATAATACTGCTTTGGGTATAACCTAGATAATCCATAGACTCTATAAACGCCAACCCACTTACGAATAAGTGTTTCAGGTATGTCTTTTAACTTCGATACATATCCAGTTGAATAGTATTTTTTTGTTACTAATTCTACACATTCTAGCTTAAATGAATAACCATAGTTTACTTTTCTTTCCATAAAAATGCCCCAAATAGTGTCTAACTTTTTGGGGCATGTGCATTTCTTGAGGTAGCCTCTTTTTTAGGGAAAATGATTATAAATTTAGTTATACTTTCATAGATTACATCTTTATAGTTTACAACGTTCTTTTTACTTCCTCTTCTTCGTAAGCAACGATGGTATCGTTTACATTTAAGTCTGCAAAACCTTTAACGGTTAATCCGCATTCATAACCATTGTTTACTTCTTTCATATCGTCTTTAAAGCGTTTTAAACTACCTAATTCTGCGAAACCGCCTTCTTGACGTGGATATACTAAGATGCCATCTCTAAATACGCGTATTTTATGATCTCTCTTGATTTTTCCTTCTTGAACATAACAACCTGCAACAGTTGCTTTATCAAATTTATATACTTCTCTAATTTCAACTGTAGCAACTTCTTTTTCTTCCACTTTCGGTTCTAACATACCCTCCATTGCACTTCTAATTTCATCGATAGCAGTGTAAATGATAGAATACATTTTTACTTGAACGCCTTCATTTTCAGCAAGTTTATTAGCTTGTGATGATGGACGTACATTAAAGCCTACAACAATAGCATCAGAAGCAGCAGCCAATAAAATATCACTTTCTGAGATTTGCCCAACAGCTTTATGAACTACTCTAATAGCAATTTCAGGGTTAGACAATTTTTGTAAAGAGTCGCTTAATGCTTCAACAGAACCATCCACATCACCTTTAATAATGATATTTAATTCTTTGAAGTTTCCTAATGCCAAACGACGACCAATTTCGTCTAATGTAATATGTTTTCTAGCTCTTAAGCCTTGTTCTCTCGAAATTTGAGCTCGTTTAGTTGCTATTTCTTTTGATTCTGCCTCATCTGTATACACTTTAAATTTCTCACCTGCTTGAGGTGCTCCATTTAAACCAAGTATAACCACTGGTGTAGAAGGAGGTGCATCATTTACACGTTGATTACGTTCGTTGAACATGGCTTTTACACGTCCATAATATTGACCAGATACTATTAAATCTCCTTGTTTAAGCGTTCCGTTTTGTACTAATATGGTTGCAACATATCCACGACCTTTATCTAGAGATGCTTCAATAATAGAACCAGTTGCGTTTTTCTTGGCATTTGCTTTTACATCTAACAGTTCTGCTTCTAACAATATTCTTTCTAATAATAAATCTACATTTAATCCTTGTTTAGCAGAAAGTTCTTGACTTTGGAATTTACCACCCCAACTTTCAACTAAAATGTTCATTCCTGCTAATTGCTCATAAATTTTTTGTGGATTAGCCCCATCTTTATCAATTTTATTCACAGCAAAAATCATTGGAACACCTGCTGCTTGAGCATGACTGATTGCCTCTTTAGTTTGAGGCATTACTGCATCGTCTGCAGCAACTACAATTACAGCAACGTCGGTAACTTTAGCACCTCTAGCTCTCATTGCAGTAAACGCCTCGTGACCAGGTGTATCTAAGAAGGTAATTGCTTTACCGTTTGGTAAAGTCACTTCGTAAGCACCAATATGTTGTGTAATTCCACCAGCTTCACCAGCTACTACATTAGCACTTCTGATATAATCTAGTAATGATGTTTTACCATGATCTACGTGCCCCATAATGGTAACTATAGGTGGTCTGGTTTCATCATCTGCTAATTCTTCTTCTTCATCCTCATCATCTAATTCATCAATATCATCTACACCAATAAATTCTACTTCAAAATTAAATTCGCTTGCTACCAATTCAATAACTTCTGCATCAAGCCTTTGGTTAATACTTACCATTATACCAAGTCCCATACATTTACCAATAACATCTGCAAAACTTACATCCATTAAATTGGCTAATTCACTTACAGTTACAAATTCTGTAACCTGTAGTTTATTGTCTTCACCGTTCATTTCGTTCATAGCTTCTGCAGCTTCCTCACGTTTTGCACGGCGATATTTTGCTTTTAGGCTTTTTCCTCTTCCACCACCACCACTTAGTTTGGCCTGTGTTTCTTTAATTTTATCTTGTATTTCTTTTGCGTCAATTTCTTTATCCTCTCTTCTTACAGGACCACGACTATTGTTTCTATTGTCTCTATTAAATCCACCTTGTCCACCATTTCTATTTCCTCCACCTTGATTATTGTTGCCTCCTGGTCTGTTAAATCCGCCTCCTTGTTGATTATTTCTATTGTTTGCCGGAACTATTGGTCTACTATTTCCTGTACCTGGTGTTTGATTTTGCCCACCTTGATTAGGCTGACCTTGGTAATTTCCTCGATTATCTCTATTAAAGCCTCCGTTTTGCCCACCTTGTTGAGGACCTCTATTTTGAAAGTTTCCTGCTTGAGTATTTCCACCAGACTGAGGCTGACTTCCACCTACTCGTCTATTGTCAACAGGAATACGTTTACGTTTTTTCCTGTCTTCTGCACTCATTGGTTTTGGTCTAGTATCACTATCAACTGGTAATTCTATTTTTCCTAGAATTTTTGGTCCAGTTAGTTTTTCGGCTTGAATATTTTCAATTACTGGTGCATCTTCTTCTTTTGTTTCTGTATTGCTTGAAGAAGTAGCTATATGTTCAATAATGGGTTGAGTAGGTGTAGTAATAATAGATTCTACTGGAGCTACAGCATTTGTTTCTAGCGTAGAAGACACATTAACAACAGGAGCAGTTTCAACCGTTTCTGTTGTTGATGCAACTGTTTTTTCTGTAGATTCTTCTGGTTTTTTTACTCCTTTTTTAGGACGAGTAGAAAAATCTATTGCTGATAAATCTATCTTAGAAACAATTTTTGGTCCTTCTAATTCAGGAGCCTCAATTTTTACAATATTTGATGTATCAGCAGTTTCAGTTGTTTTTTCTTCTGTTTGCTCGAAGGGATTATTTGTAGATGTTTCAGCAACATTGGTTGAAGGTACATTTACAATTTCTACTGGAGCTTCTATTTTTGGTTCTTCTAAAATTACTTTTGGTGCAACTACTTCTATAACAGATGCAGGCTGAACTGGCGTTTCTGCTGGTGTAGGAGCTTCTGCAACTACTTGAGGTTTAGGATCTTCTTTTACAAAAGGTTTTCTGAAGCTAATTTCTTCTTCATCTCTTTTTTTACGCTCTAGTTGCTGCGATTTTGGTATTTCTACCATATCGGCCTTGTTTTTTGCTTGTTTATCGCTTTGAAACTCGGCTTGTAAGGCAAAATACATATCTTCTGAAAGCTTTGCAGTTGGCTTCAGATCATCTTTATTGAACCCCTTTTTAGCTAAAAAATCTATGAGTGTATCTTGACCCACATTAAACTCTTTAGCAGCGGCTAATAATCTTGGTAATTTCAATTCTGACATTCAGTGTTTTTAATTTGTCTGCTGTTATTTAACCATTTTGTATAACAACATGTATATTCTGTAGACGATTTTATACAAAAAAATGATGCGTATAAAACTGTCTTTTTAATCGATTCGTAAAATTAGTAATACTTACTTATTCTACAATTGATTCTCGTTTGTGCTACAAAGTAACCTCTTTATTTTAGGTGCAACAAAGAAATTATCAATAAATCTTATTCTTCTCTTTCAAACTCGTCTTTAAGCACTTTCAATACATCAATAATAGTTTCTTTTTCCAAATCTGTTCTACGTTCTAATTCTTCGGCAGTTAGCGATAACACACTACGAGCTGTATCACAACCTACACGTTTAAATTCATCAATAATCCATTGTTCAATTTCGTCTGTAAATTCATCTAAGTCAATATCGAATTCGTTTGTTTGTTCTTCATCTTCTCTAAACACATCGATTTCATAGCCTGTAAGTTCACATGCTAATTTGATGTTTACACCTCTTCTTCCAATTGCTAAAGACACTTGATCAGCTTTTAAATAAGCATCAACTTGTTTTTTGTCGTTATCAATGTTCATATAGCTAATTTTTGCTGGCGTTAATGAACGTTGAATAAGCAATTGAATGTTTGATGTATAGTTAATAACGTCGATATTTTCATTTTTCAATTCACGTACAATCCCATGAATACGGCTACCTTTCATACCTACACAAGCACCTACAGGGTCAATTCTATCATCGTAACTTTCTACAGCAACTTTTGCTCTTTCTCCTGGTTCTCTTACAATTTTCTTAATAGAAATTAAACCATCAAAAATTTCTGGTACTTCTATTTCTAATAATTTGTGTAAGAATAATGGGCTTGTTCTTGACAAAATAATTACCGGGGTGTTGTTTTTTAAATCTACACGTTCAATAACAGCTCTGGTATTTTCGCCTTTTTTGAAATAATCTTGTGGAATTTGTTCAGATTTTGGAAGAATCAATTCATTTCCTTCTTCATCTAACAACAAAACTTCTTTTTTCCATACTTGATACACTTCGGCAGAAATTATTTCTCCAATTCTATCACCATATTTTTTTAGTAAAACATTCTTTTTTAAATCGCTGATACGGCTAGCCAATGTTTGTTTAGCAGCTAAAATGGCACGGCGACCAAAATCTACCATGTCTACTTCTTCATACAATTCTTCACCTACCTCAAAATCTGGTTCTATTTTAATAGCCGATGAATATGCAACTTCAGCTAGTGGATCTATTACTTCACCATCTTCAACAATCATTCTTCTACGAATAATTTCAAGGTCACCTTTTTCAGCATTTACAATTACGTCAAAATTTTCATCGCTACCATATTTTTTTCGTAAAAGCGTTTTAAACACATCTTCTACTACTTTCATCATCGTTGGACGATCAAGATTTTCTGCATCTTTAAAATCTTGAAACGCATCTATTAAGTTGATACTTGCCATACTTTTTATGTTTAAAATGTACTTATTGCTATCGTTTTAGATAGTGTACCTATTAAAATTGTAATTGAACCGTTGTTGATTTTATATTTTGAAATGGAATAAGCAATTGTTGCGTAATTGCTTTTTTACCTTTACCTTCTGTATGCTCTAATAAAATATCTGCCTCTGTTACTGCAAGTAAAATACCTGTTTTTTCAGTTGTATCTGTAAATAAAACAGTTACAGATCTACCTACATTTTTAACGTATTGACGATGCAGTTTTAATGGTTCGGTAACGCCTGGACTAGATATTTCTAAACTAAAATCACCTTCAGGATATGTTGCTGATTCTTCAATAACCTTGTACAATTTTCTATTGATTTGTACACATAAGTCTATTGGAAAACCAGTATCACCATCAATAAAAATTTTAAAATTATTGGTTGGTTTTATTTTTATGTACACTAAAAATAAATTAGGATAATCGCTTAAAATAGGTGCTAACCAAGCCTCTAATTGTTGTATTTGTGTTTCTGTTGCCATAACTATAAACAAGAAGGGAACGTTACCGTTCCCTTCCTTTAACTCATTTTCTATTGCAAATGTACAGTTTTGATTGAGAATTTGCTAAAATATTTGAATTGTTAGTTTTTTAAAGATTTAATATTAAAAATGCTACAGTTGTAATAAGGTTGTTTAAAATGTTTACCATATTATTATCGCACCAAGCAAAACCACTTTTAATAATTGCATTTTCATAGCATGTTTCTGTAACTTGGTTGTTGTAGATATATTTTACTTGTAATAAACTTCCTAATAAGCTATCTACAAACATACCTATCCATCCACACAAAATGAGTGATAGAGCAATTGTTACAGGTAAATGGATAAATAACTGTGTAATCCAAACAATACTCATACTTGCAAGTAAAGCAGCCATTGTTCCTTGCCAAGAAATACCGCCTGAAAGTCCTTTTTCTATATGTTTTAAAGTTAAAATGTCGATTGTTTTTCCTTTGAAAAAATTACCAATTTCACTGCTAATAGTATCGGCCATACTAATGGTAAAAGATGCAATAAAAGCATATAAGAAAGCTGTTTCATTACTCAATTGGTAAATGAGTAAACATACAATACCTATAATACCATTAGCAAATACTTGTATGGCATTTCTTCCTTCTTGTTTTTTTTGTTTGGAAGTTATTTTGGTAAGAATACTACCTAACGCAAAAAAAGTAAGTGGCGTAACAAAATAGGCTAGTTGATTGGTAGCAATAATGAATGTACCTAAACATACAGCAGCCGTTGCACCTGTATTGGTTAGCCAACGTTTATAAACAGTTAAAGCGGCAGCAACAATAATGACTAACAATTCTAAAGCCAATACATTCAATTGTGGTGGTTCTATTGAATTAATTAAATGCAGCCAAATGGCTGAAAAAATGGGTATGGTAAAATTATCACTTCCTTTATATGAAAAAAGTTCGCTACAAGTAGGGATGATAGCTGCCAAAGCATAAAAAATGATTGAAAAATTTTGTTCATGAAAAAAATATGCTGCAAGCATCAATGTTGTTATGTAAAATACAAATGCACCGAACCAAGTTTTTTCTTCGAATAAAAAAACAATCTTTTGTTTTCCAAAATATTCACCAATAATGCTTGCTAAAGCATCTGACACTGCTAATGTGGTAACTGCAAAAACGATTTCTTTTGTTGATAAGAAATGAATCTGTAGTAAAACGAAAAAAGCTAGTGGAAACAAAGCAATTCCATAACTATTATTTGTTTGTACAGATAACCACTTTTTTTTAACTACAATAAATAACGCAATTGAAGAAAATAAAAAAATGTATGATAGCAACGAACGAAAGTGAGTTGTTTGAATAGTGTATGCACAAATGAGTATAGCACCAAAATGAAGTATTTTTCTACCTGTGTTGTGTTTGATTTTTTTCTTTTTGATACTATATTCTAATACTATTGTTAGCAATAGAATACATAAAAAGCTGTAGACTAAAATGAAATAATTTGATTGCAATGAAAACATTATAAATTGTGTATCTGTACAAACCTACAATTTAAGCATGAAGGAGTTAGAAGATTATGTTTGGTTTCCTAAATTGTTGCGACAATTTCAAATGGATGTGATTGGCTATTTTGTAGTGATATTGCAATTGTATAAACCTATTATTCCTAAGCTAAACGAGCTAATACAACATAAAGACGAAGTTATTATTGATTTATGTAGTGGAAGTGCAATGCCTGCCATATTTGTTCAAGAAAAATGTAAACCTATTCAAAAAACGATTTTTACAGATTTGTTTCCACCAAAATATTTCAATAATCTTAACCATCTTGTGTATCAAGAAACACCATTAAATGTTTTAGACTTTACACCTTCTACTACTGCTATTTACACTATGTATAATGCATTTCATCATTTTAATAAAAGCGAACAACAACAAATTATTGAAGCGTTTAAACAACAAAAAAGTAGGTTTTTAATTGCAGAAATTTTGCAGCCAACATTTCTTTCATTTTTGCAAGTAAGTTTAGCGGCAACTATTGGTCAATTGCTTATTTGTCCGTTTTTACGGCCTTTTTCTTTTCAGCGAATTTTATTTACTTATTTTATTCCTATTAATATTATTACGGTACTTTTCGATGGTATTGTTTCGGTATGTAAATCAGCTACCAAAAAACAATTCATGCAATATTTACAACAGTTTTCAGATGCCAACTACACTATTGAAATAAATACGAAGTATCAATTTTTAGGATCGGTAACTTATATTATTGGCTTTCCAAAAAATACGATTGTATGATGCACCACTTAAATATTTTATGGAAGTTTAGCAGACCACATACCATTATTGGGAGCATTTTTAGTATAACAACACTGTATGTACTTGCATGTGAAGGAAAAAATATGGGTGAACATATTGGCTTATTAACTGCAACACTCATTGCAGGATTGAGCTGTAATGTGTTTATTGTAGGTATAAACCAAATCGTTGATGTTGATGTAGACGTTATTAATAAGCCTTATTTACCCATTGCTGATGGCTCTCTTTCTTTACCATCGGCAATAAAAATGGTGATTGTTGCAATTGTACTTTCAATGGCTGTTGCCTTTTCGGTGTCTTGGTTTTTAGGCTTGTTAATTAGTGTAATTATAATAATTGGTATACTGTATTCTGTTCCACCCATACAGTTAAAAAAGCATCATTTACCAGCAGCCCTATGTATTACCTTGGTAAGAGGATTATTGGTAAATGTTGGAATGTTTGTGCATTTTAGATATTCCATTTTTCATGTTGAAATCACTACAACTTTACCAAGTTTTATTTGGCCATTGACCAATTTTATGATGGCATTTAGCATTGCCATTGCTTGGTTTAAAGATTTGCCAGATACAGACGGCGATTTGCAGTATCATTTTAAAACGTTACCACTTTTATATTCTAAAAAAACAGCTTTCATTGCAGGAAGCACTTTGGTTATTATTGCTTATGTGTATTCAATCGTTTGGAGCTATTTGAATAATTATCAGTTTTTATTGTATGGTTGTACTTTTTTTCTGCTGTTGTTTTTGTTACATTTAACTACTATTCATTTAACCGATACAGCTAAACTCAAACGATTTTATTTGCGGTTTTGGTTTTTCTTTTTTGCTATGTATCTATTGTTTATGACTTGGTTTTTGGTTTAAAATATTCGAAGAAGTTGTAGTGGAATTTTTAATAAATAAAATCATTTCAACAAAATAAGTGTGTAACTGTTATCTTCATTGAATTATTATATAAAAAAAATAACAATGGCAGTAATAAAAGAAGGTGGTAAGGCACCTGTTTTTAAAGGGGTTGATCAAAATGGAAATAAAATTTCTTTGAAAGATTTTTTAGGAAAAAAAGTGGTTTTGTATTTTTATCCGAAAGATGATACACCAGGTTGTACAGCACAAGCATGTAATTTGAAGGATAATTATACAGAATTATTAGCACAAGGTTTTCAGGTAATTGGTGTAAGTGTGGATAGTGTAAAAAGTCATAAAAAATTTGAAGAAAAATACCAACTACCTTTTCCTTTAGTTGCAGATGAAGATAAAAAAATTGTTGACCAATACAATCTTTGGGGCGAAAAGAAGTTTATGGGAAAAACCTATATGGGAACAACCAGAACTACTTTTTTAATTGATGAAACAGGAAAAGTGAAGAAAATTATTGAAAAGCCAGATACAAAAAACCATACAGCAGAAATATTAGCTGCATGGAACGAGGCTTAATATTACTCTAGTTTTACACAGCATAAATAAAAAACCCTGAAACAATAATTTTCAGGGTTTTTTGTATGTTGGAAGAAGATGTTTATTACAATACACCCTCTACTAAAACGGTTGTTTTATTATTTAAAACTTCAACGAAACCTCCATTGATGGTAAAAGTTTCCGCATTGTTCTTTTCTTTTAAAACTTTTACATTGCCTTTTCCTAAAGCACTTACAAGAGGAGCATGTTTGTCTAAAATTTCGAACAAACCATCAATACCTGGCAATTGAACACCATATACGCTGCCACTAAACAACTTTTTCTCTGGTGTTAATATTTCTAAAGTCATAATGTTTAAAATTTTGTTGAATTAGACAAAAATGAAATCATTTTTTAGTCTAATTAGTTAGCCATCATTTTTTTACCTTTTTCAATGGCATCTTCTAAAGTTCCAACAAGGTTAAAAGCTGCTTCAGGATATTCATCTACTTCACCATCCATAATTGCATTAAATCCACGAATAGTGTCTTCAATACTTACAAATACACCTTTTAAACCAGTAAATTGTTCTGCCACATGGAAAGGTTGAGATAAGAAACGTTGTACTTTTCTAGCTCTAGCAACGGTCATTTTATCCTCGTCGCTCAATTCATCCATACCTAAAATGGCAATGATATCTTGTAATTCTTTGTAACGTTGTAAAATTAATTTTACTCTATTTGCACAATCGTAATGAGCATCACCAACTATAGCAGCTGTTAAAATTCTTGATGTAGAATCTAATGGATCTACAGCAGGATAAATACCTAAGTCAGCAATTTTACGGCTCAATACAGTAGTTGCATCTAAGTGAGCAAATGTTGTAGCAGGAGCAGGATCCGTTAAGTCATCAGCAGGTACATAAACCGCTTGTACGGAAGTAATAGAACCATTTTTAGTAGAAGTAATACGCTCTTGCATCAAACCCATTTCTGTAGCTAATGTAGGTTGATAACCCACAGCAGATGGCATACGTCCTAAAAGTGCAGATACCTCAGAACCAGCTTGTGTAAAACGGAAGATATTATCTACGAAGAACAAAATGTCTTTTCCTTTTCCTGTGCCATCGCCATCACGGAAATATTCAGCTACAGTTAAACCAGATAAGGCAACACGAGCTCTTGCACCTGGAGGCTCATTCATTTGTCCGAAAACGAAAGTTGCTTTAGAATCTTTTAAACCTTCTAAATCTACTTTACTTAAATCCCATCCACCTTCTTCCATGCTATGTTTAAAAGCTTCACCATAGTTCATGATACCAGCTTCAATCATTTCACGTAAAAGGTCGTTTCCTTCACGAGTTCTTTCACCCACACCAGCAAATACCGACAAACCACCATGTCCTTTTGCAATATTGTTAATCAATTCTTGAATCAATACTGTTTTTCCTACACCAGCACCACCAAACAAACCAATTTTACCACCTTTTGCATAAGGCTCAATCAAGTCAATTACTTTAATTCCAGTAAAAAGAATTTCAGTAGCTGTGCTTAAATCTTCAAACAATGGTGGTTTATTATGAATTGGTCTACCGTTTGCTTTGCTCAATTGTGGTAAACCATCAATTGCATCTCCTGTTACGTTAAATAAGCGTCCATTAATACCAGCACCAATTGGCATTGCAATTGGTTTTCCTGTATCAACTACATCGGTACCACGTACCAAACCTTCAGTTCCTTCCATAGCAATTGTACGAACGCTATCTTCACCTAAGTGCTGTTGCACCTCAAGTACTAGTTTATCACCATTTTCTTTTGTAATTTCCAAAGCATTGTAAATGTCTGGTAAAGTATTGTCGTTGGGAAAATGTACGTCCACAACTGCACCAATAATCTGCTTAATCTTACCTACAGAAGCCATAATTGAGTAAGGTTTTAATATTTGGGTAGATGAATTTTTATGAACATCTTATCGGTATTCACCGATTTTGGCGGCAAAGGTAAGGGTATGGCGTTAATATGCCAATTTGAAAGTTAAAATTTAGAGAAAATCTCTTTTTTGCTACAAATTCTGTATTTAATTTTTATACACAATTCCATCTTTCATCACAAACCTTATTTTTCCCATTACGCTTAAATCTTTCAACGGATCGCCATCAACTGCAATTATATCTGCTAGTTTATTTTTTTCAATACATCCAATTATTTCACTTATTCCAAGCAAATCGGCTGCTTTTATTGTTGCTGTTTGAATTGTTTCCATTGCTGGCATTCCTGCTTCATTCATATATACAAATTCTAGCCAATTTTTTCCATGTGCATACACGCCTGCATCGGTTCCAAATGCAATTGGTACACCCATTTTATACGCTTTTGCAAATGTTGATTGTATTTTAGAACCTATTGCCAATGCTTTTGGGGTAACAATATCTGGATAATAACCTGGTTTTTTAGCACTATCTGCAACACCTTTTCCTGCTGTAATTGTAGGAACTAGGTAGGTGCCTTTTTCTTTCATCAATAGCATAATTTCTTCGGTCATGTAAGTGCCATGTTCTACGGAATGCACACCTGCAAGTACTGCTCTTTTCATTGCCTCTGCTCCATGACAATGTGCAGCTACCTTAAATCCATAATCTTTTGCTGTTGCAATAATTGCAGCCAATTCAGCATCGGTAAATTGTGGGTTTTCTCCACTTTTAGCTACGCTTAAAACGCCACCACTTGCAGTTATTTTTATTAAATCACTTCCATCTTTATAACGTTGTCTTACTGCTTTCATGCAATCATCTGCTCCGTTTACTACACCATCTCTTGGCCCAGGATCTCCCATTAAATCTTTTCTGTAACCGTTAGTAGGGTCAGCGTGTCCACCTGTTGTGGCAATACTTTTTCCAGCAGTAAATACCCTTGGTCCTTTTACAATGTTTTTATTAATTGCATTTCTAAGAGCAATATTTACGCCTGTTCCTCCCAAATCTCTTACAGTTGTAAAACCGCTTAATAAAGTTTTTTCTGCAAAAACAGTGCTTTTAAATGCAATGTCTGGTGGATTTTGTATAAATGGATCCGAATAGCTTGTAGGGCTTGTTTCGCTTTCTAAATGAACATGACAATCGATTAAGCCTGGCATTACAGTGGCTTGTTTTAAATCGATGAGTTTGTCGAAGCTACTTTGTTGCTGATAACCTTTTACAACATCTACAATTTTATTTTTTTCAATAATAATTGTCATTTCTTTTAATGCTGTACCAGTTTTTGTATCTATTAATTGTCCACAGTGGATAAATGTTTTTTGGGCGAACAAATTTGTAAAGCCTAATAGTAGTATAATCAACGAAATTTTTCTCATTAGTATGAAGTTTTGGTTTTGGAAAGATACATCCAAACTTTTTAAACTTATGTGTAAGTATTATCTAGACCTCAAAAATGATTTTTAATAGTACTTGAGCTATTAAAATAATGCTTTCACCGATTTAACAAATGCTTTATTAAACCGACTTGTTGCATCGTCGTCTATCCCTGCATTCACAATCACTTTAAAAAAATAAATATGAAAAAGTTAGTAACAACCACAGCCCTTTTAATTGCAAGTTTAACCTTCACATTTGCTCAAGAATCGACTACTCCAGAAACAAAGCAAGATCAAAAAAGAAAACAACATCATCATTCATCAGAAAATGGTAAACATAAAAAAGAAATGGGGAAGTCAGATGCTCATCATGATAGATTGTTTGAAGGCATTCAATTAACAGCAGAACAAAAAGAAGCCGCCAAAAATATTCACAAAACGCACCATGAGCAATTAGCCACTTTGAAAAAAAATGATGCAATTACAATGGGTGAATTCAAAAAAAAATCTGCTGAACTTGAGAAAGAAAAGAAAGCTAGTATAGATGCATTGTTAACTGCTGAACAAAAAGAAAAAATTGCTCAACGTAAGCAAAAAATAAAAGAAAATATGCAAGTTGAAGCCGCTGCAAAATTAGAAAGAATGAAAATTCAGTTGAATTTGCAAGACAAACAAGTACAAGCTTTAAAGGCCAATCAATTGAAAATGCAAGAAAAAATGACGGCTATTCGTGAAAATGATGCATTGGATAAAGAAGCTAAAAAAGAGGCAATACAACAGTTAAAAGAATCTCAAACAGCAACGCTTAAAAAAATACTTACAGAAGAGCAACTAACAAAATTGGAAAGTTTGAAAAAACAAAAACCAGCAAAAAAGTAAACTTTCTAAACCTATTTATAAAAGCCTCATTTAAAAGTGAGGCTTTTATATGTTAAATAGTTTTTTTAAACTCATCCAAAGTTTTGTTTTTTCAGCTTTTACAATTTCACCTTCTCCAAGCATTACACCTAAAGATGGTGCAGATAAAAAATTACAATTGTTAAATGTTTGTACCTGATAGTTTGGAATGGTAAAAGGAATTTGTAAATCTTTAATAGCAACATCAAAAACAATTAAAAATGCAGGTTGAGTGGTTTCTTGTAAAGTTGTAAAATTGATTGGGGTTTGAGCAAAGTTTACAATAGCAACATCACCCATATTTAGTTTACATGCACCCAAAATATTTGTTAAAAACTGTAACCATTCATCTTTTAAAAAAACAGCTTCTACATCGTTTACTACAATGGTAATTTTCTTTTTATTATCGCCTAAATACCATTTTTTATCATTTATAAAAGATGTGTTTGGTGTATTATTTTGAATAGAAATAGTTTCATTGCTAATAGGTATAATGTTTTTTTTTTCAGCAATTTCTACCAAATTATTTTTAAATAAATCTGCTAGTAAAAAATTGGGTAATTGTATTTTTTCTAAACTCATAATAACTTCTAAAATATTAACAACTGTTAGTTTTTTATTTTTTTGTTTATTTGCATCAAATTTAGCGATATGACCGCAGCAACAGACATAAAAGTAACTACAGTTGAACGTAGCAAATTAAACGATATTAATTTAGACAATTTGCCTTTTGGAAAGTTTTTTACCGACCACATGCTTGAGGCGGATTTCGAAAATGGTGAATGGAAAAATATTGAGATAAAACCGTATCAACCACTGTTATTCGATCCTTCTTTAGCTACATTACATTATGGACAAGCTATTTTTGAGGGAATTAAAGCTTATAAAAACGAGGCAGGAGAGGCTTTTATATTTCGTCCTTACGATAATTTTAAGCGTTTTAATACTTCGGCAGAAAGAATGTGCATGCCTACTGTAACAGAAGAATTGTTTATTGAAGGAATGAGGCAATTAATTGAATTGGATAAAAATTGGATACCAAATAAAAAAGATCATTCCTTATATATACGCCCATTTATGTTTGCTACAGATGCAGTTTTAGGTGTAAAACCGTCTGAAACGTACAAGTTCATGGTTATTTTAAGTCCAACAGGTCCATATTTTGCAGAGCCAATGAAAATTTATGTAGAAGAAAAATATACAAGAGCAGCACCAGGTGGAGTAGGGTTTTCGAAAAACGCAGGTAATTATGGTGGAAGTTTAAAAGCATCGGTAGAAGCAAAAAAATTAGGTTACGATCAAGTTTTGTGGACAGACGCTTTTGAACACAAGTGGTTGCAAGAAGTAGGGATGATGAATGTTTTCTTTATTTTAAACAATGTTGCAATAACACCGTCTTTAGAAGAAGGTACCATTTTAGAAGGTGTAACAAGAAGTAGTGCTATTACTGTATTAAAAGAAATGGGAATGCATGTAGAAGAAAGAAGAATTAGTGTTGATGAACTAATACATGCTTATCATGAAGGAACTTTTACAGAAGTATTTGGTGCAGGAACAGCTGCAACTGTTGCTCCAATTAAAGAATTGCGTTACAACAGCGTACAAATGCATTTTGATACAGAAAAATCTACGGTAGCCGCTTCTATAAAAAAAGAATTAGACAATATTAGATACAGTTTGGTAGAAGATAAACACGGTTGGATGTTTAAAATTTAACCTGTGTAAGCCTATTTTTATCTTTTTTAAGGAAAAAATTAAAATAGCTGTTTAAATAATTTGGAATTTATGTAGAAGACTGCTACTTTTGCCGTCCGAAAAAAATAAAAGGTTTAGAATGCCTACAATACAACAATTAGTAAGAAAGGGTCGTGAAATTATCAGAGCAAAAAGTAAATCTAGAGCTTTAGATGCCTGCCCTCAACGCCGTGGTGTTTGCACCAGGGTTTATACCACCACACCTAAAAAGCCAAACTCAGCTTTGCGTAAAGTTGCGAAAGTTCGTTTGACTAATAAAATTGAGGTGATTGCCTATATTCCAGGTGAAGGACATAACTTACAAGAGCACTCTATCGTTTTAATACGTGGTGGTCGTGTAAAAGACTTACCGGGTGTACGTTACCATATTGTACGTGGTAGTTTGGATACTGCTGGTGTAAAAGACCGTAAGCAGAGCCGTTCTAAATACGGAACCAAAAAAGCAAAGGCAAAAAAATAATTTAAAAGAATATTTCAATATTTAAGTCATGCGTAAAGCACAAGCCAAGAAATTACCATTAGCTCCAGACGGCAAATACAACGATAAATTGGTTACTCGTTTTATCAACAACCTTATGTGGGATGGTAAAAAAAGTACTGCAATAACCATTTTTTACGACGCTTTAGATAAAGTAAGTAAGATTACCAATGAAGATGGTTATGAAATTTGGAAGAAAGCTCTTTCTAATGTTACTCCAGCCGTTGAGGTTCGTAGCAGAAGAATTGGTGGTTCTACTTTTCAAATTCCTACAGAAGTACGTGCTGATAGAAAAATTTCTTTAAGCATTAAATGGTTAATCCGTTACAGCCGTGAAAGAAACGGACGTACAATGGCCGATAAATTAGCAAATGAAATTATTGCAGCAAGTAAAGGTGAAGGTGCATCTTTCAAAAAGAAAGAAGATATTCATCGTATGGCGGAAGCTAATAAAGCTTTCTCTCACTTCAGAGCTTAATTTTTTCAGAATATATCTCAATAAAAAAACCGCAAATATTTGCGGTTTTTTTATTGTTACTAGTTTTAATTTTATCTATTGAATTGGGAAAATAGGCATTTTAATATCATGATAAAACAAAAATTTCCAATTTTCATTTAAACCTTGTTGCCACCATTCTTGCCTTAATTCCATACATTTTTTACCATCAAAATCGTATTTAGCTACAAACTTACTTTTCATTTGTTGTAGTTGAGGAGCATCATCACCGCCAAAAAAAAGTGTTTCGTCTTCTGTTCTTAACCAAAATACTTGATGAAAAGGGCTATGGCCACTTGTAATTTTATATTCAATCCATTCATCAATCCAGCCGTCGCCATCTAACCAATGTACTTGTTTATTGTTTTCTAAAACACCAATTTCTTCAGTCATAAAACTTGGAAAACCCGTTTCCATAGCAAACTCAAATTCTTTCTTTTGAACGTAATAAGTTGCATTTATAAATGAAAGTTGGTAGTTGCCTAAGTTGTTTCTTTTACTAATGCCACCTGCATGGTCTTTATGTAAGTGACTTAATAATACTTTGGTAACATCGTTTGGATTAATTCCGTTTGAAATTAAGTTTTGATGAATTTGCAAGGTTCCATTTTTGCCGAATCCTAATCCTGCATCAATTACAATGATATCTAATGCAGTTACAATACAAAAAGGTTGAACTTCAACTAATAAACTACCAATTGGTCTTTTTTGTAAATCATCTGAATCTATATCAAAAGGAACAAAAATTTTTGTTTTATCTATTGTAAAACTTCCTTCAGAAAGTGGAATAATTTTCATCATACATTCATAATTTAATCTAAATGAATGGTATTGTGATTATTTCTATCGCAATACCATTTGTCTATCAGCATCTAATCTTAATAAAATAAACAACAAAATTGTAAAACCAAGTAGGGAAGAACCACCATAGCTAATAAGTGGTAATGGAATACCGATAATTGGAAACAAACCAATGGTCATACAAACGTTTACTGCAATATGAAAAAATAAAATACTTGCTACACTATATGCATACACTCTACTAAATGTGCTTCGCTGTTTTTCTGCAATATTTACAATACGAAGTAGTAGAAAAAAGTAAATAATTAAAAAAGTTACACAACCAGCTAAACCAAAAGCTTCGCCTAAACTGGTAAAAATAAAATCGGTATGTTGTTCAGGCACATATTTTCCTCTTGTTTGTGTGCCTTTCAAAAATCCTTTTCCTAATAAACCACCAGAGCCAATGGCAATTTTACTTTGTCGAACGTTGTAATCATCTGGTTTTTTAGCTGGTTTTTCAGTTTTTTTCTGAGCACTTTTATTCAAACTACAATCATAATCTTTACCCACCATACTGTAAATACGTGTACTTTGATAGCATTGAAAAACATTATTAAAAATATAAGGAACGGCAAATCGTTGAACGCCTACACAAATAATCCAAATGCTGATAATTAGGTAAAGTAGATTTTTGTTTCGTTTAATTTGTTTGCGTAAAAAGTAAATGGTGATGGCTGCAATTGACGTAAGTGTAATAGCTAAAACATTGGGTTCAACAATAAGTGTAGCAACTACCAATGCACCAAATGAAAATCCAATGATTAGTAATGCTGGTGGCAATCCCTCTCTATACATTACAATAAAGAACGAAAAATATACCAATGCCAAACCCGTTTCATTTTGTAAAATAGATAAAGCTGCTGGTGTTAATGCAATAAATCCACCAATAATTTGTGATTTTAATTTGGTAAAATCTGTTTCTTGACGAGATAAAAATTTTGCCAATGCTAAAGCAGTAAATATTTTACACATTTCTGCTGGCTGTAAATTAAAGCCGCCACCAAGTGGAATCCAACTTTTAGAACCATTGATATTTTTACCAATTACAAATGTGGCCAACATTAAAACAATTCCAAAGGCATATAATAAATTGGCAAAAGCTGTAAATAATTTGCTATCTGCCAATAAAATAAATGTTGCAAATACCACACAAACACCAGAAAAAATAAGTTGCTTGCTATAATTGGTTTTTCCTGTGATAAAAGATTCAAAAACATCTACACCTGGTTTATATTCTACCATAAAAATGCAGAGTATACCAATGGCTACCAAAATAGCGTATAACCATACAATGATCCAATCTACACCAGGAGATACGGCACTATTTTTTTTTGTTGTCATGATTGGTTACGCCTTTACTATTTTCTTTTGAATAAATTTTCTTTCATTTTCAGGTAAAGCTGCAATTAGTTTTACTTTTTTATCATTGCTGCTATCTTTTTTAGGTACAGCAGGAATTACAGGTTTTACAGGGATATTTTGTAGCTCAATTTCAGATTCTAAATCGGTTGTGTCGCTTGTTTCTCTATCTAAAATTCTTTGAGCCTCTAAAGCGGCTTGTTTTGCTAAACGAATAGAATCTCTTTTATTTAATTCTAGTTGCATTAATTTAGGAATTAAATACAATTTTGTAATTCTTTCTTCTAATTCTTTTCTGTTTTTAGCAATGGTGTCATTTAAATATTTTTCGATTAATAAGCTAGCAATTGGGGCTGCACTACTAGCACCATAGCCGGCATTTTCGCATAAAACAGCAATTGCAATTTTAGGATTATTACGTGGGGCAAATGCACCAAAAAAAGCATGGTCTTTTTGTTTAGCTCCTCTAAATGCATTTTCTACAGTTCCTGTTTTACCACAAATAACAATGCCTGGTACTTTTGCAGCAGCACCAGTTCCAAATTCCATGGTGCCTTGCATACCGTCATGTACTTCTTCAAAAATACTGTCTGAAATAGGTAGCGTTTTGCGTTTAATTTTATAGGGATCTAATAAACCAAATTCATCACCTCCTTCAATGCTGTCTATCAAGTGTGGTGTATAATACCAACCTTTATTAGCAATAACCGCCATCATATTACTCAATTGGGTTAAAGTAGTTAATATTTCACCTTGACCAATACTATTACTAACGATGTTGCAACTCTGCCAACGTGGTCCAAATACTTTTTGAATATCTTTTGGTGTAGGCATATTTCCACGTTTTTCACTAGGCATGTCAACACCTAAACGTTTGCCTAACCCAAATGAATAAGCATATTGATTAATTTTATTGATGGCACTGTCGTGACTAGGAAATTTATTGGCTTCAATAATTCTTCTGTAGGTTACAGCAAAATAACTATTGCAACTGTGAGAAATAGCTGGTTTTAAAGTAAAACTTCCTGCTGCATGACACCCCATTCTTCGTCCACAACCGTAATATGCACCTGGACAAGAAACGACCATTTTATCGTTAATCACTCCTTCACTCATACCAACAATACCAACAAATGTTTTAAATGTAGAACCAGGAGAATAGTAAGTACCCATCGTTCTATTTAATAACGGTAATCGAGGGTCTTGAAACAATTCACTAAATCTTCTTCTACGTTGATTTCCTGTTAGGTAATTGGGATTATAAGTAGGAGCACTAACCATACACAAAATGCCACCTGTTCTAGGATCGATGGCAACAATACTGCCTACTTTATTGGTCATTAATTTTTCGCCTAATTGTTGTAATTCTACATCTAGGCTAGAGTATAAATTTTTTCCTGCAATGGCTGTAGTGTCATAAGCCCCATTTTCATAAGCTCCTTGTAAACGGCTTTTATTATCTCTTATATAACGTTTTACACCACGTTGCCCCATTAATACTTTTTCGTAAGTTCTTTCTAAACCTGTCATTCCGGTATAATCTCCCAATTCGTAGCCCTCATCTTTGTGGCGTCTTAAAAATCCTGTATCCACTTCTGCTATATAGCCTAAAACATTGCCAGCCGCACTAAACGGATAGTTTCTAGTTGACCGTTCACTTAATATAAAACCAGGAAATTTATACATGTTTTCGTTTAGCCTAGCATACATTTCTGGCGTTAATAATGCTTCAAAAACACTTGGTCTTACACTGCCATTTTTAAAAATAATGTCACGCATTCTTTTTTTATAATTGGCTGTATCTATGCCTAGTAGTTTACAAAGTGTAATTGTATCGGTGCCTTTGCTTTCAGAAGGAGTAACCACTAAATCGAACGTAATTTGGTTTTCGAGTAAACTTCTTTTTTTTCTATCGAAAATAATGCCTCTATCTGGGTAAATAATTTTTCTGTAAATCGCATTATTGTCAGCTGCTAATTTATATTTCGATGAAAATACTTGAAGATTAATGAGTTGACCAAGAATAACAATAAATACAACTCCAAAAATAATTTGTATAACGCCACCACGACTTTGATTAAATACTGGCATAAAACTTTAGGTAATTTCTTGTGAGAAGGTAACGACAAAGTTGAGTGTATAATTGTATTTTACCTACAATGTGCATTAAATTTTTTTTATAAAAAAAGGAAGCACATTTTTAACATATGTACTTCCTTTTAAAATTCAATCTGTAAAAAAATATTTTATTGAGTGGCCATTTTTTCGGCATTTTCTGCTAATTGCAATGCCTCAATAAATTCATCTATTTCACCATTAATAACTGCATCTAAATTATAAGAAGTAAGGTTAATTCTATGGTCTGTAACCCTACCTTGTGGCCAGTTGTATGTTCTGATTTTAGCACTTCTATCACCAGTGCTTACCAATGTTTTTCTACGTTTTGCAATTTCATCTTCATGTTTGCGTACTTGTTCTTCATAGAGTTTTGTACGTAACATCGTCATTGCTTTTTCTCTATTTCCTAACTGACTTCTTTCTGTTTGACAAACAATTACCACACCAGTAGGAATATGCGTAAGCATTACCTTGGTTTCTACCTTGTTTACGTTTTGTCCACCTGCACCACCACTTCTAGCAGTTTCCATTTTTACATCTGCAGGATTTAATTCAAAATCAATTTCTTCTGCTTCTGGCATTACGGCAACTGTAGCTGCTGATGTGTGCACACGACCTTGCGTTTCTGTATTTGGAACACGCTGAACACGATGAACACCACTTTCAAACTTTAAAGTTCCATAAACATCTTCACCAATCACTTCCACCATTACTTCTTTATAACCACCAACAGTGCCTTCACTTTCACTTGTAATGCTAGTTTTCCAGCCTTTTTTAGCACAGTAACGCAAATACATACCCAACAAATCGCCAGCAAATAAACTAGCTTCATCTCCACCTGTACCGGCTCTAATTTCTAAAATTGCATTTTTATCGTCTTGAGGATCTTTCGGAATTAAGAGTTTTGTTAATTCTTTTTCTAGTTGTTCTTTTTGAATTTCTAATTCTGGCAATTCCATTTTAGCCAATTCTTTCATATCCTCATCACCACCATGAAGGCTTTCTTTTAAAAAATCGTAATCAGCCAATAGTTTTCTATAAGCCTCATAAGGCTGTACAATTTTTTCCAATGAGCGGTATTCTTTGCTCATTTTACCAAATTCGCTTTGGTTATTTATAATTTCAGGGTTGGTAAGTGCAATACCTACTTGTTCAAACCTGGCTTTTATAGCATCTAACTTATCCAGCATATCCTTCACCAATTTTTTCGGTTGGCAAAAGTACAGTTTTCAACGCTAAGGCAATGCGTAAAACTGTTTGCAATTATTAAGTGTCGACTTTTTTTGGAGTATTTTTTCCTAAATGGCGTATCCCGCTCTTAAAAGCGGGTCGGGCTTTTCGTTACAAGTCCTCGTTTCGCTACGCTACACTGTGGGCTTTTCACTTCAATCCCTTACGCAAATTCATCAATTTAATCATCGTACATTTATCCAATCATCAAAAAAACAAATTCAAATGCAGTTTTACAATAAGTTACTGTTACATTCATATAATATCAATCACCTATTTCTTTTCTATCCATAAACTGTTATTTATGATTAAGTTTTTTGCTTTTTTTATCAGCATATTCTCAATTGCTTATGCACAACAAGCAGATATTATTATAAAAAATGGAAAAGTAATTGATGGAAGAGGCAACTCTTGGTTTTATGCCGATGTTGCTATAAAACAGGAAAAAATTGTAGCTATTGGAAAATTACAACACTGGCAAGCAACAACATTTATAGATGCTACAGGCTTAATAGTTGCTCCAGGTTTTATAGATGTTCACACACATATTGAAGGCGATGAAGAAAAAAATGCAACTGCAAAAAGTTTTATTTACGATGGTGTAACAAGTGTGGTTACTGGTAATTGTGGCTCATCAAACACTAATTTACAAAGCTATTTTCAAAAAATGGATAGCTTAAAATTATCCATCAATATTGCTTCATTAATTGGTCATAACGATGTTAGAAAAGCCGTAATGGGTAGAGCAAATAGAAAACCTACAGAAGTAGAAATACAACAAATGGAAGCGATTGTAGAGCAAGCTATGAAAGATGGTGCAGTTGGTTTTTCTACTGGATTAATATACATACCTGGCACTTATAGTGAAACTGAAGAAGTGGTTCGTTTGGCAAAAGTTGCAGCTAAATACAATGGAATTTATGCAAGCCATATTAGAAGCGAAGGCGATAGTGTAGTATCTGCAATAACAGAAGCAATAGAAATTGGAAGGTTGGCAAAAATACCTGTACAAATTTCACACTTTAAATTAAGTGGTCAACAAAATTGGGGAAGAAGCAAAGAAACTATTCCATTAATTACAAAAGCAAGAACAGAAGGCATAGAAGTTACTATTGATCAATACCCATATACAGCAAGTAGCACCAATTTAGGAACGCTTTTGCCAGATTGGATTTTAGCTGATGGTCAAGATAGTATTGTAGCAAGACTGAACAATCTTGCAATTCGTAAACAAGCAACTGTTATTATGCTTCAAAACCTAAAAAAAAGAGGCTTAAAACATTATAGCTATGCAGTAGTTGCCTATTTTAAAAATGATACTACTTTCAATGGAAAAAGTATTGAAGCAATTAACTTATTAAAAGGTAGAAAACACGATGCTAAAGCAGAAATCGAAACCATTTTTGAAATGATGATACAGGGTGGAAGTAGTATGGTTTTTCATGGAATGAGTGAGGCCGATGTTCAAAACATTATGAGATATCCATTTAACATGTTTGCTAGCGATGCAGGCATCAGAACTTTTGGTGCAGGAAATCCACACCCTAGAGGCTATGGCACCAATGCAAGAGTGTTAAAAAAATATGTAAGAGACGAAAAAGTAATTACGCTTGAAGATGCCATTAGAAGAATGACAAGTTTGCCTGCACAAAAATTTCAGCTAAAAGATAGGGGATTAATTAAAGAAGGAATGCAAGCCGATATTATAATTTTTGATGAAAGCAAAGTGGCCGATTTATCTACATTTGAACAACCACATCAATATAGTACTGGATTTAAATACATTTTGGTAAATGGAAAGTTAACGGTTGAAAATGGCCTGCATAATGAAACTAAAAATGGATGTATTTTAAAACGTCAATAATTTTCTGATAGAGTAAAATAGTTCGTATTTATCTATACAATTTTGCTACATGAACAATCCGATTATTATTTATTGTTATGATGCTTATTGTGGTTGGTGTTATGGCTTTAGCAATGTTATAAAACAGTTAGATGAAAAATACTCAAAATACATGCAGTTTGAGGTTTTATCTGGCGGAATGATTTTGCCTGAAAAGCCCATTCATATTGGTGTTACAGCAAGCTATATTCAACAAGCTTACAAAACCGTAGAAGATTATAGTGGCGTAAAATTTGGGAAAGATTATTTATGGCATATCGAAAATCCAACTCTTAGTGATTGGTTTCCTAATAGCGAAAAAACAGCTATTGCTTTGTGTATTGTAAAAGAAATTTTACCCAACGAGCAAGTGAAATTTGCCAGTGATTTGCAATTTGCCTTACACTTTGAGGGTAGAGATTTAACAGATGATGAAGCCTATAAACATTTGATTGAAAAATATAAGCTAGATGCAGATGACTTTTACACTAAACTTAAAAGTGAGGCATACAAACAAAAAGCATACTACGAGTTTCAATTGTGTAAACAATTACAAGTAACAGGATATCCTTGTGTGTTGTTGCAAGCAAGCGATACGAAGTTTTATCTTTTGGCAAAAGGATATTCTAGCTTCGATAACTTAAATGCAAGATTAGAAAATGTGTTAAAAGAAATAGCCGCTGTAAAATAATCAACACAAAACTGATTAAAGACTAGTTAACTATTTTTTTAAAAGCTTTTTATTACTGCTGCAATTTGTAGAATCTCTTACAATTAAATCTGTATTAAGTGTTACTGTTTCAAACTCTTTTACGGGTCTTTTACTTTCAATAATTTGCATTAATAGCTGCATTGCTTTTTCTCCCATTTCAAAAGCAGGTTGTTTCACAATTGTTAAAGCAGGATTTAAAAGTTCTGTAAGATCTGAATTTGAAAAGCCAAGTAAACCAATATCTTTTGGAACAGTAATTTTATTTTTCTTAAAGTATTGTAAGCAACCTGTAGTAAGTTTATCTGCAGTTGCAAAAATGGCATCAGGCTTATTTTTATGAGAAAGTAAATCGTTCATCGCTGCGTCTACTTCTGCTTGAATAAGTCCACCATGATCGCAATATTTAATGAGCTGTTCGTTCACAGGTAAGCCAGCGTCTTTTAATGCTTTTTTATACCCCAAAACTCTGTCTTGTGTAATAAAAAGTCCCTCAGCATTGGTAAGGTTGGCAATACGTTTATAGCCTTTTTCTATTAAATGTTTAGTAGCATTATACGATCCTGTAAAGTTGTCTACAATTACTTTGTGTGTATGAATATCGCTTACAATTCTATCAAAAAAAACGATGGGTAAACCTTTGTTGTGAAGCTTTTGTAAATGTTCAATATTTTTTGTTTCAGTAGAAACAGAAATTAATAATCCATCAATAGATCTAGAGGCTAAAAATTGTAAGTCTAAAACCTCTCGTTCATATGATTCGTGGCTTTGAGAAATAATAACGTTGTATCCTTTATTGTAAGCAACCGATTCAATACCATTAATTGCTTGCGAAAAAAAGCTATTGGCAATTTCACAAACAATTACACCAATAGATCTACTTCTTTTTTCTTTTAAACTTAAAGCGATAGGGTTTGGTCTGTAGTTAAATTCTTTTGCATATTCAAGAACCCTTTGTTTTGTTTCGGCACTAATTTCATAGCTATCTCTCATGGCTCTTGATACAGTAGATGTAGAAAGACCCAAAGCTTTAGCTATATCTTTAATGGTAATTGCTTCAAATTTCATACAAGGTTCGAACGTTAAATGCCAATAAAAGTAAGGCATTTGTGCTTTACAATAGACACTTATATTGTAAGTATCATTATTGCGTTTAATTATTTTTTATGATCTTTTCAAGTCGATCATTTTAGTAATATTTAAGTAGTGATTGTAAAATAGTAAATAATTGCTTGAATGATTGTTTGAATCAGAAAAATTTTAATCATAAACATAGTTTTTAATAAAGATGCTATTATTCTATTGTATCAATAAAATTGCGTATTTAAAACATCTATTCTTTACTTTACTTTTCAGTTTTAATCGGGAACGTTTGCGTAAAAAAAGCCGTTATTCATGCTACAATTCTTGAATATTTGTATTGCATTTACGTTAATCATTAGTTAAAACGTAAGTAATAAATTCTGCCTAATAAATCGATTGTAGTATGAAAAAATTAATGGCTCTTACAGTGCTATTATTAGCATGTTCTGTCATGCTTCTAGCTCAAAAAACAAAACAGGTTAAAGGAAAAGTATTTGATGAAAATTCGGGCGAACCGCTTGAAGGTGCTACTGTTAACATCGTGGGTGCTAAGGGGGCAACTCAAACAGATAAAAGCGGAGCTTTTACAACAAGGGTTCCTGATGACGAAAAGAAATACACTTTACAGGTAAGTTATATTGGATATGCTAATAAAACAATTGCAGCAACGAGTAGTGATTTGGTTATTCGTTTAGAAAAAAGTAAAGAAACAGCAGGAGATGAGGTTGTTGTAATTGGTTATCAAAGTGTAAAAAGAAAAGACTTATTAGCATCAGTTGCTAGTGTTGGAGGAAAAGATTTAAAAGATGTTCCCATTAATTCTGTTGCAGAAGCCTTAAATGGTAGATTGGCCGGTGTAACTGCAAATGCTTCTGAAGGCTCTCCTGATGCTGAAGTAAGAGTTAGGGTTAGAGGAGGAATGAGTATTACTGGTGATAATAACCCTTTATATATTGTAGATGGTGTTCAAGTAGAAAATGGATTGAATAGTGTGGTTCTTCAAGATATTCAAAGCATAGATGTATTAAAAGATGCTGCTGCAACAGCTATATATGGAGCAAGAGGAGCAAACGGTGTGATTATTATTACTACTAAAAGTGGAAAAACAGGTAAGCCAAAAGTTACATTTAATACGTTTGTGGGAACAAGAAATTTACCGAAGACATTGGGTGTTTTAAGTCCGTACGATTTTGTTGTTTATAACTACGAGAGAAGTAGAGGAAGTTCTCAAGATAGTTCTTCTTTTTCTAGTTTTTTTGGGTCTACCTGGGATACTTTGAATGTTTATAAAGATGTAAAGCCTGTTGATTGGCAAAAAGAAATTATTGGGCAAAATGGTATTGCACAAACTTATAATGTAGGCGTATCTGGAGGAACTAAACAAACCACCTACAATTTTAGCTACACTCATAATAATGATAAAGCCATCATTTTAAATTCATCTTTTCAACGCCACCAATTTAATTTTAAAGGAGAGCATAAGCTTACTGATAAAATTAAACTTGGGTTAATTGGTCGTTATAGTAACCAAAATGTTTATGGAGCAGGTGTTTCAGATGAGAGAGGTTCTTCGTATAGTCGATTAAGAAATGCTGTAAAATATCGGCCATTTTTAGCAGCAGGACAAGACATTACAGATGATGATCCTGCTGTAGTCGATAATCCAGGAAACGGTTTGTCACTTATTAATCCTTATCAACTGATTGATGCTGAGTTTAGAAGAAAAACTACTGATTTGTATAATATTACTGTTTCTTTTAACTATGCAATTAGTAAAAATTGGTCTTTTAAATCAGTTGCTGGTTATGATAATAAAAGCTTTATAGATCGTCAGTTTAGCGATTCTTCAAGTTCATATTCTATCAACTTCGGTAGCAACAAACCTATTGTAAACTTAGATACTGTTAAAACTGTAACCTTTACTAATTCTAATGTAATTAGCTATTCATTAAAAAATTACAAGAAGAAACACGATATTGATTTTTTAGCAGGGCAAGAAACCTATGAATTAACGACTACTACCAATAGATCTGGTTATAATTTATTTCCCAACTTTATAGATAAAAATCAAGCTTTTACTAATTTAACGCTAGGAACACCAATAGCAGGAGCTAATCAATATATTAAAACAAAGTATACACAGCTTAGCTTTTTTAGTAGATTAAGCTATGGATTTAATAAAAAATATTTGTTTTCTTTCAATGTTCGCTTTGATGGTTCTTCAAAATTTGCACCTGATGAAAGATGGGGCTTTTTCCCTTCTGGTTCATTTGCATGGAGAGTTAAAAACGAATCGTTCTTGAAAAATGTATCTGCAGTAAACGATTTAAAATTTAGAGTAGGTTATGGAGCTGTTGGTAATAGCCGTATTGGAGATTACCTATATCTTACAACCTTTAGAAACGATTTGTTATACTATGGTTTAAATAATCAATTGGTTCCTGGTTCTATATCTTCAGACTTAGCAAATGCAAAACTTAAATGGGAATCTTTAGTAAACCGAAATATAGGCGTAGATATCGCTTTATTTGGAAATAGAGTAGATTTAAGCGTTGATTACTATGTAAATGATAGTAGAGACTTATTGTTACGTGTTCCTATTGCACAAACTTATGGCTACTCTACACAACAGCAAAATATTGGTAAAACACAAAATAAAGGTTGGGAGTTTCAGTTAAATGTAAATGTTATTCGTAAAAAAGAATTTAACTGGAATGCAAGCTTAAATATGAGCTTTAACAACAACGAAATCAAAGGCTTAGGCATTAATCAAAATTCATTTTTTCCAGCAGCAAGCTGGGGCGTTTCTGGTCAGCCAACCGATTATATTGTAAAAATCGGAAGCCCAGTAGGTTCAATGTGGGGTTTGGTTAACGATGGTTTTTATACCACCAACGATTTTAACTACAATACCACAACAGGTCAATATACTTTAAAACCTGAAATTCCAAATGCAGCTGGTATTATTGGAACGGTGCAGCCTGGCTCTGTTAAGTTTAAAGATTTAAATACAGATGGAATTATTGATATTAATAACGATAGACAAATAATTGGTAATCCTACACCTAAGTTTACAGGAGGGTTTAATCAACAGTTTACCTATAAAAATTGGGATGCAAGTATCTTCTTTAATTTCTCTTATGGAAATGATATTTACAATGCAAACAAAGTAGAATTTACCAATGGTTATACCAATCGTTCAAACATGTTAGATATTATGGCTAATCGTTGGAAAACGGTTGATGCAAATGGTGCAAGATTACAATGGGTTGCCAATAATTTGGTATATGGTGTAGCACCAGAGCAATTAGCAGCAGCCAACGCAAATGCTACTATTTGGCAACCATTAGTTGGTTCCGGTGCATTTTACCCAAGTTCTTGGGCAATTGAAGATGGCTCTTTTTTACGGTTAAATAATATAACATTAGGGTATAGTTTACCTATAAAAACATTGGTAAAGCTAAAAATCAGTAAACTTAGAATTTATGCAAGTGGTAATAATTTAGCCCTTTTCACAAACTATACAGGATACGATCCTGAAGTAAGTGTACGTTCTAGTCCATTAACTCCAGGCTTAGATTATTCAGCATATCCAAGAAGTCGCTCATTTGTATTTGGTGTTAATGTTACATTCTAATTTAAAAAATTATTTAGGCATATGAAAAAGTTATTCAACAATATATCAATCGTTACATTATTAGCTGCTGTAGTATTTTTTGCAGGGGGCTGTAAAAAATATTTAGATCAACAACCCATCACATCTATTGGTCCAGAAATGGTTTTTAAAGATGTAAACTCAGCTTATCAAGCGTTGGCTGGCGTTTATAGTAGATTAACAGGCGATCAAGGTTATGGAATTAGAATTAGTTTGTATTATACTGTAGATACCGACGAAATGCAAGGCCCTACTGGTAATCCAGATAACGATAGAAGAGATATTGCTCGTTACAGTGCTACACCTAGTAATGCACAATTAGAAAGACCATTCAATCAATTATTTCAAGGGATAGATTATGCAAATATTTGTATAGATAATATACCTTCTATGGAATTATATAAAAATGGAACAGAACAAGAGAAGAAGAAACTTCAAAGAATGTATGGTGAAGCTTTAACATTAAGAGCTCAATACTATTTTGAAGCCATTAGAAATTGGGGTGATTTGCCTGCACATTTTTTACCTGCATATAAATTAGCTGTAAGTAATCCTTTTCCTTTCAGAGTAAGTACCGATTCTTTGTATGATGTGTTGATAGAAGATTTAAATCTTGCATCTACATTGGTACCTTGGCGTAATGAATTGGCAGCAATTGGAGATCCAATAGATGAAAGAATTACAAAAGGTACTGTAAAAGCTTTAAGAGCAAGATTAGCATTATTTAGAGCTGGTTTTTGTTTAAGACAAAATGGACAAATGCAACAAGGAAGTAATCCTTCAAAATACTATCAAATTGCAAAAGACGAGTGCTCACAAATTATCGCTTCCGGTCAACATAGTTTAAACCCTAGTTTCAAATCTTTATGGAAAGATCAGGTTTGTGCACGAGCAGTTGCAGATCCAAATGGTGAATTAATGTTTCAAGCAACTGGAATTGGCCAGAATGCTACTGCCGATACTAAATTAGGTTATTACAATGGCCCTAGAGTTGGAAGCTTCGGAAACTCAAGCTACAATCCTTTACCCACCTATTTCTACAGTTTTGATTCTACAGATTTGAGAAGAGATGTAACCATTGCTCCTTATAATAATGCTACAGATGGTGTTACAAAAATTGGTTTAGCAATTACCGCAATGAATGATGGAAAGTACAGAAGAGATTGGATGACTAATCCAGTAGTTGCACCTACAAATGCTGTTCAATATTTTAGTTTAAAGTGGCAAATCATTCGTTACAGCGATGTTTTATTAATGCTAGCAGAAGCAGAGAACGAATTAAATGGTCCAACGGCTTTGGCGTATAATGCAATTAATCAAGTAAGAAGAAGAGGATATGGTAAACCGATTGGTGTAGCTGATCCGTCTGTAGACTTGCCTGCTGGTTTATTGAAAATACCATTTTTTGATAGAATTGTAAAAGAACGTTCTTTAGAATTAGGTGGAGAAGGAATAAGAAAATACGATTTAATTCGTTGGAATTTATTGGCAAGTAAGATAGCAGAGACTAGAGCTGCTTTAACAAATATGTTTAATAGAGTTCCACCTTTCGATAATTATCCCACACACATGTATTTCCGTCAAAATAGTACATCAGATAATACTAGTTTGTGGTTCAACTCATTTTATGCTCCTTCACCAACATCTACCCCTGCTGGAACAACAAGAGTAAACTGGTTTTTAAACACAGGAACAAGCACTATTAATAGTATTGTAATTGCAAGATTTGCAACAGGTTTTTCAACTGGCAAATCTGAATTATTACCAATACCTCAACCTGCTAGAGAAGCTAATTTTAATTTAAATCAAAATCCTCGTTACTAGGTAATTGTAATATTGTTCATGAATAAAAGGTTATTGTACTGTTGTGCAATAACCTTTTTTATTGTTGTGTAAGCTGCATATTTTTTTTTGTTTTTCATTTCTCTTTTTTTTCTAAATAAAGTATAGTTTCTTATGCAGTTCGAACAGGCTACAAGTACCGTAAATATTGATTTTTTGTATTGGTAACGATGTCGGGAACGTTTGCGTAGTTTAATTCGTTAACCTATGTAAACGTTTCTAATTTTCGGTTTAATAAAGTAATTTATTTAGCCTCATTTTATACTACTCTGCCATCATGAATAAAAAATATACACTCTTTTTTATTGTTCTATTAATATCTTTTATTTCGGTTAAAACAGTTTTGTCACAAACAGTTTTAATCAATCATGCATTTAATACAACAGCATTGCCAACAGGCGTTACATCGAATGGTACAATTTCTCCTACAAAGGCTGCCGACGGTGTTTGTAGTCAGGGTATGATTCAAGTAAACAGCGGAGGATTTTTACAAGTAGTTGTACCATCTTGTGGTGTAATACGGGTTCATATGAAAAGCACTTCTTCATCGGCAAGAAACGTAGCAATTAAATATCAAAAAGATGGGGAAACAAGTTTTACTACATTAACACCTAATATATCCGTTTTAAGTGCTGCAATATTTAACTTAAGTGCACAGTTTACAGCTTTGGTTACCAATGCTCCAATTACCATACGTATTGAACCTTTGAATGGAAATATTCAAATACATGATTTATACGTAGAAGCTAGTGCCACACTTAGTAGTAGTGCAGATATTACTGCTTTTACAATCAACAATCAAATAGGTAGTACTACCATTAATGCAGCAACTGCAACAGTACAAATAAATGTTCCCATTGGTACCAATCTAACAAGCATAATTCCTACAGGTATTGCTATATCTCCACAATCTACTATATCTCCATCTGTTACGTCTGCACTTGATTTTACAAATCCTGTTACTTACACCGTAACAGCACAAAATGGAAGTACAAAACAGTGGACTGTTACCGTAACCCCAACAGCATCAATTGAAAAAGAGATCCTCAATTTTCGGTTATCGAATGCACAAATTGGAAATGCCATTATAAACAGTATATCAGGAACAATAACTGTTAATGTTCCTAACGGTACCAATGTTTCAAATGTTGTTCCTCAACAATTAGTGGTTTCTAATGGTGCAACTGTTAGTCCTTTACCTACAGTTGCTCAAAACTTTTCTAGTGCTGTAGTTTACACGATAACCGCTCAAAATAATTCTACCAAGCAATTTACTGTTACTATAAATTTTATAGATCCTCTAACTGTTATTACACATTACGAGGCAGAAAATGCAACTTTTACAGGTAGTGTAAACAATAATAACGCAGGGTTTAATGGTTTAGGCTTTGTGAATTTTTTAGATAGTGGTGAAAATGAAATTGTGTTTACTGTATGTCAACAACAAGCAGGTGTTTACAATGCTAGCTTTAGATATTCTTTAGGAAATGATACTTACAGAAAAGGGAAGCTCTTTATAAACGATGTGTATCATTCTTTATTAAACTTTAACAGAACTACCAATTTTACTACTTGGGCTGATGAAGTTGTATCTATTAATTTGGCTGGAGGTGTAAACAATATAAAGCTTATTTGGGATACAACAGATGGACCTAACATAGATAGATTGAGTTTGAATGGCTTACCTTGTAATACCTATATACTGCAAGTAAATGCAGTAAACGGTGGTAACGTTGTTGCATCACCAACAAGGGCTAATAATACTTATTTTGAAAATGAGATTATAAATCTACAAGCTCAAAGTACGCCTAATAAAGTATTTGCTAATTGGAGTGGTGATGTAACGGGTACAACAAATCCACTTGCAATAACAATGAATGCTAATAAAGTTGTAAATGCAAATTTTAATACCATTCCTACTTACAAGTTAACTACCAATATCATTGGTTTGGGAACAATTATTTTACAACCTTCTGGTGGTGAATATGCAGAAAATACAGTTGTAACGGTTACAGCTATACCTATTGCTGGATCCACATTTGGTGGTTTTGGTGGAGCTATAACTGGTAATACCATTAGCCAAACTGTTGTTATGAATGCTAATAAAAATGTTACAGCAACTTTTAATAGCAATAACAACATCAATTTTGAAAACGTTGTTGGTTTTGCTGCAATGAGTGGAGATGGTTTTACAGGTCCAACACGTGGTGGACAATGTTCGTCTGATACTGTTTTTATTAATGGCTCTTCTGAGTTTAATAAGTTGTGTGAACTATTGTATAATAGGCAAAGGGCTTATAACAATAATGTTACATCAAATGGAGTTAAAAAAGCTCCATTGGTAATTTTATTGAGAGAAGGTGTTTATGATGGAACACAAAGCTTAAGTACAAATGGCTTAAAAGTTTTTGGTAACAGCATGTTAGATATTCCTGAACAAGGAGATTTAAGTTTTGTAGGTGAGCAGAATGTGGTATTTAAAATTGGTATAAACGTTAAAAGATCTTACAATATACTTATTAGAAACATTACTTTCTTCGATTATTATGATGATGGAATTAATATTGGAGGAACAGAAACACATCATATTTGGGTAGACCATTGTACTGTTGGACATCCTACTTCTAGACCAGCTGATTCTGAACATCCTGATGGAGGAATTGATGTAAAAGACGGTGCTAGTTATGTAACTATTTCTTGGTGCCTAATCAGAAATAGCTGGAAAACAAGTTTAGTAGGTCATTCTGATAATAATGGTGCTACTGATAACAATCGTTTAAAAGTAACCTACTACAACAATCATTTTTTTAATACTAATTCTAGAAATCCAAGGGTACGTTTTGGAGAGGTTCATGTTTTGAATAATTTATTTGAAAACGTTCAGTTGTATGGTGCTGTTGCAGCTAATAGTGCTTTTGTTTTTTGTGAAAATAATTTCTTCTTAAATACTATTTGGCCAATGTATGCTGATAGAACTGCAGCTGATTTTAAAACCATTTATGGTAATAATACAGATAATACTTTTACTTCTAAAACGGGTAATTATCCTGCAAGAGGGTTAAAACATAGTGGCAACGATTATGATGATAGTGGACTGCCAATTATCACCGCACAAATAAATGCCAATATGTTAAATCCAAGTAGGCGTTCCATAAAGTTTGATGAATTAAATGCTAATACTGTTTTTACACCTTCTACCTACTACAATTATACACCACTGAATGCTACTGACGTTAGAAATTTAGTGCCTGTTTTAGCCGGTGCAGATAAAGTTAGTTTTGCCAATTGTGCAGCATTGCCTTTACAATTTCTATCATTCAATGCACTACAAAAAGTTGATGGTCATTTATTAGAATGGATAACTACAAATGAAGTAAATACAAGCCATTTTATTATTGAGAAAAGCAATGATGGAATTGATTTTACTGCTATTAAAACAGTTACCGCAAAAAATAATAGCGGAAACCATATTTATAGAGTTACCAATACTGTATTTACCAATACGGTTTATTACAGAGTTAAACAAGTAGATATTGATGGAAAATTTAATTACAGTAAAGTGCTAATTCTAGCAACAAACACAAAAGAAATTTTGCAAGTTTTTCCTAATCCTGCTACAACATTTATTACTATAAAATATCCTACTGCTACAGCTAATACAATGATATCAATTGTAGATGCTGTAGGTAAAAAAATACAAGATATTGCTGTAGCACCTTACAGTACCAAAACCTTTATAAGTGTAAATTCTTTACCAACAGGAACATACAGAATTAGACTAGTAACTCCTGCTAATATTTCAACTTCCACTTTTATAAAACAATAACCAATCTCTTAAGCGTATGAAAAAAAATGTATACTTTCTTTTGCTGGTATTTATTACCATACTTACAATAAAAATACAAGCCCAATCTGTTGGTGATTATCGCTCAGCTGGAACAGGAACATGGGGCACACTTGGTACTTGGGAACGATTTGATGGTACTACTTGGGCAACGCCAACAGTAGGTGAGGGAACCCCCACCAATGCTTCTGGTGTAATTACTATTCAAGGCACACACAATGTTACAGTAGCATCTTCTGTTTCCATTGATCAGACTACTATTAATAGCGGTGGTACTATTACCATTAGTAGTGGGCAAACATTAACTGTAGTTGATGATGGAACGAGTGCATCTGACTTAGTAAATACTGGCACATTAACAGTTACAGGTAGTTTGATTGTAGCTAGTAATGCTATTTATCAGCATAATATTGGTACTGGTTTACCTATTGCAACTTGGCAAGATTTTTCTACTTGTTTGGTTACTGGTGTAGTTGCTCAATCTTCATTATCAAATACAGCTAATCAATCTTTTTATCATTTTACTTGGAACTGTGCTGCCCAAACAAATACTATGCAGCTTGCTTTAGTTACAACGGCTGCTGGTACAACTATATTTAGGGGTAATGTTAATTTAATCAACACTAACTCAGGTAAAATTAGATTTGTTTCATTAGCTGCTTCTGATAATAAAACTGTCACAATAAATGGTGATTTGAATATTTTAGGAGGAACACTTGAAACAACAGGAAGCGGTGTTGTTGCTACTGTAAATGTTAATGTATTAGGAAACTTAAGTATTTCAGGAGGTACACTTTTCTTGGTAGCTAGTAGTGCAAGCTTTAACCTCAACTTGGCTGGAAATTTTAACATGTCTGGAGGTATAATTAATAAAGGTTCTGGTGTAGGTAATTTTAATTTTAATAAAAGTGGCGTACAATCATTTATTAAATCTGCTGGTACAATTACAAATGGAGGAGCAGGATTAATAACTTTTAATGTAAACAGTGGGGCTATTTTAGATTTTGGTACAAATGTTTTTAACTCAGCTTCAAATAACGTCACATTTAATGTTGCTAATGGTGGGGGATTAAAAATTGGCAGTCCAGATGGTTTAGTGTCTACAACGGGTGTTAGTAATACCACTTCCAATATTCAACTAACAGGCACAACAGGTGTTACAAAAACATTTAGTAGCAGCGGTAATTATGAGTTTAATGGAATAACTGCACAAGTTACTGGCAATTTTACTACTACACCTTTAGCAAATACGGTTAATAATTTAACGATTAATAATAGTGCAGGGGTAAGCATCACAAACTCACTTAATATTATTAATGTACTATCTATTCTAGCAGGTACTTTAACTACAAATAGTAATTTAGTACTACTTTCTTCAGCAAGTAGTACTGCAAGAGTAGGCACTATTTCAGGTTCGATTTCTGGCAATGTTACCATCCAACGTTACATACCAGGTGGTTCACGTCGTTTTCGTTTTTTAAGTCATCCATTTAC
>JBHYCS010000005.1:0-187301 GCA_051861445.1 Chitinophagaceae bacterium | reverse complement strand
CAAAACTATATCTATCAATAATAATTTGGAAAAACCATAGAAAACGCCACTGCAGCTGAATAGCATTACTATTGCTGACTACATAAAAAAGTATTTACGCTTATTGGTCTGCTATCTGCAATAGAATTATCCCATTTTTTGTAAAGAATATCCTGTAAATTGAGCAGATAAAACTGCTGATTATGAAATTTGTTTTTGCCTTTTGCTGTATCATCACTACTTATTGTTCTGCCCAAAACATAGATCAAATTGTGGCTCAGACCAATGATTCGGTAATTGCTTGGCGTAGACATTTACACCAATACCCTGAATTATCTAACAGAGAATTTAAAACAGCTGCTTTTATAGCTCAGCAATTACAAAAATTGGGTATCGAAACCAAAACAGGTATTGCGAAAACGGGTGTTGTGGGTATTTTAAAAGGTGCATTACCTGGGCCTGTAATTGCTTTACGTGCAGATATGGACGCATTACCTGTAACAGAAAGAGTACCGCTTGCTTTTGCATCGAAAGAAGAAAGTGTATATGAACAACAAAAAGTAGGTGTAATGCATGCTTGCGGTCATGATAGTCATGTGGCTATTTTGTTAGGTACAGCCGTTGCACTTAAAAAAATGCAAGCACAATTAGCAGGAACAATTGTGTTTATTTTTCAGCCAGCAGAAGAAGGTCCACCCACAGGTGAAGAAGGTGGAGCACCCCTAATGATTAAAGAAGGTATAATGGATCAGCCTAAAGTAGACGTAATTTTTGGCTTACATATTAACTCACAAACAGAAATAGGCATCATTAAATATACAAGTGGTGCAACAATGGCTAGCAGCGATTGGTTTACCATAAAAGTAAAAGGGAAACAAACACATGGTTCTCAACCTTGGGCAGGTATAGACCCTATAACAGTAGCTGCACAAATTATTAATGGATTGCAAACCATTGTGAGCAGACAATCGGAATTAACCAAAGCACCGGTAGTAATTTCTGTAGGTAAAATAAACAGTGGTGTACGCAGCAATATTATTCCAGAAGAGTTGGTAATGAATGGCACTATTAGAACATTGGATAGTAAAATGCAAAAAGAAGTACATGAAAAAATAAAATTAACGGCTAGCAAAATTGCAGAAGCTAGTGGAGCTACAGCAACAATAGAAATAGATACCAAAACATTGGTTACTTACAACAATCCTGAATTGGTAACCATGATGTTGCCTAGTTTAGAAAAAGCAGCCGGAAAAAACAATGTAAAAGCTGGTGATTGGACAACTGGTGCCGAAGATTTTTCGTTTTATGGTGAAAAAGCACCTGCATTTTTCTTCTTCTTGGGAGGAATGCCAGTAAATACCGATGTTACAAAAGCAGCCCCACACCATACACCTGATTTTTATATTGATGATAGCAAACTGTATGTAGGTGTTAAAGCGTTTTGTAATCTGGTAGTAGATTATGCCAAGTTAAAACAAGCAAAAAAGTAACTCAATTATCTACCTAATCGAGAATTAATAGTAGATATGCCAACCAATTCATCGTGTCTGCCACTAAACGAACGGTAATACACAAAAATTACATAATCGTTTTCGGTTTCCCAATAATTACCATCTACCCATGTAGATATTGGCTGTGCTGATGGATTACTTACTTCTTTGGTTACATAATTATAACTATAAAAACCTTGTTTTAACAGCAAGGTTTTTTCATATACACCTTTTGTGGCATTGTACTCCATGGCATTGTTTTTTGTAAACTGATTGCCTGTTAACTCGCCAGCAATAAATAAATCTTTACCAGCAAAAGGTTGGTTATTGGTTGGCACAAATGTAAAATGCACCATGGCATAATCGCTTTGCCACCATGGATTTACAGATTCCGTATTGGCAATTTCCATCCACCCATTTAAATCTCTGTACAAAACATAGCGTTCGTTAAGTCTGCTTCCATCTGCTTGTACCCAAATTTGCCAAGGTTGTTGGCTTCTATCCACTTTGTTAATTCTTTCACTTTCGTATCTAAAACTTCGTACATCAATCCATCGATATTCTTTTCCTGCTAAAAAAACGGCTTCATTTTCGTTGTTGTATTCTAAAATATTTCCTCTAATGAAAGTTGGCTGTGTAAGTGTAACAACATCGTTTAACTGGTTGTTTTTAGCAATTACTACTTTTACTTGTTGCTGTGGAATTTGTGCATTTAGTTGTTTTACATCGATATTCATTTGAATTCGCTGTGCTGTGTTTCTATATTGATTATCAAAAGGCTGCATTACCCTAGCACCAATATTTACCAAATTGTTTACTACAAAAACTCTTTTGGTAAATGCCAATTGAGCGGTATCGCCATTTAAAAATACTTTTAGCAAATAGTTGCCGCTTTTTGTAGGCATACAATTACGATCGGGCAAATTGGTTTGGTAATGTACATATTTTGTAAGTGCAATAGCAGAAACTCGGTACTGATTTAGTCTTAATTGTTGATATCCTTTTATGTAATCGAAGCTACTAACATCAGCAGGTTGCCAATTGGCATTACAAAGCTGAAATGTGTAGAAATAATTTTTTACAACGCCATCCACATCATCAAAATGTAATTCTAACAAATCGGTTGATTGCAGGTTGATAATGGGTAAACTGAGCTGATTATTTTGTTGGAATAATTTTACTGAATGAATGTTAGATTGGTAAATAACATCTGCCTGTTGGGCTTTTGAATAGAAACTACACAAGAAAGCAAAAACAATGATGGAACAATATTTCATATAGATTAATAAGTAGTGCATTAAACTTACAACTTTCTTGCCAAGCAATACTATATTAGCTAGTTTTAAGTGTTAAACGTACCAAATACTGACTGTTTTCATCTTCCATTAAAAATTCTGCTTTCCAGCCAGCTTCATTGGCTATATGGTACAAGGTACCTTGATCTACAAACAACCAAGTAAACCAATCGGTTTGTTGTTTTTTGTATTCGTATTGAAAACGGATTTCACCAAAATAATCACCTGCTAAAGGCACAGAACCATCGTACAAATACGACACATCAGAAGAATCGAAAATGATTTTTCCGCCTACATTCAACATGGTTTTGGCCTTTTCTAAAAAACTAAATAGACCTTTAATATTGCTGACTAAACCAATGCCATTCATCATGAGTAATAAAGTGTCGAAACCTTTTTCTTGGTAATCAAAAAAATTGGCTTCTACTACATTTTGAACCCCTCTTAAACGCATGATTGCTGCTGCTTTAGGAGAAATTTCAAGTGCAGTAACATCTTCACCATAAGCTTGTAATGCCAAAGCATGGCTACCTACACAAGCACCAATATCTAAAATTTTTCCAGTACAATATTTTAAGGCAGCCAATTCAATGGTAGACATCTTGTTTTCATCTCTGAAATAAATATCAATCGGCATCTCCTCTTTGGGTCCATAATCGTTATGAATCCATAATTTTTGAGGTTTATCTTGATGAAAATAATCTGTTACAGCGGCTCCTAATACATCTTTCATAAAAGTATGATGCAGTGTTTTAGCTGCATAATTAATAATAAAAAAAGATATTGTAATAGATTATTTTAAGTGAGGTTGTGTTGGTGTATTCAAATCAACCAAATTAAAAACGATTTAATTTTCTTGGAACAAATGTCGTTTGCTACTATCTTTTTCTACATACTTTATCATGAGTATTCGGTAATAAATTTTAATAACGATACCAAAACAATTACCATCATAGAAAAAACTAAATAGGTAAACCCATTTATCAATGTTGTCATTCCATCTGACGTAAAAAATTAATCTAGCAATAAGAATTATTGTAATGCTGACAAATACTGTTCTGGTGATTTGGCAAACTCTGCTTTGCACTCGGCTGCACAAAAGCCATACACCTTATTTTTATAGTGAATAGTATCTGAAATACCAGCTTTTACAGGCATACCACAAATGGGGTCTTTTTTATTGTCTACCAATTTATAGTCTATACTAGCTTGTTCGGCACTATCAGCTGTTGAGTCTTGCATTGTTACTGTAGGTTCGGTTGGTTTGTTATTGTTACAAGCGAATAAACCAACTACTAAAACAAAAATTATTTTTTTCATATCAATATTTTTAATGCATAAGCGTAATTAATAAAACAAAAAACAAGGTAATTAAGTTGAAAACAGAATATAGATTTGTAACAAAGTTACTTACTCAACAATTAATGTAGATGATATTGATTTTCTAAAAAAGATATCATTAATGGTATTCTTTTTTCAATTCCTACTAAAAGATCAATATAACTTGTTAATGAACTTTTAGAAAAATACATGCTGTTGGCATATTGTTTTATTAATTTTTCATCATTGGTTAATAATGAAATGGGGGTTGTTTCTTTTAAAATATTAGCAATACTGTATTTATCGTAGTGAGTAATGTATTTACTATCAAAAAGTTGTATGGTAAAGTCATTTACTTTTCCCATTCTAAAATTTGCAAAATAAGCTTCTTGTACCTCAGCTTTTTCACAGGCTTCATCATACAGAATAATACTATCTGAGGCTGCTTTATTTCTTATTAATCTTAATCCACCAGAATTTTTTAATTGTGTAATTGTTCTTTTATTAAACGCTACCGGATTTCTTGTAGATGTATATTTTCTTTGTAAATAATACAGCATTCTTACGCTACTATCTGTATAAGGTGTGTGGTAAATATTTTGTAAAAGGCTGTCAAATGCAGCTACTTGTGTAGTACAAAACGCAATACTTTTCTTAATTTTTTGAGCATCATCTTTCATGTCTGCAATCATCGACTCTACATATTGCTTTTCTCTATCACTTTCAATCTTATGCTCTAATTGGTATTCCGCTAAAAAACCACAGAATACAGCTAAAAATAACATTAAAAATTCCCAGAAATAAGATTTCCAGTTTTTCTTTCCTCCGTGATGACCATGATGATGTACTTCCATATTTTAGGTTGATTGATGGGTGTTTATTAAGGAAAGATTATTGATAAAAACAATTCCTTTTCTTGCAACAACAACACAAATGTATAGGCAATTTCAACTATTTAAAAATGCATTCACTAACATTGAATTAGTTTTTGCAAGATTAGCTTCAAAATTTTGTTCAACTAAATTTTAGAAGTATTATTTTCACTATTTAGGCATCAATCCATTCTCTTAGTGTAGCTGTATTACTTTGACTAGTTGTAAAATAGCTATTGTATCCTTTCATTTTTATAGAAAGATTGTTTTTTGAACTTCGCTCTATTTTTTCGATGTGTCTTTTATGAATCAATTCGCTTCGATTGATTCTAAAAAAGTCGTTTGGATGTAATACTACTTCAATTTCTTTCAATGTTGCATACGGTAATACATGCTTTTTAAGCATGGTATCAAATGCAAAAACCACCCCATCAGATGCTTCAAAATAAACCACATCTACCACATCTAAAAAATAAATACCCTTGTGAGTGTGTATGGTAATCTGCTTTTTGTATTTTTTTTCATCAATGCTTAACTGTAGCAGTTTTGATACATTTTGATATAAAACATCATTTTTAGAAACATCTTGTTGCAATAACATTAATTTATCCCAAGCCTTTTGAAAACGCTCTTTAGAAAAGGGTTTTAATAAATAATCAATTCCATTCGTTTCAAAAGCATTCATCCAAAATTGATTGTAAGCAGTGGTAAAAATAATGGGACAAGTAATTGCTACTTTTTCATACACTTCAAACACATTACCATCTTGCAATTCGATGTCTGAAATAATCACATCCACCTTTGTATGTTGTAAAAAAGAAATCGCTGCATCAACAGTGCCTATTTCTGCTATTATAGAAATAGGCAAATTCAGCTCTTGTATATAGCGTTTTATTTTTTGCCTTGCTGGTATTTCGTCTTCTATAATTACAATTTGTTTCATACAGATTTTGTAGCAGCTATTTTAGGAATAATGACAGAAAATTCTTGTTCAGAAGCAATTATTTTTATTTCGTTTTGGGTTAATAACAAATATTGTTCTTTTAAATTGTTCAACCCTTTTCCCGACACCGTTGGTTGTTTTCTGCTAGCTACTCTATTGTTTGTAACCACAATTTGATCGGTAATTTTTATTTGAATATAAACAGGGTTTTCTGCTGTAGCTAAATTATGTTTAATTGCATTTTCAATTAATGTTTGTATAGTTAATGGAACAATATTACCATGTATGTCATCAATTTGAATATTTAGCTGAAAAACATGACCATATTTGTATTGTATAAGTTTGAAATATTGTTGTGCAAAAGCAATTTCTTCTTCAATGCTAACAAACGAAACGGTAGTGGCATGTAATACGTATCGATAGATTTCAGAAAATTGATGTAAGAATGTTGAGGCTACATTTTTATCTTCATAAATCAATTGATCTAGCACATTTAAATTATTAAATAAAAAGTGTGGATTGAATTGCGATTTAAGATGTGCCACCCTACTCTCGTATAACGTTTTATGATAAGTAGCTAAAAGTGCCTGTTGTTTTGCATTTTTTTTATAATAGTAAAAAACCAAGAAAAAACTACCATAAATAATGCCGTCTAACAAATAAGAAAATGAAGATAAACGAAGGGTTTCTACATTAAAATTTCTTTCTACATTGTTAAATAGCATGGCAACCATCAACCCAATAAATTGCATTAAAACCAAATGAAATAGCAATGATGAAAAGAAAATTTTAAGCATTTCACCAATACTAAACACACTTGCTTTTTGCCATAACTGAATAATAAAATTTAAAATAAAATACAAAAAAGCAATTGAAATTAAGGTTGCAAATGCTGCATCTGGCGTAAATGAGTAAATCGTTAATTCGTTGCGAATTAATATTCTTGAATGTATAGACTGTGCGTACGCAAATACAATTATAAAAATGAGGAAGTATTTATTTGCTTTAATTTTTTGTAGCATTTTTTTGTTTTCGGTAAAATCTTAAAACACATAAATAGTCTAGCAATTTTGCTAGACTATTTATGAAAAAGAAATTGTTTATGGTTTCTTTTCAGGGAAAGAAGCTATTACATTTCCCTTATCATCGAAGAAATCTAGCTTAGCATTATTTTGTTTATCTACATAAAACATTGCTTTTGGCATTCCTTTATCATCGAATAAAAATAATCCATTGTTTTCACTTCTTGATTTTCCAAGCATTAAACGAGGCGATCCACCAAGTAAACCATCTTTTACATAAGCGTTGTATTTTTCTTGTGCAGCTTTCGGATCTTTTTTACCTAACTCGTCTAACTCTTTCATCATTGCTCCTGTTTTTTGTTGCGATTCTTTTGTTGGTCTATCGTTAAACATTAAACTGCTACTTACAAATCTCTTATCGCCTTCTTTATAATCTTGTGTAAGTAGCTGCATTACTTGATCACCATCGTATTGATCGTATGTTAATGATAACCCTGCACTATGACCATTTGGCAACTTTTTTCCATCATAAATAAAACCACCACACTCAATACCATCTTCATTAAAAAACAACATACCTGAACGTTTTTTACGGTCTTCGTTTGTTGGCATTTTATTGATTTGTTCTTTTCCATTCGGAAAACGAGCTACATTGGTTAAAATCATTTTTACTGTTCCATCTTTCTCCACAATATTGATTCTTTCAACGTCAATTTCGCTAAATCTAGTCCGTTCAGTTTTGTTAAATGCAGTTGTTGCAATAAAGAAAATACCTACTACAGTAGCTAGAGCAAAAGCTCTTAAAAATGCTAATTCTTTGTTCATAATAAATAATGTTATGGTTGTTAATTGATTAATAGAAATGAAGCTAATGCAGTGCTTAGAACTGTACAACCTAGAAAAAATAAACGCAGGAAATTTCCTTTTCAATACAGGAAAATCGAAAATGAATGAAAAGATGATTGGTAAGGAATAGTTAAATAGATGTAATCCTCTTTAGTATATTTATTTGGTAAAACTAATTACATTGATAATGACAAATAATATAAACGATTTAATCTTGTGATAACACAGGTAAATGCTTCGTGACTCAGCAGCACATTTGAAGTTTTTTGTTTTCCCGACGAAGGAAGGGACTAATAGCACTATTAGAATGAGATGCTTCGTTCCTCAGCAATACAATTAATTCTCCATTATTTCACAAACCAAGCAAGCACATATTATTTATTTTCTGCCATAGCTAACTTACTCTTCTTATAGCCATACAATAAATAAATAATTAACCCAACTACCAACCAACTAGCAAACCAAGCCCAGTTTTTAGCCGTCATCCCAGTAAGTAAATACATACAAGTTGTTAAGCCTAGTAATGGAATTAATGAATACGATTTTATAAAGCTAAATACGGATAAGGCTAGACACAATATCCAGAAAACAATGGTTGAAATGTTGAGCGTTTGTTTTGCCAATGCTGCATTGTGCAAAGAAGATTGTAATAAATCGGTTTCACTAGCATCGATACCTGCAACGGCTGCTGCAGCTTCTTCTTGTGTTAAACTCAATTGAAATAAATGATGAAAATATTGATTGTTGAAATAATAAATCAATGCCAAACTACCAATAATAATTAACGGAAAAATGAATTTACCATTGATAAATGGAATATGAAATTTACCTGCTTCTTTAGTTCTTGCAGGAATAAGTAACACACCACCACAAACCAATACAAAAGCAAATAAAGTGGCAATACTTGTAAAATCTAATACAAAGGTTTTATCAGTAAAAATGATTGGAATCCCAACTACCAAACCTGTAACAATGGTAGAAAAAGAAGGTGTTTTAAATTTCGGATGTATTTGTTGAAAAATAGGTGGCAACAATCCATCTCTACTCATACTCATCCAAATACGTGGTTGCCCCATTTGAAATACCAATAATACGCTAGTCATGGCCACTACAGCAGCAATAGATACAAAAAACTGCATCCATCCTACATTCAAATTATCTTTTTCAAAAATAAAAGCCAACGGATCGCCTACTCCTTCAAATTTTTTATAATTCACTGCACCTGTTAACACCAAAGTGAGTAAAATGTATACGATAGTGCAAATAACCAACGACAAAATCATTCCTCTTGGTAAATCTTTTTGAGGATTTTTACTTTCTTCTGCCAATACACTTACAGCATCAAAACCAATATAAGCAAAGAAAACACCGCTTACTGCCATCATTACCCCACCAAAACCATTGGGCATAAACGATTTTACACCATCATTATTCTCAGGCAGCCAATTAAATGTAAGTCCATTTGAAAAAATGATATATCCACCCACAAGAATTACAAGTGCCACTACAATCATTTTTAAAATCACCATTAAATTGCTAAAGTTTCTACTTTCTTTAATCCCTCTATACACTAAATAAGTAATAAAAACATTGATGATTAATGCAGGAACATCTATAATCATTCTTAAACCACCAATTTGTGGTGCATTGTTCCAAGCAGCCAAAACATCTACATTGCTACTTCCTGCTTCAATGGCATGTTTAGCTTCAGAATAACTTGTACTTAAATGTGCAGGAACATGAATACCACATTTACTTAAAAAAGAGGTAAAATAATCGCTCCAACTATAAGCAACATAAATATTACCGATAGAATATTCCATTATTAAAGCCCAACCAATAATCCAAGCAAACAATTCTCCAAAACTTGCATAAGCATAGGTGTATGCACTACCAGCTACAGGAATTCTACTTGCAAATTCTGAATAGCAAAAAGCGGTAAATGCACAAGCAATAGCGGTGATAATAAAAAGAATAACAACGCCTGGTCCACCAGAAAAAACAGCACCGCCTAAGCTACTAAAACTTCCTGCCCCTAAAATAGCGGCAATACCAAAAAAGGTTAAGTCTTTTACACTTAAAATTCTTTTCAATCCATTATTTGTTCCGTGACTATTCTCTTCTAAAGTAGCAGCATCTTGAATGATTTTGTCGATATTTTTTGTCCGAAACAACGATGAAGACATAAGCCTAAATTTTGGTAAACGATTGATATTGATTCAGTATAGTTAAATAAATGTCTGTGGCAATATACAGAATAATTGTACACTGCCATTTCAAAAAAAGTTATTCGGCAATTACTTTTAAAGTGTGTTTTATTTTATTAGCCGTATGCTTCAATTCTTGATAATCTTTACTTAAAATGGTTACATGTCCCATTTTTCTGCCCGGTTTGGTTTGTGTTTTTCCATATAAATGCACAAAAACATTATCCAATTGTAAAGTAGCGGCTAAGCCTTCGTAAATAGCTTTGCCTGAATAGCCTTCTGCACCAATGAGGTTTACAATAGCAGCAGGCACAATGGCAGCTGTATTTCCTAAAGGCAGTTGCAGTAAAATTCTCCACAACATATCGTACTGACTGCTAAAATTTCCCTCAATAGTGTGGTGTCCACTATTATGCACTCTTGGTGCAATTTCATTTACCAATACATCATTGTTTTTATCTACAAATAATTCTATGGCAAATAAACCTGCAGTTTTAAGTTCTTTTACAATTCTTAAAGCAATAGCTTCTGATTTCCAAAATACTTTTTCATCTAAAATGGCGGGAGAAATTTGATAGTCGAGTAAATTTAATCGAGTATCAAACACCATTTCTGCAGGCGGATAAATGGCCGATTCTCCTTTATCATTTACAGCCACAATAATGGCAATTTCTTTTTCTATGGCAACCATTTTTTCTAATACAGCAGGTGCATCAAAAGCTAAATCAAGTTCTTTGGTGTTGTGTAATAGTTGTACCCCTTTTCCATCGTAACCACCCTCTCCTAATTTATGAACAGCAGGTAAAAAATGTTCAAGTGTTGCTACTTCATTTTTATTTTGAGTAATGATAAATTCTGAAGTAGGTATTTGATGTTGTTGGTAAAATTGCTTTTGATGAATTTTGTTTTTAATAATGCGTAATGCAGCAGGTGATGGATACACACGTACACCTTCACTTTCTAATTTTTCAAGTGCTTCTACATTTACAGCTTCTATTTCTATCGTTATAGCATCTAAATGTTTACCAAAATTGTAAACGGTTTCGTAATCTTGAATATTTCCAAGCGTAAAATGATGGCATAAATGAGCAGCCGGACAATTTGCATCGTTTTCTAAAACATAGGTTTCTACCACATAATTAGCTGCAGCTTGCAAAAGCATTCTCCCTAATTGTCCACCACCTAAAATACCCACTTTCATAATTGTATAATTTGCAGCGAAGATAATTTTTGCAATGTTGTAAATGCTTTAATTTTACAAAAGAATGCTGCCGGATTATCCACATAAATATTTTAATGATAAGCGTAACCAATTTTGGTTATTGATAGAAACGCTTGCTATAGATTCAATGCACTAATCTCTTTTCTATTTAACCTTTTTCATCCAGTTATTGAATATGCTGGAATATTTTTTCATTGAACAATACATATACACATGAATACTTCTAATACTACATCTATACAAAATGAGGATTTTTTACCTTTATCAGGAACAGATTTTGTTGAATTTTATGTAGGAAATGCCAAACAAGCGGCTCATTTTTATAAAACGGCTTTTGGTTTTCAATCTTTGGCTTATGCTGGTCCAGAAACAGGATCTATGGATAAAGTAAGCTACGTAATCACCCAAAACAAACTCACTTTTATATTAACCACACCTTTACGCAGCAATAACGAAATTGCCGATCATATTTACAAACATGGTGATGGTGTAAAATTTTTAGCCTTAAAAGTAGACGATGCTACAAAAGCATGGGAAGAAACCACCAAACGTGGAGCTATAAGTTATCAATCTCCTACTGTTTATACAGACGAATTTGGCGAAGCAATTATCAGTGGCATTCACACTTATGGTGATACGGTTCATTTATTTATTGAAAGAAAAAATTATAGTGGCTGTTTTTTACCCGGATTTAAACCCTGGAAAACCCCTTTTTACAATCCTACTTCTACAGGTTTGCAATATGTAGATCATTGTGTAGGCAATGTAGGATGGAATCAAATGAATAAATGGGTTCAGTTTTACGAACAAGTAATGGGTTTTAAAAATATTTTAACCTTCGATGATAATGATATTTCTACCGAATACTCAGCACTCATGAGTAAGGTAATGAGCAATGGCAATGGTTTTGTGAAATTTCCCATCAACGAACCTGCAGAAGGTAAAAAGAAGAGTCAAGTAGAAGAATATTTAGATTTTTATATGGGAGAAGGTGTACAACATGTGGCATTAGCAACCAATGATATTGTGGAAACGGTAACCGCTTTGAGAAATAGAGGAATCGATTTTTTACAAGTACCTTCCTCTTATTATGATAGTTTATTAGAACGAGTGGGAACAATTGATGAAGATATTTCCCCTTTAAAAGAATTGGGAATTTTAGTAGATAGAGATGATGAAGGATATTTATTGCAAATTTTCACCAAACCTATTGAAGACAGACCAACACTTTTCTTCGAAATTATTCAACGCAAAGGAGCTAAAAGTTTTGGCAAGGGAAATTTCAAAGCACTTTTCGAAGCCATTGAAAGAGAACAAGCAGCAAGAGGAAACTTGTAATTTTATTTTATTCCATTCAATATTAAAAGCAATTGCAACCGATTAGCAGTTGCTTTTCCGTTTATATAATGCACATAACCGTTTACTGCCGATGATTGGTATCACAATAGTGTACCAACATCAACCTAAGATACATCAACTTTTTATTTTCCTTCCCTCTAAAAAAATCCGTCTACGCACTTGTTGAACTGGCACATTTTCAATTTTACTTTCTAACCATGCAATAATATCTAAATACATAAATGATCTGCTTTCTAGAGGATTTTGCTGCAATTTCTTTAGTTTCTCTTTTAAACTTTTAAAAGCAGGAATCAATTTATGTGGAGAAAGTGAAAATGATTTTCGAATGAATTTAAAAATCTCTTCTTCCACAGTACTTAAATTATTCATTTTTGCCATAAAACGATATACCGATTTAATCAAATACTCTAGTAAATCGTAATTACCCAATTCGTAATGAGCAATTAAGTGCAACAAACGGGCATAACATTGTAAATCTGTACGTAAATCTACCTTCCAATTAATGATTTTATTTAAGTAATCGATAGCTTTATCATTATTACCGCTTCCAAAATATAAACAGGCAATTTTATAATAAAAAATCAATACTCGATGTCTATCTAAATGTAATTTATAGGCTTGTAACTGTTCTTCAATAAATGGTACAAGTTGTAAACCTTCGGTAAATGTGCCTTCTAAAAAATGTTTATTCAATTTAGCAATATGTAAATAAACAAATGTTTGTATACGAACATTTTCTGTTAATTCTCCTTCTTCCGATGCTGCAAATACTTCGAATTGTTCTAATGTAACATTGAATTTTTCGTAATTGCTTAAGTTAAAATGTGCTCCTAATAAATTATGTACTCCTCTTATATATTGCCCTGCTTCTATACTTTTCATAGAAGGCGTTTCTTCAAATAAATCAACCCATTTTTGGGTATATCTGTAATAAGTTAACAAATCTTGTAGAATAAAACCATACCAACAATAACTTTGGTATAAGTACAACTTTTCAAAAAAGCCCAATTCATTGGGTTGAAAACGGGGTAAATTACTGTTAAAAAAAGCTTGTAATGCTTGTACTTCTTTCGTATCTCTAGCATGACCATATTGAATATACCAACCATACAATTCTAGAGAAAGGTTGGATAATTTACCAATTAAAGATAATTTTTCTGCAATTTCATTACTTTCTTTTCGTAAAGCTTCTGCCCTATTGTTAATGCTTCTAGTAATATGTAAGGCTTCAATTTTCTTCTCAAAATTTACTGCTTGCAGCTGAAAAGTAATTTGTTTGTATTGTTTTGCTGTTTCTTTTACTTTATCTAACACTTTTAAACTTTGCAAATACAATCCCTTATTGTAAAGAATACGAGCAAAATCCATTTGTTCGTTTAGTAATATATCAATGTTATTACTATCATTCAATAATCTTAAACTACTTAAAATTTGTTTGTATAAATGGGCTTTAATGTTCGATAATTGTTGTTTAGAAATAGATTGATGCTTTTTTAATAATAAGGGTTCATCGTATTCATTCATTTTATCTAAAGCATCAAATAGTTCAATTATTTTTAAATTATCGGCTGCTGAATTTCGCTTTACATATAATTTAAAGTTTCGTTTTTCGCCTTTTTGTAACGATTTTATTAACTGAAACAAACCATCTGTACTTCTATTAGGCATCGTATTTTTTTTTAGTAAAACCCTTATCCAAACTCACTTTTATGCAAAAAAACATAATTTATGTAGCGTAAAAATAAGCTACTTATGTTTTGGGTTTACAATAGTAGCAAACTAAGTTTGTTTGTTATACAATTTAATTGGTAAATGTTGGTTATTTATTCATCATTTGCCATTAAAATAAAAATAGCTAAATATTTATGTCTCAAGAATACGTTCACATATTTGATACAACCCTTCGTGATGGCGAACAAGTGCCAGGTTGTAAGTTAAATACAAAGGAAAAAATTGAATTGGCAATTGCTTTAGAAGAATTGGGTGTAGATATTATTGAAGCTGGCTTTCCTATTTCTTCACCGGGTGATTTTGAGAGTGTGAATGAAATATCTAAAATCATTAAAAATGCTACCGTTTGTGGTTTAACAAGAGCTGTTCAAAAAGATATTGAAGTGGCTGCTGAAGCCTTGAAATATGCAAAAAGACCAAGAATTCATACAGGAATTGGCAGCTCTGATATTCACATTAAACACAAATTCAATACTACAAGAGAAGATATTCTTGCCCGTGCAAAACAAGCAGTTATTTGGTCGAAGAATTTTGTAGATGATGTAGAGTTTTATGCAGAAGATGCTGGTAGAGCCGATATTTCTTTTCTTGCAAAATTGGTTGAGACTGTTATTGCTGCTGGTGCAACGGTTGTAAATATTCCTGATACTACAGGTTATTGCTTACCACATCAATATGGAGCAATTATTAGTCACTTGAGAAATAATGTTTCTAATATTGATAAAGCCATTCTTTCTTGTCATTGTCACAACGATTTAGGTTTGGCAACAGCTAATTCAATTGCCGGTGTAATTGAAGGAGCTCGTCAAATAGAATGTACCATCAATGGTTTGGGTGAACGTGCTGGTAATACTGCTTTAGAAGAAGTAGTAATGGTATTGCAACAACACAAACATTTACAGCTAAATACAAAAATAAATACCAAAAAACTACATCCAATTAGTCGTTTAGTAAGTGAAACAATGCGTATGCCTGTTCAACCGAATAAAGCTATTGTTGGGGCAAATGCGTTTTCACATTCAAGTGGCATTCATCAAGATGGATTTTTGAAAGAAGCAACTACTTATGAAATTATTGATCCTGTAGAAGTGGGTGCTGATACTTCTAAAATTGTTTTAACAGCAAGAAGTGGTAGAAGTGCCTTGGCTTTTCGTTTTCATAAACTTGGTTTTCAGTTTACAAGAGATGAAATAGATACTTTGTATCAACAGTTTTTGCAAGTAGCAGATAGCAAAAAAGAAGTTACAGACGAAGACTTACAAAAAATGGCTGAAACGAAATTAAGTGTTGAAGCTTAATTTTTATAGGTGGTTAGATACGTTTAAAAAAGCTGAATAAAGAATCTAAACGTACAAGAGTGCGACGCAACGGCTGCTGCACAAAGAACAAAAAGTTGGTTTCATAAAAAAGAAAAAAGACGCTATGTCAAAAACACTGTTTGAAAAAATTTGGGATAAACACATTGTTCAACAAATTGAAGATGGACCTTCGGTAATGTATATTGATAAACATTTTATACATGAGGTTACGAGCCCACAAGCCTTTGCTGGCTTAGAAAAACGTGGAATTGGTGTACATAATCCAAAACAAATTGTTGCAACTGCCGATCATAATGTGCCTACATTGAATCAACATTTACCTATTCAAGAAGAATTATCGAGAATGCAGGTAGATAAATTGATTCATAATTGTAAAAAATTTGGCATTGAATTATATGGTTTAGGTCATCCTTATCAAGGTATTGTTCATGTAATTGGCCCTGAATTAGGTATTACACAACCAGGACAAACCATTGTTTGTGGCGATAGCCATACAAGTACACATGGTGCTTTTGGAGCTATTGCTTTTGGTATTGGAACAAGTGAGGTAGAAATGGTATTGGCTACTCAATGTTTATTGCAAAGCAAGCCTAAATTAATGCGTATAAATATTGATGGAGAATTGCAAAATGGAGTTACGAGTAAAGATATTATTCTACACATTATTGCATTAACATCTGCAAGTGGTGCTACAGGTTATGCTGTTGAATACGCTGGTTCTGCTATTCGTTCTTTATCAATGGAAGCTAGAATGACCATTTGTAACATGAGTATTGAAATGGGTGCAAGATGTGGTTTAATTGCACCAGATGAAATTACATTCAACTATATAAAAGGTCGTGAATTTGCTCCAAAAGAAAACGATTGGGATAAAGCTTTAGCTTACTGGAAAACCTTGTTTTCTGATGCTGATGCCAAATTTGATACAGAAATAAATATCAATGCTGCCGATATTGAACCAATGGTTACGTATGGCACTAATCCTGGAATGGGTGTTGGTATTTCTCAAACGATTCCTTTGGCTGAAACTCTTGCTGAAAAAGACCAACCATCGTACCTAAAAGCTTTACAATACATGGGTTTGCAAGCAGGAAACCCAATGAAAGGACAAAAAGTTGATTATGTATTTATTGGTAGCTGTACCAATAGCAGAATTGAAGATTTAAGACAGGTAGCCAATTTTGTGAAAGGCAAACAAAAAGCTGCTGATGTAGAAGTTTGGATTGTACCAGGTAGTAAACAAGTAGAACAACAAGCACAAGCAGAAGGAATTGATAAGGTTTTTCAAGAAGCAGGTTTTGTGTTGCGTCAACCAGGCTGTTCGGCTTGTTTAGGTATGAATGAAGATAAAATTCCTGCAGGTAAATATTGTATCAGCACTAGCAATAGAAATTTTGAGGGAAGACAAGGCCCAAATGCTAGAACATTTTTAGCAAGTCCACTTACTGCTGCTGTTGCAGCAATTACGGGAAAAGTAGGTGATGTAAGAGAATTTCTAAACTAATTAATGAATTACAACAATGAGCAAATCAATTAATATTATCACAAGTGCTGCAGTTCCTTTACCAATAGAAAATGTAGATACCGATCAAATTATTCCTGCACGTTTTTTAAAGGCAACTAGCAGAGACGGTTTTGGTAAAAACTTATTTAGAGATTGGCGTTACGTAAACGATAATGAAGCAACACCAAAAACAGATTTTGTTTTAAATAATCCTATTTATTCAGGTAAAATTTTAGTTGCTGGCAAAAACTTTGGTTGTGGTTCTTCAAGAGAACATGCTGCTTGGGCTATTAAAGACGCAGGTTTTGATGTAGTTATTAGTAGTTTTTTTGCAGATATTTTTAAAAACAATGCTCTCAATAATTTCTTATTGCCTGTTGTTGTTTCAGATAGCTTTTTACAACAAATTTTTGAAGCTATTGAAAAAGATGCTGCAGCTGTAATTGAAGTGAATTTAACCGAACAAACCATAACTATTGCTGCTACAAAAGCAGCCGAACGTTTTGAAATAAATGCGTACAAAAAAACTTGCTTACTCAATGGCTACGATGACATTGACTTTTTACTAAGCATTAAAGACAATATTAAAGCCTACGAAGCTCAAATCAACTAATACAATTACAACTTACTACATACCATGAAAAAAAATATTGCAGTTATTTTAGGCGATGGAATTGGACCAGAAGTTACGCAACAATCTATTAAAGTTTTGAATGCTATTGCAGAACATTATGGTCATGAATTTAATTACAAGTATTGTTTAATGGGTGCAGATGCCATTGACAAAACAGGTAATCCTTTACCTGATGAAACTATTGAAGTTTGTTTAGAAAGTGATGCTATTTTGTTCGGAGCAATTGGTCATCCAAAATACGATAATGATCCGAATGCAAAAGTTCGTCCTGAACAAGGTTTATTAAAAATTAGAAAAGTATTACAGCTATACGGCAATATTCGTCCCACAACCTTATATCCTTCTCTACAACACTTATCACCACTCAATCCTAAGAATTTAGAAGGTGTAGATTTAGTAATTTATAGAGAACTAACTGGTGGCATTTATTTTGGCAATAAAGAAATTAGTGCTGACGGAAAATCTGCTACAGACACTTGTACGTATAGCGTTGAAGAAATAGAACGCATTGCACATTTGGCGTTTAAGGCTGCACAAATTCGTAGAAAAAAACTAACACTAATTGATAAAGCCAACGTTTTAGAAACTTCACGTTTATGGCGTAAGGTTATTCAAAATTTAGCTACACAATATGCCGATGTTGAAGTTGATTATATGTTTGTTGACAATGCAGCCATGCAAATGATTTTAAATCCTAAACAATTCGATGTAATTCTTACAGAAAATATGTTTGGCGATATTATTAGCGATGAAGCAAGTGTTTTAAGTGGCTCTCTTGGCCTTGCTCCTTCTGCTTCTGTAGGTAATATCACAGCTTTGTTCGAACCCATTCATGGTTCTTATCCACAAGCAGCGGGCAAAGATATTGCCAACCCAATTGGCTCTATTTTATCAGCAGCTATGATGCTAGATTATTTCCAATTACATGAAGAAGCAAACAAAATTAGAGAGGCTGTAAAATGGACTTTACAACACAATTTCGTTACCAAAGATATCGATCCTATCAACTTTTATTTTACTTCTACATTGGGCGAATTAATTGCCGATTTTGTAAGTAATAAAATATCAGGAGATGTAAATCACGAGAATATTCAATTACGTAAATCAACTGTTATTTAATTTTTTTTGGTAGTCGGCTTTTGTAGTGCTATTCAGCTGCCGTTGCGTCGCACACTTCAACTGATAGATTCATTAATCAACACATCAAAAGCCAAACAACTACTGTAAATAAAAGGTGATTAGTTAAAAAGTTCTTTGTATTTAACGCAGAAGTATTTATGTTTACAACATCAAAATACTTCTATGTTATTCAACAGGTTATATAATGTGTCAATTAAAACTGCAATTATTATTGTGGTTATTGTCATTATTATTCCTGCATGGCATGGAGGTGGAAATAGTATTTAATTCATCAAAAAATGAAGATACAAACCGCCTCAAACGAGGCGGTTTTTTTTTGCCTCAATAAAAAACAAAACAATGAGTTACTACAACGAAAACACAATTATTTATCACAACGGAGCATTTGTAAAAGCTGCCGAAACTAAAATAGATTTATATAGCCAATCCATGCATTATGGCTATGCTGTTTTCGAGGGCATACGATCTTATAAAACAAACAACGGCTCTACTCAAATATTTAAACCTGTAGAACATTTTCTTCGATTAGAAGCATCTGCAAAGGCTTTAAACCTTCCTTACACATGGACAGTTGAGGAATTAATTGAGGCAACTTATCAAGTTTTATCAAGCAACAATTTAGGCGATGCATATATACGTCCACTCATTTATGCACCTGCAAACATGAGTTTTGCTCCCAATAAAGAATCATTCATTACCATTCAAGCTTGGGAAATGCAACCCTTCTTAGGAACAAAATTGTTAAGAGTGATGACTTCTTCTTTTCAACGTCCAAATCCTAAAGGTTTTATTATGACTGCAAAAGCAAGTGGTCATTATGTAAACAGCATTTTAGCAAGTCAAGAAGCAAAAGCAAAAGGTTTTGACGAAGCCTTATTAACCGATGTGTATGGTTTTGCTGCAGAAGCACCGGGAGCAAATCTGTTTTATGAAAAAGATGGTGTTTTATATACACCACCAACAGGTACCATTTTACCCGGAATTACAAGAGCTACAGTTTTTGAAATTGCAGCTGCTATGAACATTTCAATCATCGAAAAACAATTTACAACCGATGAAATTTATGGTGCAGATGCGGCTTTTTTCTGTGGAACAGCAGCAGAAGTAATTGGTATGGAAAGCTTAGACAACCAACCTTTCACCAAAAATTGGAATGATACATTTAGCTATCAAATTCAACTAGCATATAAACAATTAGTAATCGAAAATAAATAAGAAAACAAATTACTTATGAGCGAATTAAATAAATATAGCAAAACACTTACACAAGACGAAACACAACCTGCTGCACAAGCCATGTTATATGGCATTGGGTTAACAGATGAGGATATGAAAAAAGCTCAGGTAGGTATTGCAAGTATGGGTTATGATGGTAATACTTGTAATATGCACCTAAACGACTTGGCTAAAATTGTGAAAGAAGGTGTTTGGAAAAGCGATTTAGTAGGCTTAATTTTTAATACTATCGGCATTAGTGATGGGATAAGTAATGGAACAGACGGTATGCGTTTTTCATTGGTAAGCAGAGATTTAATTGCAGACAGTATTGAGAGTGTTTGTGGAGGTTTTTACTATGATGGATTAATTACTATTCCTGGCTGTGATAAAAATATGCCTGGAGCAATTATGGCAATGGGTCGCTTGAATCGTCCATCTTTAATGGTTTATGGTGGAACAATTGCCCCAGGTCATTACAAAGGAGAAGAATTAAACATCATTTCGTCTTTTGAAGCTTTAGGTAAAAAATTAGCAGGAACTATTACACCTGAAGATTTTAAAGAAGTAATTAAACATAGTTGTCCAGGTGCAGGTGCTTGTGGAGGCATGTACACAGCAAATACAATGGCTTCTGCTATAGAGGCAATGGGTATGAGTTTACCTTATTCTTCCTCTAGTCCTGCTGTTAGCGAAGCAAAAAGAAACGAATGTTTAGATGCAGGTAGAGCAATTAAAGTGTTATTGGAAAAAGATATCAAACCAAGAGATATCATGACCAAAAAAGCATTTGAAAATGCTATTACCACTATCATGATTTTTGGCGGAAGCACAAATGCAGTTTTACATATGGTTGCTATGGCCAAAAGTGTAGGTGTAGATATTACTTTAAAAGATTTTCAACGTATCAGCGATTGCACACCTGTTTTAGCTGATTTTAAACCAAGTGGTAAGTTTTTATGGCAAGATTTACCTCAACATGGTGGTGTACCTGCTGTAATGAAATACTTATTAAACAAGGGGTTATTACATGGTGATTGTTTAACGGTTACAGGTAAAACTGTTGCAGAAAACCTAGCTGATGTAGAGCCTATCAACTTCGAAACACAAAAAATAATTTATCCAATAGAACAACCATTAAAAGTAACAGGTCACTTACAAATTTTATACGGAAACTTAGCTGAAAAAGGGAGCGTTGCTAAAATTAGTGGCAAAGAAGGAGAACGTTTTGAAGGACCTGCAAGAGTTTTTGATGGTGAAAAAGATTTAGTTGCAGGAATTGCAAATGGTAGAGTTAAAAAAGGTGATGTAGTTGTAATAAGATACGAAGGTCCAAAAGGTGCTCCAGGAATGCCAGAAATGCTAAAACCAACTTCTGCCATTATGGGTGCAGGTTTAGGTAAAGATGTAGCATTAATTACAGATGGTAGATTCAGTGGTGGTTCACATGGTTTTGTTGTTGGGCATATTACACCAGAAGCTTTTGACGGTGGTACAATAGCATTGGTAAAAGACGATGATATTATTGAATTAGATGCAACAAAAAATAGCATTATTTTAAAAGTTTCAGCAGAAGAATTAGCAGAAAGAAAAGCAGCTTGGAAACAACCTGCTTTAAAAGTTACGAATGGCGTATTGTACAAATATGCAAAATTGGTGAAAGATGCTAGTGAAGGTTGTGTAACAGATGAAGCGTAAAACAATAAAGAAATGAAAATTATTTTTATCGGGTTAATATTAATACTTTCTTGTTTGTTTGCAGTTGCACAAAAAGATACTATAATTAAGTATTATGATACTAGTTATAACAGTGTAACAAAAGAAAATGCTTATGTTTATACATACTATGTAAATGATGATAGCGTTTACAGATGTTGGTCTTTCTATTCAAAAAATAATAAGTTGGCTGCAAAGTTTTCAACGTTAGACACAACGCTATTTTCAAGATTGTTTAGGTATGTTTCGTACCATGAAAATGGAAATACTAAAGATTCTATGTTTTTTTACGACGAAGACAAACCTCGTTATAAACATTCATTTTATAAGTCTGGTGCAAAATATCGTATTGCTAAATATGAAATAAATTCAACTATATTTAAAGAATTTGTTTATTACGAAAGTGGTAAATTGAAAGCTGTATTAGAAAGAACAACTTCAATGGGTGAATCCATTTGCATCTCTTATAATGAAAATGGTGAAATAATGCCAGACTATATTTTTGAACAAGAAGCTGAATTTAAAGGTGGTAGATATGGTTGGATGAGATATTTAGAAAGAAATTTAAATAGCGATCTTCCCTCTAAAAATGGAGCCCCACCGGGAAGATATATGACTAAAGTTGAGTTTACCATAGAGAAAGATGGCACTGTAACTAATGTAAATGCTTTAAATGACGCAGGCTATGGTACAAAACAAGAAGCAGAGAGAGTTTTAAGAAACAGTCCAAAATGGAAGCCTGCTATTCAAGAAAATAAACTGGTAAAATATAAAGCAAAGCAGCCAATAACGTTTGTAGTTCAATAAGAAAATATAAATGTATCCAACAACATTCATACAGCAAAAGATATTCGAAATCAGAGGTCAAAAAATAATGTTTGACTTTGATTTAGCCGCTTTGTATGAAGTAGAAACAAGGGTTTTTAATCAATCAATAAAGAGAAATATTGATAGATTTCCTGAAGAATTTATGTTTCGATTAACTAGTGAAGAATGGATACTAATGTCATCACAAATTGTGATGACATCAAATAAAAGACCGAAAAATGCACTTCCTTACGTTTTCACAGAACACGGAATTACAATGGCAGCTAGTGTTTTAAGAAGTGAAAAAGCGGTAAAAATGAATATCGCTATCGTAAAAGCATTTATCGCATTAAGAAAATTTGCAGCTAAGTATAGTGATATTATAGAGCAAATACATGATTTAAAAGAGCGGATAGGAAACCACGATGCACAACTAAATCAAATTTATGAGGCTCTGGAAAATTTATTAGATGAAAAAGTAGAGGTGCAGAACACAAAAGACAATTGGACAAACAGAGAAAGAATCGGTTTCAAAAAATAATAAAAACATAAACATTTCCATCATGGAAACATTAGAATTAACAGAGGAAGTAATCAAAACAAAAGCTACTCAAACATTATCAGGCTCTCAAGCTGTTTTAGAAGCGTTTGTAGCAGAAGGTGTAGATACCATTTTTGGATATCCAGGTGGTGCAATTATGCCAATTTACGATGCTTTATACGATTATCACGATAAATTAAAACATATTCTTGTTCGTCATGAGCAAGGTGGCATTCATGCAGGTCAAGGCTATGCAAGAAGCTCTGGAAAAGTAGGTGTTGTATTTGCAACAAGTGGACCAGGTGCAACAAATTTAGTTACAGGCTTAGCAGATGCAATGATCGATAGCACTCCTTTAGTTTGTGTTACAGGTCAAGTTTTTGCTCACCTTTTAGGTACAGATGCTTTTCAAGAGGTAGATGTAATCAATATCACCACTCCTGTTACCAAATGGAATTATCAAGTTACCGATGCAAATGAAATTCCGCATATTCTAGCAAAAGCTTTCTTTATTGCAAGAACAGGAAGACCAGGTCCAGTATTAATCGATATTACCAAAAACGCACAACTACAAAAATTCGAATATAGTGGCTACACTCCTTGTAATCATATTCGTAGCTACAGACCTAAGCCAATTGTTCGTAAAGAATATATTCAGCAAGCAGCAGAATTAATTAATCAAGCCAAAAAGCCATTTATCATTTTTGGACAAGGCGTTATTTTAGGTAAAGCTGAAAAAGAGTTTAAAGAATTTGTGGAAAAATCAGGTATTCCAGCAGCTTGGACTATTTTAGGATTGAGTGCATTACCAACAGATCATCCTTTAAACGTAGGAATGTTAGGTATGCATGGCAATTATGGCCCCAATGTTTTAACCAACGAATGCGACGTGTTAATTGCTGTGGGTATGCGTTTCGATGATAGAGTTACAGGCCGTTTAGATAAATATGCCAAACAAGCCAAAGTAATTCATTTAGACATTGATCCTGCAGAAATCGATAAAAACGTTAAAACAACTGTTCCTGTTTGGGGCGATTGTAAAGAAACACTTCCTTTATTAACACAATTAGTTGAATCAAAACAACACACCGATTGGCACAATCAATTTAAAGCTTATTCTCAAAAAGAAAATGAAGTTGTTATTCAAAAAGAAATGCACCCAACTTCAAACGAAATGACAATGGCTGAAGTTTTAAATGTGCTAAATGAATTAACCAATGGCGATGCTATTATTGTTACCGATGTTGGTCAACATCAAATGGTAGCTTGTCGTTATGCAAAATTCAATCAATCAAAAAGCAATATCACATCAGGTGGTGCAGGCACTATGGGCTTTGGTTTACCAGCAGCTATTGGTGCAAAATTCGGAGCTCCTGAGCGTCCTGTTGTAGCAATCATTGGTGATGGTGGAATTCAAATGACCATTCAAGAATTTGGCACCATTATGCAAACAGGTATCAATGTTAAAATTCTGATTTTAAATAATCAATTCTTAGGAATGGTAAGGCAATGGCAGCAATTATTTCACGATAAACGCTACTCTTTTGTTGATATTGAAAGTCCAGATTATGTAATGGTAGCAAAAGGTTACAGAATTGAGGGTGCTAAAATTAATCAAAGAGCCGATTTAAAAAATGCATTATCAACCATGCTCAATCACAATGGCTCTTACATGTTAGAAGTAATGGTAGCTAAAGAAGACAATGTTTTCCCAATGGTTCCACAAGGAAGAGGTGTTTCAGAAATTGTATTAAGTAAAGATCAAGTATAAAAAAGAAAAAATGATGTAACCAACAGTTGTAATTCTATTCAACAGCCGTTGCGTCGCACACTTCAACGTTTAAAACATTATTCAGCAGATAGAGTACAATTAACACAACATGAACGCATTAGCCAATATAAATAACTTGCAATACCAAGCTTCAAGCAATGGAGCAGCTGTAGAAACCAAGCAAGAATTTACCATAACAGTTTACACAGAAAATCAGGTAGGTTTATTAAACCGAATTGCCATTATTTTCTCTCGAAGAAAAATCAATATTGAAAGTTTAAACACCTCTCCTTCTGAAGCAGAAGGTATTCACCGCTTCACGATTGTTATCAATGAATACGAAGATGTGGTAAGAAAATTATGCCGTCAAATTGAAAAGCAAGTAGAAGTTTTAAAAGCTTATTTCAATACCAACGAAGAAATTATTTGGCAAGAAATGGCATTGTATAAAGTACCTACAGATATAATTACCGAAAAAGTAAAAGTAGAACGTTTGTTACGTGAATATGGTGCAAGAGCCGTTGTAATTCGTAAAGACTATACCATTTTCGAAACCACAGGTCATAGAGAAGAAACAGAAGGTTTAATAAAAGCATTAGAACCTTATGGATTAATAGAATTTGTACGAAGTGCAAGAGTTGCCATCATCAAATCTAGCAACGGCTTCCACGAAAAACTAAAAGAATTCGAAACGTACGAGCCAGCAGAAGAATTAGTAGAAAATGAATATCTAAATCAGCAAGATGCCATTTTTACCATGTAATAAAACATACCATTAAAACCACTTAATCAATCAAATAAACAAAACGCTTTAAATAAGGCAACTAAACAAAAAACAATGGGAAATTATTTTAACACACTTTCGTTAAGAGAAAAGCTAAACCAATTAGGTGTTTGTGAATTTATGAACAGCAGCCAATTTGCTGATGGTGTAAATGCATTAAAAGGCAAAAAACTAGTAATTATTGGTTGTGGTGCACAAGGCTTAAATCAAGGCTTAAACTTGAGAGATTCAGGTTTAGATGTTTCTTACGCTCTTCGTCAAGAAGCTATTGATGCAAAAAGACAATCTTGGAAAAGTGCAACAGAAAACGGTTTTGTAGTAGGCACTTACGAAACACTTGTTCCTACAGCAGATTTAGTAATTAATCTTACTCCAGATAAGCAACATACTTCTGTAATTAATGCAGTAATGCCCTTAATGAAAAAAGGTGCTACACTTTCTTATTCTCATGGTTTTAATATTGTAGAAGAAGGCATGCAAATTCGTAAAGATATTACTGTAATAATGGTAGCTCCTAAATGTCCTGGTAGCGAAGTTAGAGCTGAGTATGTACGTGGCTTTGGTGTACCAACTTTAATTGCTGTTCATCCAGAAAACGATCCAGAAGGTAAAGGTTGGGAATATGCAAAAGCGTATGCAGCAGGAACAGGCGGACATAAAGCTGGCGTTTTAAAATCTTCTTTCGTTGCCGAAGTAAAAAGCGATTTAATGGGCGAACAAACCATTCTTTGTGGTTTATTACAAACAGGTTCTATTCTTTCTTTCGATAAAATGATTGAAAAAGGAATAGATGCAGGTTATGCCTCTAAATTAATTCAATATGGTTGGGAAGTTATTACCGAAGCGTTAAAACAAGGTGGTATTACTGCAATGATGGATCGTTTAAGCAATCCTGCTAAAATCAAAGCTTTTGAACTAAGCGAAGAATTAAAAGATATTATGCGTCCTTTATTCCAAAAACATCAAGACGATATCATGAGTGGCGAATTTTCTAAAACCATGATGGAAGATTGGGCTAACAACGATAAAAACCTATTGACTTGGCGTGCTGCAACAGGTGAAACAGCTTTCGAAAAAACACCAGCAGGAGATGTTCAAATTTCTGAACAAGCCTATTTCGACAATGCAGTTTTAATGGTTGCTTTTGTTCGTTCAGGTGTTGAATTGGCTTTCGAAACAATGGTTCAAAGCGGTATTAAGGCAGAAAGTGCTTATTACGAGTCTTTACACGAAACACCATTAATAGCAAATACCATTGCTCGTAAAAAATTATTCGAAATGAATCGTGTAATTTCTGATACAGCTGAATATGGTTGTTACTTATTCGATCATGCATGTAAACCTCTTTTGGCAGATTTCATGAAAAAAATTAATACCGATGTAATTGGTAAAAATTATAATGAAGGAAAAGACAATGGCGTTGATAACAAAGAAATTATTGCTGTAAATAAAGTTTTACGTAGCCACCAAATAGAAGTTGTTGGCGAAACTTTACGTCAAGCAATGACAGATATGAAAGCAATTAAAACTGTTTAATGATACACACAAAGGTTTGCAGTTATTTTTTTGGTAATCAACTGCAAACCTTTATTCAACTGCTGTGGCGTCGCACACTTCAACTGAATATTCATTAATCAACAAAAAACACTGATTAAAAAAGGATTACAAAATATCAACCATCGGCTTTAGCATCAATAGAAAAGTTTTATCATTTTAGGTTATCTCTCATCAATGACATCTACATTACCAACATATCAACTCAATTTCACAGCAGCAGCAGAGCGTTTAAGCAATGTTGTTACCAAAACGCCACTACAACTCAACCTCAATCTCTCTAAAAAATACCAATGCAATGTGTATTTAAAAAGAGAAGATTTACAAATTGTACGTTCTTACAAGCTACGTGGAGCCTACAATATGCTCAGTAGCTTACCCAAAGAGCAGTTAGCAAAAGGTGTTGTATGTGCAAGTGCAGGCAATCATGCACAAGGTTTTGCATTTAGCTGCAAAAAGCTAGGCGTAAAAGGCGTGGTATTTATGCCGAGTTTTACACCCAAGCAAAAAATAAAGCAAACTAAAATGTTTGGTGAAGATCAAATTGAGGTAAAACTAATTGGTGATACATTCGATGATTGTGCCATTGCAGCCAAACAATTTACCGAAGAAAACAATATGTTTTTTATTCCTCCTTTCGATCATCATAAAATTATCGAAGGTCAAGGTACTGTTGGTGTTGAAATATTAGAAGAATTAAAAGATATAGATTACATATTTATACCTGTTGGTGGTGGTGGATTATGTGCAGGTGTTGGCACTTATATTAAACAGCATTTACCACAAACACAAATAGTAGGTTTAGAACCAGAAGGTGCACCATCTATGCTAAAAGCCCTTCATACAGGTCATCCTGTTACACTTGAATCAATTGATAGATTTGTAGATGGAGCAGCCGTAAAACGAATTGGTGATATTACTTTTCCTATTTGCAAGCAAGTAATCAACGATATGCATTTAGTATCAGAAGGTAAAATTTGTTCAACCATTTTACAACTCTACAACGAACATGCAATTGTAGTTGAGCCTGCAGGTGCATTAAGTATTGCTGCTTTAGACGATTATGCCGAAAAAATAAAAGGCAAAAATATTGTTTGCATTATTGGTGGCGGAAACAATGATATTGATAGAATGCCAGAAATAAAGGAAAGAAGCCTACAATACGAAGGATTAAAGCACTATTTCTTGATCAGATTTGCCCAACGACCAGGAGCGTTAAGAGAATTTCTAAACTATGTTTTAGGCGAAAATGATGATATTACTCGTTTTGAATACATGCAAAAAACAAATAAAGAAATTGGCCCTGCTTTGGTTGGAATAGAATTGGCAAAACGAAGTGATTACGACGACTTAATGAAACGAATGAAAGAATACAATATAGATTTTTCAGAAATTAATAAAAATGATACACTTTTTGGTTATCTCATCTAACAAATAACTAATTTTTTTTTAAACAATCTATAGAATCGAATAATTTATTGAATTATCTTTGAAAGCTAACGAAAGCTTGCACAACATACGATAGTTCTATTGTTTACCTTAATAACCGAACCCCAAATGGCAAGTACTACAGGTTTATACGACGCTTCTTTTGAGCATGATGCATGCGGTATTGGATTTGTTGCTAATATCAAAGGCACAAAATCTCATCAAATTATTTCTGATGCACTCACCATTTTAGAAAATATGGAACATAGAGGTGCATGTGGTTGTGAAAATAATACAGGCGATGGTGCAGGTATTATGATTCAAACCACTCATGAATTTTTCTTCGACGAATTGGTAAAAATGGGAGTTCACCTTCCTGCATTTGGTAAATATGGTGTGGGTGTATTATTTTTTCCTAGAGATATTCGCTTAAAAGAAGAATGTAGAGATATTTTTAACAGAGCTGCCGAAAAATTGGGCTTCGAAATTTTAGCGTACAGAAAAGTTCCTGTAAATCCTACAGATATTGGACCAACGGCCTTATCTGTTGAACCTGAAATAGAACAAGTATTTATTGCTTGTCCCGATCATGTACGTGATGCAGAAACTTTTGAAAGAAAATTATATGTGCTACGTAATTATGCTAGCCATACCATTAATAATACAATTAAAAAAGATGCAATCGGTTTTTACATTGCATCTCTTTCTTATAAAACGGTTGTTTACAAAGGGCAATTAACAAGTCATCAAGTTCGTAGTTATTTTCCCGATTTAAACGACAAAAGAATGGTAAGTGCTTTTGGTTTAATACACTCTCGTTTTGCAACCAACACTTTCCCTTCTTGGAAATTAGCTCAACCATTTAGATACATTGCTCACAACGGAGAAATTAACACCGTTCAAGGAAACGTAAACTGGTTCAAAACAAGTGAAAGACATTTCTTCTCTCCATATTTCACTAAAGAAGAAATGGACATGCTTTCTCCTATTATTTTCGAAGGTCAAAGTGATAGTGCATGTTTAGATAATGTAATTGAATTATTATCAATGTGTGGTCGATCTTTACCACATGTAATGATGATGTTAATACCTGAAGCTTGGGATAATGCTGAAAAAATGGATCCAATTAAAAAAGCATTCTACGAGTTTCATGCAACTTTCCAAGAACCATGGGATGGACCTGCTTCTATCTCATTCACCGATGGAAAAATTATTGGTGCTACACTTGATAGAAATGGTTTAAGACCTTCAAGATATTGCGTTACCAACGATGATAGGGTTATTATGGCATCTGAAACAGGTGCGTTACCAGTTGACCCTTCAATTATTATCGAAAATGGACGTTTACAACCAGGAAAAATGTTTGTGGTAGATATGGAGCAAGGAAAAATTATTAGCGATGATGATTTAAAAGCTGCTATCTGCTCTCAAAAACCTTATGGAGAATGGTTGAATAAATATAAAATTAGGTTAGAAGAATTACCAGAACCTAGAGTTTCATTTACACATTTAGAACACGACCAAGTTTTTAAATACCAAAAGGCATTTGGCTACTCAACAGAAGATTTAGAGCATATCATTGCTCCTATGGCTTTAGATGGTAAAGAACCGATAGGATCAATGGGAACAGACGTTCCTTTGGCTGTTTTAAGTGATCAACCACAACATTTAAGCAGTTATTTTAAACAATTATTTGCTCAAGTTACCAATCCTCCAATTGATCCTATTCGTGAAAGATTGGTGATGAGTTTATCTTCATTTGCAGGCAATAATGGTAATTTATTGGTTGAAGATCCATTGGCCTGCCATAGTCTTGAACTAAAGCAACCTATACTAACCAATCATGAACTAGAAAAGATTAGAAGTATTGATACTGGAATTTTTCAAGCAAAAACATTACAAACCTATTTTAGAGCCGATGGCAAAAAAGGTTCTTTAGAAAAAGGTTTAGCTCGTCTTTGTCGTTATGCTACCGATGCTGTTGAAGATGGTTTTGAAGTAATCGTTTTAACAGATAGAGCTATTGATAGTGAACATGCACCTATTCCATCTTTATTAGCAGTTGCAGCTGTTCACCATCATTTAATTAGAAAAGGTTATCGTGGTCAAGTAGGTTTAATTGTTGAAGCAGGCGACGTTTGGGAAGTTCACCATTTTGCATGTTTATTGGCTTTTGGTGCAACTGCCATCAACCCTTATTTAGCTTTATCTACTATTAGAGATATGAAACTTCAAGGTAAATTAGAAACCACACTTGAAGTAGATTATTTAAAGAAAAATTATATCAAAGCAGTTTGTGATGGTTTGTTAAAAGTATTCTCAAAAATGGGAATTTCTACTTTACAATCTTATCAAGGTGCTCAAATTTTTGAAATTGTAGGTTTAAACAAACATGTTGTTGAACGTTATTTCACTGGTGCAACTTCAAGAATTGAAGGAATGGGATTAGATGAAATTGCTAAAGAAACCTTAGCTAAACATCAGTTTGCATTTAGCAAAAAAGAAATTCCTGTTGAAAGATTGCCCGTAGGTGGTGTTTATCAATGGAAAAGAAAAGGGGAATTTCATTTGTTCAATCCACAAACAATACATCTTTTACAGCATGCAACAAGTACAAACGATTACGCAACTTTTAAAAAATACTCAAAAACAGTTAACGATCAAGCAGAAAAAGCTTGCACTTTAAGAAGTTTATTAGAGTTCAAACACATTCGTCCGTCTATTTCTATTGATGAAGTAGAACCTGCAGAAAACATTTACAAGCGTTTTGCTACAGGTGCTATGAGTTTTGGTTCTATTTCTCATGAAGCTCACAGTACACTTGCCATAGCAATGAATCGTTTAGGCGGAAAAAGCAATACAGGAGAAGGTGGAGAAGATGAAATTAGATTTGAAAAATTACCGAATGGCGATAGCATGCGTAGTGCTATTAAACAAGTAGCGTCTGCACGTTTTGGTGTAACAAGTTTGTACTTAACAGAAGCAGATGAATTGCAAATTAAAATGGCTCAAGGAGCAAAACCTGGTGAAGGCGGACAATTACCAGGTCATAAAGTAGATGAGTGGATTGGAAAAGTTCGTCACTCAACGCCAGGTGTAGGTTTAATTTCTCCACCACCACACCATGACATTTATTCTATTGAAGATTTGGCTCAATTAATTTTCGACTTAAAAAATGCCAATAGAAAAGCTAGAGTAAGTGTAAAATTAGTTTCAAAAGCAGGTGTTGGTACTATTGCTGCTGGCGTTGCAAAAGCAAAAGCAGACGTGGTATTAATTGCAGGAAATGATGGAGGAACGGGTGCATCACCAATTAGTTCAATAAAACATGCTGGTTTACCATGGGAATTAGGCTTGGCAGAAAGCCATCAAACATTGGTGAAAAATAAATTACGTAGCCGTGTTGTTTTACAAGCCGATGGCCAAATGAAAACAGGTAGAGACATTGCAATTGCTGCTTTATTAGGTGCAGAAGAATGGGGTGTTGCTACTGCTGCTTTAATTGTAGAAGGTTGTATTATGATGCGTAAATGTCATTTAAACACTTGTCCTGTTGGCGTTGCCACACAAGATCCTGAATTAAGAAAACGTTTTAAAGGAGATCCTGATCACGTAATTAATTTCTTCAAATTTATGGTGGAAGAATTAAGAGAAATTATGGCTGAACTTGGATTTAGAACGGTGAATGAAATGATTGGTCAAGTAGAATATTTACAACAAAAAGAAAATGTTACACATTGGAAATATAGCAAACTAGACTTATCTCCTATTTTATACAAAGAACCTGCTACTGAATTTGTAGGTTTATACAATTCAGAAGAACAAGATCATGGAATTGCAGATGTTTTAGATTGGAAATTATTAGAGGCCGCTAAACTTGCATTAGAAAATCAAGAAAAAGTAAAAGCTAGCTTTAATATAAAAAATACGGACAGAACAGTTGGAACAATTTTATCGAACGAAATAACAAAACGCTATCGTTCATTAGGATTAGCACCTGATACAATACATTTTAAATTTAATGGAACTGCTGGTCAAAGTTTTGGAGCGTTTAACACAAAAGGTGTAACACTTGAATTAGAAGGTGATGCAAACGACTACTTTGGCAAAGGATTAAGTGGTGCAAAATTGATTGTATATCCTTCCAAAAAATCAACATTTATTCCAGAAGAAAATATCATCATTGGTAATGTTGCAATGTATGGAGCCACCAATGGTGAAGCCTATATAAGAGGTAAAGCTGGTGAACGTTTTGCAGTAAGAAACTCTGGAGGAAATGTAGTTGTTGAAGGTGTAGGCGATCATGGTTGTGAGTATATGACAGGTGGAAGAGTGGTAATATTAGGAACAACAGGTAGAAACTTTGCTGCAGGAATGAGTGGAGGTATCGCTTTTGTTTATGATGTAAAAGGTGATTTTTCTAAGAAATGTAATATGGAAATGATAGATCTTGATCCTGTTTCTGAAACAGATATTGATGAATTAAAATCTTTCATTACCAAACATTTCGAATATACAGGTAGCACTGTTGCTAAATTTGTATTAGACGATTTTGAAAATCAATTGAAAAACTTTGTGAAAGTATTTCCTAGAGATTACAAAAAAGTTTTGCAAGAAAAGGCAGCTAGTAAAAAACAAAATGCTTAATGCATTTTAATCTGTACTAGAAAAAAACTTTAATACTAAAAAATTGGGTATAACAAATAGTAACAATGTTATACTAATTGCTGAAAGAAACTTTAATACCACGAAAAATGGGCAAACCAACCGGATTTTTAGAATTTACAAGAAGCTTACCTTCGAAAAGGTCTGTAGAAGAACGTAAACAAGACTATAAAGAATTTGTAAAACCTTATTCTGAAAAAGAATTGGGCGAACAATCTGCACGTTGTATGAACTGTGGTGTTCCATTTTGCCATAATGGATGCCCTTTGGGTAACGTAATTCCTGAATTTAATGATGCTGTTTACGACGGAAATTATAAAGAAGCATACGAAATATTAATCAGCACCAATAATTTTCCAGAGTTTACGGGCAGAATTTGTCCAGCTCCTTGTGAAAGTGCTTGTGTGTTAGGCATCAATCAACCTCCTGTTGCTATTGAAGAAATAGAAAAACACATTATTGAAATTGCTTTTGAAAAAGGTTTTGTGCAACCTCGTAAACCCAATCTTAAAACAGGTAAAAAAGTTGCTGTAATTGGTAGTGGGCCAGCAGGTTTAGCTGCTGCTGCTCAATTAAACTATGCAGGACATGCGGTTACTGTTTTTGAAAGAGATGATGCACCTGGTGGATTGCTACGTTATGGTATTCCTGATTTTAAATTAGAAAAGAAAGTAATTGACAGAAGAATTGCTTTGATGGAAGAAGAAGGTGTAACTTTTAAATGCCATGCAAATGTTGGCGTAAACGTACATATAGGAGATTTATTAAGAGAATACAATGCCATTGTTTTAGCAGGAGGATCAACTGTACCAAGAGATTTAAATATTCCGGGTAGAAATTTAAATGGCGTTTATTTTGCCATGCAGTTTTTAAAGCAAAATAATAAAACTGTTGCTGAAAAAGATCCATTTGCAAATGCAAATATTGAAAGCAATATTTTTCCAGAAGCGTTGAGAGCTACAGGAAAAAATGTTGTGGTAATTGGTGGTGGAGATACAGGTAGCGATTGTGTTGGAACAAGTAATAGACATGGTGCAAAATCTGTAACACAATTCGAATTAATGCCTAAACCATCTGCAGAAAGAACTCCTAATATGCCTTGGCCAACTTATCCAATGGTTTTAAAAACAACTTCATCGCATGAAGAAGGTGCTGACAGACATTGGGCAATTGCTACAAAAGAATTTATTGGTGATGAAAATGGAAATTTAAAAGCATTAAAAGTAGTTGATCTAGAATGGAAAATTACAGCCGATGGCAGACCAGCTCAGTTTGTAGAAAAAGCAGGTAGTGAAAGAGAAATTCCTTGTGAATTGGCTTTATTAGCAATGGGCTTTTTATATCCTCAAAAAGAAGGATTACTAAACCAACTAGAAATTGAATTGGATGAAAGAGGAAATGTAAAAGCTACAGAAAAAAGTTACCAAACAAACATTGCAAAAGTATTCACAGCTGGAGATATGAGACGTGGACAAAGCTTAGTAGTTTGGGCGATTAGTGAAGGAAGAGAATGTGCCAGAAAAGTAGATGAGTTTTTAATGGGGCATTCAATATTAGAATCAAAAGACAATAGTATTTTACAAGCAATGATTTAATCATCAATAATAAATTCCAAAAAGCCATTATCCCAAAAATAATGGCTTTTTTAATGTATAAAAAGTAGTCTTTTTGTTTTCAAATAATGCTTTCCCATTAAAATTCATTGTTTTTATAATTAGAAAATATATTCATTTATAGAAGTTATTAACATTTCTCTAAAATCTATCCATCATTTTTTCAAAAAAAATTTGAGTAAATTGCATCATGCGATTATTTTTTACTTTCATCATATTACTAACAGTGTATCAAATAAATGCACAGTGCAAAACATTTAGATTAAGTGCACAAGGTGATACATTGAATTGTATTGATAAAAACAATAAAAAACAAGGAAAATGGGTGGTTAGGGTAGAAAGTTTACGAGGTGAACCAGGATTTGAGGAAGAAGGTATTTTTAAAAATGATGGTAAAGAGGGCATTTGGCGTGTATATAATTTAATGGGTGATTTAGTTGCAATAGAAAGCTATAAGTGGGGATATAAAGATGGAACAAGCCAATATTTTACATTAGCAGGTTTAGAACATGAAGAAAGTTGGAAAGCTGTAAATCCTGAAAAACCATACGATACTATTGACGTACCAGATGTATACGATCATTACAAAATTGAAAGAAAATTGGTTAAAATAGAAGGCACAACAGTAAAACATGGCATTTGGAAATATTATAGACCTGGCTCTTTATCTCTCTTAAAAACTGAAACCTATTTTTTAGATAAACTTCAATTACCAAAAGTAGATCCTGTACTTTCAACTTCGCCAACAACTTCTGATGAAGCATCTGCCAAAAAAGAAGCCGCAGAAAAACTAAAACCGAAAGAAGTTCAAGAATTTGAGAAGAAAAACAATGGTAAAAAAGCCGTTAGAGTTAGAGACGGTAGAGTTGGATTTTAAATTTATAGCTGCAGAAGGCAACCTCAAAAAAAATACTACGTATTCATTGCATTGATTAGTTTTATAGTTGAAAAACTATAGTAATAGAATTTTGCCCGAAACACCCGCTACTATATTGTCTATAATTGATGGTTGCTGCAACAACAATAGAGCAATGCAAAAGGTTATGTATGAATATCTACATGGCTTTGCTGCAGCTATTTGTTATAGATATGTAACAAATTCGACCGATGTGGATAGTTTGATAAACGAATCATTTATCAAACTATTTAAAAATATGCATGTTTTTAAAGCACCTAATCAAACAAATATTGATTACATGCTAAAAGGTTGGTTCAAAAAAATTATTATCAACACTTGTTTAGATTATTTGAGAAAACAAAAAACAATTGTACAAACGGGAGAAATTTCACATAATGAACAAGAATTTATAGAAGATAACAATGAAAATGGACTAGATAAAATTCAATACAAAGAAATTATTGAGGCAATAAAACAGTTATCGCCTGTTTATAGAATCGTTTTTAACCTATTTGTACTAGAAGGATTTACACATGAAGAAATTGCATCAGAACTTGGTATAAGCGTTGGTGCTTCGAAATCTAATTTAAGCAAAGCAAGAAACAACTTAAGAAAAATACTGACAGCAAAAAGTAGCGAAATTAAATATGCATAATTTGGATAACGATAAGGTAATTGATCATTTAAGCAAAAAGGCTGCAGAGCTTTATACGGCACCAGTTACGCCTGATTGGGAAAGTATGCTGCACAGTTTAGATAAAGAAATGCCAGTAGAAAAGAAGAAAAGAAGACTACTTTTTTGGTGGTTTTTCTTTGCAGGTATTATTACAATCGGTGTTTTATATTTTACAACAAATGGTTTCGTTTTTTCAGGTAAAACAAATAATCAACCACATTCTTCAACCAAAAAACCTTCAAGTGTAATTGAAAATAGTAATACTGAAAAAAAGCAGAATTCATTCAACAATACGGAAAAAAATACATACCAAAGCAATAACTACATTAAAACAAAAGAGAATAGTGAGATAAATAAAAATGATATAATAACCACAAAAAGCAATGCTGAAAACCTACAAACATTGACTATTAAGCCTTTAACTTATAGTAGAAAAAAAATTGCTGGTCAAAACAAAAATCGTTATCAAAACAATTTTGTTCAACAAAATAAACAGAGCATTTTACAAAACAAAAATGAGATTCTTCAAGATCAAAATAAACAAGAAGAGGTTATTCATAGTATTGCAAGTACCAGCAATCAAAGTAGCGGAAAAACAAATACTACGATTATCGATGTATCAAACAACAATTCTTTAGAAGCCAATGAGAATAAGGTTTTAGATTCGAATAATACAGTTGTATCTACTATTCAAAAAAGTAATGTAGAAGACAGTATTTCGAAACACAATGCTACAACGGACACATCAAACAATAAAAAATCATTCACAAAAAATAAATTTAGTATTCAAACTTTGCTTTCAATAGATGCTACAACCGTTCGTTTAAAGTATGTTGATCGTATAAGTTTAGGTGGTGGACTTTTAGTGGGCTATCATTTTTCTCCAAAATGGAGTTTGCATACAGGAGCTATTTTCACCAGAAAAAATTACAAAAGTGCTGGTTCAGATTTTAATCCCCCAAAAAACTCATGGCTAAACAATGTACAATTACAACAAGTAACAGGCTATTGCGAAATGTGGGATTTTCCATTGTTGGCAAGAATGAACATACAAAGTTCAAAGAAAAATAATTGGTTTATTAGCGGTGGATTTTCAAACTATTTAATGCAACAAGAAAACTACGATTATCTGTATTACAACAGTGTAGGCATATTATATTCAAGAAACGGACAATATAAAAATAGTGTTTTTCAACCTTTTAGAATCTTACATTTTTCTAGCGGATTTCAATATCCAATCGGAAAAAAACTATCAATGCAGGTAGAGCCTTATGCAAAAATTCCGGTAAAAGGTGTTGGTTACGGCAATTTAGCACTGAGTAGTTTTGGAGTAAACTTTTCTGTTCAGTATAGGCAACTATCTAAGAAAAAATAACGTATCTATTGTATCTCAAATATTAATTGATATGAAATACAACAAAACAAAATTTTCTATTGCTTTCGTAATGATTATTGCAGTAATGATTGCTTGTAGTAAAGGGAACGACAATACCACTACACCTACCCCTCCAAATTGTGCATCTAAAAACATTATGGTTACTGCTACTACAACCAATTCCAGTGTTTGTAATGCTACAGGTAGTATTATTGTAAACGCAACTGGAAGTACTGGTTTTACATATAATTTAAACGGAGGTTCGTTTCAATCATCCAATACTTTTTCAAATATTGCAGTAGGCAATCATACTATTATAGCAAAAGATACAGAAGGTTGCACAGCTACTACAAGTGTAACCATTTCAGCAGGCAATGCTGGTACATTATTTTCGGCTGTAAAAACATTAATTCAAAACAACTGCTTAAGTTGTCATGGAAGTGTGTCTGGTTCTAGTGGTGGAATGTATTTAGGAACCGATTGTGCAATTATTTCCAATCAAACAAGAATTAAAGCAAGAGTAGTAGACGGCTCACCTTCATTTATGCCACAAAGTGGAGCATTACCAACCTCAGAAAGAGCGAAAGTTACCAATTGGATAAATGCTGGTGGAAAATTTACTGACTAATTTTTGATAAGGTTAATCAACTATGATGCTCAAAACAGCTAGTTTACTTTAGTTCATCTAAAATTTTAAACAGTTTTTGTACAATATCAGACAGTGATCCATTGAAATTATTTATAATAATGGCTACGTTATAAGGTATTCCAGCTTTGCTTGTATGATAACCTGCAAAGCTTTTTACACCATGTATGGTTCCACTTTTTAGTTTCATGCCATTATAAACTGGAAACGCATTGTAATAACTAGAAAACCAAGGTTGACTTTTTGCAAATTGTAATACTTGCACCAATGCTTTTGTGGTAATTCTGTTTTGTGGCGATAATCCACTTCCATCAACTATATGTAATGCAGATAATTCTATACCTTTTGACTCCCAAAATGTTTTCACCATCGTTACTCCTTTTGCAGTTGTGGCCGCTTCGTTATTTTCTAAAGCAATAGTTTTAACAAGAGCTTCTCCATATAAATTGATACTTTTTTTCATAAACCAATAATTAATACTGTCTAATGATGGAGAATAATGTGTAAATAAAGGAACAAAAGCAGTTTCAGCAACCGGCACATCTTCTAACATTGCCTGATCAATAATACTTTTATAAGAAATAGACGCTTTTTCTAATGCAGATTGTAAACTGAGTTTTAATTGCCAAATAGGATTAGCAACAGCTCCAGAAATTACAAAATGTTTTTCTCCAATTGGAATTGTTCCTTCTACAAAACCATTAGCACTATATGGTGGTAAATAAATATATGCATTATCGCCACTACCCTTTTTCCCCGACAATAATTTCGATTTTAAAGAAGCATTTGCCAAAGCAGGTTTAGTATCTACAATAAAAACTTCATCACCTTCTTTGTCGCCAGATTGTAAAACCATATCGTACTGATTTTCTCTCCAATTTAATCCCCACGTTCCTGCTCCATAATAATTACCAATATCGTCCCAAACCCAACCACCTGGTATAGGTTGATAAGATAATGCTGTTCCATCTAAAAATATATTTCCTTCAATAGCTTTAATTCCTGCTACTTGTAAGGCATTCATCCATTTTTGTATTAATAAACTATCTTTTGTTGAACTAAAACGCCAACTTCCAAGAGTGGGGTCACCTTTTCCAATTAAATACAGATTTCCATGTAATACTCCATTATTTATATTTCCATTGTATTGAAAAAGGGTTTTGTATTGATATGTATTTCCTAACAAAGCAAAAGCTGTAGCACTTGTAACAACTTTCTGACAACTTGCAGGAGCCAACCCAATTTCGCTGTTGTATTCATAAATCCATTCGTTGGTTTCGCTATTCAATACACTTAAACTAAAAATACTGTGTTTACAATTGGGGTCTTTTTGTAATTGCTCAACTGCATTTTGTAATTTTTTAGATACATCAGCCACATTTTGAGCAGCTACAATTTGAGCTTGAAAAAATAAAACCACCAATACTTGAAATGTTTTCATAAACCAACAATTACTTTGCACAAAATACACATAAACATTTATGAAACATTTGTTTGCTTCTATCATAACAATTGGAGATGAATTATTAATTGGACAGGTGATTGATACCAATAGTGCTTGGATGGCTACAGAGTTAAATAAAATTGGCGTTTTTGTAAAACACAGAATAGCTGTTGGAGACGTTTGGGATGATATTTGGCAAGCTTTAGATGAAGAAAGCAAACACGCTGATATAATTTTAATTACAGGAGGACTTGGACCAACTGCTGATGATATTACCAAACCATTGTTATGTGAATATTTTAATGGAAAAATGGTAGTTGATGAAGCTACATTAGCTCATGTAACACACATTTTTGAGCATATTCTGAAAAGACCAATGATTGAACGAAACAGAAAACAAGCAGAAGTACCAGACGTTTGTACTGTTTTAAAAAATGCAAAAGGAACTGCACCTGGAATGCTTTTTGAAAAAAATGGGAAAATATTTATTTCATTGCCAGGAGTACCACATGAAATGAAATGGATCATGACAAATCATGTGCTACCATTGATTCCATCAAAATATAAAACACCCTACATTCTTCATAAAACTTTACTAACAGCAGGAATTGGAGAAAGCTTTTTAGCAGAATTAATTCAAGAAGAAGAAAATGCATTGCCTGATTATATAAAACTTGCATATTTACCCAATTATGGAATGGTTAGATTACGATTAACGGCAAGCAGCTACGATAAAACAGAATTGGAATCTACCTTAAACAAACATTTTGATTTACTAAAACAAAAGGTTGCACCTTATTTAGTAATTGATGATGACATTTCGTTGCAGGAAGCAATTGGCAAAATGTTATTGGCTAAACATGCAACTATTGCAACGGCAGAAAGCTGCACAGGCGGTTATATAGCACATTTACTTACGTCTATACCTGGTTCTTCAGCGTATTTTAATGGCAGTATTGTTAGTTATAACAACACTATTAAAACACAAGTATTGGGTGTGCCAACTGAAATACTTGAAACTGTAGGTGCAGTAAGTGAAGAAACAGTAACAATCATGGCAAAAAGTGTGTTGAAAATCATGAATACCGATTATGCAATTGCTGTAAGTGGTATTATGGGGCCAACAGGGGCAACTGCTGAAAAACCTGTAGGAATGGTTTGGATTGCTGTAGCAAACAAAGAAAAAACAATAGCCAAAAGATTTGATTTTAGATTTGATAGAGAAAGAAACATACAACTAACAGCCATTAATAGCTTAAATGAATTAAGGTTATTAATTTGTGGATAACCATTGAATAACTTTCGTATTCAAAATTTTACTTTTGAAAGATAATGTGTAATTATTGTGAATTATTTTTTGTTAAAATATACACAATCAGCACGTTATAATTTTGACAAAATGAAGATGGCAGTGGGTATTTGAATAATCCCATTAAACAATACGATAGTATGGCAATAGCAGAATTGATTATGCCCAAAATGGGTGAAAGCATTATGGAAGCAACTATTCTTAAATGGAATAAGAAAGTTGGCGAACATATTAAGCTAGACGAAACCGTTTTAGAAATTGCAACTGATAAAGTTGACAGTGAAATACCTTCTCCATTTGAAGGGGTATTAACTGAAATTCTTTATGCAGTTAACGATGTAGTTCCTATTGGTTCTGTAATTGCAAAAATTGAAACAGATGTTGCATCAGTTTCAGCTACAACAACTGCTGCTTCAATAAAAGAAGAAGTTGTTGAACCTCCTTATATTCCACCACCAGTACAACCAGCACCTATTCCTCAGCCTGTTTACACAGTACCTGAGCCAATGCCATTTGTACCTCAACAACCTGTTTATTCTAAGCCTAGTAACAATAAATTTTTCTCTCCACTCGTAATTAATATTGCAAATAGTGAAGGATTAAGTTTAAGTGAGTTAGAAAGAATTCCAGGAACAGGTGCAGAAGGTAGAGTTTCAAAAAAAGACGTTTTACAATACATAGCTGATAAAAGAGCTGGAAAAATTGTAGCCCCTGTTGTGCAAGAACCACAAGTAGTATATGTGCCTCAGCCTGTACCTACTTATGTAGAAGTTCCAGTAGCTCAACCAATTGTTGTTAGCAATACAGAAATACCACAACCATTTTTAGGAGAACAATTGGTAATGCCTACTCCTACTAATGTTGAACCTGTTGCCCCACTTGTACCAACAAGTGTAGTAGAGCCAATTCAAGAACCTGCTGTAACTGAACTGCCAGTAGCAGAAACCACTGAAGCAAAAATTGTTGAAGAACCAACAGTACAAGCCTTTGTAGCAGTAAATACGAATCCAGTTGCAATTCCGTCAAATATAGAAGCATCTAAAGAAATAGTAAGAGAAGTAGAAATTGTAGACGAAACACCTACAAATATCCAAGTTGTAGAAACGCAACCTGTTGCTAACGTTACACCAAGTATTGAAGAAATAAGTCCTATTGTTTCTGTACAACAACCTATTGCAGTTAAAACTGAACCTGTTGTTGTAGAAAAAGTAGCAGCAGTTACTGTAGCTGAAACACAAGCATCAATTGTAGAAAATAAAGCTACTCCTACAGAAACAGCAAGTAATGTAAAAGCTACTTCTGTACCTCAAACTTTGATTCAGGCTGTTCAACAATCAGTATTTATACCTACACCAATTATTAGTGGAAATGTACCATTAGCTACTTTAGCTGAAGCAAATTCTGGAAAATATTCCAATCCTGTTTCTGTTGCTCCTTCAGGAAACACAGAAATCATTGAGATGGACAGAATGCGTAAGCTGATTGCTAAACACATGGTAGATAGTAAGCATACGAGTCCACACGTTACAAGTTTTGTAGAAGCAGATGTTACCAATATGGTTTTGTGGAGAGAAAGAGTAAAAGCAGATTTTGAAAAAAGAGAGGATACCAAAATTACATTTACACCTATGTTTATTGAATGTGTGGTGAATGTAATGAAACGCTTTCCGTTGATTAATTCTTCAATTGAAGGGGATAAAATAATTGTAAAAAAAGATTTGAATATTGGAATGGCAACTGCTTTACCAACTGGAAATTTAATTGTTCCTGTTATTAAAGGTGCCGATCAATTGAATATTGTTGGTTTGAGTAAGGCTGTTAATAATTTAGCAAATGCAGCAAGAAACAATCAACTTAAACCTGATGATACTGCTGGTGGTACTTTCACCATTACCAATGTTGGTACATTTGGTAGTTTAATGGGTACACCAATTATTAACCAACCACAAGTAGCTATACTTGCTGTTGGAGCTATCAAAAAGAAACCTGTTGTAATAGAATCTGAAGAAGGCGATACCATCGGAATTAGACACATGATGTACTTATCTTTAAGTTACGATCATAGAGTTGTTGATGGAAGTATTGGTGCTAGCTTCTTAACAGCAGTTGCTAAAGAATTTGAAAAATGGGATATCAATAGAACTTGGTATCAATACGTTTAAAAACAAAAGATTGTATAGTATGAAAAGCCGGTGAAATTACTTTTACCGGCTTTTTATTAATCCAAAGTATAGAAAGAGACTTCGTTTTTTTGCAGCTTTATTTTTCTATAATAAAAAATCCTGCACAAAAACGCAATTTTAGATTAAAACAATTATCTTTCGACTTCAAAATTTTATCCACTTCATTCAAAGCTTCTATATGACTCCTTTATTGTTATTCAGTTTTGTAATTGCTTATTTTCTTATTCTTTTAGGTGTAGCTTGGTATACAGGAAAAAATAGCAACAACGAATCTTTTTTTATTGGTAATAAAAATAGTAATTGGATGTTGGTGGCTTTTGGAATGATTGGTACAAGCTTAAGTGGTGTTACGTTTGTAAGTGTTCCTGGTGCTGTGGTGAAAGAATCATTTGCATATTTTCAAATTACGTTCGGCTATCTTATTGGCTATGCAGTTATAGCTTATGTGTTACTACCGTTATATTATAAGTTAAATCTTACTTCTATTTACCATTTTTTAAGTACACGTTTGGGTTTTAAAGCGTATAAAACAGGAGCTTCTTTTTTTATTTTATCAAGAACATTGGGTGCAACAGCTAGATTGTACTTGGTTGTAAAAATTTTGCAAGATGCCATTTTAGATAGTTTTCATGTTCCATTTTGGGCAACCACGTTAATTATTCTAGCCATGATTTTGTTATACACTTTTGAAGGCGGCGTAAAAACAATTGTGTATACAGATATGCTACAAACTACTTGTATGCTTGCTGGTTTAATTATTTGTGTGGTTTATATTTTAAGTGAAATGAATGTAGGGCTGGGAGAAAGTTTGAGCCAAATGAATGAAAAGGGATACACTAAAATATTTTTTACTGATCCTAATAGTAAGTTATTTTTCTTAAAACAGATTGTTGCAGGTGCATTTATAACTATTACAATGACAGGAATGGATCAGGAAATGATGCAGAAAAACATTTCGGTAAAAAAACTAGGCGATTCTCAAAAAAACGTAATGACTTTAGCCGTAATTATGCTATTTGTAATTTTACTATTCTTGTTTTTGGGTGGACTATTGTATCTATTTGCTGAACAACAACACATAACTTCTATTGGTGATAAAATTTTTCCAGATATTGCTTTACAACATATGCCACCATTTGTTTCTGTAATATTTATCATTGCCTTAATTTCTGCTTTATTCCCAAGTGCAGATGGTGCAATTACCGCATTAACCTCCTCTTTTTGCATCGATATTTTAGCTATGCAAAGAAGAACAGATTGGACAGAAGAAAAAAAGAAAAAAACTAGACAAACGGTACATTTAACTTTTGCAGCTGTGTTCTTATTTTTTGTAATGGTGTATAAATGGGTAAACGAACCTAGCATGATTGGCGTAATTTTAAAAGTAGCAGCGTACACTTATGGTCCACTTTTGGGTTTATTTACATTTGGTATACTTACTAAAAGAATCGTAAACGACAATTGGGTGCCGTATATTTGCATTGCATCCCCTATCATTTGTTTCGTAATCGATAAGTTTCAAAAACAGTTATTCGGTTCATTTGAAGTGGGATTAGAACTATTGATTATTAATGGATTAATCACATTTTTAGGGTTATTAGCTATTTCATCGAAAAAAACAGCAACCGCATAAAATGTTTGAAATGTTTACATGAACGCAATACAATTGATTCATCCGCTTGCAGAAACTTATGCAGATTTAATAACTGAACAGGCAAATCCGTTGCTTCAGTTGATAGATTATACAACATCTACAACGCATGCTCAGCCTCATATGTTAAGTGGTCATGTACAGGGTAGATTTTTAAGTTTTATTAGTCAACTTTTACGTCCAGCCAATATTTTAGAAATTGGAACATTTACAGGCTACAGTGCTCTTTGCCTTGCCGAAGGCTTAACAGAAAATGGAACCCTACATACCATAGAACTAAGAGAAAAAGACGCAGAAATAGCTCAACAAAATTTTAGTGCTTCAAAACATAAGAACCAAATACATTTGCACATTGGAAATGCAATAGATATTATTCCAACACTTAACAAAAGTTGGGATTTAGTATTTATAGATGCTGACAAAACTGGATATATACATTATTACGATTTAATTGTACCGATGCTAAACAAAAACGGTTTAATTATTGCTGATAATGTGCTGTTTCATGGACAAGTTTTGGAAGAACCTTTAAAAGGAAAAAATGCAAAAGCGATAGACGCATTTAACAAACATGTAGCCAATGATAACCGTGTAGAACAAGTTTTATTAACTATCAGAGACGGTTTATTATTGATTAAAAAGAAATAAACAATGAAATTTTTAGTCGCTTTATTTTTTAGTTGTCTAATGGGTGCAAGTGTGTTTGCCCAAAAAGACAAGGCAATAATTTATATAGAAACATTTAAACATTTAGCTATTGCAGAAATGCACCGTTCTGGAGTTCCTGCTGCTATTACATTAGCTCAAGGATTATTCGAAAGTGGATATGGAGAAGGAGAATTGTGTAAAAAAAGTAATAACCATTTTGGAATAAAATGTAAAACAGAGTGGCAAGGCGAAAAAGTGTACCATAACGATGATGCAAAAGGAGAATGTTTTAGAAAATATGCAACTGCAGCTGAAAGTTTTAGAGATCATTCAGATTTTTTAGTCTCTAGACCACATTATAGTTTTTTATTTAAACTAGATCCTACAGATTATGAAGGTTGGGCAAAGGGTTTAAAAAAAGCAGGTTATGCTACAGATAAATCGTATCCTGAAAGACTCATTAAGGTAATTAACGATTATAATTTGCAAGAATATACACTGATTGCTTTAAACAAAAAAAACAACGAACCTTCTTTTGCTAGCAATCAAGAATCAATTGTAAAAGATACGGTTTTGGGTGAGTTGATTATTCCCGTTTCTTCTAAAAAAAATGTACAAAAATCAGTTGCTCAAACAGCGGAAAAGATAGAAGAAGATTCTGTGGTAATTATTAATCCTAATTTAAACAATAATATTAAGTCAACAAATACAGCCACTTCCTACCCTACAGGAATATTTACCATTAATCACTCAAAAGTAATTTTTGCAACTGAAGGAACTTCTTTATTGTCGATTGCAAAGCAATATGATATTAGTTTAATGAAGTTGTTAGAATTTAATGATATGGAAGAAGTTGATATTTTACATGAAAATCAATTACTTTTTTTAGAAAAAAAACTAACCAAAGGTGGTTCTGATATTCATGTTGTTGAACAGCTAGAAACCTTGCACAACATTGCACAAAAAGAAGGCATACGACTAGAAAAATTATTAGAATACAACAAACTGGATAATAAAAGCATTGTAAAAGTTGGAGACAAGTTGCTGCTAAGACCAAGTGTTGCAAACGTTTCAAAAAAGTAGATGTATCTTTTTATTTGAAGAAAGAGCCATCGTTTATATTTAACTATTAATAATCAAATTCATGCAAACAACTCCGCTTTCAATAAAAGTAATAGATAAAACGTTTGTACCATTTATTGCTGAAACAACCATTCTACAAAAAATAAAAGAGTTGGCTGCACAACTAAACGTAGATTATGCAGGCAAAAAACCTTTGTTTATTTCGGTTTTAAATGGCTCATTTATGTTTGCAGCAGATTTATTTAAAGAGCTAACGATTGAAGCGGAAATTTGCTTTATTAAGCTAGCATCTTACAAAGGCACACAATCTACAGGTCATGTAATTACAGCCATTGGTTTAGATACAGATCTTACCAATAGGCATGTTGTGGTTTTAGAAGATATTATTGATACGGGTAAAACTTTAAGTGAGTTTTTGCCACAATTAAACAACCAACATCCTGCAAGTTTAAAAATTGCAGTTTTACTACACAAACCAGCAGCACAGATTTATGATGTAAAAATAGATTACTGTTGCTTTTCAATACCCAACAAATTTGTATTAGGTTATGGGTTAGATTATGATGGTTTGGGTAGAAATATCAGAGAAATTTACCAGTTGAGTGAGTAAATTTTTGCACATCCTTTTATTCAATTTGAATATACAATTCTGCTACTGCATTGAAATTATTGTACATTATATTCATTAAACTATATCCATTTATTGCACAAATTATAAGTGTAAAAAATGATAAAGCCAAGTTGTGGATAGATGGAAGAAAAAACATTTTTCAACGTTTAGAAAAAACATTTTCGAATAATCAATCACCTGTAGTTTGGGTGCATTGTGCCTCACTTGGTGAGTTTGAACAAGGTAGACCGATTATTGAGTCTATCAAAAAAAACTACCCCTCTTATAAAATATTACTTACTTTTTTTTCGCCATCAGGGTACGAAATTCGTAAAAACTATCCATTAGCAGATTGGGTATTTTACTTACCGATGGATGGAAAAAAAGCCGCTAAACGCTTCGTTCATATTGTTGACCCAAAACTTATCTTTTTTGTAAAATATGAATTCTGGTTTTTTTATTTGCAAGAAGCAAAAAGGCAATCTATACCTACATTGCTTATTTCTGCAAACTTTAGAGCCAATCAACCTTTTTTCAAATGGTATGGAAGTTTTTATAGAAGCATGTTGGCAAGTTTTACGCATGTATTTGTGCAAAATGCCAAGTCTAAAAAGCTACTAGAAAGTATAGGATTTACAAACAATGTAGTTACCATACATGGAGATACTCGTTTTGATAGAGTAATTGAAAATGCAGCTCAATTTTCAGAAATACCTTTGATTAATTCATTTATAAACAATGCCAAACAAGTAATTGTAGCCGGAAGTACATGGCTACAAGATGATGTTTTATTAGCTGAATTTGCAGCAAAAAACAAAGAGATTTACTTTATAATTGCTCCTCATTCAGTAGAAAAATCACGGATAGAAAACTGCAAACTTCTTTACCAACAAGCAATTACTTTTACAGAATTACAAGAACAGAAAACCACAACCACAAATGTTTTGATTATTGACAACGTTGGAATGTTGAGTAATCTATACAAGTATGCTACCATTTGTTATGTTGGTGGTGGATTTACAAAAGATGGAATACACAATGTACTAGAAGCAGCCGTTTATGGCAAACCTGTAATAATTGGACCTAATTATAAAAAATATACGGAAGCAGTAGAACTTGTTGCCGCCGATGGAGTTATATCCATAAAAAATGCTCTAGAATTAGAGCATCAAATACAAGAGCTATTAAACGATTTGAATAAGTATCAACAAGTTTGTAAACAAGCACAACAATATGTGCTACAAAAAGCTGGAGCTACAAAAATAGTTGATGAATATATTTATGAAAATCGTCTTCTCACCAAATGATAAAACTTTTCTACAGTTTCTGATTTCTCTGGCCATCCTATTTTTATTTTTAATTCTCTTTCCATCCAAAAAAATGCTTCTGGCAAAATACTAAAACTGTTAATGGTTTTTAAACTGCGTTCAAACATTGCTTCATCGCCTCTAAAAAGCTCTTGAATAAAAACATATCTATCATTTACGCTAATCGCTTTTTTCAAATCTTTTATTGGTGCACTTTCTAAAACAGTAGCAACCTCTTTTCTTTCTTCTCTAAATTTTGTATGAATACTTATTGGTTCTTCTTCTACCAAAACATCATTTAAAACATACACTTCTTTTGGTTTTTGATGCATCATTGTAGGTAGATTTTCTGTGGAATAATCATACTTAAATGCTGATTCAAAAAAAGTATTTGGCTGCGTTTCTTCAATAATTGGTGCAACTTCTTCTACTTCAGTAGGTATTGATTCTTCAACCGTAGCAATGGTTTCATCAATTTGTGAGGTTGCCATAGGTAACGATTCTGTTTGTAAATCAAATTCTACTACTATTGGTTGTTCTTCTTCTTTCAGAAATTCTTCTTCTTTTTCTATCAACATATATTCTTCTTTCGATAACGCTATCTCTTCTACAACAAAGTTTGTAGTATCTGTAGTTGATTCTGTTTCAGTTGTAGGATGAAATGCTGTAAAAGGCATGGTTACAGCAACTTTTTTATTAAAAGTGCTTGTATTATTTTCTAATTTCAATTCATTCAACAACATTTGTGCAGTAATAGCAAGTTGATTGTTTGAAGTATTTGCAGAAAATTGTTCTTGCAATCTATTGATAAGAATACCTACTCTTTCCATGAGATGTGATATTTTTGGATGATAAAAGAAATAACAATTATTTATTAACGAATTTTATACCAATATATTTTACCGATGTTTATTGAACCGAATATTAGTGGCGAAAAAAGAGGATGGATTGAAGTTATTTGTGGAAGTATGTTTAGTGGAAAAACGGAAGAATTGATACGTAGATTAAAAAGAGTAAAAATTGCGAATTTAAAAGTTGAAATATTTAAACCAGCCATTGATATTAGATACGATGAAACCAAAGTGGTTAGTCATGATTCTAATGCCATTCAATCTACACCTATCGATAATTCACAAACCATACTTTTATTAACACAAGACGTTGATGTAGTTGGCATTGATGAAGCTCAATTTTTTGATGCAGAAATAGTAGACGTTTGTCAAACCCTTGCTGCTAAAGGAATTAGAGTAATTGTTGCAGGTTTAGACATGGATTATATGGGTAAACCATTTGGTCAAATGCCGAACCTACTTGCTGTAGCAGATTATATTACCAAGCTACACGCCATTTGTGTACAGTGTGGCAATATTGCCAACATTTCGTATAGAAAAACAGAACAAAGTGGACAAGTATTATTGGGTGAAAAAGATACGTACGAACCAAGATGCAGAAAATGTTATGCAGAAGGTACAGAAGCCCAAAAACACTAATTGAAACGTATGTTACAACATCCCATCATTACACTTGTAAAAAAAGACATACTGTTAGAAAGTAGGCAACAATACACCCTTTATGGCATTTTACTGTATATAGCATCAACAAGTTTTGTGATTTATTTATCAATGGGGCAGCCAGAAGATACCGTTTGGAATGGTTTGTTTTGGATAACGCAATTGTTTATTTGCATTAATGCTGTAGCAAAAAGTTTTTTAGCAGAGCAGAAAGGAAGAATGTTGTATTTCTACTCAATAGCTGGTGCTAAAGATTTTATTGTTGCTAAACTCTTGTTTAATTTATTGCTGATGTTATTGATGAGCTTGGTTTCACTAGCATTATTTGCTGTTTTGTTGGGCAATCCTGTAAACAATATGCCTCAATTTATAGGCATTACGTTGTTAGGTGGGACAAGCTTTAGTTTGGTGTTTACATTTTTAGCAGCCATTGCTGCGAAAGCACAACAATCGGCTGCGTTGATGGCTATTTTAGGATTTCCAATTATCATCCCTCAAATATTGCTTTTGATGAAAATTTCTGTAACTGCATTTTCAACAGTTATACTTACAGGTTGGTGGCAATTAGTATTTTTATTATTTGGATTAAATGTGCTGATTATTGCTTTAGCAATTATTTTATTTCCTTTTTTGTGGAAAGATTAAGTACACATTTTAAAACTTAACAGTGGGGCATTTGATAAATTTATTACCTCCACCGTAAATACCGCTTTTAATAATGGAAATTTCGTAGCCACCTTGTCTACCATTAAAACTTCCTAAAGCAGAAGAAGTAACATCGTAATTCGCTGTAATTCTTAGATTGTTCGTTTGCAAGCCAATCATCGGAATCATTGCATCTTTTGATCGATAATAAAATCCAAGAATTAATTGCTGTTTTCCATCTCCACTCAGATTTCTATTGGCATTCATTCCTACAACCATTTCTGATGCATCGGCCATTTTACTATAATAAATATTAGGGTTTAATATCCACACATCACCAATTTTAAAACTACCATTTAAAAAAGTAGTGTATCTTATTGGGACTTTTTGATCAACAGAACTCGTTTTTCCAAAAAAACTTTCACTTGGTCTGTTTAAATGATTCATACTTACACCAACATTCAAGTAGGCTTTATCCGAAACAAACCAAGCATAGTTTACACCAGCTTGAAAATCGATGTAGGTAACACTATTATACACAAAAGGCTCATTTGGACCAATATTTACATCAAAAAAACGACCATTCCATTGGTTATCGAACGATAATTTAGAAAAATCTATTCTTTTATTAATTGCACCAACACCTAAACCAACACTTAATAACCCAGAGTAACCTAGCATTTGGTGATAAGCAGCAGTTGCATAACCTCTAGTGCTAGTTAAAGAACCAATACCAGCTGCATCTCTATATAAAGTTCCACCCACACCAACCCAACCATTTTCAAATTGGTTATTAAACAATTGTGCGTCGCCCCAAAGACTCATTGTTTTATATGGATTGCTAGTAACATTGGCCCATTGATTTCTATAATTTCCTCCTACTCTGTAATCGTAATCAGGATTAAAACCCGTATTTGCAGGATTTACCAATAAAGGAGCATTGAAATATTGAGAGAAATGCAAGTCCTGAGCAACAAGCAAGTTGAAGCTCAATAGTAAGCAAATAAAAACGTACACATATTTTTTTCGATTCATCATCTCAATAAAGTTATATCTCCTGTTTTGGTATATCGTTGTCCATCACTATAAGTAACATCTAATGAATAAGTGTACACCTCTTGTGGCTGCAATACACCTTTATGTTTTCCATCCCATCCAATTTTCTGACTATTGGTTTCGAACATTAAAACACCCCATCGATTATAAATTCGCCAACTTAATTTTTCAATACCAAAACCTCTTATAAAAATTACATCATTTTTACCATCGTTGTTTGGCGTAAAAGCAGTTGGAACATCTAATAAAGGAAATACAATTGCTCTAATTTCTTGTGTAGATGTATCTCTACATCCAAATGCATTGGTAACAATTAAACTAGCATCGTACGATCTTGTAGCATTATAAATATGTGATACAAATGCATTGTAATTGGTAGTAACTAAAGAATCATCATCGCCAAATAACCATTTGTAAGAAATTCCACCAGAAGATGTATTGGTAAATACAACAGGTGTATTTGCTTGAGGAGGCTGAGGAGCGTATGTAAAGCTAGATGATGGTTTATCATTTACAGTGATAGTAAAACTTGCAACATCGGTTTTATTACAAGTGGCTGTATCATTAGCCACAAGTGTAATTGTATATGTTCCAATATTTGAATAAAGATGTGGCGGTGGATTTTCGCCTATAAATCTTGTACCGTCACCAAAATCCCAAATAAATTCTGTACCAGCAATGGATGTATTTTCAAAAACGGCATTATAGGGAGCACAACCAGCAGGATTGGTTATAAAAGCAGCTTTTACTAATGGAGCAATACGCAATCGAATGGTAATTGAATCTGGTGTATTACAATAATTCGTATCAGTTAAAACCAACCTTGCATTATAAGAACCTGGTGTAGCATAGGTGTGTACAACAGACTGAGGAGAACCAAGGTTAATAGATTGACCATCACCAAAAACCAAATTAAAACTATTACTATTAAATGGTTTTCCTACTGGTGCTGTAGAGGAATTTGTAAATTGATAATTTAACTGATTACAATCACCAACTTTTATAGCAGATACATTTAAAAAAGCTTCGTCATTTCTTACCCTAATGGTTACAAAAGAAGTATCTGAAATATTACAAGTAGTTGAATCAATAGATATTAGCCTTACGTTGTAGGTGCCAACTGCATTATAGGTATGCTGTATACTTGGAGTTGTTGTTGTTCTCTCTGGAGAGCCATCACCAAAATTCCAAATAAACTGTTTACCCAATGCTAAAGAATCTGTAAAATCTACCAATAAAGGCACACAACCTGAGCGTCTATTTGCAACGCCCTTTATAGAAGATTTTACACCACTACCAACACCTGCCAAATTAAATGCAATTTTAACAGCTGCTAAATTACAACCTCCACTAGAAGCACTAGCGGCAGCATTTACTCTAGAGTAAGCTCCACCTGAAACGGGAAAAGGGCCACCTTGTCCACCACAATTTGCACACAATGCTTGATAAATAACGCCTTCACTATCAAATCTACTAGTACCACCATCTACATGTTCGCCAAAACCACCACTTTGTCCAAAAAAACTTCCATATAACTGTGAAGTAGCATTTCTTTCTAAAACAAAAAAATAAAAATCATTGCCATCAGTAGTTCTTTGATATGCATCGGTGGTAATTCTTAAACCATTCGTTCCGCTACTTGGGTATCCAGTCTCTTCATTACCAGAGCCACCCCAACCTGAAACATACACATTTTCGCAACGATCTACTAAAAAAGCAGTTGGAGAAATATTGGGATTGGTTGTATTGGTTCCAAAAGTGGTCAAGTATTCATAGTCGCTTAAATCTTTTTTTAATTTAATGATAAATTGTTTACCACCAGGTTGGCTAAACCGAACATTAGATGTAGGAATCCAATTTACTGTTCCAGAAGTAGTTCCCATGATATACGGAAATCCAAATTTGTCAAATTGAATTCCATAAATAACATCTGCACCAAAAGTTCCAAAAAAACTTGTTCTTACTATAGCTGTCAGTGTATTATTTAATTCTACTACAAAACCATCACAATCACCACCTTGATAAATAGGAAATTTAACCCCTGTTTTATTGCCAGGAAAATTTTCGCTTTGAGTGCCACCTGCAACCAATAAATTACCATTAAAAGGGTTTAATGCCAACACGAATGCGGCATCGTCTCTATCTCCACCTAAAAAACTACTCATTAAAATCGTTTCAATATTAGGAGAAGTTTTAATTAAAACACCATCCTGAAAAATGGGTGCTATCGCATTTTTCCCCCCATTCGTTGGTTGAAAAGCATTAGCAGTAACGGGAAAATCTGTTGATTGTGTACAAGAAGCCAAATAAATATTTCCAGCTGCATCTACAATTACTTCACTTCTAGAATCGTCACCATAGTTTCTTCTTGTAGATCCTGCATTTCTACTATTTCCGGTACCGCCATTTCCTGAATATTTATTGCGAATATTTACGCCATCGTCGCCAGAACCACCAATAACAATTGAACCTAACAATGCAGATCCTGCTGCATTTAACTTCGTTAAAAGAATATCAAAAGTTCCACCACCAACACCAAATTTTGTTCTGTTTACAGGATAATTGGTTGATGTAGTTTTACCTGCCATAATTAGGTTATTGTTTCCATCAACCACCAAACTATGCGGATAATCATTGCCTGCACCACCCAAAAAAGTTGCATAAATTCTGTTAGAACCAGTTGGATTAAATTTCATAATGCCAATATCAAATCCCCCTCCCTCACCAGTTGAACCATTTCCTCCACCATAAGTTGTTTGAAATGCACCAGTAGAAATCGGGAAATCTGCACCAAATACAATACCACCTGCATAAAAATTACCGCCACCATCGTAAGTTGCTGTAAATCCCCAATTACTTGAACGACTGCCTGAAAAAGTGGAGAAAATTAACTGAGGATCAATAACCAATGTTTGATTTTGTTGAACAGGTTCTTGAATTTGAAACTGAACAATATTGCCCTTTACAACATAATCACATTTTAATTCTACTTTACCTTTACCACTTATTTGGTACGTGTAAGGTATATTTTCTTTAACCTCATCAACAGAAGTTTTGATGATTAATTGACCATTTTTTTGTTGAATTCCATTTGCACCTTCTACATACATGGCAATTTTTTTATAATCACCACCTGGACGAATAATAAAATCGTACTTTAAATTTCCTTTATCGGTATAATAACGAATATCGATATTGGGATAAATATTAGTATAGGTAACAGCAGCGTAAATTTTGCAACCGCTTGCCCATTTAGATGCATCTTTTCCTAAGAAATAATTATTGTAACTATCTTGAACCTTATCAGGAATTGCTGTAGGATTTGGATTGGCATTTAAAAATTTTACTTCATACACATGGCCTCTTACTGGTACAAAAACATCTCCGTTTATAAGATTTTCTGTTTGTACTTTATTGTTTTCTATTTGGTTGTAAGTAATATTAGCCGTTTGATGTACATGATTATCGCCGCCATTTTTATCTGTAGAATGTGGATGATGAATCATACTGTTTCGTTTGGTAATATCTTCTGGATTATACAAAAGCATTTTATATCCACCATCTGGTTTCAAAGCAAATGCACCTGTATTTAAATCGCCTTTAAATTGTATGGAAGAATGCCACTGTCCTTTATTTTCTACAAATTCTAAATATTGCTGTGCATAAATCTGAGAGACAGAGAATGTACAACAAATAAGAATAAACCAGTAAAAACAGTATCGTGGAATCATATTAAATGAGGTATGTAAAATTTTCTTACCAATATTGAACCAAAATCATAAAAAATATTCTCCAATAAAAAAAGAATTTACATTTTAACATTTTTGTTTTCAAAAACTTGCATTTTACTTTTAGGAAATCTTACTCCAACCAGTTTTTCCTTTTTGTGATTGGAGAAACAATTTTAGACGAGCATTGTCAGGTAGTGCCAAATCTACATCCACTTCTAACAAAGATTCTGCTTTTACTTTCGCTAATTCTAGTAATTCTTTGTCATTTACAATAGATGCTAATTTAAAATTCAAAGCTCCACTTTGTCTTGTTCCTTCAATATCGCCAGGACCACGTAGTTCTAAATCTTTCTCCGCAATTTTAAATCCATCATTTGTAGCACACATTATCTGTAGACGCTCTTTTGCTTCTCGGCTTAATTTACTTCCTGTTAAAAGAATGCAAAAACTTTTTTCACTACCTCTACCCACTCTTCCTCTTAGCTGGTGCAATTGCGATAAACCAAATTTTTCACTACTCTCAATTACCATTACGCTTGCATTCGGAACATTTACACCTACTTCAATAACAGTTGTACTTACCATAATGTTGGTATCGCCTGAAACAAATCGTTGCATATTGGTTTCTTTTTGTTCCGCTGGCTGTTTTCCATGAACCATACTTATTCTATATTTTGGCTCTGGAAAGTAGCTTTTTACCTGTTCGTATCCTTGCATCAAATCTTCATAACTCAATTTTTCACTTTCTTCAATCAATGGATAAATAATATAAGCTTGTCTGCCAAGTGCAATTTCTGAACGAATAAATTCCATTACACTTGCTCTTTTTTGTTCAAAACGATGTACAGTTGTTATGGGTTGCCTACCTGGTGGTAATTCGTCCATTACACTATAATCTAAATCACCATAAGCGGTCATTGCCAACGTACGAGGAATGGGTGTTGCAGTCATTACCAAAATATGTGGAGGAATGGTTGCTTTTTGCCACAATTTTGCTCGTTGAGCTACGCCAAATCGATGCTGTTCGTCCACTACTACAAAACCAAGATTTTTAAATTGAACAACGTCTTCAATTAAAGCATGTGTACCTACAATAAGTTGTAATTCTCCTGCTTGCAAATCGTTTAAAATGGCTCTTCTTTTTTTAGTTTTTGTGCTTCCTGTTAAAATTTCAATACGAATAGGCATGTCTTTTAGCAGACTACTCAATCCATTAAAATGCTGTTGAGCCAATATTTCTGTTGGAGCCATTAAGCAACTTTGATAGCCATTATCTGCCGCTAAAAGCATACTTAACAAAGCAACAATGGTTTTTCCACTACCAACATCACCTTGTAATAAACGGTTCATTTGATAACCTTTTGCCGTATCTTGACGTATTTCTTTTAACACCCTTTTTTGTGCACCTGTTAGTTGAAATGGAAGATATTGGTTGTAAAAAGTATTAAACAAAGCGCCTACTTTTTCAAAAAGTACACCTCTGCTATTTTTATGCCTTTGTATTCGAATTAAGTTTAATCGAACTTGGGCAATAAATAGCTCTTCAAACTTTAAACGATAAACGGCTCTTTCGTACACTTGTAATGATGTAGGGAAATGTACATTACAAAATGCATCGTATCTACCCATCAAATTCAATTCATTTAAAATAGAATTGGGTAAATTTTCAAGTATATCTTTTGGTTGAATTTGGGCAACGAGTGTTTGGGTAATTTTCCCTAATTGTCGTCCATTTAAACCTCTTGCTTTTAATTTTTCTGTGGCAGGATAAACTGGCTCTAAATAGCTTTTCGTATCGGCAGAAGCAGGCGTAAAAACTTCAATTTCAGGATGAACAATTTGTGGCTTTCCACTAAAAAAACTAATTTTTCCAAAAACCAAATAAGCTCCTCCAATAATCAGATTTTTTTGCACCCAACTAATCCCTTGAAACCAAGCCAATTCTAGCAAGCCAGAAGCATCTTTTAGTTGGGCTACCAAACGTTTACCCCTACCTTCTCCCACCACATCTATAAACATTAACTTACCTACTACTTGTACATATTCGAAGTTGGGCGTAATATCTGCAATTCGATTAATTTTAGTTTTGTCGATATGTCTGTGGGGAAAATGTTCTAATAAATCGGCAAAAGTGTAAATGCTCAATTCTTTTTTTAACAAATCGGCACGCAATGGCCCCACACCTTTTAGGTATTCTATTGGAGAATGTAGTATGTGATTGGTTGAATGAATAGCTAAACAAATTGATGGTAACAAATATCCATTAAATGGATTAAAATCTGCGTTTGAAAGTAGCTATTGAACCAATGCTATTTTTTTCGTAAAATATAAATGATAGAACTACATTTTTTCACATTCAATAAGCTAAATAAATTTGAAACAAAGCCTTGTAATATGGCAGCAATTACATTTCCTTTTCCTCCGTTTTTATATTGTTCACTCAGCATACTTACATAAACACTATCAAACCACATGGGCAAATGCTTTTCTACTACAAAACCATGTTGTTGAGCCAATACATCAATACTTTTTGGAGAAAAATGATATAAATGTCTTGGTACATCGTAAGCAGCCCAAAACGACTGGTAATGTGCAGCATCTTTACTCGTATAATTGGGAACAGCTATAAACAATTTACCATCGGCCTTCGTAATTTTTTGAAATTGCTCTAGATAACCGTGTAAATCATGTACATGTTCTAGAACGTGCCACATGGTAATGGCATCGTATGAATGAGCAGCTAGTTGAAACAATTGTTCAGGCGATTGTAACGCTAACTTAAATTTTTCAAAAGCAACTTTACGAGCCGTTTCATCAGGTTCTAAACCAGTGACCTGCCAATTGTAATTGTTCATTTCAGTAGAAAAAGCTCCTGTTCCTGCTCCTACATCTAGTAAACTTCCACTTTTTTTTCCAGTATATTGTTGTACAATTTTTCGTTTTGATTGAAGGGTAATGTTTCTAACAATATGGTATACTTTATTAATAAATCCTTTCTGTGTATCAGAATGTGATACATAATTTTCTGATTGATAGAATGCACCAATTTCTGACTGAATAGGAATATCTTGCGTAAATCTACAGCTACAATTTTGGCAATGCCAAATTGAAAAATCTAGATTACTCACAGTGTAATCTTTAGCAATTAGCTGGTGTTGAATAGATGAACTACCACAACAAGGACATTGTTGGTAGTGTATTGTAGAAACTGTCATTTACAAAATTGAGTAACAAATGTTAAATATAATAGTACAATAAAGCACCAATACCCATTAAAGCAAGAATTACAGCATATACCCACCAATAATCTTCCTCATCTTCTTTTACAATCATTTCTAGCTTATCATCTTCTGTTTCTTCTACTATAATTAGGTTATCACCTGTTTTATAAAGCTCTACTAAATTAGCTTTAGAATCAGCAGCATTGTTTAAACGAATATCTGTGGGAGAAATAATGGCGTTTTGAGTATTTTCTACAAACAGTAAATCATCATTATATCCTTTTTTCAATTGACCAATACCTGAAAGTTGCACATCTTCACCTGCATCAATCGATTCTTTCATTTGATTTACAAATTCTTGGAATGCTTTTACGGCTTTCCATTCTTCTACTTTCATTTCTTTACTCAAATATTGAAAAAAGTTTTTATCAGCAGCTGAAAAACCTGGCTGAAATTGAATTTGAGCTTGAGGGGCATGCAATATTCCTTTTACAAAATCTAAATCTGCCGGTGTGTTTTTGATGGTAAATACACCCACGTTTGGGAGTATCATTTTTTTATTCAACACCAAATATTTGTACAATAAAGGATACATAATTTATAAATTATCGGAACGAATATACAACTCCTGCTAAAACTTGAAAACCTAAAACCTCGTATTGATTCCAACGTTGGTATTTATTGTTCAATAAATTATTAAATTGAAGCCATGCATTTAATTTTGGCATTACTAAAAACTCGGTTCCAATGTTTACATCTATAGCAGGTTTTACTTTTCCTGTAGAAGTAGTGTTATCAGTAAAAGCATTGCCACTCATAAACAAAACATCACTTTTCAATTGAACATCTTTCAACACCTTCCATCTAAAACTACCGTTTAGTTCTAAGGGAACCAAACCATATGCTTTATCAAAACCTTCAACTTTTGTAAACTGATTGTAAGTAGCAGCAGCAAGTACAGCAAATTTTTCTTGAATAGAATAACCCAATTCACCTTTTAAACGTATGGCTTGTACTTGTGGCGACACCAATGCTTTAAAGTTTTGAGCAGGAAAAAAATAATTGTTATTAAACAAAATCGCATTTTTCATTTGTACAAATGAAAGTTTTGCATTGTAGGTAAAATGTTTGGTTAAGCTGCCTTTTAATCCTGCAAATTGTTCTACAATTCTTGTATTGGCTTGTGCTGTAACAGGATCGATAAATGGGTTGATTATAGTAAGTTGTTGATAACTATTTTTTTGAAAATAGCCTATCCATCCAAACTGTGCTACCATTTTTTGTTTATCAACTATTACATCAGCTGTAACATGTGGTAAAAGTTTAAATTGTTTATTATCCCAACTTGGCATTAAACCAGCAGTTATTGTAAATTTTTCGTTGGTATATTTTCCGTTAGCCAATACATACCAAAGATTATTGTTGATACGAATTGAATTAGGAATTGTTGAAGTATTATATGAAGTGATATCTGCTGTAGCATCGAATTGCAACGTAAGTTTTTCGTTTAGCTTTTTTTGCAAAGGCGTTTTTAGCAATAAGTTAATTTCATTGGATTGATTATTAGCAGAGAAAACATTGAATTTAATTGTGGGCTGATATTGTATGCCTTGTGCATTGCTACTTAGATTTTTAAGTACCCCATCAAAACCAACGGTGGTAAATCGTTGACGAATATCATCTTTGGTAATTGCACTATTTGCTGGTGAAAAACCATACTGGTATTGCGTTTGATTAGAAAAATAAACTTTACCAGATAATTGATGATTTTTCTTTAGTTGAAACGTTCCTCCAACATCTACACCTAATTTATTGTATTCTTGAAATGGTAAATTACCTTTTGCTGATTGGTATTTTGCATGTACCAAACCCATGGTTTTTCTTCCATCACCAAATGCCAAACCTGTTTCTACATAAGGAGAGGAAAAATTGCCAAAACCTAATTTTATATACTGTTGATTCATCCATTCAATACTTGTATCTGCACTGTAAGCCATTGGTTTAATTGCAATAGGTTGATAAGAGAAAAACAAGCTTTGAGATGGAATATTATAACTCTGAGCAACTTTTACAGTATCTAACAAAGGAGTAGCAGCTGTAAAATTAATTTTTGCTGCATTTCTTAAAGATGGTTTAAATGCAGAAGTAATTACTACTTCTTTTGGTAATGTTGCAGTATCTATAACTACCACATTTGATGTTGTTTGTTGTGTACTCGCAACTTTTGCATTGTTTTTTGTGGCAACGGTAGCTTTTTTTCCTTTAACCGTTTTTTTAGACGTTACCACCTTTTTAGCAGGCTTTGCCTTTACACGACTATTGGCAGATTTGGCTGTTTTTTTCTTTTTTTGAGCAAATGTTGTTTCTGTAAAAAAGAAACTAAACAAACTCATGATGAATATATATTGAATTCGCATGTTTAATCAAATTAAGGTGTAACTACTTTGTTGGTCTTATTTTTTTCTGCTATTACCAATCCTAATTTTTGATTGGCTTCCTGAATTAATTCTTCAATGGTGGTATTTTCGGCTACGCTTTTGTAAGTAGCTTCTGCATTAAATAAATCTTTTTGCTTAAAGTAAATATCGCCTAACAAAATATAACTTTTGGTTACCCACATTTCGTAACTACCCACTTTTTTAATTACATCAAAAGCTGCTTTTTCTGCTTCAGCAAATTTTTGTTGTATCAATAAAATTTCAGCTAATCTGTATTGTGCTTCTGCTGCATATTCTGTTTTTCCAAGAGCAATTACAGCTTTATAAGCACTAGTTGCTTGTTCTAATTGATTTGCCGATTGATAACTTTTTGCAACAATCATGTTGGCAATCATTTTATCGTCGGTAGCTGTACCTTTTTCGGCCAATAAATCTTGTGCATTGGTTACTGCATCTTTAAACTGCTGCAATTTGTATTGACAACGCAACAATCCTCTCATAGCCTCTAGCCTATTTTCTTGTTGAACAGCAATATTTTTTAATTGAGCAAAATATTTTTGTGCGTTTTCAAAATCTTTTAAATCGAAGTAGTAAATCCTTGCACTTTGTAAACAACTTCTTTCAGCATATTTATTTGGAGCCTTACTAGCAACTACATTGTAATGAGGCAATGCAGCATTAAAATCTTTTTGATTAATACATATTTCAGCCAAAAAATAATGAGCTTCTAAAGCAAACCTTCCTGTAGCAAATTGAGATAAATACGATTCAAAACCTTGTTTTGCCTCATCAAAAACTTTTGCTTCATATTTTATCATGGCAGATTTATAGGTTAAAGAATCTGCTTCATTAGTGGTAATTGATTTACCATTTTGCTGCATAAACGTTACAAAATTGGCAGGCTGTTGATTTTCTACAAAGATGTTTCTAATGTATTCAATTGCATCTTCACTTTCTGTAGCATTTGGATATTGCTTTACCAAAGTAGTAAAGTTGGTGAGTGCATCGGTATTATTATTCAAATTAAAATGAGCTACTCCTGTTTTTAAATACGCTTGTGGCCATAAAGCTTTGGCTTGTTTGTTATTTAATACTTGTTGTAATGGTGGTAATGCTTCGTTAAATTGCTCATTCGATAAAAAACTATTAGCAATTTCTATATTGGCATCTGCTAACAATGTTGATGAAGGAAACTGCTGAATCAGTTGTTGCATGTACTTAATTTTATCTGCATTTTTGTTAGAAGCACCTGCAATAATGGCTTTTTGGTACAAGGCATAATCTGCATTTTTCAGTTGTAAAGCAATTACTTCTTCATACATTTTTAATGCTTGCTTAAATTGCTTATTCATAAAGTAGCAATCTGCACTTCTAATATAAGCGTCTTGTTGAATGGAGGTAGCAGAAACAGAAGGAACATTTCCTATTTGTTCAAAATATTTTTGTGCTTGTTTATAATCTTCTTTCTTTAAAAAGCAATAAGCTAAATTATATTTTGCATGTACAGCATTTACTTCTCCATTTACAATTGCGTTGTTTAAATACGCTTGTAAATAAACAATAGCATTATCTACAGAGCCTGTTCTATATGCAATTTCACCTTTCCAAAAGTTTACAAATGGCATGTAAGTAGCGTTATAAGGCAGCTGTGTAATTTGTGATAATAAGGCATCTGCCTGTGTAATTTGTTGATCGTTAATCAGCTCAACAGCTCTTCCATATAATATTTTTGGATAAATTTTTTGAGCAGTTTCGCTTTTGTTTTTTAAACTCTCAAACAGGGCTAAAGCATCTTTATAATTGCTAGTATTGGCCAAAACAACTACCAATAATTCTTTTGCTTCTTGTAGTTGATTGCTTTTAGGAAACTGAATAATAAATTGTTGCAACTCTCTTAAAGCTACATCGGTATAACCTAGTTCATAAGAAAGTTTTGCATAGCTAAAGGTTGAAATTTCTTTTTGAGTAGGATTACTGTTGTTGCTAGCACAAAATAAAAATGCATTTCTTGCATTCATTTTTTGATCGGTTTTTAAATATGCATCTGCTAATAAATACATGCTATTTTGTGCCAATGAATCTTCTTTTCCACCCAATTGTTTAAAACCTTCAATACTCTTTTTCCAAACGCCAGCTTCATAGTAACAATAGCTGAGTTCGTACAAATCTTCTCTACTTACTTTTTCGGTTTTATTAATGTATTCTTCTAAGTACGGTTGTGCTTTTGCAAATTGTCGTTTATCAAAATACAGTTGACCTGCAAGTTGTTTTAGTTGCAAATCGTAAAACTGTCCACCTTTCTTTATTTGTTTTTCTGCATAGCTTAATGCAATATCTCTATCATTATTAAAATAGTGAATTTCAGCAATATAAAAAGGCACTATAGAACTATAAGTAGCATCATTTTCTGCAACGGTAAATGCAGCCAAAGCATCTTTATATTGTTTATCATAAAATGCAATAAATCCATAATAATAATTAGCATCAATATAATTGGCATCGTCAGCAATTTGTCTAATTGCGTTAAATAAAGGTTTTGCTTCTTTAAATTGTTGCATGGTAAATAAGCAATACGCTTTATGAAACTTTAACGATGCAATAGCAGTGTTATTTAGGTTTTGAATACCTGTTTTATCGTAAAAAGCAAGTGCTTCTGCATATTTTTTTTGTCGGAAATAAAATTCTGCTAATTCAAAGCACATCATTTGCACTCTAGCAGCATGTGTAGATTGCTCTATAAAATTTGTTGCTAACTGTTCGTGTAGCCATTTATTTAATTTTAACCCACATACGATATAATAGTAAGATGCTTCAATAGCAATGGTTTCAGGATAATTTGAGCTAGCAATTTTATGATGATGAATATCTGAAAAAATAGGATATGCAAGGCTAAATTGATCTCTTGCGTAATATTCTTTTGCTAGCTTATAGGTGGCATCAATATCGGTGGTTGCTAAAGTTGCTTGTGCTGTTGCTTGCCTACCTAAAAAACTACAATAAAATATAGTTATATACAGAAAAGATTTGTATTGAATCCGCATTTTCATACTATATAAAATTTACAATTGCCATCTAAATATTAACGAAGCAATGATATGAACAAAATGCTTTTTGCCGTTTTTCTAAAAAACAAATATTACCGTTTTGAATCTTAAAATAATGCCAAAACCAATTAAAGATAATTTGACACTTGTATAACAAACATTGTTCCTTTAATTTGTGGATAAACAAGCCTCTACCCTAACTTTACCAACAAGAAAAGAATAATTATAATTTATGTACGAAAGCAAAACCACAGTTAGAGTAAGATATGCAGAAACCGACCAAATGGGTGTTGTATATCACAGCAATTATGTTCAATATTTTGAAGTGGGTAGAGCTGAATTTATTCGATCATTAGGATTTACATATAAAGATTTAGAGCATTCTGGAATTATTATGCCAATTGTAGAAATTCATTGCAAATATCTAAGACCTGCTATTTATGATGATTTATTAACAATTAAAACCACGTTAAACGAATTACCCAAACATCATAAAATTGAATTTCATCAAGAGGTATATAATGAGCAAGAAAAATTACTAACTGTAGGTAAAGTAGTATTGTATTTTATTGACGCAAAAACAAGAGAAAAAGCAACATTGCCACAAGAATGGAGAGAAAAACTAGCCATGTACTTTCATGAATAAATTAAGCAAAAAAAGCTGCCAAAATACCCGTTGCTACTGCTGCATTTAAACTTTCGGCTCCTCCTTTTTTAGGAATTGTAATCGGATGCTGAATGAATGGAAGAATTTCGGGTGAAATGCCTTTTCCTTCGCTACCAATTATCAATATTGCTTGTGATGGTTTTTCTATTTCAAAAACATTTTTACCTTGTAGTAATGCTCCATAAACTGGCAGTGGTGAAGTGCTTAAATACGTGTGTAAATGGGTGTAACAAACAGAAACACGTACAAAACTGCCCATAGTGCTTTGTATTACTTTAGGATTATATATTTCTACTGTATTTTCGCTACAAATAATTTGTTGAATACCAAACCAATCTGCAATTCGAATAATTGTACCTAAATTTCCTGGATCTTGAATTCCATCTAAACATAATGTAATGCCACTCCATTCACTAGAAATAGCATTGGTATTTGCTTGTTGCACTATTGCAATTACTTGCTGTGGCGTTTGAAGGGTAGAAATTTTTTCCAACTCAAACGGTTCTACTTCGGTTGTGATAGATTGGCACTGTAAATTTTGTTGTATCCAACTAGATAATGCATATAATTTAACAACTTTAAAATTGCTTTTTAACAAATCATCTACCAATTTTACACCTTCAACTATAAACAATCCTGTTTCATTTCTTTGTTTTTTGTGGCATAAAGATTGAATATATTTGACCTCATTCTTACTTAACATTACGTATGCGTTTAATTAGCAAAACAACAACTCTTTTATCACTTATTCTAACGGCTAGTTTTGCAATATTAATAAGTAGTAGTTGTACCATTGTAAAAAATCATTCTAAAAACATTCCCTTTGTTTTTGAAAATAAAATAAATATAAAAGATAGTAGTTTATCGAAAGAAGAACGTAAACGATTGATTACAGAATTAAACAACTATTGGGATGATAGCTTAAAAGCTAGAAAAATGCAGCAGTTTGGTATTGTATATAAACTAAAAAATCCTGCTGTTTTTGATACTGTTAATATTGGTCGTTCAAAAACGTTTATGAACGCATACTTAAATTCTCAAGGATATTATTATGCCGATTTAAAGCCTTTATATGAATTCGACACGGTTAAAAACAATCAAATTCGAACAACCATTTCAATGAACATTGAAATTGGCAAAAACATTACCGTACAATCGGTAGATTATTTTTTACTAGATACTACTCAAAAACCAATTGACTCTACCATACAAAAATTAACGCTTTTACAGGCAAAAAACAGTTTGATAAAACCTGGAAAACCCTACAACAAACAAATTATTAATAGCGAAATTGAACGTTTAAATACTTGGTTTCATCAAAATGGATTGTTTAATTACAGAAGAGAATACATTTATGCGTTGATAGATACGCTTGATAGCCAATTACTTACGCTTTCTCTTGACCCATTTGAACAAGCTAAAATTTTAACAGCAGCTGCCAAACAACGAAAAGAAAATCCTAAATGGGATATTACTTTTTTACAAAAACCCATCACAGATTCTGCCATTACAAGACAATATTATGTTGGGCATATTTATTATTATCCAGACATTAAAGATGCTTATTACGATGCAGATTCTTTGCTAAAAATATCAAGCTATAAAACAGTAAATTTTAGAGGTTCAACAGTTAGGTATGTAAAAGATAGATTTAAATTAAGACCACTTAGAGAACATACTTATTTGCAAAATAAAAATTTATATAATGAAGATTTATATTATAAATCCATCAATAGATTATCTCAAATTGGTACTTGGAAACAGGTAGATGCAAAAGCAATAATTAGAGATAAAGACAGTATAGATTTTCATTTTTTCATGGTTCCTGAAAAAAGGCAAAACTTTACAGTTGATTTAGAAAGTAGCAGAAATACAGGCGATATTGGATCGGGTAATTTATTGGGTATTGCAACTAATTTAAGTTATAGAAATAGAAATATTGGCAAACAAGCAATTCAATCTTTAACGAGTTTTAGATTGGGATTCGAATTTAATATTGATGGTTCTGTAGATGGTGTGGCTCAAAAACCTTTTTTACAAACCACACAACTTAGTTTAAGTAACACATTTAGTTTTCCTAGAATTATTGGTCCATTAAACAAAGTTGGCTTTTTACGTCAGCTTGAAAACAAAAGAACCTTACTTTCTACTTCAGGGGCTTATATCGATAGAAGAGGTTTTTATCAATTGCGTTCGCTTGTTTTTAATTTAGGTTTAGAGGGTACAAAAGGCAACACTACTTTTTTGCTAAAATTACCCAATATCGAATTGTATAAGGTAGATACTTTATCTGGTTTAATCAACTTGTTTAATCAAAACCCTTTTTTAAGAAATTCTTTTAGAAATGGAAATGTGGTGGGTTTAGGCTTTTCTATTAATTCTAATATTACTAGCAAAAAAGACCCTTCAAAAAGTCATTATTTCAGAGGTGCTTTAGAAGAAAGTGGGTTGATTTCACACCTAATTACTAGTAGTAATTCCAACATATTTAAGTTTTTAAAAGTTGAAGGAGAATATCGTTTCATCAAAAAATATCCCAAAACAGAAATTGCAACTCGTTTTTTTATGGGTGTTGGTATTCCGATTGCAGGGCAAAGTATTCCTGTATTTAAACAATACTTTTTAGGTGGACCAAATAGTATGAGAGCTTGGGGTTTAAGACAATTGGGTTTAGGATCTTCTATAAAAACAGACACTTCTACAAGTGGTTATACCGATAGATTTGGAGATTTTAATTTAGAAACCAACTTAGAGTACAGATTTCAAATTGCAAATATTGCAGGTATAAAAGTTGGCAGTGCTTTGTATGCAGATATTGGTAATATTTGGAACATTAATAAAGACCCTAACGATGCTTTATCTGTAATTTCTCTAAAAAACTTAACCAAAGATTTAGCCATAGGAATGGGTACAGGCTTACGATTCGATTTTTCTTATTTTTTACTTCGTGTAGATTTTGCTTACAGGGTAAAAGACCCGGCAAGAACTACCAATAATGGTTGGATGAGTTTAAAAAACTTTGAATGGAGTAATATGCGTCAAAATGGAATATCGGTTAAAAATTACGCTTTTCAGCTTGGTATTGGTCTTCCTTTTTAGTTTTATTTATCTAACATTCTCCATAACTGTGCAATTCCTGCAATTAAAAAAATAATACCCATTATTAAGTTTAATTTTCTATTGCTTACATTTTTTTTGGTTATTAAATAGTTTCCACCATAAATATAAACCAACAGTCCACCTATTGTTCCCAAGCCTGCACCTACGGTAAATACATTATAGACTACTGTATTCGAATGTAAAATTTTCCATTCTAAAGCATAGCTCGTCCATAAAAACCAAAAGGGAATTTGTGCCGGATTCATGGCACATAACCATAATCCTAAAACAAATCTATTTAATTGATTATCAATTAAAATTCCTTTCTTCTCCGCTTTTTGTTGGTAAGCCGTTTTTATAGAAATAATACCTAAAACACAAAAGAAAACTACTGTAATCCATCCTATTGATCTAAATATAATAGGATATTGAAAAATCCAATCCATACCTGTTAAGGCAATTCTTAAATAAATCATTTCTACAATTGCAACGCCCCACATATACAAAATAGCCGATTTTAATCCTTCTTGAACCCTAATTTGTGTAGCTGTTAGGCTCATATTTCCTAGAGGCAATTGCCCTAAAAAACTGATTAAAAATGCAGTGAAGAAAGTAGTAACAATTGCTGTCAAAAGAAAAAATTAAGAATTTGTTTGAATAGAAATTAAATAGCGAACAGCCAATGCATAGCCTTCTAAACCTAAACCAATAATAGACCCTTTACATTTTGCAGATACATGAGAAATATGCCTAAACGCCTCTCTAGCATGTACATTGCTTATATGTACTTCAATTACAGGCGATGTAATGGCTGCAATACAATCTCCTATTGCAACAGAAGTATGTGTGTAACCACCAGGATTTAATATTATTCCATCTGCATCAAATCCTACTTCTTGCAATTTATTAATTAACTCTCCCTCTACATTACTTTGAAAATAGGTGAATTCAATTGCAGGAAATTGGTTTTTCAATTCTTCAAAAAATGCCTCAAAGTTTTGTGACCCGTAAATTCCAGGCTCTCTTTTTCCCAATAAATTCAAATTAGGTCCGTTTATAATTACAATTTTCATACTAATCAAATATTCATTTTAAACAGGTATATCGTTTGCAAATAAAAACAACGTAAACCAAAATATTAGAAAAACTATTTCAACTCTGCTTACAAATATTTGTTCTATAGATAAAAGTTACAATTTTGCAGCATGATCAAGCTAAGTGTTAATATTAATAAATTTGCCACTATCAGAAATAGTAGAGGTGGTCATAACCCCAATGTAGTAAAGGCTGCTATAGATGCTCAAAGGTTTGGTGCAGATGGTGTTACTGTTCATCCAAGACCAGATGAAAGACATATTACGTACAAAGATGTGTATAATATTAAACCCATTATTACTACTGAATTTAATATAGAAGGAAATTGTTCGGAACAAAAATTTGTAGATCTAGTACTTGCAGTAAAACCACATCAAGTAACATTGGTACCTGATGCTTTGGGTCAAATTACTAGTAATCATGGATGGAATACCATAGAACATGCTAATTACCTTAAAAACATGGTTCAAATATTTCGAAACGAAGGAATTAGAGTTTCAATTTTTGTAGACCCAATTATAGAAATGATAGAAGGTGCTGCCAAAACAGGAACCGATAGAATTGAACTGTATACCGAAAGTTTTGCCAAAAAATTTGAACAAGCAAAAAATAAAGATGAAAAAAATGCAGCTATTGCACCTTTTATTCAGGCTGCTGAAAAAGCAAAAGAACTGAATTTAGGAATTAATGCTGGTCATGATCTAAATGCTCATAATCTTCAATTTTTTGCCCAAAATATTCCGTACTTAAATGAAGTTAGTATTGGTCATGCATTGGTTTGTGATGCTTTATACTTGGGATATGAGAACACCGTGCAAATTTATAAACGCCAATTACAGTAATGATTATTTTATTTTAACTGAAAATTGAGAGAAATAGAATATTATATTTATGTGAAGAATACTGATTTTTAAAAATAAATTTTGGTAAATCAATAAATATAATACTTTTACTTATCACAATGGTCAGTTTTACAATTCTCTCGAACGTTTTTAACGTAAATGATTCAGGGTTTTTGGTTACTGTTTTTTCCATTGATTTTTTATTTTTTTAATTTAAAGAACATGAACATTTACGTTGGAAACTTAAACTGGTCTATGACTAGTGAAGATCTTCAAGAACTTTTCGCTCCTTATGGCGAAGTAACAAGTGCAAAAATTGTTACAGACAAATTTAACAACAACCGTAGCAAAGGTTTTGGTTTTGTTGAAATGTCTGATGACGATGCTGCTCGTACAGCAATCAGTGCTTTACATGACACTGAATTAGGTGGTCGTAAAGTAGTTGTAAACGAATCAACTCCTCGTCCAGAAGGCGAAAGAAAAGAAGGTGGATTTAAAAAACGCAGTTTTGGCGGCGGTAACAGCGGTGGCGGTTACGGTGGCGGCGGAAGTCGTGGCGGTTATGGCGGCGGCGGCGGAAGTCGTGGTGGTGGTTACGGCGGTGGAAACCGTGGTGGCGGCGATCGTGGTGGAAACAGCGGTGGCGGTGGCTACAACAGATATTAATTTATACTGTTTACATATCTAAAAGTTCTGTTTGCTTATGCAAACAGAACTTTTTTTATTATAAACTTTACATATTGTTTTCCAATAAAATAAAAGCGAACAGTTACTTTTGATTTTTATAAACCAACATTCAAATGTCTATTGTAAAAATTGGTACTGTACAAATGAGTTGTACAGCAGATAGAACAGAAAATATACAAAAAGCAATTGAGCAAATTGAAATTGCAGCTGCTAAAGGTGCTCAAATTGTTTGTTTACAAGAATTATTTACTTCACTATACTTCTGTGATGTAGAAGACCACGATAATTTTAATTTAGGAGAATCTATTCCAGGTCCTTCTACAGATATTCTTTCGCCTGTTGCTGCCAAACACAACGTAGTAATTATTGCCTCTTTATTTGAAAAAAGAGCCGAAGGATTATACCATAATACCACAGCAGTAATTGATGCAGATGGAAAATATTTAGGCAAATATAGAAAAATGCATATTCCAGATGACCCTGGTTATTATGAGAAATTCTATTTTACGCCAGGTGATTTAGGTTATAAAGTTTTTAATACAAAATTTGCCAAAATAGGCGTATTAATTTGTTGGGATCAATGGTATCCTGAAGCAGCTAGAATAACTGCATTAATGGGTGCAGAAATTTTATTTTATCCTACAGCAATTGGTTGGGCAATTACGCAAGACAACGAAACCAATGTTGAACAATACAATGCATGGCAAACTATACAACGCTCACATGCAGTTGCAAATGGCATTCCCGTTGTTTCTGTAAACAGAGTTGGTAGAGAAGCCGATATGGAATTTTGGGGCGGATCGTTTATCACCAATGCTTTTGGAAGCCTTATTTACAAAGCAACACATAACGAAGAAGAAACTGTAGTAACCGATATTGATTTAACAAAATCTGAGAGATACAGAACACATTGGCCTTTTTTAAGAGATAGAAGAATTGATAGTTATCAGCCAATTACCAAACGTTTTATCGACGAAGACTAAAGATTTTCATTTAAAATTTATCTAATCACAACAATGATACAATCTCCCAAAGAAGCAGGTTTTTATTTTCCTGCCGAATGGCATAAACATACAGCAACATGGCTTAGTTGGCCACATAAAGAAGCAAGTTGGCCAGGAAAAATTGATACCATTTATACACCATATTCTACATTTATAAAAACTGTTGCCACAAAAGAATTGGTATGCATTAATGTAAAAGATGCAGCTATGGAAGCGTTTGCAAAAGAACAATTGATAAAAGTAAACGCTGATTTATCTAAAATTCTTTTTTTTCATCATCCTACTAATGATGCTTGGTGTAGAGATCATGGTCCTGCGTTTTTAATTCATCCAGAAAAAAAAGAAAAAATGATTGTAGATTGGGGATATAATGCTTGGGGTAACAAGTATCCTCCTTTCGATTTAGATGATATTATTCCAACCTTAATTGCCAATCATTATCAAATTCCAGTTGTTCATCCAGGTATTGTTATGGAAGGAGGTTCCGTAGAATTTAATGATGCAAAAACAGTATTAACTACTACAGCTTGTTTGTTAAACGAAAATAGAAATCCACATTTATCACAAAAAGAAATAGAAAATTACTTGCATCAATTTTATGGTGTTGAGCAAATTTTATGGTTAGGCGATGGAATTGTAGGCGATGATACTGATGGACATATCGATGACATTACACGTTTTGTAAATACCGATACAGTAGTAACAGTGGTTGAAGAAAATAAAAACGACGAAAACTATCATTTACTACAAGAAAACTTAGATGCGTTGAAAAAAATGCGTTTGATTTCAGGCAAACAGCTGAATATTGTTGAGCTACCAATGCCTTCACCTGTAATTTACGAAGACCAACGTTTGCCTGCTTCGTACGCTAATTTTTATATTGCAAATAGTGCCGTAATTGTTCCTACTTTTAGAGATAAAAACGACGATAAAGCATTGTCTATTTTAAGCGAATGTTTTACCGATAGACCCGTAATTGGTATTGATAGCACCGATGTAATTTGGGGTTTAGGAAGTTGGCATTGTTTAAGCCAACAAGAACCAGCTATTTAAATCTATTTTTCATATACAGTAAAAGCTACCTCAAAAAAGGTAGCTTTTTGTATTTAAGTAATGAATTGAAAACTAGAACTCTGTTTCAACAAATGAAATGTGTTAATCAATTACTTTTGCCAACTATTATGAAAGCAAAAACACTCAAAAAAGATAAAGTAAACATTATTACCTTAGGCTGTAGCAAAAATTTAGTGGATAGTGAGGTACTTAGTGGACAATTACAAGCCAATGAAATTGATGTAGTACATGAGAATAAAAAATTAGATCACAATATTGTTGTTGTAAATACTTGTGGTTTTATAGATAAAGCCAAAGAAGAAAGCATTAATACCATTTTTGATCAATTAGAACTGAAAAAAAGAGGTAAACTAGATAAAGTTTATGTAACAGGATGCTTAAGTGAACGTTATAGAAGCGATTTAGAAACCGAAATGCCAGAAGTAGACGCTTGGTTTGGAACAATGGAATTGCCACTAATTTTAAAACAATTTGAGGTAGATTATAAAACAGAATTATTGGGTGAACGACTTTTAAGTACCCCACAACATTATGCTTATTTAAAAATTAGTGAAGGGTGCAATAGAACCTGTTCTTTCTGTGCCATCCCGTTAATGCGTGGCCAACATGTAAGCAAAACCATTGAGCAATTGGTTACAGAAGCGGAAGCATTGGTAAAAAAGGGTGTAAAAGAAATCATGCTCATAGCTCAAGAACTAACGTATTACGGTTTAGATATTTATAAAAGAAGAGCTTTGCCAGAATTATTAGATGCTTTGGCTACTGTAGAAGGTTTGGTTTGGATAAGAATGCATTACGCCTACCCTTCTAAATTTCCTTTAGAAATATTAGATGCCATGAATAGGCATAGTAATATTTGCAAATATTTAGATATGCCTTTACAACATGCTAGTAATAACATGTTAAAAGCCATGAAAAGAAATATTACTAGAGAAGAGATGAGTGAGTTGATTCATAAAATAAGGGAAAAAGTTCCTGGTATATGTTTAAGAACCACATTAATTGCGGGTTTTCCAGGAGAAACTGAAGAAGATGTAGAAGAATTAAAAGCCTTTTTATTAGAACACAAATTTGATAGAGTAGGAATTTTTTCTTATAGTCATGAAGAAAATACAAGTGCACATTTGTTAGAAGATACTTTAACACAAGAAGAAAAAGAACTTAGAGCTCAAGAAATTATGGAAGTACAACAAGAAATAAGTCTTGAGAAAAACATGGAAAAAGTAGGGAAGATTTTTAAAGTAATTGTAGACAAAAAAGAAGCTGGCAGATATTTAGGAAGAACAGAATTTGATAGTGTTGAAGTAGATAATGAGGTGATCATTAACACTAAAAAACGACTTACAATTGGTTCGTTTGTACATGTAAAAATTACGAAAGCTTTTGATTACGATATTGAAGGCGAACTAGTAGAAATGTAGTAAATCTCATTTTTCAACAATGCTTTCGAGTTACGAAAGCATTGTTGAATGGTTATTTTCACAAACACTTTTATATTATTTTGCTGCTTTATAATTTTTTGAATGAGCGATAATTGTACTTACATATCCTACGAGCAAACAACGGCTTTTAAACAAATTGTGATTGATTATATTCATCAAAAGAAAGAATTACAACCATTTTACAACCATCCTGTTTCATTAGAAGGAATTACAGCATCCATTTCTGAAAGAAAAAAATTTAATACAAATAGACAACTACTTGTTGATGTTTTAAGAAAACAATATGCCCATATTCAACTTACAGAACAACAAGAATTTAACCTAAATGCACTTTTAAGTAACGATACTTTTACCATTACTACAGCTCATCAACCCAATATTTTTACAGGTCCTTTATACTTTATCTATAAAATAATTCATGCCATTAAAATGGCAGACGAATTAAAAAAATCGTTCAACAACTATCATTTTGTACCCTTTTATTACATGGGTAGCGAAGATGCAGATTTAGACGAATTAGGCCATATCTATATCAATGGAGAAAAAAAAGTTTGGAACACACAACAAACAGGTGCAGTTGGTAGAATGTTGGTAGACAAACAATTTATTCAACTGATTCAAGAAATACAATCACAAATAGATGTATTGCCTTTTGGTAAAGAACTTTCTACCCTGTTTAAAGAAAGCTATACCATTGGCACAACTATTCAAGATGCAACTTTATTACTTGTAAATAAACTTTTTGCACATTTTGGATTGCTTATTTTAATACCAGATAATGCTGCATTAAAAATGGCTTTCGAACCCATTATAGAAAAAGAATTAATCGAACAATTTTCACATAAAGCAGTAGCAGAAACTATACAAGAGTTAAGTAAAAATTACAAAGTACAAGCAAGTGGTAGAAACATTAATTTGTTTTATTTACTGAATGATAAGAGAGAAAGAATTGAGAAAAATGATACAGTATTTTTTGTATCAAACTTAGATTTACAATGGACGGAGTCTGAAATTTTGCTTGAATTAAAAAATCATCCAGAACGTTTTAGTGCCAATGTAATTTTGAGAGGTGTTTTTCAAGAAACAGTTCTTCCAAATATTGCATTTATAGGTGGTGGTGGAGAAATTGCTTATTGGCTTGAATTAAAAAAAGTTTTTGAAGCAGCGAAAGTTCCTTATCCAATGCTTGTTTTAAGAAATTCTTTTTTATTGGTAAATGAAAGAGAGCGGAAACAAATCAACAATATGCAGTTTTCTGTGGTAGATTTTTTTGCATCTACTAACCAAGTATTAGAAAAACTAATTCAACGAAATAGCACTCACCAATTAGAATTAACCCAAGAGATTAAACAATTGCAAACTGTTTTTAACAAAATAAAATCGGTTACAAATGTTGTAGATTCTACTTTATCTCAACATACAAGTGCATTAGAAACCAAGTTGTTAAAGCCAATTTATGAATTGGAGAAGAAAATTTTGAGGGCAGAAAAACGAAAATACAGCTATCAACAACAGCAAATAAACCACATTAAGCAAACACTTTTTCCCAATAATAATTTACAAGAACGTATTGTAAATATTGCGGCCTTCTACCCTGTTTTAGGTGTAAAACTCTTGCAGATTATTTACGATGCATCAAAAACGTTAGAACAAGAGTTTTGTGTAGTTGAATTACCACTATAATTAGAATTTAAAAACAAAATAATCTACACCTTCATTAAAAATAAATTAGTTTAAAGCTTTTTGAACGATTTATAATTTTTTTCAGACTGCTTTTTATTTATCTTCATCGCTTTGTAACATCCAACTACTCAATGCTTATGGATCGCTTTCATGGACTAATTGGCTTAGTACTTATTTTAGGAATAGCCTTCTTGTTTTCGAACAATAAGAAAAATATAAATTTCCGATTGGTATTTTCTGGAATTGGTTTACAAGTAATTATAGCATTGCTTCTATTAAAAGTTCCACCGATAACTGCATTTTTTCAAATGTTAGGTAAGGGAATGAAAAAAATTGAAGAATTTTCGAGAGAAGGTGTAGCATTTGTGTACAGAGGGTTAGCTACTACAACTCCTACTGGCTATCAAGATTTTTCTGCAGGCGGCTTTGTATTTGCATTTAGTGTAACGGCAACCATTATTTTAGTTTGTGTTTTAGTAGCCATAATGTATCATTTTGGCATCATGCAATACATCGTTTCTATTATTGCCAAAGCCATGAACTTTATCATGAGAGTAAGTGGTGCAGAGGCTTTAAGCAATGTAGCAAGTGCTTTTGTTGGCCAAGTTGAAGCACAAGTAATGATTCGTCCGTATTTAAGCACTATGACCAAAAGTGAATTATTGGCAAGTATGAGTGGAAGTTTAGCCTGTATTGCTGGTGGCATTTTAATTGTGTATGCAAATATGGGTGCTAAGGCAGAATATTTACTCACAGCAAGTTTAATGGCTGCACCAGGTGCATTGGTGATTTCTAAAATTGTGTTTCCAGAAACAGAAGAAAGCCAAACAATGGGAAAAGTAAAGCTAGAAGTTAAAAGCCCCTATAGCAATATTATTGATGCCATTTCTCATGGTGCAGGTGATGGAATGAAAATTGCCGTAAATGTAATTGCCATGTTAATTGGTTTTATTGCTTTAATAGCGATGTTAGATTGGATGCTTTTAAAGGTTGGTCATTTATTTAATGCCGATTTAAACCTAAGCTTAAACTGGATTTTTGCAAAAATTTTCTATCCTATTACATGGGCAATGGGAATTCCATCACAAGATGTTGCCAATGCAGCCACTTTATTGGGACAAAAAATTACGATTAACGAATTTGTTGCGTTTAATAATTTAACTACGAAAGCAGTTCCTATTTTAACCGAAAAAGGAAATCTTATTGTAAGTATAGCTATTTGTGGATTCGCAAATTTCAGCAGCGTAGGAATGCAAATTGGAGGTATTGGAGAATTGGCACCTACTCGTAGAGCCGATTTAGCTAAACTTGGTTTAAAAGCATTGCTTTGTGGCACTTTGGCTTCTTATTTATCAGCTACGATTGCAGGAATTTTAATGGGTTAATGTGTTTTTTAAACCGAATAAATTGGTTTTAAACGTACATAAATATTATACTATTTTTGTACGTACACATTTTTAATGCTTGCAAAAGAACAGAAACACATATAGTTTTTCAAGACTACTCATCATTGTATGTATCAATGTATTTTTTTACATTGTTGTACATGCACAACCTTTTTATTTTCAAGCAAATAATCAAAAAGCATCAAGACCATTTATTGATTTGAATAAGGTAAATGACACTGCTTTTGAAAAAGGAAGAATTTATGTGAAAGTTTTACCTGCATTCTTCCCTAAACAATCATCTTCTACTAATCATCTTCTTTTTTTTCAGAAAAATAAAATTGTAAATGCTGTTAATCAACAGTTTGCTGTTCAACAAATAGAATCGCTTTTTCCCAATATTTTGGAAGATATAGAACGAGCCGATTTGCACAAAAGCTGGGGTTTTAATTGCTGGTTTGAAATAAATTTTGATAGTCGTTTTTCTGTGAAAGAAGTTGTGAATGCTTATCAATCAACAGGCTTTTTTGAAGTGGTAGAACCTGTTTACAAAACAAAAATAATTGGTGCTACAGATTATATACCCAACGATCCTCAATTTTCGCAACAATGGCATTTTAAGAACACAGGGCAAGGTGGTGGAATTGTAGGAAAAGATCTTCAACTTACAAAAGCTTGGGAAATTGAAAAGGGAAATCCCTCCGTTATTGTTTCTGTACATGACAATGCTTTACAATTAGATCATGAAGATTTAGCTCAAAATATAGCTGTTGGCAAATCTTATAATTTCACCAACAACTCACCCAATCTTACACTTTTTTCAAGTCATGGAACTTTCTGTGCAGGCATTATTGGTGCGGTAAACAATAACAGTATTGGTGTCAGTAGTATTGCTGGCGGCAACGGAAATGCAAATTCTGGCATTCGGTTAATGAGTTGCCAAACATTCTCTAGTGTGAGAAATACTGGCTTTGCAGAATCGTTTGTATATGCAGCTGATAATGGAGCCGCAATTTCTAGTAATAGTTGGGGTTATGTAGATTTTGATGTGTATAATGTGGCTGTTTTAGATGCAATTGATTATTTCTGTGAATTTGGTGGTGGTTCTGTAATGCAAGGTGGATTGGTAATTTTTGCTGCAGGAAATAATGGGGTTAATAGAAAAATTTATCCTGGTGCTTATGAACGAGTAATTTGTGTTGCTGCATCGAACAATAAAGATGAAAAAGCAAACTATAGTAATTACGGAAATTGGGTAGATATCACTGCACCTGGTGGCGAAAATGGTGGAGCTACTGGCATTTTAAGTTTAGGCAATTTTAATACATATGGATCTAGTGGTGGCACTTCTAATGCTTGTCCACAAGTGGCAGGTGTTGCAGCTTTAGTTACTTCAATTTTAGCGGGTAAAACATCTGCTAGTGATGTTAGAGATATACTACTTTCTACAGTAGATAATCATTATTCTTCCAATCAAAACTATATAGGTTTACTTGGTTCTGGTAGATTAAACGCTTACAAAGCGGTATTAAAAGCAAAGCAGTTGTTACAATCACAAAGTGTACAAGCGGTTAGCAATGTAAATGCCCAACTTGTTTGCAATACTGTAAATATTTCGTACACAAAGCCACAACTAAGCAACAATATTATCATTGTTTACAACAACACAAACGATATAGGTACACTTGTAGATGGAAAAGATTATTCCGTTGGTGACAACTTAATAGGTGGAGGAAAGGTCGTGTATAAAGGCAATGCTTCTAACTTTCAACAACAAATTGTCAATACCAATGATTGGCACTATTTTAAAATATTTACAACAAATAATGCTTTACAATATTCGTATGGCTATGTCGTAACAAAAGCAACAAAAACACTGGTAAAAGGCAATGGAATTGTTTTGACTGAAAATTTCAATTATCCTCCCCTTTTTCCAACTAAAGAATGGGATAATCGAAATAAAAACTTTGTAAGTTCTTGGATTCATACTGCTAGAGATACATCTTCAACTGGTGCTGGTGATGATTATAGTATGGCAATGTATAACTACAATTTTAATAATGTATATGCTAGCGTAGATACCTTATTTAGTCCTTACATATGGGTAAAAAATGCTGATAGTATTCAACTTAATTTCTGGCATTCTTATAAATACACGCCTAAAAATTTACGAGATGCTGATAGTATAGAAGTTTTAGTTTCTACCGATTGTGGACAAACATTTACTTCTATCTGGAAAAAAGGAGGCAGAAACTTAACTACAACAACAGATAGTAGCAACAAAGAGTGGTATCCATTTGCACCAAATTCATTTAATTTTAATACCATTCAACTCAATAGGTTTGGTTCGTTTGAAAAAATAATGATTGCTTTTAGAGGATATAATGGTGGTGGAAATAATTTATTTATAGACAATATTAGCCTAGCTGTAAAATATATTCAACCAGACAATTTTAGTGCTATAGCTGTAGGAAAGAATCATACACTTTCGATTACTAAAAATGGTAGTTTATGGGCTTGGGGACAAAATGATGTTGGACAATTAGGCAACGGCAAAACCAATACTGCAACTAGTTTAATAAAAGCCAACAATTTATCTTGGATAAATATTGCAGCAGGAAACGATTTTAGTGTCGGTATTGCAGAAGACAGTACTTTATGGACTTGGGGTTTAAATAACCAAGCACAACTTGGCAACAATAGTATACAAAACACGGCTTCACCAATTAAAATTAGCTCAATCATTAATTGGGAAAAAGTGGTGTGTGGAGACAGCCATAGTTTAGCCTTACAATCGAACGGAAACTTATGGAGTTGGGGATTAAATGATAAAGGACAGTTAGGAGATTCATCTTTCAATAATGCCATTTCACTACAACAAATTGCACAATCTTTTCAGTGGAAAGCTATTGCAGCTGGTGGAAAACATTCGTTAGCAATTAGGAAAGATGGCACTTTATGGGCTTGGGGGCAAAACGATGTTGGTCAATTAGGCGACGGAACGAATATAGAGAAATGGCAACCTGTACAAATTGGCAATGCTCAAAATTGGAAAGCCATTGCAGCAGGAAATAAACATTCACTGGCCATTAAAACAGATGGTACTTTATGGGCTTGGGGACAAAATGATGAAGGTCAATTAGGCGATCATTCATTCATCAATAAAAATAATCCCGTTCAAGTTGGCGGCAATAACAATTGGCAACAGATTGCTGCTGGATTTAAACATAGCATCGCCATTACTGCTGATAGTAGCTTGTTTACTTGGGGTTTAAATAACTTTGGACAATTAGGCATAAACAGTGTAGATAATAAAAACAATCCAACACGTATCAGCAATCATGAAAAAATTATCCATGTTTTTGCAAATAGTAGCAGTCAATCTTCGGCGTTTATAAAGCAAGATGCAAACGCCGTTTGCATGAGTGGAGGCAATAACAATTACCAATTAGGCATTGCACATACACAAAGTGCTACCAATTTTGGTTGTAATTATGTTTGGATGGGTACACAAAACAATCGTTGGAGCAATGCCAATAATTGGGGAAAAAATATACCTACATCAATTGACAATGTGGTGGTTTATGAACAAGCAGCTGTGTTTCCAACCATTCAAACAACAGAAACATTTGCTGTAAAAAATTTGGTAATTCAACCCAATAGTAATTTATTAATCAGTGGTACATTACAAATTAGTGATCAATTTGTGGGTGAAGCCAATAGTATAGATGCTACAAATGGTGCAATACAATTAAATGGCAGTAAAAAACAGTTTTTTGATGGGAATATTTTTAGTAAAAAAACTCTACAAACAATACAACTTAACAATTTAGACACTGTAGTTATCGGCAGTAATTTTAGCGTTAGCAAATTATTTTCTGTTTCAAATGGTGTAATAGACTTAAATGGAAAAACCATACAATTACTTGCTTCTCCCCTACAAAAAACTGCTTTTGTTCAAACAATGGGAAAAGGAATTGTGTACAATGGTGGCAAATTTCAATCTCAACATTTTATTCCTACAACTAAACCCATGTTTCGTTTTATTACAAGTGGAATAACAACTGCTAATTTTATTCAAAATAATTGGCAAAATAATTTTGGAAACAGCACCAATATTGGCACACATATTACAGGCATTGGTGGAAGTGTGAATGGATTTGATGAAAGCAGCACCAACAGTCCATCTATGTTTGTGAACAATAACGATGCATTTGGTTGGCAAGCAATCAGAAACACAAATGCAACCAATTTAATAGCAGAAAAGCCTTATAAAATTTGGATTCGTGGAGATAGAACTATTAATTTATTCAGCAATAATTATACGCCTAACAATACCACATTAATTGCCGAAGGAAGCATTGCTACAGGAACAATTGACTACAATAACCTAGCTACTAATCAATATGCATTTAGCAGTGTAGGTAATCCTTACATAGCTCCAATTGATTTTGAAAAACTCGATAAAACAAATGTTTTTCCAAGCTATTGGATTTGGGATTCTACCATAGCAGGAAGTAACAATAAAGGCGGTTATATTGCTTATACAAAAGGAATTGGCAGTTCAATTGAAAAAAGAACAACCAATATTATTCAACCATTTGAAGTTTTTTTTATTCAAAATAGTGCAGACAACCCCAACTTAACATTCAAAGAATCGCATAAAGTAATTGACACATTTTCATCTAATAATTCAAATACTTTGTATAACATAGATGGAAAAATACATATTCAATTATGGATAGAAAACAATAGCAATAATCCACAATTAGCAGATGGTGCATTAATTTGTTTTGGTAAAGGTTTCAGCAACAAACAGGGCAATGAAGATGCTGAAAAAATGATGAATGAAGATGAAAATATAGCCATCAACAACGACAATAAATTATTTGCAATTGAGGCTAGAATAATACCAACAACCACAGATTCTATTCACTTATACATTAACAATTTGCTTCCTAAAACTTATAGCTTACACATACAACCAACATTATTTAAAGATACCAACATTACCGTTTTTATTCATGATGCATTTTTACAAAAACAAAGCCCCATATCTGTTTCATCAGCAACAAAATTAAATTTTTCAGTTACGGAAAATCCAGCTTCTAAAGCCAATAATAGGTTTACTATTATTTGTCGAAACAATCGCTTTTTTAATGCAGATAGTGCCGTTTTGACTCTAAAACAACTGGGAAATTTCTCTAGTAATGGCGGTTTCTTTCAACTAACTAACAATATCAATTCTCCACTATTTTTGCAGCTATTTGATGTTCATGGTAAATTGTTAGCAACGCAAAAGTTTGCACCGCTAACCAATGGCACCATATTCTTTCATTATCAAAAAAAAGCTAGCGGTATTTACTTTATAAAAGCGTCCGCATTAAACATTTCAACTACCATACAAACTGTGTTTATACCTTAACATTTCAAACCACTTTTAATCCATCTATCATTGCTCAACAAAAATAAAATGCTGATTTCCTTTTTTGTTATGAATAATTGAATATAGATTTGCAAAAAATTACTAGTATCCTTTCTGTTTGTAAACATATTACCGCAATCATTTTTCTGGCAGCATTTGTAGCTCAAACATTCAGCAAATCGTTTGTAATGGCTGATTATTTTACCAACACAGCTAAATATGCCAAGAATTGTATAAATAAGGCTAAACCTAAATTGCTTTGTAATGGTAAGTGTCAGATGATGAAAAAGTTGCAACAAGAAGAAAAGAAAGATCAAGAAAATCCAGATAGAAAAAACGATAACAAATACGAATTACCACTTTCTTCAAAATCGTTTTTTGCATGTATTGATAAAACAAATTATTCTGTTTTTAGCAACTCGAAATTTTCACTTTTTACCAATAACTACGCCTACAATTTTACTTTTTCTATCTACCATCCTCCCAAAGCGTAAGGTATCTACAACGTAGTTATTTATTATTCTCTTATTGATAAAATGTTCTGTTTACAGCATTGAATTATGCTGTGCTGAGTGCTATCATTTATCATAGCAAAAGCATTGTTATATACATCTGTAACAGTATTTATCAATATTGGCAAAAGCCAAAACATCAACCATTAAAAATTACATTCAATGAAGTATTGTTTATACACTTTACTTGCAGTTTTGCTATGTGCAAATGTGCAAGCCCAAATAACACAAGGAAAAATATTAGATAATGAAACCAAAGAACCCATTATTGGAGCAATCATTCAAATCGTAAAACACTTACCAACAGTTGCTTTTAGCGATAATGAAGGAAAATTTAGCATCCAAACAACATCTATAAATGATTCACTTAAAATATCTTTTATTGGTTATCAAACGTTAACCGTTGCCAATAAAACCAACTTGATTATTTCCCTTGTACCAAATTCGCAACAATTACAATCTGTAATCGTTACAGCCAATAGAGAAGCTAGCTTAAGAACGCAGAGTCCTGTTGCAATTTCTAGGCTTTCACCCAAAATAATAGATGAAACAAAAGCTAGTATGGCTTTTGAATTAATTAATAAAACCCCTGGTGTAATTATGCCAAGCTATAACAACGAACAACATGGCATGGCAATTAGGCAACCAATGGGTACAAGTGCTTATTATTTGTACATGGAAGATGGTGTTCCTATTAGACCATTGGGTATTTTTAATCACAATGCTTTATTAGAAATTAATCAATTTGCAATTAGCAGTATTGAAGTGGTAAAAGGCCCCGTTTCGTCTATTTATGGGCCAGAAGCGGTTGGTGGTGCCATTAATTTCATCATGCAAAAACCTACATTAGTACCAACAGCAAAAGTGGGTGTTCAAGTTGATAATTGGGGTTTTCGTAGAGTTCAATTTGGTGCAGGTGCAAAAATTAAAAAGTTCGGATTTTATATTGGTGGTTTAAGTAGCCAACAAACCAATTCTTGGATGGCTGCATCTGATTATGATAAAACATCTATCAATGCTAGACTAGAATACAACTTTACCGATAAAACACGCTTGATTGGAAATTTTATTTATGGAAAATATTATTCTCAAATGGCTGGAAGTGTTGATAGCACTATGTTTTACAGTAGAAACTATGTAAGTACTTCTGATTTTACGTACAGAAAATCTGATGCGTATCGTTCTCGTTTAACGTTAGAACATGATTGGAACAAGAACGCTAAATCGTTTATTACCATTTTTCAAAGAAACAATAAGCATGGTCAAAATCCAAGCTACGCCATTCGATGGAGTCCTGTAGCAAGTGCCACAAACGATCCTACAAAAGCTAGAGGTGAAATTAACTCTAACAATTTTGAGAGTTATGGAATCATTGCACAACATAGTCAAAAGCTTGGTTTTTTAAACTCTAAATTGATTATTGGAGTTGTATTAGATATTTCTAAAAACGATTATTGGTCGTACAGAATAGATTTGAATGCACAACTAGATCCGACTAAGCGATTTGTAGAAAAATACACCATTGATAGAGAACGTCCTGAATTGCCCATTGCCAATTACAATGGAGATATTAACAATTATGCTAGCTATTTACAGTACGATTTTGAACCATTGAAAAAACTTCGCTTTTCTGTTGGTGGAAGATTTGATGTTATGGATTTAGATTACATCAACAACGTAAACACCACCACAGGTAATATTACTTACAAAAGATTTACCCCTAAAATTGGCCTTACATACGATTTACAAAAAGGCAGAGGATTATATGCCAACTTTTCTCAAGGATTTTCACCACCTTCTTTAACAGCCATTTTTAGACCAAGACCCAATACCAATCCTGTTGAGTTTTATACCAATTTAAGTCCAGCTTATTTTAATAACTACGAAATAGGTGGTTGGGCGTCTTTATTCAATAATAAAGTATATATCGATGTAACCTTATACCAAATGGATGGACGCAATGAATTGCTCAATATTCGTCAACCAGATAATTCATTCGACTATCAATCTGCAGGAAAAACGCTACATAGAGGCGTTGAATTTGGTTTAACTGCAAAACCGAATGAACAATTTGCATTCAGATTCGGAGGCACAACAGCTTTACATAGATTTGAAGACTTTGAAATTAGTAAAAACCCTGCTGACAAATACCAAAACCTAAGTGGCTTTGAAATGCCAAGCTCACCAAGATGGAGTTGGAATACAGAGTTTACTTATTATCCTACATGGTTAAAAAATTTCCGTACTTCTTTAGAGTGGCAATATGTTTCAGGTTGGTATCAAAATCAAATTAACACCATTAAATATGAAGGTTATCACTTATTAAATTATAGAATAGGCTATAAATGGAAAGCAATTGAAGTGTACTCAAACGTAATGAATGTTACGAATGTACTGTTTGCAAATAGTGCAACGAGAGGAAACAATGCAACCGACCGAACCACTTTTAATCCAGGAGCACCAAGAACCTTTGTCTTTGGCATTCAATACAATTTCGTAGGGAAAAAATAATTTTTATGAAGCCAGCATTTGTTCATTTATCAGCTGCATAGGCGTCGCACTCTTGTACTATTTGTTCTTTATGCAGCCAATAAAAACCAAAGCAAGCTTCGTTTTAAAAAACAATTTCAACATGTTACGTAAACATATTTTTAAATGGCATCGAACCACAAGTTTATTGATTGCAATACCAGTTTTACTATGGGCAATCAGTGGTTTTATGCATCCAATAATGACATCTTTTCGTCCTAAAGTAGGCACACAATTTATTCCTGCAAAAGCAATAGATAGCAATCAGCTAAAAGTGCCGTTGCAAGACGCTTTGGTTAAAAACAATATTGCTACAATTAAGAATTTTAGAATGGTGCAAATGGCAGGTAACACTTTTTACCAAGTGCAATTACCTGCTACAAATGTGTTGCAATACATTAGTACAAAAACAGGAAAACTATTAAAAAATGGTGATTACTTATATGCCAGAAATTTAGCAAAACAATTTTTACAAGGAACAAATAGCAAAAACATATCTCTTACTGAAAAAAACAGTTCCACCGCTATACATGATTGTTGCGAAAATGCAACAGCAGCCATCATGAACGATACAAGTGGAGCCAAAATAACATCGGTAGAATTGATAGAAAAGTTTACCAATGAGTATAAAAACATCAATCGATTATTACCTGTGTATAAAGTAAGTTTTGATAGAACAGATGGCATTCAATTGTATGTAGAAACGGTTCAAGACCGCTTTGCATTTGCAATGGACAATCAAAGAAAAATTTTTGACCAACTTTTTTCTTGGTTTCATACTTGGAGTTGGCTTTCATTTTTAGGCAAAGGCCGATTTATTGTAGAAGCATTGTTTTGCTTACTAGCATTTGCAACTACTTTAATGGGTTTATACATTTTCTTCATTACATCATCTAAAAAAACATCGAGTAATTCTACTGTAAGAGCAAGAAATAACCACCGTTTTACATCATTAATTTTCTCAATTTTTGCTTTAATGTTTACTGCAAGTGGAGCATTTCATGCATTGGAAAAATTAAAAGTAGATGATAGAGATGCCTATTTTATCAATCATCAATTCAAGGCAAATGATATTGAAATGAACTTTTCAAAGATTGCTGCTATTATTCACCCAAAAGTTATTACAAATATTAGTCTAGTAGAGATAAACAAAGAAATCTATTGGCAGGTTTTTACCCAAAAGCCATTTGATTCAACACAAAAAAAAGCAGATACAAAACCAAGGGCAGATTTAATGAAAGATAAGTCTGTACCTCCACCATCTACCATTTATATTCGTACGAATGACTATCAACCATTATTAAACGGTGAAAGAAAATATGCATCTTACTTAGCTAGCAGTTTTAGTAAACATACTGAAAAAGACACCACTTCGTTGGCCATTATTACAAAATTTGAAGGAGAATATGGTTTTGTAAATAAACGATTACCAGTTTGGAAAGTGAACTATCCTTTTAACAGCAATCAACGTTGGTATGTAGAAACAAGTACTGGAAAACTAGCTGCAAAAGTGAATGATAATGACCTAATTGAAGGGTTCAGTTTTGCTTTTTTACACAAACATCATTTCTTAGATTTTGCGGGTAAAGCCGTAAGAGATTTCAGTACCATGTTTGCAGCAATGTCTCAGATTATAATGGTTACAATAGGATTAATACTTTGGAGAAGGGTTCGAAAAAAACAAAATGCATAAAATCAATAAAAATGGTACAAGCAAAGTATGCAAAATCATGATTGTTTGTACCATTTTTTACAGAGTATTAAAACTCTTTCTCTCCTATTTCACTTACTGGCAAAGTTATTTTTCGGTTCTTTTTAGTAATATTAAATCCTACTGAAAACTGAATTAAATCGGGTTCATAAATGTAGTTGGTGGTTGTGTAAAAATTACTACCTCTTGTGGTAATTCTTTGAATATTACTTATTCTCATGCCTGCATCTATATTTAGCCATTGCAGTTGAAAATTCCATTTATTGTTGTTACTCGTTTTTTTAACCGTTAAATGAGGTGTTAAAAAATAGCTATCCTCTCCTTGTGCTGTTGCCCTCTGTGATAAATAATTTACACTCAATTGTAAAGACCACTTTTTGGGTAAACTAAATGATTGTGTACTATTGAAACTAAATATCCAACTGCTGTTATTTACCGCTATTCCACCATTAAAAATGCTGCCTTTAATTCGATATTTATAAATATTTCCACCGATAACTGTTTGCCAAAAAGAGGTAATTTGTTGTGTAAAATTGGCTTCAATACCTAATTGAGTTGCTGAACCTGCATTGGTAAAAACCCTGTTTAAAATAGAATCATTAAACACTTTATTTACTCGTTGAATTGGGTTTTTTATGTTTTGAAAATAGGCGGTAACGTAAAAACTTCCATTCTTTATCGATTTTTCAATACCTGTTTCAAGGTTATAAATTAGCTCAGGTAATAATTTTGGATCGCCTTGTTCTAAGGTTTCAGAATGTTCTCTTTCAGGAAAAGGATTTAATTCGAAATTATTGTTTCGTTTTATTCGTCTACTTAAACCCCATTTTAACACCGTTTTTTGCAAACCTGTGTATCTAATTTGTAGAGATGGAAATAAGTTAATAAGCCTTAATTTTTCTTTTCCGCCATTTTGAGAAAACTGTAAATTTCTATCAGAGTATTCAACACGAATACCAGTGGAATAAGTAATATTTTTAAGTACAGATGTGTATTGAATGTAACCTGCATGTATATTATTTACAACTTTAACATTGCTTGTAAATTGAGGATCGATTAAAAAATTAGAAGTGCCCAATACCTTGGTTAAATAAGTAAAGTTTCCATTTTGAGTATCGTACCGATATTGATAGCCCATTTGAAAATTACCTGCACCCATTTTTAAAGTATAGTCTGCTTTAATACGATAAGCATGTAACGGATTTTGGTTAGGATTGAATGTGTATTGTAACGTATCTTTTAAAGATGGATACGCCAAATTGTTGTTGTACGTGTTTCCACTTAAGTTAGCACCTTCGTACAAACCACTAAAACTAATGAACGATTTATTGGCAAAAATATGCTTGTAATCTACACTAGCTAAACTAAAAACGCCTTCTTTTTCTTGTGTGTTTTCATTGAAATAAGTGAATTGTGTTGTATTACCTGTAGAAATGTTTTCTCGTTTATTTTGGTACAATAAATCGGCCACACGGCTTTGAAAACGTTTACCAATATAAAACGCTGTACCAATAGTATTATTGTCATTTACAGCATATTGTACAGCTAATCTTGCCCCATAATTATACCTTGTAAAACTTCTTTCTCCATTTGATGGAAAACTTGTTTTTACATTGTTTACAATCGTAAAAACATCACCTTCTCTAAAACCAGTAATATCATTTTGTAAATAATTAATTCCACTACTGATGTCCCAATTTTTCTGCTTATAATTCGCTGCAATATCTACACCATGCCTTTGTGGATTTTTATTTCTTTGATTGTTAAAATCGTTTATTGGTGGTGTTCCTTTCATGGCATTTGCTTGCAACATCCAGCCATCTTGTGTACCTGTTTTGGTAACAATATTAATAATACCACTTTTACCATCCGCATCAAAAGCAGCAGATGGACTAGTAATAACCTCAATAGACTCAATGGCATTAGCTGGTAATTGACTAAGAACAAAAGACGGATCGCCTTGCGTTGGTTTGCCATTTATCAACACCAAAAAACTTGTAGAGCCTCTAAATGAAATTTCACCTTGTCCATTTACACTAATCGAGGGTAAATTCCTAACAACATCTACCCCTGAGCCTCCATTTGCATTAGCAAAAGTTGAAGTTTTAAAAACTTGCCGATCTACTTTAAATGCTACAGGTGGCTTTTTCCCTTTCACCACTACTTCGGCTAATGAAGCAATAATGGGACTTAATACAATTGTACCTAATTGAATAGCATTGCTTTCATTGGTGTTTGAAATAAGTAATTCTTTTGATTGGTATCCTGCAAAACGAATCGTTACTGCTATATGAAAATTAGAAGATACTGGTACAGTAAATAATCCATCAGCATTTGTAGCTACTGTTTTAGTAGTATTGTTTTTAAATGATAAAAGAATGGTTGCACCAGTTAATGGTTTTGAAGATAAACTATCTACTACTTTACCAGAAATACTGATATTTTGGGCTTTTAAAACAGTAACAAAGAAAAATAGTGGAATTAAAAAAAACTTCATATCGGTAAAATGTAATTAATAAAATTTCAATACAAGATTAAAACAAAAAAAATGGTGCAAACTGCCACTCATCAGAATTGAACAGTTTACACCATTATTTAGAATGGATGCAAAGTAATTGTTATCAATTCAATACTTTACATCATCAACAATAATATCAAAATCTATTGAACTTGTAGTTTTTCAGTCATTGGTTTTCCGTTTACAATTGCTTTCACAAGATATGTTCCTACTTCTAATTCGTTTAAACCATTCATTGTAAAAACATTGGTTCCTACACTTAATGATTTTTTGTGTGAATAAACGATTTTTCCAGATAAATCAACAATTTGCAATACAGTTTCTGTGGCTTTATCTGATTCAATTTGAACCTGCGAAAAATGAGTTGGCAACAAAACCAATATCAAAAAAATCAATTCCATTCTGTGATCGTTGAATGGTAAATGAAAATGCATAAATTTCATTAGAAGTAGTATTCCATGATAAATTTACAGTATTAGAAACTGCAACTGCTGAAAAAGAAGCAAGTTTAAGAGGAAGTACTGTTGGAGTAACTTTTCTTATTCTGTGATTGTTTAAATCTGCGATAAGTAAGTTTCCTAAAGTATCTAAAGCCAAACCAATGGGTGTATTTATACTTGCAGTCGTTGCAGCAGCACCATCACCTGCAAAAGCAGCACTGCCATTACCTGCAACTGTGCTAATAAAACCAGTAGTATTGGCTACTTTTCTAATTCTATGATTACCATAATCAGCAATAAAAATATATGCTTTATATAAGAGTAATAGAGGTTTTAACTAATTAAAATTCTGATTTTATTTTGAAGTTTGAAGTTTCGTAATGCCTCCAAACTTTAATAATAACCAGCCAATCGGATGCAAAAAAGCAATGATCAAAAACCACATTGTATATCCTTTACCTTGTACAAAATCTAATATTGGTGATAAAACTGAATGTAATGCTTGATCTAAAAAGCCAGACGCTTTTGTAGATGGACCTGCAATCATAGCTGCAACAATCATGTTCATAATTATTCCACCAATTGTGCTACCAGCTGCAACAATACTGAAAACAGTACCTAACGAATGGCTAGGAACAATATCTACAATAATTGAACTAATGTTTATTAACCATGCTAAAGATACCAATACTACAGCTGCTGAAATAGTCATTGAAATATCAATATTGGTAACCCTACTAATGATTGGTGCTAGAGGCATTACACAAGCACATGCAAACATGACATACATTCTACTTTGTACTGGAAGTTTACCTTTTTTAATTAAACGACCAGAATACCAACCACCAAGTAAACTACCCACACCAGCAGCTGCGTAAATAATCCAAGTAATTTTTAGGTCGTTTTGCGATAAATGCCTTTCAGAAGCTAAGTATTTAGGAAACCAAAATTGAAAAAAATACCAAACAGGATCGGTAAGTAAACGAGCCAACAACAACAGCCATGTTCCTTTATATGTAAATACTTGTTTCCATGACCAACTAGCTGCAACTGGAGCATTTTTTTTCTCATCGTTTTCATCATCTTCAATAAATGCCAATTCTTCTTTTGTAATAAGCTTACTTTTTTGAGGAGTTTTGTAAAGAATTAACCAAGGAATAATCCACACTAAACCAACCAAACCTGTAATAATAAATGCCAATCTCCAACCAGTGCCTTGCCCTAACCAATTAGAAATTGCAGGCAAATGTTCGGTATAACCATAAGTAGCCAAAGGAATAACCACATAAGGAGCTACAGTTGCACCAATGGTTGCTCCCATTGTGTATAAACCAATTGCAAAAGCCCTTTGTTTAGCAGGAAACCATTCAGAAACTGCTTTTGAGGCAGCAGGCCAAACACCAGCTTCACCTAAACCTAACATAAACCGATAAGTGCCTAAAGAAGTAATACCCCTAGCAGCAGCCGTAAGCATATTAGAAATAGACCACCACACCACAAATAAAAGTGTACCTGATCTTGTACCAATTTTATCAACAATTCTACCAGAAATAATGTATGCAATGGTATAAGCGATAAGAAAAATATTCACAATATTGGCATAATCAGCATCAGTCATTCCTAAATCTTTTTGAATGGTTGGGGCTAATGCTGACAACGTTTGTCTATCAATATAATTCAATACTGCGGCTGTAAAAAGTAACCCAACAATCCACCAACGTAACCCTTTTATTTTTTTCATCTATTGTTATTTTATTTAGCTAATAGCTGATTGAATTTTTGAATAATGATTGATGACTAATAATTTATATCGTCATGTTAGTTACGCTTTTACACTTCTTTTGTAATTACTTCATAAAAAAGCTTTATTTTAAATTGTAGTTACAATAAAGCTTTTTCTGTCTGTTAATGATAACATCTAACAGCAAAAATTGCTGCCGGAGTATCTTCTGACGGATGTTCTACTTCTACAACTAATTTATCTGTTTTTATTGCTTCAGAAAACTCAATAGTGTTGATAGTTTGATAATTATTTTGTTTAGAATAAATAACCTTACCGTTAGTGTCTTTAACAACGTAATTTCTAACCACAAAAGGCATTACCGTTTCAGGATGTGTCATTAAAACAGATTCCATCGGATGGTCGTAATCGGCATCAAAAAACAAATCGATTTTACGAATAGATTGTACACTATCCCATTTTAATTGCAATGATGGATTTTTATCTGCAAAATCTGCTACCCATGCATTTACTGTATCTGTTGGTCTATCAATTCCGTTGCTAATGTTGCTTGCTTTAAATGCTTGAACAGGAGTACCTAATTTAATGGCAACATTTTGACCTGCTGGTCTACGTTTTGGACACCAAAATTCAAATTCATCTACACCAATATCCTCCGTTACAATTTGTTTTCCATAGTTAGAAACGGCTAAATTGATGTGGTTAAAAACCGATAAAATTCCAGTAATTCGCTTTTTAGAATAATGTAATTGTACATCTTCATTTTTCATAAATGTAACAAATAGATATCCTGATTTTTCTTTAACAAATTGTGGAGCAATTTTCAAACAGTTTCTTCCTTTTTGCACTGGCAATTGAAAAGTTTCTACAGTTACATCAGGTGTATGATTGTTTTCTTTACTACTTAATCTCAACTCAACATTTAATATTGTTTCTTTTTCTGCATGTGCATGAAAAATGATTTCTGGTAGCTTTCCGTTTTCAAATGGAACCATTTGAGCAACAGAATATTCAAGTTTTTGAATTTGCTCACCGCTGTCGTACAATTCATTTAATGCAAGTTCGCTGCTTGACGATATTTGGGCTTTTTGCACCAAGTCTTCATCGTCGTTTAAAGACAATAAAGGAATGTGTTGTCCTGTTTTCAACAATTCTTTTTGAAGAATAGGAATTAAATTGGGTGACGACAAATCTCTAGGTAATAGATTTTTCTCAATACATAATTTTGCCGCCAAAGCTACAGATTGCCCCACATAGCCACTTGTAGCCATTACCCTTGTTGAGCCAAATGCCACATGTGATACACTAATTATTCTTCCAGATAAGAAAAGGTTATCTACGTTTTTGCTATATAAACTTCTGTAAGGAATTTGGTAAATACCCTTACTATGCCACTGATTACAGCCAGACTTTTCACTAAAAACACCATCAGCAGGATGTAAATCGATACTCCATCCTCCAAAAGCTACAGCATCGTAATGCGTTCTTTGTTCAACAATGTCTTGTTGAGTCATGATGTAATCGCCTTCAAATCTTCTGCTTTCACGTTTTCCTGGAATGGTACCCATCCATTCAAGCGTCATGGTTTCTGCTTCTGGAAAATTGCCAGAGTTTTTAATATAATTCCATACACCGTAAACAACTTTCCACAATTCCCATTTAATATTTTCGGTATCATGAATGGTGTCTAATCTTCCACCATATTCAATCCACCAAAGTTTACAACCATGTTCTTTAGCATTAAAATTTCTATATCTAGGAATTTTAGTTATATCGTCTAAGGCATAAGAAGGTGGGGTAAACTTTACTGGTTTTCCAGTATCTTTTGTATAGAAATATAATGAGTGACCGAGCAATTCACCATATTCTTTTGAAGGAGCAAATTTTTCACCAAATTCTTCTTTACTCTCAGCTCCCATTCTAAATGCTGCACCGGCTAAAAAAGCAACAATACCATCACCTGAAGCATCGCAAAATAAGGGTGCAGTAACTACGTAATGAATTTGATTTTGACTACAAAATGCCTCGATAGATTCAATTTTTTCGTCTGAAAGTTTATTTACGCCATACACTGCCGTATTTAACAATAGGGTAATGTTTTTTTCAGAAACAACTTTATCTAATAAAATAGAGTCGAAAATGATGGCATTCCCTTCAGGATTTTTATAGGTATTTTCAACTAAAATTTCATCAACTACTCCACCTTCTCTAGCCCATCTATTGTTATTACCCATGTGAGAAGTGGCTCCTAAAACCCACAAGCGTACCTCACTTGATGCATTACCACCTAAAACAGGCCTGTCTTGAACTAAAACTACTTTAATTCCAGTTCTAGCAGCAGTAATAGCAGTACATACACCTGCTAAACCACCACCAATTATTACTAAATCGGATTGTAAATCTTCTCTCCTTAATTTTCTTTCTTTTGTTGCACTTTCTTTAAGCATAAAGTAGTTGATTAGTATATACGATACTTTAAATTAATACCCATCATTTTGGGACATATTTGAATTATTTGAAATCTCAGACAAAGGAATAGGTAACACCTTGTACTTATTAGGATATATCGGATCGTTCAAAAAATTGAAATCAGATAAAGGTCTATTTAAATCATCTGCTAATGAAGCTTGAATGGTTGGAATTAAAATATCCCAACGTTTTAAATCGAACCAACGGTGACATTCGAATGCAAATTCTCTACGACGTTCTAGTCTATATTTAGTTTTCAAATCTGCTTGATTGGTATACGTTAATGCGGGCATTACGGTTCCTACAGGGTTACCAGATGGTGCACCACCATGTGTACGTCTAACCAAATTTATATATGTCAATGCTTGATCTAAATTTGCAGTTCCACCTATTTCAATTAATGCTTCAGCGGTCATCATTAATACATCTGCATAGCGTAACAGTATTAAATCGTCACTAGCATCAGTTTGGTTGGTAGAGTTGTACTTGGCTACTAATGATGAACCAACGGTAGCGTTTGTAAAACTATTTACAGTTACTGCTCTTCTTAAATCACCAGTTTCATAAACCCTTCTTGAAGCAATGGCATCAGTTGCAAAATCTTTTGTTGGAGAAGTATATTTAAATGTTCTAAAAGTCCATCCCATACCTGTAAAAGCACTTAACGATTGAGGTAATCCACTAGTTCCTCTAATAAAATATATTCTTTCTTTGTCTAGTTGCTTTGTTGCAACATTTGGGGTGAAAATATTTGCAAATGTTGGATTTAAATCGATATTGTATCTATTTTTATTAACAATCAAATCATTTAATTCTTCTATCGCTAATTGATATCCCCTAACGTCATTTAAAGGAAAACCTGCCATGGTTAAGTATACTTTTCCAAGTAAAGTTTTTGCAGCTGCAACAGTTACCCTACCTCCGTTTGCAGTAGCATATCCATAGCTAGTATCTAAATTTGCTTTGGCATAAATTAAATCATTAATAACTGAATCATATATAATTCTTGTTGACGTTTTTCTAGGGAAAATATTGCCTGCAGTAACATCAGCTGGCTGCATCATTAATGGGATATCTCCATAAATCTGTGTCAATCGAAAATGGTACATCGCTCTAAAAAAACGAGCTTGTGCTTGGGCTAATCTTATTACTCTTGGTTTAATATTTACGCTATCTACAGCATATTTAATAGTATTGTTTGCTCTATTAATAACGTTATAAGACCTATTCCATGCACCTGAAATAAGTGTACTTGCAGTAGTATACTGCATTTTATCAATATCTTCTCTCTCTGCAACACGATTTATTGGATAATAAGCACCATCATCTGACATTGACTCTAACGGAAACATTATTGGTAAGCCTTGAGCAGCCTCAAAACGAGCTGCATTATAAATACCATCTACGCTAGCTTCTATATCTTCTTCTGTTTTATAGAAATTTGCGTTGGTTATTTGATCTTTTGGAATTTCTTCTAAAAATTTTTTACAAGAAGAAAATGTTACCATTGAAAAAAAGAATATAATCGAATATTTTTTCATACAATAAATTATTTTAAAGTTACAGTGTTACATTAAAACCTAAACGATAAGATACCAAGAATGGTGCAGAACCATTATCCATTCCTCTTGCTAAACCACTGCCAGAAGATGCACCAACCTCAGGATTAAATCCAGAATAACTGGTAATGATAAACGGATTTTGTATGTTACCATATACCTGTACGTTCTGAACTTTTAAGCGTTTAATCATTCGAACAGGTAATTTGTAAGACAAGCTAATATCTCTACATCTTAAAAAATCTGCTTTTTCGATGAAGTGATCAGATACCTCACGTTGATCAACAGTTGTACCAGATACTACTGTAGTTGCTCTCTTATTACTTTCTCTAATTTGGGCAGCTACAGCTGGATCAGTTCCTGGGAAAACATATATATACCTTGAATTGTATGCATCTTGTCTAATATTGTTTAAGCCTGTAGGATTGCCCCATAAAATTTGGAACATATTAAATACCTTGTTTCCATAAGCATAACTGAAGTAAGCTGATAATTCAAAATTTTTGTAAGAAATACTTGTATTAATACCACCAAAACCAACAGGTAAAGCATTACCTAGCCAAGTTCTATCTAAATCGTTAACTGCATTATCTCCATTTAAATCAGCATATCTTCTTTCTCCCTCACGTGCACTTCGTGTTAACGAAATTGGTGCTGCTGTAACAGTTGTATCCCATAAACCTTGTGAAATTAAACCATAGAAAGCTCCTAAAGGTCTTCCAGACGTAATTCTTAAAGTAGGTATTTGGTTACCAAGAGGTCCTGCTGTGTAAAACTCATTTGGATTGTTAGAACGGAATCTTTCCACAAGATTTCTGTTGAAATTAATATTACCCTCGATATTCCATTTGAAATTTCTATTATTGATAATCTTTACACCCAAAGTAAGTTCTATACCTTCATTTAACAATGTACCAATATTGTCAGGTATAGAAGTAAAACCAGATGAACCAGGAACTGTAACTTGTAAAAGTAAATTTTTAGTTCTACGTCTATAAACTTCTACTGTTGTAGTAATTCTGTCTTTAAAAAAACCTAAGTCTAAGCCTATATTTGCATTATCTGTAGTTTCCCATGTTAAATATGGATTTCCTAAACGAACAGGAGAAAAACCAATTGTTTGGATATTATTGCCCCAAACTGAAAAATTAGGTGTTAAAGAAGACTGGGTTGAATAAGGTGCAATGGCTTGGCTACCCACTAAACCCCAACTGGCTCTAAACTTAGCTTCACTCATAACCTTACGAAGTGGTTTGAACCAATTTTCTTGGTTTAATTTCCAAGCTATACTTGTTGCAGGAAATAAGCCCCATTGATTACCTTCTGCAAATTTCGAAACACCATCATAACGTGCAGATAAATTTACAACAATGCTTTTCTTGTATAAATAGTTTAGCTGTAAAATATTACCCACTAATTGATTTCCTGTATAACCTGAAGTAATTCCTTGTGGATTTGCAGCACCCAAATTATTAAACCCTGTAATATTGTTTGTAAAATTACCCACAACAGATCTTTGAGCTTCTTGTACAAATTTTTCAGCACTAAATACCAACGCTGCATTAATAGTATGATCTGGACTAAGCTTTTTTCTGTAATTGAAATTTACTTGATACAGCACACTTCTATTTTGAGATGTACCAGAAGCTGCCTCTCCTCTATATGTTGCATTGATTAATGGTATGTTAATAGGTATAAATGTTTGTAAAAGAGAATTGAATTGATTAACGCTTATCTTTCCTGAAACATCAAATGAGTTACTGAACTTGTAGTTTAAACTAGCAGTACCTAATATTTGCGAAGACGTATTTCTATTTTGCACACCACGACTAGCTGTGATTAACAAAGGGTTTAATCTTGACTGTGAGCTTTCAACTTGTGCCAAAGCGGTATTTATTTCTGCAACTGTAAATCTACTATTGTAAAAAATAGGTCCAAACCTAGTATCTTCAAAAGTAGCATCGCCACTTCCGTATCTATAATCCCATAAATTATTGAAACTTCCGTCAGGATTTACTAATGGGGAAGTTGGCGACCAGTTTAAAGCTCTAGATGTTAAGGTTTGAGTAGGTGAACCAAATCTATCAGTTGAAGTAACAGATAAATTCACCTTAAGCGTTAGTTTTGAAGATAAAGGCACGTCGTAGTTGATTCGACCTGTATAACGTTTTAGAAAGGTTCCTGGAATTACACCCTGCTGATCGAAATATTGACCTGAAACAAAATATTTTGCTCCACCAATTGCTCCACCACTTATACTTAAAGAAGCATCTCTAGTTACGGCAGAAGCATTAAATATAGATTGGTGATCATAGTCTCTTAAATTTTCTATTTCTTTCGCTGTAAACGGAGTATCAGCTGTAACGGGTACTGCTGTTGGTGCTATAATGCCCAAACGTTGTCTTTCTCTAAATAACCTCCAAGATTCATTAACATAATTAGCATAATCTCTAGATTTCAGCATTTCAATTTTTTTCTGAGGTCTATTAACCGACTGGTTAAAATTGATGGTTATTTTAGGCTTACCTACTTTACCAGACTTAGTAGTAATAACTACAACTCCATTTGCTCCTCTTGTTCCATATAAAGAAGTAGCAGCTGCATCTTTTAAAATTTCTATGCTCTCTATATCATTAGGATTTAGCATAGCTAATGGATTTGCTGTTAGGTTATTACCAAAAATATTAGAAATCTCACCGCTACCATTTAAATTCAAATTAGGTTGTTCAATAGGCACACCATCAATTACATAAAGTGGCTGTGTTGAACCAGATATAGAGCTTACACCTCTTACTTCTATATTTATTCCTCCTCCAGGCTCACTATTGTTTTCCATTACATTTACACCCGCTGCTCTACCACCTAATAATTGCTGAAAATTTGAGTAAGCTCCTTTTTCTGAATTTTTTGGAGAAACTGTTGAAATAGCCGTAGATACATCGGGTCTTTTTTGCTGCAAATAACCTACAACAATTACTTCGTCTTGCTCTTCAACTTTGCTAGTTAAATTTACATTTATTGCTTTATTATCTTTTATCACTACTTCATAATCTGCAAAAGAAACAGATGAAAACAATAGGGTTTGTCCCTTTGAGGCCTTGATAGAAAAATTACCTTTTGCATCTGTTTTAGTTACGGTTGATGTTCCTTTAACACGAACAGTTACAGACTCTAAAACGCCTTCTTTATCGCTAGTAACGGTTCCAGTTATGGTAGAAACTTGTGCCACAACAGTAATTACGCAGAAAGTGCACATAAACGGTAACACATAAACTGGCTTTAATGGAATTTTTAATAACGGAAAAAATAATTGTAGAAGAATTTTTCTGAACAAATGAGCATAATTTGTTTTCATAAGCAAAATTTCAATCGTTTAAATAAAAGTAAATAATAAAACTGTTGTTAGAACTTTTTTTTAACTTTTTTTTGTTAGATAGTGTTTATCGAGGATTTATTAATGGTATTTGTTTTAAAAAATAGAAGAGTGCTTATGAGAAATATGCACTCCTCTTATTTGCCTCACCCAAACTGCTTGCTTTATGGGTAATGATTTATTGCTTCTTAAAAAGTTTATTGCTGTATATGATAATCGAAAAATTGTGTTTGTAAAAAAGACATCAGTAATGTTAGTGAATTTTGTAAAAAAATGTTTAGACTGATAACCATGTTCAGGTTGTATAGCTATCAAGAAGGCGAATATTTTGTTTTTAATAATGAAAATTGTAAATAAAACAGTAGATATCTTTAAACTTAACGCTAATAAAATACTTTTCATAACGTAAAAATTAGCCTTCTTCCCTATTACAAAACTTGTATCAATAGAAGATAATTGTAATTTTTCTATATTCATGTGGCCAATTACTTTTGACAAATTCGAACGTAAATATTTCAGATGCAATCTTTTTATCGTTATCAATATTAGATTAATAATATTTCAAACGATTGAATAAAAGTAAAACTAATTTTCATACCACCAAACTTTTAATAATTTTTTTTTTTACCTATTTGAATTTACATTTATCAAAATCTACGAATGCATGTTTAGAAGGGCTACTTTAAAAGATGTTGCTAACGAATTAAATTTAACAGTATCGGCAGTTTCGAAAGCTTTGAGCAACCATCCTGCTATGAGTGAGACAACAAAAGAATTGGTTAGAAAAACGGCTGCAAAACTCAATTACCAACAAAACAAAATTGCCCTTTCATTAAAAACAGGAAAAAGCCATGTTATTGGTGTAATTATTCCAAGTGCTGAAAAAAACTTCTTTGGTTCTGTAGTTCATGGGATAGAAAAAATTATCAATCCAATGGGTTATAATCTTCTTTTGTTTCAATCAAATGAATCGATTGAATATGAAATTAAAGGGATTGATACTTTTTTACATGCAAATGTAGATGGCATTATTGCTTCAATAGCAAAAGAAACAACTCATTACGAACACTACACTGAAATAAAAAAAAGAAATATTCCGCTTATTTTATTTGACCGAGCTGAAGAATCGTTAGGTGTACATACAGTAAAAATCGATGATTACACAGGTGGTTATATTGCTACCGAACATTTAATTAAAAAGGGATACAAAAACATCGGTCATATTGCAGGTTTACAACACGTTCAAATTTTTGGAGATCGTTTAAAAGGCTATTTAGATGCCCTTAAATCGTATAACATGGAATGCCATGATTCAATGGTTTTTCATGGAAAAAACTCAATTGAAAGTGGTAGAGAAGGAATGAAATATTTATTAGAGCACAATGAGAAAATAGATGCTGTTTTTTGTGTAGAAGACTTTACTGCTTTAGGTGCCATGCAAGTGCTTAAAGAAGCAAATATTAAAATTCCGAAAGAGGTTGGTATTATTGGTTTTGCAAACGAATCGTTTAGTCAATACATCTCTCCTTCTTTGTCAACCATCGATCAACAAACAGTACACATGGGTGAAGAAGCAGCAAACCTTTTTCTAAAACTAAAAGATAGAAAAAACATTTACGCCAAAATCGAATCAATTGTACTCAATCCAATTATTGTTGAAAGAGACTCAACAAGGAGGAAATAAATTTTGGAAATTTTAGATAACAAAAAGCAAAAAGCCTGTAAAATTTTGTTCTACAGGCTTTTTTTATGTATAAAAATGATTATACCATCTCTCTAGTTAGGTGAATTTTAGTCATGCCTAAATAATGATTTTGCAATTGATGCACAAAATGCACATTAGGATGATGGCGTCTATCTTCTCTATACCAAATTTCTAATTTAGAAAAATCCCCTACAGTTGGCGTTACAATTCTAAAAGCACCTTTCATGTATTTTACACTACCGTCTTCTTTTTCTTGTTTTGTAAAACTTAAGTCAAGTAGAGCTTCCTCATTTAATGGAATTGGAAATAAATGTTCGGTTGTAAACCAAAATTCTTGTACGGCTGTAAGCACACAGATTTGTTTTTCATCTTTGTTTAAGCGTACAATTTCGCCAGACCAAAGCTGACCTTCATATTCGGCATTCACAAAATCGCCGATTTTAAGTTCATTGAATTTAATCATATAGCAATCGTTTTAGAAAAGTAAGTTAAACTATATTTTGTATTCAACAAAATAAATTATCAACTACCACTCTACTCCCATTGATGTTGCTACAGATTGCAAATCGTTTACAACAGATGCTAACAATGGAATTCCTTCTTGCATACGAATAGATTCTATTTCTCTTTCTGGATCTCCAGGAATCAATACACGTTCATAACCTTCAATTGGTGTTGCATTTCTAAACCTAGAAATCCAATTATCCATGTGTTGCTTAAATTCTTCAGCAGGCCTAAAAGCATCAATACGCATGGCTCCTAAAAAATGTCCCAAACCTTCACCTGGCATATTTGCTGGCATAGGAATATATGCAGGAAACGGAGGAGCCCATGGACCATAACTTGCACCACTTAAAACAGCACTAAATATGTCTACAATACTTCCTAATGCATATCCTTTATGGCTGCCATGTTCTCTATCACTTCCTAATGGAAGTAAAGCTCCATTCTTCTTTAAAATATTGGCATCGGTAGAAGAATTACCAGCAATATCTTGTACCCAACCAACAGGCGTATCCGCATTTTTTCGCTGTAATATTTCTAGTTTTCCGTTTGCTGCTGTTGTAGTTGCAAAATCGGCAACAAAAGGAGGTTGATTCTGAGCTGGAATAGCTACTGCAATTGGATTTGTTCCTAACATTTTTTCAGTACTAAATGTTGGTGCCACCAAAGCACTAGCATTCGTCATTGCCATACCAATCATGTCTTTTTCTAAAGCCATCATGGCATGATAACCTGCAATACCAAAATGATTACTATTTTTTACACTTACCCAACCTGTACCTACCGCTTCTGATTTTTTCATGGCTACTTCCATAGCAAAAGGAGCAACTACCAAACCCAAACCAGCATCTCCATCTACCACAGCCGTTGAAGGCGTTTCATGAACAATACGAATATTAGGCGTAGCGTTTATTCTACCTGCTTTCCATAAACGAACATAACCGCTTAATCTTGCTACACCGTGACTATCAATACCTCTGATATCGGCAGAAAGCAAAGCAGTTGTTGCAGTTGTTGCATGAACATCTGAACACCCCATTTTTAGAAAAACTGAATGCGTAAAATGAAATAAATGTTGATATGAAAAATGTGTGGTAGACATAAGCTGAAACAATAAATGTTTGCAAATCTATTGTTCTGCTGCTAAGATTTTTAATTTTAAGCTGAAAGAAGCATTTATTTTTAGCAAATGAAAATAGTTTGCTTTTTAATCTGCCTTTTAACTACAGAATTGATATATTCTCAATTTTCGAAAGATAGTATTTATAGCCATTTTGTATTAAAAAAAAGAAGAACCGATTTAATTCAAAATTTATACGTAAAAACGATTGACGTTGTTTTTAATCAACCATTTGATACCGCTTTAGAACATCAATATGAAGAAGCTTGTTGGGCAATTAGCCAATTTTTAATTAATAAACCTATTGTACAAAAAGGTTTTACTTCTTTATTAAAAAACTATACACTTTTACAACCATCTACCAAACGTTCTTTGTTAGAAGCCATTTATGCAAATTATCCATTTCAATTTGTACAACCAATTGAGCAGCTTTCGCAGAAAGAAACAATACCGAAATTATTTGCTATGCAAATTGTTTATTTACAAAGAGCCGCCATTCTACATGCAAAAAAGAGTAAATACATATCCATTTTACAACAAAGAACAAATGATTGGAAGAATGAGGAAATGATTATTCAGCTAAACCAACATATTCAAACAAAAGAAACTAAAACAACACAATTACTTCCAGCTGTAAAAGATTGGTTTATTCAACAAAAAAATAAAGGAATTAAAACGGTTTATTCTTTTCAAAGATGGAATAGAAATTATACAGGATTAGCAATTATTCAATTAGAAAATGGACAATTTGCAAGAGATAAACAAGGAAATTTATTGGTGTTTGAACAGTTGGCTCGTTCTGCAAGTGATTTACCATTTTTTATTACCAATGGCAGTACACCACAAGGTATTTTTTCTATTCAAGGAATTGATGTTTCTACCAATTTATTTATTGGTCCGACACCCAATTTACAGTTATTGATGCCTTTTGAAAATGATAGTTTATTCTATAAAAAAAATCCATCAACAACTGATTACAAACAACTATTACCAACAAGTTGGCAAAATTATGTACCCATATATGAATCATTTTTTGCAGGAAAAATTGGGAGAACAGAAATTATTGCACACGGAACAACCATTGATGCAGAATTATTTAAAGAAAAATCATTTTATCCATTCACACCTACTTTAGGTTGTTTGTGTGCTAAAGAAATTTGGAATAATGCAACGGGTAAATTAGAAATAAGCCATCAGCTAAACTTGGTAAATGCCTTTTTACAAACTGAAGAAAAAACAGGAATGCTTGTGGTAATAAATATCAATAATATTCCCAAGCCTGTAACCAAACTGGATATTGAAAAATGGGTAATTGCATTTGAAAACAACAAGCAATAAAAAAGGCTATCCTATTCAGATAGCCTTAAACAAAAAAACAAAACAATAAAACAAAAAACTAAAACGGTAAATCATCTAAAGGCTCAGACATGCTTGAAGCTGCTGGAGCCGATGTATAAGATTGTTGAGGTGCAGCAGCTTGTTGATAACTATTGCTAGAAACAGGTGCTTCACCGTCTGCATTTCTACCACCTAATAACTGAATATTCGCAATTCTAAGGGTTAAAGAAGCTCCATTTCTACCGTCTTGAGTAGTGTAGGTTCTAATATCTGGTGTTCCTTCTACATATACCATAGTTCCTTTTTTTAAATAAGGAGCAATGGCTGTTCTATCTGTCCAATATGCACAATCAACCCAAGTGGTTCTATCTTTTTGTACACCTTGAGCGTCTTTGTATTTTTCAGTATGGGCAACAGTAAAATTGATTACGTTTTTACTATTTACAGCGTTTACGATTGCATCTTTTCCCAAATTTCCAATTACTTGTAATTTAATCATAACTCGTTAGTTTTTAATAATAAGAATGTAAGATAAAAAAAATAAATTATTGTAACACTTTTTTAGTTGAAACATTTTTGTTTTCAGCAATTGGTTAGCTAAAACAGTACAGTTTAGTTCTATCATTTTCCATGTTCTTTACTTCTAATCAAAATAAAAATCTCAAAATGTCTCTTTAATTAATTTTTCATTTTATGAATTATTTTATGTTCAATGTTAAAGAAATCACACAGAATATAAACTTAAACCATTTTTTGTTTAAGTACTCAAAGCCATATGGAATAAATATATGAACAACTAAAAATCAACGAGTTACGTTGTATTTTTTTATTATTTTCACAGCATGAAAGGCTTACAATTTACGCTTCCTACCCTACTAGATGATGGGCCGATTATTGAAGCAGAAATTCACACAAACGATAAAACTTTTATCTCAATTAAAAATAACAATGGTAACGATACGTATTGTAGTGTTAAGTTGTTGATTGATACAGGTTCTAATATTTCTGGATTAGACACTTCGTTTATTCAGCGTTTAAAATTAAAACGATACAAGGGGAATGCTCAAGTAGATGGTGTTGGTGGTATGCATGATGTAAAATTGTATCGTTGCATTTTGTACTTACCCATTTTTGGTGAACGAGCCATGCCTATTGATGTGGTTGAAGGTAATTACAACAACTCACCTTACGATGGCGTAATTGGTAGAGATGTATTGAAATATTGCAGTTTTACTTACGATGGATGGAGCAACACTTTTAAATTAATTGCTATTGACGTATAGTCTTCTCATTTTTCCTTACCTACTTTTTTAAAACCCATAACTGAATGGTGGTTTCATTTGCTAATAGTTGATAATGTTCGCTATGAACTATGAACGGTTGAATGGCATTGCCGAATTCCTTTGCCATAATTCGTTGTGGAGTTGTAATAATGATGGTAACACCCTTTGACAAGTAATATTGAATCGTCTGTAAAATTCCACCAAACAGTTCAGGTTTGTATTGAATATCGCTCATTAACACTACATCTACTTCTAGCTCTTTTGGAACGTTGGTGCAATCAATAATTTGTGTTGTAACATTTTCAAAATGGTGATATTCAATGGTTTTATCAACAAAAAACAATGGTGCTTTAACATAATCAGAACAAATTACATGCTTTGCATGTGCTGAAGCTATAAATGAAGGCAAACCCAAACCTGCAGCCAATTCTAACACCTTTTTTTGCTGAATGAGAACCCAATTTTTTTGTAAAAAATCGGCTAATGCAATTGAAGAATCCCAAATTTTTGCCCAAAAAGGAAAAACGATAGAATCATCCGTTTGGATTTGTTTATGGTATTCAATTTGTAATGCTTGAATATCAGGCACATAAAGTAAAAATTGCTGCTTATCAGAAATAGAAACAGGAGTAAGTAAAGCATCAATAGCATCTAATTTCACAATGGTTAGTTGATTTTACAATCTTTTGTTCGAAAGTAATTGTTCTATTAACTTATTCAAAAAATGAAGTAAACAACCGAAAAAGTATTTTAAGTGTAAAATACACATTTATTCACCGTTTTTTTTCACCATATCACCAACAATCAATTAAACCTACCGTTGAATGAATGTGTCTACAACATTGCTACGTAATGCAAATAGTTTTACCATACAAACTAAATTATGCTTATTAAAAAAAGTTTACTAACGCTGCTTTCTGTATTTATTGTGCTTGCTGCTTACAACCAAACAACTACTGTAAAAGGTAAATTAATTGATAGCATTGCTAAACAACCTTTAAAAGATGCCACGATTAGCATTTTAGATGCAAAAGATTCTACGGCTGAAGTATATGCTTTATCGAAAGAAGATGGTTCGTTTGAAATAAAAGATATTACAAATGGATCGTACATTATTTTTTTCTCGTTTCAAGGTTATAAACCTATTTATAAAAATTTGATTTTTTCAAAAGATAAAAATATAATTGATTTTGGCAGCATTTGGATGATTGTTGCCCCTAAAGTTTTAGATGAAGTTATTGTTACAAGCACTCCTCCTATCACTGTAAAAAAAGATACACTCGAGTTTAATGCGGCTAGCTTTAAAACAAAACCCAATGCTGTAGTGGAAGATTTATTAAAAAAATTGCCAGGTGTAATTGTAGATAAAGATGGAAATGTAAATGCTCAAGGTGAAAATGTACAACGAATATTTGTAGATGGCAAACGTTTTTTTGGTAACGACCCTAAACTAGCAACAAAGAATTTACCTCCTGATATGGTAGATAAAATTCAGATTTACGACGCTCAAAGCGATCAAAGTGCTTTTAGTGGTTTTGATGATGGTGAAAGAACAAAAACCATCAACATTATTACTAGAAAAGACAAGCGTAAAGGTTTATTTGGAAGAGGAATTGCTAGTGCTGGTGACCAAGAAAGATATGATGGTAGCATTAGCTTAAATTATTTTAATGGCGATCGGAAACTTACTTTTTTAAGTCAAGCCAATAATGTAAACAAACAAGGTTTTACTACTCAAGATGGTGGTGGAAGTGGCAGAAGCAGGGCTGGAATTACAACTACAAAAGCAGTGGGACTAAACTACAGCGACATTTGGAACAAAAAAACGGAGTTTTCTGGCAGCTATTTCTACAACAACTTAGCAACAGATAGAGATGCAAGAAGTTTTACCGAATTCTTTAACTCAAGAGATAGTACATCTAACTTTAGCAACAGAGTAATCAACAACAATCGACTCAGCGAAAACCATCGTTTTAATTTTAACATCGAACACAAGTTTGATAGTATGAATTCACTCATTATTCGACCAGATATTTCTATCCAAAAAGGCAATAATATCAACGAAACTGAAAGCTATACAACCGTTGGAACTGTTTTTGGGAAAAATGATATTCGTCAAAATGAAATCAGTCAAAAAACCAATAGCAGTAGCAATAGTTTTAACGGAAGTATCAACGCTATTTTTAGACATCGTTTTAAAGCAAAAGGTCACTCTTTTTCGGTTGCAATTACAGCAGGAAAAGGCGATAATAGCAGCGATGGCACCAACTTTACAACATCAAAATTTTACATTCCAAGAGATAGTATTAATATAGCCAATCAAGTGTATAATACAAGTGGAAAAAATAACAGTTTCAATACCAATTTCTCGTATACTTTTCCTATTGTTCAAAATCATTTAATAGAGTTGAGTTATAACTATAGTGAACGTTTTTCTAACTCTAACAGAAACACTTTTTCTTTTGATAGTCTTACCAACGAATACAGTTTTTTAGTAGATAGTCTTACCAATTATTTCGAAAATAAAAACACATCGAATAGAGCTACAATAGGCTATCGTATTCAAGGAGAGAAATTTAATTTTGGCATTGCAAATGGTGTTCAGTTTAGCACTTTAAAAAGTGAAAACACCAGTAAAGGAACTTTTTTTAATAGAAACTTTACCAATTTTTATCCTACGGCAAACTTTGTTTACAATTTTGCTAGAAGAAAAAACCTACGCATCAACTATAATGGACGAACAAATCAACCGAGTGTAACAGAGTTACAACCTGTTCCTGACAATAGCAATCAAACCAATATTGTAACCGGTAATCCTAATCTTGGACAAGAATTTATACATAGTTTACGCATTATTTATACATCGGTTAACCAACAAACTGGCAAAAACGTATCGTTATTTGTAAGCGGAAATCTTACCAACAACAAAATTGTATCAAGCACAACACAACTTGCTAATGGTAATCAAACAACAACATTCGAAAACAGAAATGGCGTATTTGGCATAAATGGAAATTTTAACTACGGCTTTCAACTAAAGCACCCAAAGAGCAACTTAAACTTTGTAACCACAGCTTCTTTTAATAAAGATGTAAGTTTAATTAACGATGCAATCAACTATACTTATAATACAAGATTTGGAGAAAGAATTAACTGGACAATGAACTTAAACGAACAGTTAGATTTAAATTTTGCAGCATCTTATAATTACACCATTTCTCGTTATTCAATTCGAAAACAAAACAATAGAAATGCCTATACGAGAAGCTTATCTATTGAGCCAACGTATACTTTTAAAGGTGGATGGATTCTTTCAACAGATTTTGACTATTCATACAATGGTGGTTTAACATCTGGCTACAATGTAAGTTTACCTTTATGGAGTGCAAGTTTTGCAAAACAATTGTTTAAAGACAAATCTGGTGAATTGAAGTTCAGCATTTTTGATATCTTAAATCAAAATGTTAGCGTTAGCAGAACCGTAACCAACAACTTTGTTAGAGACGAGCAAAATACCATTTTACAACGCTATTTCTTAATTTCATTTACCTATAATTTGAGAAAATTTGGTGCTGGCCCTCAAAATCAAGATAGAAATAGACCATTTGATAGAGAGAATTTTAGACAAAGAAATGGTGGATTTGGTGGAGGAAATGGTGGTGGCGGATTTAGAAGGAACTAAGAGATAAAATCTATAAATTATTCTTTTCCATAAATTGATTCAATTTTTTCCGAGCATTTTTTGAAACACGATTTTGCATAAAATTGGTAAACCCTAATAACAAGCCTACCAAACCTAATGCTTGTCTACACCAACGATAAAAATTAAAGGCATCGCTATGTTCAATAATAACGCCATCTTTTAATCGCATGTAGGCTTTACATTTATTAACAACTCTTGTATTAGTGGCAGAAAACAAATAAGAAGCAGTCCAATTACAGGTATAGTATTCACCATCATCGGTTTTAATGTCATCAAAAACTAAAGAAAAATCTTTTGCATTGGTACACAACATTTGCCACATTGCTCTTACTTCATTGCCTTGCAGCAACCCAAATACAGGATCGCTAAAAGCAATATTTTCTGCATATAAACTATTCATAGTAGCAAATTTTTTTTGCTGAAAAGCTGTATAAAATTGTTGTATGGCTAAAATATTCGTATCCATGTTGTTGTAGTTTGAAAAGAATCTTTGTTTTTTGGAAAGATAAAAACGAAAAATACTCTAAATATTTCTGATAAAAAAAGGCTACCTCAACTGTTAGAGATAGCCTTGAAATATTTGAATGTATGATTTTACCAGAAGAATGAATACAATGCAACTAAAATTCCACAAATAATCAATGCACCTACAGCAAAGCTATTGCTCATTTTAAACATACTTGCATCTACCTCTAAACCATTTGTTTTAACACCTTTTCTATTCTCAAGCATACTAATAAAGTACATCATAATAATACAGATTACAAATACAAAACCCATTCTATCTAAAAATGGTATTTCGTAAATCATGCTTCCATCTTCTTGACGTACCAATGTTGCAAAACCTAATGGCTGCAACCATTCAAGATTTACAATTTTAGGTAAGAATTTAAATAAAACCGACATACCAAAACCACCGATAGTAGCAAACATGGCTGCATTTGAAGTGGTTTTTTTCCAGAAAAAACCTAGAATAAACATGGCAAAAATACCAGGACTAACGAAACCTGTATATTCTTGAATAAATTCAAAACCACCTTTTTTATCGATACCCATAAATGGAGAAAGAATACACGCAATAATCATGGCAGCTACAACAGTAATTTTACCAACTTTTACCAACTGGTCTTCACTAGCAGATTCATTTAATTTTTTCTTATAAATATCTAATGTAAAAATGGTAGAAATACTATTTGCTTTTCCCGCTAAAGAGGCTACAATTGCTGCTGTTAATGCTGCAAAAGCCAATCCTTTTAATCCAGATGGTAATAAGTTTAATAATACAGGATAGGCTTTATCTTGCACCAATTCTCCATTTACCATCATTTCTTGTTGAAAATAACCTTCTTGATACAAAACATAAGCTGCAATACCAGGCAAAACCACAATTACAGGCATTAATAACTTTAAGAATGCGGCAAATAAAATACCACCTCTTGCTGTTTTAATATCTGCACCCAATGCTCTTTGAGTAATGTATTGATTACAACCCCAGTAATTTAAATTTACAATCCACATACCACCAACTAAAACGGTTAAACCTGGTAAACTTGGGAAGTTTGCATTGTCTTTACTAAAAATCATATGAAAATGGTCGTCCGATTTTTCCATCATCAATTTAAAACCACTGATTACACCCGAACTACCGTAATGATCTGCTACCAATGTTAAGGCTAAATAAGTAGTAACCAATCCTCCTAAAATCAAGAAAAACACTTGAATTACATCGGTATATCCAATTACTTTCATACCACCTAAAGTAATGATGATAGCAAAAATGGCCAATGCGTACAAGCATACATATAAGTTAATTCCAGAAATACTGCTAATTGCCAATGCTCCTAAATACAAGATAGAAGTAAGATTTACAACTACATATAGCAACAACCAAAACACAGCCATAATCATTGCTACTGTTGAATTGTAGCGTTGATTTAAAAACTGTGGCATAGTATAAATTTTATTCTTCAAATACACTGGAATAAAAAAGATAGCCACAATCATTAATGTAGCAGCAGCCATCCATTCGTACGTAGAAATAGCCAATCCCATTTTAAAACCATTCCCACTCATTCCAATAAATTGCTCAGCAGAAATGTTTGAGGCAATTAACGAAGCACCAATAGCCCACCATGTAAGTGAACCTTCGGCCAAAAAGTAGTCTTTACTACCAGCTTCTTTGTTTTGTTTTTTCTTGTAAATCCAGTAACCATAACCTGCTACTACAAAAAAGTAGATTAAAAAGATAATGTAATCTTGAGTTGATAAAGTTTTCATGTGGCGAAACTTAGTTTTGATTTGTGAGTGACGAAGTAAAGAAAGTTAATTTATAAATACATTCAAAATTTAAGTGTTCTTTTGACAATTAAAGCCTCCATATTTGAAAAAAAGCCAGACATATAAAAAAGTCTGGCTTAAAAAAAACGATTATCCTCGAAATTAGATATAACGATTGATAATATTCTCTAAATATTCTTGCTTACCGCTCATTGCTGTTGGCTCTCCATGTTCAATAGCATATTTTCTCAAATCTTCTAAAGACAATTGTCCATTTTCGAATTCTTTACCCAATCCACTATCAAAAGAGGCATATCGATTGGCTCTAATTTTTGAATAATCAGATTTTTGTAAAATGTTATCTGCAACAATTAAAGCTCTTGCAAAAGCATCCATACCACCAATATGTGCATAGAACAAGTCTTGAGGATCGGTACTGTTCCTTCTAATTTTTGCATCAAAATTAATTCCACCACCTTTTAATCCACCTCCTTCTAAGAAAATTAACATGGTTTCTACCAATTCGTTTAAGTTGGTAGGAAACTGATCGGTATCCCAACCATTTTGATAATCGCCTCTGTTTGCATCCATACTACCTAACATACCATTATCTACAGCAACTTGTACTTCATGTTGAAAAGTGTGGCCTGCAAGTGTAGCATGATTGACTTCTAAATTCAATTTAAAATCGTTCAATAAATCGTATTTACGCAAAAAGCCAATTACAGTTTCACTGTCATAATCGTATTGATGTTTGCTGGGCTCACAAGGCTTTGGTTCGATAAAGAAAACACCTTTAAAACCATTTTTTCTTGCATAGTCTTTTGCTGTATGTAAAAACGTAGCAAAATGCTCTTGTTCACGTTTCATGTTGGTATTCAACAAACTCATGTATCCTTCTCTTCCACCCCAAAATGTATAGCCAGAACCACCTAATTCTATGGTAGCATCAATAGCCGCTTTTACCTGAGCTGCTCCATGTGTTAATACATGAAAATCAGGATTGGTGCTTGCCCCATTCATGTATCGTTTATGAGAAAATAAGTTTGCAGTTCCCCAAAGTAATTGAACCCCACTAGCTGCTTGCTTTTCTTTTGCATAAGCAACCAAAGCTTCTAAACGTCTTTCGTTTTCCAAAACATTGTTTCCATAATCTACAATATCGGTATCATGAAAACAATAGAATGGCAAATTCATTTTGGTAATAAATTCAAAAGCAGCATCCATTTTATCTTTCGCTTTTTCTATGGGATCTAATTTTACATTCCATGGAAAAATATGTGTTGCTTCACCAAATGGATCGGCTCCACTTCCACAGAAGCTATGCCAATAAGCACAAGCAAATCGAAAATGTTCTTTCATGGGTTTGCCTGCTATTATTCTATTTTCATCATACCATCTAAACGCCATTGGATTATCACTTTCCACACCTTCAAATTTAATTTGTGGAATCCCTTTAAAAAACTCAGTTGTACCAGTAATTACATTACTCATATTTTTCTGTTTTATTGTGTATCAAAAATTGTCTTCTATGCATTTGTAAGAAGAACAAAAAGTTATAAATATTTCATTAATAATTGTTTCCAATGTTCATAAGCATCGTTATAAGCCTCATGAACTGTAGGCTCAACTAGTTGCAGCGGCTTCATATTTGCAAATGCCTCTTTTTCACTATTGTAAATTCCTGCACCAATTCCAGCTCCTTTTGCTGCACCAATACTTCCATCTGTTTCGTATAATTCTACAGGTACATTGGTAGCATTTACAAATGCATTTACAAATACTTCACTTAAAAATAAATTGGCCTTTCCAGCTCTAATAACAGAGGGTTGAATTCCATTTTCTTTCATAATATCTAAACCATATCTAAAAGAAAAAGCAATACCTTCTTGAACGGCTCTAAAAAAATGAGCTTGAGTATGCACATTAAAGTTGATATTTTGATAATGTGCACCGATGGTTTTATTGTTAAAAATGCGTTCTGCTCCATTACCAAAAGGCAATATGGACAAGCCTTCTGCACCTATTGAAATTTGTTTTGCTTGAGTGTTTAAGATAGCGTATTCGGTATCTACAGCTAATAACTTTCTAGTAAAACTATTGGCAATTCCAGTTCCATTAATACATAATAAAGTACCAATTCTTGTACTGTTTTCAGTATGATTTACGTGAGCAAAACCGTTAATTCTAGATTGTTTATCGTATTGTAAAGTATCTCCAACACCATAAATTACACCAGAAGTGCCAGCAGTTGCCGCTACTTCACCGGGTTGAAATACATTTAATGAAAGAGCATTATTGGGCTGATCACCGGCTTTATAAGTAACTGGAATTTGAGGCGGCAAAGAAAGTAATTGAGCCACATCGTCTTTTAACAATCCATGTTTTGAAAAAACAGGTTGAATAGATGGAATTAATGAGGAATGAAAACCAAAATATTGCAAAACATCTGCTGAAACTTCATTGTTTCTGAAATCCCAAAAAACACCTTCTGACAAAGCAGATGCAGATGTAGTTATATTGCCTGTAAGTTGCATAGCAATATAATCGCCTGGCAACATGATGGCGTCTATTTGCTCAAAAATATGTGGTTCATTTTCTTTTACCCAAGCCAATTTACTTGCTGTAAAATTACCTGGAGAATTAAGCAAATGAGATAAACATTTTTCTTCTCCAATTTGGTCAAACGCTTTGTCGCCAATATTTACAGCCCTACTATCGCACCAAATAATGCTATCTCTCAGTACTTCTTGCTGTTTATTTACACAAACGAGTCCATGCATTTGATAAGCAATGCCAATAGCTGCAATATCTTGAGGATTGTACAATGCTTTGGCATGCATCTTTTGAATAGCCATTTGAGTATGTTGCCACCACATCGTTGGTGACTGTTCAGCCCAACCTACTTGTAATGCTTTTATGGCTGATTCTGTTTCTGGATATTGTGCCGATGCTACACATTGTTGAGTGTTAACGTCAACTACTGCAACTTTGATTGAAGAAGTACCTATATCTATTCCTAATAATAACATATAGCTTGTTTATTAAAAAAACAATCGTTTTTATTTCACCCAAAATTTGGCTTTTATTTTATGCATTACAACTGCTATTTTAGAAACATAGTATGCTATCTTGTCAAAAAAAACTATTTTCACAGATAAATACTGATAAAATAACGGCTATATGCATATCAAATGAAAACACTTATTCAAAAAATATTTGTAGAAGAAAACCAATCTTTTGCTTGCAGAACCTATACTACACCCAATTTTGAAACCAATTGGCATCAACATGAAGAATATGAATTGATATTAATTACGCAAGGCTATGGAACTATCATGATAGGCGACTATGTAGGAGAATATAAAACCGGTGAAGTGTATTTTATTGCAGGTAATTTACCCCATTGGTTTCGAAAAAATCATCCTAAAATGGTCGGTAGTGCCATTGTTTGCCAATTTAAGAAAGACTTTTTTGGTAAATCGTTTTTACTGTTACCTGAATTAAAAAACATTCAATCGTTTCTTCTAAAAAAAGATGGCATTCAGCTACAGCAACAAGCATTACAACAAGTTGCCACAAAACTTACTACCATTGAGAAGGCAAAAGGCTACGAACGATTAATGCTTTTATTAGATTGTTTGCAATGCATGGCGTTAGACTCACAAAAAATTTATTTAACCAAAAACTTTATTGCCGCTGCTAACAATATTAATCCTGCCATTGAGAAAATTATCGACTATTCATTCAACCATTATTTAGAACCCATTACATTGGCAGAAGTTGCAGCCGTTGCTGAAATGAGTATTCCTACATTTTGCAGATTTTTCAAGAAAAACTTAAAGAAAACGTACTTCGATTTTTTACAAGATGTTAGAATAAGTCATGCTTGCAAACTTTTAGCAAATAGTAACAAAACGGTATTAGAAGTGTGTTACGAAAGTGGATACAATAGTTGGGCACATTTTAGTAAACAGTTTAAACAAGTAAAACAATGTACACCAACAGCTTACCGTAAACAATTTGAATAAGGTAATAATTAATAAATATCATAAAAACACTTTTTAGAACCGAATAATTAATAAGAATGAACAAAATATTGGTTGTAGACGATGAAGAAAAACTACGTTTATTACTCTCCAAAATAATTAGCCTTGAAAACTTTGAAGTATATCAAGCAGTTGACTGTAGAACAGCTTTAAAAAAGCTTGAATTAAAAGAGATAGATTTGGTTTTATGCGATGTAAAACTTCCTGACGGCAGTGGTGTTGAACTTGTAAAAACAATTAAAGAAAAGTACTCTTTTGTTGAAGTTATACTCTTAACTGCTTATGGTAATATAGCAGATGGTGTACAGGCTATTAAAAATGGAGCTTTTGATTACATTACAAAAGGTGATGATAACAATAAAATTATTCCATTACTACATAGGGCAATTGAAAAGGTAAACCTTCAAAAAAGGGTACAACAATTAGAGAAACAGCTGGCAAACAAATACTCATTCAGTAGCATTATTGGTCATTCAAAAGCTATAAAAACTGCTACAGAAGCTGCCATAAAAGTTGCATTAACCGATACGACTGTTTTACTAACAGGAGAAACAGGTTGTGGCAAAGAAGTGTTTGCACAAGCGATACATGCTGGTAGTAAAAGAAGTAATCGAAATTTTATTGCCGTTAACTGTTCTGCATTTAGTAAAGAATTGCTAGAAAATGAATTGTTTGGTCATAAAGCTGGTGCATTTACAGGTGCTTTAAAAGATACAAAAGGTATTTTTGAAGAAGCAAATGGTGGTACCGTTTTCTTAGATGAATTAGGGGAAATGCCTTTAGACCTTCAAGCGAAATTGCTCAGAGTATTAGAAACGGGTGAATTTTTAAAAGTTGGCGATAGTAAAACCACAAAAGTAGATGTACGCATTATTGCAGCTACCAACAGAGATTTACAAACAGAAATTACCAATCATCAGTTTAGAGAAGATTTGTTTTATCGTATTTCTGTTTTTCAAATACACTTACCTCCACTTCGTGAAAGAATTGGTGATATTGAAAATATGGCCTTGCATTTTTTAAACATTTTTGCTGTTAAAGCCAATAAACCAACATTAAAGTTATCCAACTCCTACTTACAAGCCTTACAACAACACCATTGGAAGGGCAACATACGTGAATTGAAAAATGTAATCGAAAGAAGCGTTATTTTAAGCGAAAACAATGAACTAACCATTGATACCTTACCTATCGATATACAACAATCTCAAAACACTTCTTCTAATCAGAAGCAATTATCAGCCTTTGATTTGGCAAGTGCTGAAAAACTGCACATTCAAAAAGTGTTTAATTATACCAATGGCAACAAAACCAAAACAGCAGAGTTATTAAACATTGCCTTAACCACACTTTACAGAAAACTAGAGGAATATAAAATAAGTTAACCCCCTTTTAAAACGATACGATTAACCCTTTCATTTCGAAAGGGTTTTCTTTTTCTTATACATAATGAATTGTATAAAACGCTTTACAGCATTGGGTTTTAAAAAAAGAGTATTTCTGGCAAGAGAATTGAAATCTACATGCCAAACAGAAAAAAATGAAACAATCTAAACTTCCATTAAAACACAATTTAAAGTCTTGGCATCTCCTAGCTATTTTTTATGGTTCAATAATATTCATCGGAATTTTTTACAGAATACTAAATGCTTAAACAATGCTTCATTTTATCCTCATTGCAACAGGTATTGCCTTATTTGGCCTTTTCTATGCAACCATTCAATACTTTGAAAAAATTTAATAACATGATAATCCTATTCTTTATAGCCATTGCTGTATTTGCGTATATGTGCTACGTTTTAATTAAACCCGAAAAATTTTAAACTTATGAACACAGAAATATGGGGTGTTATTGTTAGTTATGCTATTGTAATAATACTTGCTATTCCATTAGGCAGATATATGGGAAAACTATTTTCTCAGCAAAAAACTTGGCCAGACGTATTGTTACAACCTATTGACAAGCTGATATTTCGTTTAAGTGGCATCAACCCATCAAAAGAAATGACTTGGAAACAACATTTAGCAGCGTTATTAACTATTAATATCGTTTGGTTTTTACTTGCCATGTTTGTGCTTTGCAACATGGGTTGGCTACCTTTAAACCCAGATAGTAATCCATCTATGAGTGCCGATTTAGCATTCAACACAGCAATTAGTTTTATTACCAATACCAACTTACAACACTATTCTGGTGAAACTGGCATGTCATATTTAGGACAATTAGTGGTAATGTTGTTTCAATTTATTAGTGCAGGTTGTGGCATTGCTATAGCCATAGTTGTGTTTAGAGCAATGAAAGAAAAGTCAACACAGCAACTCGGCAATTTTTATGTATTGTTTATTCAATCATGTACCAGAATTCTATTGCCCATTTCGTTATTAGTTGCTGTATTGTTCATTTTTAATGGAATGCCAATGACTTTACAAGGTAAAGATACCATTACCAATCTTCAAGGCGATACAGTTCAAGTAAGTCGTGGTCCAGTAGCTGCTTTTGTAGCCATTAAGCATTTAGGCACCAATGGTGGTGGCTTTTTTGGTGCTAATTCTGCACATCCATTCGAAAATCCGAATTATTTTACCAATATGGTAGAAATTATTGTGCAAATGTTGATTCCATTAGCACTCATTTTTACACTTGGCTTTATGCTGAACAAACGAAAATTAGCTTGGATGATTTTTGGAGTAATGACTTTAGGATTTTTATTATTGGTTATTCCTACCATGTACAGTGAAATAAATGGAAATACTGCTTTAACAAAACTGGGTATTCAACAAAATATGGGTAGCATGGAAGGAAAAGAAATTCGCTTTGGTGCCGCAGCATCTGGTTTTTGGAGTATTGCTACCACCGTTATTTCTACTGGTAGCGTAAATGCCATGCATGATAGTTTTACCCCACTAAGTGGTATGTTTCAAATGCTAGGAATGATGATTAATGCATTTTATGGTGGTTGTGGTGTTGGCTTTTTAAACTTTTATATTTTCATTATTCTTGCTGTATTTATTAGTGGATTATTAGTAGGAAGAACACCTGAATTTTTAGGTAAAAAAATTGAAGCTAGAGAAATGAAAATTGCCATGTGCATTGCATTGCTTCATCCTTTACTTATTCTTGCAGGTACAGCAATTGCAAGCTATTTGTATGCACACAATCCTGAGGCTTATTCAGGTTGGCTAAACAATCCTGGCTATCATGGTTTTAGCGAAATGTTGTACGAGTTTACATCTTCAAGTGCCAACAATGGTAGTGGTTTTGAGGGTTTGGGTGATAATACTCCTTTTTGGAATATTAGTTGTGGCATTATAATGTTATTGGCAAGATTTTTACCCATTATTGGTCCTGTAGCTATTGCAGGTATTTTGGCGAACAAAAAATATATTCCTCAAAGTGCTGGCACACTACAAACAGATACCGCAACGTTTGGATTCATGATTTTTGCTGTTATTGTAATTATTGCTGCATTATCGTTTTTTCCAGCATTGGCATTAGGACCACTAGCAGAATATTTTTCACTACATCTATAATTTTTTTAATTATTTGTTTAACCAGCTATTGAATCGCTTTTCAGCTGCCGTTGCGTCGCACTCTTGTACGTTTATATCGCTAATCAACATTGCTCAATAGTAGCACAACAGTTGAACGGAGCGTCGCCACTATTGCCTCATGCATGTACAACAGTTGGTAAACATAAAAAACATTCAATCATGTCAGCATCAAGTAAAAAAAATAAACTTTTCGAAAGCTCACTTTTAAAGGAAGCCTTTGTTCAGTCATTTGTAAAATTGCATCCCGTAAAAATGTTTCGTAATCCAGTCATGTTTACAGTTTGGATAGGCACATTCATAATGGCAGGTGTATGCATTTGGATTATTTTGGGCGAACAAAACCAAGGAAGTATTGGATACAATTGCACCATCACTTTTATTTTGTTCATCACTTTGTTATTTGCAAATTTTGCAGAAGCCATTGCAGAAGCTAGAGGCAAAGCCCAAGCCAATAGTTTACGTAAAACCAGAGAAACCACACCTGCTAAACTAGTGCAGGCTGTTGGTGACATATATACCAATGAAATAAAAATTGTACCTTCTTCCTATTTACAAAAAGGCGATGTGTTTGTATGTGAAGCAGGCGATGTAATACCAAATGATGGAGAAATTATTGAAGGTTTAGCCACTATTGACGAAAGTGCCATTACTGGTGAAAGTGCACCCGTAATACGTGAAGCTGGTGGCGATAAAAGTAGCGTTACTGGTGGCACCAAAGTATTATCAGATAGAATAATGGTTAGGGTTACAACAGAACAAGGTAAAAGTTTTTTAGACAAAATGATTGCTTTAGTAGAGGGAGCTTCTCGTCAAAAAACACCAAACGAAATTGCATTAACCATTTTATTAGCAGGTTTTACGCTGGTATTTATCATTGTAACAGTTACGCTTCAGCCATTTGCAGCTTATGCACAAACACCTATTACCATTGCTGCATTCATTGCTTTATTTGTTTGCCTTATTCCAACTACAATTGGTGGATTATTATCTGCCATTGGTATTGCAGGTATGGACAGAGCTTTAAGAGCAAACGTAATTACCAAAAGTGGTAAAGCTGTAGAAACTGCAGGAGATATTGACGTGTTGCTACTAGATAAAACAGGAACCATTACTATTGGCAACAGAAAAGCCACACAATTCTATGCAGCCAATGGTATTGATGCTACTTACTTTATAAATGCAGCTGTTTTAAGCTCTTTAGCCGATGATACACCTGAAGGGAAATCTATTATTGAATTGTCTGGTTTTCAACCGAAAAATGAAAGCATTCCAAATGCTCGTTTTATCAAATTTACAGCCGAAACAAGAAGCTCAGGAATAGATTTTAATAACACTCGTATTCGTAAAGGAGCATCTGATGCAATTCAGCAATTAGTTGAAAAAGCAGGTAATGTTTTCCCGTCTGATATTGCTGAACGTGTAAAACAAATTTCTAGCAATGGAGGAACACCACTTGTAGTAGCAGAAAATGAACAAGTTTTGGGCGTTATAGAATTACAAGATATTATAAAGCCAGGTATTAGTGAACGATTTGAACGCTTACGTAAAATGGGCATTAAAACCGTTATGGTTACTGGCGACAATCCTTTAACAGCAAAATTTATTGCCGAAAAAGCTGGTGTAGACGATTTTATTGCCGAAGCGAAACCTGAAGACAAAATGAACTACATTAAAAAAGAACAAAGTGAAGGTAGATTGGTAGCCATGATGGGTGATGGAACTAACGACGCTCCAGCACTTGCTCAAGCGGATGTAGGAGTAGCCATGAATAGTGGAACACAAGCGGCTAAAGAAGCAGGTAATATGGTTGACTTAGATAATGATCCAACGAAATTGATTGAAGTAGTAGAAATAGGAAAACAATTGTTAATGACAAGAGGCACTTTAACTACATTTAGTATTGCCAACGATGTGGCTAAATATTTTGCTATTGTACCAGCTCTTTTCATATCATCTATTCCTAGTTTACAAGGCTTAAATATTATGCACCTACATAGTGCAGAAAGTGCCATTTTATCGGCAGTTATTTTTAATGCAATCATTATTCCTTTACTTATTCCGTTGGCATTAAAAGGCGTTGCTTACAAACCCATTGGTGCAAGTGCCTTGTTAAGAAGAAATTTATTAATCTACGGAGTTGGTGGTATTCTTATTCCATTTATTGGAATTAAAGCATTAGATCTTATCGTATCACTCTTCATTTAAAACAAACAATATGAAACCATTTATTTTTCAATCTATACGAATAACACTTGTTTTTTTGGTTCTTTTTTCAGGCATTTATACCATTCTTGTACTTGGTTTTGCACAATTAAGCAGCCATAAAGGCAATGGTGAAACAATAATGAACAATGGCAAAAAATATTATAGCAATATTGGTCAAACATTTACGGATGATGCATATTTCTGGTCTAGACCATCAGCTGTTGCTTATAATGCAGCAGGTTCGGCAGGTAGCAATAAAGGACCAACAAATCCTGACTATTTAAAGCAAGTTAAAGCAAGAATTGATACGTTTTTAGCTCACAATCCTACCGCTAAAGCCTCAGAAATTCCATCAGAATTGGTAACAGCAAGCGGAAGCGGTTTAGACCCTCATATTTCTGTTGATGCAGCCAATATTCAAGTAAAAAGAATTGCGAAAATAAGAGGAATTGCAGCAGGCAATTTGCAGCAATTAATCATGAACAATACCGAAAAACCTTTATTTGGATTTTTAGGAACAGAAACAGTTCATGTTTTAAAACTCAACTTAGCATTAGATCATTTAAAATAGAAAGAATGAAAAAATTGTTTTTCTGTTTATTGCCGATTGCTAGTTTTACTACCAATGCACAAATAGATAGTAGTAAGCCCAATTTTACAATTAGCGGATATGTAGAAACTTACTACAGCTACGACTTTAATAAGCCTTCCAATCATAATAAACCCTCATTTTTTTATGCTTACAATCGGCATAATGAAACCAATTTAAATTTGGGCTTTATTAAAGCAGCTTACATCAATAAAAACACTAGAGCAAATTTTGCTGTTGCTACGGGTACTTATATGAATGCAAATTTGGCTGCTGAAAATGGGGTTTTAAAAAACATTTTTGAGGCAAATGTGGGTTTACAACTGAGTCAAAAAAAAAATCTATGGTTAGATGCTGGTATTTTTTCGTCTCATATTGGTTTTGAAAGTGCAATTGGAAAAGATTGTTGGACGCTAACTAGAAGTATTCTTGCCGATAATTCGCCTTATTACGAATCTGGTTTAAAACTCTCGTACACTTCTACTAATGAAAAGTGGTTTTTAAGTGCTTTACTCTTAAATGGATGGCAACGTATACAACGTATTGATGGCAACAACACCCCTAGTTTTGGACATCAAATTACTTATAAACCAAATTCAAAAATCACCATCAATAGTAGTTCATTTATTGGAAACGATAAGCCCGATAGTGTAAGGCAAATGAGATACTTTCATAATTTTTACAGCATTATTCAACTAACGGATAAGTTGGCATTAACAACAGGATTTGATATTGGAGCAGAACAAAAAGCTAAGGGCAGCAAGGCTTACAATATTTGGTATTCACCCGTAATGATTGTAAAAATTAATCCAAGTGAAAAACATCAATTTGCAGCAAGATTTGAGTATTATAACGATAAAAACGCAGTACTTATTCAAACAAATACACCATTTACCTTGAAAACATTGGGTTATTCATTAAATTACGATTATGCGGTTGCACCAAATATTTTGTGGCGATTAGAAGCTAGAGGACTAAATGCAGAGAACCCTGTTTTTCTTAGAAAAGACAATCTTGTAAATAACAACTTTATTTTAACCACAGCCTTAGCCATTTCATTCTAATGAATAGTAAAGACCAAACAGTACAGCATTTTCTTGATTTAATTAAAAAATCGAGACGAGGTAAATTTAAAATTTACATTGGTATGAGTGCAGGTGTAGGCAAAACTTATCGAATGCTGCAAGAAGCACATGCGTTACTGAAAAATGGAATTGATATAAAAATTGGCTACATCGAAACGCATAATCGACAAGAAACACACAGCTTACTACAAGGCTTACCAATTATTCCAAGAAGAAATATTTTTTATAAAGGAAAGGAATTGGAAGAATTAGATGTACAGGCTGTTATTGGATTACGACCAGAAGTTGTAATTATAGACGAATTGGCTCATACAAATATTGAAGGAAGTAAAAACGAAAAACGCTGGCAAGATGTGTTGGAAATATTAGATGCTGGAATAAACGTAATTTCTGCTGTAAACATTCAACATATTGAAAGCTTGAATAACGAAGTAAAAGAAATTACAGGAATTGAAGTGGCAGAACGAATTCCAGATAAAGTATTGGCAATTGCAGACGAAGTGGTAAATATTGATTTAACGGCTGATGAATTGATAACAAGACTTAAAGAAGGCAAAATTTACAAAGCCGATAAAATTGAAACAGCTCTCAACAATTTTTTTAAAAGCGATCATATTTTGCAACTAAGAGAGTTAGCTTTAAAAGAAGTGGCAGCACAAGTAGTTAGAAAAGTAGAAACAGAGATAAAAAAAGTAAACACAATTAAACACGAACGTTTTTTAGCATGTATTAGCTCTAATGAAACAACTGCCAAAACTGTGATTCGAAAAACAGCTAGACTTGCAAATTATTACAATAGCAGTTGGTACACCTTATATGTACAAACACCTGAAGAAAGTAGCGACAAAATTGCTTTAGATAAACAAAGACACTTGATTAATAATTTTAAACTTGCTACAGAATTAGGTGCTGAAATTATTAAAGTAGAAAGCAAAAACATTGCTACAGCAATTATGGAATTGTGTGAAGAACGAAAAATAACCACTATTTGTATTGGCAAACCACACTTTAGTTTATTGAGAATTATTCTTGCTACCAATGTATTTAACCAACTACTTAAAAAACTATCGGTAAACAATATTGACCTTGTAATTTTGAGTTAATGAAAATAAAAGGAAAACTATCAATGGGTATAGGATTATTATTCGTAATGATTCTACTACTTACCACTATTAGCGTTGCGTATATTAATCGTTTAAATCGTGAAACGAAAAACATTTTAGTTGCCAACTTCAATTCTCTAGACTATTTAAGAAAAATGCAACTAGCTATAGATAATGATGTTATTCATGCCGATGCTAAACAATTATTTACCAATAATCTTCTCTTACAACAAAACAACATTACTGAAATAGGTGAAAAAGAACTTACTAACAATCTTGCTCAGCTTTTTTTTCAACTACAAAAAAATCCAAATAACGATGTTTTAAAAAAGCAAGTGAGAAAAACAATGTCAGACATTGTGTTATTAAATATGCTTGCTATTGAACGTAAAGGAAAAATTGCCGAACAAACCGCCTCTAACTCACTTTTCTGGATTACTATTGTTGGCACAGTTTGCTTTATTATTGCATTAACCATGCTTTTTAATTTACCAGGAAATATTGCCAATCCTATTCAACAACTTACCCAAAGCATTAAAGAAATTGCTGCCGAAAACTATGCTCAAAGAGTACATTTTAAAAAACAAAATGAATTTGGCGATTTAGCTGCTGCATTTAATACAATGGCCGAAAAATTAGAAGAATATAAAGCTGGAAATATTGAAAAATTATTGATTGAAAAAAAGCGAATTGAAACACTCATCAACAATATGAACGACCCTGTTATTGGATTGGATCAATATCAAAAAATATTGTTTATGAACAATATGGCTTTACAAATTACTGGCTTAAAAGCTGAATATATCATTGGAAAATCAGTTGAAGAAATTGCTTCTAAAAACGACTTGATTAAAAGTTTAACCCAAGAATTATTCAACAACAATACTGTAAGTAAAAATGCTAAAGTAGAGCCTATAAAAATTTTTGCGGATAATAAAGAAAGTTATTTCGAAAAGGAAATTATTCCGATTAAAATTATTCCAACTGGTGAACAAGCAGAAATTGAAATTGGAAAAGTTATTTTGCTTCAAAACATTACGCAATACAAAGAATTAGACTTTGCAAAAACAAATTTTATAGCCACAGTATCTCATGAATTCAAAACGCCTATTTCGGCCATTAAACTGAGTACACAATTGCTTGAAAACAAACAAATTGGGCTGCTTAATCAAGAGCAAACAAGTCTTGTAGAAAGTATTAAAGACGATGCAGAAAGGCTGTTAAAAATTACTACAGAACTTTTAAATATTACACAGTTAGAAAGTGGAAACATTCAACTTTCTATTGCATCTTGTAACCCACTAACCATTGTACAAAATGCCATAGATGCCACAAAAACACAAGCAGAACAAAAGCATATTCAAGTGATTGTAAACAAGAGCGATGAAGCGTTGACAATGCTTGCAGATAGCGATAAAACCACTTGGGTTTTAACCAATCTTTTATCAAATGCAATTAAAAATTCTTTCGAAGATTCTTCTATTTTCATTTCAATAAACTCAATTGAAGATTGTGTTTCAATTGCTGTAAAAGATAGTGGACAAGGTATTGCACCCATTTATCAAGAAAAAATATTCGATCGCTATTTTCGAATTCCTGGCAATCAAAACAGTGGTACTGGATTGGGGTTATCTATTTCAAAAGAGTTTATTCAAGCACAAGGAGGAAGAATTACTTTAAAAAGTGAACTTGGTGTAGGCAGCACATTTTCAATTCTTTTAAACGAATCAAAGCCTTCTAATTAACACCACCACCCCTATTTTACAAATAATCAACCTAATAACCCTAAAACTGATAGCTTAATCCAATTGCCAATCTTCTAAGTATATACTCTTTTTTTCTTGGTAATTGAATGGTATTTGTACCATTAAACACTTGTTCATCATACAATTCATGTATTGTTTTTACATCGTAGCCAATATTAAAATTTAAGTGATGTTGGCGGTTCATTTTCAAACTGTATCCTAAGCCGAATGCATATACATAACCGTTGTTGTAAACAGCAGTTGTTGTTTCAGAATTCCACCACCCCCAACGTGCATCTGTATATTTCTGTTCTTGTGTAGCCCAAGCAATAGAATATCCCAAACTGGCATATACAAACGGTTTATTTTCTTTTTTACCCAAATAGTATTGGTATGTAGTTTGAATAGGAACTGTTCTAAAAAAATAATAATCAATTCCTAAGCCCATTGTTAATTGATGATTGTTTTGCAAAAAACCTGTAGATAATGAAACTGCACCTGAAACATTTTCGTTGCCATTTATAACTTGTACTTGTGGCTGTACAATCCATTTCATTTTCTGTTTTGTTTGTGCAAGAACAAGAGAAAAACAACTTTGAACCAACAAGAAAAATAGAATGAATAAGGATTTCATTACTGAACATTTAAGCTAAGTTGACTAATTATTTTTGCACTATTTGGTTGTGAATAATCGATACAAAACAACCCTTCTTTTGCAACCACAAATGCATAACCGTTGATAGCAATTACATCGAACGTATTCATGCCAGTAACAGTAGTTAACAACTTAATATTTTGCACATTAGCAGCATCAAATACTTTTAATCCTGCACTTCCATCACAAATCATTAATAAGTTACCATCTTTTGATAAGCCATGTGGATTGGTTAACGAATAACTTTTAATTAATGTAGGGTTCGATAGATTGGCAATATTTACCACATCTAATTGGTTAGTAAATCCTCCACAAAAGTTGCCGCTTCTAAGTGTTACATAAGCAAATTTATCATCTGCAATTACAGGATCACAAACCCTAGCATGTGTAAACGAGCCTGTTTTTACAGGGTTATCAACATTATTTACATTAAAAATATGCATACCTGTATTGCTTCCTAAAAACAAATGATTGCCAAAAGGAAAAATTGTTTCAACATCAAAAACACTAGTTTCAACAGATTTTACATAATTCGGGTTTTCAGCAACAGTAGTGTTAAAAACTTTAATATCGCTATTACTTACCGTATACATTCTATCTTGCAACAAAGCAAATCTTGCCATCGAACCTCCAATTCCATTCATTGACTTTGATGCAGCAATTGGTGATGCAGAACTTGCAAATAAAACACCCCAATTTTCTCTCTTTAAACTTTGAATGGCATCTTTAGAAATAATGGTATCTACCCTTACCCAATTGGTAATAATTAAACTCGTATCTGGAAAAAAGTCTCGGTAAACTCTGTGTGGAAATACGCCATTAATTACCTTTTTGTTTACAACCGATAATGGGTTTGTAATGTCAATTGCCACTAAAGAAGTATAACAATCAACATATAAAATGTTATCTCTTACTGCCATATCTACATTTCCTGGCACATGAATAAAAGATACTTTTTTAGGTGAAGTAGGATTTCTGTAATCAATTACATGAACACCTTTATTTACATCATTCACATAAACAAATCCATCTTTTATAAATAATTTTCCCACCGATTGAATGGCAGTTGGTGCACTACTTTTTATATTAGCAAAAACATCGGTTTTAGTAGCATAAACAGGTCTGTAAAAAGTATACTGCTCCGTTACTGTATCTTTAATACAGCCTTGAAATACAATTGCTGTGAACACAAAAATTGCACACAACAGTAATTGATTAACCAATTTTTTCATGTTATTTTCTTTTTTTATTGAAGGAAAAGGAACGATTGTACTGTAATGAAAAATGTGAGAAATAAAGTTTTGGTTGCACTTGCTGATGTATAGGGGTAAATGATTGTTGCACAACAAAACCCAACTTACTTGATGGGTTTAATCCATAAAAAACACCAGCACTTGCACTTACAAAATACGTTTGCTCTAAACTAGCATTTTTATAAAAATATTGGTAATTATCGCTTGTAATCAACCAATTTTTACTAAATGCTATTGAAAAAATAGTGTTGGCAGCAATAGAAATTGGATGTTTTTTGTTTGGAGAAAATGTATACTCCAATCCTACAGGTACTTGCAGTAAATGAGCATAGTTTGAAACCTTTTTTTGCCTTCCAAAATTATTTGCAGCAACCAATCTACTGCTTTGTCCTAGTGCCGTGTCTTCACTTAAGGTTTGTTTGGAATGATAGAAAGAATATTGAACGCCAATTGTGTAAGCCCAATGTTTGTTTAAATGCGTTTGTTGCAAGACTCCAAAAGATAACTGTAATCCTTTTGATGGCTGAATTGTTGCTGTATTACTAGGTAAATTGCCAGATGTACCAACGCTTCCTAAGCTTCCTGAGTTTGAAGCAAAAACTTGTTCAGACTTTTGAGTCGATATTAAAAAACCATTGTTGATATTAAGCCAACCGGCTGAAAAATTCCAATACCATTTTTTAAATGTTGCCTTTTTTACCGATGGTAATTTTATAGTATCAGGTTGATTGGTAGATTTTACAATTGCCAAAGTAGAATCTTTTGTTTCAATTGCTTCATCCTTGGTAACTATATCCGATTGATTGGTATTTGTAAATGATAAACTATCAGTAAAATGAATACCATTTTTGTTGTTTTGAATACTTAGAATTGAGTCGATATTTTTTGCTGCATTATTTGTTTTTACAGTCAACTCTTTTAATGATTGTTTATTTGTTACAAGATTATTTATAGCATTTGAACCCAAAAAAATATTGTCTCTATCATTTTCGTTTAATGTACTTATTTTTTGTTGCTTAGATTTTTTTCTAGTTGAAGTAACAGCTACTTTTTTAACTAATTCATTGTTATTTTTTTGAATAGAAATTGTGGATGAAACTAAATTATTTGTTTGTTGTGATTTTGCAATAGCTTGTTTTTGTGCAACAGTTATAGGCTTAGTTGTTATAAAATTTACAAACCAAAAACAACAGCCAACAATTAAAAAAATACCAAGCATAAGCCACCAAAAAGGTAGTACTCTTCTCTTCTTTTCAGGATGCAATGCTTTTTCAATTTCAGTCCAAACCATCGATGAAGGCTGCATCTGAAAATGCTTTAGCTGCTGTTCTATATGTTTTTCAAATTCTTCTTTCATACATTTTTTTTTCTAACTGTTGATCCATTTGTTCAATATGTTTTATGAGTAATGCCCTTGCTCTGCTATATTGGCTACGAACGGTATTTACATTTATGTTCAATAAAGTAGAAACTTCCATATGGTTAAATCCTTCAACGGCAATAAGGTTAAAAATTGTTTGATAACCTGTTGGCAACTGCCTAATCAACTCTATCAAATCTTTTGTTTCTATGTAATGAATGGGTGTTTCTTCAGTTATAGGATGCACAGCTATATCTTCCAACTGCATGTCTTTTTTGTATCGATTGTGTTTGTTTAAATAGGTAATGGCTGTATTTACCATTATTCGTCGTATCCAAGCAGCAATATCACCATCCATTCTGTATTGATGCAAACTTTTAAACACTTTTATAAATCCTTCTTGCAACACATCTTCTGCATCTTCTACACTTTTGGTGTATCTATAGCAAACGCCCAACATGCTAGGTGCATACATGTTGTATAAATCATGTTGTGCACTTCGCTTGTTTTTAAGGCAATCTTTTATAATCTGCAGCGTATTTGTCATTCTAATATTCTAATTGACTAACAAACAATTCATTTCATTGCATGTAGTATCATTTTTTTGTTTTTGATGAATGTATAATTACAATGATAGTCTATCATCAAAATATTTGATAGGTTATTTCGTTATTATGTTACTTATAATTGTACGATAAATGCCTATGCATAAGTAAATTAACCAATAATAGTATATGTTTTTATCCGCTTTTCGTAGAATATTCACTGCAACAATATTGTTAGTTTGTACAATTAAAGTGTGTGGACAACAATCTGGAGCAATTGGTTTTCATTTAAATGTAAACGAATTTATGGGTGATATTAGCGGAAATAGACCCGATTTTTATCAATTTAAGTTCAACAGAGTTGGAGCAGGATTTTCACTGCAGCAATACCTGAGCAAATCATTTAATTTAGTCGAATATGTAGGCTTTAGTGGTATTATTTATCAAAATGCAAATAGAACGAAAGGTGTAGATGCTAACTTACTGGGTTTACAAGTTCAACTAAAATACAAACTAAACAACGATTATTTGTTGAAAGAAAAATCATTTTTTGCTCCCTTTTTAATTGGTGGTTTGGGTTTTACAAACATAGAATCGAGAAAATACATCAACAATCCTTCTTTTTCAAATGACAATATTATTCAACAAAACTTCTCTACGCTTTCTGCTGGTTATGGTGTTCGTTTTCAATTTACCCCCATTTTTGGCATTGATGTAAGTAGTATTTTTCATATGCCTATTAACGATGCATGGGATGGTGAAGTAAGAAATAGTTATAATGATATTTTTTTACAGCATAATGTTGGCTTGGTATTTAACTTCAAAAATAAAACATCAAAAACAACCACAGCAAAGCCCATCAATAACAATAATAATAATGATACCGATGGAGATAGTGTAAAAGATAAAGATGATGCTTGTCCAAATACGCCAAAAGGTGTAAGAGTCGATTATTTTGGCTGTCCAGTTCAAACAAAAGTCAATAATCAAATGGTTGCAGAAACAGATTCTGATAATGATGGTGTACCTGATAGTAGAGACAATTGCCCAAGAACAGTGAAAGGAACAAGGGTAGATTATTTTGGCTGCCCTGTTACTCTAGCTCAAAATACTGCACCCACTTCTGCATCTTCTACCAATACAAATGCAGATAGTGATAATGATGGAATAATAGATGCATCAGATAAATGTCCAAACACACCTGTAGGAACTGCTGTAGATGTAAATGGTTGTCCTGTAATTGTAAACAACAAAGATTCAGATGGTGATGGTGTAAAAGATTCAGAGGATAAATGCCCTACTACTTTTGGCGATTACAACAATAGTGGTTGTCCCGTTATTAAGGAAGAAACCAAAAAGCGACTCAATTTTGCAATGAGGGGCATCAATTTTGAAACCAATAGCCATCAATTGGTAGCTTCTTCTTATTTTTTACTGAATGAAGTGGTAGAAATAATGAAAGAATATCCTGATTATAGCTTAAGAATGACTGGCCACACTGACAACGTTGGCGATGAAAATAAAAATTTAAAACTATCACAAAGAAGAGTAGAAACTGCAAAGAAATATTTAACCAGTAAAGGTGTTGCAGCCAATAGAATTGAGGCTATTGGTTATGGAGAAACGAAACCCAAAGATTCAAACGCAACAAGTATAGGACGTGCAGAAAACAGACGAGTAGAATTGGAACTTTTTTTAAGATAATTATTTAGATAAAACATCCTTTCATTTTATTGGCAATATTTCCACAATATATTTGCGTTTATGCAGCCTATAGCCTCATTTGCAGAAGGAAAAGTTTTATTGTTCAACAAACCTATTAATTGGACAAGTTTTGATATTGTAAAAAAAGTACGATACTTAATTAAAGTAAAAAAAGTAGGTCATGCAGGTACATTAGACCCCTTAGCTACTGGATTATTAATTGTTTGTACAGGAAAGTTTACCAAACAAATTAATGCCTATATGGGCATGGAAAAAGAATATACAGGAACATTTACTTTAGGAAGCACTACACCAAGTTTTGATTTAGAAACTGAACCAGAAAATTTTAAAGATTGTTCACATCTTACTCTTGAAGAAATACATCAAGCAGCAGCAACATTTGTAGGCGATATTTTACAAATGCCTCCACAACATTCTGCCATTAAAAAAGATGGACAACGATTGTACTTATCTGCAAGACAAGGCATTGAAGTAAAAGTAGATCCAAGACCTGTACATATTGCAGCTTTTGAAATTACAGATATTCAATTGCCCATTGTTTCATTTAGAGTTGTTTGTTCTACAGGCACATATATTAGAAGCCTAGCCAACGATTTTGGTGCAGCTCTTGGAGTTGGTGCGTATATGAGTAGTTTATGTAGAACAAGAATTGGTGATTTTCACTTGCAAAATGCAATACAAATTCAAGATTTTATAGAAGAAATAAATACCATTCGCAAAAACGAATCAGCTGAATAGTTTTATAAATTCTCATTCTTGATGAAAATAAAATTTCCTTTAAAAATGCTGTATTCAACATTTTTAAAGGAAATAAATTGTGTTTGGTAATTTGTTTTTTCTACAAATAACTAAAGAGAGAAATTAAGAAGTAGATGCCATTTCTTCTGCCCATTTATCTCTTTCATCGGGACTAAATTTCCAAGGTGCAAAATTGTTTTCAATATTGCTAAATGTTCCATTCCACTCTTGAGGTGCATTACTTTCTTCCATAATCAAACTTCTTCTTAATTCTACAATAATATCTAAAGGAGCAATACTTACAGGGCAAGCTTCTACACATGCATTGCAAGTTGTGCAAGCCCTCAATTCCTCAACAGAAATATAATCGTGTAACAACGATTTTCCATCGTCTACAAATTGTTTATTTTGACTAATATTTTTCCCTACTTCTTCTAATCGATCCCTTGTTTTCATCATAATCGATCTTGGACTTAACAGTTTACCCGTTTGGTTAGCAGGGCATTCTGTAGAGCATCGTCCACATTCGGTGCAACTATAAGCATCTAACAAATTTTTCCAACTTAAATCAAATACATCTTTTGCTCCAAAACGAGCAGGTGGTGCAGCATCAGTTGGTGCTAGTTCAGGTTGCATTGCATACAAAACCTCGTTTTGTACGGTTGGCATATTTTTCATTTTGCCCATCATTTCTAATCTTGCAAAATAGGCATTTGGGAAAGCCAATGCAATGTGTAAATGTTTAGAATAAGGCAAATAATTTAAAAATGCTAAAATGCCAACAATATGCAACCACCAACAACCCCTCTCTATAAAAACTAAAGATTCATTTGACAATGAAATAAACAACGGGTGTAAAAAACTAGACACTACAAAATTGCCTGTACTATGTTCGGCATAATGAGGTTCGTTTCTACCTTGTAACAAAGTATCTGTGGCATTCATAGTTAAAAACAAAGCCATTAAAACAATTTCTGTAATTAAAATATAATTAGCATCTGAAGCAGGCCAACCTTTTAAATCTTTGCTAATAAAACGCTTTATTTTAAGAATATTTCTTCTGGTTAAAAACACAACACAAACCAACAAAACCCCTAAAGCCAATATTTCAAAAACGTTAATCAACCAATTGTATAGATTACCTAAGTACGGTGCAAACAAGCGATGCGTTCCTAAAACACCATCTAAAATAATTTCTAATACTTCAATATTGATGATTATAAAACCTGCATAAATTATTAAGTGCATAACCGCTACTAACGGATTTTTAAACATTTTTTTTTGCCCCAAAGCCAATAAAAAAACATTGTTCCAACGGAGTTTTTGATTGTCTGAAAAATCTTCATCTTTTCCCAAAAAAATATTTCGTTTAATTTCCATTGCTTTCTTCCAAAAAAAATAAATAGCAACGGCAGAAATGGCAATAAAAGCAACCTGTTGAAGTATTTGCATAGCACAATTGTTAGGTAACGAAGTTAAAGAAATTCAGAAGCTATAAACACGAATGATGAATGTTTCTTTTCACATTTAATAATAACAAACCAATGCTATTCTAGTTTTATTTGCTATGCTTTTCCTGAAATTTTGTATGTTACTAAACCTACTATTTCTTTGATTAATCTTGGCCACTCAGACAAAATATATGCAGATGGAAAAATAAAATCTTCTACATCGAATTGATAATCGATTACACTAAATGCACTGGGATGAATAACCGTTTGTATCCCTAATTTTGAAAATACAGCTTTTGTTCTTCTTGAATGAAATGCAGAAGTAATTACGACTATAGGTGATTTGATATGTAATGAATCAATTATTTTTTTGGAGAAAAGAGCATTCTCATAGGTATTTCTAGAAGCATTCTCTACCAATAATACACTATCAGGAACACCATTTGCCAAGAATTCTTTACGAACAAAATCTGCCTCAGGTGGTTCTTTTTGCTGAATTGAGCCTGCACCACCACTAATGATTATTTTATCGATAATACCTTGTTTGTACAATTTTAGCGTTTGGATAAATCTGTCGCCACTAGTATTAAAATAGCCTTTATCATTCTTATCAAAAGCAGAAAAACCTCCTAAAACTACAGCAATTTTGTAATGTTTATTGGGTTGCAATTCTGAAACATTTTGTTGCCACAAAAGCATTATTTTTTGATAAATAAATGCATTGGAGAAAAAAAGAAAAAGAATGCTAGCAACAATTAAAAGTCTTTTTTTTAGTCGAATAGAATGTACAAAAAAACGAACAATCAATAGAATAAATATCCAGTTAAGTGGTACCAATAAAAACTGTAATAATTTTGATAATATAAAAAACATAGTACCAAAATAAGCAAATAAAGCAATAAGATAATAATTGCTTACAAGAACCTACTGCTTACTTGTACAATTTTTTTATCCGCTCCATATTTGTAAAATCCTTCACCCGATTTTACACCTAGTTTTTGAGCCATTACCATATTTACCAATAAAGGACAAGGAGCATATTTAGGATTGCCAAAACCGGTGTGTAAAACTTGAAGAATGCTTAAACAAACATCTAAACCAATGAAATCGGCTAATTGTAATGGCCCCATTGGATGTGCCATTCCTAATTTCATAATGGTATCAATGGCTTCTACATCGGCAATTCCTTCATACAAACTATAAATTGCCTCATTAATCATAGGCATTAAAATTTTATTGGCAATAAATCCTGGATAATCGTTTACAATACATGGAACTTTTTGTAGTTGCTTACTAAGCTGTTCAATAGTAGCAGTAACTGTTTGTTCAGTAGAATAGCCATTAATAATTTCTACCAATTTCATTACAGGTACAGGATTCATAAAATGCATTCCTATCACCTTTTCTGGTCTTGAAGTAACAGATGCAATTTTTGTGATAGAAATAGAAGATGTATTTGATGCTAAAATACAATGTGGTGGAGCCACTGCATCTATCTGTTTAAAAATATCTAGCTTTATTACTTCATTTTCTGTAGCTGCTTCTACAACCAAATCTGCATCTTTTACACCTTCACTAAGTATAGTATTGGTAGTAATATTTGCAAGTGTAGCTTGTTTTATTTCTAGAGAAATGAGTTCTTTTTTAAGCTGCCTATCTAAATTGTTTTCAATGGTAAGCAACGCTTTTTGTAGTTGTTGAGGCTGTACATCAATTAATGTAACAGTAAATCCATTTTGTGCAAACACATGTGCAATTCCATTTCCCATGGTTCCTGCACCAATAACAGCAATGTTTTTCATACGGCAAAAGTGTAATGTAGAACGTAAATATATGGTTGCTACTATAAAAAGTAAGCTATTTTTTTCTTTTAAAATCTCCCCTTTTCCACGACTTTACAAAATCGGCCCAAGCAAACGGATTTAAAATATTGATTGGCGGTAATTGACCAGCATAATAATACTTACTTGCTTGTTGTTTTAATTGAAAATTTACAGCTTCTCTTCCGTCTGCTGGTAAAGTAGATAATAATATTCTTCTTGCTGCTTCATCTGTATTTCTTCTAGCAATTTCATAGGCGTCGTCAGGTACTCTTGTATTCACAAAATCTCTCTCAAATTGCTCTCTTGTTGGTCTTGGACGTAAAATGGTTGCTGGCAAATAAGCCGTATCAGTTACCATTAATTGTATAACACTGTATTGGTTATCGGTTAAATCGTATGGAATTTGAATGTCTTTGTCTTTAAAGCCTACAGATGAAAAAGTAATTTTATCTCCCTTCAAAACAGCTATAGAAAAAACACCGTCATTGTTGGTGATGGTTCCTCTTCCTTTTCCTACAACAATTACACTTGCAGATGGTACACCTCTTAAACTATCTGCTGTCATCACAATTCCAAAAAGTTGAATAACAGAGTCTTTAGATACCGGTTTTTGTTGTGCTTGTAATTTGCAGCAACCAATGGCAACAATTAGTAAAATGAGTAGTTTTTTGTTCATTATTATAAAAGTAATAAATCTTTATTTTATACAATAGTAACGCTGTAAAAGAAAAATTGTTAAGTGCTTTTGTATTTCGCAACAAAGTACGGTGGCTAGTAACTAATTTTGCCACGAATTCTTTTTTTTAACAAAAACTTTCGTGATGACAGAAGCAGACGTATTAAAAGCCCTGAGTAATGTTCAAGAACCCGATTTAGGAAAAGATTTAGTTACCTTAAACATGATAAAAGACATTGCTATTGATGGTAATGCTGTTTCTTTTACCATTGTTTTAACTACACCTGCTTGCCCAATGAAAGACATGATGAGCAAAGCAAGTGAAAATGCTATTAAATTATTGGTAAATAAAGAAGCTATTGTAAAAGTAAACTTTACTTCAAATACCAGCACCAACAGAAAAGATACACAACAAGTATTAGGTGGAGTAAAAAATATAATTGCTGTGGTAAGTGGAAAAGGTGGTGTAGGCAAAAGTACTGTTTCTGCCAATATTGCATTAGCACTAGCTGAAGGTGGTGCAAAAGTGGGTTTAATGGATGCTGATATTTATGGTCCTAGTGTTCCGATTATGTTTGGTGTAAGAGGTGAACGACCAATGATGAAAGAAGTGAATGGAAAAGGCATGATTGTACCTCTAAATAAATTCGGAATTCAATTGATGAGTATTGGTTTATTAGTAGATGAAAAAAATGCGGTGGTTTGGCGTGGACCAATGGCTAGCAGTGCTATTAAACAATTTGTTACCGATGTAGAATGGGGTGAACTTGATTATTTAATTATTGATATGCCTCCAGGAACAGGAGATATTCATTTAACCTTGATGCAAACAGTACCTGTAACAGGCGTTGTAATTGTAACAACACCTCAAAATGTAGCACTTGCAGATGCTAAAAAAGCCATTGCAATGTTTGGACAGGCACAAATAAATGTACCGATTATTGGATTAGTAGAAAACATGGCATATTTTACGCCCGACGAATTACCAAACAACAAATATTATTTGTTTGGAAAAGAAGGTGGAAAAAAATTAGCAACAGAATATGATTTACCATTTTTAGGAGAAGTGCCTTTGGTACAATCGATTAGAGAAGGTGGTGATGAAGGTGTTCCTGCAATGGTAAATACACATCAATTAGCAAAAGATGCCTTTATAAAAGTAACAGCAACAGCAGTACGAAATATTGCAATGAGAAATGCAAATATTCCTAAAACACAATTGATAGAAGTTACAAACTAATTTTTTAAAATTATATTAAAGTATTTATCAAATAAAAAAGTCTGTCTCGTTAAATCAAGACAGACTTTTTTTATTCTTGTTATTTTTATTTATAAACTAGCGTTTTCAGCAGTTTCTTTTTTCTTCAACTCAAAATAAATTTTACCGTTTTCTTTATCTAATTGAGCCAATAATAAATCTCCATCTTTTACATTCATATTCAAAATTTCCTCAGCTAGTGGATCTTCCAAATATTTTTGAATTGCTCTGTGCAAAGGTCTTGCTCCATATTGAGAATCGTAGCCTTTATCTGCAATAAAATCTTTGGCTTCTGTAGAAATTTCAAGTGTAAAACCTAGACTATTCAAGCGTTTGTATACACCTTTCATTACAATATCAATAATAGAGAAAATATTTTCTTTGGTTAATGAATTAAAGATGATTACATCATCAATTCTATTCAAAAACTCGGGAGAAAATGTTTTCTTCAAAGCCTTTTCAATAACTGCTTTATTATTTTCTTCTTGATTTTGCATTCTTGAAGCGGTTGCAAAACCAACACCATCACCAAATTCTTTTAATTGTCTTACACCAATGTTAGAAGTCATAATGATTAAGCTATTCTTAAAATCAATTTTTCTTCCTAAGCCGTCGGTCAATTGTCCATCATCTAAAACTTGTAACAAAATATTATAAATATCTGGATGGGCTTTTTCTATTTCATCTAAAAGAATAACGCTATATGGCTTACGACGAACTTTTTCTGTAAGTTGTCCACCTTCTTCATAACCAACATATCCTGGAGGTGCACCAATTAATCTACTAACAGTGAACTTCTCCATGTATTCACTCATGTCAATTCTAATCAAAGCCTCCTCACTATCAAACATGTATTTGGCCAAACTTCTTGCTAGCTCTGTTTTTCCTACACCCGTTGGGCCAAGAAAAATAAAACTACCAATTGGTTTTTTAGGATCTTTCAACCCTACTCTATTTCGTTGAATTGCTTTGGTAACTTTAGCAATAGCATCTTCTTGCCCTATTACCATTTCCTTCATATCATCACCCATTCTACGTAGCTTTTCCGTTTCCGCTTGCACCATTCTTTTCACAGGAATGCCCGTCATCATACTTACCACTTCGGCAATATTTTCTTCAGATATAGGATAGCGTTTGTTTTTACTATCTTCTTCCCAAGTTGTCTTTGCTTTTTCCAATTCTTCACCTAAACGTTTTTCTTTATCCCTTAAGCTAGCAGCCTCTTCAAAACGCTGACTTTTAACAACTTTATTTTTTTCGTTTTTAACTTCTTCAATTTGCTTTTCTAGCTCAACAATATTTTCAGGCACATTGATATTTTTCAAATGTACTCTTGCACCAACTTCATCCAAAACATCAATTGCTTTATCTGGCAATAAACGATCGGTCATGTATCTATCACTCAATTTTACACAAGCTTCTATCGCTTCTGCATCGTAATTAACGTTGTGAAAATCTTCGTATTTGCTTTTAATATTGGTTAAAATTTGAATAGTTTCATCTACACTTGGTGGTTCAACTAATACTTTTTGAAATCTACGATCTAAAGCACCATCTTTTTCAATGTATTGTCTATATTCATCTAATGTAGAAGCACCAATGCATTGTAACTCTCCTCTTGCTAAAGCTGGTTTAAATATGTTGCTAGCATCCAAACTACCACTTGCTCCACCTGCACCAACAATGGTATGAATTTCATCAATAAATAAAATAACGTCTCTATTTTTTTCAAGCTCATTCATAATGGCTTTCATTCTTTCTTCAAACTGACCTCTGTATTTTGTACCAGCAACCAAGGCAGCCAAGTCTAAAGAAATAACACGTTTATCAAATAAAACCCTACTTACTTTTCGTTGAACAATACGTAAAGCTAATCCTTCAACAATAGCAGTTTTACCAACACCAGGCTCACCAATTAAAATTGGATTGTTCTTTTTTCTACGAGATAAAATTTGTGATACTCTTTCTATTTCATTTTCACGACCAACAATAGGGTCTAACGTTCCTGCTTCTGCCATTTTAGTAATATCTCTACCAAAATTGTCTAAAACAGGGGTTTTGCTTTTTACATTGGCCGCTTGTTTTCCAGATGCAGTACTTCCACTTCTAGGCTGTTGATATCCACCACTATTTCCTTTCTTTTCTTCTTCAAAATCATCATCATTATCATCAGGAAATTCGTTACGTGGTGCTGCTGAACTACCCACCATTCCTAATTCGTTTCTAAACATATCATAATCCACATCAAACTGATTTAAAATTTGGGTAGCAATGTTTTCTTTGTTTTTCAAAATACTCAGCATTAAATGCTCGGTTTCAACCAATGGACTTTTTAAAGCTTTTGCTTCTAAAACAGTTACACGTATTACTTTTTCTGCCTGTTTGGTTAAAGGTAGGCTATTAATATTGGCAATATTTTTACCAGTTTTATCTTTTACGGCTAATTCTATTTCCTTTCGTAGTTCGTATAAATCAACGTTCAAACGCTGCAAAACTTTAATTGCAGTATTTTCTCCGTCTCTAATTAACCCTAACAATAGGTGTTCTGTTCCTATAAAATCATTTCCCAAGCGTAGTGCTTCTTCCCTACTAAAGGAAATGATTTCTTTTACTTGTGCTGAAAAATTATTATCCATGTAAATAATTTAAGTTCGTGTTGTACAATTATAACGAATATTTTTGAGTATTGTTAAGCTGCTTTTATACACACAATGTTAATCTTATAAAACATGATAGATTTCAAAATTGATACCAAGGAAAAATTTACCGTAGTTAGTCCAACAACTACTACAATTTCTGACAATATGGCTGAGGAATTGTCGGTAAAATGTTTTTCATTTTTAGACACCGAAATCAAAAATGTAGTGTTAAACCTAAGTGAGGTTGCTGCCATTGACGCCAATGTTGCAGATGCAATAGCCACTATACAACAAAAATTTTACGAGCAAAATAGCAGTTTTGTAATTTGCTGTGTACAACCTACTGTAGATGCAGTTTTTGAAGAGTTAGAGTTGTCTGATTTCTTAAATCAAACTCCTACAGAGAGTGAGGCTTGGGATATTATTCAAATGGAAGAAATAGAAAGAGAATTGTTAGATACAGATGATATGGAATTTGAATCGAATGAATAAATTTCACATTTGAAAGAACCACATAAATCCAAATTCTAAGAATAAGATTTTCAAAAACTATTTATATTTTTAAGAGCATAGCAATAATCTTTACAGAACAAGCTTTTTGTTAAATAGATTTAGTATGTTTATCGTTCAATTTTTACTCAGAAAAACCTTGCTTTACGAATGTTTGGTGTAACTATTTTAGGTAACAACTCAGCAGTTCCTGCTTATGAAAGACATCCAACTGCTCAAGTGGTGACGATGCAAGATCAGTTATTACTATTAGACTGTGGAGAAGGAACTCAGCTACAAATTGCTAGATACAAAATAAAAAGAAGCAAAATTACCTACATATTTATTTCTCATTTACATGGTGATCATTATTTTGGATTAATGGGTTTAATTACCAGTTTTGGGTTATTAGGTAGAGAGCAAGATTTACACCTATTTGCTCCAGCACCTTTAGAAAAAATATTACAATTACACTTAGAAGCAAGCAATACTACATTACCTTTTCAACTTTATTTTCATGCACTTGAAAAAGAGGAACGTATTGTTGATGAAAAAAAATTTACAGTAGATTGTTTTACTACCAAACACAGGATACCATGTTGGGGTTTTTTAATTAGAGAAAAAAGATCACCTAAAAAATTAAATGCAGAAGCTGCCTTAGAATACAATATACCTACACATTATTTTGAGCAATTAAAAAATGGCGACGATTATATAGCTGAAAACGGAACAGTAATAAAAAACGAATGGGTTACTTACGAGAATACGGTAGCAAAAAGTTATGCATATTGTGCCGATACAATTTACGATGAAGAATTAGTTGAAAAAATTAAGGGAACTAAAGTAATATATCATGAAACTACGTATTTAAAAGAGTTTAACAGCTTAGCAGCATTAAGATTTCACTCAACCACAACTCAAGCTGCTACAATTGCCAAAAAGGCTGAAACAGAACGATTGATAATAGGGCACTTTAGTAGTAAATACGAGTTTATAGATAAATTTTTAGAAGAAGCTACTAGCGAATTTGAACACACAGAGTTAGGTATTGAAGGAGTTACTTTTAGATTCTAAAAAAAAAATAAAAAAATATTTGGCTATTATAATTCTTCCCCTATTTTTGCACTCCCAATTCAAACAAAGGGTAACAAAAAGCAAATAGCTTAGCGTGAAAAAAGGGAGTTTAGCTCAGTTGGTTTAGAGCATCTGCCTTACAAGCAGAGGGTCGGCGGTTCGACCCCGTCAACTCCCACACAAAATAAAAGCAGTTACAGATTAGTAACTGCTTTTTTGTTTTAATAACATCGTTGTGAACGGTTGTAAGAAAAGTAACTAATAAAATTCTTCCTAAGTACTTCCATTAAGCACTAGTATTCTCGTACACTATTTAAAAAATTACAAAAACGACTATTTATTAAATTTGATAAAAACATTTTAACCCTTTAATTGACCAGTGTATTTACGTATCCCTGCCCCCTTCTTCCTCTTTCGTTTTCTGACGCAACAATTTCTCTTTTCTTTTATAATGCTCCTCTTTTATTAATTTCATTCTTTGCGTATAAGCCCTACGTTCTTCAATAGTCATACTTGTAGATTGTTTCTCATTTACTTGCTTTGGCATTTCTTCTCTATTAGCCATATAAAATATTTTCAAAAATTATAAACAATTATCTATAATCTAAAATTATCGATTAAATGTTGTTTTACCTATAATTTTTACAAGATTTTATTTTTAAGAAGAAATTTGATTGCTTTTACAATCGAATTCAATAATAAATATAATAATTAGTTTTTTTTATACTTTATTTATTTGAAATAATAGTCACAAAAAAAGCCGCCCTTACAAAAGGCGGCTTTTATTTTTATTTGTATTTATCTAATTATACAAACCTCTAAACCAAGGTCTTGCAATTTCTACATCTCTGAATGGCCAAGGTACACCAGCAAGAATAATAACAAATGCCAATATATACAAGACACCCATTACTCTATGTCTTTTTAAAGAGGAAATATGCTCTTTCTTACCGTAAATATGCGAAATAGTAATGACTGCAACAGCTAGTAACATTGCAGTAATATGTTCAACTACCCAAAAACGCAGTCCTGGATAACGCATTACATCTTTCATCCCAAATTCTTTGATAAGGGCAAATCCCTTTTCTCCAAAAAAATACTGATACAACCCTATCAACAATGTTAAATGTGTAGCAATCAACAAGCGTAAACTCCACTTACGATCTGCATCTGTAAACGGATTTTGTGCCTCTACATTTACTCTAATAATGTTGATGATTAAAAAGATAAGAATAATCCAACGTAACAGACTGTGTAAGCCTAACATTCCTTCGTACATATTTGTTTTTTTAAGATTTTCAGTAAGTCAACTGGTTTTTCAACAAACTATTGGAGTGTTAATTGCAATAATAACAAAGCATTTTGATAAAACGATAGATTAACTAGTTTTTATTATCGTTTACCCAATCTGCAATAAAAATATTGGTATCTCTTGTGCCTCCATTATTTCTATTACTACAAAAAACAATCTTCTTTCCATCTATACTAAACATAGGAAATGCGTCAAAAGTTTTATCTGCACTAATTTTCTTCATATTTTTCCCACTAGCATCAACAACGTACATATTAAAAGGAAATCCCCTTTTGTATTGATGATTAGAGCAAAAAATAATGTTTCCATCTGGCATAAAATTAGGAGCCCAATTTGCTTGTCCCAATTCCGTTATTTGTTGAACATTGGTGCCATCTACATTTGCCGTAAACACTTCCATATTTGTTGGTGCAACTAAATTTTCGGCCAATAATTCTTTATATTCTTTAATGGCAGTTTCTGTTTTGGGTCTACTTGCTCGCCAAATAATTTTTTTTCCATCTTGGCTAAACCATGCACCTCCATCATAACCCAACTCTTTGGTTACTCGTTGAACTTTTTCAGTTTTTAAATCCATAATGTATAAATCTAAATCACCATCTCTCATAGAGGTGAATAACATTTTCTTCCCATCAGGAGAAATGGTAGCTTCAGCATCATATCCTTGCGTTTTGGTAAGCTGTTTTACTATTTTACCATTCAAATCCGTCATAAAAATGTCGAAGCTTGCATAAATGGGCCAAATGTATTTATTACCATATTTTGAACGATCAGGCGTTGGTGGGCAATTTTCTGAACCCAAATGTGTTGAAGCATATACAACATGTTGATTGTCTTTTGTAAAAAATGCACAAGTGGTTCTTCCTTTTCCTGTACTTACCATTTTGTACTTAAACTTCTCTCCCTTTTTTTGAGGCACATTTCCAATAAAAATTTGATCACACTCAATTCCATCTTTTACACTTGTACGTTGAAAAACCAATTTCTTCCCATCAAAACTCCAATAAGCTTCTGCATTATCACCACCAAAAGTAAGCTGTTGAATATTTTTAAAATGCGATTCTGTACTGTACAAAATGGAGTCAACAGTAGACTGTGCTTGTATTTGTAAATAAGTAGCAATACTTATCAATCCTAAAAAAACATGTTTCATGAATAAAAAATTTGCTTAGTCAAAAAATATCGACACAAAATAAGCACTAAATAAAAAGCTTTGAGAATTGTTTATTTGAAAAATAGACATTACTAGAATTATGCTACTATTTTTGCCGCATGAACAAATTTGTTTTTATAGGGTGTTTACTCGCTGTTACAGCTTGTGATAACAATAGAAAAGATAAAAAAGTTAACACATTAGAAATTCCCAACCATATTGAACAACTAGTTGTTAATGTTAAAGCCAGACCAGATAGTATAGGATTAAGATTTAACCTTGTAAATGCATACGATAGTATTGGTGCACATAAGTTAGCATTAACAGAATTAGATTCTCTTATTTTTTATGATAAAGGCAATTATGCCTTATGGTTTAAAAAGGCTCAGGTTTTTGAACATGCTGGTGACACAACTGCTGCCATTAACCATTATAATCAAGCTGCAACCATTTATACTTCTCCAGAATGTTTATTAGCACTTGCCAACTTATATGCAGAAACAAAAAACAAAACTGTTTTTGCGGTTTGTAAACAAATCGACGACCTCCGTTTAGGCAGAAGCTACGATAGCTATACCAACTTTTTTATTGGTATTTACTATGCAAGAACAGGCAATAAAAAACTAGCTTTTGATTTTTTTGATAAAAGCATCATCAACAACTATTTACTCATGGATGCCTACATGGAAAAAGGATATTTATTGTATGATGAACATAAAATTGCAGATGCTTTACTCGTTTTCAAAAAAGTAAATACCATTAACAATTTGTATGTAGATGGATATTATTGGCAAGGAAAATGCTTTGAAGCTTTACAACAAAAAAAGCAAGCTGTGGAACAATATCAAAACGCTTTAAACCTAGATAAAACCTTAGTTGAAGCTGAAGATGCCATTAAAAGATTGAATAAATAATTTAAACAGAAAATATAAATATGCCTATTGTTGCTCCCTCGTTATTAGCCGCAAATTTTTTACAGTTGGCCGATGAATGTCAAATGATTAATGCAAGTAAAGCCGATTGGTTACACTTAGATGTAATGGATGGAAGATTTGTACCTAATATTAGTTTTGGACTTCCTGTTATTGAACAATTACGTGGAGCTACTAGAAAAATATTTGATGTCCATTTAATGATAGAAGAACCAGAAAAATATGCAGAAGCTTTTCAAAAAGCTGGAGCAAATATCTTAACAGTGCATGTGGAGGCATGCAAACATTTACATAGAAATATTCAACAAATCAAAGATTTAGGAATGAAAGCAGGTGTTGCATTGAATCCTCACACACCTATTGCTTCCATTCTTGATGTTTTACAAGACGTTGATTTGGTTTGTTTGATGAGTGTGAATCCTGGTTTTGGTGGACAAACTTTTATTCCACATACACTAAACAAAATTGTAGAATTAAGAAACTACATGAAAGAACGAAATTTAAATGTAGACATTGAAATAGATGGTGGAGTAACCTTGGCAAACGCAGCAACAATTGTGCAAGCAGGTGCAACTGTTTTAGTAGCAGGAAGTACTATTTTTAAAGCATCGAACCCTATCGAAAAAATTGAAGCCCTAAAAAATATCTAACATTTATACAAAAAAGGAATCTAAAATGCTGCTTTTAACCAATTGAAAAAATAAAAAAGTAGGATTCAAAAATGCTTCATAAACACGGCAATTAATTTTAAGGTATATCACCTATATTTGCCCCTCTAAATTTTGAAAACGTGCAAAGTAAATTCTCTAAAGAAACGTACATGTATTGGTATGAGTTAATGCAACTCATCCGTCAGTTTGAATTAAAGGCAGAAGAAATGTATAAAATGGCAGGAAAAATTCGTGGATTTTTCCATGCTTATGTGGGTCAAGAAGCTATTGCAGCCGGCTGTATGACAGCTACCGTTCAAGAAGATCCGTTTATAACTGCATATAGAGACCATGGATTAGCACTTGCAAAAGGAGTTAGCCCAAATGCATGTATGGCAGAATTATATGGTAAAGCAACAGGTTGTGCTAAGGGTAAAGGTGGAAGCATGCACTTTTTTAGTTTAGAACATTATTTTTTTGGTGGTCATGGTATTGTGGGTGCACAAATTGGTACAGGTGCAGGATTGGCTTTTGCTGAAAAATATAAAGGAACAGATAAAGTATGTTTATGTTATTTTGGAGATGGTGCTTCTAGACAAGGTATGCTTCATGAAACATTTAACATGGCAATGACTTGGAAATTACCCGTAATTTTTATTTGCGAAAATAATAATTACGCTATGGGAACTTCTGTTGAAAGAACAAGTAACGTTGTTGATATTTATAAACTTGCAGATGCTTACGAAATGCCTGCTGATAAAGTAGATGGTATGACAGCAGAAGCAGTACATGAAAGTGTTGCTAGAGCTGTAAAAAGAGCAAGAGAAGGTGAAGGACCAACTTTGCTAGAGATGAAAACATATCGCTACAAGGGCCACTCTGTAAGTGATCCTCAAAAATATCGTAGCAAAGAAGAAGTAGATGAATACAAACAACAAGACCCAATTGAAAAAGTATTAAATACTATTTTGACCAATAAATTTGCTACACAAGAAGAAATAGATGCAATTGATGCTAGAATTAATGCTGTGGTTGAAGAGTCTGTAAAATTTGCAGAAGAAAGTCCATGGCCAGATGATAGTGAAGTATACAAAGACGTTTACTTAGATACTGAATATCCGTTTGACTACGACTAATTTAACTCGTTAAATCACCAATAAATAATCAATCAAGATTGCTTATAAATTCTAAAACAGTTCAAAAAATAAACAATGAGTGAACAGAAAGTGACAGAGCAGGTAATTGACACAAACGATGCCATATTAAAAGCACAAAGCCTTTGGGAAAAATTTGGTAAAAAAGCAGCTATTGCATTGGCTGTTGTTGCAGTAATTGCTGGTGGTTTTTATGCTTACAAAACATTTGTAGTATTACCAAAAGAAGAAAAGGCTGCAGAAATTATTTACAAAGCAGAACAGTTTTTTGCCGCAGACAGTTCTAGCAAAGTTTTAAATGGTGATGGTACTACTAAAGGTGTACTTTATGTAATAAGTAATTACGGTGGAACCAAAGTAGCCAACTTAGCACACTATTATGCAGGTGTTAGCTATTTAAAATTGGGCAACTTTGCAAAAGCTATAGAACATTTAAAAGATTTTAGCACCGATGCAAAACAAGTACAAATGACCGCTTATGGTTGTTTGGCAGATGCTTATGCAGAATCTGGCAAAAAGGAAGAAGCTGTTGACTACTACAAAAAAGCTAGTGCAATATTTGAAAAAGATGAATTTAATGCGTCTGAATATTTGTTCAGAGCTGCTTTATTAAGTGAAACTTTAGGAAAATCTAGCGAAGCTGTAGAATTATACAAGAGCTTAAAAGAAAAATTTCCTAAAACAGAAAAAGGATTTCAAGCAGATAAATATATCAACCGCTTGAGTGTTGAAAAAACAGAATTTTAGAAGAAAAATAAAAGAATGGCAACAGCAGGAAATAAAACACTCAACAAAGGCATCCCTACAACAAAGGATGCCTTTATTGTAATTGTAAAAACAGAATGGAACAGCACCATTATTAACAAACTAGAAAATGGTGCAAAAAAAATATTAAAAGCAGCTAACGTAAAAACCAAAACAATTACTGTTCCTGGTGCATTTGAAATACCATTTTGTATTAAAGCCTATCAGGAAAAAGCAAAACAAAAAGCAGATGCTTTTATTGCAATTGGCACTGTTATTAGAGGTGATACTCCTCATTTCGATTATGTGTGTAAAGCCGTTACAGACGGAATTTTAGCTTTAAATTTAACCTTAAATGTACCTACCATTTTTGGTGTATTAACGGTAGACAACGAATTGCAAGCAATGGAAAGAATTGGTGGCAAACATGGACATAAAGGCGAAGAAGCAGCAATTACAGCTTTAAAAATGATTGCTCTCAACAAAAGTTTCTAGAAAAACTTCATTGTTTATTATTGCAGTTTCATTTTACAATACTTTATTCTATAGATAATGAATGTGCACATATTTGTTCCCTGTTTTGTAGACCAATTATACCCACAAGTGGCGTTTAATATGGTAAAAATACTTGAAAAAGTAGGCTGCGATGTCGTTTACAATGCCAATCAAACTTGTTGTGGTCAACCTGCATTTAATGCTGGTTTTTGGGGAGAAAGCAAAGAGGTTTGTTCAAAGTTCATGACCGATTTTGCAGATGCAGATTATATTGTTGCACCAAGTGCAAGTTGTATAGGTTTTGTACGAAATTATTATCCCAAACTATTTGATACAGCTGCCAATCATAAAGAGATTGTTCAATTGGGTAAAAAAAGTTACGAACTAACTGACTTTTTAGTAAATGTGTTGCAAATTGAAGATACAGGTGCAACCTTTAATGGAAAGGTAACATACCATGATAGTTGTGCAGCCTTAAGAGAATGTGGGTTGAAAAATGAGCCTAGAAAGCTTTTACAAAATGTAAAGGGATTAGAATTGGTAGAAATGAATGATAACGAAACATGCTGTGGATTTGGTGGGACCTTTGCTGTAAAATTTGAACCCATTAGTATTGCAATGGCTGATCAAAAAATTTCAAATGCAACTACAACAAATGCTAATTATATTGTGAGCACTGATATGAGTTGTTTAATGCACATAGATGGTAGATTAAAAAACAAACAATCGAATATTCAAGTGGTGCATATTGCAGATATTTTAGCTAATTTTTAAAACCAAAATCTTGACCTACAATGAACTATTGGTTAATAAAATCTGAGCCGTTTAAATATAGTTGGGATCAATTTGAAAAAGATAAACGTACATTTTGGGATGGCGTTCGTAATTACCAAGCTAGAAACAATTTAAAAGCCATGAAAAAAGGCGATTTATTGTTGTGGTATCACAGCAATGAAGGAATGGAAATTGTAGGAATAGCCAAATTGGTAAAAGAGTTTTATCAAGATCCAACAACAGAAGATACTGCTTGGGTTGTTGTAGATGTTGCCCCTGTAAAAAAGCTAAAAAAGCCAGTTAGTTTGGCACAAGTAAAAGCAGATATTAGACTAGAAAAAATGGCTTTAGTACGTTTAGGAAGATTGTCTGTTCAACCTGTTACAGAAGCAGAATGGAATGTTATAATGGAACTTGGAGAAACTAAAATGTAACTTTTTAACCCATAATTCTTCCCAAATAATCACTATTTTTTTTGAGTAATAATGCTTTCTCAATTCTTTAACTTTTGTAATTGGTTACAAATGAAAGCATAGATATATTAATCTTTTGCAGGCCTGCAACTATTTTAATAACAAAATAAAACCTGCAAAAATGCAAACAAAAATCATCGCAGCTATTGTAGTTGCAAGCATTATTATTACAAGCACTTCATGTGATTGGCTTACCAACAATAAACCATCAAACAATCTACAAACCAATTTAATTGGCAAATGGAAAATTGATAGTATTTATCAAGAAGATTCATCTAATCAAAAGAATGGGCTCGCTGGATTAATGGTAGGATTATTGGCTTTTACTTCATCAGATAGTAGCCATTTCTATCAATTTAATAGCGATAGCACTTGGTATCAACTTTCTTCAAAAGACAGTAGTAAAGGCAAATATTATGTAAAAGACTCCCTATTATTTTTTGAAGAAAACAACGCCATTGTTCCCAATAAAATTATTGTTCTAAATGATAGTTTGCTATCTTTCAGCAACCAAGAAAAGCTAGTAATTCAGCTAAAAAAACAAACTAGCAATTAGATACAAAAAAAATAATGCCTAGTAAAATAACATCGTTTTTTTGCTAGGCATTTTACTTAATATTGATGTATGAAGAAGAAAAAACTAGTTGTATTAACAGGAGCAGGAATAAGTGCAGAAAGCGGTTTAAAAACATTTAGAGATAGTGATGGATTATGGGAGGGCTATGATGTATACGAAGTAGCAACACCTAGAGGATTTAAAGCAAACCCTGAATTGGTTTTAAATTTTTATAATGAAAGACGAAAAGATGTTGCTAAAGCTTTACCCAACCCTGCACATATTCAATTGGCAGAATTAGAAAATTTTTTTGATGTACATATAATTACTCAAAATATTGATGATTTACATGAACGTGGTGGAAGCACCCAAGTAACACACTTACATGGTGAAATTTTTAAAATGCGTAGTATAGCCAATACTGAAAAAACGTATCCAATTTATGGAGATATTCGAGTAGGCGATTTAGCCGAAGATGGCACCCAATTAAGACCATTTATTGTATGGTTTGAAGAAGAAGTACCAATGATAGAAAAAGCGGCTTCAATTGTAAGAAATGCTGATATTTTTGTTGTTATTGGGACATCGCTACAAGTTTACCCAGCTGCTTCTTTGATTAGATATGCATTGCCTCAAATTCCAAAATTTATCGTAGATAAAACAATTCCAGCATTATCACCTATCTACAATCTAACAACTATTGAAGATGTAGCCTCTTCAGGCGTAAAAACTTTGAAAGAAAAACTGCTACAATTGCTATAATTTTTTTGGTATTGATCCTTTATTTTCTTTCGCCAAAAAGCAAACTTCCAATTCTAACCATATTACTCCCTTGTTCAATAGCTAGATTAAAATCTCCACTCATGCCCATACTTAAAGTTTGCATAGAAATATTGGGCGATTGAATGGTTGAATATTGTTGATATAAAGTATGAAGCTTCGAAAATTCGGTTTTTACTTTAGCAATATCTGAGCTAAAACTTGCCATACCCATTAAGCCTTTAATAGCAATATTTTGAAGTGATTGTATTTCTATACCCAATAAAATCGAATTTAATTCTTGCTCATCTAATCCAAATTTTGTCTCTTCTTCTGCAATATGCACTTGTAGTAAACAATTGGTAATTGTATTGTGCTTTAAAGACTGTTTATTAATTTCTTGAAGCAATTTAAAGCTATCTACTCCATGAATTAAATGTACAAACGGTACAATATATTTTACTTTATTGCTTTGTAAATGACCAATAAAATGCCACTCAATATCTTTAGGAAGTACAGCCTGCTTTTCTATAAACTCTTGAACATAATTTTCACCAAAAACTCGATGTCCTAAGTTATAAAGGGTAAGAATATCCTCTACAGGTTTGGTTTTGCTTACTGCTACAAGTGTTGTTTGAGTTTGGTTGAGTTGATGAATAATTTGCTGATAAGCAGCTATATTAACAGCCATTAGAACGAATTTTAAAACTTAATTTGAAATAAAAACCCAAATAAAAAGTTTATTTGGGTTTTGAATATTTAGTCTAATTTAATCTAGTTTAAGAACAGCTAAAAATGCCTCTTGTGGAACTTCTACATTACCAATTTGTCGCATCCGTTTTTTACCTTCTTTCTGCTTTTCTAATAATTTTCTTTTTCTGCTAATATCACCACCATAACATTTTGCAGTTACATCTTTACGCATAGCACTAATATTTTCTCTTGCGATAACTTTTGCACCAATAGCTGCTTGAATTGCAATTTGAAACTGTTGTTTAGTCAACAATTCTTTCAGTTTTTCACACAATTTTCTACCAAAATCTTGTGCTCTGCTTCTATGAATTAATGCACTTAATGCATCTACCTTTTCACCATTTAATAAAATATCCATTTTTACTATATCGGCGTCTCTCATACCAATTGGCGTGTAGTCGAAAGAAGCATAGCCTCTTGTTTGACTCTTCAATTTATCATAAAAATCGAATACAATTTCGGTTAAAGGCATTTCGAAAGTAAGCTCTACCCTATTAGGTGTTAAATAGGTTTGATTGAGTAAAATACCACGTTTGCCCAAACAAAGCGTCATGATATTGCCAATATAATCAGGAGAAGAAATAATTTGAGCTCGAATATATGGTTCTTCTATATGATCAATTTTAGTAGGTTCAGGCATTTCAGCAGGATTATTTACTTGAATTTTTTCTCCTCTTGAAGTGTACGCCACAAATCCTACGTTTGGTACGGTTGTAATTACGGTTTGGTTAAATTCTCGTTCTAATCTTTCTTGAATAATTTCCATGTGTAACAGCCCTAAAAATCCACAACGGAAACCAAAACCAAGTGCTTGAGAAGTTTCTAATTCAAAGGTTAAAGAAGCGTCGTTTAATTGCAATTTATCCATACAATCTCTTAGCTCTTCAAAAGCATCTGTTTCTACAGGAAAAATTCCAGCAAAAACCATTGGCTTTACTTCCTCAAACCCATTAATCATTTCACCAGGATTGTTTGCTAACGTAATGGTGTCTCCTACTTTTACTTCTTTTGCATTTTTAATACCTGTAATAATATAACCAACATCTCCAGCTTTTACTTCTTGTTTTTCAGTCATGGTCAATTTTAATACACCTACTTCATCTGCCGTATAATCTTGACCTGTAGCTACAAAACGTATTTTATCGTTTTTACGAAGAATACCATTCATAATTCTATAATAAATGATAATGCCTCTAAAACTATTGTAAACGCTATCAAAAATTAAAGCTTGTAATGGAGCGTCATAATCGCCTTTTGGTGCAGGAATTCTTTTTACAATAGCTTGTAAAATTTCCTCTATACCAATTCCACTTTTTCCACTTGCCAATAAAATATCATCTACTTTACAGCCAATTAAATCAATAATTTGATCTTGCACTTCAGGAATCATTGCTCCATCCATGTCTATTTTATTAATAACTGGAATAATTTCAAGATTATTTTCAATTGCTAAATAAAGATTACTGATGGTTTGAGCTTGAATTCCTTGACTAGCATCTACCAACAACAATGCACCTTCACAAGCGGCTAAAGCTCTACTTACTTCATAACTAAAATCTACGTGACCAGGAGTATCAATTAGGTTTAACACATAATTTTCGCCATTCATCGAATAATTTACTTGAATAGCATGGCTTTTTATGGTAATTCCTTTTTCTCTTTCCAAATCCATATCATCCAAAACTTGGTTCATCATATCTCTTTCACCAATAGTTTTGGTATGTTCTAACAAACGATCTGCTAAAGTGCTTTTTCCATGATCGATATGGGCTATAATGCAAAAATTTCTAATATTCTTCATAACTGCTGCAAAGATAACGGTACAGATTACAATAAACACAGCCTTCAACAAAAGGTTTTAAATGATGTTAAAAACTATGTTTTGAAACGCTTTCAAACACAAAAAAGGTTATTATATAGTACTTATGTAACTACATAATAACCCTTTGTAGAAAACAAATGAAGTTCTATTTGCTTCCAAAAACTTTTTTAAGTAAATCCGTCGTTTGTGCAACTGGATTTTTTCTAATTTTTAATTCTTCTTGTGCTACTTGATAAAAAATACCACTCAATGCTTTCTCTGTTACATAACTAGAAATATCGGTATTCACTTTCTTTACCATTGGCACTTTATTATAAGTTGTTGCTAACGTATTCCAATATTTGGTAGCATCTACTTTATCTAATGATTGTTGAATAATGGGCTTAAATGCGTTGGTTAATTGATCGGTTGTTTTGCCCTGTAAATATTTTGTTGCAGCAGAATCGCCACCTTTTAAAATGCCAAAAGCATCATTAATACTCATTCCTTTTATTGCATCAATAAAAATAGGAGCTGCACTTTTTGCAGCATCTTCTGCCGCTCTATTCATGCTTGTGATGGCATCGTTTACTTGTTTTTCCATTCCCATACTTCTCAATGTTTTTTCTACTTTTTGAACTTCTGGCGGAAGTAAAATTTTTATGGCAGCATTACCCAAAAATCCATCTACACTAGACAATTTATTTGAAGCTTGTTGTGCACCAATTTGTAGGGCTTCTTTTAACCCACTTGCTACGTCTGAACTTGTTAATCCTTTTGAACTAGAACCACCAATTTGATCTAATACTGATTTTGTGGCTGTAGAATCTTTTGTAGTTGCTTTTTTAATTAATCCTTTCAACCCTTGTGCTTGTAGAGCTGTATTACAAACAGCGATAATGGATAAAGTGTATACTATTTTTCTCATTGTACTTTTTTAAAACAATTGCCGAAAATTATGCCAGTAAATTATATGTTGTATAAAAAACTCTGTTAAAATAGGTATAAGAATATTTTATTGCTTTTATCAATAGCATTGAAGTAAAAAACCACCTCTTTGAGAGATGGTTTTTAGTTTGAATAGTTTAAATGAATATGGAACTATTTAATACCAAAAGCTTTTTTAACTTTTGCTACATAGTCTAATTTTTCCCAAGTAAATAATTCTACTTTTACTTTTTTAACCTTACCATCTGGTCCTTTAAATTCTTTTGTTACAACTTCATTTTTACGACCCATATGTCCGTAAGCAGCAGTTTCACTGTAAATAGGATTGCGTAATTTTAAACGTTGTTCGATGAAATAAGGACGCATATCAAAAAGAGACTCTACAATTTTGGCAATTTCTCCGTCTGATTTTGCCACTTTTGCTGTACCGTAAGTATTTATATAAATACCCATTGGTTTTGCAACACCAATTGCATAAGAAACTTGTACCAAAACTTCACTTGCAACACCAGCGGCAACTAAGTTTTTAGCAATATGTCTTGTAGCATAAGCTGCACTTCTATCTACTTTACTTGGATCTTTTCCGCTGAAAGCCCCACCACCATGAGCACCTTTACCACCGTAAGTATCAACAATGATTTTTCTACCTGTTAAACCAGTATCTCCGTGTGGTCCACCAATTACAAATTTACCTGTTGGGTTAATATGGTATTCAATTTTATCGTTGAATAGTTTTGCGTATTTTTTATACTTCGATTTTACTCTTGGAATTAAAATCTCAATAATGTCTTTTTTGATTTTTGCCAACATTTTAGCTTCTGTATCAAAATCGTCATGTTGTGTAGAAACTACAATTGCATCAATACGAACAGGTTGTCCGTTATCATCATATTCTAATGTAACTTGGCTTTTAGCATCAGGGCGTAAATATTTAATGGCTTTATTTTCTCTTCTTAATGCTGCTAATTCAATCAAAATTTTATGAGCTAAATCCAAAGCCAAAGGCATATAATCTTCAGTTTCGTTGGTTGCATAACCAAACATCATTCCTTGATCACCTGCACCTTGTTCTTCTTTTTTCTTTTTATCTACACCTTGGTTAATATCTGCACTTTGTTCATGAATAGCAGATAAAATACCACAACTATTCGCTTCAAACATATACTCACTTTTGGTATAGCCAATTTTGCGAATAACGCCACGAGCAATTTCTTGAACATCTAAATAGGCTTTACTTTTAACCTCACCTGCTAAAACAACTTGACCTGTAGTTACTAAAGTTTCACAAGCAACTTTAGATTGAGGATCAAAAGCCAAAAAATTATCAATTAATGCATCAGAAATTTGGTCGGCAACTTTGTCTGGATGTCCTTCTGAAACGCTTTCAGATGTAAATAAATACGGCATTTAAAATGAATTTTAATGGATTGGACGCAAATATAATATTTGCAATGAATTTTTTACAATTTTGAATAAATAACACGTAAACGCATTCTATATCTTGAATGTGTTCCTCCACCTAATCTTACTCTACCTACACATGGTTCATTACCAACACCTGCATTTAAGAATACGGTGGTTCTAGAAGTATTGTTAGGATAAGGCAAAGAATAAGATAAAGAGTCGTTAGATGGTGCATACAATCGTAAGTCGTAAGAAGGTTCTTTTCTTGTGATAATACCTTGAACGTATCTACTTACATCAAAGGTATACGTTACTACCCTTGATAATGGTGGCATATCTTTGAAGATAGTGAAACCGCCAAAAGCTCCAATGTTTGGTCCATCAGAAGTGTATTGATAATCATGTGGTATATTTCTTTTAATACCAAATGGTTTTACTGAGCTATCATAATGGCAAAGCAGCAAATATCTAGGATGTGTTAACAAATCATCTAAACCTGTATTCACTTGATCTTTAACCTGGGTTACCGTAATTTCTGCTTTGTGTACAATATTATTACTGAGTTGTTTTAATACCTCATTCACTCTTAACCTTGCAAAAGTTCCGTTTGTTTCTAAGTGAATTAAACTATCAGCAGTTGTATTATTTAGATAAGTTGCTAATTGACTATTTGCTCTGCTTCTAACAACGAAATTGGCATCACCTGAACCAAAATTGTTGAATCTAAAATAAGATACAGTTGTATCACGTCCATTATTAGCTGTGTCTCTTCTTTTATAATTATAATACAATGCTAATTTGGTGTTGGTATCTTGAATATTAATTTTTAGCAATGCATTTCCATTTGAAGTTGTTGTTACACCAAATCCTGCAAAATAAGTTCTCAATGCAGAATCACTTGAATACGCATTTGAAGTATCGTATTGCAATAATCTTCTTCCAAAACTATTATCTAGTTTAATTCGCAATTGATTTTTGGCGTTTTCAAATCGGTTATTAATAGAATCAGGAACTCTACGTAAATCATATACAAACGGACTTCCTAATGAAGCACCTGTTGTAATAGAAGGTGCAGCTAAACCAGGATAAGCAGCAGGATATGTATATAAATAATCTACTTTACTAAATTGATTAATTTCATTTACATTAATCGTAAGCGGTTTAGTAGAATCGCCATAAACGCCTGTAACTTTCATCATTAAAACAACAGAATCTAACACAATACTATCCTGCCTAACTGGAAAAAAGTAAGGGAAGAAAATAGGTTTCAATTCAAAAAACATAGAAGCTTTTGTAGTACCAAATAAAGGATCGTTTAAGTACCCTAATAAATGGCTATCACCTTTATAAATTCTTGCCGTATCAGGATCTTCAAATACGTCTGAAGTAATGGTAAAGGTGCTGTCAAAAGTTGTTACACCGTCTATAGGTGGTATTAAGCCTCCACCAATTTCTGTGGTTGAAATACGTGTACATGCTGTAAAAAGAATGACTTGTAAACATGCCACTAAAAAAAATAATTTCTTCACGCAGTAATAAATTAAATAAAACTTATAAGATGTTAAGATGCAAGGTCGTTGTACAATTCTAAATAGTCTGTTAAATCGCTATCCAATCCTTTGAAAGAAAGAATCTTCTTTCCTTTTGCTTTTGCAAATTCATCTAACAATTTCTTATCTGGATTTTCTGTACCAAAACTAATAGCATCTGCATACAAAGCTCCTCCTCTAAACATAGCAGAATTAGATGCGTCTTTAAATGCTTCTAAATCTTTTTCTTTTACATTAGCATTAATGATTGCTTTTTTTACAAAATCGGCTCCAAGTTTTTCTTCAAAAGTATTTTCACCAATGGTAAATACAATTTTACTGTTGCCAAAAACAGGTTCACGTTTATATGCTGTTTTTATATAAGCAGGAATTAATCCACTCATCCATCCACTACAATGAATAACATCAGGTGCCCATCCAAATTTCTTAACAGTTTCTAACGCTCCTTTGCAGAAAAAAATCGTTCTAAGTCCATTGTCATCAAACCATTTTTCTTCATCGTCATGAAAAATTTGCTTTCTCTTAAAAAAATCTTCATTTTCTAAAAAATAAACTTGCAGTCTTGCATTTGGCAACGACGCCACTTTAATTTGTAATGGATAATCATCATTATCTACAGAAACATTAATGCCAGAAAGTCTAACTACTTCATGCAAACGATGTCTACGTTCATTAATCACACCAAAACGTGGCATAATGCAACGTACTTCTAATCCTGTGTCATTACTCTTTATAGCCAATTTGTTAACAATCTCCGCAAATTCTGTCAACTCTAAATAGGGCGACATTTCTGTGGCTATGAATAAAATTCTTTTCTTTGACATTAATAAGTTACAATTTAAATGAGTAGCCGAAAAAATGAGTTGGCAAAAGTACAGAAAATACACCGAAATTAAATTTGTAACCAAACAGGTGTCAATAACTTAAGAATATGATTGTATTTAAAACCGTAGAATTACTACAAAATTATATTTCAAAACAGAAAAAAGAATCGAAAGAAATTGGTTTTGTGCCTACAATGGGTGCATTACATGCTGGTCACATTTCTTTAATCGAAGCAAGTAAAGAAAAAAACTTACTTACCGTTTGTAGCATTTTTGTAAACCCCACACAATTTAACGACCCCAAAGATTTTGAAAATTATCCCATAACAATAGAAGCAGATATTTTATTGTTAGAAGAAAATAATTGCGATGTTTTATTTCTTCCATCAATGAATGAAATTTATCCGTCTCATTTATCCACAAAAAAATATCCACTTGGTTTTTTAGAAACGGTGTTAGAAGGAAAATATAGACCAGGCCATTTTCAAGGCGTTTGCCAAGTAGTAGATAGACTTTTACAAATTGTAAATCCTCATTTTCTTTTTTTGGGGCAAAAAGATTTTCAACAATGTAAAGTAATAGAATTACTTATTCAGCTACAACAAATACCTACTCATCTTATTATTTGTGAAACACAAAGAGAATTGAATGGTTTAGCAATGAGTAGTAGAAATAAGCGTTTACAAGCAACAGAAATTGAAAAAGCAACAAACATCTACAAAGCACTAAATATTGTTAAACAGAAAATTGAAGAACAACCGCTTTCAACATTAAAAGAAGAAGCGATTGATTTTTTATTGAATAATGGTTTTGAAAAAGTAGATTATATAGATGTATGTGATGCTACAACTTTAAAAAGCATATCAGCTTATGAAAAAAATAAGCCAACGGTAATTGTAGTTGCTGCTTTTTTGAATGGCATTCGCTTAATTGATAATATACTTTTATCTTAACAAATGAATTTTAATTGAACCCCCTACATTTGCCATTGCTATGCAAATACAAATATTAAAATCGAAAATTCATAGAGCCACAATTACGGAGGCGAATTTAAATTATGTTGGAAGCTTAACAATTGACGAAGATTTAATGGATGCTGCCAACATGATTGAAAACGAGAAAATACAAATTGTGAATGTAAATAATGGTGAACGAATTGAAACGTACATTATTAAAGGAAAAAGAGGCAGTGGCGTTATTTGCTTAAACGGGCCAGCTGCAAGAAAAGGTGCAGTAGGTGATGTAATTGTAATTATATCGTATGCCTTAATGGATTTTGAAGAGGCGAAAACATTTAAGCCTACCGTTGTTTTTCCAAAAGAGGGTAATAAATTGTAAAATATTTATCTACTTCTATTCAAATAGCAAAACTGTATTTTAAACTTGCAAGTATGAATAAAACCATCACCAATATTATAAAATACATGTTTTTTTTAGGTATTGGTGTGTTTTTGGTTTGGTGGAGTTTACATCAAATTCCCAATGATAAATGGGACGATTTTAAGCAATCGTTGGTAACTGCTAACTTTTGGCTATTAATTCCAGTGTTTATCATTCTATCATTAAGCCATGTTTTACGTGCCATCCGTTGGAAAACCCTGATGCAGCCAATGGGCTACACTCCCACTTTTACCAACACTTTTTTTGCAGTAATGATTGGTTACTTGGCCAATTTAGCGATACCTCGTTTGGGTGAAGTGCTCAAGTGTACCTTATTAACCAAATATGAAAATGTACCTACAGAAAAACTAGTTGGAACAATTGTAGTAGAAAGAGTGATTGACGTAATTTGTTTGGCAACCGTTTTTGTATTGGCATTTATTGTTCAAAACGATGTTTTTTTACAAGCATTTGAACACATGCAAAGCATGATGCAAACCAAAACAGCTGACACAAACAACCAAACTTTTAGCTATATAAAATATGTTTTATTGGTTTTAATTGTAATTACAGTTGTTTATTTATGGTTGAGTGGTGCTGCCAAAAAAGCATCTGCTAAAATCACCAATATTGCCAAAGGAATGATTGAAGGATTACTGAGCATCAAAAATCTTCAACAAAAAAGAAAATTTATTCTATGTACAATTGGCATTTGGGGTTTGTATATTATAGGAACATGGGTAGGTTTATATGCTACAAATGGAAGTAGTCATCTAGGAATTTCAACTGCAATTTCTGCATTAGCATTTGCTAGTATTGGAATGATAATTACACCTGGAGGCATTGGTGCTTATGCCATTTTATTAGCAAAAGTTTTAGAACTAAACGGTGTTAGCTACGAAACAGGATTTGCCAACGGAACATTACAATGGTTTGCCCAATTTTTAATTGTTGTTATTGTCGGTTTTATTTGTTTAGGACTTTTACCTTGGTTTAATAAAAAAAGAAGAACTGCATGAAAAAAACAGAAGCAATAAAAAGTAAAATATATACACTTCCTTCATTATTATCAGCCATTAACGGTTGGAGATTAAAAGGATTAACCATTGCGTTCACCAATGGCTGTTTCGATATTTTACATGAAGGACATATTTTTTCTTTGTCTAAAGCAGCTAGTGAAGCGGATATTTTAATTGTTGGGGTAAATAGTGATGCTAGCACCAAACGCCTAAAGGGAAATGAAAGGCCTATTAATAATGAACAAAGTAGAGCATTAGTGTTGGCAAGTTTAGTAGTTGTTGATGCTGTGGTTATTTTTGAAGAAGATACTCCATTAAACCTTATTAACGCTATTTTACCCAATGTTTTGGTAAAAGGAGGCGATTATACAATTGATCAAATTGTTGGAGCAAAAGAAGTAATTGCAAATGGCGGAAATGTTGTAATCAACAATATTGTAGACGGTTTTTCCACTACAGGCATCATTGGGAAAATAAAATCATTAGGATAAATTTTATTGAAGTGCTTGAATAAGGCTAGCAAGTTCTTGCTCTGTATTAAAACTATGTAGTACAATCCGTAATCTTTCTTTCCCTTTTGGTACAGTAGGATATAAAATAGGTCGTACATCCAATTCCTTATTTTGTATAGATGCAGAAACTTTTTTTACAGCATCATTTCCTGAAATCATTACAATTTGTATCGGCGTAAAAGATGTTAGTTTAGGATAAGCAACTGTACTACTTTGAAACATTTGGATTAATTGATTCAAATGTTTTCTTTCTGCATACATGAAAGGAAATGTTTGATAACTTTTTTCAATTGTTGCAATCGTATGCTGTGGTAATGCAGTTGAATAAATAAAACTTCTTGCAAAATTAATCAAGTAATGTCTTAAAGTATTTGATCCTAAAACAACAGCACCATGTGTACCACAAGCTTTTCCAAACGTATGAATACGTGCAAATACTTGTTTTTGAAAATGGAATTGTTGCACTAGTCCCTCTCCTTTTTCACCTATAACTCCAGTTGCATGAGCTTCGTCTACAATTAAATGTGCATGATATTGTTTACAAAGAGCCATTATTTCTTCCAACAAACAAAAATCTCCATCCATACTAAATACCGATTCGGTTACAACAAAAATATTTCCGGTTGCTTGCTGTAACCTTCTTTCCAAATCATTCAAATCATTGTGTAAAAATGAAAAAGATTGAGCTTGAGATAAACGAATGCCATCTCTAATAGATGCATGAATTAAAAAATCATAAATAATGGTATCCCCTTTTTGTGGAACTGATGAAAGCAATCCTACATTAGCATCATAACCAGAATTAAATAATAATGCTGATTCTGACTGATGAAAAGTTGCAATGTGTTGCTCTACTTGTTCCATCAAAACATCATTTCCTGCTAATAAACGAGACCCTGTAGAACCATGTTTGTATAAATGAGGCGAAACTTGCAACAAATTATTTTTTACCAAACCCAAATAATCATTGCTACAAAAATCTACCCAATTGTTTGGCAACTTTAAAGTTCTAAATGCGTTTTGTTGTGAACGCTCTTGTAATTTTGCCAATAGAAATTGATCGTTATACATTTTTCAAAACTAAATCTTTACAAAGTATTGTAAAACAAATTGTTGCACTTGCACAAACATTGAATATGAATATTGAAACCGAATTATCTATAGATACAAAAAATATTTTAGGCTTACAATTACCCACAGATCCTAGATGGGTAAACCTTGCCGCTATTGACTTAGAAGCCATTTTAACCGATCATGCTTATTGCGAACAAAAAGCAGCACTTACTTGCATTTCTTTAATTCAAAGATATTCTGATAGAGAAAAATTGGTTTTTGAACTTGCACCAATTGTTACTGAAGAATGGGGGCATTTTAGATTGGTATTAAATGAATTGAAAAAAAGAAACTTAAAATTAGGCGTACAAAGAAGAGATGAATATGTAAACCAATTAATTGCATTTCAACAAAAAGGAGGAAGAGAAGAAGATAGAATGCTAGACCAATTATTAACAATGGCCTTGGTTGAAGCTAGAAGTTGTGAACGTTTTAAACGCTTGAGTGAAGGATTAGAAGATACCTACATGCGTAATTTTTACAGACGATTTATGGAAAGTGAGGCAGGACATTACACTTTGTTTATAGATTTAGCCGAAACATATTTCGACAAAGAAAAAGTAAGAACCCGTTGGCAACAATGGCTGAACTATGAGGTTGAAGTAATGAAAAACTTAGAAGTTAGAGGAGATAGAATTCATTAGATTTCCTATTACATTTTACCAAAATATTCAACTTCTTCATTAAAGTTTAAGTATGGATATTTTTCCTGTAAAACTTGTGTTTTATGAAGATGATTTTTTAAAAATTGTTGATGTTGAGAGGATGTAGGGTTACATGGTTTGTGTTTTTTTGCAATCACAATTTTTTTAATTTCCTCCATTAATTGCTGAGTATCTTGGTTCATACAGGTTTTACCAAAATGCTCTAAAACAAATTGCGTAGCTGCATAATTAGGATGAGCTAAGTCTATATCATAAAAACGATAATCTCTTAATACATCAATTACCAATTCGTAAGCAGGAAAATAGTAAATATTGTTAAACTTATTTACAATATGATGAACAGCTTCTATTAACCTTGCTTTACTCCTATTATTTTCCACCACACCATCTCTCAAATGCCGAACAGGGCTAATGGTGAATAATATTTTTATTGATGGATTAAATAAAAAAAGTTGGTACACCAATGTGTCAATTGCAATCACAATCTCTTCAATAGTGCACAAATGTTTGATAAATGTTTGTGCAGGAGCTTTATGACAATTAGCTACAGTAGTTTGGTCGCTAGCTAGTTTATAAACAAACGATGATCCTAAAGTAATAATTAACCAATCGGCATGTTTTAATTGATGATGTGCTGCAGTTTGAGAAGCATTTATTTGTTGAACAACCGCCTCCTTATCAATTCCTGAAAAACAACTGTGATGTTGCCAACTATGCCATGCTTCGTTCAAATAAAATAGATCGTTAGTGGTAAACTGTTGGTGTTGAATATAACTTGTAATGCTTTTACACACACTCAAAGGGTCAAATAAAATTCCATTGGGGTTCTGTAAAATATTAAACTTTACATCTTTCAAGAAATTTCCGATGTGTTCGGTAAAACAACTACCCACCAATAACATTTTATGGGTATACTGAATATTTTCAGGAAAAGGTTTAATATCGATATTGCTAAAAAACTGCATCGGAAATAGAAATTTAGCTTTGAAAAAAACTGGAAGCTATAAAAAAAGGGCTTCAATTTCTTGAAACCCCTTTGTGACCGCGTTAGGATTCAAACCTAAAACCTTCTGATCCGTAGTCAGATGCTCTATTCAGTTGAGCTACGCAGCCATTTTTTATTTGGATTGCAAATATAGTAGGTTCGGCACAATTTGCAAAAGCCTTTTCTACTTTTTATACCGTTTTTTAAATTTATCTATAAATTATAAATATTGGCAGCCGTTTTTTCTGCTAGTTTTTTGGGTAGAAGCCAAACTAAAAATGCACCTAATTGATTAATAAAACCCGCAACAACTTCTGTTTTTCTGGCAAACATAGCATCAATGGCAATTTTTGCAACAGCATTTGGTGTCATATTTACTTTCTCAGCCGTTTTAAGTGCTTTATCACCAACTTTAGCTCTATTTGGAAAATCAGTATCAGTAGCACCTGGACTAACAGCTGTTACAGATACTGAGGTTTTTCTTAATTCGTATTGCAATCCTCTACTAAAATTTAAAACAAATGCTTTGGTAGCTGCATACACACTTAAACCCGGTACAGCTTGATAAGCAGCCGAACTAGCAATATTTAAAATATATGCTTTCGATTGTTGCTGTAACATCGATAAAAAATAATGCGTAAGTTGTACAGGCACCTGCATATTTACTTGCATCATGGCTTGATGTTCGTCTAAACTGTAGTTACCAAATAAACCACTTAAACCATAACCTGCATTATTTACTAAAATATTAACTGTGTATTTATTATTAATACACCAATCAAAAATTTGTTTCGAAGCATCTGCTTTTGATAAATCTATGGCTAAATAAAACGCTTGTACTTTGTATTCTTCTTGAATATCGGCAGCTAATTTTTGCAACAAATCTCCACTTCGTGCCACCAATAATACATGAATTCCTCTTTGGGCAAGCTGTGTAGCAATTGCTTTACCAATTCCTTTACTTGCACCTGTAATTAATGCATATTGCATAAATGATGAGTTAATTTAAATAAATAAGGTTGACAATTTGAATTGTCAACCTTGAATTTTATGAATAAATAGCTTTTAGTGATGTACTTTGTTGGTAAACTTATGGTAAAATGGAGTTTTACTTTGCTCGTTTTTAGGTTTAAACTTACCAGTAATTATTGGTACATACATTACCCTTCTTCTACTTGCTTCTCCCATTAATGGAGATTGTTTCACTCGGTGCCATAAACGACCATCATGCACCGTTAAGTCTCCTGAAAAAATATCAAATCCTACCTCTTTTTTATCATCAGAGTTATCAATGAAATATTTTTTTCCAAATAATAGTTTAATAATGTTTTGGTTTTGTGTTCCTGGAATAACACGTAAACCTCCATTCTCAAACAAACAAGTGTCTAAATGAATTCCAACATTTAACATAGGCATAATTTTCTGTCCAAGAAATAAATCTCTTGGGCTATCTGTATGCCATCCCATTTGTGTAAATGTGCTATTAGGAGTATTGATGTAATTGTTTATTACTAACCCATCTTTTTCATTTTCTGCAATTCTTCCTTCATAAGGATGCAAAAAACCTGCTAATGATTTTAAGCGACTATCTGCTAATAACTCATGCAAATATTCGCTGTATAACGATGAAAAGCATAAGCGTTGAATGGTTAAACTTCCATCTTCATTTTTACCAAATTTTAATGGAATACCATTTACTTTTTCACGTTTTTCGTTAAGCCACTGCTGTTCAATACGTTTTAATTCGCTAATATATAATTCAACTCTTTCCTTCGATAAAAAGTTTCTAAAAACAATAACGCCATGTTCTTGAAAAAAACGCAACTGTTCGTCAGTTAGCTGTTCTCCCAATTGAAAATCCGATTCCCATTTTTTTTTATTCATGCTTCTAAAAAAGGTTAGTCTATAAAGTAATGTGTAATGTTAAGAAATTATTATAAAATTGCAAACTTACGATTAAAATTAAAATTTGTAGTTGAAAGAATTTTCGATTTACAATTTTTTTCACTTTGCATGCTTCATATTTTTGAACTGACTGACTTATATGTTAAAGAAAAAGACACTAACTACTTGTTTTGCCCTTATTTCAATTGCAGTTTTTTGCCAAAACGATTCTACCCTCTCTTCACCCAAAAGCAAATGGGTACTTTTTCCTGTTATTGCAAGATCTATCGAAACAGGTTGGAGTTTTGGAGCCGCTAGTTCTACAACATTTAGAATGTTTAAAAAAGATACCATCAGTAGAACATCTAACCTACAATTATTGAGTTTATATTCTGTTAAAAAACAGTTTATAGCTGCTATTGAAGGTTCTCAATATTTTGGAAATGAATCTTTCATACTGAACGAAGAAATTTCGTATAGCTCTTTTCCTGACAAATTTTGGGGTCTTGGAAATCAATCAAAAAATGAAAATGAAGAAGAATATTCATTTAAACAATATTATATAAATCTGCATCTATTACGAAAAATTGGAAAAAAGTTGTTTGTTGGTGTACTGTTTGAAACGCAAAAGCTCATGAATGTAGATTACCAACAGGGTGGCATTTTTGATGTAGAAAAAGTAGCAGGTAGAAATGGTTATTTTATTGCAGGCTTAGGTGGTAGTATTACGTATGATAGTAGAAACAACGCTTTTTCTCCCAATAATGGCACTTTTATTCAACTATATTTTAATCATTTCGATCGTTATTTGGGCTCTCAATTTGTGTACACCAACTTTGTTTTAGATTGCAGAAAATACATAGAAGTATCTAAAAAAACAGTTTTAGCCTTACAAATGCTTAGTTTTAATAATTCAGGTGAACAAATTCCGCTAAGAAGTTTAGCTACTTTAGGCGGAACAAACAGTATGCGTGGATTTTACGATGGAAGATTTAGAGATAAACAACAATTGGTCATTCAATCTGAATATAGATTTCCCTTATACAAACGTTTTTCATTGGTTGCTTTTGGCAGCATGGGCGATGTGTCGGAAAAAGTAAATTTATATTCTCTTAAAAACATGAAATATGCTTTTGGAGGTGGAATAAGATTTGCCGTAAATAAATCAGAAAAGCTAAATATTCGGATGGATTATGGCATTAATTCTATTGGTGGAAGTGGTTTGTATTTTCAGCTTGGAGAAGCTTTTTAGCTTATTATTGAATTATTTTCTGTGCCATTTTAAAACAAAAGAAAGTAATTATTGGTGCTGCCAACACATCTATTGTGTAATGTACATGTTGCAAAAGCACCATCCCTCCTATTAAAAAAGTGGAAATTAGGGTAATAGTTTTATCTAGCTTTTTCTGCAAACACAAATACATTAAAAATTGTGTAGCAGTATGCCCTGAGTAAAACAAATCTTTGGTAATAAACTTTCCGCCATAAACCGCATTGCTAATTGGGTCAGCTAAAGGAATAATTTCTGCCGGTGCTTCCAATGGAAATAGTAAAATAGTAGCTATTCTAGTAATACTTAACAGAATGAACGACCAAAAAAAGGTGATTACAATTGTTGGATGCTGAATACCTCTAATTGTTGTAAACAATCCTGTTCCCCAAATAATGGCAAAAATGGGAATAGAAACGTCTACAGCTGGTAAATGTGCTAGTAAAACATCATTTAATAAAACGCCTTTTCGTTGCTCTATATATTGAAAGAAAAAAGGAAAAAATATCATGATGGCAACAATGCAAAAAATACTTACTAGCAGTTTTTGTTTGAAAGATGGGTTTTGTAAAGCTTTTTTCCAACCAAGATTTGGTGTTTCAGCACTCATGAATAGCCACAATTAAATCAGTACAATAGTTATAAAAGCGGCAAATATAATGGTATGCTCTTACTTTTTTTAATCAATACGCTCAATTACATTCTTAAAAATTGTATGGCATTTGTCTATTTGCTGCTGTTAAATAAAAAAAGGAATAAGCGTTTTGCTTATTCCTTTTTTGAGGTCCCGAGCGGATTCGAACCGCTGTGGAAGCTTTTGCAGAGCTCTGCCTAGCCACTCGGCCACAGGACCATTTTTTTTGAGAGTGCGAAAATAATGTAAGGAAATGAAATACGAAACTATAAATTTGAAAAATAAACATTTTTTTATGCATCGTATAGAAGAAAGCGAATTGATAATCAATAGCCGTGGAGCTATTTATCATTTAGATTTATTACCAGAAGATGTTGCAGATAACGTAATTTTTGTTGGTGATCCTGGTAGAGTTAAAGAAGTAAGTAAACATTTTGATCATATTGAAGCTCAAGGTGAACACAGAGAATTTGTTTGTCACACTGGTCATTTGGGTAAAAAACGAATTACTGTAATTTCTACAGGTATTGGTCCAGACAATATTGATATTGTTTTAAACGAATTGGATGCTTTAGTAAATATTGATTTTGAAACTAGAAAAATTAAACCCGTTTTAAAGCAGCTAAACATTATTAGAATTGGTACTTCTGGCTCTTTACAAAAAGACATTCCTGTAGATAGTTTTGTAGTAAGTTCTCATGGATTAGGAATTGATAATCTACTCAATTTTTATATGCATCAAAATAATGAAGAAGAGCAGCAATTATTGCAACAATTTATCGCACATACACAATTGAATAGCCATTTCAATCCTTATCTTACAGGTGCTAGTAGTGCTTTATTAAAACATTTTGTAAACGGTTTTCATCATGGCATTACCGTTACTTGTCCTGGTTTTTTTGGCCCACAAGGCAGAGTTTTACGTTTAGGGCTTACACATCCAAACTTGATCGATCATTTACCTACATTTTCATTTGGTAATCATCGTATTTCTAATTTTGAAATGGAAACAGCAGCTATTTATGGTTTGGGTAAACTTTTAGGTCATCATTGCATAAGCCTAAATGCAATTGTTGCCAATAGAGTAAGCAAACAATTTAGCAACGATCACAAATTGGTAGTAGAAAATTTAATTGAAAAATCACTAGAAATTATTGAAGCAATGTAGCTTTTATAATGATTTTAGTAGCTTGTTTAATTTGTACGCATACAAAAGAATAATTGATGAAATATACGTTTTATAAGTATCAAGGAACAGGAAACGATTTTGTAATAATGGATAATAGAAATAACAGTATTCATTTAACTACAGAACAAATAAAACAAATATGCGATAGAAAATTTGGTATTGGTGCCGATGGATTTATGCTTTTAAATACAAAAGAAGGATTTGATTTTGAAATGAAGTATTACAATGCCGATGGTAAAGAAGGAAGCATGTGTGGCAATGGTGGAAGATGTTTAACACAATTTGCATTTGATAGTGGCATACAAAAAGAAACCTACTTATTTATTGCTTCAGACGGTTTACACGATGCTGTTATGAGAGATGGATGGATTCATTTAAAAATGAAAGATGTTCATTCAATACAAAATTACGATGGCGATTATATTTTAGATACAGGAAGTCCACATTACGTAAAACCAGTAATGAATATTCAGGAAATTGATGTTTTTAATGAAGGTGCAGCAATTAGAAACAGTAAAGAATTTATTACTGAAGGTATAAATGTAAATTTTGTAGAAAGCACTGATGAAGATAACATTTATGTACGCACTTACGAACGTGGTGTTGAAAATGAAACGCTTAGTTGTGGAACAGGTGTTACCGCTTCTGCCCTTGTTTTTGCTCACAACGAACGTGGTTTTAACCGTGTAGAAGTAGAAACTTTAGGTGGAAGTTTGGCTGTAGAATTTGATAAAATAGGAGAATTTGAGTTCGAAAACATTTGGTTATGTGGCCCTGCAACTTTTGTTTTTTCTGGTGAAATAGATCTGTAAATAAACTTTGTAGGTATTGTAATTTTTTACACGAACATTTCTTTTTTATCTAGGTTATTACATTGGTGGCTCTTAAAAAATAAAGCATGATACAATACTTCAAAATAATAGATCATCAAACCATTGAGGTAGATAATGCCGAAAATTGTACATGGATAAATTTGGTACCTCCATTTAAAGAAGAGGAGTTTATTGAATTGGGAAAAAGCTTAGAAATTCCGGTGGAGTTTTTAAGAGATTCTTTGGATATTGATGAAAGACCTCGTTATGAATTAGAAGACAATACCAAATTTGTTGTAATTAAAACACCTACCGAAAACAATTCGTTTAACGATAGTGATGCATTTTATATTACTATTCCTATTTGTATCATATTAACCCATAATCATATTGTAACCGTAAACTCTTTTGATAATGGAGCTATTAAGAAGTTTTTAAACTCATTTCAACGCAGAAATCCAGACAAGCGTAGCATGATGGTTTTGAAAATTTTTGAGAAAGTAGTTCAAAACTATATGGAGTTTTTAAAAGAAATAAATCAACGGAGAAATAAATACGAAACTAGTTTATACCAAAGTAATAGCAACGAAGATTTATTAAACTTGGTACGTATTCAGAAAAGCTTGGTATATTTTGTAACCGCATTAAGAAGCAATGAAATGCTAATGATGAAATTAGAAAGAACCAACTTTTTAGTTTTAAATGATGATGAAAGAGAATTCTTAAACGACTTAATTGTAGATACGAGCCAAGCACTAGAAATGGCAAATATTTATACCAATATTTTAACAAGTACGTTAGACGCTTTTGCAAGCATTATTAGCAATAATTTAAATAGTGTTTTAAAACGGCTTACTTCCATCACCATCATCTTATCTTTACCAGCATTGGTAGCAAGTGTATATGGTATGAACGTTGAAATTCCGTATCAAAATTCACCACATGCATTTTATATACCCATTATTTTATCAATTGTAGTATCTATAGTTATTAGTGCTTACTTTATGAAGAAAAAATGGTTTTAAAAACTTCTTTCTTGTTCATTTTAAATGCCGCAACAAATGCAATTTACAATAAGGGTTTATGGAATTTTAATAGATGGTAAACAACGAATTTTAGTAAGCGACGAATTTATTAGAGGCAACTATTTTACAAAATTCCCAGGTGGAGGTTTAGAATTAGGTGAAGGAACAAGAGACTGTTTAATAAGAGAATTTAAAGAGGAAACAGGTTTAGATGTTTCTGTAGGAGAACATATTTATACGACCGATTTTTATCAAGTTTCAGCATTTAACCCCAATCATCAAATTATTTCTGTCTATTATTTTGTACAAACAGCAGAACCTATTTTGTTGGCTACAAAAGAAAAACCATTCGATTTTACAGCAGAGCAAATTGCCGATAAAAACGGTCAAAGTGAAGTTTGCAGATGGATAGAATGGAAAAATTTCTCTGCCGATGATGTGCATTTACCCATCGATAAAATTGTAGTAGATTTATTAAAAACAAAAGCTACTTTTCCATCGCTGCGTTCTTCATCGCTCTAGCTTGTTCATGACCTAAATATTTTTCTATAATATTGTGTACACCATAAATTACGGGTGTAAGCATAATTGCCATTGAAAATTTGTAAATATAATTTACTGTTCCTATTGCTAAAACCTTTTGAAAACTCCAATCGGCTCCCCAATAAAAAGCTACCATAAGCACTATATAGCTATCTATTAGTTGCGATACCAATGTAGAACCGGTTGATCGAAGCCAAATTCCTTTTTCACCTGTTGCTTTTTTAATTTTGTGAAATACAAAAACATCTACTATTTGTCCTACTAAAAAAGCAATTAAAGAACCTACGATAATCCAATTACTTTGCCCCAAAACAGCTACATACGCATTTTGTAAATTGGGTACATTTTTGCTAGAAGCAAGCCACCAATCAGGTGCAGTTAATTGTATAGCACTTGTAAAAGCAATAAATGCATAAGAAATTAAAGCCACAGCTATAAAAGATAAATACCTAACTCCTTTTTGCCCATAATATTCATTAATAATGTCGGTCATTACAAATACAACAGGCCACAATAAAACACCTGCTGTAAGTGAAAAACTCAGTCCACTTTCTCCCAATAATTTAAAGCTAAAAGGTTCAAAACCCAATGTTTTTTCTAAAGAAAAAATTTTAACACCAATTACTTCGGCAATTAATGCATTGGCTATAAAAAAGCAGCCTAGCACAATAAATAATTTGGTAGACTTATCTTTTAAAATGTTTTGAATCATATCTAAAAAATTAAGAAATAGAGTATTTGAAAAATGAAAATTACAAGATTGATAAAAAACAACCATTTTGGCGTTTTATCAAGCTTTTTTTGCATAAACAAGACTATTCCAAAAAAGTTAACACCCATATTTAAAAAAGGCGAAACAAACCATCCTAAAATAATAATAATGCTATTAACGTCTTTATTATCTATAAAATCTTTGGTTTTTGTTACCAATAAACAATACAAAAAGAGAATATTGCATATAAATGCTAGTCTACTTAAAAATAAATGCCAACGCATATCAATAAATGAAGTTAATGAGATTGAAAAATAGCATTAATTTGCCAACCGCATAACAATACTATATGAAGAATTTTAATTGGAAAAAAATTTTGCCGCATGCAATTGCCGTTTTTGTTTTTTTAATTATTTCGATTGCCTACACAAAGCCTGCTTTAGAAGGCAAAGTGGTTCAGCAACACGATGTGCAACAATGGAAAGGAATGGCACAACAATCGTATGCTTTTAAAGAAAAAACTGGGCATTTTCCTTTGTGGACAAATAGTATGTTTTGTGGAATGCCGGGTTACCAAATTGCAATTGATAGCAAAGACCCTGCTTATATTAATGTGTATTATGTGCATTTAATACTCACTTTTGGTTTACCAAAGCCTTGCTACTACTTGTTTCTGTGCTGTTTGGGTTTTTATTTACTAGCAAGTGTTTTAGGTGTTAATTCTTGGCTAAGCATGGTTGGTGGAATTGCCTATGGATATTGTTCTTATAATCCTATTTTAATTTCGGCAGGCCATGATACCAAATTATTATCTATGGCTTACGCACCTGCTGTATTAGCTTCATTGGCACTAATTTTTAAGAAAAAATATTGGATTGGTGCTGCATTACTCATTGTAACAGTCAGCAATTTATTCTCACAAAGTCACCAACAAATAGCCTATTACACTTTTTTAATGGCGGTAATAATGACCGTTCCATTTTTAGTAAAAAGTGTAAAAGAGAAAGATTTTAAGCATATTGGTTTTAGTGCATTATTAGCAATTGTTGGTGCTACACTTTCATTATTGTTTGTTTCTAATAGTTATTTTCCTACTTACGAATATTCAAAAGAAACCATGCGTGGAGGAGGAAGTGGATTAACATTAGGAGTTACGGATACAAAAAATAAAACTAAAGGTGGTTTAGACAAAGATTATGCATTTACCTACAGTTACGGCATTGCAGAATCGTTTACACTTTTAGTTCCGAATGCAACAGGTGGTGCTGCAGGAGATGGTTTAAAAGAAGATTCTAAAGTGGTAACACTTTTACAAAATTCGCCTGAAATTCCACAACAAATGGGGCAACAATTATTTCAAGTAGCAAGGGCTTATTGGGGTAATCAACCTGCTGCTTCTCCTGTATATTTTGGTGCATTTATTTGTCTACTAAGTATTATTGGTTTTGTGGTTTCTAAAAACAATAACAAATGGTGGTTATTAGCTGTAACAGTAGCAGGTATTGTAATGGCTTGGGGTAAAAATTTAGAATCAATCAATTATTTTTTATTCGACTATTTACCATTGTACAAAAAGTTTAGAGCTCCATCAATGTCTTTAACAATGGCACAAATTTCTGTTCCGTTAATGGCTGTTTTGTTTTTACAAGAGTTTTTCGAAACTGCAAAAGATAAGCAAGCTGCTATTTTTAAAAAGGCATTAATAGTTGCAGGAAGCACAGCAGGTGTTTTAATTGCTTATTATGTATTTGCAGCATTTACCAATGAAAGTACTTTAGAAATGAAGAAAAACATTGATGCTGCAATGAAAGACAATAGTGGTTTTGTAAATAATTTTATGCAAGCATGGAAAGATGATCGTAAAGATTTGTATGTAAAAGACATGTTACGTTCATTGGCACTTATGGGTATTGCTATTGGGTTACTATGGGCCTTTGTAAAAAACTATTTAAAACCTCAACCCATTGCTATTTGCTTTATTGTTTTAGCATTGATAGATTTATTACCAATAGGAAGAAGATATTTTAATGAAGATAATTTTGTAGATGCAGATACTTACGAACAAGCTTATGCTAAATATAATGCAGACATACAATTAGAATCAGATAAATCTTTCTATAGAGTTTTAAACCTTGCTTTCCCTACAGGAAATGGATTTACGGCAGATATTGGTAACAGTTTTAATGATGCATTGGCTTCTTATCATCACAATACGATTGGTGGTTATCATCCTGCTAAATTGAGTATTTATGAAGACTTAAAGAACTTCCAAATCATTAAAAACATACAGGCATGGGCTGGAAACAGCATGGCTAAAGACAGTTTTCCTGTTTTAAATATGCTGAACATGAAGTACATCATTGTTCCTGATCAAAAAGATCAAAAGCAAACAATGGCTGTACCAAACCCATTTGCATTGGGAAATTGTTGGTTTGTGAAAAATATTTCCTTCGTTAAAAATGCCGACGAAGAAATGAAAGCATTAGACAAATTCAACCCATCTGAAACAGTATTTATTCAAGAAAAATATAAAACAGTTGCAGGTGCTAACCCAACTTTCGACTCAACGGCTTCTATTAAATTGATAGAAAATAAAAACGATTATATTACTTACGAAAGCAAAGCCAATAGCAACCAATTTGCCGTATTTAGCGAAATTTATTACAGTGCTGGCTGGAATGCTTATGTTGATGGTAAAAAAGTAGATTATTGCAAAGTTAACTATGCATTAAGAGGAATGCCTGTACCTGCAGGAAACCACAAAATTGAATTTAAGTTTGAACCTAGTTTGGTGCATTTAGGCGAACAACTATCTAAATATGCAGGTATCGTTTCTGTATTATTGGTGCTATTATTTGCATTTTTAGAATGGAAAAGTTATAAAAAACAAGCTTAATTATTTAACCACAACAACAAATTAAACAACCAATTCGCCTGCTTTTCATGGATATTTTTTTACCACATACAGATAGTTTGGGTACACACATACAACAACAGTGTAGCCAATTGTATGCATTAATGAAAACCATTGCTGTTAAAGATTTAGGACTTTCTGAACATGGTGAACAATATTTTTTAGGCAGCCATTACAAACGCTTGTTTTTTTCTATTCAAACGAGTGCTCATTTGCTGTACAATAGTATTCGTTTATCCGGTAAAAATGTGTCTGATATTGTAATTATGGATTATGGTGCAGGCATTGGCAGTTTGTATTTATTGGCGAAAATGATTGGTTGTAAACAAGTGATTTATAACGATATTTTGGAAGAATGGAAACACAATGCCCTATGCATTGCAAAAGCCATTAACAAAGATGTAGATGTATATATTGTTGGCAATATTGATAGCACTTTAGAAGAATTAAAAACGCTTGAAATTGAATGCGATATTATTGTATCGAGAAATGTAATTGAGCATATTTATAAACTAGATGTGTTTTACAAAACAATTGATAGTTATCAGCCAAAAGCAATTGTATATTCTTCTACTACGGCAAATTTTAATAATCCTGCCATGAATTTGCAACACGTTTTATTGCACAGAAGATTTGAAAAACAATTTCTACAACAAAGGCTTCAATACATTTTACAATTGCATTCAAATATGCAGTCTACCACTGCTTTACAACTAGCAACGCAAACAAGAGGCTACGAAAAATCGGATATTGAAAAAGCTATTTCACAATTTTTAGAAAAAGGAATTACACCAAAGAAACAGTATGTATACACCAATACTTGTGATATGAATTATGGTGTTTGGGCAGAAAACCTTCTCCCCTTTTCTATTCATAAAAAAATGATTGATAGTAGTGGAAGAAAAGCGATAATTGTTCCTGGATTTTGGGATACACATTATGCTCAACCATTAAAAAATAAAATGGCGAGTTTTTTTAACACACTTATACAAACAGGCAGTTTTTTTGGTTTTTTACTAGCTCCATTTATATATGTTGTTGCATTACCTAAACAAGTAAATAGCAGCAAATGAGAAAAAAAATTGTTTCTATAGTTTCCTATGCCGTTTTACCATATTCTTCAGGTGGACAAAAATCTATTGCTCAGTTTAATGAATACTTAGCAGGTATTAGTGATTTAACCGTAATTGGAACTAACGATAACGACTGTTCATTGGCTAAAAACTATACACCGCTACCTTGGATGAGTAATGGAAAAACCAAGTTTTTCGACATTTCTTTATTCTTTAAACTAAAAAAGTTAATTCAACAAAAAGGGATTGATACGGTAATTATTGAACATCCTTATATGGGTTGGTTGGGTTGGTTATTGCAATTGTTTTGCAATGTACAAATGGTGGTGCACACCCATAATATTGAGTATTTACGTTTTAAATCGGTTGGAAAGAAGTTTTGGCCTATTTTAAAAGTATACGAACATTGGGTGCTTAAAAAAGCGGCAATTGTATTTTGCATTTCTGAAGAAGACAAACATTTTATGATTGAAAAAATGGGCATTGCTTCTAAAAAATGTCATGTAATTACATTTGGAGTGCCACATGCAACCATTCCATCTGATAAAAAAATGGCTGGTGCAACTGTAAGAAAACAACACGGTATTTTAGAAAACGAGGTTATTATTTTATTTAATGGTTTGTTGAATTATTATCCTAATACCAATGCTGTAACAGCAATTATTGAAAAAATTAATCCGATTTTAAAAGAACAAAAACTACCTTATAAAATTATTATTTGTGGCAAAAATTTGCCCAACCATTTTAATGAATTAAAGGCTTATAGCAACGATAACATTGTTTACACAGGATTTGTAAGCAGTATTGAATTATACTTTAAAGCTGCTGATATTTTTATTAATCCGGTAATTACAGGTGGTGGAATTAAAACTAAATTGGTAGAAGCATTGAGTTTTAACACTACGGTTATTTCTACAAAAAGTGGTGCTATTGGTTTTGACACTGCTACAGTTGGCAATAAACTCACTGTAATTGAAGATGAAGATTGGCAAGCTTTTGCAGCTGCAATTAGCCAACAAATTAAACTACCTATTGATACTCCATCAAGTTTTTACGATGAATATTTTTGGGGAAATATTACCGCTAAAGCTTTACGCATTTTAGAAACAAATGGATAAGATTTAGGCTTATTGCTTAATAGAAGTTGTGCCTAATATTGGTTGAATAGCGATAAAAGCGTACAAGAGTGCGACGCAACAAAAGCTAAATTGGTGTTACAAAAGCTGGTTACCTCAAAAAACTACATTGTTTTCTCGATACAATTCCACATTAAATTGGCGGTTCTATCCCAACTAAATAGGTCTTTTCTTTCCCATCCTTTTTGTACCACTTTTTCTCTCAGCTCAGCATTGGTAAGCATTTGCTGCATGGCTGTTGCAATTTCTTGAACTTCGAATGGATTTACAAGTAAAGCAGCATCGCCTGCAACTTCTGGCATAGAAGTTACATTACTACAAATTACAGGCACTTTTGCTTGAAACGCTTCTACAATTGGCAAACCAAAACCTTCGAAAATAGGTACAAAACTCAAGGCAAATGCCGCACCTAAAGCCTGTTGTAATTCAGCATCGGTTAATCGACCAGTGAAAACAATATCGTTTTTATATGGACTTTGATGATAGCATTCTTGCATTTCTTCGGTTTTCCATAAAATGGCACCTGCTAAAACTAGTTTTATATCGGAATTATTTTGCTGTTTAAACAGGTTAAATGCTTGAATTAAACGCTGAATATTTTTACGTGGATGCATGGATCCTACAAAGAAAAAATAGGGTTTTCCATCCGACCATTTTTGTCTAGCTGCTTCTATTTCTGTGGCACTCAATGGATAAAAATTGCTATTGATGCCACAAGAAACATTGTCTATTTTTTGAGGAGAAATGTTGTAAAATGTGGCAATATCTTGCTTACTATATTCTGAAATAGTGGCTATTCTAGCGGCTTTACGGGCAAAACGACGAAAGAAGAATCGAAAATATAATCGGTTTTTTAAGGCCAAATCTTCTGGCTTGTGTTCAAAATTAATATCGTAAATAACAGGCAATTGTTTGCAAGAAGAGAAAAGGCTTAAAAAGCCTTCCATAGACAGAAATAAATTGGGTTTATGCTTGGCTAAAAATAATGGAACAATAAATTCCATATACAAAACATACAAAACCGGATGACGCAAAGCTGGAAAAATGTGGTGCTTGCTTACATTGGGAAAATCGAAGTAATTTTCTGTAAAATTTTTGTCGCACAAAATTTGAAAATGCACTTCTGGATGTTGTTGAATTACCCTAGAAATGGTATTAATGGTAAAATAACCAATACCATCAATTTGCTTATTTCGAAGCACCCAACAATTTATTGCGATTTTTTTGTTCATGTTGCAGAAAAGGAGATTAAAATAGCTACAAAAATCTATTCACTAAATAAGATACAAACATACAAGACTTTGATACAAAACCATTTTGCAGTAAGAAACGTGGAATTTTTTGTTGCCAAACTACCATTTGCTGTACCGATGTAGGTATGATTTGCTGTTGAGCATATTGCTGTAAATAAGTAACAGAACCAACTTGTAAATTTCGCCAAACACGCCAAAAATAATCGTACACAATTACGTTGTTAAGTGCCTGATTACCAAGTTGCTTTAACAAGTATAAATTTTCTGGAATTTCTATTTCTGGCCTTCTAAATACTTGTTTAGTAACCTGACTATCGCTCATGCCAATGGTTACCAATGGCTGTTGAATACAATGATATGTGTGTTCTTGTAGTGTTCGTATATAAAACTCAATATCAACTACCCATTTTACTTGCTCATCGTACCAATTTGTAATGGCAGCCTTTTTAATAAGTGTTGTACTAGGATGACCAATAAAATTTTGCTTTAACAAATGAAGCGGTGAACTATTTAGTAATTGTTGGTGATATTTTGTAAGCGTATACGTACTAGTAATTTGCAATGAATTGGCATTTGCCAAATGATAACCACAAAATATAAAATCTGCTTCAGAAGTAGCATTCACCATTTCTTGTAAGCTATTGTTATGGGTAAACCAATCATCATCATGCATTAATTTTATCCATGTGCCATTGGCTATTTGTATAGCAGCATTCCAATTAGCAGGTGTACCTAAAGCGTTTTTATTTTTTTGGTAAATAATGGTAAACCGATGTTGAAATTCTTGTACCAATAATTCTACAGCATTATCTTCTCCACTATCGTCTGTAATTACAACTTCAAAATTTTTAAAAGTTTGGGCTGCAATACTCAACAGCAGTTGCTGCAAATATTGCACTCGTTTATATGCAGGAATACAAATGGAAATAAGGGGGGTCATGGTTTGTTTGTGTAATTATTATTCAAAAAATCATAATATCCTAAGCACATATATTTTAAAGTAGAGAAAAAACGACCTGAAAAGAATAAGTTGTTTTTTAAGGTAGTGAGTAGCTGTAGTCTTTTAAGTTTAAATTCTTCCCGAAAATGAGATGCATATTTTTTTGATACAAAACAATGATTCCGAACCATAAAATAAACCCTTTTAGGAGAATGAATTACCCTTTTACTACGTTTCATCCAACCAAATAAATATCCCTTATCTTCTAAACTTCCCAATGCATGAGTAAGATATAAATTTTGATACGATGCAATTTGATAATTATTTAATCTTAACCGAAAACAAAACTCATGATCTACTTCATCAATAAATAATTTCTCTTCAAATCCACCCAATAATTGGAGTATTTGTAACTGAACAATGGAACCTGAAGTAATGGCTGTATTAATATAAGTGAAACTTGAATTTTCACTTACTCCAATTTGCTCTTTTGAAGAGGTACTGTTCAATGCTACGATTCCAATATCTGTTGAGTTCCACAGTTGTTGACGAAAAGAATGAAAATAACTTTCAGCAGTTTTTGATATAAATGAAGAATCTTGATCCATAGTTAACATCCATTTAAATCCTTTTTGATTTAAAATATGTGCTGCCTTATTTAAACATGTAGCTATGCCATAGTTTTGCTTATTACAGATATATTCAATATTTTTTAAATCACTTTTTAGTAACGCTTCATTAAATGAACTATCAAATTCAGAAGGGGTATTATCAAAAATCAATAATAAATCTAAGTAAGATGCATATGAAAGAATATGATTTATTACTTCATTCGTTGGATGAAAGACAATAACCACCCCTCCTAGTTGCTGCATATTTATTTTTTTTGAGCTATAGTAACTAAATGAAATGGACTCAAAGCTTGTTGATGTGTTACCTCAAAACCTGTATGTTCTAATAATTTTTTAATTACCTCAAAGCTAAACACATGATGATGAACATATCTATTTTGATAATTATTAGTCATCTCATTGATTAAGAATTGTCTTTTCTCTGCATTTTGTGCATCTAGATTTGTATTGATAACTTCTTCAAAATGAGTTGTATCCTTTTCATCTACATTTTGTAATTCATCATTTAATAAATGTTCAAAAGTTGTATAAGACCTATTTTTATCAAATGTGAACCGTTTATCAGGTAATATCAATACAAACTTGCCATTTGTCTTCAATATTCTATTAGATTCTTTTAAAGCTTTAATTGGGTTAGCCACATGCTCTAAACTATGACAAGATAATACAAAGTCGTACTGATTGTTTTCAATATCTAATAAGTTCGTAGCCTCACGTATATATTGAAAACCTTTTTTTCGATGAAATTGATAATTCATACCCTCTGAAATACTGCCTTCCCAAACAGTTTCATTTTTAAAATTCACACCATCAATAGAATTAGCAAATAAATAAATGGGGAAATGACCTTTTAAAGAAAAAATTTTACTTGGTCCACCAATTTCAATTCCATTCTGCTTGGAAAATTCAAGAGACTTTAAAATAAATTTTCTTTTTGAAGAATGCCGAAAAAATGAATATACCGTTATAAAAAAATCAGAAATAGACATGAATTTGGAGATTATTTTTTTTGAACAACTAATAAATAATTTAAAGTAAGTCCATCATCAAAAAAAGTTTTATCTAACCAGATTGCAAATAGATTGTAAGGAACAATTAGTTTAAGATAAACGAATAATAACTTAACAATTTTTGCTCTTAAAGTTCGATATTTTCTTACAGAGTAAATAGCATTGATAAATAACTGAAAAACAGACGCCCATTTTCCACCGTTCGATTTTATTTCTATAACATTAAATCCATTTTTCTCAAAATTGTACTTCAATCCGTATTTTGAAAATCTGTGAAAATCGTATGGTTCTTCATGTAATTCCCATGCAAATGGAACTGTAAAAATTGCTATGCCGTTTGGTTTTAAAACTCGGTAAGATTCTTTGATTACTCCATTAAAATCTGCAACGTGTTCTAAAACTTGAGTGCAAAAAACTGTGTCAAAACTACTATCGCTAAAACTTAATTCGTTTGCAGGACAAATATTATCAACTACATTTTCACTACTTTGTGCTATATCACAACCAACATAAGACTCTGCATTTTGAAATAAGTGTTGATACGGTTTGTTTCCACAACCTATATCTAAAACAGCCCCTTTAGCATATGAAGAAACCGCTTTTTTTATATCGTTAAATATAAAATGAGTTACAATATAATGCTGGTTTGTAATAGATATTTCTTTAGCAGTTAATCGTTGCAACCCCTCCTCTCTTAAATTATCAGCTAACATTTTTCTTAAGGTATTTTGTTTTGAAAGTATACCATTTCCAATTGATAAATCCCCAAATGGTTTCTGTATTTTTTAATTGTCTTAGCTTTAAATTGTAGATTATGGGGTGGATTCTTGTATAGTACGAAAGATTACTTGTAGAAGAATATTGCTGTAATGATGGATATTTTGCAATTACGGATTGTTTTACGAAAAGGAGAATATTTTGTTGATACCAAAACTCAATTTCAGGATGATTCCAAATTTTATCTCTAATAAAATCAAAAACTGTAAACCCTTCTTTTTTAAATAAATCTATCCAATACTCTGGATATTGCTCGTTAATATGATAGGTTCCTATTTGACCAGGCATTGCACCAGAAAAAAGAACCACATCACTTAAACTAGTTAACTTTTTAACAAACTGAGTAGCTACAGATTCAGGCAAATGTTCAGCCACTTCTAAAGACATTGCAATTTCAAAACGCTTTCCAATTTCAAAATCTTTTTTTAAGTCGGCAAGAAGAATCTTACTATTTTCAACCTGAATTTTTTCTTTTTCTAAATAAGGCCCCTCGACTCCAAAATAATCTTCAATACCAATATCTTCTTTCCACACCTTCAGCCACATACCTGTACCACAACCAATATCTATTACACTTTTTGGGCGAATAATTTCAGATATAATTGGTAAAATAATTTTTGCCGCTTTATATGATGACAACTCCATTTCTGAATAAAATGTATTATCATATTTTTTTGCCTCAATCATAAATATGTCCCTTATAAAGTTTGTTTTGCAAGATTAACTTATTGTAATGATTGGGAAAATATTTTTTCACTATTAAACGATACAAAATAGAAAAAGGCCTTTTCTTCAAATGATAAAAAAAATAATTTGAAATATATTCGAAGTCTAGTTTATCCGTATACTTATGCGTTAAATATTCTTCAATCTTATTTCTTCTCAAATTATCTTTTTTCAAGTCTCTCATCATTGAATTTGCATTAACTCTATACCTAAACATTACTTCATTAATATAATAAAACTTATATCCTTTGAAAGCAATTCGTAACCACAAATCCCAATCTTCATAACCCATTACAGGCATTGTATCGTACAAGCCAACTTCTACTAACACAGATTTTCTAATAACAGCACAAGCATCAATATAATTAATCCACATTAATTGTTGTAGATTAAACTTTCCTGGAGCAAGGACACCTACTTTATCACCAAATAATTCAGCATTTCCATATACTACTGCAACGTTTGCGTCTGCATCTAATATTTCAATTCCTTTATTTATATATTGAATATGTATAGCATTATCAGCATCTAGAGGTAAAATATATCTTCCTTTGCTTATCAATATTCCTGTATTTCTAGCAGCACCTAATCCTTTATTTTCTTGAGTGATTATAGTATATTTTTTTATATCTAAGGTAGAGATATATTCATTTGTGAATGCATCAGTAGAGCCATCATTTACAATAATAACTTCAACAATTGTGTAATCGATATTTTGTAAACTAGACAAAGCTTCTTGCAAATATTTGCCTTGATTAAAGCATGGAATAATAATAGAAACTGTAGGAGTATTCATATGTACAGAAATATAACATTTGGTTAAATAAAAAATAATATCACTATTTATTCTATTCTAATATAGAAATAAATATTTTTACATATTTTAATTAATTTATTATGCTGATTAAAAAAAACTTATTATTAACGGTCATTTTTTTAACCTATTTCTTATTTATCAATTTAAAATTACATTCTCAATGTAATAATTTTTTAAAAATCAACTCAGTCAAATCTGGTGTTAGAATTGGCGACTTAGATATTACAGGAAATAGAATTACTGTGGAAGGATTTTTTAATCGTACACAAAACTATAATTCAACTTTTGGTGGTGGCGAAATTGTTTCAAAACACCAAGATCCTACAAATGTAAATTATTTATTACGACCAAACGGTGCTTACATTACTACAACGAATGGTTTTTTTAGAGCCGAAGCACCGTGTAGTATTGAAATAAACAAAAACTATCATGCAGCTTTGGTTTATGATGGAAGCACATTAAAATTTTACAGAGACGGCGAATTATTATCTACTACCAATGCAAGCGGAAATTTAATTACAAATGATTACAGTACTACAATTGGAACGACTGCTGATTTAACCACAATACATCCTTCAGATTTTATTGGTTTCATAAATGAAGTAAGAATATGGTCTGTTGCTAGAAGCTCTCAAGAAATTAATGACTTTATAAACGTTTCGCTACCTAACCCAAACAATCAAATTGGCTTACAGGCTTATTATATATTTAATAGTTTAACAAATCTTCAAGGTAATAATCTTTGGAACGGTAATCAACTAGGGAATATAAATTTAAACGTATCAAATCCAAGTTGTAATATTATTAATAATTTAATCCCAACTTTAAATATTAATGCAGATAAAACAAGTATTTGTACCGGTAGTTCTGTTCAATTTACGGCAAATATTTCAAATCAGAATAACGTTACTGGAATTCGGTGGCTTGTAAATGGCAGCCAAGTTCCTGGAAACTCTACGATTTTTTTAAGTAGCAACCTACAGAATAATGACAAAATTATCTGTGAAATAACGTATAAAATTGGATGTCAACCATCTAAAACCTTACAAAGTTCTCCGATCAATATGGTAGTTTCACAGAATTTGAATCCAAGTCTATCAATATCTGCTTCTTCAACTGAAATATGTAAAGCTTCAAGCGTAACCTTAACAGCAACTCATATAAATATTAATAACCCACTAAGCTATCGTTGGATGGTTAATGGCAACTTAATTAACAATAATAACAATAATTTTATTTCAAACTCTTTAAATGATAACGACATAATTCAATGTATAATAATCGGTATCAATAATTGTGGAAATGATGATAGTGCAAAAAGCAACATCATTAAAATGAAAATTAATCCATTACCTGAGCAACCAGTTATATCAGGAAAAGACACTATTTGTATAGGAGAATTATTTACATTTAAAAGTTCTGTAAATAGTAGTACTTGGGTAAGCCAAAATAATACCATTGTAACAATCAGTAACAATGGTATTGTAACAGGTATTGCAAAAGGAAATACAACTATAATCAATACAGTCTCAAATAACTGTGGAATTAATACAAAAACGTTTGAGATAACTGTATTGCCGACCCCATCTTCAATTGTAATTACAGGAGTGAACTCTGTAGATGTTGGAAAAAAAATAAAATTAAATGCAAATATAGATGGCGGTATTTGGTCTAGTAGTAATCCTTTAATTGCAACAATTGATAATCTTGGAATTGTTTCTGGTGTTAGTTTTGGTAACGTTGTAATAAACTATAATATAAAAAATGCATGTGGTATTTCAAATGGCTCATATAATATTTCTGTTACATCAAACGATTTATTCTTCCCAAACTTTTTCTCACCTAATAACGATGGAAAAAATGATTTATACAAAGTCTTTGGAAGCTCAATTAGACGATTGGAATTGAACATATTTAACCAATGGGGAGAGCTTGTGTTTACAACAAAAAATAATAATATAGGATGGGATGGAACTTTTAAGGGTAAGCAACAACCTGTTGGAGTTTATGTTTATACAGCCATAGTATATTTACTAGATGGTACTAATGTATCAACTAAAGGCTCTATAAGTTTAATAAGATAATATGTACTAAAATTTTTGCACAAAAGATGAGTATAATTGAAGCATTTTAAACAAAAGAGGCTGTCTCGGTTAATTGAGACAGCCTCTTTTAATATTTGCATGCTCTTTTTTATTTCACTTCTTCAAACTGAGCGTCTTCTACAGTATCACTGTTTGATGCACTAGCGTTTTGTTGTGCACCTGCATTTCCTGCATCTTGTGGTGCTGCACCTTGTGCCTCTGCTTGTGCTTTGTATATTTCTTCACTAGCAGCAGTCCAAGCGGTATTTAAAGCAGCAGTTGCAGTTTCAATAGCAGCTAAATCTTGGCTCTTATGTGCTTCTTTCAAGCTAGCTAAGGCAGTTTCAATAGCTCCTTTTTTATCAGCAGGTATTTTGTCACCAAACTCTTTAAATTGTTTTTCCGTTTGGAAAATCAAGCTATCAGCAGCATTAATTTTTTCTACCTTTTCTTTAGCAGCCTTGTCCTCAGCTTCATTTGCTTTAGCTTCAGCTTTCATTTTTTCAATCTCTTCTTTACTCAATCCACTTCCTGCTTCAATTCTAATTTTTTGTTCTTTACCAGTTCCTTTATCTTTTGCACTTACGTTTAATAAACCGTTGGCATCAATATCAAAAGTTACTTCAATTTGTGGTACACCTCTAGGTGCAGGTGGAATTCCATCTAAATTAAAAATACCCAAGCTCTTATTTTGAGTAGCCATCGGACGTTCACCCTGTAAAATATGTATTTGTACACCAGGTTGGTTATCGCTAGCTGTAGAATAAACTTCAGTTTTCTTTGTAGGAATAGTTGTGTTGCTAGGAATCATCACTGTCATTACACCACCCATTGTTTCAATTCCAAGGCTAAGTGGCGTAACATCTAACAACAATACATCTTTTACTTCTCCTGTTAAAACACCACCTTGAATTGCAGCACCAATTGCCACTACCTCATCAGGGTTTACTCCTTTATTTGGCTTTTTACCAAAGAATTTTTCTACAATTTCTTGTACTTTAGGAATACGAGTGCTACCACCAACTAAAATTACTTCATCAATTTGAGAAGTGCTGTAACCAGCATCTTTTAAAGCAGCCTCACAAGGCTTTAAGCAACGAGCAAATAAATTATCGGCTAAAGCTTCAAATTTTGCACGACTTAATTTTTTTACCAAGTGTTTAGGTACACCATCAACAGCGGTAATGTATGGTAAGTTAATTTCTGTTTCAGAGCTTGCACTTAACTCAATTTTTGCTTTTTCAGCCGCTTCTTTTAAACGTTGCAAAGCCATAGGGTCTTTACGTAGATCAATTGATTCGTCGTTTTTAAATTCATCGGCTAACCAATCCATAATTACTTTATCAAAATCATCACCACCTAAGTGTGTATCTCCGTTTGTAGATTTTACTTCAAATACACCATCACCTAATTCAAGAACAGAAATATCAAATGTACCACCACCTAAGTCGAAAACGGCAATTTTCTGATCTACATTTTTCTTATCTAAACCATAAGCTAAAGCCGCTGCTGTAGGTTCGTTTACAATTCTTTTTACTGTTAAACCAGCAATTTCACCCGCTTCTTTAGTAGCTTGACGTTGAGCATCGTTAAAGTATGCAGGCACGGTAATTACAGCTTCTGTAACCTCTGTACCTAAATAATCTTCAGCAGTTTTTTTCATTTTTTGCAAAACCATTGCTGAAATTTCTTGAGGCGTGTATAAACGACCATCAATATCTACACGTACAGTATTGTTATCGCCTTGAGCTACTTTATAGCTCCAATGGCTAATTTCTTCTGTTACTTCGTCAAAACGGCGTCCCATAAAACGCTTTACAGACGCAATGGTATTTTGAGGATTTGTAATTGCCTGACGCTTAGCGGCATCACCAACTTTACGTTCTCCATTTTTCAAAAAACCAACAATAGAAGGGGTGGTTCTACGTCCTTCTTCATTTGCTATTACAACCGGTTCGTTACCTTCCATCACAGAAACGCAACTGTTTGTTGTACCTAAGTCTATACCAATTATTTTGCCCATAAATTATTATTTAACTATTTTATGAATGTCAATTGTTATGCCACTACAATTTCAAGTGCAAAATTGTCATACCTGTATTCAAATTCAAGTTTTGACCTACGAATTTTTGTCTCATTTGTTTTATTTTTTACTCATACTTCATTCAAATTGTCTTTTTTATGTAGCCGACAGTAGATTCTTATTTCAACTGTAGTGGCGTTTTCTATGGTTTTTCCAAATTATTATTGATAGATATAGTT
>JBHYCS010000004.1:0-187350 GCA_051861445.1 Chitinophagaceae bacterium | reverse complement strand
TGTTCCCATTTAATAATTTGGCAGTCATTTTTCCAGCATTGGTAACATCTATACCTGCTATGTTATTGGCTACTTTATTCAATACCAATTCAAATCTATTTTCTCCCTTACTAGCTGCATCTGTAGTAATGGAAAAATCGTAGTTGCTATTTGCTTTTAAAGGATTAGTTGTATTTGTAAACGCATCTTTCAACGATACATTTACTCCCTCTATATTCAAATTAGCTAATTGTAATTTATAGTTACCTACAGCACCTATAACACCCAAAGGAATAGTTGTTGTTTCAACTAGGTTTCTAGCATCTACAGCTAGTTTTATATTGTCTGCTTTTGCAATGGTATATACATTCAAACCTTCATTAGCCAACTTTTGTAAATCTTTGCCATCTGTTCCTTTTTCACTACTAGCAGCATCTTGACGAACAAATAGATTATCTAACTGCATTCCATTTTGCAATACACGTAATTCTAAATGTTCAATCACTTTTTCTGTGCTAAACAAACCTGTAGTTGCAGTATTGGTAGTATTGATATTTGCTGTAGTAATATTATAGCTAGTAGCACTACCTGCTTGATAAGCAATTACACCTAAACTAGGAATAGGAGTGGTGGCAGAGGAACTTAATACGGTACTCCAAGCACCTGCTTTGATACGTTGAGCAGTTAAGTTACCACCTTGACTGATTTGATATACATAATAGCTTTTACCAGTACCATTGGTTAAGGCACTACTATTTACAGGAGCAGCAAAAGGATTACCTACTAAAGTGAAATTACTAGCTGATGGAGTCACCGTAAATGGACTAGCATTGAGCGTACCATTTACACTAAAGGTAAATGCAGAAGGACCAGCATTGTAATTTAAACCAGTAACCTCACTAGCCAAACCACGAATAAACAAAGCAAACGGTGTATTAGCAGTAGTAGAAGAAGCAGTAACATTGTTCCAGCCATTGGTAGTACCATTGGTGAAGCTACGAACATCGGTTAAGCCACTTGCTCCACTTGGTGTGGTACTAATAGCAATGCCATTGGTAGTTGCAAGACTACTAAAAGTTTGAGTAGTGGTAAATGGATAAGCAAACATTCTCCATCCACGTTGACCGATAATACTTTTTTGAATCGTTACATTACTCACAGCAGCAGCACTTACAAAACTACCTGTTGGTGCAACTACAATGTTGCCATTATTAGTAGTTGACGAAGTAACTGTAACGGTGCTACCATTACTCACATTTAAAGTAATACCATTATTCACCGTTAAAGCTTTACAAGTAAAACTACCTGGTGCTGTATTGCTATTAATAATGGCATCTAATGTACTTGTGGGTGTACCATTGCTCCATGTGGTGCCGTTCCATGTGGTATTGGTGGCAGTAGAGGTTGCTACAAAATCATAAACAACAGTAAGATTTCCCTGAACATCTGTCTCTCCTTGTCTTCTAAAAGCAATTGTAGTATTATTTGATTTACTAATTAATACCTTACTAGCATTAGCACCAGTTGCAGAAGCTAGTGTAACAGAAGTAAGAGCATTGAAATTTCCGCCAGAAAAAACTACATCAAAGTCAACAGTCCATAAAGTAGAGTTTGAAATCGTAAATGTTATTTTATTAGTAACAGTGTTAATACTTAGTACTAAATTATTTAAACCTCCATCTAAGGATTGAGAATTATTACCACTTACTAAAGAATTAGGTCCTATATATACATCATTGGGATTTCCAACAGCAGTAATACTGTAAGATGTACCAGTAAATTGAGCTTTCGCAACAAAGGTTTGAAGCAAGAAAAAGCAAAAGAAAACATTTAAAATTCGTCTAGAAGAGCTTTGCTTGTGAAGATGATTCAAAAAATCAAGAATTTGAATGGGGTAACTTTTTTTTTGCATAATTGTTGATTTAGGATTTATTAATTGAGTTTATTAAACACATAAATACGGATTTTGCCAATATGAAATCATTTCTATTGCTGATTGACGAAACGATTGCTCATATTCTTCAACTGAATTATTCGCAATATGTTCTACAACAGTTGTTGTAGTATGATTTAACACAATAAAATGGTTGTTTAAATCAATTTGGTCTTGTCGAAGTTGGCTAAATGCTTCGTAAAATAAGTGTTTAAATATACAATCAAATATATGTATATATGATGAACGAAAAGAGAAATTTTCAAAAATTAATGTAGGAATAATCGAAAAACAGTTTAATGACTTACCATTTGAAGGTGTAAATAGCAAATCATTATTGGGAAAATGAAGTGATAAAGTTGGCGAATAGTGAATCTGCTCAATCAGATTCTTTACGAATAAATGTAGTTCTTTACCTGATAAAGTAATATGAATATGTTCTGGCTGAAGCAACAATACATCGTCTATTAGAGGTTGAATATTCAACTCTGTAGGCGGATTTTTTAAAATGCTATAGGTTAATTCTTTTTGCTTTGACTGATGATAGCCAATTCTGAACGCTTCTAAAAAACTATATCCACTTTCATATAAAGATGTACAGATTAAACAGTTTTTTGCAGGTAATTGATTAGCAATCCAATCTCCTAAAACAGCAATTTGTTTATACATATCATAACTAACAAAATGAAAATTAGGAGGAGGAGTTAATTGAGAAGATGAATAAGGAATTATTTCTCCCAAAGAAAGATTGACGAATATTTGACGCTGATATTTCGATATTTTATCAAATAATTCAACCATTACTCTATAATTTACATAGCCAATTACAACATCTACATCTTGGTTATAACATAAATCATCAATCGCTTTCTCTACTTGTTTGCTATCTCCTTTTCCAATGAAAACAGAGATAATTTCAATGTTCTTATCAATTAAGAAAGGAGTTATATTATTTAAAAGGGCTTTCTTAATAGAAAGCCCTCCAGAATAAGGAATTAATATGCCTATTTTTTGCATAAATTAAGATGAAAATATTATGGACGTTCTGGATAAATGCCCTGCGTGAATATAATATAGTTAATGGCTAAATAAGGGGGTAAACTAGGAGTTGCTGTTCCTTGTACATTTACTCTAACTGGTGTACCTGCACCTATTGAATTTGTTGCGTTTGCAGGTATAGCCACATTTGTATCGAAAGGCAAGAGTGTTGCATTTGCAGCAGAGGTAGTAAAATTTCTAACTACAGTAGCACCCAAACCTTGAGGAAAATTGCCTGCTGCTAAAACCGTATTGGTGGCAGGTGTTGCTGTGTTAGCATTGGTGTTATTAACAGGAATGGCTACAGAAATTTTTGTTGTACTTGCATTTATAGTATGACTATGCTGTGGCAAATTATCTGTAGATAAAGCAAACTGTCCAGTAGAATTCACTGTCATTGGATTTAAACTTCCACCAGTAGATGCCAAATTAAAAGTAGCACCGGCACCAACGGGTACTCTACCAGTAAAATTGGGTAATTTAAACGAGGCAGAATTATCTTGTCCAAATAAATTTCCGATTAAAGAATATAATACTGCATTTGAATTGATGGTAAGCGTTTGCCCCTGACAAAACATCGTACCAACAGGAGCCCAAGGTACAGGCCAAAGCATAATTGATGCTAATAATGGATCCATTTGATTGTAATTTAGATGATTAATTAATAATATTGATTGTATAGGAAAGAACAAGAAATGTTAGATTGAATAACATTTAAATTAGCTTTATACTAAACTCAATTGCATGACCAATTTAAAAATTAGGAAAGCAAATGTTATTGCACTGTTTTAACAGTACATCAATACAAATACGCACTTGTAAATTTCATGTAAATCAACTTCAAACAAAACGGGAACAAGACTGTGGTAGATATCTAGAATGCTACCAAAACCAAGCATAAATGTTGTTTGAATTGCTAATGTATAACTAGGTAAAACGAAAAAAATAGGCATTTTCACCTAAAAATCATTTTACTGCTTTTTCAAATCTGATTTCTAGTTGTATCATATAAGACGTTTTAACCAACGAATTATAGGTAAATTCACCTATTTTTTAGCAAATCCCTTCATTTAAATTTGCTATCGAATTTTTACTGGGTTCAATTTCATCAGTTTTACTACAAAAAATTAATACATTATACACTCAGTGCTAAACCCTTAAAGCTGTTCCACCCAATGTCGTTAGTTGCATTTGTAGATGATCATTCTTTGTTTAGAGAAACGGTATCTGAAAAAATAGAAACAATTACCAACTATAAAGTTGTTCAATACAAAGACGGTAGCGACTTTGTGAATCGCTTCTTAACCGAAAATATACAACCCGCCATTGTATTAATGGATATTTCAATGCCTGGCTTAAATGGTTATCAAACCACCGAATGGTTACTTCAAAAAAGACCTAATACTCCCGTTTTGGTTGTTAGCTTTATTAGCAACAGAGAGGCTATTCAATTTATGGCAAGATTGGGTGTAAAAGGTGCCATTAGTAAAAACGCAGGCGTTTTTAAAATGATTGATGCAATGAATCAAATAATAGATGGTAAAATTTATTTTGATTGTGATTCTTCATATAAAATTCTGCATTCTGAAATGTATGTAAATGGAAAAAAAGTTAAAGAGGGTATTGAATCGTTAACAAAAATGGAAATGAGGGTTTTAAAAGAGTTATGTACCAATAAATCGGTTCCAGAAATTGCTGACGAACTAGAAATTTCTGAAAGAACTTTTGATGCACATAAAAGAAACATTTCAGATAAAATTGGCATTAGAACAAGAGACGGTTTAGCAGTTTTCGCCATTAAAAATGGATTGGTATTTGTTTAAAGCATTCTAATTTTTGCATAAACTGAGAATGTGAATCTAATTTTATACAGCAAAAATTAAAAACTTCAACACTTTTTTCTATCCATTTTTAAAATCCTACCTCAATAAATTTACTACTACTTGCATTCTAACCACATATCCTTCATTACGCAAACGTTCTCATAACCAATAATTGTAGAATAATAGCATTTTTACATAAAATCTTCTGTATTTGGCTGTTTGGTTTCTATTGGTTTACCCTATTTTTGCCGAGCATTAAAAAAGATGCATTGATAGCCATGTCAGTTTTAGTGAATAAACATTCTAAAATTATTGTTCAAGGATTTACCGGAACAGAAGGTACATTTCATGCCACTCAAATGATTGAGTACGGCACCAATGTAGTTGGTGGTGTTACACCGAATAAAGGTGGAACTTTACATTTAGATAAGCCCGTTTTTAATACGGTTGCTGATGCAGTAAAAGCCACAAATGCAGATGTAAGTATCATTTTTGTGCCACCTGCATTTGCAGCAGATGCTATTATGGAAGCTGCTGAAGCAGGAATAGCTCTAGTAGTTTGTATTACAGAGGGTATTCCTGTACAAGATATGGTAAAAGTGAAAAATTATTTACAAGGAAAACCTACTAGATTAATCGGACCAAACTGTCCTGGTGTGATTACTGCAGGAGACGCAAAAGTAGGTATTATGCCTGGTTTTATTTTTAAAGCTGGTAGAGTTGGTATTGTATCCAAATCTGGCACTTTAACATACGAAGCTGCTGACCAAACTGTAAAAGCTGGTTTAGGAATAAGCACTGCAATCGGTATTGGTGGTGACCCAATTATTGGAACACCTACTGTAGAAGCCGTTAAATTGTTAATGGAAGACCCTGAAACAGATGGTATTATTATGATTGGTGAAATTGGTGGTAGCATGGAAGCTGACGCTGCAAGATGGATAAAAGATAATGCAACAAAACCTGTTGTTGGATTTATTGCTGGTCAAACAGCTCCTCCAGGTCGTAGAATGGGACATGCTGGTGCAATTATTGGTGGTGCCGATGATACTGCTGCTGCAAAAATGAAGATTATGGCAGAATGTGGTATTCATGTAGTTGCAAGCCCTGCAGATATTGGAAAAACAATGGCTGCTGCTTTAGCAAAATAATTATCTCATAAATTATAATTAGTAAAACGACTGTCTTATTTAGGCAGTCGTTTTTATTTTGTACTAACTGTAACTTTTTATCTATCGCTACGTTTCGTTATTCAAAACAAAACACCAAAACATGAAAAAAGTACTTGTTGCTGTATTTGCATTACTTGCAATAAACAGTTTTGCACAACCTTGGAAAAAAATTGCTGGTAATGGAAACATTACAAAAGAAACAAGAACGGTAAGCAACTTTACTGGCATTGCATCTGCCGGCTCTTGGGATGTAATGATTGCCTACGGAAATAGCAACAATATTGAAATTGAAGCAGAGAGTAATTTGTTAGAATACATAGAAACGGAAGTTGAAAATGATAAGCTGAAGTTGAGAACCAAGAATAATGTTGACTTTAAAACTTCTAAAAAAATAACCATTTATGTAACCATGCAAAAAGTGAATAGCATATCACTTGCAGGAAGTGGAGATATTATTGGTAAAGGAAATTTTACGAATGATGATGTTACAAAAGTAAGTTTAGCAGGCAGCGGTAAAGTAAAAGTTGATTTTAAACGATTTGGTGAATTATCTATTTCTATTGCAGGTAGCGGTAATGTAATCATGAGTGGCTCTGTAGAAACATTAACAGCAAGAATTGCAGGTAGTGGAGATGTAGATTGTTTGGGTGTAATATCAGATGCTTTATCGGTATCAATCAGTGGCAGTGGCTCTGTAAAAGCAACCGCTAATAAATCTGTTTCTGCTAGTATTGCAGGCAGTGGAGATGTTTTTTATGCTGGCTCAGCAACAAACATTAAGAAAAGTATAGCAGGTAGTGGCGTTGTGAAAAAAATCTAATTGTCCATCATTTAAAGCAACCATTCAAACAGCAACAATTGAAACAAGATTGTTGCTGTTTTTTTATTTATGATTTGGATAATTGTTGTTGCATTTTCTTAATTCGATCTTCTAATTTCTCAGAGCTTAAATTGTTTCTATTCAATCCATCTACAACAATAGGAAAACTTAAAGGTGTTAACTGTGTTGGAAATTGCAAGCAAATTGTACTTTCTTGAATTCGTTGCAATGCTAAACGCAATCTCACCTCTTCCATTTGTTGGGTAAATACCTCATTATATGCTTGACGCAGTAATAAGTTGTTAGGATCGTATTCGTTAAAAACTTTAAACAACAACGACGCAGAAGATTGTAAATGCCTAGCTTTCTTTTGTTCACCAGGCATTCCTTGAAAAATTAATCCACCAATTACAGCAATATCTCTAAACCTTCTTGCCGCCATTTCTACGCTATTTACACTTTTCTGTATATCAGATAAAAGATTTTGGGTAGAAAACAATTCGTATACGTTGGTATCGTCTAAATAAATGGGTTGATCGCTTAATAATTCAAATCCATAATCGTTCATTGCAATAGAAAAAGTAATAGGCATTTTTTTACTAATTCTATATGCTAACAAAGCACTCATTGCTTCATGCACTTGCCTTCCTTCAAATGGATAAACGAGTAAATGATAGCCATCTTTACTTGCTATTTGTTCTATTAATAACTCGTTGTTTTTAGGAATATGCGACAACTGTTTTTGCACAGCAAACAAAGGTTCTAAAGCCTTTAATTCTGGCATATTGCTTTGTTCATTTACTGTGTTATTTTGAGCATCTGCTACAATGTTAAATGTGTCTCTTAAAACAGAACCCAAATTGGCAGAAAGGCTCATTCTTCCGCCCATCCAACTTGGTACAATTGTCTTTTTTGAAGAAGACTTTTTCACCAAAACCGTCATGTCTTTAATCATCACTAATTCAACATTTCTTCCAGCCAATGTAAACACATCACCAGGTTCTAATCTGCTGATAAACCATTCTTCTATTACACCAATATAGCCACCACTCATTAGTTTCACTTTCATCATTGCATCGCTAACAATTGTTCCGATATGCATTCGATGACGCATGGCAATTCGTCTATTTTTTACGACGTAAAATCCATTTTCTACCTCTACTTTTTTATATTCATCGTATTGTTGTAAAGCCTTCCCTCCTACTGTAATATGCTGCAATATTTCTTGAAATTCATCTTCAGACATATCACTAAAACAAAATGTTTTTCTAATTGCAGTAAATAAATCATGGGCAACAAAACCATTTCCAATTGCCAAAGTGCATAAAAATTGTATAAGCACATCGAAGCATAAAACCAATGGATCTTTTTTTTCAATCATCTCAGATTGAGCGGCTTGTTTTAAAGCAGCAGCTTCTAATAACTCAATAGAATGTGTTGGCAAAAAATAAATTTTACTTACTTCACCTGGTCTATGACCACTTCTTCCGGCTCTTTGTAAAAAACGAGCAACTCCTTTTGGTGAACCTACTTGAATTACCGTATCTACAGGTCTAAAATCTACACCTAAATCTAAACTTGCCGTACAAACTACTGCTTTTAATTTATGTGTATGTAAAGCTTCTTCTACCCATAATCTTAATTCTTGTTCAATACTTCCATGATGTAAAGCAATGGCTCCAGCTAATTGTGGAGCCACATTCAACAACGTTTGATACCACATTTCACTCATTCCTCTTGTATTGATAAAAATGAGAGTAGTGGTGCTCTGCTCAATAATCGGAATAATTTTTTCAGCCAATTTTATTCCTAAATGTCCTGCCCATGGAAATTTTTCTATTTCATCTGGTATGATGGAAAAAATATCAATCTGCTTGTCTAATTGGGCTTTTATAATGATACCATCAGCTTGAACAGGAGCTAATAAAACCTGCATGGCTTCTTCTAAATTACCAATAGTGGCAGAAATACCCCAAATAGCGATTGGTTTTGTTTGTGTATGAACCAAGTATGCAATAGCCAATTCTACTTGTACGCCTCGTTTACTACCAATTAGTTCATGCCATTCGTCTACAGCAATTGTTTGTAAAGAATCGAATAGCTTATGATTATTTTTTTGTGCCAACAGCAAATGCAGGCTTTCTGGCGTAATAATTAAAACTTCTGGTATGTTTCTTTTCTGTTTTTGCCTTTCAGATGTTGTGGTATCGCCATTTCTAATGCCTACTTTCCATTGCAAATTTAAATCTGCAATCACTTCTTCCATGGCTCTACCAATATCTTTTGCTAAAGCTCTTAGTGGTGTTATCCACAATAACTGTAAACCATTATTTTTTTTAGCTGAATAATGTTTGGGATATTGATTAATAAACTGAATAATAGATCCTAAAAAAACAGAAAAAGTTTTACCACAACCAGTTGGTGCGTTTACCAAGCCACTTTTATGTAAAAGCATTTGCTGCCAAGTTTCTTCTTGAAACTGAAATGGCGAATAACCTTTAGAGGCAAGCCATTGTTTAACAATGCTATATCCTGTTGTTTGCTGTAGCAAGGGTTTATTTATCGTATAAATTGGTAAAATTACTTTTTAGTTTTTCTACCTTATGTAACACTTCTTCTTGCATTAATGTTTTGTATGCATGTACAGATGCATTGGTTTCTTTATTAAACGTGGCAATTATTTGTGCAGCCAAAATACCTGCATTTTTTGCTGCGTTTAAAGCTACTGTAGCTACAGGCACCCCATTGGGCATTTGTAAAATACTTAAAACACTATCCCAACCATCCATCGAATTGCTAGATTTTATAGGAACACCAATAACGGGTAAAGTAGTAATACTAGCAACCATACCTGGTAAATGTGCTGCACCACCAGCACCCGCAATAATTACTTTTAAACCTCTTTCTTGTGCTTTGGTTGCATAATCAATCATTCTCAACGGAGTACGATGGGCCGAAACAACTGTAAGTTCAAATGGAACATTAAATTGATGTAACACATCGGCAGCAGCTTGCATAATTGGCAAATCGCTGTCGCTACCCATAATTATTCCGACAAGAGGTTGATTGGTCATATTGTACATTATAGGTTTGCAATATAATTGTTTGTACGGATACCTTTTACACTATGTATAGTTTAAATAATATGAACTAGTTAATTTTCTATAAAACAAATCGAAATACAAAAACAAGCTTTATCATTTTTTGTAACTTTCAACATTCAACGCACTATCATTGTATAAATATTTGTTATTCTGAATCGCTTTTTCATCATATACTTTTCTAGTTTGCTGTTTGCTACGGCTTTAAAAGCACAATTATCGAATTGGGTGGTTAAGAAAATTGCTACGAAAGGGGTTATTCAACTCGGCAATAATAGCATTGTTCCTAATAGTTTGGTAATGGAAAATATAGACACCAATGCTTACACTATTCATTATTTTAAAGCACAATTAGAGTGGAAAAAGACAGTTGCTGTAGACAGTGTAATTGCAAAATTTAGAACCTTTCCTTTTTCATTTACCAATAAAATCAAACGATTTAGTTATGATAGTGTTCGTAATAACTTTTTAGCACCACAATCATTTATTTTTAATAATTCTTCCTTTAAAAACAATACCGATTTTGATTTTGGAAATGTTCAATACAATGGAAGTTTTGGCAGAAGTTTAAGCTTTGGAAACAGTCAAGATGCTGTTTTTAACTCTCAGTTGAACTTACAAATTAACGGACTTATTGGAGATAGTATTCAACTTTCTGCGGCAATTACAGATAACAATATTCCCATTCAGCCAGATGGCACAACACAACAATTGAATGAGTTTGATAGAATTTGGCTTCAATTTAAAAAGCAACAATGGGAATTGAATTTAGGCGATATTGATATACGTGAAAACGACTTGTACTTTTTAAGCTTTTACAAACGCCTTCAAGGAATTTCGTTTGAACAAAAACATAAAATTGGAAAACAATCTTCTAATCGATTGTTGGTGAGTGGTGCCATTGCCAAGGGAAAATTTACCAGAAATATTTTTCAAGGTCAGGAAGGAAATCAGGGACCATATAGAATACAATCTGCCAATGGAGAACTATTTTTTGTAGTATTGGCAAATACAGAACGCATATTTATTGATGGTGAATTGTTACAAAGGGGTGAAGACCAAGATTACATTATCAATTATAATACCGCCGAAATTACATTTACCCCCAAAAGAATGATTACAAAAGATAGACGTATTCAAGTAGAATTTGAATATGCAGATAGAAACTATTTAAACGCTTTTTTATATGCTTCTAATACCTTACAAATCAATAAAAAATTAAGCTTTACAATTGGTGCATACAACAATAACGATGCAAAAAATTCACCCATCAATCAAACCTTAGACAATCCTCAAAAACAGTTTTTAGCAGCAATTGGCGATAGCATTCAAAATGCATTTTATCAAGTAGCAAGCATAGATAGTTTTGCGACCAATAAAATATTATACGCTAAACGAATAGCACCTAATAATATCGATTCTATTTTTGTGTATTCTACCAATAAAGACAGTGCTAAATACAACCTCAATTTTATTGAAGTTGGGCAAAACAGAGGCAACTATGTTCCACTTTTTAATGGAGCAAATGGAAAAGTTTATCAATACATTCCTCCTATTAATGGTGTAAAGCAAGGTAATTTTGAACCCGCTACTTTTTTAGTAACACCTAAAAAACAACAATTGGTTAGCATGAATTTGGCTTACCAAGTTAGCAACAACACCAAGTTAATTGCAGATATTGCGTTGAGTAATTACGATGTAAATACTTTTTCTTCTAAAGACAAAACAAACAATACAGGCTATGCTGGTAAAATGCAGCTACAAAACACTAAAACAGCATTTATTCAACAAAAAAAAATAGCGATAGTATCTAGTTTTGGTTACGAATGGGTAAACGAACAATTTAAACCTTTGGAAAGATTAAGAACCGTAGAATTTGCTAGAGATTGGGGGCTTCCATTTATCCAAAATGCCAATAATAATTTGGTGAATGAACATTTACCAACAGCATCGGTTGAATTAAAAGATCAACAAGAAAATACTTTTAAATATGCAGCTACAGGCTATTTTAGAAGCGATAATTACAACGGATTTAAACAACAAATTCAACATATACAACGTGTAAATGGATGGGAATTGAAAAGCCATTTTAATTTTACCAATATTGAAACAAATACAGAGAAAGGCTTTTTTTTACGTCCATCTATACAAATGCAAAAAACTTTTTCGAAATGGAATAATTATGTGTTGGGTATTACGTATGAATTAGAACATAACGAACAAAAAAACAAACAAGCCGATACCATTACTGCCAATAGTTTTGCCTTTGACATTGTAACTGCTTACATAAAAAGTAACGAACAAAAAAACAATCGCTTTACATTTTCATACACCACAAGAAGCGATGTATTGCCACTGCAACAACAATTAAAACGAACTGATAGAAGCCATAATTATAATTTTTTAGTAGAATTATTACAAAGTAAAAAACACCAACTACGTGGAAATATTACCTACAGACAACTCAATGTTTTTACCCAACAGCTTACCAATTTAAAAGCCGACAACAGTGTTTTGGGAAGAATAGAATATGCTATCAATGAATGGAATGGTTTTATCACTGGCAATTCTTTATATGAAATAGGATCTGGACAAGAACAAAGACGAGATTTTACCTATGTAGAAGTGCAAGCAGGTAGAGGAGAATATGCTTGGAACGATTATAACAACGATGGTATTCAACAACTAAACGAATTTGAAATAGCCATTTTTCAAGATCAAGCTAAATACATTCGAATTTTTACGCCTACCAATAATTTTGTAAAAGCAAATTACGCTCAGTTTAACTATAGTTTATTAATTCAACCGAAAGCAATTTTAAATGCAAACAACAAATCGAAATGGCATCAATTTTTAAGTAAATTTAGCTTGCAATCGGCTTTACAAACAAGTAGTAAACAGCTTGCTAGTGGCTCACCAACATTCAACCCATTTAACGAAAAAATTGCAGATACAGCATTAATTTACCTCAACTCTATTTTCAATAATACCCTTAGTTTTAATAGATTTAGCAGTGTTTGGGGAATTGATATTAACCGTATTAGCAACTTTAATAAAAGCCTTTTAACCTATGGTTTTGAAAGTAGAACCGTTAATGAATGGAGCATAAAAAGTAGATGGAATATTCAACAAAGATTTACGTTAGAAATAGCTCAAAAAATGGGCAACCAAGCTTTAGAAACTCCTTCTTTTGCCAATAGAAATTATGCGATAAAAACGATTTTAACTGAGCCTAAACTTAGCTATATAGTAGGTACTGTATTTAGAATGCAAGTAGGCTATAACTATGGAACAAAACAAAATAGTGTAGTAAATGGTGGTGAAAAATCTACCCAAAAATCACTTTTATTAGAAACAAGATACAATGCTTTGCAAAACAGCAGTATCAATGTAAAATTTACTAACACAAATATTACATACTCTGGATTAACGAATACTACAACAAGCTACATAATGCTAGAAGGTTTGTTACCGGGTACAAATTATTTATGGAATATTGAGTTTACAAAAAGATTGATTAATAATTTAGAAATCAACTTTAGTTATGAAGGTAGAAAAGCAACAGAAACCAAAACCATTCATGTTGGCAGAGCAAGTATTAGGGCTTTATTATAAATTAAAACAGCATATGCCAATGCTACATAAACATCAACATATGCTGTTAAAAATCAATTAATAAGTTTTATATCAACTCTACTTTTTCCATTACATCTCCACCTCTAATCAAGTCAACTATTTCTACACCATCAATAACTTTTCCAAAACAAGTATGTACACCATCTAAATGTTGTGTATTGGTTCTTGCATGACAAATAAAGAATTGAGAACCGCCAGTATTTGGTCCTCTATGTGCCATAGACATTACGCCTCTATCATGAAATTGCTTTGGTGTTTTGGTTTCGCAATTAATGGTATAGCCTGGCCCACCAGCACCTGTTCCATCAGGACAACCACCTTGAATCATAAAGTTTGGAATTACACGGTGAAATGTTAATCCATTATAAAATCCTTCACTTACTAGTTTTTTAAAATTGGCAACAGCTATTGGTGTTGCATCGTCGTACAATTCAAAGGTTAAAACACCTTTTGCTGTATGAATTTTTCCTTGTGTTAATATAGTACTCATGCATATAAATTTGCTGCGAAACTACAGGTATTTATGGCATAAAAAAAGGTTGGCAACTTTTGATTGTTTACCAACCTAGTACTAAAATAATTTAAGCAATTACTTATTGATTAGATGCTTACGTTGAAACGTATACAACAACACAAACAACACGGTAAATCCTATTCCAATTAAAAAATTACTCGACGAAGCATATGCTGTTCCTAGAAAAACGATGTAGCCAATTAATGGTAAAAAACTACCAATAACATAAGAAAAATAACCACTCATTTTGCGTTTACGCATTTCTATAGCACCCCAAATACATAAACCAGCACCTACCAATCCTAAAACCAATAGTGGCAATTTATTGGCCTCCATTTTTTGTAATTGAGCCAATGCTTCTGGGTTATTCATTTTCTTTACAAAATCTGGCATTGAATCATACGTTGGATCAGATAAAAACTTTTCCATTGCTTCGATATTTTTCTTTCCACTAGAAAATTGCCAAAGAGCACCTAATAAACCCAAACCACTTCCAATAAAAGTTAAAATAGTAAGTATGTTTAAACCTTTGGGAAGCTTTTTTTCTTCTTCTAAAAAAGCATTTTCAAATTCACTCATAAAAATTGTTTTTTTGGTTAATGAGATAAAGATAATTAACTATAAAACTATTTGTAGGCATTTATTTTAAATTATTACAGAATAAACGTTATTAGCAGTATGAATACTTTGGTTGAACATACAATTGATGAAGAACAACTGTGGCTTTCTGCTGATAGAACCATTTTTTGGGAAAACCAAAACGCATTAATTGTAAGTGATTTGCATTTTGGGAAAACAGGACATTTTAGAAAAAGTGGTATTGCTGTTCCTGCTGCTATTTACAAAGAAGATTTGCAACGCTTGTTTAATAGCATTTTTTATTTTAAAGCAAAGCGATTAATCGTTGTTGGAGATATGTTTCATAGCGTTGCCAATAAAGAATTAAACCTGTTTTTAAAATGGAGAAATGATATTGAAAACGTTACAATTGATTTAATTAAAGGCAACCATGATATTTTAAAACCTCAATGGTATGTAGACGCAAACATTTGTGTACATGAACAATATTTACTAATGAATCATTTTGCTTTTGTACATGATATGGATACACCCATTTCTCACACTTTAACAAAAGCTCCTTATGTGTTTAGTGGGCATATTCATCCTGGTATTGTTATAAAAGGAATGAGTAGACAAAGATTGCAGTTTCCTTGTTTTTGGTTTGGTTTACACCATGCAATCTTACCAGCATTTAGCAGATTTACAGGTACAATGCCTTTAAAACGCATATCTACAGATACCATTTTTGCCATTGTAAATCAGCAAATTGTAAAAGTGTAAAAGCTACAACTGTTTTAATTGTTCTGCTATTTCTTGCTTTTTGGTGTCCGCCATAGAAGCATCTACCTGTTGATGTGCAACGTGATGTGTTATGAAATTGGTTTGTATTTCGAATAATCTACAAAAAGAACAAATTCCCAAATGTGCCGATAATCGCCATTTTTCTATCCAAGTAAGCCTACCTTCTTCTTTTTTAGAAAGTAAGTAGGTCGCTTGTTTGCAAGTAATACTAAAAAATCGTTTCATGCTATTAGGCTATTTTCATCCAATTAAATTCCATACACTTTCTGAGCTGAATTTTAGCTCTGTGTATCAATACCCAATAGTTAGACGGTGTAATGTTTAATACCTTACAAATTTCATCAGAATCTATGTCTTCCATGTATTTCATCACAAAAACTTGTTGTTGCAATTGCTGTAGTTTTTGTTTGCACATTTCTAAAATGCTATAAAACTCTTTTCTTTCTACAGGTTGCATGTCGTTGGTTTTCCAATTTTTAGGTGCACTCTCATTTGTCCAATGGTCTTGATCATCAAAAACACCACTATTGGTATCCAATTCTCCATAACTCACCAAATTATTTCCTTTTTTTCTGAAGTAATCAATGATTTTGTTTTTACAGATAGTAAACAACCAATTTTTTTCAGAAGCATCGCCGTTATAGGTTTCTCGTCCTTTCCAAGCACTTAAAAAAGTTTCTTGTACAATGTCTTCAGCAACGTTGGTATCATTAACTCTAACAACGGTGTAGGCATACAGCATATCTGCATATTTACTTACCCAATAATCGGCTTGTAATGTTTTTTCGTTCATATATTTAAATTAAAGAAACGAGGTTTGTATGTGAAATGTACAACCATTTCTTTAGGTGTAAGTATGAATTTTTGAAGAATTTTTTGAAGGAGGGAATCTCCAATATGTAAAATTGGAAGATTAATGTTTATAGTTAATATAAATGATGAATTAATACTTTCTGATGTATAAATCTTTAATTATCATATTCTTGAGCTTACTTTCAACTTCAGCATTCCAATCAGATTTATATTTTCTACTCAATGCATTTATGGTATCATTTAATATTGGTTTATCCCATATTATACCAATATACTCAGCATGTCCAGAGGAACTATAACAAGGCTTATTAAATGAACAAAAAACTAGCTGAATACCATCAAAATAATATCTGTTTTTACTTGGAATATTTACAAAAAAAGAAACTGGTTTCAGTTTCATATCACTTAATAAATGTTGTAAGGTTTTTCCGATGTATTTATCTTTTTGAGCATAGATTTCTTCTTTCAAATATCTAACTGTATCTATTTGAGTATTATTAAATGCTTGTTTTAGAATACATTTTTTATCAAAAAAATCATTGTTAGCAGTACAAAAAAATAATGTAATGAGTAAACATAGATTATTATAGGTTATATTTTTCTTCATTGTTGTGTTAGAGAGTAATAAAGAATTTAGCTTATTTACAATAAACATACGATTCTCTATAAATAAAAAAGCCTTCTCGTTGAAAGAAGGCTTGTGCGGCAAAGGAGATTCGAACTCCCACAACATTGCTGTCGCTACCACCTCAAAGTAGTGCGTCTACCAATTTCGCCATCGCCGCATTTTTTTGAGAGTACAAATGTAATAGTTCAGGTTTTCTTTTTACATTCTTTCAGGCACATTTATTCCCAATAAACGCATTCCTGTAGCAATTACTTGTGCTGTTAACTGAGCCAATTGTAACCTAATGGTTTTTTTATTGGCAGTTTCTGCATTGGCAATTGAATGTTCTGCATAAAACGAGTTGAATGTTTTTGCTACATTAAACAAATAAATAGCCACTTTTGATGGATCGTTTTCTGTAGCAGCATCTTGTAAAATCGTTGCAAACTGCTCTAATTCTATCGTTAATTGCTTTTCTAAAGGCAATAAATCAGCAGTACTTGTTGTTGTGCTTAACTCAATAGCATTTTTGCGTAAAATACTTTTTATTCTTGCAAACGTATATTGAATAAATGACCCTGTAAACCCGTGAAAATCAATACTTTCTTCGGGGTTAAAAATCATTTTCTTTTTAGGATCTACACGTAGCAAGAAAAACTTTAAAGCACCCAAACCGATTGTATGGTATAGTTGCTTTAATTCTTCATTGGTAAAATCTTTTACTTTACCTAGTTCTTCGGTTTTTTGTTGAGAAATAGCAATCATTTCAGCCACTAAATCATCTGCATCTACTACTGTTCCTTCTCTACTTTTCATTTTACCTGTTGGTAATTCTACCATTCCATAACTTAAATGAAAAATGCCATCAGCAGAAGGTAAGCCAAGTTTTGTACAGATTAATTTCAATACTTTAAAATGATAGTTCTGTTCATCTCCTACTACATAAATACTTTTTTCAGCATTAAATTCTGCTTGCTTTTGTTCGGCTAAACCAATGTCTTGTGTAATGTAAACAGAGGTGCCATCTTTTCTTCTCACAATTTTTTCATCTAATCCATCGTTGGTTAAATCTATCCAAACACTCGTATCTTCTTTTTGATAAAAAACGCCTTTTTCCAATCCTTTTTCTACTAAATTTTTTCCCAACAAATACGTTTCACTTTCATAATAGGTTTTATGAAAATCGCTTCCAATTTGTTTGTAAGTAATATCAAAACCGCTATATACCCATTCGTTCATTTGTTTCCACAATTCAATAACTTCAGGCTTTCCAGCTTCCCAATCAATCAACATTTGTTGAGCCGCTTTCATTATTGGGGCTTCTTTTTCTGCTTGTTCTTGCGATAATCCTTTGGCTTTTAAATCTTCTACTTCAAGTTTATATGCATCATTAAATTTTACATAATAATCACCTACAAAATGATCGCCTTTTTGATTTGTAGATGCAGGAGTTGCACCATTGGCAAATAATTGCCAAGCAATCATGCTTTTACAAATATGAATGCCTCTATCGTTTACAATACAGGTTTTTACTACTTCGTAACCATTAGCTTCTAAAATTGCTGCTATACTAAAGCCTAAAAAATTATTTCTTAGATGACCAAGATGTAAAGGTTTATTGGTATTGGGAGAAGAATATTCTACCATTACTTTCTTACCAGTAGCAGCGGTAATTCCATATTGATTATTGGCATACGCTTGTTGTAAAAAGTCTAACCAATAAGTGTGTGCAATACTTAGGTTTAAAAATCCTTTTATTACATTGAAAGCAGTAAATAATTGTGGATGTGTAGCTACCAAATGTGTTCCTAATTCTTCACCCAAAACATCGGGAGATTTTTTAAGTTGCTTTACAAAAGCAAAAAGAACCACAGTATAATCGCCTTCAAATTCTGGTTTTGTAGCGTTTACTAAAATAGATTGTTGGGCTATTTCTGTGCTATATAATGAATTTATTGCTTGTGCAGTTACTTGTTTTATTTGTGCTACAACACTCATGTTCTTAACATTTTGGGCTGCAAATATAACAGTGTATCTGCTTACCTTTGCCGCCATTTATGCGTAAGATACACGAATATATTAGTAGCCTTATTTTAAATACGGTTGATTGGTTTTATCCGATGTTTAAAAAAATAATGCCACTACAAACTTTTAGATATGCTGCTTGTGGCGGATTTAATACTAGTTTAGATATTGTTTTATTTTTTGTTTCGTACAATTATTTGTTTCAAAAATCAGCTATACATGTTAATGGGTTCGCAGTAAGTGCACATATTGCTGCTTTTTTATTAGGATTTGTAATTACGTTTCCTATTGGATTTTACCTGAGTAGATATGTTGTTTTTCAAGAAACCTCAGTTCGTAAAACCGCACAATTAATAAAATATTTAACTGTAGTTTTAATTTGTTTGGTTTTAAACTACGTGTTTTTAAAGTTATTTATAGAAGTATTTGGTTGGTATCCTACTCCATCGAAATTAATGACAACTGTTTTTGTGGTTGCATTTAGCTATGTTTCTCAAAAATATTTTACGTTTAAAGGAAAGAAGTAGATTATTTCAAAAACAAATGTTTCTTAATTTAGAAAAGAGTTGATTTACAATACTTTATTTGTAATTTCTCTATTTCATCTCCATACATTTTCGTAAATCCAAGTCTCAACGCCTCTTCAAAATCTTTACAAGCTTTATCATTCTTTTGTAATGCTACAAAAATTAATGCTCTATTACGAAAAGCATAAGCGTTTGATGGATATAGTTTAATTGATAAATTGACATCTAATAACGCACCCTCGTTATCTCCAATTTTATGCTTACTAAACGCTCTATTGTTATAAGCCAAAGGTTCGTCTTTATCTAATGAAATGATTTTATCAAAATACAGAATAGATTTTTTATAGTCTCCCATTTGTTGCAACTTAAAACCAATGTTTCCATAAGCACCAATAAATGTTGAGTCTAACTTAATAATTTTATATAAATAAGACAGGGTTTGTTCACCTTTACCGACTTCATCGCATACAGTAGCTAAATTGTTCAAAACACCAATATTTAAAGAGTCAATTTTATAGGCATTCCAAAAGTCGTTATACGCACTTTCAAAATTTCGAATATTTATCTTGGCAGCACCTCTATTTAAAAATAACATTACTCTAATGGTATCGGATTTTTCAAAATTTAACGCATCAGTAAAGTCATTTATTGCGGCTTCGGTCTCTTGCAATGCATTTAGCAACAATCCTCTTTGATTGTAGCCAATACTTTCTTTAGGCTTCAAAAGAATAGTTTTTGTATAAATATTATACGCATCCTGATACTTTTTTAAAGAATAATAAACTTGACCTTTTAATATTAAATATTCAATATTCGATGGATCTAATTGTAATGCACTATCTATATATTTCAATGCTTGATTGTTATCTTTTTTTTCAAAGCATGTAATTGCGTTATCATAATGAGTTTGACCATATAATACAATTCCATTTAATACGACAAAGAGCGATAAAAATATTTTTTGATTCATTTTCTTGATTTATGATACATTCAAACAAATTTAATATAAAACACAAAATGATTGTTACAAAAAATTATCTATTTTATTAAAAAAAATTACTAACCTAACGCTTGTTAGTATATTTTTGTTAGAATAAAAACGATAAGCCATATGCATTTGCAATTGAGTGAAGAACATTTAATGATTCAAAAAGCAGCTAGAGATTTTGCTATAACTGAGTGTTTACCCGGTGTAATTGATAGAGATGAACACCAACGTTTTCCGAAAGAACAAGTAATGAAACTTGCAGAATTGGGTTTTATGGGTATGATGGTTGACGAAAAATATGGTGGCAGCGGTTTAGACACTATTAGCTATGTTTTGGCAATGGAAGAAATTAGTAAAATTGATGCAAGTACAAGTGTTTGTATGAGTGTTAACAACAGTTTAGTTTGTTATGGCTTGCAAGAATATGGAACGGAAGAGCAAAAACAACAATATTTAGTTCCATTAGCACAAGGCAAAAAAAATGATGATTTGTACATTGGTGCGTTTTTATTGAGTGAACCTGAAGCTGGTAGCGACGCTACAAGTCAACAAACAACGGCAGAAGATAAAGGCGATTATTATTTGTTGAATGGAACAAAAAACTGGATTACTAATGGTTCATCTGCAAGTGTGTATTTAGTGATGGCACAAACAGATGCAAGCAAAGGATCGCATGGAATTAATTGTTTGATTGTTGAAAAAAATTGGCCCGGCGTTACTGTTGCTGCTAAAGAAAATAAACTAGGAATTAGAGGTAGTGATACACATACCATTATGTTTTCTGATGTAAAAGTGCCTAAAGAAAATAGAATTGGTGCCGATGGCTTTGGTTTTAAATTTGCGATGAAAACACTTTCTGGTGGAAGAATTGGAATAGCATCTCAAGCATTGGGTATTGCAAGTGGTGCTTATGAATTGGCTTTAAAATATGCTAAGCAACGTAAAGCATTTGGTAAAGAAATTGCTCAACACCAAGCTATACAATTTAAATTGGCTGATATGGCTACCAAAATTGAAGCTGCTCGTTTATTGTGTTTAAAAGCTGCTTGGGAAAAAGACAATCACTTAAACTATGATTTAAGTAGTAGCATGGCTAAAGTTTTTGCGAGCGAAGCTGCTATGTGGACAACTACTGAAGCCGTTCAAATACATGGTGGTTATGGCTTTGTGAAAGAATACCATGTAGAACGATTGATGAGAGATGCAAAAATTACACAGATTTATGAAGGTACAAGTGAGGTACAGAGAATTGTAATTAGTCGCTCCATTTTAAAATAATATAACTTCCCCCCTATAAAAATGCCCCTTTAGCTGAGGGGCATTTTTGTAAAAGTATATTAGCAAGGTTTAGTTGGCTATCATTTCCATTCCACCACCACCTTGGTCTGCTTTTGTGTTTTTACGCTTAAACAAAGTAGCATCGAACTTACCAAAACGGTAGCTAAAGTTTACTCTCAATACTTGAGGATCTCTTCTTCTTTCACTAATTTGAGTGAAGTAAATGCTTTCAGTAAACGATTTAGATAATTGAGTTCTTAAGAAATCGTCCATACTTAAAGTTAAAGAACCGCTACGTCCATTTTTCCAAGTCCAATCTTTTCTAAATGCAATATCGAAACTGTAACGAGGATAGTTAAATCCTTGAGCAGATGATTGTGCACCACCACCAAAGAAACCGCCTCCACCGCCCATTCTTCCTCCACCTCCACCTCCTTGTGGAACTACGGTTTTTGCACGATAATCAGCACTAAACTGTATAGACATTCCTTTTGGAAGTTTGAAGTTATTATTCATTTTTAAAAACCAGCTTACTCGTTGGTTATTGGCTAAAACATCAATATTGGTAGCATTAATTTGAGAATTAAACAAATTAGCATTCAATGTTAAATCCCAAGTTTTAGTTACACCAATTTTATTAGTAATTTCTAAACCATAAGAAATACTGTTATTGGCATTAATAAATGTGTTAAACACAACACTATCAACGCTTGTAAGTTCTGGTGCTGGGTTTTTATCTCTGTACTGATAACGTGTAATTAAATTATCTGTTTGCTTAAAGAAAGCAGTAATTAATAAATTAGCTCCACGTTTGTAAGCATTGTTGTAAGACAATTCGAATGAGTTGGTAAACTCTGGTTTTAAATTGGCATTACCATTACTTAAGTTCAATGGATCTGAATAATCGATAAAAGGAATTAATTGAAAGAAGTTAGGGCGATTAATGCGTCGAGAATAATTCATTTGCACATCTTGCTTATCGCTTAACTTGTAAGTAATAAATGCACTTGGAAATAAGCTAATTGGGAATTTAACTTGGAAAGAAGAATCTTTACCTGTATTAATATTGGTAATTGTTCCTTTATAATCGCTGCTTTCTGCTCTTAAACCCAATTGATAACTCCATTTTTTTGCTTTCCAACTTACATTGCCATAAGCAGCATAAACAGCATCAGTATATTTATAACTATTGCTTAATAGTGGACGTAAACTATACAAACCCGTATTTTGATCTAAAAAATACTGAAAATTACTATTGCTGTAATCTCTAATGGCAGCCCTTGCACCTAATTCAAGTTTTACGTTATCGTTTAATGGATTTTCGTAATCGGTTTGAATTGTTAGAAAGCTATTTTTTCCATCACCTGTTGTTCTTTGTCTAATCGGATTTTTTGATGGAGTTGTAGCATTGGGTAAAAAATTACTGGTTACAATGTTTGCTAAATTATCGCTTTTACTCTCGTTGTAATTTACATCGGCAGAAATATTGTGACCAGTTTTTTGGAAATTATGTTTGAAACTTAAGTTCGATCCAAAATTTTGAAAATTAAAGCCTGATAAAGAATTGATGGTATTAAACGACTGAAATGCACTATTTACAACTGAATCAACCTCTTGTTTTTGATCGTTATCAAATTTTCCTTTATTGTAACTAACACCAACTGTAATGGTATTTCTATTATCAACAAAATAATCAAATCCACCACGTAAAAAAGCAAAATATCCTTCGTTTTCACTTCTTAGTCGTTGGTTAATAGAGCTTGGTTTAGAACCTAAATCGTTTCTATCAGTTTTACCAGTAGAAATAGATTTACGTTGGTTGTAAATTCCACTTAAAAAGAAGTTTATTTTATTTTGACGAACATTAATATCACCACCCACATTTACTCTACCTCTACTATCTACACCTGTTCTCAATCCACCATTGTAACCAGTTTTTTTATTCTTTTTCAACACAATATTTAAAATACCTGCACCACCACCACTTGCATCGAATTTTGCAGATGGGTTGGTAATTATTTCTACTTTTTCAATTAAATCGGCAGGAATTTGGTCTAATGTAAGTGTTGTTGGTCTTCCATCCACAAAAATTGTAGGAGATGCATTTCTCAACGTAACATTACCATCGATATCTACACTTAATGATGGAATGGTTTTCATTATTTCTGTAGCTGTTTGTCCGGTACTTACTAAATTTCTATCTACATTAAATACTTTTCTATCAATTCCCATTTCAAAAAAAGGTTTTGCAGAAGAGGTTACGGTTACGTTGCCTAAATCGGCTGCATCGGATTCAACTTTAATATTACCTAAATCTTTATCTGCCTGAGCCAACATTTGTTGAAAATCTGGTGTTGTGCCAGGAGCAGGCATTTTTATACCAAAATTTAATGGTCTTTCTAGTGTTTTGTAACCAACTGCTGTAGCTTTAAACTTAAAATTTCCCATTACAGATAATCCTTCTAAAGAAAAATCGCCATTAGATTCTGTAATTACTGTTTTTAAAATTGCTTGTTTTAGTTGTTTAGTTACGGTATCGAATTTGCTTCCAGAAAGTTGTATTGTAATTCCGGCAACACCTTTATTGGTTTTACTATCTACTATTTTACCGTAAAATCTACCTACATTCATATTTGCACCGCCCATTCTACCTGCTCCACCTGCTCTAAATCCACCAGCTGCAGGGTTTTGTGCATATGTAAACGAGCCAACACATAACAATAAAAAAAGTGCATACATTTTATTCATAACCATAATTATAATTGGATTGCAAAATTGGGTAGCTACAAAAAATTAATGTTACTACATCTATACGAACGGTAATAAGACAATTGTAAATGGATAAAGTTTGAACCCTTGCAGGATGAGTAAACATTTACAAATAGAAAAAATATTGAATAAAATAAAAAAGAATGCGATGAAATGCGATGGTTTGAACAATCAAATTATGCTGTTAAAAGCGTTAATGCAACCTGTAATAAGCCAATTATAAACCCTAGTACAGCACCAATAATTTCAACAAATCGAAATTCTTTTGCCATAATGCTGTTGAGAATTTCCTCTAATTTATCAGAAGAAAATGCAGCAACTTTATCGGTAACGATTTTTTCTAAGTCTAAATCGGCTTGTAAATTTCCCATATAGCTAGAAAGTAATTGAGGAAAAAGGGTTTGTAATTCTTGTAAAAAAACAGCTTTTAATTCTCCAATCGTTTTTTCGCCAATAAACATGCTGATAACAGGCATTTTCTCAGCTAATTTTACTCGAAGAAAATGATCGATGTGTTCTTCTACAATGGGCATTACCTTTTGAATATTTGAAGGATTGGTAATTTTCGATTCAATATCCTTAAAAGAAAGTAACTCATTACTTACCAATGCACCCAATTTTTGTGCAAACTGATATTGATTTTTAGGAAAAATACCTTGAAAACGAATCCCGAGAATTTTTTTAGGTTCTCTTGGATGAAACAACATTTTAATAGCTATCCAATTGGTAAACCAACCTATAAATGCAGATATAACAGGAATTAACAGAAGTATATAATTCATTACAAAAAGGGATTAAAAAACTAAACCTTGATTGTTTTGTACACAATCAAGGTTTAGATTCATTTTTAAAAGAGGGAGAACGAGGGGTCTCGAACCCCCGACCTACAGTGCCACAAACTGTCGCTCTAACCAACTGAGCTACGATCTCCGTTTTTATGGGCTGCAAAAATAAGGGATTTATCTACTTATTTACAAATAACAACTCTAGTTTTTTTTCTACACAACTATTTTCAGTAAAAACCGTAAGTTGCTATGAATTATGATGTTGAAAACCTCGTTTGAAATACCATTTATCAAAAACCTTTGTTAATGCACTTTGAGAGCGTATTTTTTCAGCAAATATTTACACTACATTTGAAGACAGTTTGAATATGCAAAAAATTATCAATTTTATGATGCGTAAAAAAGGTTCTATTTTATTAGTCATCGTTGCGTTTGCAGGTGCGTTCTTTGCGTTTAGATCGGTTCATCCAAATCCGGTTCCAGTTACTCAAAAACAAAAATTGCTTGCTGCTATTGGTCAATTGTTAGCAGAGCAGCATTATAGCCCAAAGGCTATTAACGACGATTTCTCAAAGCAAATTTTTAAGAAGTTTTTAGATGAATTAGATGGAGATAAAAGTTTGTTTCTTCAATCAGATATCACTGCTTTAAAAAAGCATGAAACTACCATTGACGATGAAATTAAAGGGAATGCAGAAGTACAGTTTGCAACAAACGCCAATGCTATTTACAACAAACGTTTACCAGAAGTAATGCGTTTATACAAAGAAATCTTAAACCAACCATTTGATTTTTCAAAAGATGAAGTATTTGAAACCGATGCCGAAAAACTGCAATATCCTACCACAGAAAAAGAACGCCAAGAAAGATGGCGTAAACGCTTAAAATACATGACATTGGAACGTTATGTAGATTTAGTAGAACAAAGAGACAAAAGCAAAATTGATAGCATTGCCAATAAAACAAATGCAGAATTAGAAGCAGAAGCAAGATCTAAAGTGCTGAAAGCTGTTGATAGAATGTACGAACGCATTAAAGTAAAATTTACAGATGATGAACGTTTTAACACATTTGTAAATACCATTACCAACTTAATGGATCCTCACTCTGATTATTTTGCTCCCGTTGAAAAAAGAGCCTTTGATGAGCAAATGAGTGGTCGCTTTTATGGTATAGGTGCTTTATTATCTGAACAAGATGGTGTAATTAAAATTGCAAGTGTTGTTCCTGGTGGTCCAGCTTGGAAATCGGGTGAAATTACCGTAAACGATATTATTGTAAAAGTAGGACAAGGTGGAAAAGATGAAATGGTGGATATTAGTGGTTATGCTGTAGAAGATGCTGTAAAACTAATTCGTGGAAATAAAGGAACAGAAGTTAAACTAACTATTAAAAAGAATGATGGAACTTATAAAACAATTACCATACAAAGAGATGAAATTGTTCAAGATGAAACTTTTGCAAGGAGTGTAATTGTGAAAAATGGCGATAAGAAAATTGGTGTTATTTCTTTACCAGATTTTTATGCAGACTTTGAACGTCCAAATGGTGCAAGATGCAGCGAAGATGTGGCTAGGGAAATTATAAAATTAAAGGCAGAAAAAGTTGATGGTATTGTGATGGACTTACGCTTTAATGGTGGTGGTTCTTTGTACGAAGTAATTCAAATGGTTGGTTTATTCATTAAAAATGGTCCTGTAGTTCAGGTACGTGACCGTGAAGGAAAAATTCAAGTAATGGACGATAGAGATCCATCTGTTTTATATGATGGTCCATTAGCAGTAATGGTAAATGAAACAAGTGCTAGTGCAAGTGAAATATTTGCTGCTGCCATTCAAGATTATAAAAGAGGAATTATTGTAGGTAGCACATCTACTTATGGTAAAGGAACTGTTCAAAGAAATGTACCATTAGGAAATACGTTAGATTTCTTTTCTGGAAGAACAGAATTTGGAGCTGTAAAACTTACTTTTCAAAAATTTTATAGAGTTAATGGTGGATCAACACAATTAAAAGGTGTAGAACCAGATGTTGTGTTACCAGATATTTTAGATTACTATAAAATTCGTGAAAAAGACAATCCTAATTCTTTGCCTTGGGATGAAATAAAAAAAGCAAATACCATTAATTACGAAGGTTTTGATGCTACCATTCAATCATTAAAAGAAAAAGTAAAAACAAACCCTACTTTCAATTTAATTAGAGACAATACCAATTGGTTGGCAAAAAATGCCGATGCACCTGTTCAACTTCAAATTGATAAATATAAAGAGCAACAAAAATTATTACGTTCTACTGTAAATCAAATCAATAGTTTAACCAAGTTGAACCAAGAAATGGAAATGGATGTGTTAAAACCTGATTATGATAAATTTTATAACAATCCAGATAAAATGAAAGGAGAGCGTTATAAAGCTTGGCTAAAAAGTTTAAAATCTGATATGTACATAGATGAAACAGTAAAGATTGTTACAGATATGATTGGAAAGCAAAATCCATTGGTTATCAGAAATTAATTTATATAAATACCTATAAAAACAAGCGTTTAGACTAAAAAACTAAACGCTTGTTTTATTTTAAAAACTCGTATTCGTTGCGAAAATATTTATCGAATATAAGTTTTTGAATTATCCATTAAATACGTTGATAACAAAACAATTATCTTGCAACTTTCAAAATAGAAATATGAAATATTTACCAATAGAACCATCGCTTTTTACCAATAACAGAAAACGTTTTATGAAAGCAATGCAGCCCAACAGCATTGCCATTTTTGTTAGTAACGATGAATTTCCAAGCAATGGAGATGCATTACATACATTTAAGCAAAACAGCGATTTGTATTGGCTTTCAGGGGTAGAACAAGAAGATAGTATGGTTATTTTATATCCAGATTGTTACGATCCTGCATATAGAGAAGTGTTGGTTTTGGTTCGTCCGAATGAATTAAAAGAAAAATGGGATGGTAAACGCTTAAGAGCCCATGAGGCTACAGCCATTTCTGGCATACAAACTATTGTTTGGTTAGATAGCATAGATGCTTTATTGCAAACATTTATTCATTTAGCAGATAATATTTATCTAGATACCAACGAAAACGATAGAAAAGCTAGCTTAGTTAGAACTAGAGATTACAGATTTGTAGATGAAATGAAAAGCCGTTATCCGTTGCATCAATATTTGAGAGCAGCTAAAATAATGAAGCAATTACGAGCCATTAAAACAAAAGAAGAAATAACAGTTGTAGAAACTGCAATAAACATAACGCATAAAGCATTTAATAGAGTTTGCAAATTTGTGAAACCTGGTGTAATGGAATATGAAGTTGAAGCTGAAATTATACACGAATTTTTAATCAATAGAGCTACAGGTGAAGCCTATAACAGCATTATTGCAAGCGGAGACAGAGCAAGAACGTTGCACTATGTAAGCAATAATGAGGTTTGTGCAGATGGAGAATTATTGTTAATGGATTTTGGAGCAGCTTATGGTGGTTATTGTGCTGATTTAACCAGAACAATTCCTGTGAATGGTAAATTTAGTAAACGACAAAAAGAGGTGTATAATGCTTGTTTGCATTTGCATAATTATGCTAAATCTATTTTAAAACCTGGCATTTCAATCATCCATTACACCGATAAAGTAGGAGAAGAAGCAACCAAGCAATTTTTAAAAATTGGGTTAATTACAAAAGCAGATATTAAAAACGAAGACAACAACAATAGAGCTTATAGAAAATATTTATATCATGGCATTTCTCATCATTTAGGAATTGATGTTCATGATTTAGGTACAAGAACCGAACCTATTCAAGCAGGAATGTTATTTACCATTGAACCAGGTATTTATATTGAAGAAGAAAAAATGGGTATTAGAATTGAAAACAATGTTTGGATTACCAAGAACGGTAGTATTGATTTAATGAAAAATATTCCAATTACGGTGGAAGAAATAGAAACCGCAATGAAAAAAAAATAATTATCTAGAATCAACCATCAACTCTCCTTTTTATAAACCACAACTTTATGGGTAATCAACAATTACAGCCTAATAAACCAACTAATTCTATAATTTGTCAAATTCCTAATTTATTTACTTTACTTAATTTGTTTTTTGGTTGTATTGCCATTGTTTTTACCCTACAAACCAACTTGCTTTTAACACAAGATGCAAATGGTAACGATGTAGTTATTTTACCAGAAAAAATATATTTAGCAAGTATTTTTATAGCAATAGCAGCAGTAGTAGATTTTTTTGATGGATTTGTGGCAAGAGGCTTAAAAGTTTCATCTGAAATTGGCAAGCAATTAGATAGCTTGGCCGATGTGGTAAGTTTTGGTGTTGCTCCAGGAATGATTATTTATCAATTTTTACGACTCAGCTTTTCAAGCGATGTGCAAGCTTTAGATACAGCATTTTGGCAATTATTACCTGCTTTTATTTTTCCTTGTGCAGGTGCTTACAGATTGGCAAGATTCAATATTGATACCGAACAGAGTTATGGTTTTAAAGGAGTACCTATTCCTGCAGCAGGTATTTTAATTGCATCGTTTCCATTAATTTATTGGTATAGCAATCAGGCTTGGATCATTCAATTATTTACAAATGCTTGGTTTTTATGGGCTGTTACAGCTATTGTAAGTTATTTAATGGTTTCTACCCTACCAATGATGGCTTTAAAATTTAAAAATCCGAGTTTTAAAACTTTTATTCCCTTTATAATATTGGCTGTTATCGGTTTAATTACAGCAATTTTGATACAATGGATGGCTGTACCCATTACTTTTGCGGCTTACGTAGTTTTATCTTTGTTTTTTAAACACAATCAACAATCATGACATATACTATTGAAATTAAGGTAATGCCTCTTAAAAACTTATTAGATCCTCAAGGAAAAGCTGTTTTAAATGGTTTACACAATTTAGGGTTATCTACTGTACAAGATGTACGTGTAGGTAAACATATTACACTACAAATTGAAGCAGATAATGCAGATGCTGCTGTAAGTATTGCAGAAAGTGCTGCTAAGCAATTATTGGCAAATGCAGTAATGGAGTATTTTGAAATAAAAATTATTGAATAAAAAACCTTAGCCACAAAAAGCTAATGTTTTATTTTGGGCAATATTTATGTTATATCTTGTTCCTACACCTTTGGGTAATTTAAAAGATATTACTTACAGAGCCATTGAGGTTTTGCAAAGTGTAGATGTAATTTTATGTGAAGACACAAGAACATCTTCTCGGTTATTGAATCATTATCAAATTCAAAAACCACTTTCTCCTTATCATCAACACAACGAACATAAAATTGCCGAGCATTTAGTGCAACAAATGCAAGCAGGCAAAATTTTCGCTCTTATTACCGATGCTGGAACTCCTGCCATTAGTGATCCTGCTTTTTTATTGGTAAGAGCTTGTATTAAAGCCGATATTAAAGTAGAATGTTTACCCGGTGCAACTGCTTTTGTTCCTGCTTTGGTAAATAGTGGGTTACCAACTGATAGTTTTGTTTTTGAAGGATTTTTACCTTTGAAAAAAGGTAGACAAACAAAATTTAAACAGTTAGCTACTGAAAAAAGAACCATTATTATTTACGAAAGCCCCATGCGTTTGGTAAAAACTTTAACAGAAATGGCAACCTATTTTGGAAATGATAGGCCTTGCTGTGTAACTAGAGAATTAACCAAAATGTTCGAAGAAAATAAAAGAGGCAGCATTCAAGAAGTGTTGGAACATTTTAAATTGAAAACAGTAAAAGGCGAAATTGTAATCACCATTGGTGGACTAGCATCTTAACACATTTAACCAAGAATTTGATGAATATAGATTTTAAAAAATATCCTGATGGGCTTGTTCCTGCAATTATACAAGATAGTCAAACAGGAAAAGTGCTGATGTTGGGTTTTATGAATGAAGCAGCAGTAGAGCAAACTATTACAACAAAAAAAGTTACTTTTTACAGCAGGTCGAAACAAAGACTTTGGACAAAAGGTGAAGAAAGCGGCAATTTTTTAAATCTTTTACATATAGCTACTGACTGTGACAACGATACGCTTTTAATAAAAGCAAATCCTGTTGGACCAGTTTGCCACACAGGCACAGATACTTGTTGGAACGAAACAAACGAGCCTACCAATTTTTTATACCATTTAGAAGAAATAATTGAGCAAAGAAGTAAGGCTTCTGTAGAAGAATCGTATACAGCTAAAATGCTTGCCAAAGGCATTAATAAAATAGCCCAAAAAGTAGGTGAAGAAGCTGTAGAATTAGTAATTGAAGCAAAAGACAACGATAAAGAATTGTTTTTGGGCGAAGCTGCAGATTTATTGTTTCATTACTTATTGTTGCTAAAAGCTAAAGATTATAAACTGCAAGATGTTATAGACGTATTGCAAAAAAGACATAAAAAATAAATACATGAAAAAAATATTGTTTTTCTGTTTGCTTCCCATTTTATCTGTTGCTCAAAATGGCTTTATTATTAAGGGAAAAATTATTGGACTAAAAGATAGTACGCTTGTGTTTTTACAAAATGCACAAGGTGCAACCATTGCTCAAGACTATAGCAAAAAAGGTGTATTTACGTTAACAGGTAAAGCGGAAACACCCATTTTACAACAATTAAATTTTATTGGTTACAAAGAAATTGTAGACCTATACATTGGTAACGAAATTGTTACCATTTCTGGTTTGGCTTCTCGATTAAAAACATTAACCATTACAGGTTCTACTACGCATGCTGATTATCAGATGTATGAAAAAAACTTTAACCCATTAAAAGAAAAATTGGGAAAAACAGTTGCTGCAATTAATGCAGAAAAAGTTCCTAAAAAAAGAGATAGTTTAATTAATCAGTTCAATATCATCAAACAAAAAGTAGTAAATGAAGTAGATAAGTTTATTGCAATGAAACCCAATTCTCCTGTTAGTTCATTTATACTGTTGGTTGTAAATCCGTTGTTTGGTGAAGATGTAAGTGTTTTAGAAGAAAAATACAATCGTTTACAAGCAGGAGGAAAAACAGGTTTTTATGCCAATCAACTTGAACAAATGCTTGCGGCTTCTAAAGTTGGTAGCATTGGAAGTATAGCAACAGATTTTGTACAAAACGATGTAAATGATAAACCCGTTAGCTTATCATCGTTCAAAGGCAAATATGTGTTGGTAGATTTTTGGGCAAGTTGGTGCAAACCTTGCAGAGTTGAAAACCCGAATGTAGTGGCTGCTTATAACAATTTTAAAGATAAAAATTTTACTGTTTTAGGTGTATCGTTAGATAAAGAAAAAGATAGTTGGTTAAAAGCTATTAACGACGATAAATTAACTTGGACACACGTTAGTGATTTAAAATTTTGGAGCAACGCTGTTGCACAACAATACCGTATACAAAGTATTCCTGCAAATTTGTTGATTGATCCAAATGGAAAAATTATTGGTAAAAATTTGCGTGGCGAAGAATTAATTGCAACGCTTCAAAACTTATTGAAGTAAGTTTTTTTCCGTTGTAAAGAGAAACAAGAAAATTGTTCTACAAACTACAAAAAGCCTTTTTTACGAATGCGTAAAAAAGGCTTTTTCATATGCAGATTCTTCAAAACCTAATAGTATTATTTTTCCATTCTTTTCTATTAATGGACGTTTAATAACACTTGTTTTCTGCATCATCAATTCTATCGCTTTTTCTGCCGAAACAATACTATTTTGTACAGCAGGTTCTAATTGTTTCCAAGTAGTTCCCTTTTTATTGAGCAATAATTGCCAATCAATTTGGTTGGTCCATTCTTTCAATTTCAACTCCTCAATTCCACTCTTTTTATAATCATGAAAAGTATAGGACACATTGTTTTTTTTCAACCAAACAATTGCTTTTTTCACAGTGTTACAATTAGAAATTGCATAAACAGTAAACATATTATTTTATTTAGTGGGTGAAATTAGATATATCTATTCATCAGAAATTAAAAGAACAAAAAAACGATGTATGTAAATAGAAAATTATTTAGCAGAACAAATGATTTTTCTTAGTTTTAACAATCGATTGAATAAACCGATTTATCAACCGCTTATAATTCTTTAACCCCTTCTGAAACTCATTTAATTTACTTTTATGTAATTCAAATTTGTAATGAAACATTTTTTCACACTGCTTTTACTTTGTAGCACTCAATTATTTGGTCAGTCTGGTGACGCATCTAAAAGCAAATCTAACATCGGCTTAATTATCGGCAACATCATCGATGCACAATCGGGCAAACCAGTAGCATTTGCTAGTATTGCAGCCATTTCGTTTCTCGATTCTAATAAAAAAGTAATTGAAGTAGCAGATAAAAATGGTTCATTTGAAATAGACAAATTGCCGCTTGGTTATTACAAGCTACGTATTGTGGCAACAGGTTATAAAATCACTACTATTGATAGCCTTCATTTAAGAATAGAACGATACGATTTTAATGTAGGTGATGTAAAAATAAACCAAGCTAGTGCTGAATTGGATGAAATTATTGTGTATTCTGAAAAACCATTAATTGAAAGTAAAGAAGGAAAAATTACGTATAATGTTGGTGAAAGTGCTTTAAGTAGTGGCTCATCTACTTCAGAAATTTTAAAAAATATGCCATTAATAAGCAACGACCCTAATGGCAAAATTTTATTGAAAGGAAAAGAACCAAGAATATTGATTGATGATAAACCCACCGATTTAACAGCAGAGCAATTAAAAGATTTGCTAGAAAGTTTACCCGGTAGCAGCATTGAAAAAATTGAGTTAATGACCAACCCTCCTGCTCAGTTTGCTACTGAACAAGGTGGTGTAATAAATATTGTTACTAAGAAAGGTAAAGTTGGTGGAACAGGTAAAGTAACGCTTAGTATAGGTAGCCGTGGAGAAGGTAGTTTATCGGCCAATTATAGTTACAGAGCTACCAAATTTACCATCAACAATATCATTGGTATTTCAGGAAGCAAATTCTTAGGCAATAGCTATTCAAAAAGAGAAAATATTTATAGAGATTCAACCAATTATTTTAACACCGTTACCAATTGGGAAAATGAAAATTGGCGTCCGAATTTGCGTACGCAAATAGATTATGAGTTTAATAAAAAACGCAACATCAATTTTGTTTATCAAGGTAATTTAAACTACTTCGATAATTTTAGTTCTACTGAATTTACCAATATTAATCGCTTTAAAGAAGCCTATAGAATCAGTAACAGAGACAATGGCAGTAGTGGCACAGGTTATAGCCATAATGCAATGGCAACATATACACAAAGAGGTAAAAATATAGCAACCGTTTTACGTGTTACGGTAGGTGCAACCTTTGGAAAAAATGATAACGATAAAGATTATTTTCAACAATTTTTAACGGGTAATTATATACCAACAGGGGTAGATTCTACACAAACACAGTTTTTTAATTCGTTTAACAATGTATATACCATACGTGTAAACTACGATAAACCACTTTCTAAAACGGTGTTCTTTACAACGGGTACAACGTACCAAATTGGTGAATATCGCAACACTTTAAATACCAGCTTTTTTAGAAAACAAGATAGCAGTTTTGTTACCAACGATTTGTTGAGTAACGATTTTATGTTTCTGCAAAACATTTTTACCATTAGAGGTGGATTTACTTTTATTTTTCCTAAGCAATTGAGAATTATTGCAGGTGTTCAGGCAGAACAAACGCATACTGCATTCGACTTTATTAAAGGAAATGTAAACAATGTAAACACCAATATTTGGAACACCTTGCCCAACTTTACCATTCGAAAAGATTTTGATAAAACGTTCAATGCAGCGTTTGTATATAGAGCAAGCATTAGACGACCAGGATTAAGAGAGTTAAACCCAAACATAGACTATAGCGATCCGTATAATATTCGTTTTGGCAACCCGTTTTTAAAGCCTTCTACTGCCGATAATTTTGATTTGAATTTTAGTTTAATAAAAGGCAAATACTACATTAACACCTCATTTGGATACAATTTGGTGAAAGACATTTTTTATCAAATAAGAACCTTAACAGATGGTGGTAAAACGCAGTTTACTTTTGAAAATATTTCGAACAGACAAGAATATGAAGCTAGTACTTGGGGTGGCTACACTTTTACCAAAAAGTTTAGAATAAACACGAGTGTTGGATACACGTTTAACAAGTATGGAGAAGCTGAAAAAAGATTGTTTAAGTATAGAGATGGCGGAAGTTTTTACACCAGTTTTAACTACAATTTTACACCCAACAATTTGCTAACTTTTGAAGGAAATGCTCGATACAGCAGCTTTGCCGACCCTCAAGGAAGAAGTAGAAGCAACCTAACGATGAACTTTGGTGTGCAAAGAAAATTCTTTGATAAACGCTTAATTATCAACTTCAATATTTTTGATCCGTTTAGAAGACAGCAGTTTATTACCTACACCTATGGAAGCAATTTTAACATCGAAAATTATAGTTCTACCAATACTAGAAACTTTAGATTAGCCATTGCTTATCAACTAAATAAACTCGTACAAAAGAGTAAAATTTCGGACAAACAAAAGCAAGAAGCATTAAAAAAATTAGCAGAAAAGAAAAAAGTGTAGTTGGATGAATATTGGTGTTGCACCTTTTTTCGAACATATTATCAGCCTTTCAAAAAATGCCATTTTAACACAAAAACAAATTCCCTTCTATTGCAAAACTGACAAATTGCATGTTTTACATACAAAAATGCCTGTTTGAGATAGAAAAATGCCTGTTTGAGATACAATTTTCTATCTTAAACACAAATTCATTCCTCTTAAACTATCAGTAATCTATCTAAAACATAGAAGGTTGCATGTAAAAGATAAGTGCATGTATGTTAAACAAGGAATATTGAAACTTAGAGATGCAATAATGAATGTAAATGCTTAAAGAAGCTGGTTATTAGAGATGTTTTTTTGAAAAAATACTAATTAGCTTTTGCAATTAAAGCGTCTAAAATTTCAATTTCTTTTTTTGTGATGGCTCTAAAATCATCTGCTAATAATGTGAATTGAGCATTCTCTTTTACGATAATAGCTTTGAATCCCAAATATGCGTATTCGGGATAAGTACAATTAAATTCTGGATAAAAATCAAATGGCATTTTTATTTTTCTATCCATCCAAAAATTATAAGCAATCAACGAATCTTTTCCATTAAGATCTTTCTTTAATTGTATAGAATTACCACCGATTATATAAGTAAATACCGAATTACTTTTAGATTTGATGAATAAATGCGTACTATGGCATCCTTAATTATAACTTGTCCAAACTGTAAACATCAATTTGAACCCGGCGATTCGATGAGAGATGAAATTGAAAAAGAATTACGTGATAAAATGATAAGCTGGCAAAAAAAGAAAGATGAAGAATTTAAATTGAAAGAAAATGCCTATCAACTGCAACTGCAAAAAAAAGAAGAAGAGGTATCGTTAAAAATTGCTGCTGAAAAGCAAAAATTACAAACTGAACTACAAGAAAGCCTACGAAAAAGTATTGCTGCAGATTTTGAAAATCAGCTAAAAATGCTACAACAAAATGCAGCTGAAAACGAAGAAAAACTAAAACTAGCAAGAGAAAAAGAATTGGCTTTTTTACAAAAAGAACAAGAACTAAAAAATAGAGAAGCCGAACTACAACTTTCTGTTCAACAACAATTGCAAGAAGAAAGAACCAAACTAACCGAAGAAATAAGAAAAATAGAAGAACAAAAGGTTTTGGTAAAAGAAAACGAATATGTTTTAAAACTAAAAGAACTAGAAAAACAGCTTGACGACCAAAAGAAATTAGCTGAAGAAATGCGTAGAAAATCTGAACAAGGTAGCATGCAATTACAAGGTGAAGTACAAGAATTGTTATTGGAAGAATTATTGAAAAGCACTTTTCCGTTCGATAAAATTGAAGAAGTAGGAAAAGGTGTAAGAGGTGCAGATTGCATTCAAATAGTAAGAAACCAATTTGGAATTGAAGCAGGTAAAATAATTTATGAAAGTAAACGTACCAAAGACTTTAGCAGCGATTGGATTGAAAAATTAAAAACAGATATGCGTAGCTTAGGTGCTGATGTTGCGGTAATTGTTACCCAAACTTTTCCAAAAGATATGGACAGATTTGGCGAAAAAAATGGCGTTTACATTTGTTCTTTTACCGAGGTGAAGAGTGTTGCTTTATTATTAAGAAATGCAATTCTAAAAATTTATGAAGTACGTAAAAGTCAAGATAATAAAGGCGATAAAATGGTATTGCTGTACGACTATTTAGTGGGCAATGAATTTAGCGAACAATGGAAAGCATTAAGAGATGGTTTTATGAGTATGAAACAAAGCATACAAAACGAACGTAATGCCATGGAAAAGCTTTGGAAAGCAAGAGAAAAAGCATTGGAAAGAGTATTGTTAAGTGCAGTGCATATAAAAGGTTCTATTGAAGGCATTGCAGGTGCAGATGCTGTTAATCTAAATTTATTAGAAGATAATGATGCTTTGTTGTTAGAGTAAAACAGTATAATTTACTTTCATTACTTTTATACTATAAAGCTATTCAGCTTTTAATAAACTTTTTTTTATGATTGAGCGTTTAGTCGTAGACAATTTCAAAAGCATTCAACATGCCGATGTAAGTCTACATAGAATAAATCTTTTAATTGGTCCAAACAACTCTGGTAAAAGTAATTTTCTAAGTATTTTTTCTTCAATTAAGAATAAAATTTCTTTAAGTGGAAGTATACAAGAATTTACAGAAACAAATAAAGAAAACAAACTACCAAGTTTTGAAATTTCTATAAATAAACAAACAATTCGTATCTTAAATGGGAAAGTAGTTTTTTTGGATTCAGACTCACCGCCATACGAGTATAATCGAGTTTTTTACCAATTTACATCTTCAATCCAAAATAGCCATATTTACAAAATACAAATCGATAGTCTAAAAAGAGAAAAGATATTTGATATAAAAGCCAATCAAATTAATGGTTCAGGTGAAAACATGGCATCTTTTTTACAAATCGTTTTAAATAAGCATAGAACAATTTTTAAAAAAATAACAGAAGATTTAGTACAGTTTAATAATGAATTTGAGGAAATAGTATTGGATTTTCTTGAAAATAATAAAATTAAAGTAGGATTAAAAAATAAAGAAAATACAGTTTTTTGGAGTGATGAACTTTCGGAGGGCGTTCTGTATTTTTTGTGCATTTTGTGCATCGTAAATCAGCCTGAACCACCAAAATATTTATTTATTGAAGAGCCTGAAACGGGTATTCATCCTCGTAGAATAAAAGAAGTCATTGATCTTATTAAAGAACTTGCAGAAGAAAAAGATATACAAGTTTTTATGACCACACACAGTCCTCTTGTTGTAGATTTATTTGAAGACGAGCCAGAATGTATACACATTTTTGAAATGTTGAATGGCATCACTGAAATTAAAAATCTAAAATTTGATGTTTTAGACCCTATTTACAAAGAGTTAGAAGAAAGTGGTATTAAGCCTCAAAAAGAATACTATAAATCGCTTGGTCAACAATGGATTAATGGATTTTTAGGAGGAGTACCTGTATGAAAAAAATAACTTATAGCATTATTTGTGAAGATCATGCTCACAAAACTTTCATACAAACTTTTTTATCAAAATTTGCTGATAAAGTACAATTCGATTTTAATAACGTTTTCTACAAAAGACTATTATGCAATAACAGCAAAGATGTACTTGGTAAAATGGTTCAAGCAGTTGATTTTTCATTTCTATACAAGCAAGGATTTTATATTGATTTATTGTTTATTGGTATAGATTATGATGACAGAAACAAATCTGAATTCACACAAGAGATTGAAAATTTATACAATAGATTAGACGAGAGAGGTAAGCAAAAAGCTATAATTGTATTTCCTGTTCAAGCCATTGAACATTGGCTTTTGTTTATTAAGGAAAAAGTAACAAATGCTGCAACACAAAAAAATATTTCGAAAGATATAGAGAAAATAGAAAGAAAAATAGCTAAGAAAATTCTATATACTAATCATAAAGAAAAAGTATCGATTGAAAAAGATGTTCATCATTTCACTCAACAAATAGATATAGAGTGGTTATGTTCTCAGAGTGTAAGTTTCAATAGCTTCTATACAAAATTTCGAACATTTATACCATAACCTCTTGCCTCTACAATCAATTTGCTGAATAGACAAAAAAGCGTACAAGAGTGTGACACAACAGCAGCCCAATAGTAGCACAAATGCTGGCTTCCATACAAAAAAATCTTGCATAATTGAATTGCCATGATACCTTTAAACGAAGAGAATAATATACCCAATACACCTAGCAGAAAAAAACCAATTTTTGCTATTAACTCAACCTTACGAAAATACTTAACAAAGTATGGCAGAGAAGTGCATTTACCTGTTCATTACGAAGAATTGTTGCGTTTTACGTATAGTGTTCCGCTTAAAAATAGCAATGGCAAAGAATCTGCTTGGGAAACCGTTTCTTACGACATGAGAGAATGGGAATATTTGAGAGATGGATTGGTAAAAGTGTATGCCATTTTACAAACCGAAGGCGATTTTAGTTTTGTTAGTCACCTAGATGTTGAACGCATAGATTTTTGTACGTTTGGTAACAGTCACCCTTTTAGAATTAGAATTATTAACCGTTTCAACGATAATTACGATCACTATTACATTAAACGTGCCGATGCCAATAGAGTGTATGGTTTAGAGTTAGAACACATGTTGTCGCCTAACCATATTACTTTTTTTACAGACCATCAAACCTTGATTGAAGAACATATTCCTGGTATTCCTGGCGATGAATTTATAAAATCGTATCTGCATCTTCCAAGTACCAATCAAGTTCGTTTTGCCAAAGAATTTGTGAAGTTTAACGAACGTTGTTTTATGCGTTTATTAGGCGATATGCGTAGCTATAATTTTGTGGTAGATATTACACCTGACATAGAAAATATTCAGTACAGAATTAGAGGTATTGATTTTGATCAACAAAGTTATGAGGGTAGAAAAAACTTGTATTTACCACAATTTTTTAAAGAAAATTATGCATTTGTACAAGTAGTTGCAGCCAAACTAAACAAAGAATCTATTGAACAATATCAAGCAGAAGAAAGAACCAAAGTAGTATTTAGAATTGCAACAAGCAGATACCGATTAAAAGAACTGATAGATATAATGTGTGCAGATACCATTTCTATTGATAATAAAATTCAAAACTTAGCAGTTGAATTAGCCAATCATTTTAATAATGCTAGTTTTTTAAAAGCAAAAACCATGGGTCAAGTGGTAAAGGTGCAACTGAAACAAATTTTGCTCAAGAAACTAAAGCTTGTTCCTAAAAGTAAATTATACAATGATTAATTGTAGCTAAACTTTTTATTCATTATTCAGCTGTAGTCCTGCTTTACGCTACAACTCCGTCACAAAGCCCACACACAAAGCTTCAACGGGGTTTTCGCTGCAATCAGGGCTATTATTTCAACAGACATATCAATCTTCAGCAGTGCCAATTTCAATCTGGTTTATAACCACACCTGGCTCTAATAAATACAGAGTAATTTGGTGTTTACCAGCAGTTAATTGTGGCGTTTTTATACTTGCAGCAGCAAAACCATTCACTACATTTTTAGACCATTGTTTACTATTGGCTTCTGCAGCAAATTTCAAAATACTTGGTGATCCATTGTCAATAGAAATAGCCAATTTAAGTGCATAATCTTTATTCATTGCATGTGTTGGTAAACATTTCACTACGATTTCGTAACTACTATTTTCGGCAATAAAATTGTACAATACAGCAGTTGCTTTTTTATAATTTGCCGAATCGATAGCAGCAGCAGTAAAAGGCGTTAAAGCAATACTTTTTCCACCTAAACCAAGTTGATGTAGTGTATTAATTTTGCTTGTTTTATTTTCTACTTTATCTACAAAATCTGCGGCAGCAATTACCTGCTTTTTACTAATTTTTATATCTGTAACTGCTTTATTGATAAGTGAATTCGCTGCACTATCAATTTCTGTTTTAGAGGCAACAGCAGGCATTTTAAAAACTGCTAAATCTCTTGGTTGATAACTCATGATACCATTCCATTTTCCATTTGATATGACTTGGTTATAATGCTTGGTAATTTGTATAATATTTTCAAAAGCTTTGGTTGCTTTATTGCTAAATAATAACGCTTGTTGCTGTGCTTTTGCAGCTAAGAGTTTACTTTTTTTAGCATACAATATTTTTTGATTCATTAAGCTTGCAGCTTCCACCGGATATAAAATTGTTTGATAAAAAGCATCTTTTAAATGTGTTGGAATTTGTTGGTATAACTGTTTTGTTTTTTGTTCAAGTTGTACATAATCAATCAATCGTTGATCTACTGCCTCTTCAGTAAAAGAAACGAGCAGCATATGTTCTGGTTTTGCAGTTTGTGCAAGTTTATAATACTCGGATTTTATGGCTGCAATTTCAGCTGCAAAAGTGTTTCCAAAATTTTCAGTTGCCCAATGTTTAACATATGCAGTTGCAGTAAAAGCATTCCATTTGGTAATGTCATAAGCCATATCTAAAGAAAAATTCATTTCCATTTCTGCAGGTTTTATATCACCAACATTAAACACCCATAAACGATTTGCTCCAAACTCATAGGCTTTCTGCATTTCGTAGCCAATTAAAGTGGGTGAAATAGTAGATAACCACAAATAATCATGTGGAGCACCCCAATAAGACAAATGATAATACACACCACTACCTCCACTTCTTTGTTGTTCTCTAGCATCTGACAACTGAGTAATGTAGCCGAAGTTATCGTCAGCCCAAACAATGGTAACATCATCAGGCAGGTTTAATCCTTTTCTATACAGTTGCAAAACTTCTTTATATGGACAAAAAATTTGGGGTATTTTTTCAATAGAACGTTGATAGTTTTTGGTGAGAATGGAACGCTGATCAGTAATTACATTTTCTAATAATTTTACTTTTTGATTGACATCTTTTGGTCCAGGCATACTTCCATCATGAATGCCACGCATGCCAACAGTAATTACAGATTCATAAGGTGTAACTTTCTTAATTCTATCTTCCCAATAAGTGGCAATTTGTGTTTTGTTTAAATCGTATCGCCATTCTTTGGGTTCAATTCCATATTCGTGTTTAAAATTTTCACTCCATTCAAATACATTGTTTCTCAACATCGGCTCACAATGGCTACTTCCTACCACAATTGCATATTGATTGGCTACAACTGCATTTTCAGGATAATAATAAAAAGCCTTTGTGCAAGGATGCATGGCTGGCCATATATAATTGGCTTTTAATCGTAACAATAATTCAAAAATGTGAGCATAAGTTTTAGGTCCTATATCTTTTATTAAAGTATCTATTTTTTTGGCAGCCCAAGGTTGCAAACCCCAATCTTCATCATTTAAAAAAATACCTCTGTATTTTACAGATGGCGATTTGCTTATTTGCTTTCCACCAATAAATAAATGAGTTTGTTTTTTTGGCGTAACATCTGCCCACCAATACCAAGGAGAAACACCTATTTTTTGTGATAATTCAAATACGCCAAAAGCTGTACCTCTTGCATCGCTTCCTACAATTACCAATGCTTTTTCTACTCCAACAAAAGGTTTTTCTACCACAGCTATTTGAAAACGTTCCCATGTATTTACAATTTCAGCAACGTCTATTTTTTTCAATCGAATCAACTGCTGAATTATTTTATTGTTGGCAACTGTTCCTATGATTACAGGAAACACACCTTTGTCTATTGTTGTTTCTTTTAGTTTTGGCTGTATGCTTGCAACCATTTGTATATCTTTTTGCAAAGCTTTTGCAGCTGTGACAATTACGGGTTCTTCATTTGTATCAATATAGATAACAGCTGCTTTATTTTGAGATACTAATGGAAATAAATCTTTTGCTTGAGTGCTCTGAACAGTAATGGATTGTCCATAAACATTTGTAGTAATCAACAAAATGATGAGCAAATATCTGCTTGAAACAAAACTTACAATAGATGGAATATGCATAGAATAATTATGGTTTTACAAGCATATCTAAAATTGGATGATTGAGTGTACTAATCTGATTATGACCAGATTTTAACTGATCAAAAACAATTAATTCATTGTTCTTTTCTTTTAACCAAACAGCAGGAATATAAATGGTTTGTTGTGGACCAATGTTAAAATATCGTCCTAAATTATGACCATTTAAAACCACAAAACCTTTTCCAAACGAACGCATATCTAAATACGTATCTGCAATTTCATCTACATCAAATTTCGCTTTGTATAAAGTTGGGTAATCAGTTGAAATAGGTTGAGATTGAAATTTGATAGACTTGGTATTGCTAAACGGATAAGAAAACATTTCCCAATTTTGTAACAACTCATTATTAAATACAACTCCTTTTACAATACCTTGATGATTATCGTTTAAATAAGGGCCAAAATTTAATCGTCCTGTATTTTCAACCCATAATTCTAATACTGAATTGGGTTCAGCAACGTCTAACCAAATAGAATCTTGGCGTAATCTTCTATCTAATACTCCTACTTTTTTTCCATTTAAAAATATAGCTGCATAACTTCTAACATCTTTTACAACTAGCCAACCTTTGCCCACTGTGTTTAATTGATGAGCATATAGTACAAAACCGTAAGCTTGATTCAAAGCTTCAAACGACAAAGGATATTGAGCTTTTATAGGCTTAACTTTTTGTTGATGTATACTTGCAAATTCGGTGAATTGAATGGCAGGTAATTGAATCGCTTTTTTAGCAGTTGGAACATTCGGTAAAACTGTATTTGCAGGTAAATACTTTTGAATTACGTTTCTAAACTTATAAAATTTAGGTGTAGGATTTCCTGCTTCATCTAAAGGTGCATCGTAATCGTAACTAGATATTTGTGGTGAATAGGCGTTTTTTGCATTCATATTGGCACCATTCATAAAATCTCTTGTAGTTCCTCCATGAAACATATACATATTAATAGACAGTCCTGCTTGTAAAGCAGTATCTAAGTTAGCAGCATCTTTATCTGCATCTCTAACATTGTGTTTTTTACCCCAATCGTCAAACCAACCAGGATACCATTCTGCCACATAATATGGCCCTTTATTACTGTTGTATTTATTTACCAAAGCCTTTACTGCTAAAGGTTTTGCAAGGCCATTTACAGTAGGTAAAACACCTGATAAACTTCCTCTTCCAACATCATTTGCAGGATCACAAGTAAACAACGGACAATCAAATCCTACTTCTTTAAAAATGGTTTCATTTAAACGTAAATAATCTTTATCGCTACCGTAAGAACCATACTCATTTTCAATTTGTACCATCAATATATTTCCACCATTGGTAATTAAATGCGGCACTAATTGCTTCGCCAATTGTTGCATGTAACGTTTATACATTTTTATAAATGCAGTATCGGTGCTTCTTACTTTCAACTCCTTATTTTTCAATAACCAATATGGATATCCACCAAATTCCCATTCTGCACATACGTATGGACTTGGACGCATCACTACCCATAAACCTTCTTCTTTTGCAATTTGTACAAATGCAGCAATATCATTATTTCCTTTAAAATTAAATTTACCAGGCTCAGGTTCGTGTGCATTCCAAAATACATAAGTACCAATGGTATTTAATCCCATTGCTTTAGCCATTTTCATTCGTTCTCTCCAATATTCTTTAGGAATTCTTACGCAATGCATTTCTCCAGAAATCATTTGCAATGGCTTTCCATCTAATAAAAAACAAGTATCGCCTAAACTAAAATTATGTTTTTGCTGTGCCTGTATGTTTAGTAATAAAAAACTTAAAATGAATACTGTTGTAGCTATTTTTTTAAGCATTGAAAGTCTATTTTATTAATTTAAATAAAAATCGGCACTTTATGTTGATGAAAACACAAAGTGCCGACTAAATACATTACATGGTTATTGAAATTATAATCCTGTTGCTACCGTTTTTTCTCCTCTTTCTTTTACCAATTCTTTTCTCACATTTAATGAGCGATAAAGACTTAAAGGTTCCAAAGCACCACCTGCTAATAATCTTGCTTGTGCTACCAATGAACGAACATCGGTTCTATATGCAGCTTGTAACACTTCTTGGCATCTTACTACATCATTTACTGCTTGTGCTTCTTTTAATGCTTTTGTATCTACTAACAACGCTTGTGCATAAGCAATCATAATGGCTTCAACAGATTGTAACAAATCTTCTAATGGATCTTTTACATTGTGACTAGCATCAATCATCCAACCTAAATCAGTTGCATGGTTCATACCTTTTGCATCCATTCCTTCTACCAATTCATTAAAAATTAAGAACAGTTGATATGGATTTATAGAGCCAACCGTTAAATCATCATCGCCATATTTACTATCATTAAAATGGAAACCAGCTAGCTTATTTTCCATCATCAATAAACTTACAATTTGCTCAATATTGGCATTTGGTAAATGATGGCCTAAATCTACCAATGTATATGCTTTAGGACCTAATTTAGAAGCATATAAATACGATTGTCCCCAATCACCTACACTCATTGAGTAAAAATTAGGTTCAAAAGCTTTATACTCTACAAATACTTTCCAATCTTCTGGTAATGCTGCATAAATTTCTTGTAAGCTTTCATACGTTCTTTCCCAAGCACCTCTAAAATTTAACTGACCAGGAAAACAAGAACCATCGGCTAACCAAACAGTTAGTGCTTTAGAACCCAATGCTACACCTTGTTTAATCACTTCAATGTTGTGGTCAATTGCTTGCTTACGAACCGCTTTATCTACATGTTGTAACGAACCAAATTTGTAACTATGTTCTTGATTGGCTTGATCTTGAAATGTATTCGAATTTACAGCATCAAACTTTAAATCGAAACTAGCAGCTAATGCTTTTATTGCTGCATGATTTTGAGGAATATCCCAAGGAATATGTAAAGAAATAGCACCACTAGATTGATTTAAAGCATGTAATAAACCAACATCGGTAATTTTTTCTTCTAAATTTCTAGGCTCACCAGCACCACTAAAACGACCAAACCTTGTTCCACCAGTTCCTAAAGCCCATGAAGGAATAGCAATTTGAAAAGCCACTAATTTTTTAAGTATATCATCTACATTCGAAATGCCTTCTGCAACAAACTCAAAGCTACGTTTATGAGTAGAAAGCAATTTACTATTTTGATCTTCTATCAGTTGTTTATCCAATAACATACAATCGTTCTATTTTAATTCTGAATGATAATTTTTTGAATGAATTTTAAGGCATGTAAAACACCTCTTTCAATGGCACACTTAAAGGAGAATTATCAGGATTTGAAGCCATTATATCACCCATAAAAGCCCACCATTTTTGCATAATAGGATGAGCAGGTAAATTATCTAATGCTTTCGGATCTTCTGCTTTTAAAACGCCAAATAAACTATTCGTGGTTTCATCTAAAAAAATAGAATATTCGCTAATGCCAGTTTCTTTTAGCAAGGCATGTAACTCTGACCACAACTCATCGTGTCGTTTTTTGTATTCTGCTTCAAATCCTTGAAACAGTTGCATTTTAAAAGCTATTCTATGCATCGTTTTTTATTTGTGTAACCAGCTTTTGTTTTTCAATGTAGCATCGTTGCTAGTTTATACTGAGTTTACGAAGTACCTAAATATTGGTAGAATTTACTGATTAACAAATCAATTCATTCAATCATTTTTTTAACCAACTTATATTTTATCAGAACTTATCGTACAAAACCCATAGCAACACCACCATCTACATTCAAAACATTACCAGTAGACTTACTTAACAATCCACCTACAAAAGCAAAGCAAGCATTGGCAATATCAACAGGCAAAATAATTTCGTTTAACAATGTACGTTTTGCATAATACGCTGGTAATTCTGCTACGGTAATTCCATAAGCTTTAGCTCTACCTTCAGCCCATCCACCTGCCCAAATATTGCTATCGCTAATAACAGCATCTGGATTAATTACGTTTACTCGAATTTTATCTGCACCTAATTCAGCAGCATTTAAACGACTTAAATGCAATTGAGCCGCTTTTGCAGAACCATATCCTGCATTGTTAGGACCACTTACTAATGAATTTTTACTTACAATATTGATGATATCGCCACCAATACCTTGTTTACGCATGATTGCAACAGCTGCTTGCGTAACAAAGAATTGACCTTTTACCAAAACATCGTATAATAAATCCCAATCTTTTTCAGTATGGTCTTGTATTGTTTTAGAGATAGATAAACCTGCATTGTTTACAATAATATCTACACCACCAAATGCAAGTGCTGCTTCATCCATAGCTGCTGCAATATGAGCTTCACTTGTTACGTCTAATACAGCAGTTGCATACGCATCTTTGCCATATTGTGCTTTAAATTCTTCACCTGCACTTGCTAAACGTTCAGCATTCATATCATTTAAAATAACATAAGCACCTTCTTCTACAAACTTTTTAGCAATTGCTTTTCCAATTCCACCAGCACTTCCAGTTACTAAAGCAACTCTTCCACTTAATGCTTTTGGCTTTGGCATACGTTGCAATTTAGCCTCTTCTAACAACCAATATTCAATGTTAAATGCTTCTTGACGTGGCAGTGAAGTGTATTCTGAAATTGCTTCAGCACCCTTCATTACATTGATTGCATTGATATAAAACTCAGCAGCAACACGAGCCGTTTGTTTATCTTTTGCAAAAGTGAACATACCAACACCTCTAAAAATAATTACCACAGGATTAGTATCACGAATTGCAGGGCTATTCGGATGTTTACAAGTGTTGTAATAATCCGTATACATTTGGCGATAAGCCTCAAATTGTGGTGCTAATTTTGCCTTAATAGCAGCTAAATCACTCAAATCGTCGCTTGCTTGAATATCTAAAACCAAAGGACTGATTTTAGTACGCAAAAAATGATCAGGACAACTTGTTCCTAAAGGAGCTAATCTATCTAAATCGTTACTATTAATAAATTCTAACACTCTAGCATCATCGGTAAAATGACCAATCATTTTTGTTTGGGAAGAACAAAAACCTCTAAGAACAGGAGCCAATGCTGCTGCTTGTTTTAAACGATTTTCTTTAGGTAAAGATTCTAATTTTTGTCCACCAAAAACAGGTGCTTTTTTACCAATATTATCTTGCAAATATTCTGCACAACGTTCAATTACTTCAAGCGTATTAATATAACTTTCATAAGCAGTATCACCCCATGTAAATAATCCATGAGAACCCAACATAATACCACGAATACCAGGATTTTCATCCAAACATTGTTTTAACTGCAAACCCAAATCAAAACCTGGTTTTTGCCAATCAACCCAACCAATAGATCCGTTGAATAATTCTTGTGTAATTTTTTTACCATCTTTTGCCGCTGCAATAGCAATGGCAGCATCAGGATGCAAATGATCGATATGCTTAAATGGTAAAAATCCATGTAAAGGCGTATCGATAGATGGAGCTTTTGATGCTAAATCGTAAATGCAATGGTTAAATAATTCTACCATTTCATCTTCGTGTTCAATTCCACGATACACGTTTTTCAAACTTCTTAATCTATCTACATACAAGGCAGCTAAACCGTTTCTTTTAATAGATCCAAGATCTCCACCACTACCTTTCACCCACATAATTTCTTTTTCTTCACCTGTAAGAGGATCTTTAGCCATTGCTTTACATGATGTATTTCCACCACCATAATTGGTAAGGCGTAAATCGGCACCTAATAAATTAGAACGATATATTAACAATGCTACTTCATCTCCTGCCATTGATGCAGCTTTTGCATCATCCCATAAATAACTAACATGCTTAAATTCTGATACTGCTGTTGACATAAATATTTTTTTAAGTACTAAGGTTTTAATGAATTACCATATCCAACGATAATTACAGATGCTATAATGGTTATGATACCTATAATAATTGTTGAAATTGTTTTTTTCTGTACGCCTTTCCATTCTTTTAAAACCAAACCCCACATATTCGCAATTAGGATTATGAAAGACATGTGTAAAATCCATGAACTTGCACCATTACCCATTTTGCTTTCTCCCATTCCATAAAAGAAAAATTGTAAAAACCAAGTAGTGCCACCTAATGCACATAATAAATAATTTTTTAATAAAGGACTATTACTATTGGTATAATCGCTGAAGGTTTTGTTACGAGCATTTAATATCATACACCAAATAAAATTAGTTGTTAAGCCGCCCCAAAGTATAACTACAAAAATTACATTATTCTTAAACAAAAACTCCCCTTCATTTGGATGAGCAAGTTGCCAAATTTTATTCGCTTCTTCTCCCAAACTGCTCCCAGCTTCTATTCCAAAACTAAAACAAGCACTTAATACACCAGAAATTATTGCAAGTGTTAACCCTTTTACCAATTGAAATTCGCTGCCAGAAGCATCGGTATGGTTAGCACCTAGTTCTTTATCTTTCATTGCACCTGCTTTTCCACAGATTACAATTCCAACTACACAAACAATTAAACCAAGAATTACCATTATTCCCCAATTGGTTCCAAACAAATCTGCAATAGTGTCTTTACCCGTAATAGGATTAAAGTAATAATATATTGATGGAATTAGTGCACCAAAAACAGAACATAAACCAAGAATAATTGAGCTACCTAAAGAAACGCCCAAATAACGAACACCTAAGCCATAGGTTAAACCTCCAATTCCCCAAAGAAGCCCCATAAAAAAAGTTGAGAACAATACTGAAGATGAAGCATTGCTTATGATAGATGCAAAATCTGGTATGGTAAGATAAGCAGCTAAAGGAGGAACAATTAGCCATGAAAATAATCCACCAACAATCCAAAAACTTTCCCAGCTCCAACCTTTCACTTTCTTGTAAGGCATGTAAAAGCTTCCTGAGGCAAAACCTCCAATAAAATGAAATAGAACTCCTAAAATAGCTGTCATTGGTTATTTTTTCTTTATATGGTTAAGCAACGTATTTGCTAAATTATAGTGGCAAATAGTTTTATCCATCATGTACTATCATGGTCTTCACAAACTTTACTAACTTATCCGCATTTTATTAAAGTTGTTTACAAAGGCAGTGTATTTATTGTATGTTTGAAATTTGAAATAATAAAAATCAAGTTTTCTCAGTAGCAGATTATTGCGAATTGAATTGCCATATAAAAGAACATCCTACTAAAAAAATTACAAAGTTGTATCGATGAAAAAGAAACCATTTTTAGAATATGTAATGATCGATTTTTATTCTTCAACTCCTAAATATTTACAACTTGCAAATGGCATTATTAAAGCAATAAGTGATGGTAATTTAAAAAAAGGCGATATTATACCTTCGATCAATGAATTAAGCTTTGAATTTGAAATAGCAAGAGATACGGCAGAAAAAGGATATAAGCATTTGAAACAAATGGGCATTTTAGGTTCTGTTCCTGGAAAAGGTTATTTTATTAAAAACGATTTGCCCGATTCTCAACTAAAAATACTGCTGCTATTTAATAAGTTAAGCCCTCATAAAAAAATTGTGTACGATGCTTTTGTAAGCAAAATAGGATCCTTAGCAGCTATTGATTTTTACATTTACAACAACGATTTTTCTTTCTTTAAAAAAGTGTTAGGATCGAAAAAAGAAGGCTACACACACTATGTTGTGATTCCTCATTTCATGGAAGGTGGTGAAAATGTGCATGAAATTTTAAATACCATTCCTAAAAACAAATTAGTTGTGTTAGACAAACTTGTTCCAAACATTACAGGTGAATTTGCTGCTTTGTACGAAAACTTTGAAAAAGATATTTACACTGCTTTAGAACAGGCTTTAGAACAATTGGGAAAATATCAAACCTTAAAAATCATTTTCCCAGAATACACACATTTTCCCAAAGAAATTGTAACTGGTTTTTTAAACTTTTGTCACGAGTTTGCCTTCAATTATAAAATTGTTAGAAACATCAGTACAGAACCCATAGAAGTGGGTGATGTATTTATTAATTTGATGGAAAACGACTTAGTGATTTTAATTGAACGAATTTTATCGACCAAACTAAAAGTAGGTAAACAAATTGGCGTTATTTCTTACAACGAATCGCCACTAAAAAAAATTATCTTAAACGGTATAACCACCATTTCAACCGACTTTCAATTAATGGGAGAAAGAGCTGCCGAAATGATTTTAGAACATTCAGTTGCACATGAAGAAATTCCGTTTTATTTAACCCTTAGAAAATCCTTGTAAATACTATACAAACGCTGTACAATTGGTACTTTATGTTGAATAACCATTTATTTTTGTAATTATGGAATGGATGACTGCAACAAAAACTCAAACGTTACAGGAAGAAGATGTAGATGTACTTACAGAAAATGCATCGAACTATAATTTAGTTGTTTGGAACGATGAGGTGAACAGTTTTGATTGGGTAATTGAAACCTTAATGACTATTTGTGGCCACACAGCAGAACAAGCAGAACAATGTGCGATGATTATTCATTTTAATGGAAAATATGCTGTAAAACAAGGAAGTTTCGACGCTTTACAACCACTTAAAGAGGCAATCGTTGAACGTGGCATTAACGCAACTATTGAGCTAAACGTATCTCAGTAATTCTCCATTTTACAATTCTAACTATGCCTTTGCATGTTTTAAACGAGAAACTTTGGTTTCCACCTGTTGAAGAGGCATTAGAAGATGGTTTATTAGCTATTGGAGGCAACCTTTCTGCAAACAGAATTATTTTAGCTTATAAAAGTGGCATTTTTCCTTGGTACGATGGAGATTTACCTTTATGGTGGTGTCCTAATCCACGTTTTGTTTTGTTTCCTACAGAATTAAAAGTGAGTAAAAGCATGCGGCAAATTATAAAGAAAAATGAATTTACATTTTCTTATAATCAAGCATTTGAAGCAGTAATTAACAATTGTAAAAATGTTGAACGCAAAGAACAAGATGGCACTTGGATTAAAGATGAAGTGGTAAATGCTTACACAGAATTGCACAAAAAAGGTATTGCATTTAGTGCAGAAACTTGGCTTAATGGCAAATTAGTTGGTGGACTTTATGGAATTAAAATGGGTAAAGTTTTTTTCGGAGAAAGCATGTTTACCACTGTAAGCAATGCAAGTAAATTTGCATTTATTAGTTATGTAGAGCAATTAAAGCAAGAAGGAATTTCACTAATTGATTGTCAAGTATATACAGAACATTTAGAAAGCTTAGGTGCTAGAATGATTCAGCGGCAAGAATTTATACAGTTATTACAAGAGCTAATTTAACTTCTGTAACCATACATTTTTTCTACGTCTTTTACAATTGTTTCCATCAAATGGTCTTCATTATTTGGGTCGTAACTTTGTTTTAAACTACTTCCAAAAACAAAAGCTATCGACTGCCAAAAAGCTGCATTTAAACCGCCTTTGTATTCATGAATAATTTCGTAACAATTATTACCAGTTTCTCTGTTAATCAGCTTCATAAGCACTTTACCTTGATAAACAGATAATTGAGTTAGCTTATCGGCAAATTGCTTTTTTAATTCTTTTTCTTTGGAATGAATAATGGCTTTTCGTTGTTTTTTGTCTGTAACATTCACCAATTGAGCATTGATTTCATTCATGGTTCTGCTTGCAGCTTTGGCATAAGGATAGGTAACATAAACTGCATTTCTAAGCCTTGTCCATTCAACCCAATATTTCTTCCATTTTGGATGCACTTTTGTGTACACACTTACTGGCAACATGTAGCCACTTGGTATAGTATCACCTTCAGCAGTTACGTAAGCATAAACTCGAATGGTATCATTCACACCAAATTTTTGATCTTGAGCTGATGCAGAATAGCAAATTCCTACTAAAAAAAGCAGCAGAGAAGAGGTGATATATTTGGGTGAAAAAGACATACTGTAACTAAAAATAGACGATTTATTTGTTATAAATGCTGCTTCTGCGAAAAAAGTAACCTTTACGAAAAAATATTTAACAATTAATAGCCAAGTTTATTAAAACCAAAAAATTGGACTTATGAAATCTTAGGTTTTGAAAACAAATTTTTTATCGAAAAAAACGTTTTGATTATTACTGTTACAAATTATCTAGTAGCTTTATTGCATTTACATTATTCAACGACTCATTAACCCAATTGGTTCATGCAAGAATTGTATTACACATATTATGAAAGCCCAATTGGATTGTTAAAAATTGGTGGCACAGATCAATATATTGCAGAACTAAGTTTTGTAGACAACACACAGCAACTAGCCCATGGAGAGCCTGGCGTAAGCGATATTATTCATATTTGTACAGAACAATTAATTGAATTTTTTCAAGGTAGAAGACGAATTTTTAATATTCCGATTCATCAAGACGGAACCGATTTTCAACAACGTGTTTGGAACGAATTGTTAGATGTGCCATTTGGCAAAACCATGAGTTATTTAGATTTAGCAAAAAAACTGGGTGATCCAAAAGTGATACGTGCTGCTGCAAGTACAAACGGTAGAAACAAAATTGCCATCATTGTTCCATGCCATCGAGTAATTGGAACAGATAAAAGTTTAACTGGATATTCAGGTGGTTTATGGCGAAAAAAATGGTTGCTACAGCATGAGTTTAGGCAAATGCATGGTATTCAAACACTTTTTTAAGTTGGTAAAAATTACTTAAAATTATAGACGGTAAAAAAAGTTCATATCATTTTCTTAACTTACAGTTTTTATCTCATTGTAGTTAAATGCTGTTACTTGAATAAATTTTTACTAATCGCCATTACATTTTTTGCGTACACGTTTTCATTTGCACAAACGAGTAGCTGTCCTGTAAACATTGGCTTCGAAAATGGAGATTTTACCAATTGGGAATGTTTTTCTGGAAAAATAAATTCCGCTGGTGAGATAAGTGTTACCAATACCCCTGCTATCGGTGGAATACATACCATTTTAAAAAATCAAAATCCACAACAACTAGATTTTTATGGAAAATTTCCAGTAAACTGTCCTAACGGTAGTGAATATTCTATTCAACTTGGAAACAGTGCTACACAAGCAGGTGCAGATAGAATTTCATATAGTATTAGTATACCAGCAAATAAAAATGAGTATAGTATTATTTATCATTATGCTGTCGTTTTTCAAAATCCAAATCATGTAGACTACCAACAACCAAAATTTACAGCTAAAATTTTTGATGAAACAGCTGGCAAATACATTGATTGCGGTTCATTTGAATATGTAGCTTCTAACGGCTTGCCAGGATTTTCGCTTTCACCAAATGGTACAAGTGTTTATTATAAACCATGGTCGCCTGTAACCATTAAATTGTTAGGTTATGCTGGTAAAAATATTCGTTTAGAATTTACAACCAACGATTGTACACTCGGTGGTCATTTTGGATATGCTTACATAGATGTAGATGAAAACTGCACCTCTCCTATAACAGGAAATGTTTATTGTCCAAATAACAAAGACATTACTTTAGTAGCACCATTTGGCTTTGCACAATATCGTTGGTTCGATGCAGGATTCTCAAATGTTCTTAGTACAACAAATATGCTTAAAATTTCGCCACCACCACCAAACAACACCGTATATGCCGTAGAAATTACACCGTTTCCAGGTTTAGGTTGTTTAGATACCTTATACACTACAGTTTCCAGTGTTTTAGATATTTTAAACCTGCAAGTAAAAGACACCATTACCGCTTGTGATAATAAGGGAATTGACATGACAGCCTCTTTTATAACTAATGGAAGTACGCCTAATTTAAAGTTTAGTTATTTTACCGATCAAGAAGCAAGTATACCTATCCAAACACCAAGAGACGTTCAAACGCCTGGTAAATACTACATCAAAGCGTTGAATCCTGCTGGTTGTTCAGATGTTAAACCTGTATACTTATCATTTATAAGTGCTCCAATATTAAAAATTAATGCCCCTCCTATTGTTTGTAAACCATTATTTGTAAATCTTAAACAACCTAATATTACTGCTGGTAGCGATGCTGGGCTATCGTTTTCCTATTGGCAAAACCAAGATGCATCTGTACCTATTGCAAAACCCGATAGTATTACACAAAGCAACACCTACTTTATTAAGGCTAGTAATAATACTGGCTGTTCTATTGTATCGAAAGTAAACATAACCGTTGAAGATTTGCCTAATATAACAATAAAAGATACTTCTGTTTGCAACGAAATTGACCTAACTAAACTGTCGTTATTTTCATCCAATAATAATTCATTAAATTTTAATTATTTCAGAGATAGTGCAGCAGCAATATCCGTTTTAAATGCTAATCAAGTGAACGTTTCGGGTAGATATTTTGTAAAAGCCACATCAACAAATAATTGTTCTTCTATTAAAGGCTTTCTATTAAACGTATTACCTCTACCTACTTTTTCAATAAGAGATTCTCTCAAAACTATTCTTCCAACAACACTAAATATTGCAGATGCTATTCGTGTTCCCAATGGACTGATATTTACTTATTGGAACGATTCTTCTACCTTAAATGAGATTGCAGAACCCACAAAAATTAGTGAAACGGGAAAATATTTTATCAAAGGCACAGATATAAATAATTGTTCTACCATTAAACCTGTGTATCTATCACTTACTCCACCACCACTTGTAGAAGCAACAGCACCGAATGTTTTTTCCCCTAACAATGATGGTATTAATGATGTATTTAGTGTGAAAATTATTGGTTATCTAGGAGCTTTTCTATGTAATATTTATAGTAAAACTGGAGAATTGGTATTTACAACTAGTGATCCTTTGTTTAGATGGAATGGTCGCTTTACTAACGGAAAAGAGTTACCTATTGGAACATATTATTGGACTATGCAACTAACAGATGCATTTAGAAATAGTAAAAACGTACAATCAGGTTCTATTACAATTCTGAAATAAGGTTGATTGAATCTAAGATAAAAGAGGCTGTCTCAAAAGTACGAGACAGCCTCTTTATATTTCGGACAGCTAATGGAGACTTACCGTCTTTTATGCGATTCTAGAAGATATAATTTTATTTATGATACCTTTCTCTTTTAAATTGAACGATATTTGGTTAAACCAATCCTTTTGCACTTAAATATCTTTCTGCGTCTAAAGCAGCCATACAACCGCTTCCGGCTGCTGTAACTGCTTGACGATAATTTTTATCTTGTACATCACCAGCTGCAAAAACACCTTCTAGATTTGTTTTTGTTGTTCCAGGTTGAGTTAAAATATAGCCTGTTTCATCCATATCAATAAATCCTTTAAAAATATCGCTATTCGGTTTATGACCAATTGCAACAAAAAAACCACTAATAGCAATTTCTTCGGTAGTTTGAGACTTTGTATTTTTTATTCTTACACCACTCACTTTTTGGTCTCCTAAAATTTCTTCTGTTTCACTATTCCAATACACTTTAATGTTTGGCGTAGCCAATACTCTATCTTGCATAACTTTACTTGCTCTCATTACTTCTTTTCTAACAATCATATGCACTGTTGTACATAGTTTTGATAAATACAAAGCTTCTTCAGCAGCTGTATCACCTGCCCCTACAATTGCTACTTCTTTTCCTTTAAAGAAAAAGCCATCACAAACCGCACAAGCACTTACACCAAAACCATTTAAACGTTGTTCACTTTCAATTCCTAACCATTTTGCAGAAGCACCTGTAGAAATAATTACAGCATCTGCTTCAATCCATTTTTCTTCATCAATTTCTACCCTATAAGGCTGTTTGCTAAAATCTACTTTTGTAGCCATTCCATAACGAATATCTGCACCCATTCTAGCTGCTTGTTTTTCAAAATGAATCATCATTTCTGGCCCTTGTACACCATCGGCATATCCTGGATAATTTTCTACCTCAGTGGTAATTGTTAATTGTCCACCTGGCTGAATACCTTGGTATAAAACGGGCTTCATATTTGCTCTTGCAGCATAAATAGCAGCAGTATATCCAGCTGGACCACTTCCTATAATTAAAACATGTACTTTTTCTGTTACTTCATTACTCATAATTCTTTCATTTATTATTTACAAAAATATTGATTGATTATTGGTTGGTAGAAAATATAATCAACAATTTGTGTGTAAAGACGTTCACTTTATTTTTCCATTACAACTATTTATGTACTTCATTTTATTGTACTATAAAAAGAAACCCTTGAGCGTATAGTCACTCAAGGGTTTCTTTTATTGATAGAAAAATTAAATTAACCCAAATATGCTTTTAAAGCATTGCTATATCTAGCTTTTTGCAAACGTTTAATGGCACGTTCTTTAATTTGGCGAATACGTTCTTTTGTTAAATCGTATTTCATACCAATTTGTTCGATTGTAACACCATTTTCTCCATCTAAACCAAAATATGCATTTACAATTTCTGCTTCTCTTGGGCTTAAAGATTTTAAAACACGTTTAATTTCTTCACGTAAAGAATCTTTCATTACATCATCATCTGTATCATCACTTCCCTCTAATAAATCTCCCATTGCTACATCTTCTGCTTCATGAACAGGTGCATCTAATGACGTATGACGAGTATTGCTTTGGAAAATATTGTTAATTTCTGTTTCACTCATCTCTAAAATATCGCTCAACTCCTCTGTACTTGGCTCTCTTTCGTGTTCTTGTTCAAAAGCCATGTATGCTTTATTGGCTTTATTATAAGTACCAATTTTGTTTTGAGGCAAACGAACCAAACGACCTTGTTCTGCTAATGCTTGTAAAATAGATTGACGAATCCACCAAACAGCGTAAGAAATGAATTTAAAACCTTTAGTTTCATCAAAACGTTGAGCAGCTTTTATTAATCCAAGATTTCCTTCATTAATCAAATCGCTCAAAGAAAGACCTTGGTGTTGATATTGCTTTGCCACAGAAACAACGAAACGCAAATTCGCTTGTACCAATTTATCTAAAGCCCTTTGATTACCCATTTTAATTTTCTGAGCCAATGTGGTTTCTTCTTCTGGCGTAATCATTGGAATCTTAGAAATTTCTTGCAAGTATTTTTCTACTGCTTGTGAATCTCTATTCGTAATCTGGGTTGCAATTTTGAGCTGCCTCATAGTTGATATTTATACTTAGTAGTAACTTCTTTTTAACTCAATTGTGTTTATGAAAATAAATCAATTAAGCAAATTACATTACTTTACTTATTTAGAAGTTTGCAAAAGTACGATTGTAATAGCTAAAATCATACTTTTTATGTAAAAAACAAGGTTAATTATATAAAAGGATAAAATAAATCTTGGTTTATTTCTAAAAATGCCTTTAATCAACCGATTAATTCAACTTTTGTAGAATAATAAATCTATTGATGGCACTAAAAATTGCTACAATTTTTAAACTTTGGTAATAAATCAGTCAAATACTTATGAATTCTTAAAAGTTTTTCCCACTACTTTTTAAAGTTGGTAATGCCTGTATCTTCGCAAATATGATAGATTTTAGATCAGATACGGTAACAAAACCATCTGCTGCAATGCTTGATGCAATGAATAAGGCAACCGTAGGAGACGATGTTTTTGGTGAAGATGTAACTGTAAATGCTTTAGAACATGTAGCCGCTGAAATGTTTGGAAAAGAAGCTGGTTTGTTTTGTCCAAGTGGCACCATGACCAATCAGATTGCTATTAAAGTTCATACCAAAGCAGGTGAAGAAATTATTTGCGATGCATTAAGTCATGTGTATTTGTATGAAGGCGGTGGCATTGCATTCAATAGTGGCTGTTCTGTAAAACTCATCCATGGAAACAAAGGCAGAATAACAGCAGAACAGGTAGCCAATAATATTAATCCAGACGATATTCATAAGCCTCCAACCAGTTTGATTTCTTTAGAAAATACGTCAAATAGAGGCGGTGGAAGTTGTTATGATTTCAATGAAATTGTTGCTATAAAAGAAGTTTGCAAAAAAAATAACCTACCCCTACACTTAGATGGTGCAAGACTTTTTAATGCAATAGTTGCCAACAAAGAAAATCCGTTAGATTATGGAAAAGCTTTTGATTCTATTTCTATTTGTTTAAGTAAAGGTTTAGGAGCTCCTGTTGGAAGTGTTTTAATTGGCTCTCATGAATTTATAAAAAAAGCAAAACGAATTAGAAAAGTATTTGGAGGAGGAATGAGACAAGCAGGCTATATTGCTGCCGCAGGAATATATGCTCTAGAAAACAATGTGAATAGATTAGCAGAAGATCATAAACATGCACAACTCATTGCAAACGCGTTGCAACAAAAAGATTTTGTAGGCGAAATTTTTCCTGTAGAAACCAATATAGTTATTGCAGAAATAAAAGGAAGGTTAAATGTTGACGCATTTGTTTTAAAAATGAAGCAAAATAACATTCATTTGTTTGCTATTTCACCAACACAAATAAGAATGGTACTTCATTTAGATATAACAGCAGAAATGGTAGCAGAAACCATTCAAATCATAGAAAATTTATAAAATAATAGTTCAAACGTACAATATGTTATCAAAAATTAATCCTACAAACACACAAGCTTGGTTACTCTTAAAAAAGCATTATGAAGATGAAATGAGCCGTAAGCATATGAGAGATTTATTTGCTCAAGATGCAGAACGATTCAACAAATTTTCACTTTGTATGGGTGATATTGTATTCGATTATTCAAAAAATATCATTAATCAAAAAACACTACAACTACTGTTACAGTTAGCAGAAGAATGTAAAGTAAAAGAAGGCATTCATGATATGTTTGCTGGTTTAAAAATTAATGAAACCGAACAAAGAAGCGTTTTACACACTGCACTAAGAAATTTTTCTGACACACCTATTTTAGTGGAAGGAAAAGATATAATGCCTTTGATTAAAAAAGTGCAATTACAAATGAAAAAGTTTTGTAGCCAAATTCATTCTGGTGAATGGAAAGGCTATACCAATAAACCTATAAAATATATTGTAAATATTGGTATTGGGGGAAGCGATTTAGGTCCTGTAATGGTTACAGAAGCCCTAAAACCTTATTGGGTAAATGGAATTGAAACCTATTTTGTTAGCAATATTGATGGAACACATATTGCAGAAACATTGAAAAAAGTAAAGGCTGATGAAACATTGTTTTTAGTTGCATCAAAAACATTTACAACACAAGAAACAATGACCAATGCTCATACAGCAAGAGCTTGGTTTTTAGAATTTGCAAAAGATGAAAAACATGTTGCCAAACACTTTGCTGCGTTAAGCACCAATGAAACAGAAGTAACAAAATTTGGAATAGATAAAGCCAATATGTTTGAATTTTGGGATTGGGTTGGTGGTCGTTATAGTTTGTGGAGTGCAATTGGTTTATCAATTGCATTAACAATTGGCTACGATAATTTTGAACAATTGCTAAAAGGTGCACATGCAGTAGATGAGCATACTAAAACAGAAAAGTTTGATAAAAATATTCCTGTTTTAATGGCACTCATTGGAATTTGGTATACCAATTTTTTTAATGCGGAAAGTGAAGCTATTTTACCTTACGATCAATATTTACACAGATTTGCCGCTTATTTTCAACAAGGAAATATGGAAAGTAATGGTAAAAGTGTAGATAGAAGTGGCAATCAAGTAAATTATAAAACAGGGCCGGTAATTTGGGGTGAACCTGGAACAAACGGTCAACATGCTTTTTATCAGTTAATCCATCAAGGAACACTTACCATTCCTTGCGATTTTATTGCACCAGCAATTAGTCATAATGCAATAGGTGACCATCATCAAAAACTACTTTCGAACTTCTTTGCACAAACAGAGGCATTGATGAATGGAAAAAGTGAAAATGAGGTAAAAATTGAGTTGATGAAAGCTGGAAAATCTGAAGATGAAATAAAAAAATTAGTTCATTTTAAAGTGTTTCAAGGTAATAAGCCAACCAATTCTTTCTTAATTAGAAAAATTACACCCTATTCATTGGGAAGTTTAATTGCTTTATACGAGCATAAAATATTTATTCAAGGTATTATTTGGAATATTTTCAGTTTCGATCAATGGGGTGTTGAACTTGGCAAACAATTGGCAAATCAAATTTTACCTGAATTGGCTAATGAAGATGCAATAACCAATCATGATAGCAGTACAAATGGATTAATTAATGTGTATAAGAAATTTAGAGCAGCAAATGCTTCTGAATAAGTATTTGCTCTTAAAACTGTTACATACTTTTTATGAATGTTATTATTAGAAAAATTGTACCAACGGATAATACTTTTATTGCCACTATTATTCGTACAAGCTTAGAAGAATTTGGAGCAAATAAAGTGGGTACAGTATATTTTGATGCATCAACAGATCATCTATATGAACTTTTTCAAACGAAAGGAAGTGTCTATTTTATTGCTACTATTGAAGATGAAATCGTTGGTGGTGGCGGCATTTTTCCAACAGAAGAATTACCGAATGGAACGGCAGAATTGGTAAAAATGTATTTACGAAAAAATGCTAGAGGTAAAGGAACTGGAAAAAAATTAATGGATACATGCTGCAATTGGGCAAAAGAAAATGGCTATTCTAAAATTTATTTAGAAACAATGCCTGAACTAAAAAAAGCCATTGATACTTACAAAAAATATGGCTTTCAGCGATTAAACTCACCATTAGGAAATAGTGGACATAGTGGTTGTGATATTTGGATGTTGAAAGAGTTAGATTAAATTTATTTTTATCTATTACACTAAAAAGCTCCAAAGTTAACTTTGGAGCTTTTTACTATTATCGCTTTAATTATTTTATTTAGCCTTATTATACGCTTTAACAGAGTATACAAAGCCTTCTACTTTTTTCACTTGATTTTCTCTTGCTTTACCTTTTAAACTAGTTGTTTGTGATAGTTTAATTTTTCGAATTGTTGTATCAATATCTCTATATTCTTCAATAAAAGAGTAGATATTTTTACTTTTAATAGCAAAAGTAACGCCATCGGCTTGTGTTTGTCTAGAACTTAAAATACCAATTACTTCTCCATTTTTATTCAAAACTGGTCCACCACTGTTACCAGGATTTGAATTGGTTTGAATTTGGTAACTCAATGTATCGCCATGAAAACCAGATTGTGCACTTAAAGAACCTTGAATATATGTAAGCGTATTATCGTCACGAGGATAACCAAGTGTAAATATTTCTTCTCCTAAATCAGCGTTGCTTTTATCAATACTAAAAGGTAATGATTTAACTACTTTAAAGTCTTCATCATTTATTTTAAGCAAAGCCAAATCTTTTTTTGCATCCATTACTACAATATCGGCCTTAAATTCTTGTCCCTCACTATTTACCACAATAGCACTATTTCCTTTTAAAACGTGTGCATTGGTAATAATGTATCCTTTTCCATCAATTAAAAATCCAGAACCACCACTTATAAGGCTAGCGTTTGCAGGAAGTTTGCTTTTCACTTCATTAATGATTGAACCTTGAACTTGTTGGTTCATTTTAATAGAGGCAATATCAACACTTAATTGCTGCAATTTGCTGTTATTAACAGCAGGCGTAAAATAACTGATGATACCGCTTATAACTAACGCTATTACACCACCAGCAGAAGCTGCTATAGCAATGTCTCTTTTATAACGTTGATAAAGCTGAATTACTTTCCCTTTAAAATTAGTTTCACCACCCTCATTAATATCTCCTTGTAATAAGAGTTTTGAATGAATTTGATGTAAGTCGTGTTTAAAATGAACTCTGTTGGTAAAAGCATCCATTTGGTGTAAAAACATAGAATGTTCAACAACCATTTGATCTATCTCAGGCGTATTTTTTCTTAACTGTTCAAAATAAGCTTTTTCATCAGGTAACATGGAGCCGTCGAGATACCTTTCAATAGCTTGCAACATTAAAACATCTTCGTTCATATTATTCATAATCTTACTCTCCTATATTGTATTGAGCAAAAAACAGTTTTTTCAATCGCATTAAGCATTTGTATTTCTGGTTTTTTGCATTATCAGCGTTGGTATAACCAAACTCTTTTGCCAGAGCTTGCATATCCATTTTCTTCACATAATACCCTTCTAGCAATCCTTTACACGGTTCTCCTAAACTTCCCATCGCCCTTTCCATTATCTCAAAATCGGCATTGCGTTTTTCATGAACCTCAAGGTCTTCTTCCACTTGAACAGTCTCTTCAAGACTGTCAATTTGATTATGATATTTTCCCAATTGTTGAAGCCGTTTAAGCCAGAGCCTCCGGCATATGGAATATACATAGGTATTAATTTTACAGGTTAAAACAAATGATTCGCTTTGTGCTTTTTCATACAGTGCAATCATTGCTTCCTGAAAAATGTCTCTTGCTTCGTCGTAAGATCCATTATTATTAATAACGAAATTCTGTACCATATTGAAGTTCATTTTGTAAATCGCTTCAATGGCCTTAGTGTCGTTATTAGCCAGTCCTTTTAGTAATGCTTGTTCGTTAATTTCCGCTTTCACTATGTGATAATTAATACAATTTTCAGTTTAAAAGTAACCCAAATTGATTGCTAAAAATATTTTTAAATTTTTTTTATTTTTTTGGGTTACCTATTTGTTTGTTGTTGTATTAAGGTTAAATTCACTCAAAAAAAAATCAAAATGAAAAAATTATTATTCGTTCTAGCTCTAGGAGCTTTCGCTGCTTGCGGTACTGGTAAAACAGAAGAAGTAAAAACTGATACAGTTCCTGCTGTAGATACAACTGCACCTGCTGCCGTAGATACAACAGCTGCTGCTGATACAACTGCAAAAGTTGATACTGCTGCTAAGCACTAAAATATTAGAGTAATTACCAGTGTAGATTGAAACTAAAAATGCTTGCTCGAGGTAATTAACAAACTCTTTTTCATATGGCAAGCAATCGTTAGAGGTCGTTCCGTTTCTACGGAATGACCCTTTTTTTTACTATTGCTCCGTTATTTAGGATAAACTTTTAAAAAATTGTAATGTATCCACTCCATCAGCGTAATCTATTAATGATGGCTGTTGAGCTTTTCCAAATTCTACTCCTTTTTTTCCAACTACACACTGTACAGATTCATTTTCCTGTAACTCTGTATATAAATTTTCAATTTCAACTTCGTTGTAATATTGGTAATTAACTTGACTAACAGGTGAAAAAATAGAAGTATTTTCTGCCAAAACAATTGAACCATTGGTCATGTAAAATTGATTGCTTAGCATTAAAAGAGCTAATTGATAATCGTAGTTGTGTTTGTATTTATGAAATTCAAAAAAGTAGTCGTATTGCTTTAATGTTTCTAAAAGTGGTATAAAATTGTAATTAGTAGGAACATATAATTTTGTAACATTTCTACATCCTAATCCAAAATACAATTGAATGTCATTGGCTAAAGCTTTTAACTCATCATCCGTTTCTGATCCATCTAAAATGGCTACAGATGTTCTATTTTTTCGAATAATATTGGGATATTTTCCAAAATAATAGTCAAAATATCTACCTGTATTATTACTTCCTGTAGCAATATAGGCATCACAACCTTTTAAATTTTCTGAAAAACTAACAACGTTTTGTATTTGGACATCTAATTCGTACATCTTCTTCACCAAATGCTTTATTAAAATAGCATCTTTTGAAGATGTTTTTATGGTTTGAACATTTCCTGAAATAAACACACATAAAAAATCGTGGAAGCCTACTAAAGGTATATTTCCAGCCATTACAACCCCTACATTTTTCGGAGAAAATAATTGAGTTGAAATTTCATATTGATTTGCCCATTCTTGCAACAAATCTTTGTTTAAAAAATGTTGAACGATATTTTTTGCAGCTATTTCAATAAATTCAAGTGTAAACCAAGCATTTTCTCTAGCGGCGTTTTGTTTTACGATTTGCCATTCTTCACCGTTTTCACTGATGTATTTTCCTATTTCTTCTAAAATATTTATTCTTTGTTGTAAATCCATTTGTATTTAATGAGATTAGTCTTTTATTTTTGTACAAATCTAAAATTAAAATAACTGATATGGCTATTAAAATAACTGAGGATTGTATTAATTGTGGAGCTTGTGAACCTGAATGTCCTAACAACGCAATTTATGAAGGTGGTGTAGAATGGTCAATTGCTGATGGAACAAGTGTTAAAGGCTCATTTACCTTAATGGATGGTACTGTAGTAAATACAAGTGACAAATTTGCTCCGATAAGCGTTGACACCTATTATATTACGCCAAATAAATGTACAGAGTGTCAAGGATTTCATGAAGAACCACAATGTGCAGCTGTTTGTCCGGTAGATTGTTGTGTACCTGATGAGCTTTATGAGGAGACTGTTGAAGCTTTATTGGCTAAAAAAGAAAGTTTACATATTTAGTTTGTTAAACTTTAAAAATTATTTTTTACATTTTCGTAAAACATTTTTAACTTTATAGTACAATTTTAATTGTTGCTTTTGCTAGCAACATCATTAACAGAGGGTGATATTTCCCTCTAAAAAAGGTGAAAAACGATAATGGTTTTTCACCTTTTGCATTTTGTGCCAACTGTTTTTAAAGTAGATGTTTTACAAAGTTTCATTTAACAAAAGGATATTATATTTGACAACAATCAACATTGAACATGAAAAAGAAAATAGCTTTAGTTACAGGTGGTTATAGTGGTGAAGCAGAAATTAGTTATAAAAGTGCCATTACTGTTGCCAATAATATAGATACAGAAAAATTTGACTTTTTTATTATTGATATTACAAAAAAAGGTTGGTGGTATAAAGATGAAAGTGGCAACCAACAATTGGTAAATAAAGAAGATTTTTCAATTGAATTAAAGGGAGAACGAATTTCTTTCGATGCTGTTTTATTATGTATACACGGAACTCCTGGCGAGGATGGAAAACTACAAGGATATTTTGACATGTTGGGCTTACCGTATACAAGCTGCGATGCTGCTACTTCTGCTTTAACTTTTAATAAACGATATACCGTTGCTGTAGCTGCTTTTGGCGGAATTAATGTTGCTAAAAGTTTACACATTTTTAAACATACACCCATTAGTTCAGATTTTATTTTAAACCATTTACAACTACCCGTATTTGTAAAACCAAATAATGGTGGAAGCAGTATTGGCATGAGTAAAGTGAATGAAGCATCTGAATTAGAAATCGCATTAACAAAAGCATTTAACGAGGATAATCAAATTTTAGTAGAAGAATTTATTAAAGGACGAGAGTTTACAGTTGGTGTATATAAATTAAACGGCAATATCTCTGTTTTACCAATTACTGAAATCATTTCTAAAAAAGAATTCTTTGATTTTGAAGCTAAGTATCAAGGTTTAAGTGAAGAAATAACACCTGCTTTGCTTTCTGAAAAAGATGAAATAAATTTAAAAGATGCTGCAACAAAAGCCTATGAATTACTAAATTGTAGAGGCGTTGTAAGAATTGATTTCATAATAAATGAGCTAAATCAATTGCCATATATGTTAGAGGTAAATACTGTACCTGGACAAAGTGCTGCAAGCGTTATTCCTCAACAGGTTAAAGCAAAAGGTTTAAGTTTAAAAGAGTTTTACACCTCTATTATTGAAGAAGCTTTTACATATTAATTGCAAAAGCACCTATTTTCACCAAATAAAAAAGAATTGACAGTGTTTAAAGCCATTACTTCTAAACCACTTTGGATAAATATAATCATTGGAGTTTTACTAGCCGTTGTATTGGTGCTTGCTTTTTTTGCATCATTAGGGTGGCTAACTGGTCATGGCAAATACGAAAAAGTGCCTTCGATAGTTGGACAAAATGTGTATGCAGCCATTAGAAGCTTAGAAGATAAAGGTTTTAAGGTTCAAGTTACCGATTCGGTTTTTACAACATCTTTACCAGGTTTGGTAATTACCAAACAAATTCCTGAAGGTGATACAGAAGTTAAACAAGGAAGAACAATTTATCTTACCATTAATAGAGCAGTTCCTCCATTAATTGAAATGCCAAGTTTAATTGGTTTCTCATTTAAAAGTGCAGAACTATATTTACAAACACTAGGTTTAAAACTTGGAGATACAACCTATAGAGCCGATTATGCAAAAAATGCAGTTTTAGAACAATTACGAGGAAACGAACCGATAAAACCAGGAACAAAAATACCATTGGGTAGCGTTATTAGTTTTGTGTTAGGTAGTGGAGTTGGTAGTAATGAAATGAACGTACCAGATTTGGTTGGACTAACATTAGATCAAGCTAGAAGCGTGTTAAGCTCATTAAATTTGTCGATTGGTTCTATTGTACCGATGGGTGCAATTTCTGATTCTTCAAATGCATTTGTAGTAAAGCAAAATCCGGAAATATTTACAGAAGCTGTTGAAGGAGAAAAAATATTAAACAAAATTCGTCCAGGTGTTACAGTTGACTTATACATCAGTGCAACAGCACCTATAAAAGACAGTACAAATACAAAACCTTAAAGTTAAAAATCATGACAGAAATTTCGGTTGAAACATTAAAAGCAAGAATGGATGCTGGTGAAAAAATTCATCTTTTAGATGTAAGAGAACCAGCTGAATATGCTGAATTTAATATTGGTGCTGTTCTATTTCCGTTAGGAAAAATACAAAGCATGGCAATTGAAGACATAGAAGATTTAAGAAACGAAGAAGTAATTATTCATTGCAGAAGTGGAAAAAGAAGCCATATGGCTTGCTTAATGCTGGAGCAAATGGGCTTTACTAATACGGTAAATGTTGTAGGTGGTGTACTTGAGTGGCAAGAAAAATTTAAATAAATTTTAGAGTTTAGAAATTAATGAAAAAGGGTCGATTCATAAAAAGAATCAGCCCTTTTTTATATTATTTCCTAATAGAATTTAATTGCTCTCGGTCATGTAGCTTTCTACAGGCTCACAAGTACAAACTAAATTTCTATCTCCGTGTGTGTTATTTACTCTACCCACACTTGGCCAAAACTTATTCTTTGTAACGTAATATAACGGAAATGCAGCCTGCTGTCTACTGTATGGCTTATTCCATTCATCAGCACAAACCAAAGCTTGTGTATGAGGAGCATTTTTTAATGGATTATCTGTCTTACTAAATTCACCTGATTCAATGGCTTTTATTTCTTCATAAATAGCAATCATTGCATCACAAAAACGATCTAACTCGGCTTTATCTTCACTTTCAGTTGGCTCTATCATTATTGTTCCAGGTACAGGAAAACTCATTGTTGGTGCATGAAATCCATAATCAATCAAACGCTTTGCAACGTCTTCTGCTTCAATTGCTGCTGTAGCTTTAAATGGTCTTAAATCAATGATAAATTCATGTGCAGCAGTTCCATTGGTTCCTGTATATAAAATAGGATAAAACTTTTCTAATCTTACCTTCATATAATTGGCATTTAGAATAGCAAATTCCGTTGCCATTTTTACACCATCATATCCAAGCATTTTAATGTATGCATAACTGATAAGCAAAATTGAAGCTGAGCCATATGGTGCAGCACTAACTGCATGATGTGGTGTAAACGTTTCTTCCTCAGTTGTTTGTAATGCTTTGTGAGAAGGCAAATGTTTAGCTAAATGTTGCTTCACACAAATTGGTCCCATGCCTGGCCCACCACCTCCATGAGGTATTGCAAATGTTTTATGAAGATTTAAGTGACAAACATCTGCACCAATTTCAGCAGGTGAAGTTAACCCAACTTGAGCATTCATATTGGCTCCATCCATATAAACTTGTCCACCTAATTCATGTACGATAGCACAGATTTCTTTAATGGTTTCTTCAAAAACGCCATGTGTAGAAGGATAAGTAACCATTAATCCACCTAAAGTATCTTTATGCTGTAAAGCTTTTGCTTTTAAATCTTCTACATCTATATGTCCTTCTTGTGTTCCTTTTACCACTACAACTTTCATTCCTGCCATTACTGCACTTGCAGGATTTGTTCCATGAGCAGAAATAGGAATTAATACCACATTTCTATGGCTATTTCCATTGGCTTTATGATAATCCATAATGGTTAATAAACCTGCATATTCACCTTGTGCACCACTATTTGGTTGTAAACTGCAAGCATCAAAACCTGTAATAGTACATAAATATTCTGCTAATTCATCTATGATTTGTTGATATCCTAATGTTTGATTTTTAGGAGCAAATGGATGAATACTGCTAAACTCTGGCCAACTCACTGGTATCATTTCAGTTGCAGCATTTAATTTCATAGTGCAACTTCCTAAAGAAATCATACTTGTATTTAATGATAAATCTTTGTTCTCTAGTTGCTTAATATAACGCATCATTTGGCTTTCGCTATGATGTGTGTTGAAAACAGGATGCAACAAATAACTACTTTCTCTCACAGCAAAATTTGGAATTGAAACTTCAGTTTCACTATCAAACTCAATTTCAGCCTCATTCAACCCATTTAATTGAGCAAATACATAAACAATATCCAACACATCTTTTTGAGATGTAGTTTCATCTACAGAAATACTTACCTGCTTGTTATTAATATAATTAAAATTGATTCCATTTGCTAAAGCAATTGGTTGTAAATCGGCTGAGTTAACGTTTACTGTTATGGTATCAAAATAGTTATCGTTCAATACGGAGAAGCCTAAATTTTGCAATGAGGCTACCAAAGCTTGTGCTAAAGTATGCGTACGTAAAGCAATTTGCTTAAGTCCATTTGGCCCATGATAAACTGCATACATTACCGCCATATTTGCTAATAATGCTTGTGCTGTACAAATATTAGAAGTGGCTTTTTCTCGTTTAATATGTTGTTCCCTCGTTTGTAAAGCCATGCGTAAAGCTCTATTTCCTTGTGCATCTATGCTTACACCAATTAGTCTACCAGGCATTCCTCTTTTAAACTCATCTTTTGTAGCAAAGAAAGCAGCATGTGGACCACCATATCCTAATGGAACACCAAATCTTTGAGCTGAGCCAATTGCAACATCTGCCCCCAACTCACCAGGACTTTTTAAAACCGTTAAAGCCAACAAATCTGTTGCCATTATTACATAAGCATTTACAGAATGAACTTGTTCTATAAATGTTTCATAGTCTTCTATACTACCTTTACTATTGGGATATTGAATAAAAGCAGCAAAATAGGTGTTGTCTAATTCTACTTCTGCATAATTGCCAAATACAATCTCAATTCCAATTGGATTTGCTCTTGTAACCAACACGTCTTTTGTTTGATTGAATGTATTTTCATCTACAAAAAACTTAGGTTTTTCAATTACATCAGTTTTATTTACATGATGAAACAGCATTGCCATTGCTTCAGCTGCTGCTGTTGCTTCGTCTAGTAATGATGCATTTGAAATTGGCAAACCTGTTAAATCAGCCACCATTGTTTGATAGTTCAGTAAACTTTCTAATCTACCTTGACTAATTTCAGCTTGATAAGGCGTGTATTGAGTGTACCATCCTGGATTTTCAAAAATATTTCTAAGAATTACATTGGGTGTAATGGTACCATAATATCCTTGCCCTATGTAATTTTTAAAAACTTTATTTTTTGCAGCAATCGTTTTTAACTCTTGTAAATATTCGAATTCACTAATTGCAGCAGGAAGATTCAAATTTTCTTGTAAACGAATAGATGCTGGAACTGTTTTATCTATTAGTGCTTCTACACTTTCGTAACCAATTGTAGCCAACATAGCTTGTGTTTCTGTAGCATTTGGGCCATTGTGTCTTCTTTGAAACTCTGTGTTCTGTTCTTGAAATAAGTTCATGCAAGTGATATTTAGTAGATGCCGAAAAAAGAATTGTCGTTTGATTTTATAAAATAGAATGATACCTATTGAATGTACCACTGAATTAAAATAAAATTGTCACAAATGTAATATGCTATAACATGACAATGAATACTTTGTTGAGAATGGGGATAGCATGTGCTAAAAAGAATAAACGCTTACAATTTTATTTGTAAGCGTTTATTTTTCATCAAGCAAGCAAAGCAATGTTAGAGGCCGAGTTTTTCGAAGAAAGTTAATTTTATGAAAACGTTTTCGTAAAAAACAATAAAAATAATTTTCTTTCGTTCTCACAAATTTTGTTAAAAAAATTAACAATTTCATCATACTAGATAAAAAAATAATTTAAAAAGCATATAAATAAAATTGTAATATTTATATTTTAAAAAAAATGACCGATTTGTTATCCAATTAAGAATAAAAAATCAAATTAATTTACTAAAAGCGACGTATTTTAAAGCTATACAATCAAAAAATACAATTTTTATGAAGCAATTTCTTTTTGAAAAAAGTTATCCACATCATGAAAATTTATAAAAATAAGTAAAAAAAACTCCAAAATCTTGTTTCAAAAAGTATTAGAATAGAAAATAAGGGTTAGGAAATGTACTTTAAAATTCATTTTCTACTTCAAGTTCTTGAAGTTGTTTACTCGTTTTTCGAGAGTTATCATGACTATAACCTGGTTTACCAAATATGTATTTAAACTTTTGAGTAAAAGTTAAATTGGGTTGATGAATATCTGCTAATATTTGTTTCCACTCATGAAAAACAATATGTAAAGGATGCTGGTTTGTAACATTATTTGTAAGTCCATATTGTATGTTTTGATAAGTAGAACTTGGTAATTCTGCCTGAAAAGTTCCAAAAATTTTATCCCAAATAATTAAAAACATCCCCATGTTTTTATCAAGATATTTTGCATTGCTAGCATGATGAACCCTGTGATGAGAAGGTGTAACAAAAACATATTCTAACCAACCCATTTTTTGAATCAACTCTGTATGCACAAAAATTCCCCAAATTTGAGTAGCAGCATACGCAAACAGAATATCAAAGGGTTGAAAACCTAAAAATGGCATTGGCAAAAAATAAATAAACCGATACAATGGCTGAAAAACAGAAGATCGAAAACCAACTGTAAAATTGAAAAACTTGCTACTATGGTGTGTTACATGAACAGCCCAAAACAAACGAATTTCATGATCGAAACGATGCAACCAGTAATATAAAAAATCTTCTACAACAAATAATGTAACCCAATAAAATAGCTTATTGTTCCATTGTACAATTGCAAATTGATAGCAATAAAAAAAGAGGGCCACATGCAATGAACGAAAGCTGAGGTCTAAAATAGAATTTAAAACCATTAAATACACATTGATAAAAGTATCTTTTAAAGCATACTTTTGCTGCTTACGCCAATGTGAAATTAAAATTTCAATACCTATAAAACAGAGGTAAATGGGTGTTGAAACAAAAATAAGCCACTGTTCCTTTATTGTTTCCATATTGCGTAAAAATAGCAACTACTTATTGTATTATTGTGTTTATATATAAAAAAATGAATGAACCAACATTAGATAATTGGGAAAAGAAAAGTGAAGAACATAGCAAGCAATACAAATATTTTTTACAAAAAAGTGATAAAAAAAAGGCACTAAAACAATTACCAGATTTACACGAAAAAGCCTTTGAAAAAATAGATTGTTTGCAATGTGCAGCTTGCTGCAAAAACTATTCTCCACGTTTTAAAACACCCGATATAAAACGCATTAGCAAGCATTTAAAAATGAAAGAAAGTGCTTTTATAGACACGTATTTATTTTTAGACAACGATGGAGATTATGTAGTAAAATCTCAACCATGCCCCTTTTTAGGTAGCGATAATTTTTGTAGTATTTATGAACAACGCCCAAGCGATTGTAGCCGTTTTCCGTATACAAACGAAGATGTTCTTTTAAAACGACCAAACATTACATTAAAAAATGCAAGTTTCTGCCCGGCTGTTTATTTTGTAATGGAATCATTAATTCAACAGAAATAAAAAACCTTATAGAAGAATAAGTATGAAAAAATTTGGTGTAATTGTAGCAGGTGGTTCAGGCATAAGAATGGGCACAGAAATTCCAAAACAATTTTTGCTATTAAAAGGTAAAACCATTTTATGGCATTCTATTTATGCGTTCTTAAATGCCCTTGATAATATTCATTTAATCATTGTGCTACCAAAAGCCCATTGGAAAGAAGGTGAAGCATTACAAGCATCTTTTCCTGATAAATCGATTCAATTGGTAGAAGGTGGAGCAACAAGATTTGAATCGGTAAAAAATGGTTTACAATTCGTTGCAAAAGATAGTATTGTATTTGTACACGATGCTGTACGATGTTTGGTAAGTATAGATGTTATAAAACGTTGCTATAAACAAGCTTTTTTAAAAGGCTCTGCCATTCCTGCCGTAACAGCAACCGATAGCATAAGAATGATGAAAGACGATGAACAGTCTGAAATTGCCGACCGTAATAAGGTTCGAATTATTCAAACGCCACAAACCTTTGTGAGTAACTTATTATTACCTGCTTTTGAACAACCGTATAACGAATTATTTACCGACGAAGCAAGTGTGGTAGAACATGCAGGAAAATCTATTTATTTAGTTGAAGGATGCTACAACAATATTAAAATAACGAGACCAATTGATTTAATGATTGCTGAGAAAATTTTAGAAGAAAGAGAAGTATCTAATAGCTAAATTCTTCAAAAAAGAAACTTTTTAACTTCAAAATAATATTCAGATTTTGGTGAAAACTGCTGGTAAAAGTGTGCTACATTTTCTATATCAGAACCTTCAAAATCAAATATGGTATTAGTTTGGCAATGCATCTTTATCATTTCATCAATAAAAAAATAAGTAGCTCTACAATACCGTCCATTTTCTGTTGGTGCACCTAACCAATAATAGTATCTATTTTTATCGTGTAAAACAATAGCTGCAAAAATGGGTTCATTACTGTTGTTTTGGGTAACCTGCCATACAGATGCCTTATTCTGTTGCATGGCTTCTTTTGCAAAAGTAATTGCGGCAGTGTAATTGTTATTTATATGTTGCTGTTGTAAACTTCCATACGCATTTTGGTATAAAGTAAATACTGTTTCGGTGCTGTAAATACGCTTGAGTGTACATCCTCTATTGATTGCTTTACGCAAATTTTTAGTGCACTCATTGGTATAATTGCTTGAAATTTCTGTGTAAGAACTGTTTAATGGTAAATAAAAATTTACCCTTTTTCTAACTGCCCAATTTTCAAAAAAAATATTTTGAATATCAATATGTAAAAAGCGAAAATGCTTACGTAGCAATTGTTGTAAAGCAGGTATATCAATCGAGAAATTAAGTTGCTGCATTACTGAAAGCGAAGCCATAAAAGGCACTTGATACATATATTTCAAACCCCATTTTTTACGCCAAGGCAAAGGCAAAACAGCTTCATAATCTCCCCAAATAATACCACTCCAATTTTCGCATAAAGCATTTAAACTAAAGCTATACATAAACACATTTTGGTGCGATGATGATGCCACACAAGCATCCCATTTTTGCAAATCTATTTGTGCAGATGGTAAAACTATAGTGCTTAATGGCTTCATTTATAGTGGAATATCTCTACTGATTTTTGTTAAACGAAGTTGTTGAAGGTTTACACTAAAAGATACAGTTTTCCAAAATCTATTTTCACCCAAAACAGATTTGTTATAATCTCTAAACACCTTACTGCTTAAAATAGGGAAATAAATGTGTAACATTTCTTTCAATAAAGAAACTTCAATACCTGCATCGTATAAAAATTTACTGCTAGCAGCATTTTCTTGCCAAGATTCAGCATGTGTACCAATATCAAAAAAGTATTTTAAAGGAATTTTAAATGGAAGCACTTTTAATGGATTGTATTGATCAGGAATATCACCACTTACGTTTAATGCCATTAACCAATTATCTGTTTTTCCAACTTTACTGCTGTATAAATCTGTTCTTACTTTGAAGAAACCATCACGTTGCATAATTTGTTGGCTAGCAAAACCATCAAATGCATTTCTAGCAAAAAAATAATCGCTATACGTGTAATCTTCATTGCCATTTGCACCTGTCATATTTAAATGATACCTAGACGTTTCATAGGCACTTACAAACGTTTTTGCTGTTGTATAAAAAAACTTTCCCGCAAAAAAACGAACATCAACCCCACCCTTTCCTGATGAATAATTGAGAAAATAATTTCCTGTTAAAGCTGTACGTACAAAGTTTTTACCTTTATCAATGGTTACCTTTAAAAGGTAAGGATACAAAACCCGATCATTACTCCATTGAATATTCAATTGATGAATTGCGGTATTTACTGCATTTTTTCCTACAACATCAAAAGTATCTGTTGGTGTTGTAATGGTAGAAAATTGCAGTTGCTCTTCTTTTAACAAAAAACTTCTCAACTGCATACTTAACTTTTCGCTGCTTCCATGTTCTTTGTTATAAAAAGTAAGCTTTACAGAAGGCACCATTTTTTTTACGCCTAAATACAATGTAGCTGCTTCGTTTGGCGTAAACTGATTGATGGTAAATGAAGAAAAACTATTGCTAATAGATAGCCAATATTTTGGTTTATAAACATTGTACGATGCTCTTGAAAAAAGATTGAGTTGCTTGCTATTAGTGGCAAACATTGGAGCAACAATAAACTGAAACTTATTGAGTGGTAATTGGTAATTATGTATTATTCCACCAACCATCAATCCATCGTATTTATTCATGCCAACTAATGGAGCCAATGAAACATAATTGAACGAATCTGTATTTTGTACATTGAATAAAAAAACAGGTTTTACTTTTTTAGAGCTTACTGTTCTAATAGTAGAATAAGGGTTATTCAATAAAGAAAATATGCTATCTACATTTTTACTAGTGTGTATTTGCACTATCTCTTTAAAATCAGTTGGATTAGGATGTTTAAACTGCCACTGCTGATAGTATTTTTTTATGCATAAGTTAAATGAGTCGATACCAGTAAACGATTGTAAATCTTGCATCCAATGAGCAGCTTTTGTATAGGCAAATAAGCCATAATTATTATTCGAAAAAACCTCACTAGACGTTTGAATTGCCTGAGCTTTACCCAACTTTTCAATCGTTTTTACAAAAATCAAATCAATATCATTCGGTATTTTTTTTTGCAAAAAATGAAAGTTGTTGGCTTTGCTGAAAAGTGGTGGATATTTTTCTCTTTCATACCATTTTTCATAAAAAGAATTCATCCCTTCATCCATCCAAGCAAAAGCTCTTTCATTGCTTGCCAATGCACCATAAAACCAATTATGCCCAATTTCATGAGCAATGGTAAGATCTAAGTTTTTTCCTCCTTCTTGTGTTGTAATTAATGTTATTGAAGGATACTCCATTCCACTACTACCAATAACAGAAGCACCTGCAACTACAGTAGCGGTTTGATAAGGATAATTACCCACTTTTTCATCATAAAAAGCAAGTGCTGATTTGGTGTATTGAGTTGCTTTTTCCCATTCTTTTATTTGCCAAGGATAATAGAACACAAATACATCTACTTGCTTTTGTTGTAGTCGAATACTGTCTGTAGCCACTATAAATTGTTTACTAGCAAACCAAGCAAAATCATGGGTATTGTTTTGCGTAAATCTCAATGTTTTTAAGCGTTGACTAGAAGCAGGAGCTAAATACTCAGGATGTATAATTTGCTTCGATTGTTTTATTTTGAGTGCTTGCTGATATTGTAAATAGCTTTTTTGTAATATGGGCTGTTGTAAAACGGTTTGTTGTAACAATACCAATTCTTCTTTTGTTTGTAAAACACCTGTAGCAGCTACCCAATAATTTTCAGGAACAGTAATTGTAACATCATAATTTCCAAATTCGCTGTAAAATTCTCCTTGATCTAAGTATGGCATTTCGTGCCAACCATTTTGGTCGTAAACAGCAGGCTTGGGAAACCATTGTGCAACTTGATAGCTTTGTGCTAAATGTCCACTTCTAGAAAAAATTAGAGGCAATTGTACATGAAAAGGCGTAGTAATTACGATTGTTTCATTGGGCAAAACAGGTTTAGGAAGTAATAGTTTTACAATATCAATATGCTGTTGATGTGGTTCTGTTTTAGCTAAATGATTGTTAACTGTAAAACTCAAATTACTGATATAACCTTTACTGCTATCTGCAGAAAAATAAAAATCAGTTCTTCCGTTTTTTAACAATTGTTCGCTAAATGCTGTTCTATCGTTTTTATATGCATTTGGCCAAAGATGAAACCAAATAAATGTAAGTGTATCTGGTGAACGATTGGTATATTGTATTTGTTCAAATCCGTCGATGCTGTGTGTTACATCATCTAATTGAGCTTGTATGGTACAATTTACTTGCTGTTGCCAATAACTTTTTTTTTGGGCATTTGCATCATCAATAGAAAATAAAGTAGCGATTACAATACAGAAAAAATACCGCACTTGAAACTAGATTTATGAATGAAAAGATATTAATCTGCTTAAAACTTATTTTGAAGATAAGAGATAAATTGAATGAGAGCAAAACTATACTTTTCCAAATAACACTTTGTATACAGCCTTTGCAATAATTACTAAATCAGATTTCCAAGAAACTTTTTGTAAGTATTGTAAATCAAATTTCATTCTTTGCAACATTTCTTCTACGGAAGAAGCATATCCAAATTCTATAATTCCTAAAGAAATTAGTCCTGGTTTTTGTTGCAATAACTTCCAATAATCGGCGTTTTGTTGTACAATTTGTTGTATATAAAATAAGCGTTCTGGTCTGGTTGCACCTACAAAACTCATATCGCCTTTTAAAATATTCCACAACTGTGGCAATTCATCTAATCTTCTTTTACGCATCAATTCTCCCCATTTCGTTTGTCTTTCATCATGTAAAACCCATAAAGCAGGACCATTTTTTTCGGCATCAGCATACATGCTTACAAATTTGTACATGATAAATGGTTTTCTATTCAAGCCAATTCTTTCTTGTGTGTATATCACGCTGCCTTTTGTAGAAATGGCGGTTATACAAGCAATTATTAATAAAAACGGAGATAACATCACTAAAAGAATGCAGGATGCTAGCACATCGAATAGGCGTTTAAGCATAGAAACTATTTTACCAGTCGATTGGCACTATTTATTTTTTCAATGATTTGGTGAGCAACTTCCATTGCCAATAATCCATCTATTTCGCTTACAACCGTAGTGGTATTATTAACAATGCTTTGTACAAAAGATTCTAGCTCTAATTTAATGGCATTTACCTGTGAAACCTCAGGATTGGCTACAGAAATGGTTTTAGTACCTGTAGGCGTTTCTAAATCAAACGAAAAAATATTGGTTTCATTGGCTTGTTTTAGCTTAATGATTTCTGTTTTTTTATCTAAAAAATCAATTCCTATATATGCATCTTTCTGAAACAAACGCATCTTACGCATTTTTTTCATGCTAATTCTACTGCTTGTAAGATTGGCTACACAACCATTGTTAAACTCAATTCTAACGTTTGCAATATCAGGTGTATCAGTCATCACGGCAACTCCACTTGCATGAATATTTTTAACGCCACTTTTTACAATGCTTAAAACAATGTCTATGTCATGAATCATTAAATCGAGAATCACACTTACTTCTGTTCCTCTAGGGTTAAATTGTGCCAAACGATGTACTTCAATAAACATCGGATTAATGGGTACATTTTTAATGGCTAAAAATGCAGGGTTAAATCTTTCTACATGACCAACTTGCATTTTTACATTGGCTTCTCTAGCCATGTTTACTAAGTCTTTAGCTTCTTCCATGGTATTTGCCAAAGGTTTTTCAACAAACACATGCTTACCTTTTCGTAATGCCCTCATACACACTTCGTAATGACGATCTGTTGGCACAACAACATCTATAATGTCACAAGCATCAAATAATTTATCTTCATCTGTAAACCTTTTTATATTGTATTGAGATGCGACTTCTTTCGCCAAATCATTATTTGGATCAAAAAAACCTACAATTTTTACCCCCTCTATTTCTTTCCAATTATTTAAATGATATTTTCCCAAATGACCTACTCCAAAAATGCCAACATTCAACATACATGCTTTTATTTATGGGGCAAATATAGCCATTCAATCATGCTGTTATGAGGTAAATTGTAAACATTTAAAGGAAAGCAATTGTAAACAAATACGCTTATTATACTTTAGTCTACAAATCTTTTGTTCGTCTATTAAACCAAATCTGTAGCATTAAGTCTATTTTAAGTATACAAAAGATAAATGATGAAAAAGAAAATATTTACCACATTATTAACCATGCTTGTGGTATGCGTAACCATACATGCACAGAAAAAAGTTGCCAATACTAGAACTTCTAAAATTGATAACCCTAAAATTGCAGCGGCATTAAACCTTACAGACGAACAAAAAAAGGAAGTGAAACAACAGAATGCAAATTTTAGAAAACAAGAAAAATTAATTGAAAAAGATAGCTCAATACAAGTGGAACAAAAACGAGAAAAACTAAAAATGCTGAAAAAACAACATCGAAAAGAGTTGAATGAAGTTTTAACTACCGAGCAAAAAGCCAAACTAACCGAATTATCAAAAAAAAGTAAGGTAGATGATAAAAAATTAGAACAATAAACAATACATTGCCTAACAATTAAACAAACACTTAACACACATACAATGAAAAAGAAAATCGTTTTATCACTAATGATGGTAGCATCATTATTTACAATTGCAATGGCACAACCTCCACAAGGTGGTGGTGGACAAAGAGGTAGCCAAATGATGGAAATGCTAAAGCAACGAATGAAAGAAGAATTGAAACTTACAGATGCTAAGGCAGATTCTGTAGTTGCTATTTCTAGAGAATTTCAACCAAAACAACGTGAAATTAGAATGGATCAGAATTTATCTGATGATGAGAAAAAGACTAAAATAAAAGAATTAATGGATGCTAGAAAAGCAAGATGGAAATCTGCTGGTTTAACAGATGCTGAAATAAAAAGTGTAACCGACTTTTATGAAAATATGCAACAACGTGGTGGAGGCGGTGGACCAAGACCAAATAATAAAAAGTAGTGTGTAATTAAAAAATTACTGATTTAATTTTTAATATTTTAAAAATCACCAAGAATTTGGAATTTATTCCAAATTCTTGGTGATTTTTTTCAATTTAGGGGATGTCTGCAATTTCAGATGTACTAAATCAATAAAACAAATCATACCTAAGTACTATTATATTACGTAATTCTAAACTCTTTGCAGTTTGTATTACTCTTCCTAACCCAACCCTAGATACTATATTAATTCAATTAACTATTTCAGTATTAAACCTGTACTTACTTATTTTAAATTCACATATAAAGTTATTAAAGAAGAATTATAAATAGAATAAAATAAATTATTATTTGTGGCACGGTTTTGCTTTGTATACTAAATAGCAAGTTGAATTATAAAACTAACTTGCAAAAAATTATGAATTTAAATAGTATATTAATGGTAATTGGGGTTCTTGTGTTTTCAAATGTATTGAGTGCTCAAGTTGTTTCTGCAGACTCTATCAATACATTGTCTAACAACAATAAAATGTTAAAAATTGCAATTTCAATTAATGATAAAAAATTAGAATTAGCCAAATATCAAAATGAACGTGTTCAAAAGAATTATGAAGTTACAAGCTCAGCAAATACATCTTTAGTAGCTGCTAATACCAATCAAGATGCCGCTACAATCCTTTTAAACGACGATCAAGATAAGGCTAAAGCTAAAACAGCCAAAAAATCTGCTCGTAAAGCTGAAAAAAGTGCCTTTAAAGCTCGTAAAGCCCAAGATAACTTAGTAGACCATGTGAACGAAATAGAAAAATTAAAGAACGAAATAGCTGACGAAGAACAAAAATTAAAAGCTTTAGGCGGATCTAAATATTTAAATCTTTAGTAAAAAAAGTATTATTAATACAAAAGCGAAATCATCGAATGATGATTTCGCTTTTGTATTTTTTTCTGCCATTGTTGATATTCTTCACCAATAATAAAATTTCTATTTCCTAATCATCTTGGCAAAACTATAATGTCCTAACATCAATATAACCTAATAAATTTTCCACTTAATTACAAAATCCCACTTAAGCGTAGTTCAATTATTACGCAACTAAAAGTACGGCTTTCACAACACCTAACAGCTAAATTATAATTTAAGTATACTGTAAAATAGCAAAGAAATGAATTGATAACCTCATCCTTTATTCTACAATGAAAAATTATCTAAAACAGTTGGGACATTTTATAAAACAGGCTCTAAGTTTATAAGGCAATCTGTGCTACTATTTCATCCATAGTAATTGAATAATGACTTTCATCGTAAATACATTCTCCATTTTTCAAGAGTATTACTTGTGGAGATTCGTGGTGAACATCGAAAAATGATGCTACCGCATTTGAAACAGATCGATAGGCAATTAAATCTAGCAAATAAAAATCTACTTCTAACGGCTGTTCTGACCTTTCCAGTCTACTTAATGCCATACTACTAATACTACAGCGAGTACTGTGTTTAAATATAACCTGTGGCTTATTAAAAGATTGCTGCTTAATGGCAGATAATTGTTCTTCGCTGTTGAGTGGATTCCAATTCATAAATATGTAAAAAATGAATTATCCTCTAAAATATCTTGGATTGTTGGTTGGGCAACCTTTTCCTCTTGACGATGCACAGCTAGAAAAAAGTGTAATGGCAAAAGAAGCTATCAAGGCAACGAATAAAATCTTTTTCATTTGTTTTTTGATTAATTTGCTAAAAATGGTTTTTCGTATTGCTTACGAAGATACAGGAATGACTAGAAATGAACATTGTTTTTTATTTATTTGATGTAAAAATTAAATAAAAATAGTGTCAACTGTATTAGATTAATCTTATAAAATGTGCATCTCAGCAGCAAATTCTATTTGATTTTAATTGTTTGAAAGGTATATGCTTACTTTCGCAAAAATCAAAATAGTTTTTGGTAAAAAGTTCAACAAAATTTTATTGAATTTAAAGCCTACTATTTCTAAGAATGATTGTTTTTAAATGCGTTAGGGATTGTAGTGTAAAGCCCTTGCCTTTGGCAAGGCTTGTAGCGAAAAGCCCGACCCACCTTTGGTGGGAAACGCCCAAACAAAAAAGGCTAATATTAAACAATAGAGAATGAAATTACAATTAACACGCCCACTTGCATTTATTGATTTGGAAACAACTGGCATTAATATTAGCAATGATAGAATTGTAGAAATTGCAATTGTAAAAATTGCAATTGACGGTACCAAACAAGTAAAAAGGAAGTTGATTAATCCTACTATTCCTATTCCACAAGGTGCAAGTGATGTTCATGGAATAACGGATGAAATGGTAAAAGATGCACCCACATTTAAACAAGTAGCCAACGAAATAAAACAATTTTTAGATCCATGTGATATGGGTGGCTATAACAGCAATAGATTTGATTTACCGCTACTTATTGAAGAATTTTCTAGAGCCGGTTTGCAATTTAATTTAGATGGAAAAAAACTGGTAGATGTGCAAAAAGTATTTCACTTAATGGAACAACGAACCTTGAGTGCTGCGTATAGATTTTATTGCAACAAACAGTTAGAAGGTGCACATGGTGCTGAAGCAGATGCTACTGCTACATGGGAGGTCTTAGAAGCACAGGTAGAACGTTATCCATCTATTGGTAATACAGTAGAAAGTATTGTAAAATTTACAGGTGAAGATGATATTGTAGATTTTGCACGTAGGTTTATAAAAGATGCCAACGGTGTTGAAATTTTTAATTTTGGAAAACACAAAGGGAAGCCAGTTACACAGGTTTTGAAAGAAGAACCACAATACTATGATTGGATGATGAAAGGCGATTTTGCGATGAATACCAAACAAAAACTGACCGAAATCTTAAACAGAACATTGTTAAAAAAGCATTAATTCAAATAAATTTAGTGTGATTTTTACACGAATAATGTAGTTGGATACTATAATTTCTATATTTTTATTTTACATCCCCTGATTCAAACGTTGAAAAAGATTGTAATTATACCAACCTATAACGAAAAGGACAATATTTTGCCTATTCTACATGCTGTATTCAACTTACAGGCAAACTATCATGTACTTGTAATTGATGACGGATCACCTGATGGAACGGCAGCAATTGTAAAAAATGCCATGCAAACCTTTCAGGGGCAATTGTTTTTAGAAGAACGTACTGGCAAACTCGGTTTAGGAACCGCTTATATTCATGGATTTAAGTGGAGTTTACAAAATGGCTACGACTATATTTTTGAGATGGATGCAGACTTTTCGCACAATCCAAAAGATTTAGAAAATTTATTTCATGCTTGTGCTGTAAAAGGTGCAGATATTGCTATTGGCAGCCGCTATGTTGCTGGTGGTAAAATTGAGAACTGGCCTTTTGATAGGCATTTTTACTCAAGAGGTGGTGCCATTTTTACTCGATTAATTACTTGGATGCCTATAAACGATCCTACGGCAGGTTTTGTGTGCTACAGTAGAAAAGTGCTATCTTCTATTAATTTAGATGCAATACGATTTGTTGGTTATGCATTTCAGATAGAAATGAAATTTGCTACTTGGAAATTAGGCTTTAAAATAGCAGAAGTACCCATTACGTTTATTGATAGAAAAGTGGGTGTAAGTAAAATGAGTAAAGGAATTATTAAAGAAGGTGTTATTGGGGTAATAAAAATTCAACTGCTTAGTATTTTTAAAAAGTATAGAAAAACAGTAAAAGCCAATCAAGATAATAACAATATTTTATCAGCTACATTTAAAGACAAAGATCAGTTTGTTGTAGATAATCAATAGTTTTTTATAATTACTTTTTTGCTTACAATATTGAATTCTTCAATTGATAATTTTCATTTTTATTTATGAAATTACCTTTACTACAGCTGCATGTAGCCGTTTTTTTATGGGGATTTACAGGTGTATTGGGTAGAGTAATTACCTTAAATGAAGGATTATTGGTTTGGTACAGAATTTTAATTACAGTAATTACCTTATTGGGCTTATTGCTTTACACAAAAAAACTACAGTTTTTACCTTTTAAGAAAACCATACAGCTATTTGGTATTGGAGCAATTATTGCTATACATTGGGCTTGCTTTTATGGTAGCATTAAATACGCAAATGTTTCTATAGCACTTACTTGCTTGTCGTCAGCAGGATTATTTACCGCTTTATTAGAGCCTTTGTTTACCAAAAATAAAATCAATATAAAAGAGGTTTTATTAAGTCTTTTAGGCATACTAGGTATTTACTTAATTTTTCATTTTGACCCCTCCTATCAATTAGGAATTTGTATTGGTATTGTATCTACACTTTTAAGTGTCGTTTTTTCATTATTCAATAAAAGAGTAGTTACCAATTACAACTCAGAAACATTGATGTTTTACGAATTAGTAGGTGGCTTTTTAATTTTATCTATTCTAATGCCTTTGTACCTAACTATTTTACCTACACAACAACTTATTCCTACTACAAACGATTGGATTTGGCTTGTTTTACTCAGTTGGTTTTGCACCATTGGAGCTATGTATTTATCGTTAACTGCTTTGAAAAAAGTATCGGTATTTACACAAAATCTTACCTTAAATTTAGAACCTGTTTATGGTATTATTCTAGCTTTTTTAGTGTATAAAGAAAATAGATATCTAGGTTCAAGCTTTTATATTGGCTTTGGACTCATTTTTTCTTCTGTTGTTATTCAAATGCTACGCATTTTAAAGTATAAGAAAATAAGTTAAACCTAAAAATTTACTTGTTATTGTAATTGGCGTTAAAATTGGTTTGCATCCATTTAAGTTCGTAAGCAACTACTTTATTTTTATAAAATGTAGGTATATAAATAACTTTTTCCTTAGCATTATAACCAATATCGGCACTATTAATTTTTTCAGTTCTTGTATCTAAAATCACCTGTTTAGCACCGCTTGAAAAAATGTAATAAACAACGCCAGACCAACAGCTAACCACAAACTCATTAGGGTTTACTTGTTCAATTCCATCGGTACTTGCATCCATTCCGTCTGCTACTTTTGCTATTTGTTTTCCATCTTTATACAGCAATAAACTTCCTCTATCTAAAACATATAAACCTTCATTGGTTATCAATAATCCATTTGGACCTTGTAGTTTTTCAATATAAGTAGTAATTACATCATTTTTAATAGAATGCACTTTACCTGTTCTGCTGTCGCTAACGTAAACCGTTCCCTCAGCATCTACTGTTAAATCGTTTAAAAATTTTGCACTATCAATGGTAATTTTTTTAATAATCATCGACTTAGCAATATCAATCACAACAATCTCAGTTAAATCGGTTACGTACAATAAATTTTTATAAACACCTAAACCTTTAGGTGCATTTAAACCCGTAATCCAATCGGCATTTAAAATAGTTCCGTCTAATGCCACTTTTGCTATTGAGCCATTGCCATCTTTATCGCCAGATTTTCCATTAATATTAGAAACAAACAAAAACTTACCTTTTTTGTAAAATAAAACAGATTCAGGTGTTTGTAAAGTAGTGTCGGTTTGCCACTTTTCAGATAGCGAACAGCGTTGTTGTGCATGATTTTGCAATACACATACAGATAAAATTGAAAGCAACAAAATTTTCATAAAACAAGTAGGTGGTTATGAAATAGCACATAAAATTATGTTAAAATGAAGTAGCTGTAAATATTTATTTCAAACTAATTTGATAGCGTTAGAATGTTGAATAAAATAGAAAAGAAAAAAAAGAAAAGAAACATCTTGATTATTTGATAGTTTTCCCTACTTTTGCCGTCCGAAAATTTTGAATCATGGCTAGAGTATGTCAGGTTACAGGAAAAAAACCGATAGTAGGAAATAGTGTTTCTCACTCAAACATTAAAACAAAGCGTAGATTTTTACCAAATTTACAAACAAAGCGTTTCTTTTTTGCAGAAGAGAATCGTTGGATAACTTTAAAAGTTTCTTCCGAAGCAATTCGTACAATTAATAAAAACGGACTTTTAACTACTGTAAAAGCGTTAAGAGCCAAGGGAGATAAAATCTAATCTAATTCTTACAAAGCAAATCATTTATACAAATGGCAAAGAAAGGAAACAGGGTGCAGGTGATTTTGGAATGTACAGAGCATAAAACTAGTGGTATGCCTGGTACAAGCCGTTACATTACCAATAAAAATAAAAAAAATACCCCAGAACGCTTAGAGTTAAAGAAATTTAACCCAATTCTTAAAAAAGTAACTGTTCATAAAGAAATTAAATAAACCATGGCAAAAGCAGCTTCAAAGAACGCAAAAGTGAAAGACCTTAAGGCAGCTGCCGAGGCAAAAAATTACACCAAAGTAATAAAAGCCGTACGCAGTCCTAAATCTGGTGCTTACACTTTCAAAGAAATCATTCTTCACAAGGATAAAGTGAAAGATTTTTTAGCTGAAAAATAGTTTCATGCTAATATAAATTTAATATAAGCTGTTCTAATTTTAGAACGGCTTTTTTTGTTTATAGCAGCTGTATTTCTTATTTGTGAGAACAAGTTTTAACATTATTTATTCTACCTTCAACTGGTGTTAAAAATTATCATTCTATTTTTTAGCTGTTGCTTTCTTTATTGTACATCCACTTTTGCACAAACTATTGGTGGCAGTGCAGCTTATTCTTTTTTAAAGCAACCTGCAACTGCTAGTTTAGCAAGTATCGGTGGCATTAATATATCACAAATAAGCAACGACGTTGGTTTAGCGTATAACAATCCATCGCTTTTAAGAAGTAACATGCACCAACAAGTGAATGTGAATTTCAACCGATTTTTTGCAGGTATTTATCAATATAGTTTAGCTACAGCATTTCATCATCAAAAAAGCAATCTTACACATGCTTTTGGTATCCATTTTTTCAATTATGGAAGCATTCAAGCCACCGATGCTGTAGGTAATGTTTATGGCAATTTTACGCCTTCAGACTATGCCATTCAATATTCTATTGCAAAACAATACAAAGAAAAATGGCATCTTGGTTTTACTGCTAAATGGATTAACAGTAATTATTTCATTTATAAAAGTCAAGCTTTAGCAGCTGATATTGGAGTGGCTTTTTACGATTCGACTCAACAAATTCAGTGTAGTTTTTTGGTAAAAAATATAGGAACACAATTAAAAAAATACGCTATAAATGCTTCACAAGAAGAATTGCCTTTTGATGTTCAAATTGGAATCAGTAAAAAACTAGCCAACGCTCCTATTCAATTTTCATTAACAGCACATCAACTTCAGCAGTTGAATATAAACTATCAAGATACAATTTTCAACAACGATAATTTAACAGAAAACAAACGATTTAGCTTTGCCGATAAACTTTTTAGCCACTTAGTTGCTGCCGTTCAAGTATATCTAAAAGAAAAAATTGAATTGAACATTGGATACAATTTTTTACAGAGAAAAGAATTGTCGAACATAAATATTTCGAATGGTTTAAGTGGTTTTTCTGGTGGAATAAACATTCGTTTAAAGAAAATTCATATTCAATATGCTACAGGATTTTACCAACAAAACAATTTTAACCAAGTTGGACTTGTGTTCAACTGGAATGGAAACCCCATCAACTAAAAATCATTTCTTGTAAACAATTTACCTATGAATCAAGCTTTTGTAAACCAATTTATCTTGTCTTTTCAAGAAAAAATAGAATCGTTGAAAAACGAGGATAGAGCTGCATGGAGTAAAGCTTACATGAAAAATCAATTTAACTTTTTAGGATTACAAGCTGCTGAAAGAAGGAGTATTACAAAAACTTTTTTACAAGAAAATACAATCACCGATTTACAAACTGTTGAAACAATCGTAATTACACTTTGGCAATTACCTTACAGAGAATATCAATATGCAGCAGTTGAAATATTGGCTTTTTACAAAAAACAATGGACAAAAGAAACAATAACTTTAATTGAACATTGCTTAACTACTAAAAGTTGGTGGGATAGTGTAGACCATGTAATTATTGAATGTGTAGGTAGTTATTTTAAGTTGTTTAATCATCAAACCATTAGCATTACATCGAAATGGAATAAAAGCAGCAATATTTGGCTTCAAAGAGCTAGTATTTTATTTCAAAAATCTTATAAAAAAAATACTGATATAGCCATTCTAGAAAGTTATATTGTTTATTTAAGTGGTAGTAAAGAATTTTTTGTTCAAAAAGCCATTGGTTGGGCTTTAAGAGAATATGCAAGAACCAATGAAGTATGGGTAAAAGCATTTGTAAACAAGCATACATTAAGTTCACTCAGCAAACGAGAAGCATTAAAACGAATAGCATCTTAGCCAATACAACGTTAAAATGCAGAAAATTTCTTAAATTATACATTGAATTGTTTGTAATATATTGCAAACAGCTAATTTTAAATTTCATTTTTAAACCCAACATTTATGCTCAAAAAACTACTGCTTGGTACATTGTTTTGTACGCTTGCTTGTGTTTCTTTTTCGCAATCAAAATATCAATGGAAAGAGGCTACAAGCGGTGTTTATAAATACAAATATGTTACCGAAGACCCAACTAAGGCTCGTTTTTATAAATTGTCGAACGGATTAACCGTTGTATTAAGTGTAAATAAAAAAACACCTCGAATTCAAACTTTATTTGGAACAAGGGCAGGTAGCAATCAAGACCCAAAAAATCATACAGGTTTAGCCCACTACTTAGAACACTTATTGTTTAAAGGAACCGATAAATATGGTAGTTTAAACTGGGCAAAAGAAAAACTACTCATCGATAAAATTGAATCGCTTTACGAAGCTTATAACAAAATACCATTTTCTGACACAACAGCCAGAAAAGCAAAATACCATGAAATAGATAGTGTAAGCGGAATTGCTGCAAAATTTGCCATTGCCAATGAGTACGATAAAATGTTGGCTGCTATGGGTGCACAAGGTACAAATGCACATACATGGGTAGAAGAAACGGTATATGAAGAAAATATTCCTGCAAATGCAATTGATAAGTTTTTAGTGGTTCAGTCTGAACGATTTAGAGCCCCTGTTTTACGCCTTTTTCATACAGAATTAGAAGCCGTTTATGAAGAAAAAAATATTGGCTTAGATAATGATGGAAGAAAAGTAAACGAGGTATTATTGGCAAATGTTTTTCCAACACATAATTATGGTCAACAAACCACTATTGGTACAATTGAGCACTTAAAAAATCCATCGTTAGTGGCTATTAAAAACTTTTACAACACCTATTATGTGCCCAATAATATGGCTTTGGTAATGGTTGGAGATTTTAATGCCGATGAAGTAATTGCTAAGATAGATGCTGCCTTTAAATGGTGGAAACCTAAAGCGGTTCCTGCATATAATCCTGCTGCTGAAAAACCAATAGCTTCTCCTATTGTAAAAGAAGTATTTGGCCCAACAGCAGAAAACATCAATATTGCTTGGAGAATGCCAGGTGCATTAAGCTATAAAGAAAGTGTTTTGGTAGAATTAACCGCCAATATTTTAGCCAATGGAAAAGCAGGATTAATAGACTTGAATTTAAACAAACAACAAAAGGTTTTAAGAGCAGGAGCTTATAACTACAACTTTAAAGATTATGGCGTTTTGGTTGTAAATGGTGCTCCAAAAGCAGGTCAAAGTTTAGACGAAGTAAAATCGTTGTTAATGGCTCAGATAGAATTGCTAAAAAAAGGTGATTTCGATGAATCATTAATTCAATCTACGGCTGCCAACTACAAGTTAGATAAATTGGAAGCCATTAAAGACAACAATAGTACTGCTAACGACATTATGAATTCATTTATTCAAGATGAAGGAAAAATGTGGGACAAAAGAGCAGCGTTTTTAGATGCAATGAATGCAGTTACAAAAGCTGAATTGGTTAATTTCATCAATAAATATATTACCGATGGATACGTAGCTGTATACAAACGTAAAGGCGAAGATAAAAACATTGTAAAAGTTCCAAAACCTGCTATCACACCTATTGATGTAAATAGAGATGCTGAAAGTAACTTTTTAAAACAAGTAGAATCAGTAAAGGCTGGCAACATCAATCCATCGTTTATTGATTACACAAAAGATATTCAAAAATCTGCTGTTGGTGCTGCTACTGTTTACTATTCTCAAAACAAAGACAACGATATATTTAGACTATACTATCGTTTAAATATGGGTACTTGGAACAATAAATTTTTAGGTGCCGCTACTCAATATCTTCCTTTTTTAGGCACAGATAAAATTGCAGCAGCAGATATTAGTAAAGAGTTTTACAAACTTGCTTGTTCATTTAATGTAAGTGCAGGAACTGAGTTTACAACCGTTTATGTTACAGGATTACAACAAAACTTTAGTAAAGCAGTTGCATTGTTAGAAGATATTCTTAAAAACTGTAAACCAGATGAAGAAGCACTGAAAAAACTCATTGCTCGTATACAAAAACAACGCAACGATGCTAAACTGAATAAAGGTGCAATTATGAATGGATTGGTAAACTACGCTAATTATGGAGCAAAAAATCCGTTTAACTATGTGTTGAGTAAAGAAGAATTAGAGGGAATGAAAGCTACAGAACTTACCGATATTTTACATGACTTAACCAATTATGCTCATGATATTATTTATTTTGGACCGTTGGCTGTAAACGATTTTACCACAAAAATTAAACAACTACATCCAATGCCTGCTACATTTAAACCCAATGCTTCTAAAATGGAATATGTAATGCAGCAACAACAAAGCAATAAAGTTTACTTTGCCAATTATGATATGGTTCAAGCAGAAATAAGATGGCTCAGAAATACCGATGCTTACGATGCCAAAAGAAATACAACCATCGATTTGTTTAATAATTATTTTGGTGCAGGTGGAATGAGTGGCATTGTTTTTCAAACCATTAGAGAATCTAAAGCATTAGCTTACTCAACATTTGCTATGTATGGTAAACCACAAAAGAAAGAAAATCCATATAGCTTTATGGCTTATGTAGGCACACAATCTGATAAATTGAACGATGCAGTAAAATCGATGAATGAGCTGATTAATGATTTACCTAAAGCAGATAAATTATTCAGCGATGCCAAAACAGCGATTAAAAAAGATATAGAAAGCGAAAGAATTACTGACGAATCGGTTATTTTCAATTATTTGTCTTTACAACGTTTGGGTATTGATTACGATCCTAGAAAAAATACATATAAAGAAATTGATGCTTTAAGTTTTGATGATATTAAAAATTTCACCAAACAACAAATTGCCAATAAGCCTTATAGTTACTGTATTGTTGCAAGCGAAAAACGTGTGAACACTGAAGATTTAAAGCAATATGGAGAAGTAAAAAAACTAAGTTTAGAAGAGATATTTGGTTATTAATAGCGTTTATACTTGATAAAAAAATCCCTTTGTAGTAATTGCTACAGAGGGATTTTTATTAGGCAATGCTTTTATATTCACTTATAAAAATCTACTTACAACTAACTACTTAAAAAATCGTATTCATCAACATAAACTTCATTAGGCTGTAACGGCAAAAGTGCTTGCGGTATTAAATGAGTATCTACTTGTACATTTACGCCCTTTAACCAAGCAAGTTTGGCAAGTGTAGTGGCAGGAAAAGAGATAAAATCTTTATAGCCCGTTTCTAATTTGTTTCTTTTTTCATGACCTTTTTTTGAAACTAGCTCTTGCAAAATCATTTGGCAATTATCTTTATTTCTTAATACTAGTGCTTCTAGAAATTCTACGTCTAAGCCCCACTTAAATTTTTTTATACATTTATCTTTCATTATTTGAATTGCTTTTTGGTATTCCTCCATATCGTTGTTAATAATGCATTGCATACAATATATATATGTAGAGCCCCAACCTAATTTTACCATTTTAAAAAAATTAGAATGAGTTAGTTTAGCGTATCGTTTTATTAGTTCTGCATTATCACTAAGCAAGGCAAGTGCAAAATAATTCCAAGCATTATCAATTAAACTAGCATCGTATTTTACAGTAGCATTTTCAATCAATCTCCCACACATGTAAAAAGCTTGTTTTGCTTTTTCTATATTATTATCCACATAAAAGTATTTGTAGGCATAATCTCTTTGGCAATACCAAAGATGATTATGTTTACTTCTATAAAAAAAGGGGTCATCTTTTTGATTTTCATCAGGCTGATAGGTTAACCATTGTTCTTCAGTTTTTTTATTATTTTGATACAAAAAATTAAGTAAATCAATACTTTTTCGTTCCATTATTTAAAAGGGTTTAGTTTTAAAATATTCATACTGCCTGTACCTGCAGCACCACCAACTGGCCTGTTAAGTATAACCACATATGGCTTAATTTTAGTTGCATTAGCAGGATTTTTAATCATATTAGCAATGTCAATCGTTTTTTGTGCTTTTACAGGGTCTGTTGCTATTAGGTTCTGGGCTTCTATCTCAATTCTGTTGGCAACATCTTCTATTCAATCAAAGTAAACGTTTACCTACTGCATTGTTGCAAGCGAAAAACGTGTGAACACTGAAGATTTAAAGCAATATGGAGAAGTAAAAAAACTAAGTTTAGAAGAGATATTTGGTTATTAACCTTCAGCTTAATGGAATAAAAAGCGGCTGCTTCAAAATTCGAAGCAGCCGCTTTTATATTTACAGTATTGAAATATCATCATTCCAATTTAACCCCACAAATTAGCAGGATACACACCATTTGCCAATAAAGCAGCTATACTCGATCTAACTCCTTCTGCATCTTCTTTATAGGTTACGCCAAACCATTTTGCATCGGTAGGTATTACTTCTACTTTTCCTAAACCTCTTTTCATAAACTGATCGGTAATTTTAGGAATATAAAACTCAGACTTTGGAACATTCATTTGAGTGTCTAAAAATTCTTCGAATAAGTTTTCTGCAATTGAAATAAAACTCTTTCCAAAGCAGAAAAAGTTCATACTTACTTTAGTGCTAATAGGCAATTCTGTAGTTGCTCCATCTTCTTCAAACACCATTACATCATCTTTCTTATAAATGGTTGGGCGTTCCGTAATTCCTACCAAATTACCTTGTTCATCAATACTACAAACACCACGGCTAACACTTCCATTTTCACTCAATGTATTGGCTAATTGGTAACCAATTAAAGCATATAAAGTATCGCTACATTTTTCATTAATAAAATTAGCAGCTTGTACAAATCCATCTTTACCATAAAAGTCATCGGCATTAATTACAGCGAAAGGACCATTTAAAACCTCTTTACAACACAACAAAGCATGCCCTGTTCCCCATGGTTTTGTTCTATCAGCAGGAATAGTTCTTCCACCTAAATAAGATTCTAATTTTTGATAAACGTATTCCGTTTTAATTTTTCCAGCTAACTTAGGTTCAAAGGTATTTTTAAACGATTCCGCAAATTCTTCTCTAATAATAAACACAACTCTACCAAATCCTGCTCTTATTGCATCGTAAATTGAATAATCCATTATCGTTTCACCATTTGGCCCAAAACCTTCTACTTGTTTCATTCCACCATATCTACTTGCCATTCCTGCAGCCAAAATTACCAACGTGGGTTTTTCCATATTCTTTAGATTTTAGTTTTTTAAACTTGGTAAAAGTAGAACATATCAATTGTTAATCCAATAGATTTGCTTATCAATTATAACATGTTACTATTTAATAATAAAAAAATCAAAATTCAATCGTTAGAATTAAAAAATCAGTCCAAAAAAAATGTTGTAAATATTCTCAGACTTGATGAAATTGACAGGGTAATCAGCGGTAATAAAATTTTTAAACTACAGGTTTCGGTACAAAAAGCCATTGAGCTTAAGTATTCTGGAATTGTTACTTGTGGAGGAGCCTTTTCGAACCATATTGTTGCTACAGCGGCTACTTGCAATGCTTTAGGATTAAAAAGTAAAGGAATTATTCGTGGCGAAAAAATACCCCTTAACCATACTTTACTACATGCTACAGAAAATGGCATGGAATTATTTTTTGTTGATAGAAACACGTTTAAAGACAAAAAAAAGTTGCAACAACAATTTGAAAAAGATGGCTATTATTGGATAAATGAAGGAGGCTATAGCATTGATGGAGCAGTTGGTGCAGCAGAAATTTGCAATTATATTGATGATAGTTATACACATATTGTATGTGCTTGTGGCACAGGAACCATGATGGCAGGAATAATTAAAGGTGCAAACACCCATCAACAAGTTATTGGCATTTCGGTATTAAAAGGTTATCAAAACTTAGAAAACGATATTGCTGCTTTGCTTACTGAAACTGAAAAAAACAAATCATTTCAAGTGTTACATAATTATCATTTTGGTGGCTATGCCAAACATCCACAATCATTAATTAATTACATGAATGATTGTCACCAACAATACCATTTACCTACAGACATTATTTATACAAGCAAACTCATTTTTGCTGTAGAAGATTTATTATCGCAACAATATTTTGGAGAATCTGCTAAAATAATGGTGATACATAGTGGAGGCTTACAAGGCAATTTATCGCTTCCTAAAAATACGCTTATTTTTTAAAAAGAAGGCTACTTTAAATTACTCTATCAATCTATATCTAGTGCTAATATTGTTGACAGTATATTTGCGAACATGAAATTTTTAAAACTGTATTTTCTTGTATTTTTCGTAGAAAGTTTCTTGTTAAATGCAAATGCACAGGATACACTTCCTAATTTTAGTGTACAAGATTTAGGAAAAGATAAAGTGCTGATTAGTTGGAATAATCCATTTCCAAATTGTGTTCAAATAGCTGTTCAGCGTTCGTTTGATAGCACTCGTTTTTTTACCACAATTTATTCAGCCCAATCTCCAAATTTACCACAAAATGGATTTGCAGATATTAAAATGCCTGCCGGTTTAAAACCTTTTTACCGCATTTTTTATGTGTTAGAAGGTGGAAAATATTTTTTTTCGACATCTAAAACAGTTAGTCCATATATAAAATCTGAAGCCATAAACAATCCTTCAAATAATCTTCCTAAAAAAACAACAGATAGTAGAGAAATTGATAACAGAACAGTAATTACTCCAACAGAAAAAGAACCCACAAAAGAACCCACAAAAGAGCCCATAAAACAACCTGAAAAAAAGGTAGAAAAGCCGGTTGAAGAAAAATATTTTATCAATATTTATAAAAGAACAAAAGATACTTTATACGCTCAAATAGAATCTAAATTGTACAAGCAATTTAGAGATTCGATTATTCAAAAAACAAAAGATACTATATATACGCTAGCTGCTAATGAAATTTTACTAAAACCATTTATTCCCAAACCCATTTGGAAGCCATCTACCTATTTGTTTACCAATAATGCAGATGAAATATCCATTAAACTAGGCAATACAAAGCTCAATAAGTACAGCATTAAATTTTATGAAGAAGATGGAACGGAATTGTTTACCATTAAATATGTAAAAGAAAGTGAACTTATTTTAGATAAAACCAATTTTTTACATGCAGGATGGTTTGTATTTGAATTGTATGAAAACGATAAACTAAAAGAACGAAACAAATTTTATGTTCCTAAACTTTTTTAAAGCGTTTTATACCAAATAAGCATTAAACACCCATTCAAAATTGCGTTTTACCCTATCTTTTACATCGTACATCGGCACTTTTGTACCCAACTCTTTTTCTAGGCTTGTAACCTGCTTGTTTACAATGCCACAAGGAACAATATAATCGAAATAGTTTAGGTCTGTGTTTACATTTAAAGCAAATCCATGCATGGTTATCCATCGGCTACATTTAATGCCCATAGCACAAATTTTTCGTTCTTTTCCAGGTATTGTTGCATCTATCCATACACCTGTTTCACCTTCACTTCTTTCTCCTTTAATGCCATATTCTGCCAATGTTAAAATAATCACTTCTTCTAAACTACGTAAATACCAACCTAAATCTGTTTTAAACTTATCTAAATCTAAAATTGGATAGCCAACCAATTGTTCAGGACCATGAAACGTAATATCTCCTCCTCTATTGATATGAAAAAATTCAATTCCTTTTTGCAAACGCATTTCTTCATTAATCAATACATTTTCTTGATTACCACTTTTACCCAATGTGTAAACAGGAAGATGCTCTACAAACAATAAATGATTTGTTGTTTGTGGTATAAATGTGTTGGTACTAATGGCTTTATATTGTTCTGTTTTTGCTTCTACATTTTGTTTCAACAAAATTTCTTGTAAATCCCACACTTCTTTATACCTTCTAGTGCCTAAATCTTTAAAAAAAACTTCTTGTTTCATACTGCAAATTTACTGCTGCAAAAACCATTTAATTGCATATTTATCAACACTCAATACTATTAAACATTTGAAAATTATCAAGCCAACGCATCACTAAAAATGCAGTTGTATATTTGCCCACTATGAATGTAGATGTAGCCATAATACAAGAAGAATCAACGGAAGACTTATATGAGAAAAAAGTTTTTTCTGTAGATAAAGGTCAAGAATCGGTACGAATTGATAAATGGGTTCAAAATCATGTTGAAGGTGCTACAAGAAACAAGGTTCAGCAAGCGATAGAATCGGGTTTTTTAACGGTGAATGGAAAGGTGGTGAAAAGCAACTACAAAATTCGTCCCGGTGATGAAGTTGTATTGATGAGTTATATTAATCCTGAATATACTGTTTTAAAATCTGAACCCGTTCCATTAAATATTGTGTATGAGGATGAAGATGTATTGGTAATCAATAAACAACCCAATATGGTTGTTCATCCTGGTGTAGGTAATTTTTCTGGAACTTTATTAAATGGAGTTTTGTATCATCTATTACAGCAAAATCCTACTTTAACAGAAGAAACTTTACCACGTTATGGTTTGGTACATAGGATTGATAAAAACACAACTGGATTAATTGTTTTAGCCAAAAATGCAGATGCTGCTGCACATTTAGCCAAACAATTTTACAATCATACAGTTCAGAGAAAATATGTTGCCGTTGTTTGGGGAAATGTAGAAAAAGAACAAGGAACAGTAAATGCACACATAGCTCGTCATCATCAATTTAGAAAAATGTTTGCTGCTTACCCTGATGGTGAAACAGGAAAACATGCCATTACACATTATTCTGTTTTAGAAAGAATGAATTATGTTTCTGTAGTGGAATGTGTGTTAGAAACGGGTAGAACACACCAAATACGTGTACACATGAAGCATATTGGCCACACATTATTTAACGATTGGGAATATGGTGGCGATAGAATTTTAAAAGGCACTATTTACACCAAATACAAACAGTTTGTAGATAATTGCTTTGCCATTTGCCCACGTTGTGCATTGCATGCTAAAACCTTAGGTTTTATTCATCCAAGAACCAATGAACCTGTTTTTTTTACAACAGATTTACCCACAGATATGCAGCAATTAATAGAAAAATGGAGAAATTATATTGGGTATCCTAAGGCTGAATAAGTTTTTAGAATCAACTAAGTTTTTGTTATTCAACAAGCTAATAAAACGCATCACCTATATTTGTTCACTCAAACATATTTTACCAAATGCATACAACTGATATTCGTAATAATTGGACGATTTCTGAAATTGAAGATATTTACAACACTCCCCTTTTAGAACTAGTGTTTAAAGCAGCAAGTTTACACAGACAATACAATGATACAGCAGAAGTACAGGTTTGTACTTTACTCAGCATAAAAACAGGTGGTTGCAGCGAAGATTGTGCTTATTGTCCACAAGCTGCTCGTTACAATACCGATGTTAATGTGCAAGCATTAATGAAAAAAGAAGACGTTTTAAGCTATGCTCAAAAAGCAAAAGAAGCTGGTAGTACTAGATTTTGTATGGGTGCAGCTTGGAGAGAAGTGAGAGATAACAGAGATTTTGATAGGGTTTTAGATATGGTAAAAGGCGTGAATGAAATGGGAATGGAAGTTTGCTGTACTTTAGGAATGCTTACAGAAGATCAAGCTAAAAAATTAGCTGATGCAGGTTTGTATGCTTATAACCATAATTTAGATACAAGTAAGGAACATTACAGTGAAATTATTTCTACAAGAACCTACGATGATCGTTTAGAAACTTTAGAAAACGTACGTAAAGCTGGTGTTACCGTTTGTTGTGGTGGAATTATTGGATTAGGAGAAACACATGAAGACAGAATTAAAATGCTACACACTTTGGTAACCTTACCTGAACATCCTGAAAGTGTACCTATTAATGCTTTAGTGCCGATTAAAGGAACACCATTGGAAAACAATAAGAAAGTAGATATTTGGGATATGGTGAGAATGATTGCTACTGCAAGAATTTTAATGCCGAAAACAATGGTTCGTTTAAGTGCTGGTAGAACAGATATGAGTGTTGCTGAACAAGCCCTTTGTTTTATGGCTGGTGCAAATTCAATTTTTGCTGGAGATAAATTGTTAACCACACCAAACCCTAGTTTCGATGAAGATAATGTAATGTTTCAACTGTTGGGTTTACAGCCAAGAAAAGCTTTTAAAGAAGAAAAAAAGCAATACTTAAGAGAAATGATAGAAGCGTAACTTTCAATCTATAATATAAAAATCCCCTTTTTGCTATCATTGCAAAAAGGGGATTTTTGTGTGAACTCAAACATTAAATTTCTACCACTTCTGTTTTACTTACGTAATCATGTAAGGGCTTATCTAAAAAAGGAATAAAAAAACAATCAATTAAGGTAATACGAGTAAGACTTCGTACAAAAACTTTCAACACATTGGCCTTTGTTCCATTTCTATTCACCACTTTACTGTAGCTTAACCATTTACCAGGGGTACGTGCAAAAACGGCTTCGAAAAAACTATAAAATATAAAAGAAACACTAAAAAATAATGTGCCGAAATTAATAGGAAATAGCCCATAAAATCGAACATACCAATTCCAAACTTGGAAAGATAGAATACTTATGATAAATATAATGAGTGTATCTATTAAAAAATTAATCACTCTCGTGCCTATTCCTACTGCTTTCATGTTGCAAAGTTATCGCATCAAGTACATCTTTCCGTAACCGGCTTTAAAATATTTATCGGTATCTACATTTCCCCCATTTCTATCGGTGGTTTTAAATTTATCGAGTGTATTACCATTTAAGTTGGTAATAACTCTATATAAATACACACCATTGGCCAATTTTGCTCCAAACATATCTGTTCCATCCCATTTAAATTCAGTAATATTATTTCCAATTCTTATTGGTCCAAGTTCAGATTTTGTAATTTCTCTTACAATTTTTCCAGTAACCGTTAGTATTTGAATTTTTATGTTCTGTGGCACTTCACTACCGGTTAGTGTAAATGCAAAAGCAGTAGATGTAGTAAATGGATTGGGGTAATTAAAAACATTACTAATCATTGGTTTATTGTAAACTTTAAACGCAATTCTATATTCTTGTGTAGCCGCTGCGTTGTCGCTTTTATCTTTTCCTGTTACAATTAATTCATAATCGCCATCTTGTTGTAAGTAAGGCGAAAAATCTACAATTGCTTTATTATTGGTTGTAGTGGCAGCAGTAAATCTTAGTGTATCATTATTAAATCTAAATCTTCGTGTGGTAAAATTGGGATATCGTAATTGTACCGTTACTAGTGACGTATCATTTAACAACTGAAACGTTGATTCATCTTTCAATTCAATTCTGATTGCAGGTTTTGAAGAAACGATATCATTGTTTAAAATGTGTACGCCATCAAACGTTACATCAAGCAAAGGCTTTTTATCGTCTACTTTAACAAAGAAATTTTTGTATAAAAAGTTATTAAATCGATGCTGCTCTATTGGATTATTCGAAGGATTTACATCTATAAACAACGTATTATTTCCACTAAAAGCTTTTGTGTCAATTAATGTTCTAATAGTTGCTGTATCATTGGCTGCAATTTTCTTCAGTTTATTTACACTAAATGTATTGGTAACATTGCTTTGGTTAACTACCTGCAACTTTACGTCTAAACTATCACTGAAAGTTGTATTGCTAACATTTTTAAAGGCAATAGCAATTGATAATGGCTCACCTGCTTCAAGCGTATCTTTTATGTTGTACAGAATGTTGGGAGAAAGAGCACCTTCACTTACCATATTTCCAGTTAGCCTCCAATATCTCAATTGATATGGCGTAAAATGAATACTGTCTTGATTTTTCATTGCCAATTTCAAATATGGATAATTGGTAGCATTGATACCAGAAATATCAACGTTTTGATTATTTGCCAAAACGGTAAGCAACTTCGTTTCTTGTCCTGATGTATTCACCCCAAATACATCAATTTGTGGAATATCTCCGTTTGAATTATCCAAACTACTTCCACGCCATTGCAGTTGTTTCCAACTAGTAGCTGGGCCAAATGTGGGTGAATAAATATATCCTAAAGTATCCGTATTGGTTATAATAGCATTGATTAAAATATTATCAAATAAGCCATTGGTAAACTTTGAAATTGGAGTAAACGATGGATTGTTTTTCGTATAAATAAAACTCCAAGTTCTTGGTACATTAAACGAATCGATGTCTGAAAAACCTGCTTGTTTCAATAAATGATACATAGTATTGCTTGTTCCATCATTTTTCCAATCGTTTACAAATCCAACGGGTGAATTGTCAAAAATTAATCTTGCGGTAACAACGGCTCCATTCGGTATCCAATTCATAAAATCTCTGATTTTGTTTCTATTAGCTACATCTAAATACGAAAATTCAAAATTGTAAGCACTACCTACAGATGCACACGACATTGCACTACCCATAAATCCACCATAAGTACCTCCATTTCCTATCATTGACGGATTAGTTTGATTAAAGAAAGGTTTTAAGGTAACTGGATCAAAAACATTAAAAATGATAGAATTACCAATACATGCACTTTGAGTAATAATTTGTCCATTTACTGTAATTTGAAAATTAACAGGTTCTCTATAATATGGAAAAATTGAATGCGTTATTTGCAATAAGGATTGATTATTACCAAACTTCCAACGTCTTGAATTGCTATCTAAACTAATTCTGCTTGTATTCGATTTAAAATGTTGATATAAATGCGACTGACCAAAACCTGTTTCTAAACTCTTAGAGGTGTACATGAAACTACTTTCGTTAAATCTAGTTGGTCCATTGCTTGCTACTTGTGCAACACGCCAATAATAAACAGTACTGTCTGTAAATGTAATTGCAGGATCAAATTCTACTACACCACCTACACTTGCTACATTTCTCGAAATTTTAAATGGAGAATTAAATAATGCCGTAGTATCTAACTCTAAAAGGTAGTTTTTAGTGGTGCTTAACGGATTGGCTGTTGAAGCAATTAATTTAGAAGTAGATTGATTAATAATTGAAAAATTATATGGAAAAACTGGTCTTAATTCATCATCAAAAATTACAAATGATTTAGAAACAATGTTGTTGCTTTCACTCATTTCATCATACTTTCCATCATCATCTATTTGTACAATAATATTATTGGTTCCTCTGTCTCTTGTTGCTATAATAGGTACATTAATACTAATCGAATCAACAAATCGAACGGATTTTATTCTTCTAGAAAAAAGATTCACCATACTTCCGTCAGGATATTGACGTTTAATGCTTACCATCAACGAATCTCCTGTGGCTTTTCCAATATTGTAAATTCTTGTTTTTACAGTAAATTGATTATCTGCAACAGATAATATAGTAGGACTAACGATTACTTGTGGTGCTTCAATTACAAAATCTGGTTTATCGCTGCTGTATATTTTTAATGCAGGATCTCCATGTAAAATGGTTTGTTCTGCATGTTGACGAGCAAAATAATCGCTAAAATTTCCCGAACTATTTTGAAGTGTAGCAATAGCATCGGCCATATTTTTAGAAATAGTTTTACCATAGCCTGTACTTCTTGACGCAGAACGATAAAATCCAGATGAATAAGTATCTAAATAAGTGGTTAACCCAAAATGCGTACTAGCAATAAAACCAATTGCTCCTTTTTTAGGAGCTAATACAAATTTTTCTGCCAAAGCTGTAGTTACAGAAAAACGAGATTCATCAAAGTCGAAAAAGTTACCAGCACTACAGCCATTTACCAAAAAGAAAGGATATTTACCCGTATTGTTATAAACAGAAGGATCGTTTAAATTATAGTCTAATGCTGATGCTGCTGAATGTCCAAAATAGCTAAGCAAACTAATGCCACTTGCAAATAAATTTTCCATTTCTGCATTGGTAATTGTAGTTACAGCACCAGTTGTACTTTTACCAAAATTGTTAACCGTAGCTCCAATTAAAGTATCTTTTGCAATATTTTCATAGCCTCGTAAATAACCAGTTAGTAGTGCATCTAAATTGGCATCATTTGCCCCAGCAACATGTACCATTTGCTTCATCCAAGCTTTACTAGCAATGGTTTGATTGGTATTGATTGCTTGTAAATCAAAATCTTTTACTTTATCTAAATAAACAGCTACTTCTTGTGGTGTAATGGCAGATAATCTTCCAACTGCAACAGAAGGAACAGGTGCAAGACTGGACGAAACCAATAAAATATCTGATGCTGGCCAACCCCATGTAGGAACCAAATTTAATCGATCGGCAAAAGGAGAACTTTCTCTTCGCCTATAATCTTCATACGTAGTTGCTTTGCCAATTAAAAATACAAAAGCTGGTTGTTTACTCGTAAAGTTTTGCCTTGCAAAACGAATAAAGTTTTTAATACTTAACGGATGTTTTTTTATGCCATAAGCAAACTGATCTACCAACTCATCAATATCATACACCTTAGCAGTAAAATTTCCACCTGCAATGCTGCTTCTATATGCTCTGTAATCTTCAACAGCCGTGCTATTATTGGTTAATAACTGATTGGTGATAATTAAATAATCTGCATGATAATTAGCTGCTGCATAATTGATAAATGTTTTTTGCTGTAAACTATTTATCGCAGTAATATTTGTTACATCTTGGCTTACTAAAATGTACTCAATATTTTCAGAAGAAGGCGGTAAAGCAAATTGTAATGTTCCATTATTGGCAACATTTGCAACATATCTTTTTAATGTAGTTATATCATACAAAATGGGTAAACCATTACCACTGTTAAAATTGGTAATATTCAAAAATTTTCCTGTGGTATTTGCAGGTATACTGAACTTAAAATTATTGGCTCCTCCAAAATTAAACTGTCGAGGATATTGTAGATTAATGTAAGAACAAACAATTCTATCAAAACTATCTGTTGTTACTATTCTTAGTCTAAAAGATTCTGAAGTATTGTTAAACACCGAAATTGGAACATTATTGTTGCTATAATTTCCTGCTGTAAAACCATTCATTTGTTGCGTTAACAAAACACTGTTATTGGCACTTAACTCAAAACTTCTAGCTTTTGCGGCGTTTGCTGCCATACCAATTTGTACGCTTGCTGATGGTGCTCCATTAGCTACAAACAAATTACCAGCATTCACTGTAAATGGTGAATTGGTCAATCTAATTTCATTGCTACTAAAAAATTCGCCAATATCGTATGAAGATGAATACACATTCTCTCCTACATTTTGAGCAAAACCTCTATTTAAATTATCTCTAAAATCTATTCTATATTGATGAATAAAATAAGGTTCTACAGGTAAAGTATTGCCAGCTACATTATTGGCTACAGTTGTAAATCGTAGATTAGAAGAAATGATAGGATTTATGGTGAGAAAAAACGCTGCTGTGTCTGTTTGTAAACTTATTTTATCGCTGAGTTGAAAAGAAGGGTCTCTGTATAAAAATCGATCGGTTTGTCCATCATTTTGTTCGCCCCAAAATTCGATGTAGTCAGTAGAATTCATTACTCCTGTGGGTTTGGTCGTAAACAACGGAATTTGCTTACCATTTCTCCATAATTGAAATTGCTCTACAGGTGTATTTTGGATATTGATAGCAGTTAATGCATTCAAGCTTAATCTATAAATACCTGTTTTACCAACTTTAAATTTGTAGTAGGTTTTGCTGTAATCAATCCATTCATTGTTTAAGGGCTGTGCTACCACTTTTAAGCAAAGAATAGAAAATATAATGATGAATAATGTACGCATAAATGGTAATTATTTTACTTTTTTAACCAAGTCTATTTTCAATGAAAATATATGGGTGTATAAAGGGTTTGATTGATTGGCTAAGTTGGTAAATGCATAATCAATAGCTGCATTTCCTATTTTAAATCCTGCACCTACACTTGGCTGGTAAATCCATACTTTTTTTTGATTGGTAGTATCTCCATCGCTTAAAGCTCGTTGAAAATTCGAAATTCCACCACGTAAGAACAAGCTATTATTTATGTTGGCTTCTAAGCCAATATTTGGGTCTGCACTTAAAGCAGATGTACTAATTAATGTATTTCTTTTTCCATCAAAAGTGAGGTGCACGTTGGCTTCTGCTAGCAAACTAAACTTTTTTGAAAACTCAAATAAATAACCACCTGCAACAATTAACCGTGGAGCTGTGTTTTCTGTACTTTTTACAGGAATATCATTATTGGTTAAATACAAAACTTCTTTTTCTCTTTCTGTAAATGTGTATTTCCATGCATTAAATGTGGTGGTTGCATCTCTTAAAACGGCTGCTAAACGCCAAGATCCTTTTCGTATTTGAATACCTGCATCTAAACCAAAACCCCAAGCTTTGGCAAAACTGCCTACATTTCTGTGAATTATTTTTGCATTGCCACCAATACTAATAGAAACATCTTTTTCGTCTTTTATTTTTTGAGCAAAACTGAGTAATACAGCATAATCGGCCGATGAAAAAGTAGTGATATTGTTGTAATTAATACTTCCATCTGGCTCTACTAAATACAAAGTATTGGGAATATCGTCTACTGCAAATCGCAACAAAGAAATGCCGAGTGTTCGTTTTTGATCTTTCGATGGAAAAGCTAGTGATGCATAATCGTATTTTGCAATTCCAGAAAAATATTCTGCATGCATAACGTTTAGCTGTGGTTGATTGGTTACGTAAACCAAACCTGCAGGATTCCAATAACCGGCTGTTCCATCTTTAACAGAAGCTATTTGTGCTCCACCCATTGCTAAACCTCTTGCACCTGCACCAATATTTAAAAATTCATTGGAATATTTACGAAACTGACCATAACCATACTGGTGTATAAGTACGATTAAAATAAATACAATTAACCTGTTTGTATACTTCATTGTAAACGTTGTATCGAATAGGCATGTAATTTAATAGGTTTTTTTTAGAGAGTGTAAATATGTGTAAAATGCTGCACCTATTTATTGTAATTAATGATAAAATCATTGTTTTTCTTGAAAAAAATGATTTGTTTATGAAATAAAAAATTGAAAAGTACTGAATGAATTGTTGCAAAGCGATATGAACGTACAAGAGTGCGACGCAACAGAAGCCCAATAGTAGCAATGCAGCTGGTTACATAAAATTCTTTCTTTTTGTATTGATGTGGCACTTAAAATTAGCATTCGATAAAACGATTGATACTTTACATTTGTCGTAAATTTTTAAAGGAATGACTTTTATTGAAGAATTACGTTGGAGAGGCATGATTCAAGATATGATGCCTGGCACTGAAGAGCAATTGAATAAAGAAATGACGAGTGCTTATATTGGTTTTGACCCTACTAGCGATAGTTTACATATTGGTAGTTTAGTACCAATTTTATTGTTGGTGCATTTGCAAAAAGCTGGTCATAAACCTTTTGCTTTAGTTGGTGGTGCAACTGGTATGATTGGAGATCCTTCGGGTAAAAGTGAAGAAAGAAATTTATTAAGTATAGATGTGCTTGCAGCCAACCAAGCTGGTATAAAAAAACAATTAGAACGCTTTTTAAACTTCGACGAATCATTGCCCAATAAAGCCGAAATGGTGAACAACTTTGATTGGTTTAAAGACATTTCTTTTTTAGATTTTATTAGAGACGCTGGCAAACACATTACGGTAAATTACATGATGGCTAAAGACAGTGTAAAGAAGCGTTTAGAAGGCGATAATGGAATGAGTTTTACAGAATTTACGTATCAACTAATTCAAGGTTACGATTTTTATTGGTTATATAAACACAAGAACTGTAAGCTACAAATGGGTGGTAGCGATCAATGGGGAAATATTACCACAGGAACGGAATTGATTAGACGAAAAATGGGTGGTGAAGCATTTGCATTTACTTGTCCACTAGTAAAAAAGGCAGATGGAGGCAAATTTGGAAAATCGGAGAAAGGAAATATTTGGTTAGATGCTGGCAAAACGAGCCCTTATCAGTTTTACCAATTTTGGCTAAATGCAAGTGATGAAGATGCAAAAGCATGGATAAAATTGTTTACGTTATTAGATAAACCAACTATTGATGCTCTTGTATATGCTCATGAAAATGCACCACATGAACGTATTTTACAAAAAAAATTGGCAGAAGAATTAACAGTTTTTGTACATAGCCGTGCCGATTATGAATTTGCTGTAAAAGCAAGCGAAATTTTGTTTAGCAACGATACAGCAGCGATTTTACAATCGCTTACAGAAACACAATTGTTGCAAGTAATGGAAGGTGTGCCTACTGTTGAAATTGAAAAAACAAAAATTGTAGATGGATACGATTTAGTGAGTTTTTTAGCAGAATCGCAAATATTACCTAGTAAAAGTGAGGCTAGAAAAATGTTGCAAGCAGGTAGCATTGCCATTAACAAACAAAAATTATCTGTTGAAAAAACACAATTAACAACCGAAGATTTATTGCAAGAAAAATATATCTTAATACAAAAAGGAAAGAAAAACTATTATTTAGTAATTACAATATAGTGGCAGTAAATACTAGCCTATTTCTTACTTTTTAGTATCTGTTCATTATTAAATGAAATGGGCAGATATTGAATGATTATGGATGAATAAAAGCTGTTGGAGCAATTTTAGTATCAATCATTGGTTAATATTTGATACAGATTAGTCTATCTATTAAGCAATACAAAAGGCAAATAAAATTTTTCACAAAAAAATTTGGAGTAAGTAGCTCACACCCCTATTTTTGCACTCCAATTAGAAATAATTGAGACAGGATTGGGTTATTGTGTAATGGTAGCACTACAGTTTTTGGTTCTGTCTGTCTTGGTTCGAATCCAGGTAACCCAACCAATTATAAGCAACTAGCAATAGTTGCTTTTTTTATTTTCATACTAGAAATTATCCCAAATAAATTTTATTCAAAACGCTATAACATAAAGTAGCAAAATGTTTGAAAGCCAGAAAACATTTGAACAAACTGATTTGTATTCCTTGTAACTCAAAATAAAAACGGCTACCCAAAAAAGGAGTAGCCGTTTGAAAGATATGCAAATGAATGAATTAGATGCTTTCGTCGTGTTGAGAAATATCTAATCCCACTTCTTCGTCTGCTTCAGGAACACGTAATGGATGAATTAAATCAACAATTTTGAAGACAACAAAACCCATTACTACAGAAAATACAACTACAATTAGGCAACCTAGTAATTGTTTTAAGAAGAATTCTGTTCCACCATAAAACAATCCATCATTACCAAATGCGTTGATTTTTTTGTTTGCAAATACGCCAGTTAAAATCATACCAACAATACCACCAATACCATGACAAGGGAATACGTCTAAAGTATCGTCGATTGTTGTTTTTCCTTTCCAGTATACTGCTAGATTAGATAATACAGCACCAACTACACCAATAATAATACTTTGTGGAATGCCAACAAAGCCAGCACCTGGTGTAATGGCAACTAAACCTACAACTGCACCAATACAGAAACCCAATGCAGAAGGTTTTCTTCCTCTTAGGGCATCAAAGAAAATCCAAGCTAAACCTGCAGCAGCTGAAGCGGTGTTAGTAGTTGCAAAAGCAGAAACTGCTAAACTTCCTGCACCTACGGCAGAACCAGCATTGAAACCAAACCAACCAAACCATAGTAAACCTGTACCTAATAATACATATGGTACATTAGCAGGTTGGTGAGCTTCTTGAGCAATATGAGCTTTTCTTCTTTTCAAAATAATGGCTCCAGCCAATGCTGAACAACCAGCAGAAATATGCACAACGGTTCCACCTGCAAAGTCAAGAACACCCATTTTAAATAAAATACCTTCTGGATGCCAAGTCCAATGGGCTAATGGTGCATAAATTAGTATGCTAAATAACACCATAAACAACACATACGATGTAAAACGTATACGCTCTGCAGTTGCACCAACCACCAAAGCAGGTGTAATGATAGCAAACTTCATTTGGAATAATGCAAATAGCAATAAAGGAATAGTGGGTGCTAAACTCCAAGGAGCAGCAGCATTAATGCCTTTAAAGAAGAAGAACTCAGTTGGGTCTCCAATAAAACCGCCATAAGATTTTCCAAAAGCCAAGCTAAAACCTACAACTACCCAAAGTACGCTGATTAAACCAGTAGCTATAAAGCTTTGTAACATGGTAGATATAACATTCTTTTTAGCCACCATACCGCCGTAAAAAAACGATAATCCTGGCGTCATTAATAAAACCAATGCCGCCGAAATTAACAACCATGCAATATCTGCATAGTTGTATACTTTAGAACCGTCAAAATCTGCAAATAAAGGTGTAAACATAGCTACCACTGCAAAAGCAACGAGTAGTATGAATGGAATAGGACTTGACTTAGTCATAAATAAGCATTTTGAGAGATGAAAAAATTAGTTTTGGTTGCAGAGAATATTAGAATTTGTATGTAGCAGCTAATACAAAACTTGTAGCACCTTTAGTTAAAGTACCATTGCTTTTTTCGAATATGTTATTCTTAGCGTTATCTAAACGAATTTCAGGAATAATTGTCAATGCATTTACTTTGAAATTAGCGGACAAAGTAGGTATAAAAATACGCTCTCCACCTATTCCTAATAAATCATCTTTATCACCCAAAAATTCTGTACGAAGAGTTAACCCAAAAGTACTTGTAGGATCATAATTGAAGTAGAAAGCATTGCTGCTCCAACTTTGAGCTTTTGCAGTTCCAAATTTTCTAGATTGAACTGTTCCGTTATAGTTAATGGCAAATTTGCTGCTTAACGTACCTAAAAATACCCAGTCAAATTGATTCAACTTAAACCCAGGTGAACTAGTTCCTTGGTAGTTTAAGTATGCTTTTAACTTGTCGTTCTTAGTTGCAGTACTTAATTGAGCAATCAAATATTGACTAGATGTTGTATTGCTAGATAAATCAGTAGGATTAGATACACCAATCATAAATGCTGTTTTACCTCCTAATGAAACATCAGCCTTTAAACCTGTATGAAAGAAAGGACCATAAGAAAATCCATAACTCATACTGTAGTTTCTATTGGCAACCGCATCAACAAGTTCGTAACCAATATGTGTTGCGAATTTACCCATGGTAAATTTAACCTTACTGCTCGGTGCGTAAGTAATGTATAATTGCTTTACTGCAGCCAAAGAACCAGCATCATTATAAGAAAACTCGGCCGCTCTTCTACCGAAACCTAAATCTGCAGTTGCACTTACCTTACCAATTGAATGATCCACTCTTAAAGTAGCCATACCTAATTCAAAAGAGTTGTTAGAATTGGTAAAACTTGTCTTGTTATTACCTTTTCCAGCGAAATCAAAACGATAATAAGCATCTACAGAACCTGAAATGGTTGGTAACGATTTTGTAGAATCTTGACTGTTTGCAGCTAAAAATAAAGACATAGCTACGCTTGATGTTAGTACTTTTCTTAACATTGCATTGGTTTTTAAGTGTTAAAAATGAAAGGGTATTGCTATAAATGAAACTTTGATCAGGAGTTTTGATAATTTATGGGCAATACCTTTTCTGTTTATGTAATTGATTGCATGAGTGCCTTAGAAAATTATTATTTATTTGTAGAGAAAATTCCTGCATATTCCTCATTGTGTTGAGATGCATCTAAACCTACCTCTTCTTCTTCAGAAGATACTCTTAATGGTAATATAAAACTGATGAATTTGAATATTGCAAAAGAAACAATGAAACTGTAAGCAACAACTATTACCAAAGCTTTTAATTGCGTTAAGAAAAAGGTAACATTTCCATAAAATAAACCGTCGTTACCTGCTCCATTTACCGTTTTGGTCGCAAAAATGCCGGTTAACAACATACCTACCATTCCACCTAAACCATGACAAGGAAATACATCTAGTGTATCATCTAATTTCGATTTTTGTTTCCAATGTACAGCTAGATTAGAAATAATTGCTGCAATAAATCCAATGAATATGCTTTGAGGTATTGCTACAAAACCTGCACCAGGTGTTATAGCCACTAACCCAACGACAGCACCTATACAAAATCCTAAAACAGATGGCTTTTTACCTCTTATCACATCAAAAAACATCCATGATAACCCTGCAGCAGCTGCAGCTGTATTAGTGGTTGCAAAAGCAGAAACCGCTAAACCATTTGCCCCTAAAGCAGAACCTGCATTAAAACCAAACCATCCAAACCACAATAATCCAGTACCAATTAATACATAAGGAATATTAGCAGGTGGAATTTCTTTATTTTCTAGGTGTACTTGTCTACGTTTTAATACCAATGCTCCTGCTAATGCAGCACAACCAGCAGAAATATGCACAACTGTTCCACCAGCAAAATCTAAAACACCCCATTGAAATAAAAATCCTTCAGGATGCCAAGTCCAATGAGCCAATGGAGCATATACTAATAAACTAAACAATACTATAAACAATATGTAAGCAGTAAATCTGATTCTTTCTGCTACAGCCCCTACTACTAAACCTGGCGTAATTACTGCGAACATTAATTGAAATAATGCAAATAAAGTTAAAGGTATAGTTGGTGCTAAACTCCAAGGCTCTCCAGAAGCAACTCCTTTAAAGAAAAGATGAGTAGTAGGATTACCTATTATTCCATTAATGCTTTCGCCGAAACAAAGACTATAACCTACAAATACCCATAATACACTTACAACACCAGCAGCCACTACACTTTTTATCATGGTGCTCAATACATTTTTCCTGTGCACCATTCCTCCATAAAAGAAAGCCAATCCTGGAGTCATTAAAAAAACCAATGCAGTAGCTACAATAATCCAAGCAATATCCGCAGCACTATATTTAGAGGCGTCTGCAAAATTGGGTAAACTTGGGATAAAAATTGACGATAACGCAACAGCAGTTAAAATTGCAAAAGGTGCAAATTTTTTTACGGGATGTTTTTCCATTTATTCAATTTAAAGATTAAAGTTTAATAAGATGTATTGATTTGATTGCAAAATAGTAAATAAAATTCAAAAAAATCACGAATTTTATTATATTTTTTATTTTTTAATGTTTTTAAATTGAATAAATGAATAAAAATTAGATATATTTGTATAGAAACGAATGCTTCAATTTTTTCTAAGTTTCAAAGAAAATACATGAAAAATTTATCGACTTGCAAATGATTTTTTGGAAAATTTAAAAATTATAAGTTATTTTGAAGCATTATCAATCACATACAAAATTCTTAGTAACATGTCATTACGATTTGATGCAATTACAAAATTGACTGACGAAGCAGAAGCAGCAGGTGCGAAATCGTCGAAGATTACCGCCATTTTTGGTGAAAGCGTTTTTACCTTAAAAACAGCAAGAGAGTATTTGAGCGACGATGCTTACAAAAGCTTAGTAGGCAGTATTAAAGGTGGTAAAAAAATTGATAGAGCAAATGCAGGCCAAATAGCTAATGGCTTAAGAGCATGGGCAGAAAGCAAAGGTGTAACACACTTTACACACTGGTTTCAACCATTAACAGGTACAACTGCCGAAAAGCATGATAGCTTTTTTACTTTGAAAAGTGATGGTACTGCAATTGAAGAATTTGATGGTGGTGCTTTGGTTCAGCAAGAACCTGATGCATCTTCTTTCCCTAATGGTGGCATTCGCTCTACTTTCGAAGCTCGTGGTTACACTGCTTGGGATCCTTCTTCTCCTGCATTTATTATAGAAATAGGACATGGCAAAACACTTTGTATTCCTACCATTTTCGTTTCTTATACTGGTGAATCATTGGACTATAAAGCTCCTTTATTAAAAGCATTAGAGGCTTTAAATAAATCTGCTGTAGATGTTTGTCATTATTTCGATAAAAACGTTTCTAAAGTTGTACCTACTTTAGGTTGGGAACAAGAATATTTTGTTATTGATGAAGCATTGGCAAATGCAAGACCAGACTTAGTGCAAAGTGGTCGTACGGTATTTGGTGCTGCACCTGCTAAAGGACAACAACTAGAAGATCATTATTTTGGAACAATTCCTGAAAGAGTTTACGCTTTCATGAGAGATTTCGAAAACGAGTCTTATAAATTAGGTATTCCTTTACGTACTCGTCATAATGAGGTTGCACCTGCTCAATTTGAGTGTGCTCCTATTTTCGAAGAAGTAAATATTGCTGTTGACCACAACACTTTATTGATGGATGTGATGAACCGTGTTGCAAAACGCCATAAATTAAAAGTTTTGTTGCATGAAAAACCATTTGCAGGCATTAATGGAAGTGGTAAACATAATAACTGGAGCATGGCAACAGATACAGGTGTAAACTTATTAGCACCTGGTAAAACGCCAAAAACCAATTTAATGTTCTTAACTTTCTTTGTTAATACCATTAAAGCAGTTCATGATTATGCAGATATTTTAAGAGCATCTATTGCTTCTGCCCCTAACGATCACCGTTTAGGTGCTAATGAAGCTCCACCTGCAATCATTTCTGTATTCGTTGGCCAATATTTATATAAAGTATTAGAAGAAGTTGAAAGCAGAGTAGGTGACAAATTTGATGAACAAGATGAAGCTATCTTAAAATTAGATTTACACCGTAGCATTCCTGAATTGTTGTTAGACAATACAGATAGAAACCGTACTTCTCCATTTGCATTTACTGGTAATAAATTCGAGTTCCGTGCCGTTGGTTCTACTGCTAATTGTGCTAACCCAATGACTATCTTGAACACCATTATGGCAGAAACCTTGAAAAACTTTAAGAAAGAGGTAGATGGCTTAATTGAAAAAGGTGAAAAGAAAGAAATTGCCATTATGCAAACCATTCAACACTACATTGTTGCTAGCAAAAAAGTATTGTTTGAAGGTGATGGTTATAGCGAAGAATGGCATGCTGAAGCAGAAAGACGTGGTTTACCAAACTTAAAAACTACACCTATTGCTTTAGACGCTTTGGTTACTGAAAAAGCTAAAAAATTATTCGAAAACAACAACATCTACTCTCATAGCGAATTAGAAGCTCGTCATGAAATTGAGTTAGAAAAATACTTGAAAAAAGTACAAATCGAAGCTAGAGTAATGGGTGATTTAGCATTAAACCACATTATTCCTGCTGCTGTAAAATACCTAACACAATTAGCTGGCAACATTGAAAGTTTAAAAGCAGTTGGTGTACCTGAAACAACTTACAGAAGTCAATTAGCTATTTTAAACGAAGTAAGTGAACACATCAACATTGTTTACGAAAAAGTAAATGAAATGGTGGAAGCTAGAAAAGTAGCCAACAACATTGCAGATACAAGAGCAAGAGCTATTGCTTATTGTGATGATGTAAAAGGTAAATTCTTCGATGTTATTCGCTACCATGTAGATAAATTAGAACATTTGGTAGATGACGAAGAATGGACACTTCCTAAATACAGAGAAATGTTGTTTTTAAGATAAACATAAATTTTCCTTTTAAAAAGGCTATCTCCAATAAGAGGTAGCCTTTTTTATTAAGCTGAATCTGCACCTCAATGTACAAGAACCGTTTAAACTCCTTTCTCAATTCATTGTTGTATACATACAAACATCTTCTAAAAGCATTTCATAAACCAACTCAGCATGACTAAGATTCGTTTAGCACTAGATTGGACACCCAACACAAACCATATCGGTTTTTTAATTGCACAGGAACAAGAATGGTATCAACAACAGGGCTTACAGCTAGAAATACTAAACCCTATTAGCGACAATTATCACCTTACACCTGGCAAAAAGCTAGAACTTGGTTTGGCAGACTTTGCCATCGCTCCTTTTGAAACGGTAATTAGTCTGAATAATAAAACCAATAAGGTAGCGGCAATAGCTGTATATGCCATTTTGCAAGAAGACTTAAGCAGTATTGTAACCTTACAATCTTCGCACATTCAATCTCCAAAACAACTTGATGGACAAACCTATGCTTCTTATAAAGCTCGTTACGAAGATCATATTGTACAACAAATGATCATCAACAATGGTGGAACAGGTGCACTACAAATTGTTTACCCTGATAAACTCGGTATTTGGAATACACTGTTGGAAGGAAAAGCAACTGCTACTTGGATTTTTGATAATTGGGAAGGCATTGAAGCCCAATCGAAAAATGTAGCATTGAATGCTTTTAAAATGGGTGACTATGGTATTCCTTATGGATATTCGCCGGTTGTACTTACCAAAAAAGAAAACATTGAATTACAGAAATATGCATACACTCGTTTTATGCATGTCACTCAAAAAGGATTTTTATTTGCCCAAGAAAATCCTACAGAAGCAGTAGCTATTTTAAAGAAATATGTTCCTGAAAACGACTTAAAAAATATTGACCTAGAAAAATCGCTACAAGCAACTGCCCCTTATTTTGGCAACACCACCACTTGTGGTATAATGAATCCTGAAAAAGTGTATTCATTTCTAAATTGGTTAGCAACCCACAACTTAGAAACGAAAGATATACTACAACAAGAATTGTTTACAAATGAATTGTTAGATTTAACGGATGATGCAACAAGGTATATCTTGTAAATTGATAAATCATGGCTTGCTATAATGTAAAAGAGGCCGTCTTTTGAAAAGACAGCCTCTTTTTTGTTGGGTGTTTTTAGTTTAATGGGTGCTACTTACAAACTTGCCTTATGTGTGTTAACTGTAGCTATAAAAGCATCAATTGCTGTAATTTGTGTAGCTATTAATTCGGCATCTAATTCAGCATCTAATAAAGCTGCTGTTCCACCTTTTTCTAAACGTTCTTCAAGGTTGTCTTTACGGTCGTTTAGGCGGCGTAGCCTACCAACAAACACCTCTTTCTCTGGTCCTGCTGGCATTGATGCAATTGCTGTTTCGGCACCTGTAATTTGTGCTTTAATAGAAATTAAGTTTACCGAAGTTTGCTGCACCGCTTTTTCTTGGTCGCTCAATTCTTTACCCATAATGGTTTGTTCAAATTGTAAATCGGCTTTTCGTTCGGTAGCCAATGCAACTGCTTTATCGCATTCGGCGGCTGTGGTTAATTTGCTTACTGAGTAACTCATACTTACTTGTTTTAATTGGTTAAAAAAAATTGTAATAGCAAATTAATACATATACTGTTTAAAACAATATATTTTATAAAATATTTTTTTTGCATTTATTTAACCGAACGAGCACCTATTCAGCAACCTGTTGTGTATAAAAATCAATCTCTGCTTGTAGTAAATGTATTTTCAATTGTATTTGCTGTTGTGCCGCCCAATTGTTACCCTCCATTTTTTGTTGCCCTCGATACAATTGTTCATCAAACCAACGTTGTTGCGAAGCCGTTGTGGGTGGATGCTGCACTTGGTATTGTTCAACAAATGCTTTCATGTTAAACCCTTGCTCATAAAGGGTTTTCATTTGTTGTAGTTGCTTTTGCAACAACTGTTTTTGTGCCGTACACCATTGTATTTGTTGTTGGCATTCGGCAACATCCGCAGGCGTTGCTTGCGGAGGCTGCACTGTGGGTAAATGGGCAATAGTGGCTTGTACTTGGGCTAGTATTGCAATAGCTTTTAAAGGTATTTGCCTTGTTCCTGCTGCTATTCGGGTAAGTATGCTTGTATCTACACGCAATAATTTGGCTAAATGAATGTTAGTAATACCTATTTTTTTAATTATATTTTTTATTAGCTTATCATCTGTCATACAATAAAATTACTTGTCAAAAAATATTTGTCAAAATTTTATTTTTTGACAAATATTTTTTGACAAATGAGATACAATCTTTCTCCAAACAGAAAAAACAAAAAAATGTGCCCCAATGCTAGTTGAATAACATAGTAATATTCAAAAAAAACAACATTTGCATGTATCTTGCAATAATTGAATTTCACTATTACTTTATTTTATTTGAATGGCAACACAAAAAAAAGAACCAAAAGAAAAAGCAATTGAAGTTACCCTTTGGGAAGCTGCAAATAAATTGAGAGGAAGCGTTGAGCCTGCCGAATATAAACACGTTGTATTAGGACTGATTTTCTTAAAGTTTGCAAGCGACAAGTTTGAAGAACACCGAGCCAAACTCATTGCCGAAGGCAAAGAAAAATATATTGAAATGGCGGAGTTTTACAATATGAACAATGTGTTTTTCTTGGAAGAAACAAGCCGTTGGAGTTATCTGATAAAAAGAGCCAAACAAAACGATATTGCTTTGCTTATTGATACAGCCCTTCACACCATTGAAAAAAACAACAAAGCTCTAAAAGGTGCTTTGCCCGACAATTACTTTTCTCGTTTGGGTTTAGATGTTACCAAACTTTCTTCTTTATTAGATACCATTAACGATATTGACACTACCAAAGACCCCAAACAAGATGTAGTTGGTAAAGTGTATGAATACTTCCTTTCCAAATTTGCGTTGGCAGAGGGAAAAGGTAAAGGAGAATTTTACACACCTAAAAGCATTGTAAACCTGATTGCCGAAATGATTGAACCATACAAGGGAATTATTTACGACCCTGCTTGTGGCAGTGGTGGAATGTTTGTACAAAGTATAAAGTTTATTGAAGCACACCACGGTAATAAAAAAGAAATTTCTATTTACGGACAGGAATACACCAACACCACGTACAAACTGGCAAAAATGAACCTTGCCATACGGGGCATTAGTGGCAACTTAGGAGAGAAAGCAGCCGACACTTTTGCCGACGACCAACACAAAGACTTGAAAGCCGATTTTATAATGGCTAACCCACCTTTTAACCAAAAAGATTGGCGAGCCGAAAATGAACTGATAGACGACCCACGTTGGAGAGGTTATGATGTGCCACCAAAAAGCAACGCCAACTATGGTTGGATTTTAAATATGGTTTCTAAACTTTCTGACAATGGAGTGGCGGGTTTTATATTGGCAAATGGTGCATTAAGTGGCGGTGGCGAAGAATACAAAATACGCAGAAAACTGATTGAAAATAATTTGGTGGAAGCCATTTTGGTATTGCCACAAGACATGTTTTACACTACCAACATTAGTGTTACGCTTTGGATTATAAACAAAAACAAGAAAGCACAAACCAAGCAAGTAGGGAATGAAGTACGCAATTACAGAAACAGAGAAAAGGAAATACTGTTTATAGATTTACGTCAAATTGGAATTCCCTTTGAAAAAAAATTTATACAATTTGATGAGTTATTAGAAATTCCTAAGATTGTTAATACTTATCACAAATGGCAAACTCAACAAATTGAAAATGTACCTGAATTCTGTTATGCAGCTACAAGTGAAGAGATAGAAAAAAAGGATTTTTCTTTAGTGCCTAGCAAATACATTGAGTTTGTAAACCGTGACGAGCAAATTGATTTTGATGAGAAAATGAAAACCTTACAGTTAGAATTTAAAGACTTACTAGAAGCTGAAACAAAAAGCAAAAATGATTTACTAACCGTATTTAAAGAATTGGGTTATGAATTGTAAAATCAGCGGAGCTAAATCAAATTATAAAAGAATTGGAGACCATATAAAGCTTGTAGATGAACGAAACAAAGGTTTAAAAGTACAAAACCTTTTAGGGTTAAGTATTTCTAAACAATTTATTCCATCTGTTGCCAATATCATTGGAACAGATATGGAGAACTATAAAATTATTCGTAAAAATCAATTTGCCTGTAGTATAATGCAGGTAAGACGTGATAAAAAAATGCCTGTTGCTTTATTACAGGAAGTAGACGAAGCTATTATTTCACAAGCCTATCCAATTTTTGAAGTAAAAAACGAAAATGAACTTTTGCCTGAGTATTTAATGATGTGGTTTACCCGTTCTGAGTTTGACCGTGAAGCTTGCTTTCATGCGGTAGGTGGTGTTAGAGGAAGTTTAGAATGGGAAGATTTTGAAGATTTACAATTTCCAATACCACACCCTGATAAACAACGTGAAATAGTACAAGAATACAACACCATACAAAACCGTATTAACCTTAACCAACAACTGATTGAAAAACTGGAAGAAACTGCACAGGCAATTTATAGGGAGTGGTTTGTGGAGGGAATTGAATTGGAGAATTTGCCAGAAGGGTGGAAGATAGATAAGCTTAAAAATATTTGCTTAAAAATTGGAAGTGGTTCAACTCCGACTGGTGGTAAAGAAAGTTATTCTAATTCTGGAATATCTCTGATAAGAAGTACCAATGTTTTTGATTACAATTTCTCATATGAAGATTTAGCTTTTATAAATGATGACCAAGCTGATAAACTCAAAAATGTTGAAGTAAAAGAAAACGATATTCTTTTCAATATTACTGGTGTATCTGTTGCTCGTTGTTGTATGGTGCCTAATAACATTTTACCTGCAAGAGTAAATCAACACGTAATGATTATTAGACCTCACAACGAATTGAATATTTCTTTCTACTTGCTTTTGAATTTATGTTCAACAGACAGTAAAAAGGCTTTGTTGGGAATTAGTCAATCAGGATCAACAAGAGAAGCAATTACAAAGTCAGAAATTGAAGAATTTAAAATTGTAGTACCCAAAAGCGATTTATTAGAACAGTTTGAAAATTTAATGAAGAAATTATTCCTTGAGAAAGATTTAAAGTCATTAGAAAACCAAAAGCTAACTGAACTGAAAGAGTTGTTGCTTTCTAAGTTGGCAAGTGTCTGAATCAGGATGTTTAGGATTTAAGGATGAACAGGATTTGAATGTAATCAAGAAAATCCTGCTTCAGACAGTAGAGAATGAACAGGATTTGAATGTAATCAGGTAAATCCTAAAATCCAGTAAATCCTGCTTCAGACAATGTAGGATGTAAAGATGAACAGGATTTGAATGCAATCAAGAAAATCCTAAAATCAAGAAAATCCTGCTTCAGACAGTAGAGAATGAACAGGATTTTTTTGTTTCAATCAAGAAAATCCTATAATCAACAAAATCTTGATTCAGACAATTAAATAAACGAATATGACATTAGATGAAATGACATACAAGATTAATGGTTGTGCCATGAAGGTTCATAATACTTTGGGTAATGGTTTTCAAGAAGTAATCTATCAAAGATGTTTAGCTTTAGAGTTAGAAAAAGCAGGATTGAATTTTGGTAGAGAAATAGAACAAACCATTTTTTATGAAGATATTGAAGTAGGAACAAGAAGGGCAGATTTTGTGGTAGAAAATCAGATTATTGTTGAATTGAAAGCCTTAATTAATTTAGAAGATGTGCATTTGGCACAAGCAAAAAATTATGTAGTAGCGTATAATTTTTCAATAGGGTTGTTAATTAATTTCGGTGCAACAAGTTTGCAATTCAAAAAAATATTTAATCCAAAGTATAATTCTGCCAATCCTAAAATCAAATAAATCCTGATTCAGACAATATGAAGTTTACAGAAGAAAAATTAAAAAGTAACTAAGTGAGTAATCAAGTGGTAACTAAGGTATAGATCGAATTGTTGTGTGAAGCAGGCTATCCCTATTAACTGGGTATGGCCATACAATGCAAACCCGATGAAGTATTGATACAACATTAAAAATGAGTAGCGAAATAATCATATATCAAAATCAAGAAGGCAATATCAAAATAGATGTTCGGCTTGAAGAAGAAACCGTGTGGCTTACCCAAACACAGCTTTGTGAACTATTTCAAAAATCAAAAGCCACTGTAAGTGAGCACCTTAAAAACATATTTGAGGAAGGTGAGTTAGAGCCTACTTCAACTGTTCGAAAATTCCGAACAGTTCAGTTAGAAGGTGTACGTGAGGTAGAAAGAGAGCTCGACCATTATAATTTGGATGTAATTATTTCAGTGGGTTATAGAGTAAAATCGCCCAGTGTACCCAATTTCGCATTTGGTCAACCCAACGGCTGAAGGAATACATTATTAAAGGTTTTACCTTAAATGACGACCGTTTCAAATCGGGCAATTCAATGAACTATTTTAATGAATTGCAGGAACGCATTAGAGAAATACGCATAAACAATGAAATTCACCGAAGAAAAATTAGAAAAAGCATTTATTGATTTATTGGGGCAAGAAGGCTTTCCCCACCACTTGGGCATTACAATAAGTCGTAAACCCGAAGAAGTATTGATTGAAGAAGATTTGCAAAACTTTCTGTTAACGCAATACGCTGGGCAAGGCATAACGATAAACGAAATCAAATCAATCATTCTTCAACTCAAATCTCTTTCTGCTTCTGACCTTTATGAAAGCAACAAAACATTTTTAAAGATGCTTTCAGATGGTTTTATTCTCAAAAGAGAAGACCGCAATCAAAAAGACATTTATATTCAACTCATCAATTACACAGGCTTAAACAAACAACGCCAACCCGAAGCAGACCAATTAATTTCTATTGCTGCCGAACCAGAAGAAGTTTATCTAGCAGACACTAACATTTACAAATTTGTAAACCAATTAGAAATCACTGGCACTGAAAAACGAATTCCTGACGGCATAGTGTACATCAATGGTTTGCCGTTGGTGGTATTTGAATTTAAATCTGCTATACGTGAAGAAGCAACTATTTATGATGCTTTCAAACAATTAACTATTCGTTACCGTAGAGACATTCCCGAACTGTTTAAATACAATGCCTTTTGCGTTATTAGCGATGGCGTAAACAATAAGTCAGGTTCGTTCTTTGCTCCTTATGAATTTTTCTATGCTTGGCGTAGGGTAGCAGGTTTGGCAAAAGAGGTGGACGGCATCGACAGTATGTTTACGCTGATTCAGGGAATGTTCAATAAAAACCGCTTGCGTGACATCATTCGCAACTTCATTTACATTCCAGATAGCTCAAAGAAAAACGAGAAAATTGTTTGTCGCTATCCACAATACTATGCTGCACGGGCATTGTATGACAATATTAAGAAAGCCCAAAAGCCCTCAGGAAACGGAAAAGGTGGAACTTATTTTGGTGCTACTGGTTGCGGAAAGAGTTTTACAATGCTTTACCTCACAAGATTGTTGATGAAAAGCGAATATTTCGAAAGCCCCACCATTGTTTTAATTACAGACAGAACCGACTTAGACGACCAATTGGCGGGACAATTTACCAATGCCAAAAATTTCATTGGCGACAATACTGTGGTGAGTGTAGAGAGCAGAGCCAACCTAAGAGAACTAATGCAAGGCAGGCAAAGCGGAGGCGTTTTTTTAACTACCATTCACAAGTTTACAGAAGATACTGAACTACTTACGAACAGAACCAATGTAATTTGCATTTCAGACGAAGCACACAGAAGCCAAGTAAACCTCGACCAAAAAGTAAAAGTAACCGATAAAGGCGTTACTAAAACTTTTGGCTTTGCCAAATACTTACACGATTCGTTACCCAACGCCACATTTGTAGGTTTTACAGGAACGCCAATAGATGCAACGCTAGATGTGTTTGGAAAAGTGGTAGATGCCTACACAATGACAGAATCGGTAAATGATGAAATCACTGTTAGAATTGTGTATGAAGGTAGAGCAGCAAAAGTATTATTGAATAACGCCAAACTCAAAGAGATTGAAGATTATTACGCTAAGTGTGCTGAAATAGGAAGCAACGAAAATCAGATTGAACAAAGTAAAAAAGAAATGGCACAGATGTATGCCATTATTGGCGACCCTGACCGTTTAAAAGAAGTTGCCAAGGACTTTGTAAATCATTACGAAAACAGAATTGCAGAAGGTGCAACCGTAAAAGGTAAAGCAATGTTTGTGTGCAGCACTAGAGAAATTGCTTACGAGTTGTATAAAAACATTCTTACCTATCTGGGGACTCGAAGCTCCAGCTTCGAGCAGATTGAAACCACCAACTACGCTCAGCATTTCACCAATAATTTTGGATACCCTGAAGAGTGGCATAAAAGAAACTTGCCGCATCGCAACAAAGAAGGACTTATTCAGTCCATCACATTCCGACTTGCCGATAGTTTACCCCAAAGTGTTTTGAAGGATATCGAAGAAGAAATAAAACATCTATCGGAGGATGAGAAAGATTTAGCCAAAAGAAAGAAATATGAATACTGGCTTGATAAAGGCGTGGGCTGTTGTGCTTTAGCAAATCGAGAAATGGCTCAAGTTGTTCAAGAGGCTTTTATGCATCATGATGGCGACAAATATGATTTGTTGGCTTGGTGTATTATGCCCAACCACGTTCATGTTTTAATTAAAACAAGTTCTGATTTACCTAAAATTATTCAAAGTTGGAAGTCATTTACCGGTAAATGGGCATTAGCAAACAACAAAAAGTTTAATTTAGGAATAGATGCTGGTGGAAAAGAATTTTGGAAGCCTGAATATTGGGATAGATTTATTAGAGATGAAGAGCATTTTAATAATGCTATTAGATACATTTTGAATAATCCAGTTAAAGCGAATTTGCCTGCTAATCATATTGCTTATTTATTTAGAGGTTTACATCTTGATAATGGGGCGAAGCAGGAACTTCACCCCACCCAGATCAAACTTATTGCCACAAGAGGACAAGACGACCCGAAAGAAATGTATGATTTGTTAGGCACGAAAGAGCAACGCAAAGAATTAGACCGCCAATTCAAAAACGAAAAATCTAATTTCAAAATTGCCATTGTGGTAGATATGTGGCTTACTGGTTTTGATGTGCCGTTCTTAGATAGCATTTATATTGATAAACCAATACAGCGACATAATTTAATTCAGACCATTTCAAGAGTAAACCGCAAGTTTGAAGGAAAGAACAAAGGTTTAGTTGTGGATTATATCGGCATCAAAAACCAAATGAATTTGGCGTTAAAGCAATACAGCGAAGGCGACAAAGACAATTTTGAAGACATTGCAGAATCTATCATCATTGTAAGAAATCATTTAGACCTGTTGGCTAAACTGTTTCACACGTTCGACAATTCAAAATATTTCAAAGGCACAACCATTCAGCAATTAAACACCTTGAATTTGGCAGCAGAATATGTGCAAAAAAGCAAAGAATTTGAAACCCGTTTTATGGGTTTGGTAAAGCGACTGAAAGCTGCTTATGATATTTGTGCAGGAAGCGAACAATTAACACAATTAGAAAGAGATTACACACATTTTTATTTAGCAGTTCGTTCTATAGTTTTCAAATTAACCAGAGGTAATGCACCCGATACAGCACAGATGAACGCCAAGGTTAGGGAAATGATAAAAGAAGCTTTACAAAGCGATGGAGTGGAAGAAATTTTTAAAATGGGCGATGAAGCAGAAACTGAACAAGACATTTTTGATGAAGACTATTTGGCTAAGATTGAGAAAATCAAATTGCCAAACACGAAAATCAAATTGCTGCAACAGTTATTGGCTAAAGTAATTGGAGAAATAAGAAAAGTAAACCGAGTAAAAGGAATTGACTTTACCAAAAAAATGCAAGCACTTGTAGAACGCTATAACGACCGTGATGCAAACGACATTTTGAGAAGTGAAGTATATGAAGAAATGGCAAACGCCTTAACAGAATTGATTTGGGAAGTACACAAAGAATTTAAAGCCGGCGATGTATTAGGAATTGACTTTGAGGAAAAAGCATTTTATGATATTTTAAAAGAGCTTTGCGTAAAATACGACTTTAAGTATCCAGAAGAGAAATTAATTGACTTATCAAAAGCAGTAAAATTAGTTGTAGATAGTCAGGCGAAATACCCTGATTGGAATAAACGAGACGATATTAAATCGGCCTTGAAAGTGGAATTGATTTTACTATTGGATGAATTCGGTTATCCACCAGTTGAAAGAGATGAAGTGTATGTAGAGATTTTTGAACAAGCTGAAAATTTTAAGAAGAATAAAAAATAGATTTACAGAATGGAACGTATTTTAAGTAATGGTTTTGTGTATTCGTATCATGAATATGGATTAGAGAAAGATTTTGAACAAGCAATCGTTCAAAATGCGGTACACATTTTTGGCAGTCAATCAATCTATATTGATATAAAAAAACGAATTGGCGATAGTATTATTACCATTCCTGATGGATATTTAATTGACTTTTCGTTTGCCAAAGAGCCAAGATTATACATTATAGAGAATGAACTCTCGAGCCATGACCCATATAAACATATAGGCTCGCAGTTATTAAAATTTGCAATATCTTATAAAGCAAGTGGTAGAAAAATAAAAGCCTTTTTATTAGAACATTTAATGGCGGATGACATTTTATTAAAAAAGGTAGAAAAAGGGTTGAATAACGCAGGTTATAGAAACATTGATGATTTTTTAGAAGACATCATTTTTGAAAAAAAAGTAGCAGCAATTGTTATCATTGATCAATCTACTCCAGAGCTAGAAAATGTACTGAGTCAATTAACAATGGATACCGATATTTTAGAGTTTCAAGCATTTGGAAATGGTGATGATAGAATTTATAAATTCAATCCCTTTAACGATGATATTAGGCAAATAAATGAATCAACAAAACCCAATTTAAAGGCAGAAGATTTAGACACTGTTGTAGTTGCAGCAAGAGAAGAGGGTTTTGAAAGAGAATTCATAGGAAACAACTGTTGGTTTGCTATTCGCATACATCCTTCTATGTTAGACAAAATAAAATACATAGCTGCTTATCAAGTAGCACCAATATCTGCAATTACAGTGTATGCCGAAGTGTCTAAAATTGAAAAGTGGAAAGACACGAACAAATACATACTTCATTTTAAAGATAAACCAACAAAACTAAACCCGATATCTTTAGATAAAAGTAGAAAAGGTTTAGCCCCACAGGCTCCAAGATACACATCATTAGATACAATTTTAAAAGCAAAAGTTTTATCAGACGTTTTCTAAGCATCATTTAATTATGGCCATATTTCTCAACACCAACCAACTAAACGAATGGATACCTCGTTTAATTAATGAAACACAAAGAGAGTTGGTAATAATTGTTCCTTACATAAAAACTTCCTTCAACGTACTTCAAAGTTTACAGCAAGCCAATGAAAGAGGTGTAGAAATTACTTTGGTATACAGAGAAAATAAACTAAGTGCTGTTGAAAAAGCGAAGTTTGAAGGCATAGATAATTTAAACTTAATGCATCATCCAAATGTGCATTGTAAATGTTACTACAATGAAAAATACTTGCTACTGACCTCTATGAATATGTATGAGTACTCACAATTAAACAATAGAGAAATGGGTGTATTACTTCATAGAGAATCTTTGCATTCTTCCAATATTTATCAACGAGATGATGATCGAACTTTTGAGGATGCGATTCAAGAAATTAAAGCAATCATCAACGGCAGCCAATTAGAGAAGAAAAGTAGAGAAACTATTGAAGAGGGATTTGAGATGGATATTATAAAAACAGAAAAAGAAAAGGCAGAAGAAACATGTAAAATAATTAATAGGGCATTTATTCATAAAAGATTCGAACCTGTTTTAACAAATAACAAATGGTTTTGTACAAGTAAAAACTATTTCGATAAAATAAATGTAACTCTCAATGGAAGGGCCGAACTTTTTTTACAAATGCCAGAAAATCAAATAGAAGAAATATTTAAAAGATTTCTGCCGTATTACCACGAGTATAGAATTGATGGCTTTAAACTGTATTGGAATCATCATAAATCGGGTATTTATCTGTACCCAAATGGCAAACATGTACTATGGAAAAAGGAAATGTCTGCTTTTGAAAATTACCAATTAATGAAAAGTGGAATCGATGAACTCATCAGCTTTTTAAGAAAGTTTATGTAACAATACTGCATATGTATATCAAACCATAATAATTATTTGACTAAATAAATGAAGTATATACTTACTGAAAGATAATTCCAATATATCCATTCATTATTTGTTAGTGAAATCAATTACTTTCATCGCTCTATAAACGAGCAATTAAAACAGTACAGTTATACGCAATAACTAAAAAAAATAATCTATTTGTTTCCATACATAAATTCATTTTAAGTTAACCTCACCGCAATAATTAGTTAACACTCCCCTACCAACTTGCACCCATAAAATTTTAGTAGAAATGAAAATTAACAATTATTGCACAAAAGCGATTGCTATTGTAATGCTTGCATCAGTTGCAGTTGCTTGCAAAAAAAAGAACGACACTACTCCTGCAAGTGAGGCAGAGTTTAAAAATCGTTCAGTAACTCCCGCATTTATAAAAATGGGGGCAGAATTTTCGAGTGTTGGTGTGCATACCTTGGTAAGTAGCGAAGATGCAATACCTAACTCAGGCGGTATGATTTATGGTGGTGCACCAGATGGCCAAGGTTTTATTAAAAATCCCGATGGTAGCGGCTATGTTATGGTTACTAACCACGAAAACACATGGGCTATCTCTCGCTTGTATTTAAACAAAAAACTAGATATTGTTAAAGGTGATTATATTGTAAACACCGATGGTGGTATGTTTAGATTATGTTCTGGTTCAATGGCTACACAAGAAATACATGGATTTGGACCCACCTTTTTAAGTACAGGTGAATCGAATGTAAATGCAATGACACATGCTATCAATCCTTTAGCAACAGCTGACCCATCAAATCAATCTAGAGTAAAGCCAGCTTTGGGTAAATTTAGCGGCGAAAATGCAGTACCATTAACCAAAGTTGCCTACCCAGGCAAAACTGTAATTATATTGGGTGAAGATGCCGGTAATGGACAAGTATATTTATATGTATCTAACACGGTAGGCGATTTAGACAATGGTAAATTATATGTTCTAAGAAGAGTAGATCAAAACCAAATTGAAACAGCTATTACTTGGAATAACAACTACAATGTTGAGTTTGTAGAAGTTCCAAATGCTAAAAACTTAACTGGTACAGAGATAGAAAACTTGAATACTTCTTTAAAATCTATTCAGTTTGCTCGTGTTGAAGACTTAGACTATCGTAAAGGTTCTGCAGCAAATAATAGAGAATTGTATTTTGTAGCTACAGGTGTTAGTGGTTCTACTGAAAAAACATACATGGGTAGAATGTATCAATTAAAATTAGATGCAACCGATCCTTTGAAAGGAGTTTTAAAAATTGTTGCCGATGGTGATGTATCTCCTACAGGTGTTAATGTAAAAGGAACGGATATTATTAATCCAGACAACCTTTGTGTAACAGAAAACTATGTATACATTCAAGAAGATGGAGATTCTTTTTGGCCAGAAGCAACACACAACTCATTAATATGGCAATACAACATAAACACAGGTACTAAGAAAGTATTTATGGATATGACACATAAAGATGCTTCTATGCAAAATACCAAGTACAACCCTACGGGAGCTAACCAAAACAGATTTGGTATTTGGGAACATGGTGCAATGGAAGACATTTCTGATGTGATAGGTGTACCAGGTACTTTTACCATTAACGTTCATGCTCATACATGGGTTGAAGGTGATAAGTTTTTAAACCCTAGTAAAGCAGTATCTGTACAATCATACAAAGCAGGTGGACAAACCTTGTTGATCACTAATGTACCTAGATAACATATTAGTTTAACAAACAAAGACCTTTCGTTGCTATAGTTAACGAAAGGTCTTTTGTATTTATACAATTATTTCAAAACAACTTTGTATATGATTAAATATGTGATGCTTTTGTTGGTTTGTATTGTGATTTTATTTTCTTGTTTAACTGAAAAAAAGAAAACTAATTTACAAAATACTCACTACAGTATTCAAAAAAAGATCGACACTTTGTATACTTTACTAACTGAAATTGAAGCTAGTACAAATACTACCAATGTACAGTTGATATTCGCAAAAAGTAGAAAGTACTACAAACAAATTGAGCCATTTATAGAATACTACTATCAAGGATTTTCAAGACGCATCAATGGTCCAGCTTTACCTGAAATAAAAACCGACGACAACATGGTAAATGATGCTACTGGATTTCAAGTAATTGAAGAAATCATTTTTAGCGATTCTATAGACTTAACGAACCTACGCACACAAACCAAAATACTTAAAACCGACCTTCTTTTTATCCAAAAAAATGTTACAGATTTACCTATACAAGACCACCATTTTTATGAATTAATGCAACATCAATTCATAAGAATTGCTACACTTGGTATTACTGGTTTCGACTCTCCCGTTGCATTAAACTCAATTGAAGAGGCAACCTACTCATTAGAAGGAATAACTGAATTTTACAGTCAATTTTGCATGAATAAACAAAAGCAAGCAAATACGAAATTGCTTCAACAGATACAAGAAAGTATCACATATCTTCAACAAAACAATAGCTTTAATAACTTTAATCGGTTGTTATTTATTAAAAACCACTTGATGCCTATAAGTATAATGTGGGAAAAAGATTTTAAACCAACATTAGATACTACACCTAATTTTTATAAGAACAAAGTTTTTTATGGTCATTTAGCAGATTTAATGCAAGGAAAAAAATTAAATGCAGATGCATTTTCTCCATATGCTGAAGCTGCAAGCAGCCAAGAAAAAATAGTATTCGGAAAACTCCTCTTTAATAGTACCGCTCTTTCAAAAACAAAACGTATGAGTTGTGCTAGTTGCCACAATGCAGAAAAAGCATTTACAGATGGCAAAACAGTTTCAACAACCAATGTTCATAGCAATGCTACTCAACGAAACTCACCTACCCTACTATATGCAGCTTTTCAAAAAGGCTTTTTTTATGATTTACGTTCACAAGATTTAGAAAATCAAATTGAAAGTGTTATAAAAAATCCCGACGAGTTTAATGTATCCATTACAGAAGTTCAAAAAATTGTTCGTACAGATACCTTATTAATAAGGCATTTTTCAAATGCGTATCCCAATAAAAAAGAAATTACAGCCTACGAAATTAGAAATGCTATAGCTGCATATGTAAGAAGTTTAATGCCATTTACAGCTAAAGTTGATGGATATTTTAAAGGGAATACAACCCTAACGGAAAATGAAATAAACGGTTTTAATGTTTTTGCAGGTAAAGCAAAATGTGCCACTTGCCATTTTATTCCTTTATACAGCGGCACTATTCCACCTTGGTTTAACAATTCCGAATCAGAGGTGATTGGTGTGCCTAAAACTATTGCATGGAAAAATGCAATTGTAGATACCGACTTAGGTAGATTTCATTTAAACAAGATTGAGCAACTGAAATACGCCTTTAAAACACCAACCATTCGAAACATTGAAAAAACTGCTCCCTATATGCACAATGGTGTATACAATAGTTTAGAAGAGGTGATTAAATTTTATGAAATGGGTGGAGGAAATGGAATTGGTATGCAACTAGAACACCAAACTTTACCTTTCGATAATTTGCAATTAACAGCAAAAGAAAAACAAGATATCATCAGTTTCTTAAAAACGCTCACTGATAAAAATGAAACAAACTAGCTTTTTATTAATAAACTGCCTTTGTGTACTTTTTTTTATTTGTTGCAATAAAAGCAATGAGAATTGTAATTCAAATTGGCAAATAACTACCGCCATTTCTGCATCACATCCCTGTGTATCGACTGGAAAAATTGAAGTAACAGCACCAGTTGGCAGCAATTATCAATATAAGATTGATGATTTATTATTTCAACAGCAACCTATATTTTTAAACCTTTCAGTAGGAAAACATCGTTTAACAATTAGAGACAACAATAATTGCCAAAGTTCATTAGTAGTGATAATTGATACAATTACACCAAGTATTCAATTTAAGCAAGTAACTGAAATACTTACCAATCGATGCATTAACTGTCATTCAGGTATCAATCCTCATGCTGGGTTAAATTTTACCCAACCTTGTGATATCCTTAATCATTGGCAACGTATTCAAGCAAGAGCCATAGAGGGTAATCCTTCACCCATGCCTCAGACTGGGTTAATTCCATTAGCTGAGAGAAATGTATTGGTAAAATGGATAAAAGATGGAAGTAAATACAGCGAATAAGCATTACTTGTAGAAAACTAATTTCATCTCCATCCTTCACAACAAATATTCATTTTTCAATCATTACCTCAATAAAAAAGCCGACCACAATAAAATGGTCGGCTTTTTATTCTATTCAATCAAAAAATTATTCTTCAATCTTCACTTTTCCTTTGTTTTTAGCTATTACTTCATCTGCAATATTGTTTGGTGCAGGATTGTAATGGCTAAACTCCATGGTTGAAGTTGCACGTCCAGATGATAATGAACGCAATTGAGTAACATAACCAAACATTTCACTTAAAGGAACTTTGGCTTTAATAACTTGTAAGTTAGCACGGCTATCCATACCTTCTAACATACCACGTCTACGGTTCAAGTCACCTGTAACATCACCCATATATTGATCTGGTGTTAATACCTCTACTTTCATAATTGGCTCTAGTAAAGTTGGTTTTGCTTTACGTCCAGCTTCTCTGAATGCAGATTTAGCACACAATTCAAAGCTCATCGCATCAGAATCCACATCGTGATAGCTACCATCAAATACACGTACTTTCATATTATTTACAGGATAACCTGCTAAAACACCTGTACCCATACTTGTTTCAAAACCTTTAATGATTGCTGGTACAAATTCTTTTGGAATAGATCCACCAAATAAATCGTTTACAAACTGGAAGCTCTTTCCTTCATTTGCTGCTAACCATTCTGCATCAGCAGGACCTAAATCGAACTGAATATCAGCGAATTTACCACGACCACCAGATTGTTTTTTCAACACTTCACGGTGTGTAACCGTATTATGGAAAGCCTCTTTGTAAGCAACTTGTGGTGCACCTTGGTTTACTTCTACCTTAAATTCACGACGCATACGATCGATGATAATTTCAAGGTGTAATTCACCCATACCACGTAAAATGGTTTGTCCAGTATCTTCATCGGTATTTACACGTAATGTAGGATCTTCTTCTACCAATTTAGCGATAGCCATACCCATTTTATCTACGTCTGCTTGCGTTTTAGGCTCAACAGCTACAGCGATAACTGGTTCTGGAATAAACATATTTTCTAAAGTAATTGGATGATTTTCATCACACAATGTATCTCCAGTTTTAATTTCTTTAAATCCTACAGCTGCTGCGATATCACCTGCTTCGATAAAATCAATTGGATTTTGCTTGTTAGCAAACATCTTCATAATACGGCTGATACGCTCTTTTTTACCACTTCTTACATTCAATACATAAGAACCAGCATCTAAGTGACCAGAGTAACAACGGAAGAATGCCAGACGACCAACAAAAGGATCGGTCATGATTTTAAACGCTAAAGCAGAAAATGGTTCTTTAGCATCTGCCTTACGTGTAATTTGCTCACCAGAATCAGGATCTGTACCCACAGTATCTTCAATATCAACTGGAGAAGGTAAGTAACGACAAACAGCATCTAAAGCAGTTTGTACACCTTTGTTTTTAAATGAAGATCCACACATCATTGGTACAATGCTTAAATCAATAGTAGCTTTACGAATTGCTTCATGCATTTCCGCTTCTGTAATGCTATTTGGATCATCAAAAAACTTCTCTAATAAAGCTTCATCATATTCAGCAACTGCTTCAACTAAATTTTGTCTCCACTCGTTTGCTTCTTCAACCATATCTTCAGGAACAGGAATTTCATCAAAAGTCATACCTTCTGTTTCCATGTGCCAAATAATACCTTTCATTTTAATCAAGTCAACCACACCTTTAAAGTTGTCTTCAGCACCAATTGGCAATTGCAAAGGCACCGCTTTTGCACCCAACATTTCTTTAACTTGATTAACTACCATTAAAAAGTCAGCACCAGAACGGTCCATTTTGTTTACGAAACCAATTCTAGGAACTTTATAACGGTTTGCTTGACGCCAAACAGTTTCAGATTGAGGCTCAACACCATCAACAGCACTAAACAAAGCAATCAAACCATCCAATACACGCATTGAACGCTCAACCTCAACGGTAAAGTCAACGTGACCTGGAGTATCAATGATATTAAAATAATATTTTTTTGTATCACCTGTAGCCTTACCCAAAACGGTAGGAAAATTCCACTGACAGCTAACAGCAGCAGAAGTAATGGTAATACCACGTTCTTTCTCCTGTTCCATCCAGTCGGTGGTAGCAGCACCATCATGCACCTCACCAATTTTATGAATCATACCTGTGTAGCGTAAAATACGCTCGGTAGTTGTGGTTTTACCTGCATCAATGTGAGCAGCAATACCAAAGTTGCGTTGAAATTTCAAGTCCGCCATAACTGTATTGTTATTTGTATTTGTGTGAAATGTTGAGTGATGAAACCAGCTTTTAGCCCTTTGTTTGGGCATCCGTTGCGTCGCACTCTTGTACGCTTTATTCGCTATGGAGCAGGCACACCCTATTTTTTCGAGCCGCAAAGGTAGGGATTTACCACATTGAAAAATTTACCACCTACAATAATTAATTATCAATATAATATACACATTTACAATACTTTATCTTCCACATCTATCCAAATCAGTCTAATAATTTACAAATCGGTTAAAACTTACCACAATTAGCCCACACTGCTTCCTTACATTTGCAGCGGAAAAACGTAGTTTTTATATCTTTTCTACAAATCCAAAAAACAAAATCATCATTTATACAATAATATCAACATATTCATTTACCAATGGAAATCACCGTAAAAACAGCCGAACAACTACGCTTAACAGCAGCAGAATTTGAATTAATAAAACAAAAATTAGGTAGAACACCGAATTTCACTGAATTGTGCTGTTTTAGTGCCATGTGGAGTGAACACTGTAGTTATAAAAATAGCATTAAGTGGTTAAAAACTTTGCCAAGAGACGGTGGTAAAATGTTGGTTGCTGCCGGTGAAGAAAATGCTGGCTTAATGGATATTGGTAATGGATTTGGCGTAGTGTTTAAAATAGAAAGTCACAATCACCCAAGTGCATTAGAACCATTTCAAGGGGCAGCAACAGGTGTAGGTGGCATTCAAAGAGATATTTTTACCATGGGTGCTAGGCCCATCGCTTCTTTAAATAGTTTACGTTTTGGCAATTTAAAAGATAAAAAAACGCAACATTTATTAAAAGGTGTAGTTCATGGAATTGGGCATTATGGCAACTGTTTTGGTGTTCCTACTGTAGGTGGTGAAGTATATTTTGAAGATTGTTACCATACCAATCCATTGGTAAATGCAATGAGTGTGGGAATTGTTGAAGTGGGTAAAACCGTTTCTGCAACTGCTTTGGGTGAAGGTAATCCTGTATTTTTTGTTGGTAGTGCAACCGGTAAAGACGGAATTGGTGGAGCAAGTTTTGCAAGTGCAGATATTACTAATGATAGTGTTCAAGAATTACCGGCAGTTCAAGTTGGTGATCCTTTTCAAGAAAAGAAATTACTAGAAGCTTGTTTAGAAGTGTTAGAAACAGGTGCTGTTGTAGGTATGCAAGATATGGGTGCAGCAGGCATTATCTGTAGCACAGCAGAAATGAGTGCAAAAGGTGGTGTGGGTATGAATATTTATTTAGATAAAGTGCCTACTCGTCAAAAAGACATGAAAGCTTGGGAATTGTTGTTAAGCGAAAGCCAAGAACGTATGTTGATGGTGGTTGAAAAAGGAAAAGAAGCAGAAGTATTAAAAGTATTTGAAAAATGGGATTTAAGTGCTAGCAATATAGGTGAAGTAACCAACGATGGCTTATTAAATTTTTACATGCATGGTCAATTAGAAGCGGTTGTTCCTGCAGAAGAATTGGTATTAGGAGGTGGTGCTCCTCAATATACTAGAGAATATACCGAACCTGCCTATTTTTCTAAAATTGCACAATTTAATATAGATACAATTGCAGATGTTACTGATAACGAAAGTCTGCAATCAACCGTTGAAACTTTAATTCAAATACCTAATATAGCTAGTAAACGTTGGGTGTATACACAATACGATAGTATGGTTGGTGCAGCAAACATGAGTACCAACGATCCAAGTGATGCAGCTATCGTTTTTGCAAAAGGTACAGGAAAAGCCTTAGTAATGACGGTTGATTGTAATAGTAAATATGTTTTCGCTAATCCTTATGTTGGTGGAATGATTGCTGTTGCAGAAGCTGCAAGAAACATTGTTTGTAGTGGTGGAGAACCTTTAGGTGTAACCAATTGCTTAAACTTTGGTAATCCGTACGATCCTGAATTATACTATCAATTTGTAAAAGCGGTAACAGGTATGGGTGATGCATGTAGAAAATTCAACACGCCTGTAACAGGTGGTAATGTTAGCTTCTACAATCAAAATCCTGATGGTCCAGTTTACCCTACTCCTACTATTGGTATGGTGGGTTTATTAGAAGATGTAGATAATAAAATGACGATGTATTTTAAAGATGCAGACGACATTATTTTATTAATTGGTAATCAACAAAATGATATTGCTTCAAGCGAATATCTACATAAACTAAAAGGTGTTGAATTTAGTCCAGCTCCCTATTTCAATTTAGAGGAAGAATTTCAAGTGCAACAATTTGTAAGTTCATTAATTCATGAAAAATCAATTGTTTCTGCTCATGATATTAGTGAAGGTGGTTTAATTGTTACCCTTCTTGAAAGTGGATTCCAAAAAAATCTAGGTTTTAAAGTAACCAAAACCAATAACAGCTTAAGATCAGATGCATTTTGGATGGGTGAAGCTCAAGGAAGAATTGTGGTGAGTGTAAAAGCAAATCAATTAGAAACTGTTCTTTCTAAAGCAGCTCAACTAGGCATTGCTATTGAAAATATTGGTACAGTTACTTCTACATCAATTGAAGTAAATGGTGTTAATTGGGGCAACATTGCAGATTGGAAAAACAAATACGATACTGCTATTGAAAATATTATTCATGCTAAAGCTTAATATGTATGTCTAATACAATAGATTCTACAAAGAAATATATTGTTGTTACAGGTGCTGCAGGATTTATTGGCTCTTGTATGGTTCAGTTTTTAAACGAAAATGGATATGCCAATTTAATTTTAGTAGACGATTTTGGAGTAGAAACAAAAAGAAAAAATTGGGAAGAAAAACAGTTTGAAGTAATTGTAGAAAGACAAAGTTTTTTTGAGTGGTTACATGTTCATCAACCTACAATTGAGTTTGTAATTCATTTAGGTGCAAGAACAGATACTACTGAATTTGATTATGCAATTCATCAAGCATTAAACGTAGAATATTCTCAACACATTTGGAATTATTGTACACAACACTCAATTCCTTTATTATATGCATCATCAGCTGCTACGTATGGTGATGGTGCACTTGGCTACAACGATAATCATGAAGTTCCATTTTTACTACAACCATTAAATCCATATGGAATTAGTAAAAATGAATTTGATAAATGGGCTATTCAACAAACTGCAACTCCACCTTTTTGGGCTGGACTAAAGTTTTTTAATATTTATGGTCCCAACGAATCTCACAAAAACAGAATGGCTAGTGTTATTTGGCATTCATTTAATCAAATCAAAAAAACTGGATTGGTAAAATTATTCAGAAGTCACCGACCAGATTTTAAAGATGGAGAGCAACTGAGAGATTTTGTATATGTAAAAGATTTGGTAAAAATTATGCTGTGGATGATAGAACAATATCAAAACAAAAACAGCATTGTTAATGGTTTATACAATTTAGGTACAGGCAATGCTAGAAGTTTTTACGATTTGGCAAAAGCCACTTTCGTTGGTTTAGGTTTAGAACCGAACATAGAGTTTATTGATATGCCAATTGACATAAGAGATAAATACCAATATTTTACAGAAGCCAATATCACCAAATTACATGCAGCAGGTTATCATCAACCGTTTTATACATTAGAAGAAGGTGTAAACGATTATGTACGCAATTATTTAGCTCCCAATAAAATGTATTAAATTTGATGCAAACGTTTTGTTATGAGTGTATTAGAAATGAAAAAAAGAGAAGTAGCTCAACTACTTGAAGCGACTGAAAATGAGAAGTTGTTAGAGCAAGTTTTAGATTTATTAAGAACAGAAAAAAAGGACTTAACCCCAGAAGAAAAATTTGCCAAAATAGCAGAAAGATACGATAACACATTAAGACGATTAGCACAATGATGGAACTAGAAGAAATTTTATTCTACCATCAACAATCCATAGAAAAATACGGTGGTAGTAAGGGAATTAGAGACGAAGGTGCTTTACAAAGTGCAATCGAAAGACCTTATGCAACATTTGGTGGCATTGATTTGTATCCAACAGCATTTCATAAATCAGCAGCTATTTTGGAATCAATAATAAAGAACCATCCATTTGTTGACGGAAACAAACGCACTGCACTATTATCAGCTGCGGCTTTATTATTAAGTCATCATTATGAGCTAATTGCCAATGAAAATGATATTTATAATAAAATTATTGAAATAGCATCATCTCATTTAGAATTCGACAATATTGTGGAATGGATAAAAGAACATTCTACGGAAATATAGCCAAATCATGAATAAAAAAATTGCCATTATTGGTGGCGGAAACTTAGGAGCTTCAATAGCAGAAGGCCTAATCAACAGCCAATTTATTACACCAGAAAATTTAATCATTACCAAACGAAATATCGCTACACTTCAGCATTTTCAAGATAAAGGTGTACATGTTAGCAGTAATAATGCAGATGCCGTTCAATTTGCCGATTACATTATTTTAGCCGTAAAGCCGTTTCAAATAAAAGATGTGTTGCAACAGTTACAACCAGTTTTAAACCCAACTAAACACGTATTGGTAAGTGTAGTTACAGGTGTTTGGGTAAAAGATATGCAAGAAATTATTGGCAACCAATTTGCCATTTTTAGAGCTATGCCAAACACGGCTATTGCCATTCAAGAAAGCATGACTTGCATTAGCGAAAGCAATACCAACAACGAGCAAAAACAATTTGTTTCAAACCTCTTCAATCAACTCGGCAAATCGGTTTTAATTGAAGAAAAACTAATGGATGCAGCCACCGTCTTAGGTGCTTGTGGCACCGCTTACGCCATGCGTTACATAAGAGCCAATATTCAAGGTGGAATCGAAATTGGTTTTAGTGCAGCCACAGCATCGTTAATTGCCGCACAAACTGTAAAAGGTGCAGCAGAATTGCTGCTCACAAAAAATACGCATCCAGAGCAAGAAATAGATAAAGTAACCACACCAAAAGGTTGCACTATTGCTGGTTTAAACGAAATGGAACATCAAGGTTTCAGCTCTTCGTTAATCAAAGGAATTGTTACCAGTTACAAGAAAATTCTAAGCGATATGTAATTAAAAAGCCATCCAAAATTGGATGGCTTTTAGTTTTATGTAACCAACTTTTGTAATGCTATTCAACTGCTGTTGCGTCGCACTCTTGTACGTTCATTTCGCTATGCAGCTTTTCGTAGCTGCTCATTTATCTACCCATCATTACAATCTTTCTTTCAAAAATGCGATAGATTTTGCAAAAGCATCAGCAGTTGCAACTTTATCATGTTTAGGATTACTAGGATTGGCAAAACCATGACCAGCTTCGTATCTATTCACCATTAATTTTTTACCAGCAGTTTCCATATCTTTCACAAACTGATCTACCATTGCAGGACTTGGTCCTCTATCTAAATTTCCAAAAAATCCAATTACATCACAATTCAATGTTTTCAATTTTTCAACATTTGTTTCAGGTCTTCCATAATACATAATACAACCTGCTGCTTGTTTTCCTGCTAAAATAGATGCTTGTAAACTCCACATTCCACCAAAACACCAACCTACAGTATAAATTTTTGCTTTTTCACCAGCAAAAGCAATAGCTCCTTTTACAATATTTTCTAAGCGTTGTGGTTTTGCACCTTGCATTAATTTCATAGCACTATCAGGTGTTGCAGCCACTTTTCCATCGTACATATCTAAAGCTAAAACGTTTACATTTCCCAATTCTGCAGCTAATTTCTCCGCTTCATTCTTAATATAATCGTTCAAGCCCCACCATTCTTGAATCACAAACAAATAGTTGTTGGTTTTCTTTTTGGCTTTAATCAAATAGCCTGAAGCCGTTGTTCCATCCGCTGCATTAAAAGTTACCGTATTGCCAGTTGCATTTTCTAGCACAAAAGGTTTTGGAGCTTCATGCCATGAAGCAAATGTTTTACTAGCCGCATCTACTCTAGCCATTTCTGTAACATCTGCTGTAAAACAACTAACATAACAAGTAGGCGTAGCAAAAGCAGGAGCTACAGCTTTGTTTGTATAGCTAAACATTGCTGCTGTTACAAATGCCAAAGCAGTTAACAAAAGAAATTTTTTCATTTTCAAAATTTTAGAGGTAAAGTTTGTTCACCGTTAGTTAACACTCATTCAGTGTACAAGTTCAAAAAGTACACTCACATTTTTACGAACGGTTTTTTTGCTTTACGTTTGCACGACTTCAATACATTTTGTTAGAAAACAGGTTTGATTTTTATTGTTGAATGGTAGTGTACAGTTACCAAACCCAAAAAGTAAATATTGTAGTTGTGTTGCGTTTACTTTTCTATTACAAAATAGCTTCAAAGTCAATTATTATAATCGAATTTAATTAAGTACATATTCAAATTATTACTTAATTAAAGCAAAAATTTTTTACGTTCTGAAATAGATCATACATTATTATACATTTTATGGCAAAGTATATTTTTGTTACCGGTGGTGTAACGAGTAGTTTAGGAAAAGGAATTATTGCTGCTAGTTTAGCAAAATTGTTACAAGCTAGAGGCTTGAGTGTAACCATTCAAAAATTAGATCCATATATCAATGTAGATCCTAGTACATTAAATCCGTACGAACATGGTGAGTGTTTTGTAACGGAAGATGGTGCTGAAACCGATTTAGATTTAGGCCACTACGAACGTTTTTTAAATACGTTTACTTCTCAAGCCAATAACGTTACCACAGGCAAAATATATCAAACTGTAATTAATAAAGAAAGAGCCGGTGATTTTTTGGGTAAAACGGTACAGGTAGTTCCACATATTACCGATGAAATTAAACGCAGAATGTTGCTTTTAGGTAAAGGTGGCAAATTTGATATTGTTATTACAGAAATTGGCGGAACAGTTGGTGATATTGAAAGTTTACCGTTTATAGAAGCAGTTCGTCAATTACAATGGGAATTGCCAGAAGATAGAGTAATGGTCATTCACTTAACATTAGTTCCATACTTAAAAGCGGCTAAAGAATTAAAAACAAAGCCTACACAACACAGTGTAAAAATGTTGAGTGAAACAGGTGTTCATCCAGATGTATTGGTTTGTAGAACAGAAGAACCATTAGGCAATGACATTAGAAGAAAAATTGCTTTATTCTGTAATGTAAAACAAGAGGCCGTAATTGAAGCAATGGATGCAAGTACCATTTATGAAGTACCACTTCTAATGCTACGTGAAAAGCTAGATATTATTTGTTTGAAAAAACTAAATATTACGGAATATGCCGAACCAAATTTAGACAAATGGAAAACGTATTTAGACAAACTTAAATATCCAAAAAGCAAAGTTACCATTGGCTTAATTGGTAAATACATAGAATTGCAAGATGCTTATAAATCTATCTTAGAAAGTTTTATACATGCAGGTGCAATGAACGAAGTAAAAGTGCAGGTGGTAAATGTGCATAGCGAATTTATTACTAACGAAAATGTAGCTGAAAAACTAGAAGGTTTGGATGGTTTATTAGTTGCTCCAGGTTTTGGTATGAGAGGAATTGATGGTAAAATAATTGCTGTAAAATATGCAAGAGAAAACGGATTGCCATTTTTCGGCATTTGCTTGGGCATGCAAATGGCAGTAATAGAATATGCAAGACATATTTTAAACTTAACCGATGCTCATTCTACTGAAATGGATGCAAACACTGCTAATCCAGTAATTAATATGATGGAAGAGCAAAAGAAAATTAAAATGATGGGTGGAACCATGCGTTTAGGTGCTTATCCATGTGAAATTAAAGAAGGCTCTTTAGCTCATAAAATTTATGGAACTACGAATATTAGTGAAAGACATAGACATCGTTATGAATTTAACAGCGATTATTTAGAGCAATTTGAACAAAATGGAATGTTGGCTACAGGTGTAAATCCTGAAACAGGCTTAGTAGAAATTATTGAAATACCTACACATCCATTTTTTATTGGTGTGCAATATCACCCTGAATTAAAAAGTACAGTAGAACAACCTGCTCCTTTGTTTGTAAGTTTTATAGGTGCTGCTAAAGAATATAACGAAAAAGTAGGTAGCAGAAAAGCTGCATTATTACAAGATTCGTTAATATAAATACACAAATAAATTAAACTATTTACAACCTGCCTTTTGGCGGGTTGTTTTGTTTTGGTAAAATGAAAAAGCCAGAGATAGACATCTCCAGCTTTAACACTTTATTATACCCCCTAAAATAAATGAGAAGTTATCTCATTTGTCTTGCAAACATAAATGGATTTAATTCTGAAAAAAACGTGATTTTTCACGTTAATAGATGTGATTTTTCACGTTAACAGATGTGATTTTTCACAGTTTACAAATGCACTAATTTTCTTCTAATGGCTTCTAAACACAAACCTACTCTGCTTTGTACATTCATTTTTACAAACAAATTTTCTCTTAAAGTTTCTACAGCTCTATCTGAAATTTTCATTTCTCCAGCAATCTGTTTATACGTCAAATCGCTGCAAGCGAATTGTAAAAAATTAATTTCTTTTTCTGCAAAAACAATAACTAGTTCTTTTTCTGCAAGCATTAATCTTCTATAATTTATATTGCTGACATCGCCATTATAATACCCTTTGTTTACAATTTCTTCTAATGCTTTTTCTAATTCGTTAGGGTGTGTATCCTTTAAAAAATAGGCACAACAGCCTGCTTTCATCATTTTTATCACTACCTCATCTCCGTCATTCATAGACAATGCTACTATTTTGCTATTAGGCTGATGAATTTGTAACCATTTTGCAGTTTCGTAACCATCCATTTGTGGCATATTTACATCTAACAAAATAATGTCGGGTGAAATATTTTTTTGTGCTAATTTTTCAATTAAATCTTTACCATTACTTGCCTCAACCACCACTTTATACTGTTTAAAAGTAGCCAACATTAATCCTAAAGATTTTACAAATAATTGATGGTCGTCTGCTATAGCTACTGTTATCATTTTACTATTCTTTTATGGGTAATTGAATTGCAACATTTGTTCCTTGTGAAGATGGTTGCCACTGAATTATTCCTTCTAATAATTGTATACGGTGCTTCATGTTTATTAGTCCAACACCAGATTGTTGCGTAACCAAAGGTTCAAAACCAATACCATTATCTTGTATTGATATTTTTACAAATGCGTCTTCTACCATTAATTGAATAGAGATGGTAGATGCTTTTGCATGTTTAATTGCGTTTTGTATCGCTTCTTGTATTACTCTAAAAAGCATTACTTGTTTATTACTAGATAAGGGTAATTGAGCAGGATGAGTAAATTGTACTTTTAAATCGTTAGCAGTATTTATTCTTTGCACTTCAGCTTCCAAATTTTCAATTAAATTAAATTTTTGAAGCCAATCTTTATTTAAAGATTTTGATAAACTTCTAAGTTCATGAATAGCACTACTTAATGTTTCATCTGCAATATGTAAGGTATCTGGAACAGGTGTTTGTAATTGCCTTTCTGTAATACCAATAAGTAGTTTTGCACTATTTAATAGCTGCCCAATATTATCGTGTAAATCTCTACCAATTGCTTGAAAAGTTTCTTCTTGCGTTTCTATTTGTGCTTTTAGTAATTGTTGTGCAAATGTTTGTTGCATGTTTGCTTTTTCTTCTTTAAAAAGTTTTTTACGCTGGATAAATAAAGCGATATAAAAAAAAATGAATATTGCTACAATAAAAAAAATGATTGTAACGATGGCAATAATTAAGTAGATGTTATTTCCTTCCGTTTGCATAAAAAAGCATAGCTCCAACTAGCGTATAATAAGAAATCTAAAATTAAAAAGATTATGTACCTAAATGGTCTAAAACTTTTCTTATTTAAATCTGAAATATAATCGAAAAACAAGTTAGATGCTGTTGAAACAAAATAAAAAAAGAATAAACCAATCACTATCCAAAAAGGAGGATGTTGATAAATATTTACAAATTCTGCATCGTTTAAAAAATAGTAGAAGTACAACAAACACATAACTATGAGCCAAACAGAAAAAACACTATTGGTAATGCTATTGTACTTTAAATAATGGTGAGGCCAACCTTCAATTATATAAACAGAATAAAATATTAAAAGTGATGCTACAACAATTTTCTTACAATTAAAGTAAGGCTTGCAAACTTTATAAAACAGCCAACTTTTAAATGCAATTTCAACGGGTAAATACAAATTATACACCCAATGATTCAACATATGAAAATGAAAATATAAAAAGAACCCTGTATTTTCCGTGATTACAACTAAAAGCAAAAACCATATAAAATGCTTATACCAACCAGCTTTTGAAGATCGTAAACAAAAAAATGATATTATAAATGCAACAAGTTCAAGAGCTGGATTGATATAATAAAAAAGCATATAAAAGGATAAATTTAAGGAAAAATATTACCTGTGTTTGCGAAGTCTTCATCCTCATCATTCAAAAAATCTTCAACTGATTTATCAGCAGAAATTGGCAATGCTTGTCCATGTGTTAGATAAAATTTACCATCGATTCTATCTTTTACCTGATTATTTTTAGTATCAAATTCAAGAGGCACTACGGCAAAACTTAGTTTTTCTACTCCTGCTACAAGTGTTTTTTTGAATAAAAAACCAACAGACCAAATATTATCTTTTGCTATTGCAGGCTTCTTACTTTTTATTTGATCAAAAATTCCACCTGGTTTTACATACTCAAAAATTTGTTCTTGTGTATATAAAACACCAAAGCTGTCTGTGTTATTAGCTTCGATACGATAATTATCTATTTCCTTTATTTCTTGTTTGGCAGATGATGGTATCATTTTTCATTTTTTATTATGCAATATTCTATCATTTCACGTTCTCATACAACGTGATTTTTCACTTTTTTGAACGTGAAAAATCACGCCAAACAATGGGAAAAATCACGTTTTTAGATACTCCACTTACTACTAAATTTGTTCTATCGATGGTAATAATTTCATGAATTTAGAATTATAGATGAAATCTCAGTATTAACTAAGTACTACGATTGACAAATTCATAAATATATTTAAGATTGTTCAAGTATAGGGGTATAGTTGAATGTTAACTAAAAGCCGAGGATTTCTATCCTTGGCTTATTTTTTACCCTAACTATTCAGTATTAGTACATAATTTTTGTACATAATCATAACTACCATCAGTCATCCAAGCATCTAATTGTGCTGGATCTTTCATTTGTTGACCACGCATTCTTGGAACAACTAAATAACCACATTGAATATCATTTAAAGCAGTCATATCTGTCCATAATTTTTCAATTTGTGCAACAGGATAAATATCTTCTTGTCCATGACCCCATCTATATTTCACGTCTTTTATCGTTACATAAGTAGGCATTCTGTGTGCTACACTTCTTACCGCTTTTGCTAATTGTTCTGCTGTAGCATTTTTTAAATCGGCTCTTGTTAATCCAAATAATTGTAGCAATGCATCTACTTCTATCCAAGTAGTATTTGAATTATAATAGCTTAATTTTAATTCATCTTCTTCATGTGGCTGTGCTAAGCCTTCTAATAAACGAACTTGACCATTTACTTTTGCCAACCCACCTCCTCTATCTTCAATTCGTCTAGCGATTACTTCAAACGTAAGCATATTGCCACTTGCTTTGTGAGCACCTAAAGCAGCAGCATCTACATCTGCACCTAAAGTGTCAATATTGTGCAACATAATGGTTTGAACAGTTGGATGCTTCTCTAATAAATCTGCCAAAACACCGTTTCTAATTAAATTAGGAACTTCGTACCAATGACCTAATGGAGAAAACCGTTGTGCAGCAATATTATCGGTATAATCAGCAGCTTCGCCTTTTTGTTTTGCCCAATTAATTAAACTTCCTCTTACGGCTTCTCTTACTTTTTGTTTGTTCTCATCTAAAGTTTCTTGTGGCATTTCTTCCCATAAAAAACGTAAATCTCTTTCAGTTGGTACATAACGTTGACCAATAGATCGACCAGGTGATAAATACACAGGAACTTGTGTTTTAAAGTTATTCGTAGCTTTTAATTTATCTTCAATAGGTTGATGTGTTAAATAACTTGTTGCAACAATATGAGGAATTACTGTAGAAAAATGAGCTGCTACTTTTTGTGTTTTTGCAATATGAATTTCTAAAAAACTACGATGCTGTTTACCAATTTCTACAAATGGATTAATAGCTTTAATTACGCCAGCACCTTTCGTCCATCTACTACCAACACCTGCTGCCAAACTCATCACAGCAACAGTTCCATTTTCTATTGCCTTTTTTCCCAACGCTACATAATCTTTTGTTTGAGCATACTGTAGTACATCGGTTTCATTTACATCTTCAATACTTGTAGAAATGGGCAATCTATTTCTAGACAATCCAATTCTTCCTTTTTGTAATTGTTCTCGAATTTCTTCATGTTGAATATAATCGAAACCATTTGCTTTTTTAATTGCATCTGCCTTTTCATGTTCTATATGTTGATTTCCTTGTTGTGTAGGATCTGAAACTTTAAACAAGTTGCTTACAATTGTTCTTAGTAAAGGATATGATTGTTGATTAGTATTACAATGTTGTGTAAAAAAATCTATCTCTGCCCTTCTAACATAAGCAATAGAAGCAGGCTCTTTACGTACCAATTCAGACACTTGAATAGCATAATATTGTTCTGGCATTAATGCTTCGTTACCTAAAAGCAAATTACTCCAAGAACCTTTATTGTTAATACTCCAATCGTACACTACAGGTTGCACTGCAAAAGGCAATGCATCGCTCAATTCTTTTTTTGTAGTTGTAAGAATATCTAATACCGCTTGCTTGTAGGAGTTATATTTTTCAGGATTTACAAACATACCCATTCCTCCACCAGACATTCCTCCCAACATTAAGAAACCATAATAATCGCTTCCAAATTGTTGCTTGGCTTTTGCAATAATTTGTTCGGTATAAAAAGTAGTTGCAGCAGGAATTATAGTTTTAATACACTCGTTAAAATTACGTTCTGTATTTGCTGCTAATTGCTGAATATTAGCAGTTTGTAACGATTGTAAAATGTTATTAAAAATAGCGTTTGTTTCTTGTCTTGCTTTCCATTCTTTTTCGCCTCTTAATAAATATTTTTCTGTAACCATTTCTAAAATGGGGCCTACATTTGATGCCATTCCTCCATGCATTAACACCAAAGATTGCATGAGTTTTTCCGCTGTTTCTGCATGAATTTCAGGTTCTTGCAAAACAGTATGTTTGGGTAATAAAGTACCTCTACTTATTCCAAATTCAGGATCATTTTCTTGTGCAAATGTTCCTTGTATAGCTTTAATACCAGGCCAAACACCTCCTGAATCTTGCCATCCACCACCTGAACCACCAATCCATTCTCCTAAAATTGCCCTTGAAGCTACTAGTCTTCTTTCTTCTTCATTTAATCCTCCCTCTAATTCTTTAGTTTGGCAAGTTGCCCTCATTAGTAAACTAATAATTGAACCCAATAAATTGGTAGAAACTGCAAAACGAGAACCCTTTGGAATATCATTTACTTTAGTTACCAATTCTATTCCCATACCTGGGGCAACAATTCTTGATAATAAGGCTGGTAAAGACTGATTGGTACCTTCGAAAGAAACGGGAATTAATCCTGATGCTATAATACCTGCTTTTATTAAACTTAAATAATCATTTCCAAAGTTGAACAGATCGTCTAAATCACAAATATCTTTTGAGGTATTTAAATCGATACTTGTTACCCTTATTACAGGTTCAGTAATTACACGAACATAAGAATGTAATGGTGGTCTTATAGATGCATCTCTTCCATAAACGCCTAAATCGATAGATACATTTACTACTCTTGCTCCTTCAGGATAATCCATTCCTAAAAAGAAAATATCTGACCAGCCACTATGTGTTAAATCCATACGAACAGCGGTAGCCTCATGTAAAATAGGATACAGCAAACTATCATCTTTTCGAACTAATAAATTTGGATGAATTTTTATTGCATGTTCGTATAAATTTCCTACCCTAAACATCCATTGATTACCAACGCTGCTTCTTACACTTTTACGAACCTGATTAGCAAGTATTTGAAAGGAAAGATGATGATAGCTTTCGGCCATTGCACTGAATAAAGTTGCATTTGGACCATGTATTTCTAATTCTTGCCAGAAACGTGTATTTGCATTTTCAAAACGTCGGGCTAAAATTTCTTCAAAACCTTTATAATTAATTTTCCCTGCAGCTGGAATTTCAGGTGCATCTAACAAACAATATCTAAAGCCTGCATATAAAAAAAGGATGGCTCTAACTTTCTCGTATAAATTCGGTGTTTGTTTTCTAAATTGTTCGATTTCTTTTAATGCTTGCAATAATTCTTTGGCAGAAAATTGCTTTGCCATTTCATAAAAAGAACGGTTACGTTTATGAATATCTGATGTGGTAATAGTTTCTATAAAAACATTCATGATGTATAAATTGCTGGTAATAATTGCTTTAAAAATGGTTTTAACAACTGAGGTATACAGTTATACTCGCTGATTGGCTTCTGCTAACATTTCTACCAATGTAGATAATGTTTCTGCTTTTGCTTCTCCTGCTAAACCCAATGCAATTTGTGCTTTTAATAAGCCTGTTCTACCACTTAAATCGTATCTACTTCCCTTCATTTCTACAGCTAAATATTTTTCTGTTTCTGCCAATTCTTGTAATGCTGGTGTTAGTAAAATTGGAGAATTATTATTTTCAATTTGCTTTTCGAGAAAATTAAAAATAATAGGTGTTAACACATGCATTCCAAAAAAACAGAGGTAGTAGCCCATTCTTAACCCAGGAGTTTGCAAATGCAATTCTGCAGTGTTTAATGCAGGCTTTTCAATAATTTTTTCAATATTATATACACCCGATTGTCCTACAACTTGCTTTCCTGTTAAGGTACCATATTTTGTAATTTGATGTTCGATAGTTGGATTTACTGCAGAAACAGAACACTGTTCTTGAATGGCTAATTGCACCAATTGAGCAGCACATTTTTTCCCTGCAATTGCAGACACATAAATGTAATCTCCCAATAACAATAAAAATGGTTCGTTGGCAACAAAGTCTTTGGCACAATACACTGCATGACCATAACCTAACGGTTCTGTTTGCTCAATAAAAACTGCATTAGCTAAAAAATGATCTATTTTATCGGCTTCTTTTTTAGCCCAATCTACTTGCTTAAAAGATTGTATTAAATTATTTTTAAGAGAAATAAATGCGGCTTTATAACGTTCTCCATCACCTGGTGCACAAATAATGGCAATTTCTTCTATCCCACTTGCAAATGCTTCTTCTGCAATAATTTGAATAACTGGCTTGTGCAAATTATCTACATCTATAATAGGAAACATTGCTTTTTGTATAGTATCTGCTACAGGATATAAACGTTCTCCTCTTGCTGCTGCAGTTACAACTGCCTTTTTAATATTCATGTGAAATATGTTTTGAATGATTTTAATAATGAAGAACAATCGATTGATACATAATCAAGAAAACTGAAAGATATGCAGTTATGATTCTATTTATTACCACAAACTTTTTCTTCTGCTACTTCTTCCACCTAAACCTAATGCTCCTAAAAGGCTTCTCGTAATCATGGTTGCTGCCGTTCTGCCCACTTGTTTTACAATAGGGTTATCAAAAAAGCTTTCGGCTTCTTTATTGCTCGCAGTTTCTTTTTTTTGTTCCTCAATTTCTTGTGTTTGTTCTGCTGCAATAGTTAATTTTTGTGTCAATATTTCATAAGCACTATGGCTATCAATTGGTTGATTGTATTTTTTTGCCAGCTTACTATTGGCAATCAGTTGGTTTATTTCTGAGTCAGTCAAAACATCCATTCTACTTTTGGGCGGACAAAGCAATGTATGTACCAATGGTGTTGGAATTCCTTTTTCGTTTAATAAAGTAATCAATGCCTCACCAATTCCTAGTTGGGTTAGTAATTCATCGGTTTGGTAAAATTCCGTTTCTGGAAAATTTTCTGCCGCTTGCTTTATAGTTTTTCTATCAGCAGCTGTAAATGCACGTAATGCATGTTGAACCTTAAAGCCCAATTGTCCTAAAATAGGAGCAGGCACATCTTGAGGGTTTTGTGTACAAAAGAAAATGCCAATTCCTTTACTACGTATCAACTTTATAACTGTCTCAATTTGTTGTAGCAAAGCATCACTTGCTTCATTAAAAATTAAGTGAGCTTCATCTATAAACAAAACCAATTTGGGTTTGTCTAAATCGCCTTCTTCTGGACAAACAGCATATAACTCTGCCAAAAGTTGTAACATGAATGTTGAAAAAAGTTTTGGTCTATCTTGCATGTCTGTTACACGTAACACATGAATCATTCCTCTTCCATCATCACTAATTCTTAATAAATCTTCTACCTCAAAACTCTTTTCACCAAAAAAAACATCAGCACCTTGTTGTTGTAATTCTATTACTTTTCTCAGAATTGTTCCTGTACTTGTGGTAGAAATTTTACCATACAATTTTTCCATTTCTACTTTTCCTTCATTAGCAATAAATTGAAGAACCTTAATAAAATCTTTCAGGTCGAGCAAAGGCATTTTTTGATCGTCGCAATATTTAAAAATCATGGCTACCAATCCACCTTGTGTATCATTTAACCCTAAAATTTTACTCAATAAAACAGGTCCAAATTCTGAAACGGTTGCCCTTAAACGAACGCCTGGTTGATTGCTAATGGTTAACAATTCTGCTGGAAAAGCAGTAGGTGCATATTGAATGTTGAGTTGATTACATCTATCAATAATTTTTTCGTTTGCAGATCCTGAAGCAGCTATTCCACTTAAATCGCCTTTAATATCCATCATCAATACAGGCACACTATTATCGCTCAACAATTCGCTTATCATTTGTAGCGTTTTTGTTTTTCCTGTTCCTGTAGCTCCTGCAATTAAACCATGTCTATTCAGCGTTTTTAAAGGAATAAAAACATGAGCACCAGCCACTATTTCACCATTAAACATGGCTACTCCTATTTTTGCTTTTTCTCCTTTAAATTGATACCCATTTTGTACCAATTGCTGCAATTGTTCTGTTGTTGGCATGGTGCTTTTTGGGTTGAAAGTTATAAGAAAAATGTTTGGCAGCAAAAGCTGATGTATAAATTCAATATTTTTCATTTTATTTGAAATTTTATACATAAATAATTGATGTTTGAGTTGATGAGTTGAACTAACTCCTTTTAAAAACCAACATTTTCTATGAAAAGAATCATGATACTTTTTACGGTTGTATGCATGATGATTATTTGGTGTATGAATAGTGCTTTTTTTGCACCACCAAAAATGTCGAAAGCACAATTGGGAAGATTATTGTTTAGTGAAAAAATATTATCAAAAAACAAAACCATTAGCTGTGCATCTTGCCATATTCCAAAATTTGGATTTGCAGATACAACAGCTTTGAGTAAAGGCATAGATGGAAATTTAACGAGAAGAAATACACCTTCTGTTTTAAACATGAAGAATAGACCTTATTTTTTTTGGGATGGAAGAGCAGAATCACTTGAAGAACAAGCATTACTTCCTATTCAACATCCAAAAGAAATGGGTTTACCAATTAAAGAAGCAGTAAAAAGATTAAATGAAAATGCTACTTATAGGCGTTTATTTATGCAGGTATTTAACGAATTGCCCAATGCAAAAAACTTATCTGTTGCATTTGCTGCATTTGAAAATACCTTAGAAACGGGAAACAGCAAGTTTGATGATTCAGTAGATGACAAAGTGGTTTTATCAGCTTCGGAAGAAAGAGGCAGACAATTATTTATTGGTTCAAAAGCGAAATGTTTTAATTGCCATAGAGGAGAAGATTTTACCAATGATGAATTTAGAAATATTGGCTTATTTGATGGACAAACGCTAAACGATTCTGGAAGATTTTTAATAACAAGAGAGCCAAGTGATTTGGGGAAATTTAAAGTACCAGGATTAAGAAATGTGGCCATTACTGCTCCTTATATGCATAATGGTATGTTTAACACTTTAGAACAGGTAATAGAATTTTACAACAATCCAGAATCTTTTGTTGGTTATCCAAAAAATATAGATGCAGATTTAACTGTTCCTTTAAGATTAACAAAACAAGAAAAGGCAGACTTAGTAGCTTTTTTACATACACTTACTGATAAAAAATATATTCAATTACGACCATAGTTAAAAATTATATAGGAAACGTTAAACAAGTTGATTATCAATTGATATTTTTTTACTAAGTTCACAACACCAGAAATTAAACTAAACTGCTACTATGAAAAAGATGGATTCTTTTGTGTGGAGTGATGCATGTGAGCCACACAAAATGCGTACAAAAGAAATTATAACAGAACATCCTGAAATTAGAAACTTAATTGGACGAAACCCTTATACATTTTTGGTAATTGTGTTCTGTGTTTCTTTACAAATTGTATTGGCTTATTATTTACAAGACAAAAGTTGGTGGCTTGTATTTGGTGCAGCTTATTTAATTGGTGCATTTGCTTGCCACACTTTGTTTGTATGCATACATGAGTGTGCTCACAACTTAGTGTTTAAAAACAGATACATGAATACCATTGCAGCCATTATTGCGAATTTGCCAATGGTGTTACCAAGTGCTGTATCGTTTCAGAAATACCATATTAAACACCATTCATTTCAAGGAGTTGAAGAATTAGATGGTGATATGCCTTACCGTTGGGAAGCCAAACTAATTAATAATTCTGCATTGGGAAAAGCGATTTGGTTATTATTTTATCCTTTGTTTCAAATGCTCAGACCAGCAAGATTAAAAGAGATTTCTTTGTTTGATACTTGGACAATCATTAACATTATTGTAGAAGTAACTTTTATGGGATTTTTGTTTTACTTCTTAGGAATAAAATCGTTGATTTTTTTATTGGCTAGTTTTTTCTTTTCAGTAGGCTTGCATCCACTTGGTGCAAGATGGGTACAGGAACATTATTTAACACATGGAGAACAAGAAACTAAGAGTTATTATGGTCCATTAAATACTATTAATTTAAATGTAGGCTATCATAATGAGCATCATGATTTTCCTTCTATTCCTTGGAATAATTTACCAAAACTAAAAGCAATTGGTGGTCATTACTACGATTCATTACATCATCATACCTCATATACTGTTTTGTTGTTTCGCTTTTTGTTCGATAAAGAAATGTCTGTATTTTCCAGAATCGCAAGAGCAAATAGAGGCAAAACAAAACTAAACGATATGGATATGTATTGTGCAGATAAATCGAAAGTTTTGTTGAGTAAAGAAATTACAGTTTAACACAAGCTTAGTATTGTTCTTTAAGATTTTTTACAAAAAAAGAAGTTGATGCAATTAAAATGTATCAACTTCTTTTTTTGTCATTATCGATGAACTTATGGGATTTCATTGTATTTGGCATTGTAATAAGTAGTATCCCCTTCACTAAAATAAACTCGTCTATTCTCTTTATCGTTTAATTCTAATTCACCATTCATTGAAAATTTTATCTCAACAAATTTGTATCCTGTTTCAATTGTAAATGTGGTAGTATAAGTAGAATCTTTTACAACTGCATACATTGGATAATCTTTTCGCCAACTCAAAGGTTTACCATTTCCCCTAATTCCTACACTATCTATTTTTTGTTGAATATGTGCCGTATTTACTTGCACTACTACTACCCTTTTATATTTTTTTTGAACACAACTAACTATACTAATGAAACAAATAATTAAGCAGATATAAAAACTATTTTTTTGCATAATTAATTTTTTTAAAAATGAAATAATCTAATCCAAACTTTCCTGACCCTAAAATTGTTGCGTAAAAGCCTACCCATAAAAAACCTAAGGCTGGTAATGTATTCCACAATCCACTTTGTATTTGTTGAAGAAAAATGGCTCCTAGCATGGTTGCAACTAGTAAAACACCTGCAATTCTAGTTTGTAAACCAAGTATGAGTAACAAACCTCCAACAGCTTCACTAAAAGCTGCCATCCAAGCAAAAAAGTTAGGGAACATGGCAAAAATGCCTCCATAGTTAGCCACATCTTGAGGAAACCAAAATACTACTTCAAACAATTGTAGGTTTCTATCAGGGTCAGACCATGGCATACCAAATTTATCTGAACCAAAATCGCTAGTAAGTAAGTACCCACAAACGATTCTTGGAATGCTGAGTAACAAATCTGTGTAACCATTTAGTACTACAGGTTGTATAATTTTTTTTAATAATTGCATGATTTGATTTTTAAGTTGAGGCTATTGTTACAGCTAATTTGTTGACAGGGCAAAAGTAGAATGGCAGTAAAAGCCTGTCGCCTCAAAACATAATTTGAGCCGAAGATTTCGTTTTTTTAGATGAATTTGATACACTCATGATGGTTTTTGATACCAAAACGGTAGAATAATAACAGGTTAATTTCATTTGAATAAAATAAAAAATGATTTTTTACCTATCATTTAAATAAAAAAGCTGCCTCATTTTTTGAGACAGCTTTCACTTTAAAAATTATGGTGTAACCTATTATTCTGAATCTTTCTTGTTTTTCACTTCCATTAGTTCCATCAATTTCATTCCTAATAATCCATTAATTCCACCATCTGTTCCATTTCCTCCACCTATTAAAATATCTGGCATTACTTTAATATTTCCTTTACCAATTTCTTCCGTTACTTTAAAACGTGTAAAATTATCGCCACCCATTGCTTTAACCTGTAATTCATAAGCTTCAGCAGTTGACTTACCAATAGCCATAATTTTTTCAGCTTCAGCCAAACCTGTTTTTGAAATACGCTCTGCATCGGCACTTGCGTTTAGTTTTGTAGCTTCTGCTTGTGCACCTGCTCTTGCTTTGGTAGCCTCTGCCTCTGCATTAGCCCTCATTTTTGTTGCAGTTGCCTCTGCATCTACTTGTAGTTTTAAACTATTGGCATCACCTTCAGCTTTTTTAACGGTAGCATCGGCCGTACGTTGAGCAATTTCTACGCTTTGTTGTGCTTTTACAATTTCCTTTTGCATATCTGCAATAGCCGTTTCCTTTTCCATACCCTGCCTTTGTTCTTGAGCCATTTTTTGGGTTTGGTAAGTCTTTTGTTCTTCCTCTGCAATTTTTCTATCGGTTAATGTTTTCATCAACGCTTCTGGCGGAACAATGTCTCCAATTAACGTATCTACTGCATTTACGTTGTACTCATCTAACACTTCACGTATATGATTTTTGGCACTGCTTTGTCTTTCTTTACGTGTAGAAAGAAAAGAAATTACATCGCTATCTTGAGCTGAGTTTCTAAAATAGTTACCAATTGTTGGCTCTAAAACTTGGCTTACAAGGTTGTTCATACTTCCAAAACGAGCAATTACTTTTGGTGCTTCGTTTGCTGGTATATGTATAATTTGACTAACATCTAAATTAAAAGGGAAACCATCTCTTGAACGAACAGTTATGGTGCTTAAATTTTTATCTAATTGATGGCTTTCGCTTCTTGCGTTTGCCCAATTTAATACCAAGTTGGTAGTTGGCACTAATTCTACCTTCATGGTATATTTATTAATAGGATATTTACCTGGTCCATAAGGCTGCATCCATACACCTCTAAATCCTTTTTCAACAATATTTCCATGTTTAAAAGAATCTCCTGTTAAGTCTTTACCATCTTGACCAATATAACTTATTACAACACCTACATAACCAATAGGCACATCTGTCATTGGCACTTCTTCAATTTGAATAGCCCAAGGATTAATGTTGTAGCTACCTGCTAAAATGATAGATGGCTGCAAACCTCTATTACCATCATTCTTTAAGAAGCTATCAAAGTCTTGGAAATTATTATGCCCTTCAACAAATTTACCAGCAATTTGTCCGCTTTCAATTGGATGACCATCCAAAGTGGTTACAATACCCACCATGTTTTCATGAATAATTACCATATCAGCAACCGTAATACTAAATGCATAAGTGTTTATACGATAAGTACCAGCAGTAATATATGCAGTTTGCCTACCTTTTTGCCCACCATTTTCTAAAAACTTCTCAGCATCTTGAAAGTTGTCACTTTCAACCTTTCTTGCTAAAATAGCACCTGTAGGAATTTCAGCACCATCGTTTGCCAAAACCAAACCTATTTTTCCTTCAGGAATTACTGTAAAGGGTTGCATATCTACACCATATTGCCAAGGCCACATTGCCCAATATAAACCTGGAGCTAATGTTTTTGCCTGAAAACCAGCTTCACCTTTGGTAGCAATAATTCTACCATCTGGCAATTCTTTGTTTGCACCAAAAAGCACAAACTTTTTAGTAACTAAGCCAAGCCTATCTTCAGGAACGATGACCATTCCAAAAAACACTCTTAAAATAAACTTGTAAAATACAATTGAAAGTGCAAGTACTAGTAACCACCAATACTGCATAAAAAAATCTCCCGCATTCATGATTGATTGTTTTTGTTGTTATTGAAAAAATATTGATTTAAAAATATAAATCCAGTAAGTACAGTTAGTTTACAAACTATTACCATGAGTAATTGCAGCAGCAATTGATTAATTGCCATTTACAATAAAATAGTAGTAAAGCTAGAAAAATGGAAATACTAGAATAGAATAAAAGTGGAAGGTGGTTTTACTCTTTGACGAAAATTAGACAAGAGTAAATTGGTTTGATAGTTCATTTTGTGTGAGCGTGTTGCTCTATTTAAATTGATGTTGTAAAGGTATATGTAAGCATGATGATTTAAAATATATTTTCGGGAACAATGGAATTTTGCGTTTCACAAATGGTAAAAAATGACATACAAACGGCAAGAATGAAGACATACAACTTTAATGAATAAAAAATATTGCAACCACAACTAAATATAATATAAAACATTATATATTCACCCATCGAAACTATACTGAATGAACAGTTATTTGCCTGGTATTCATTTAATTGCCACTTTACAAACCCATCAAACAAACTTAATTGCAACGCATGAAGGTTTTGGTAGTTGTATACAACAATTAATTCAACAATTTAACTTAACCAATTTAGGAAGTGTTTTTCATAATTTTTCTCCTGCAGGTTTTACGGCTGTGGTTTGTTTAAGTGAAAGCCATATTTCTATACATACTTGGCCTGAATTTGGAAAAATTAACTTAGATATTTATCTCAGCAATTTTAAAAGAAACAACGACGGAACTGTTCATGCAATTTTTAATGAACTAGTACATTTTTTTGATGCTACCATTGTTGAACAACATTTAATTCAGCGTTAATTTATGGGAAAAGTAACTCAATCTTATTTATGCCCAAGTTGTAATAGCAGCCTTGTATTTAAGCATGTTGCTAGCAACTATCATGTTTGTTCGAATTGTGGTAGTGTCATTCAAAGAGATGCAAATGATTCTGTTGTTGCAACAAAACAAAGCAGCTTTATAAACACTATTTCACCAATACAAATAGGCTCTTGTGGTGTTTGGCAAAATAAACCATTTGAAATAATAGGTGGTGTTAGATGTTGGATGCAAGAAACTGTATTTCATTATTGGACGATTCTTTTTTCAGATAATACGATTGGTTTGTTATCTGAAGGATATGGACTATATACCATTTGTATAGAAACAAAATTGAACCAAGTAATTCATCACGGCACTTTAAACACTTTAAAAATTGGTGATAAAAAAAGTTTTGAATTAAAAGCAACTTTTGTTTTAACCCAAAAATTCAATGTGGTAAAAATGGAATTTATGGGTGAAGTTTGGTTTAATAATAATAGTAAATCCATCGAAATTTTTGAGTTTGCTGCTTCTAACGGAAATAGACTAGAGTTTCATCAAAGTTTGTTGCAAAATGTAACCGCTTTTAAAGCACATGCAACTTCTTTTAAAGAATTAGAATTAACAAAGCTTTCTGAAACAAAAAACGAAACGCCTACAATTATTGAATGCAACTATTGTGGCACTAAAAATGAAATAAAGCTTTGGCCATATACTCAAAGTTTTGGCTGCTTGGGTTGTAAAACAAAGTATCAAATTAACCAAAACGAAAGAGCTACCATTAAAGGAACAAACACTAAAGAAGAAAAATTTCAACTTGCCATTAACTCCAAAGGCAAACTGTTTGATGTAGATTATGAAATTGTGGGTTATGCTGAAAAAGAAGAAAAAAATATTTATAAAAGCAAATGGAGAGAATACGTTTTGTGGAACAGAGAAGAAGGATTTACTTTTTTAAGTGAATATGATGGTCATTGGATTTTTGTAAAAGAAGAAAATGATACCCCCACACTTGATAAAGGTAATGTTGGCCAGTTTAATTATGATGGAAAAATATTTGACATCTACAACAGGTATCGATACAACATTATTCAATCGAAAGGAATTTTTCCTTACAATATTTATGACGATGAAGAATTGGTAGTAGAAGAATTTATTTTTCCACCTGAAGTTTGGATTTTAGAAAAAAGTGATCAAGAAGGTATTACTTGGTATCATGGACAACATATAGATAAAAAAGAAATTGAAGCAGCTTTTCATGTAAGTCTTCCGAATTCAAAAGGAGTTGGTGCAGTTGAACCAAGAGGAACAATTAGCTTGTTTTCGCTCAAAATTTTTACAGCAATTATTATTGCATTAGCGTTAATTGTTCATTTAATAGTAGGTGCAACATTGCAAGAAAAAGTAGTGTTTGAGCAAAATTTTTACCTGAACGATTCTACCAAAACAATTAATGAAGTAACACAGCAATTTGAGCTTACAAAAAGCAGGAGCAACTTAGCATTTGATTTAACAGCTCCACTCGATAACAATTGGATTTCTTTAGATATTCAATTAATCAATAGTAAAACAGGTGAAGAATATAACTTAAGTCAAGGTTTAGAATATTACAGCGGTTATGAAGGTGGAGAACATTGGAGTGAAGGAGACAAAACAACAAGAAACTATATTAGCAGTTTACCTAAAGGTAATTATTATTTAAAATTACAATCCACTGTAGACACCTACAAACCTGTGAGTGATTTTAACTTAACTGTTACCAACGATGTATCGATGAGTAGAAATGTTGTTATCATTATGATTATGTTACTCATTGGTCCTTTGGGTTATTATGCATACAGCAAATACATTGAAATGGAAAGATGGAGAAATAGTGAATTTTCACCTTATCACAATAACTATTAACCAACTATGACACAAATTTTAAATCATATAAAACCACTAAAATGGTTGATTGCAATTAGTACTGCTTTAATTGTTTGGCTTGCTTATGCCGATAGTATCGGAGACAGAATTTTCTCATCGAATCAACAAGAAAAATGGGGTGCTAGTGGCCCTGGTTATCACAAATAATTTTTACAAACACATGCTCTAAAATCAAGTTTTATGCAACAATACATTATCAGTTCACTTGTTTATTCAGGCATCGGAATTGCCGTATTATTTATCGTATTTATGTTGGTAGAATGGCTTACCCCAAAACACAACATCAGGCAAGAAATTTTAGAAAAGCAAAATTTAGCATTAGCTGTATTAGCAGGCTTTTTTATGCTGTCTATTGCTATTATTATTGCGTCTGCAATTCATGGCTAATTACATTTCATGCAACAACAAAAAAACACACAGCTACTTTTATTGGTAGCGGTATTTATTATTGCCACTTGTGGACTAATTTATGAATTGGTAGCAGGCACTTTGGCTAGCTATCTTTTAGGCGATAGCATTACACAATTTAGTACCATTATTGGTGTGTATCTATTTGCCATGGGTATTGGCTCTTATTTATCTAAATACATCAATGGCAATTTAATTACATGGTTCATAAAAATAGAATTATTAGTGGGCTTAGTGGGTGGTTGTAGTGCTGGAATATTGTTTTTAGTATTTCCAATAGCAGCCTCTTTTAGAATTATTTTATACGCTTTTGTGCTATTGACAGGTATTTTGGTTGGTGTAGAAATACCTTTATTAATGCGTATTTTACAAGATAAAGTGGCTTTTAAAGATTTGGTAAGCAAAGTGTTTACATTTGATTATATAGGGGCACTTTTAGCTTCACTTATTTTTCCTTTATTGTTGGTTCCACAGTTAGGATTAATTAGAACAGCATTATTTTTTGGTATATTAAATATATTAGTAGGCTTGTATTTATTACATCGTTTTAAAGCAGAAATACTCCAAGCATCCTTTATCTATTTTGCTGGAATCATAGTTTTAATATTAGAAGTAATCGGATTTGCTTTTTCAGAAAAACTCATGAGTTTTAGTGAAACATTAGCATATAACGATCATATAGTTTATGCAACTTCCTCTCCTTATCAACGATTGGTCATTACGAGAAATAAGAAAGAAATGCGATTGTATTTGAATAACAATTTACAATTTAGTTCTGCCGACGAATATCGTTATCATGAAGCATTGGTTCATCCAGCAATGACAGCTGCCAACGCACCAAAAAATGTATTGGTTTTAGGTGGAGGTGATGGATTAGCCGTTAGAGAAATTTTGAAATACAAATCAGTTGAAAGAATTGTATTGGTAGATTTAGATCCAATAATGACTAAACTTTTTTCGCAACAAGAAGTATTAACTCAATTAAATCAACAATCATTAACCAATAAAAAAGTAACTGTTTTTAATGCAGATGCTTTTACTTGGTTGAGAGATCATAACCAGATTTTTGATTGTGTAATCATCGATTTTCCTGACCCTTCTAATTTTTCTGTTGGCAAATTATATACTACAACATTTTATCAACTACTAAAAAAGCGATTATCCAATACAGGTGTTGCTGTTATACAAAGTACCTCTCCTTTTGCCGCTCCTAAAAGTTTTTGGTGTGTAAGCGAAACATTAAAAGCAGTTGGGTTTATTGCTACTGCTTATCACAACTATGTTCCTTCATTTGGAGAATGGGGCTATGTAATGGCATCGAGCCAACCGTATAAAATACCCAATAGTTTTAGTGTAAAAACAAAATATCTTTCACCAAATATTATGCAGCAAATGCTTGCATTTCCTGAAGACATGAAGGCTCATGAACCTTTAGCGGTAAACAAGCTAAACAACCAAGCGTTGGTAAACTATTTTGAAGAAGAATGGGGTAAATATTTAGAACAGTAAATCATTGTATACATGCAAAGACGTCGTTTTCTTCAGCTATCAGCTTCTATTGCAGGTATTACTCCATTATTAAATGCTTGTAATTCCTCACCAAGCATTTCTGGCAAAATAGTTGGTGCTTCTTCAACAGTTGGACATTTATTGAAAGATGGAAATATACAACAGCAAAAACCAGTTTCAACCATTGAAAAAAAAGTAGTAATTGTTGGAGGAGGTATTAGTGGATTATCAGCCGCAAGATGGTTGCAACAACATGGCGTCACCGATTTTATACTACTTGATTTAGAGAAAGAAACCGGTGGAAATGCAGCAAGTGGAAGAAACGAAACCTCTTCTTTTTCTTGGGGTGCTCACTATATTACCATTCCAAATAACAATCTAAAAGAATACAATGCTTTTTTGGAAGAATGTAATGTAATTACAGGTTATAACAATCAACAACTACCCATTATCAACGAGTATTATTTATGTCATGATCCTCAAGAAAGATTGTATATCAATGGTAATTGGCAAGATGGACTAATACCTAATAGTGGATTAAAGCAAGAAGATAAAGAGCAAATACAAAGATTTTTACAGTTGATGCATACCCTTAAAAGCAGAAAGGGAAAAGACGGAAAAGATGCTTTTGACATACCCATTAACAATAGTAGTAAAGATGCAGAATTTACCGTTTTAGATAATATGACCATGAAAGAGTGGTTGCTTGAAAATAGATTTACTAGCGAATATTTGCATGAATATGTAAACTATTGTACTAGAGACGATTTTGGCACCAATTACGATGTGATAAGTGCATGGGTGGGCATTCATTATTTTGCAGCAAGAAAAGGTGTTGCAGCAAATGCAGAACCACATGATGTAATTACATGGCCATCTGGCAATGCATGGTTGGCTAAAGAACTACAAAAAACATGTAAGCAAAATATACAAACCAATGCATTGGTTACAAATGTTCATCATGCAAACGATTCTGTTGTAATCACTTACTATAATACCACCACAAAACAAGTTGAAGCCATTATTGCAAAGCAATTAATTTTAGCAACACCACAATTTGTAAATAATAAACTGTTGCTAAACAACGAAGAGCGTAAGAAATTAGTTGATACAAAATTGCACTATTCACCTTGGATCGTCGCCAATATTCATACACAAACATTAACAGAAAGAAGTGGTGCACCTCAAAGTTGGGATAACGTTATTTTCAATAGTCAATCACTTGGCTATATTAAAGCAAACCATCAGCTTTTAGGATTACCAAATGGAAAAAATAATTTAACCTATTATCTTCCTTTAACTACCGAGTCTCCGTCAATTGAAAGAAAGAAAGCTTACAATAAAACACATACAGAATGGGTAGCCACAATTTTAAACGAATTAAAAATAATACACCCTAATATAGAACAGGCAATACAACAAATAGATATAATGCTTTGGGGTCATGCAATGGCTCAACCTTTACCCAATTTAATTCACAGCAATATTAGAGCACAACTACAAAAATCTATCGATAATAAAATTCATTTTGCACATACCGACCTTGCTGGAATCAGTATTTTTGAAGAAGCCTTTTATCAAGGAATTGAAGCTGCAAAAAAAGTAATTCAACAATTATAACATGCCAATATTTAATCAACAACAGCCTTGGATTGGTAAGCCAATAATAGACACACTGTTTATATTGTTACCACCATTTGCTTGTTTATCATTTATTGCACTATGCCCTCAATTGTTTCAAAACAATGGAGAATTATCAGAAACTTGGTGGGTAATTTGGGTATTATTAATAGATGTTGCACATGTATATAGTACTTTGTATCGTACATATTTTAATGCAGAAGTTTATAAACAACAAAAAAATTTATTACTTGGCATTCCTGTATTTTCAATGGTTATTGCTGTTATAATTTACTCATTAAGTAGTATGCTATTTTGGCGTTTGTTGGCTTACGTTGCTGTATTTCATTTTATTAGACAGCAATATGGATTTATGAGAATTTACAGCAGAAAAGAAATTATAAACATATGGTTTAAACGAATTGATACTATTACAATCTATGTAGCTACTATTTTTCCCATCATATATTGGCATTTAAATAGTCCAAGAAATTTCAGTTGGTTTGTAAAAAATGATTTTATTTTTTTTCAATCTACTGTTCTTTTACAAATTTCAAACATCGTATATGCAGTTGTAATTACAGTTTATTGTATAAAAGAAATTGTATTGTTTGCCACAATTAAAACATTCAATATTCCAAGAATTACCATTTTAATTGGCACTATTTGTTCTTGGTATTTTGGAATTGTATATTTTAATGGAGATATGACTTTTACGCTTTTAAATGTGGTAAGTCATGGCATACCTTATATGGCTTTAATTTGGATAGATGGCAGAAAAAGAATAAACCAACAACAAGAAAAAACATTCTTACAAATCATATTTAGCAAATACGGATGGACGCTTTTTTTAGCAATCATTTTTATACTAGCCTACTTTGAAGAAGCCTTATGGAACGTATTTGTATGGAAAGAAGGACAAACAATTTTTACCTATTTTAAACCAGTTAATATAGATAAAAGTGTTTTAAACATCATTGTTCCACTGCTAGCATTACCTCAAATTACCCACTACCTAATTGACGGATTTATCTGGAAAATAAAGGAAGATAATTTTAAATGGAGCAACGAAAAAGCCTAGTAACTACGCCTTTTTTTCATGAATAATTTTGTAGTATAAATAATAGTATCCTAAAATTAAAATTCCCATTACAAAAGGAATAATGGCTAAATGCTTATACGTGTAAACACCAAATAATGGCTTTGCATCAAAATGTAAAAATTCACTCACCATCCAATAAGAGTTGGCAGAAATCCAAACGCTAATAGCTAGATTATGACATAATTCAGACACATACATTCTTGTTCTCCAAGCAATTACAATAGAAATAATAAGTGTAGGAATAATCATTAAAATGCCTAAAGGTTTCCAAAACATACACCAAGCCACATCTTTAAATAACCAAAACACAATGTGTAAATTTTCCATTTTACGGTAACGAAGCGGAATAAGATAATTAGACTCCTGAGGAGAAGAGTTACTCATGCTGAACAGTTAGTTTTTAGTTGCAAAAACGGAAGATAATAAAAGCTAAAATTATCGACTTAAAATTTTTGAAAACCGTTGTATATCAGCTAAAGAATGAATCTCTTTTTTATGAATCAAATGTTCTGCAAGTTCATTTGCAAAATATGGAGCCAATGAACAACCTTTTGTACCCATACCATTTAAAATACCAACATTTTTATAAATAGGATGTATTCCAACAAATGGCCTACGTTCTACATTTGCAGGTCTTTCAGAAGCAATATGATCTACAATTTCGTAAGGTATTTTCAACCAAAATTTTAATACATCTTCTACGTTTTTTCTAAATGCAACAGTTGGTAAAATGTCAGTATAATTCCATTCATAAGTAGATCCAATCCACCATAAATCATCTTTCCAATGTACAAGACTAAGCCCTTGTTTATACATGTAATTTTTAGGTAAATCTGGTATAGAAACTATTATGGCTTCTCCCTTATTTTTTGCAAAAGGCAACATGTGGAAATAAGGATTTTTGGTTCCATTACAACCATCAGTAAATAAGATTGAATCGGCAATAAAATCTTTATACAGCACTTCATTTTCTGATACGCTTAAATTGCTAAACTGCAGTTCTTCCTCTAATAAGATATATTGTTTCTGTAAATATTGTTGCCATGATAGAAGCAGCTGAGCCAAACTGATTAGATAGCAAGGCTGAATCATTCCTATTCCAAAATTGTAGTTGAAATATGGCCTCAAATTTTGTTCATTAGAATAAGTATGCAAGTACTCATTTTCTTGCAATAACCGTTCATCAAACGCCAATTGCATTTGTGGAGTTGTATGAAAATCAATGATATTTTTTTGCTGAATAATATCAATAGATAATTGTCTACCAATTGCTTGATAAGCTTCAACAGCAAAAGGCATCAGAGTTTCAATCATCCAAGTTCGTACAATTCTTCTACCTGTTACAGGATTAATGACACCACTTGCAACTTTAGATGCAGTATTTGGTTTTGGAGCATCTATTACTAAAACAGATTTTCCTTTTTGCAATAAATAGTACGACAAAAAAGTACCACAAATACCTTGACCAACAATTATATAATCGAATCTTTTTTGCTTAACCGAACTATTCATTATAGCCTATTTTTAAATCCTTGAAAAATGGTAAAAAATTTATACTATCAACCCAATTTTATATACCAAAAAACAATTAGCGTTTATCGATACTTGTAATTTTAAAACCTGTTGAATGACTACTGAATTCAGGTGCATACATACATTGAATAGTAGCTATACCAACACTAAAAGTACCGCTATGGGTAATGTAAACCGGATAATCAAATACGTAAGAACCCTTTTGCATACGACTAATAAAGAAATTACTACTTGCATCTTTTGTGGCTTCATAATATCCTAATCCATCTTGGTATTTATAGCCACTTAATACATTTATTGGCTCCATATTAGAAGCTCTTACATCTTTTAAATGTAAATATTCCATTGCTCTGTCTGTAGAAATCTCTAATCGAATAACTACTATATCACCAACTTGTAATTCACTATTATCTGCAATTGACTCAAGTAATTTTCCATTATTCGTTTGCTTTTCAATAAATAGTTTTTTTGTAATAGACAAGGGAGATTTAGCAGATTTCACTTTATCTATATCTTCAAAATATTTCCAATAAACAGCTCCGTAATTCACCTGATTATTAGTAGCAGCTTTTCCTTTGCTAATGATAGAAATATTTGCCATTTCAGGTGTAATAAATCTTGCCTCTATTCTTTTTTGAAAATAAGATGTTGATGTTTGTTCCGTTTGTTTTGGTGCCTCATCGGTAATCCAATTTTTTCCCAACTTAATTTCAACTTGCTGCTGCTCTGCCAAATTTTCTGTGGTAGAAAGTAATGCAAAACATGCATCAGCGGTTGCTACCGTAGTTTTCCAATTATTAGATTGCTTGTTTAGTATCAACCAATTTTTAGCAAATTGTAATTGACGATTTATAGATGAATTTGCCACTAGAGGCTTTAGTTCTGATAAAGTTAATATCAACTGACTTTGATGCTCCACAGGTGTTTCAAACCAAAAGTGTGTATATGGTTGTTTCCAATACAGAGTAGATTTTTGTTTGTCTTCAACTGCATTTTCTAACAAAGCAGGCAATACTTGTTTACTAGCTAAAAATTGGTCGCTACTTCTAGCAAAAACCAATGCCAACAAAGCTTTATGATATATATTTTGCTGTTGCCAATACTGCTTAGCTTGGCGATAAAAAAAGTTATAGGCATCTTTATTGGGTAAAGAGTAATCACTATAAAAACTTCGTAAATACAAATATTGAATATCTGATTCTGCTAGATAATTTTTGTTTTGTGACAAAAGCTTTACTTGCTGGAAACGCTTTATTTGTTGCTGATCTATAAAACGTAATGCATTGTAAATAAATACACTTAACACATTTAAATCGTTGCTTGATAAAGCATTTATTTTCTTCAGTTTACCAATTCCTATTAACACATAACGAGTAATATATTCATCTTCATAACCACCCTTAAACCAACTCAACCCACCATTGGATAATTGTATTTGTTGTAATTTCTCAATACTACTTTTTCTAATATTTTCTATTTGTGTGGCATCAAATAACAAAGCAATATTTTTTTGTTGAGCTGCCTCATTTTCTGCGTCTAAAACCCATGGTGTTTCTTGTAAAAGAATCTGCTTTAGAGATTCATTTTTAAGTAAGTTAGAAGTATTTTGTTGTGGATTTTTTGCCCATTGCTCTACCACTTTTTGTATAGCAGAATGCTTTTTTACAAGATAAGTAGCCAAAGCATTTGCATAGAATTTATTAAACGTTTGTTCAGCACAATCATAAGGATATTCTTTTAAATATGGCAATGCTTTTACAACATTCCATATTGGATTAGCCGTATATTCAACCGTTAAAGATTCATTCGTTAAACTTTCACTTTCAGACGCTTTAAATGCTTTAAATTCAAAATTTTGTTTTGTGTTTGATTGCATTTGTAATGGCAATGTTTCTGTTACTAAAACCCTATTGGTAACTACTGGTATAATTCTTTCTTCACCATCACTAAGGCTATACGCTTTTTCAGCATTAGATTGTGCGTTTTTTGCTTTTGCAACCAAACGCCACAGTAAAGGTTTATTGTAATTAAAAGGAATGGTAATTGGAAACTGCACTATTGTACTTTGTTGAGCAGCTACCGTAAAATATTGAACAGGAAAAACATTTTGAAACCATCCATCAACAGATGTATTCGTAGTTGCATCTATTAGTTCTAATACAACTTCTCCAGTTAACTCTTCTGTAATTAAATTGCCAATTGTTGCAACAAAAATTACTTGATCGCCTTCTCTAAAAAAACGTGGTGCATTTGCCTGAACCATCATTTTCTTTTGTGTTGTAATAATGGTAGAAGCTTTTCCAAAAGAGGCATCTTTAGTATGTGCTAAGCTTAACCATTTCCATTGAGTTAACGATTCTGGCATCGTAAAACTAAATGTAAAATTGCCAGTAGAATCTGCTAATAATTGGGGGAAGAAAAAGGCTGTTTCATTAAAGTTGCTACGAACTTTTAAGTCTTCAACTTCCTTATTTTTAATTCCATTTTTAGTAGTTATAATAATAACTCCATTACTACCTTTATCTCCATATTTTGCTAATGCAGCAGCATCTTTCAAAATGTCCATACTTTGAATATCTTTTGGGTCAATGGTTTCACCTGTATTATTACTAACTTCTATTCCATCAATAATATAAAGCGGTTTATTGTCAGCAGATACTGTACTAGCACCTCTAATAATAACTGGACTAGTAGCAACAGAAGCAACCATATCCTGTCGTTTAGCAAGATATTTGTCTGATCTATAACCTAGTGTCGTTACTTCATTAAGATTTCCATTATACATTTTATAATATTGTTCCCTAGTCGATTTTTTAGATAAAAAATAATTTCTTGATTGCTCAAAAAAATAATCGAAATCAAAATGTAATTGTGGGTACACAATTATCATTTCACTAGATAATGATGGCAAATAATTTTGATTTGATTCTGTGGCATTAAATCCATTATCGCCATTCCAATTATTATAAAATTTATTTTCATTCCATAAATTCGGTAAATCAAAATCATGACCTACAAACTGATCAAGAGAAGCATCATACATACTTGTTAACAATTCTGCTGCTACTGCTTCACCTTTCGAACCCTTCACTGTAACAGTCCAAGTTTCCTTGCTATTGGGCTCTGTTTTATTTCTAAAAGAAGCATAATTAACTTGTAATTCTTTATTTGTAAATGGCACTTGTATGTTGTAAATAGCCGTATAAACTCGATTATTTTTTACAAATATTTCAGTAATAGCAACCCCTCCTCTATCTTTTTCTTTTGCAACGTAATTAATGGTGTCAAAACCTGCTTTTCGTATAAAATGTATAGGCTTTTCAAATACATAAGCATCGTTTACATAGGCCTTTACAATTTGCTGATAAACATACGTTTGTGGATATGCAGAACCCGTTACAAACACAGCCTTTTCTAATGGTTCAACGGTATTTTTAATATCTTTTTGATAATGCAATGCATATCTTGGAAATATTGTATGATTAATTACTTGAACAATTTTCTTAGTTTGTATCTGCATTCCAAACTTGTCGGTAGCACTCAATTGCAATGTATAGAAACCTGCTTCTAATGGTTTGTATATTGGAAATTGATTACTCAAATTGGTTCGTAAAACCGTATCAAAAATGTTATTTTTCTTTACCCAATTTTGTACTTTTTTATCATCTGCATAATCATCTTCAGGAAATAAACCTTCATATTCTTGTCTTGAAAAAATATGTACATCTGGTTGTTGCCATAATCGTTCTCTAATCAATCGTTGTGGCTGTTGTAGTTGATACAATTGTATTCGAACATTAGTTGCTTCATCAATACCAGCAAGGTTTTTAGCAAATATTTGAATATTCTTAAAGCTATCTGATTGCATTTGTTCCGACACACTTGTTGTTAGTTGTAATGAATGGTAAGCAACTTCAATATTGGTGTTGCTTGTTCTTGTTTCACCTACTTTTGTGGTAATTGTTGCAGTTATGGTGAAATTAAAAGTTGGCAAGTCAGTTTTAGCAACTGTTTTGTCTGCTGTTGCAACAAATGAAATGGTAAATTTTCCATTAGCATCAGTTGTTATATTTCCTTGTGCCACATCTACATTTCTTTTTGGAGAATATTTGCCAAACCAATCGTAAGTAAATCTTGTATTCCTTACCACAGAAAAATTACCTGTAGCATTATTGATTGTATTACCTGCAAAAGATTGCACAGTTCCAGAGATAGTAACGGTATCATTTAAACGATAACTACTGAATGGCTTATTAAGCTCAACAAGAAAAGTAGGTCGTTTATACTCCTCTACTCTAAAGCTTTTGCTGCCCATTGAGGTTTGTTGCATTGATAAAGAAAAAACACCAGTAAGTACATTATTGGGTAATAAAAAATTGCCAGAAAAAGAACCAAAACTATTTTGCAATAAACGTAAGCTATCTATTTTTTTTCCATTAACATCTTTCAAAAAAATGGTAATACTATCTTTTGCAACATAAACAGCAGCAGCATGATTGGCTTCATTTTTAGAAATTGTAATTCCTTTAAAAAACAATAATTGACCAGGTCTATAAATTGCTCTATCAGTAAAAAAGAAGGTTTGTTTTTTTGTAGTGGCAGTTTTTATTCGTTGTATGCTTTCATCATTATAGAAGTACGCTTGTTCATTTAAATAAAGCCTATCACCTTTGGTTTCAATAATAAAAGAAAAGCTTGAATTGTTTAGTCCATCTACAGTAAAATGTCCAAGTGCATCTGTTGTTTTGGTAGCTAAACGAGTAGTATAATTTTTTCTTTTTTCATAGTCATAATCATTCTTCATTATCAACACAGTAGCATTGGCAATTGGTTTTCCTGTTAGTCTATGTACAACATAATAATCTTTAGCATTACTTTTTATATAAGCGATATTTGAAACATGAAAGAATGTGATGCTCATTTTATCTGAAGTGTCATTAAAAGAAGCACTACTACTTGTTAAAATTGCATATTTACCATTGGGCAAGGCATTGAGTTTTATTTCAACACCATGTTCTTGATAATCGTTTGTCGTGGGCAAATATTGTTTATCTGTTTGTAGAGCAAAAAGCTTATTGGCATAACTCCAAAAACTAGGTTGCCATTTTAAATACTGTATAGTATCGTTATAGTTAATATCAATAATTCTATAGTGTAGTGTATCTATATTTTTAAACTGCACCAATGCTCTACTTGGTTGCATAATAGGATTTACGTTTTCTACTTGCAAACGAATATGCTTCTCCTCAATCTCATTTTTTAATTGTACTAACTGTGAATAACCAATAGATGTTTTAGCATATACAGGCAAAGCTGAACGAATAATGTTCATTGCTTTAACTTTTTCAAAACGATAAGTAGTGTCACCAAATGGACTATACTTATTGGCCTGTTGCACAAAAAAAGAAGCCCACTTATATTGATATTGTGCTGTAATGTCATGAGTAGGAAAACGTTGTATAATCTCTTTTAATGCCAGTTGATACAAATCGTCTTTTTCTGTAAAATCGGCAACACTGTACACCCATTCAATACGCTCTAAATTAATGGGTAATAAAGCATCTGGTTGCTGTTGATGCAAACGCATTAATTGTTGAAATAAATGCAATACTAGCTCTTGATGATTAACAGAATCTATTGTGTTAAACGTTAGCGATAAGTAACTATCAATTGTGCCTAAACTTGTAGGCTTCAAGTTCGAAAATTTGGTATTTGAACGATTAACAAATCGTTCATCGGATTTAAAATAATTTAAAGCTAAGTGAGCAATTAAATCAAATAAAGTGGGTCTTGCATTGGCTACATTTCCTCTTTCCACAATTGCTTGAAAAGCCTGTATATCGTAGTCTTGCAATGCTTTCGAAGCTTGCAAAGCCTTTAAATAATGTTGGGTAATTACATTATTAAAATGAATACTACTCCAAGTAGCAATATTTTCTTTTTCCCATTTAGTGGTATTGTTTCTATCATAAATCCTCCACCTATTTTCTTCAAAATATTGCTGATACATGTCTGCAACAAAAGCATGTAAAACACTTTTAAACACCGAATTTGTTGTATTACTTAACTCTTTTTCAAGCTGTTGTATTTGTTGAGAAATTGTATTTTCCGATACGTTTTTTTCTAAACCAAACTGATAAACCAAACACTTAATCTGCTCATCAAATTGCTGTTTTTGCTTTGCATTTGCATACACTTTTTTTATTTGTTGCAAAGCTGTTTTAGGTAGGTTTTTCAACAAAATAAGCGAATCTATTTGCTGCCATTCTTTAGCATAAGTAGTAATACTTTTTTGTGCATTTGATAAATGAAAAAAAACAAAACAAATAAATAGAACGACTATTTTTTGAAACATAAGTGTTAGCAATTAATAAGTAAAATAAAGTGCTTTATAGCAACTAAGATGCAATTAGCAACTTTATTACATAATTTACTGTTTAGAGTAACTATTTTACAATAGTTTTAATGTTTATTTTTGAATGTATGTCAAATCCAAATTTACATAATACCAATCCCGTTACAAATGCAGAGAAAGAGTTTGAAAACACCATACGACCTGCTGCTATCGACGATTTTAGCGGTCAGCCTCAACTCATCGAAAACTTACTCATATTTATAAAAGCTGCAAAAATTAGAGGCGAAGCCTTAGACCATGTTTTGTTTCATGGCCCTCCAGGTTTGGGAAAAACAACCCTTAGCCGTATTGTTGCCAATGAATTAGGTGTAAATATTAAAGAAACAAGTGGACCCGTAATTGAAAAGCCAGGCGATTTGGCAGGTTTACTTACCAATTTACAACCAAACGATGTTTTGTTTATTGATGAAATTCATCGGTTAAGTACAGTTGTAGAAGAATATTTATACGCAGCTATGGAAGATTTCAGAATTGATATCATGATTGATACTGGTCCCAATGCAAGAAGTATTCAAATCAATATCAATCCATTTACATTAGTTGGTGCAACTACAAGAAGTGGCTTGCTAACAGCACCTTTATTATCCAGATTTGGTATAAAATCAAGATTAGAATATTACGATGTAAAAACCTTACAACGTATTGTAGAACGTAGTGCTGCTATTTTAAACACATCTATTACAAGTGATGCATCGCATGAAATTGCACGTAGAAGCAGAGGAACTCCACGTATCACTAATGGCTTGTTAAGAAGAGTAAGAGATTTTGCTCAAGTATTAAACGATGGAAAAATTGATATTGGCATTACACAACACGCCTTAAAAGCATTAAACGTAGATGAACATGGTTTAGACGAAATGGATAACCGAATTTTAGCCGCCATTATTGAGAAATTTAAAGGTGGCCCTGTTGGCTTAACCACCATTGCCACCGCTGTTGGTGAAGAACCAGGCACTTTAGAAGAAGTGTACGAACCATTTTTAATTCAAGAAGGCTTTATGCAACGTACTCCAAGAGGCAGAGAAGTTACGCCTAAAGCTTACGAACACTTAGGTAAAAAACCATTTGAAGGTAAAATGCCCAATTTGTTTAGTTAAATTTTTATGTAGTCAGCTGTAAAACTTTTTTCGGCTTCAGTGGCGTCGCACTCTTGTACTATTGATACTTTATGCAAAAAATAAAAAAAGGGAAAACAATTGTTCGTTGTTTTCCCTTTTTTTATTATTCAATATCTAAATTTATGGAGCTACCAATCTAAAACCATTTCCATGAATATTTACAATTTCAATTTTCTCATCGTCTTTTAAATATTTACGCAATTTGGCAATATACACATCCATACTTCTACCATTAAAGTAAGTATCGCTACCCCATATTTTTTTCAATGCTTTATCTCTTGGCAATAAATCGTTTTTATTTTCTGCCAACATTTTTAATAAATCATTTTCTTTTGGAGAAAGCGTTTGTATTTTACCATTGTGTACCAATTCTCTCAACTTCGGGTTAAAATGATAAATACCCAAATCGAACTGAACATTTTCGTTAAAAATAGTTTCTTCTTCGTTGCGTTTTAAAATAGCTTTTATTTTAAGCAATAAAACCTCACTATCAAATGGTTTGGTAATATAATCGTCTGCACCAAGTTTATAACCTTGAATAATATCTTCTTTCATGGTTTTTGCACTTAAAAAGAAAAGTGGAACTTCTGCATCAATATCTCTAATATCTTCTGCTAAAGTAAAACCATCTACATGTGGCATCATTACATCTAATAAACAAATGTCGAATTTCTCTCTTTGAAAAGCTGCCAATCCTAATCTACCATCTCTTTCCAATACTACCTCATAATCGTTCAATTCTAAATAGTTTTTTAAAACCATTCCCAAATTGTTATCATCTTCACACAATAAAATGCGATATTTTCTTCCTTCCATAATTGTATTTTTTTTGAATTGAATAAAGATATACAGGAAATCTAGAAAAGCAATTTCGCAAGTAAAAGGTTTTGTTAAAACAACTTTTCTAAATTATGGCTTAAAATACAACTTATCTTCTACTTGCTATCAGTAAATTTAGGTCGGTATATTTTAAATCAAACTTCTGACTAATATAAAAATCGGTTAAAGCTCCTTTAAACAAGTAAATGCCTTCACGTAAGTGTACATTGTGCCAAATCATTTCATCTAATCCACCTTCATCACTTATTTTTAGCAATAGCGGCATTAAAACGTTACTAATTGCTTGGCTTGCTGTACGTGCAAATCCACTAGGAATATTAGGCACACAATAATGAATTACGCCATGTTTTAAAAACGTAGGACTTTCATGGCTTGTTAATTCACTAGTTTCAAAACATCCTCCTCTATCAATAGCCACATCTAAAATAATACTTCCTGGCCTCATAGCTGCCACCATTTGTTCTGTAACTACTATAGGTGCTCTTCCAGATTCGTTACTTAAAGCACCAATAGCAACTTCACAGGTTTTCAATTGTTTGGCTAAAATTCTTGGTTCTAAAACACTCGTCCAAACCCTTTGTCCTAAGTTGTTTTGTAGTTGTTTTAATCTATACACATTATTATCAAACACTTTTACCGATGCTCCTAAAGCCAACGCATTTCTAGTGGCCGTTTCTCCAACAATTCCTGCACCAACCACAACAACTTTTGTAGGTGGAATACCACTAATACTACCTAATAAAACACCTTTTCCTTTATTAAAACTACTCAAATATTGTCCTGCAATAAGCATTAAAGCACTACCAGCAATTTCACTCATGCTTCTTACAATTGGGTAAGTTCCACTATCATCTTTTAAATTCTCGAAACTTATTGCTGTTATTTTTTTCTCCATCATTTTCTCTACAATACAAGCTTTTAAAGCCGAATGATGAATAGGAGAAATAATCGTTTGATTCATTTGTAGCAACTCCATATCCTCTTCAACCACAGGAGCACTTTTTATTAATAGTGGAGCTTTATACACTTCTGCTTTTTCGTATACAATTGTTGCACCAGCTTCTGAATAATCATTATCAGTATAGTGACTACCAATTCCTGCATGATGCTCAACCACAACACTATGTCCATTACTTACCAAAACGCCTACAGCTTCAGGTGTTAAGGCTATTCTATTTTCTTGAAAAGCAAATTCTTTTGGAATACCAATTTCTAACTGTGCCCCTTGAGGCTTTACATCAAGTGTTTCTTCAAGTGTTTCGTAACTAAATGAAGTAGCAATATAAGGTCTGCTGGTAGCCATTGTAATTGGGTAAGTTTTAAATACGGTTGTATGTAATTATTCAAAATTAAGGTATCGCTTTGTTTTATTCTACTTTAAAACGCAGTAAGCATTCGTTCATTTTCATCTACAAAGTGTAGTTGAATGGTAAATACTTTTTCTGGCAAAATTTGTGGTGCTTTTTCAGGCCATTCTACCAAGCATAAATTGCCATCTAACAACGCATCTTCAACGCCTGCATTAATTGCTTCTTCTTCGTTTTTTAATCGATACCAATCCATATGATAAATGGTTCCAATAGCAGCACTTTTATATTCATTAATAATAGAAAAAGTTGGACTAGTAACGGCATCTTTCACCTCTAAAAAATTACAAAGTGCATGTATAAACGTTGTTTTTCCACTTCCCATTTCAGCTTTAAAAATCCAAACTTTATGCTTTTTTCCTTCTTCCCAAACTTGCCGAACAATATCGTTGATATGTATTAAAGAATATGTTAGCTGCATAATTCAAAGATAAGTTTTAGCCCACAAACATTTAGCAAACATTCTATATAAGCAAATAAAATAAAGATTAAATTAGTGCATAAAGGGTTTTAAATACTTCATAAATCATAAGTATACGCACCTATTTCGGTTGTAAATTTGTACAGAACAAAATAGTGAGTTATGGAAAAGATTAGTTGGAAAGTAGAAGGAATGACTTGTAGTAATTGTGCACTAAGTGTACACAAGGTTTTAGAGAAACAAGGCATGAAAAATGTGCAAGTAAACCCTATTAATGGTGATGTTTTATTTGAAACTATTGAAACTGAAAAAAACTTAACAATAGCACAAAAAAATATTGAAGATTTAGGTTATCATGTTGTAAACGAGCAAACAAATGCTTCAAACCCCAAGAAACCTTTTTTAAAAAGTTACCTTCAAAAGTTTTGGTTCTGTTTTCCTTTTACATTGGTATTAATGATTGGTCATTGGGCAATGAGTTTTGGTTTTCATTTTCTACACAATGCATGGCTACAAATGGTAATTTGCCTACCGGTTTTTATAGTGGGTATGCAATATTTTGGGAAAAGTGCTATTAAAAGTTTAAGTAAAGGCATTCCAAATATGAATGTGTTAATTGCTTTAGGTGCATTAGCAGCTTTTGTGTACAGCCTCATTGGAACCATTAATGGAGATAGCAGTAAAATATTTTACGAAACGGCTGCATCAATTATCAACATCGTTTTTTTAGGTAATTGGATGGAAGACTATTCTATCGAAAAAACACAAAAAGCCATTGCTTCACTTACCAAACACCAAAAAGTAATGGCCAATATGCTTACCTATGATGGTGAGCAAAATGAACACATTTTTTCAGTTGAAAACAATGCTTTAAAAGTTGGGGACTTAATACTCATAAAAACAGGTGAACAAGTGCCAATGGATTGTAAAATTTTAAGTGGTGAAGCATTAGCCAATGAAGCAATTATTAGTGGCGAAAGTGTTCCATTACTAAAAAAGCAAGGCGATATTTTAGTGGGTGGAAGTGTGGTAGAAAATGGCAACGTAAAATGTTATGTAACTGCAACAGGTAAAGACACCGTTTTGAATGGAATTGTACAAATGATGCAATCGGCACAAAACCATAAACCACCCATGCAACAATTGGCAGATAAAATAAGTGCTGTTTTTGTACCGCTTGTAGTAAGTATAGCTGTATTAACAATAGTGGTTAACTACTTTTTTTTGCAACAAAGTTTTGGTGAAAGTTTAATGCGTAGCATTGCTGTATTGGTAATTAGTTGCCCTTGTGCAATGGGTTTAGCCACGCCTGCTGCTATTGCTGTTGGTTTAGGTAGAGCAGCAAAAAATGGAATACTATATACCAAAACAGATAGTATGGAACTATTTGCAAAAATTAAGCAAATGGTTTTTGACAAAACAGGTACACTTACTACTGGTCAGTTTTCAATAAGTGCTTTTAAAACAACTTATTCAAACGAAGATGAATTTAAAAAAATAGTCTATTCTCTTGAAAAATTTTCTAATCATCCTATTGCTAAAAGTATTGTAGCCGCTTGGAAAACAAATACCATTCAGCGTTGGCAACAAATTGATGAAGTAAAAGGTTTAGGCATGAAAGCCACAGACAAAGAAGGAAATATTTACATGATTGGTTCTTCTAAAATAAGCAGCCATATAACCAATGATATTCATGATTTATATGTTTTAAAAAATGATGAGCAAATTGGATGGATTGACATTGCAGACGAAATAAGACCTGAAGCAAAAAGCATCATCGATTTTTGCAAACAACAACAAATAAAAACACTTTTATTAAGTGGAGATAATGAGAAAAAGTGCAAACACGTTGCTGAAAAATTAGGTATTGAAACAGTTTATTTTGAGCAAACACCACAGCAAAAATTAGATAAAATAGATGAACTTTGTTTAGTGGCTCCTACAGTAATGGTTGGTGATGGTATTAATGATGCACCAGCATTGGCAAAAGCTACTATCAGCATTAGTTTAAGTGCAGCCTCTCAACTAGCCATACAAAGTGCATCGGTAGTATTAATGAACAATGGCTTGCAAAAATTACCAGCAGCAATGTTGCTAGGTAAGCATACATACAACACCGTAAAAGGCAACTTATTTTGGGCATTTATTTACAACATCATTGCTATACCTGTAGCTGCAATAGGATTGCTTACACCAACAGCAGGAGCTTTTATAATGGGCTTAAGCGATGTAGTATTAGCCATTAATAGTTTACGCTTGAATTGGAAGAAAATAACTGTTTAAATTCAATTAAACGATATTTAAAGGAATCTCAATTGCATCTGTTTTTTCTCCCAAACTATCTTTATAAGTCATGAAAAAGGCTAGCGATATTTTACAACAATATTGGCATTACGATTCGTTTCGTGGAGAACAAGCAGCTATAATTGAAGCTGTTTTATCACAAAAAAATGTATTGGCATTATTGCCTACAGGTGGTGGAAAATCTATTTGTTTTCAAGTTCCAGCAATGGTAATGAATGGCTTGTGTTTGGTAATTTCACCGCTCATTGCTTTGATGAATGACCAAGTAGAAAACTTAAAAAAAAGAGGAATAGCAGCTGCCACCATTAATAGCACATTATCATTTAAAGAAGTAGAATTCATTTTAAATGATGCCACAACAGGAATATATAAATTTTTATACGTTTCGCCTGAACGATTAGAGAGTAGAATTTTTTTAGCCTATTTACCACAGCTTTCCATCAACCTGATAGCAGTAGATGAAGCACATTGTATCAGTCAATGGGGATACGATTTTAGACCATCTTACTTGCGTATTCAGTCTATAAAAAAGCAATTACCTAAAATACCTATAATTGCATTAACAGCTTCTGCAACACCTGTTGTTCAAACTGACATTATTGAAAAATTACAGCTGCATGACGTAGCCATTTTTAAACAAAGTTTTGAAAAGCCCAATCTTTCCTTTTCTTCCATTTTTGCAGAAAGTAAAATCAATAAACTAGTTAATATTTTACAAAAAGTAAAAGGAAGCAGCATTGTGTATTGCAATAGTAGAAAGCACACTAAAGAAGTAGCTGTGATGCTACAACAAAGTGGAATTTTAGCCGACTACTATCATGCAGGTTTACCGCAAGAAGAAAGAACAATGAAGCAACATCATTGGATTGAAGATAAAATTAGGGTGATTGTTTGTACCAATGCTTTTGGAATGGGTATTGATAAACCAAATGTGCGTACAGTTATACATTACGATGTACCTGATTGTTTAGAAAACTATTATCAAGAAGCTGGCAGGGCAGGAAGAGATGGTCAGTTGGCTTTTGCAGTTTTACTATATAATTCAATGGATATTGCTAGCTTACAAGAGCTACCAAACATACGTTTCCCTTCAATAGCAACCATTCAACAAGTTTACCAATCAATAGCCGATTTTTTACAAATTCCTGTTGGTATTGGTGAAGGCATTTACTATGAATTTGATGTATTTACATTTATCAAAAACTTTAAACTCGATTTAATTTTAACTATAAATACGTTGAAAGTTTTAGAGCAAGAAGGATTACTATTTTTTACAGAATCGGTTTTTATTCCTTCTAAAATACAATTCACTACCGATAAAAATACGCTGGAATATTTTGAAAAAAATTACCCTCAATTCGATCCTATTATCAAATGCTTACTTAGAAGTTACACCGGAATTTTTGACCACTTAACAACTGTTTTTGAAAGACAAATTGCTAAGAGTTTGAAGACAGATGTTCAAGTAGTTAAAGATCAACTGTTGCAGTTATCAAGCTTAAAAATAATAGAATATATTCCACAAAAAGATACGCCACAAATCTATTTTGCTACCAATAGAGCAGCAGCTAAATATTTACATATTCATCAAGAAAATTATTTTGCTAGAAGAAAAGCATTTGAACAAAGAGTTAATGCCATGCTAGAATATATTCGATTAAATAATGATTGTAGAAGTGTATTATTAGCATCGTATTTTGGCGATAACCAAGTAAAAAACTGTGGTATTTGTGACAATTGTTTAGCAAAAAAGAAAACCCCTTTAAACCCAGAAGAAATACTACAATTAGAACATTTAATTCTAGACATTGTAAGCAAGTTTCCCCATATTTATTTGGAAGAGTTATTGGAAAAAATAGTAGGCTTTACTAAAGAAAAAAAATGGCGTGTAATTCAGCTTTTAGAAGAAGAAAAGAAAATTATCATTGGCATTAATCAACAAGTACAAATATTATTAAGTTAGGGTGTAGCAAATGAAACTACACCCTAACTTAACGAGATAGTTATTTTCCAAACTTCTTTTTCAATAAACTCAATGCATCATTGATATTCATGTTACCCATGTCTTGTTGAGGTGCTTGTGAACGCTGCTGATGTACAGGTTTTGAACCTCCACTTCTTTTTGTTGTTGGTGCTTCTTGCGTTTGCTTTATAGATAAAGCAATTCTTTTTCTAGCAACATCTACTTCTAATACTTTTACTTGTACTTTATCATTCAATTTCAATACTTCATTAGGGTCTGTAATGTATTGATGTGCAATTTCACTTACATGCACCAATCCATCTTGTTTAACACCAATATCAATAAACGCACCAAAACGAGTAATGTTGGTTACTACACCTGGCACAACCATACCTACTTTTACATCTTCAATTTTATAAATGGTTGCAAATTCAAATTGTTCTAATTCTGTTCTAGGGTCTAACCCTGGTTTTTTCAATTCGTTTAAAACATCTTGAATTGTTAATGCACCAATTTGTTCGGTAACATATTTTTTGGGCTCAACTTGTTTTAAAAGTGTTTCATTACCAATTAAGGATTGCACATTTACCTGTAAATCAGTAGCAATTTGTTGAACAATGGTGTAAGCTTCAGGATGCACAGCACTAGCATCTAACGGATTATTACCATCTTTTATTCTTAAAAAGCCAGCACATTGTTCAAAAGCTTTTCCACCTAAACGAGGTACTTTTAATAATTGATTTCTATCGGTAAACTTGCCAATTTCGTTTCTGTGTTTAATAATATTTTCGGCCAAAGTGCTACCAATACCACTTACATAACTCAATAAATGTTTGCTTGCCGTATTTAAATTTACACCTACTTGGTTTACACAACTAATAACCGTTTGATCTAGTTTTTCTTTTAAACGAAATTGATTTACATCGTGTTGATATTGCCCTACACCAATACTTTTCGGATCTATTTTTACCAACTCAGCTAAAGGATCCATCAAACGTCTACCAATACTTACAGAACCTCTTACGGTAATATCATAATCAGGAAATTCTTCTCTAGCAATTTCAGATGCAGAATAAATAGAAGCACCATCTTCATTCACCAAAAAAACTGGAATATTTAATTGTAGCGATTTAATAAACTGCTCCGTTTCTCTTCCTGCTGTTCCATCACCAATGGCAATGGTTTCAATACCATATTTTGCTACTAATTCTTTAATAATATACCCAGCCTCTGTTTGTTTATTTCCTTCATGAATATAAATTAAACTAGTAGTTTGTAAAGCTCCTTGTTCATCTAAACAAACCACTTTACAACCCGTTCTATATCCAGGATCGATTGCTAAAACTTTCTTGCTACCTAAAGGAGAACTTAGTAAAAGTTGTTTTAAATTTTCTGCAAAAACAGCAATTGCTTCTTCATCTGCTTTGGTTTTTAATGCTGTTCTAAATTCTGTTTCTAAACTTGGTTGTAGCAATCTTTTATAAGCATCTTTAATAGCTTTTTTAACTTGTTCAACGCTGCTATTTAAACTATTTTTTACATAAATAGATTCAATGATTGCAATGGCTTCTTCTTCTGTAGGAGCAATATTCATTCTTAAAAACCCTTCTAAAAAACCTCTTAAAACCGCCAAAATACGGTGTGATGGCACTTTATGAATAGGTTCTGAAAAATCGAAGTAATCTTTGTATTTAATTGCCTCTTGTTCTTTATCTGCTAATACTTTACTCTGCAATAATGCCGTATCTTCAAAGTATTTTCTGAGCTTTGCTCTTACTGTTGCGTCTTCATTTATTTGTTCTGCTATAATATCTCTTGCTCCTTGTAATGCATCTTCAACAGAAGAAATTTTATCATTGATAAATGTTGTAGCTAGTTCACTTAAATCAATATTTTTTTGTTCTAACAATTCAATTGCTAAAGGTTCTAATCCATTTTCTCTTGCTGTTTGGGCCTTTGTTTTTCGTTTAGGTTTGTAAGGCAAATAAATGTCTTCTAATTCTGTAATAGTTGTAGCAGCATTAATTTTAGCTTGTAAAGCTTCCGTCATTTTACCCTGCTCTGTAATCGTTTTTTCAATAAAGGCCTTACGTTCTGCAAACTCTTTTAGTTGTTTTGCTTCATCTTGTATTTGTTGTATTTGCACTTCATCTAAAGCACCTGTTTTATCTTTTCGATAACGAGCTATAAATGGTATGGTAGATCCTTCTGCCAACAATTCTAAAACAGCTTGTACTTGAGAAATTTTAATAGACAAATTGGCTGCAATTACAGATTCGATTGTAAAATTCATAGATATATTTATTAACCAAAATTTGAATTTTGGGGAGGCGAAAGTAAAGGGATGTAATTGAAAAACAATATGTTTTTGAATGCTGTGGAGAAATAGTTTTTGTAAAAAAAAGCACAATAAAAAAGCCTCCATTATATGATGGAGGCTTTAAAAAATTTAATATTAAAATTAATTTTGAGCAGTTAAACTTGCTACTAAATACTCTTGATTTAAACGAGCAATATTTGATAAAGAAATTTCTTTAGGGCAAGTTGCTTCACAAGCTCCTGTGTTTGTGCAAGCTCCAAAACCTTCTTTATCCATTTGTGCAACCATGTTTAATACACGAGTTTTACGTTCAGGATCTCCTTGTGGTAATAACGCTAGGTGAGATACTTTAGCACTCATAAACAACATAGCACTACTATTTTTACATGCTGCAACACATGCTCCACAACCAATGCACATAGCCGCTGCAAAACTATCATCTGCAGATTGTTTATTAATTGGTAAGGCATTACCATCAACAGCATTACCTGTGTTTACGCTAATATAACCACCAGCTTGAATAATTCTATCAAAAGCAGAGCGATCTACCATTAAATCTTTGATTACAGGAAAAGCATTAGCCCTCCATGGTTCAACAGTAATTGTATCACCATCTTTGAATGCTCTCATGTGTAATTGACAAGTTGTATTTGCCTGCCAAGGACCATGTGGTTTACCATCAATATACATTGAACACATACCACAAATTCCTTCACGGCAATCATGATCAAAAGCAATAGGTTCTTTACCTTCTTGTACCAATTGTTCGTTCAACACATCAAACATTTCTAAAAACGACATTTCATGAGAAATATCTTTTACTTGATAGCTTACAAACTCGCCTTTGCTATTTGTGTTTTGCTGACGCCATACTTTGATGGTAAGATTCATCCCTTTTTCCATAATTAGCCTATTTGTGATAATTAGACAATCTATATTTGAAAAACCAATAGCCTTTTCAAGAGTCTTATATAGAGAATCTAGAAAAGGCTATCTTTTATTTATAATTTCTTTGACTTGGTTTAATTACATCATAATTTAATGGTTCTTTATGCAAGTTCCAATTACTGTCACCTGCATATTCCCAAGCTGCTACATACATGTAATTAGCGTCGTCTCTTAAAGCCTCTCCTTCTGGAGTTTGGTATTCTTCTCTGAAATGACCACCACAACTTTCGTTTCTATTCAATGCATCTACACACATTAACTCACCTAATTCAATAAAATCTGCTACTCTATTTGCTTTATCTAATTCTGGATTCATTTCGTTAATTCCACCAGGAATTCTCACGTCACTCCAAAATTCTTTTTTCAACGCTCTAACCTCTTCAATAGCTTGTTTTAAACCTTGTTCGTTTCTAGCCATTCCACATTTATCCCAAATAATTTTTCCTAAACGCTTGTGGAAACTTTCAACGCTTTTTGTACCGTTAATATTTTTTAAAGTATTAATTCTATCACTAACTGCTTTTTCAGCAGCTACGAAAGCCTCATGATCGGTACTAATTGGCTTATTATAAATTTCATCTGCCAAGTAGTTACCAATAGTATATGGAATGACAAAATAACCATCTGCCAAACCTTGCATTAAAGCACTTGCACCTAAACGGTTAGCACCATGATCACTAAAGTTTGCCTCACCTAATGCATATACACCTGGTAAAGTTGTTTGTAACTCATAATCTACCCATAAACCACCCATTGTGTAGTGTACAGCAGGGTAAATACGCATTGGCACTTCGTACGGATTTTCTCCAGTAATTTTTGCATACATATCGAACAAGTTGCCATATTTTTCTTTCACAACTTGCTTACCCATTGCAATAATTTCTTCTTGACTAGCAGATTTGCCTTGCTTACTAGCCTCAATTTTTCCATAACGCTCAATAGCTGCTGCATAATCTAAGTAAACTGCTTGCTTACTTGTACCTACACCATAACCTGCATCACATCTTTCTTTAGCAGCACGGCTTGCCACGTCTCTTGGAACTAAATTTCCAAAAGCAGGATATCTTCTTTCTAAGTAATAATCTCTTTCTTCTTCAGGTATTTCGTTTGCTTTTCTTGTGTCGCCTTGTTTAGCAGGCACCCAAATTCTACCATCATTACGTAAAGACTCAGACATTAAAGTAAGCTTACTCTGATGATCGCCACTAACAGGAATACAAGTTGGGTGAATTTGTGTAAAACAAGGATTTGCAAATGCAGCACCTTTTCTATGGGCTTTCCATGCAGCAGTAACGTTGCTACCCATTGCATTGGTACTTAAATAAAATACGTTACCGTAACCACCAGAACACAATAATACTGCATGACCAAAATGACGCTCTAATTCACCATTTACCAAGTTACGAGCAATAATTCCACGAGCCTTTCCTTCAACCATTACAATGTCAAGCATTTCATGACGTGCATACATTTTCACATTACCCAAAGCTACTTGACGCTCTAACGCTTGATATGCACCTATCAATAATTGTTGTCCAGTTTGTCCAGCAGCATAGAAAGTACGTTGTACTTGTGTTCCACCGAAACTTCTGTTGCTTAATAATCCACCATATTCACGAGCAAAAGGAACACCTTGTGCTACACATTGGTCAATAATATTTGTACTTACTTCAGCTAAACGGTGTACGTTAGCCTCCCTTGCTCTGTAATCTCCACCCTTAATTGTATCGTAAAACAAACGATAAACGCTGTCTCCGTCGTTTTGATAATTTTTCGCCGCATTAATACCACCTTGAGCAGCAATTGAGTGTGCTCTACGTGGGCTATCTTGAAAACAAAATGCTTTTACTTTATATCCCAATTCTCCTAAAGTTGCAGCTGCAGAAGCACCAGCCAAACCTGTTCCTACAACAATCACTTCTAGTTTACGTTTGTTAGCAGGATTTACTAATTTACAATGACCTTTATAGTCATTCCACTTATTTTCTAATGGCCCTGCAGGAATTTTTGCGTTTAGCATATTTGAAAATTTTTCGAGTTTCAATTAACCAACAATCTTTTGTAAAATAGGTTGTGTGGTTTATATCATTTCAAATTTGGGAACTAATTGTTTGTTTCAAATTTTTTGTTTAATAGAATACTTATTTATCTATTAAATCTTAAATCCAGCCGAAATAAAAGCTAATAGGCATCATTGCAAAAGCAAGTGATATTACAATAGAAAAGCCATAACCTATTGAACTTAACATTACATGGTAACGCTTGTTGTGAACACCCAATGTTTTAAATGCACTTTGAAAACCATGTGCCAAGTGATAACCTAAACTACCACAAGCAAAAACATAAATCAACACAACAACTAGATTACCATCGAAAACCATTTTCATCTCTAAAAAAAGATTATGTAATTTCTTACCATCTATTTCAACTTCCTCTAATGGCTTTACATTCCAATTTCCACCCAAACGAGATGGAGTCCAAAAATGGTAAATATGAAGAATTAAAAAGATTAATAACAATGTTCCTAATAAAGCCATACTACGACTGTACCATTTACTTCCTTTATTACCATAATCAACTGCATAACCAACACTACGTTTACTTCTATTAGTAGCTTCTAGTAAATAGCCTTGAATAATGTGTAAGAAGAAGAAAGCAAACAAACCAACTTCTAAAATACGTGGCACAATATTACTACCCATAAAATGAGCAGCTTTATTGAACATGATGCCTCCGTCATTTGCCCAAATACAGGCATTTAAACCCGCATGCACTATTAGAAACAAAACGAGAAAAATACCCGTTAGTCCCATTGTTAACTTTTTTCCAACTGATGTAGTAAATACTTGTTTCCAGGTCATAAAGCAAGTTTATGGTTTTAAAATCGCTGCAAAAGTAGTGTTACAATCAATCCCAACTACAATTCATCAGCATTATTTTTACGATAACGTTACCATATAAACAAGTTTATAGCTTTTTGGTTGTATGCTTGTTTCATATTTGTGTGTTTGTTAAGAATAAAGCAAAATTTTTTACCAGCAATAATCTAGATTTCGTTAATTTTTTTAAAATGGCTGGCAAATCTTATTTTTACTTTATGTATAAAATTACAAGCATTCTTTGGAATAGTTTTAAGATGGCTTTACAAGAGCTGAAAGTAAACAAGTTGCGTACTTTTTTATCGCTATTCGGAATTACAATTGGCATCTTTTGCATTATTGGAGTTTTGGCAACCGTTGACAGTTTACAGAGAAAAGTACAAGGAGATATAAAGGCTTTTGGTAACAATACAATTTATATTGATAAATGGGATTACGGTGGTGGACCAGATTATCCATGGTGGAAGTATATTAAGCGTCCAGAAATGAAAGTAGAGGAGATGAAGTTTATTAAAGAAAAAAGCCAATTGGCTGCTAATGCTTGCTTCTTTGTTTCACAAAATGCTTCGGTAAATTATGGAGACAACACATTATCTGGAGGGAGTATCTACGGTATTTCTGAAGAGTTTAAAAATATTCAAACCCTCGATATACAATTTGGAAGATATATTAGTGACGCAGAATTTGGAAGAGGTACACCTACTGCTTTAATCGGTTACACAAATGCTGAAAATTTATTTGTAAACCCAGAAATCGCTGTTGGAAAAACGGTTAGTTTTTCAGGGAAAAAAGTAATTATTGCTGGTGTAATAAAAAAGCAGGGACAAAGTATGGTTGGTGGATTTAATTACGATGAATGTTTGTTAATTCCATATCGCTTTTTTGCAGGCATGTATGAAGTTAAAAATAGCAATCCCTTTATCATGGTTCAAGCAAAAGAAAAGGTTTCTTCGGCTGCCTTAACCGATGAATTGAAAGGCATTATGCGTCAAACAAGAAAAATTAGTCCAAGAGAAGAAGATGACTTTTCTTTAAATGATGTAAACTTATTAGGCGATTCTATCAATGGATTTTTTACACAAGTAAATATTGGAGGTTGGGCTATTGCAGGATTAAGCTTAATTGTGGGTGCTTTTGGCGTAGCCAATATAATGTTTGTAACAGTAAGAGAAAGAACCAGCCAAATTGGATTAAAAAAGGCTATCGGTGCTAAAAAAAGCACCATTCTTACTGAGTTTTTACTAGAGAGTGCTTTCTTATGTATTGTAGGTGGATTAATTGGTTTAGCATTGGTTTGGTTATTGGCACAGTTGCTTGGTACAGTTTTACCATTTCCAATATTTATTGCTCCAAACATTGTAATTCTAGCATTATCTATTTGTATTGTTTTAGGTGTTTTGTCTGGCATTATTCCAGCTTCAATCGCTGCAAAAATGGATGCAGTTGTAGCTATCAGAACAAAATAGTTCTGTTGTGAAATACTTAAATAAAATAATTTTTAAATTGTACTTATCAAGTCTTAATTGCCTCATGAAATTATTAAAAGTATTTCTTTTTTGTACCATTTGTATTTCTTATTCTTTTGCTCAACAACAAAAGCCGAATATCATTTTCTTACTAGCAGATGATTTGGGTATTGGAGATTTGGGGTGTTATGGACAGCAAAAAATAAAAACACCAAATATTGATGCACTTGCAAAAAAAGGTATTCGGTTTACTCAATTTTATTCTGGATCAACTGTTTGTGGCCCTTGTAGAAGTAGCTTTATGACAGGTTTACACACTGGAAAAACACCCATTCGTGGCAATAGAGGTGTTGCTCCAGAAGGGCAATATCCTTTACCAGAAAATACAAGAACAATTGCAAAAATTCTTCAACAAAATGGCTACGAAACAGCCGACTTTGGCAAATGGGGATTAGGCGGAATTGGAACAAATGGAATTCCTAACAAACAAGGTTTTGATGTTTTTTTCGGTTACAATTGTCAAACGCTTGCTCATAATTATTACCCCGAATATTTATGGAGCAACGAAACCAAAATTAATCTTCCCAACCAAATAAAAGATTCAATTTATTCAGCAGATTTAATTCAACAAAAAGCGATCGAATATTTAAATCAAAAGCATCATAAACCGTTCTTTTTATACCTTTCATACACGCTACCACATGCCGGTTTAAACCTGCCAAGAGATAGTGTTTATTGGAATTATGTTCATCAATTTAACGAACCAGCTTTACAACCAAATCCAAAGAAGAAACAGTACGAAAGTGGTCCTTTTGAACCATATCCACATGCAGCTTATGCAGCTATGGTTACAAGGCTAGACGAGTATGTAAAACAAATTATGCATTCACTTGAAAAAAAAGGATTAGATAAAAACACTTTGTTCATTTTTACTAGCGATAATGGACCACATGCAGAAGGTGGCAACGACCCAGATTTTTTTAACAGTAATGCTATTTACAAAGGCAAAAAAAGAGATTTATATGAGGGCGGAATTCGTATGCCGTTTATAACCACCTACAAAGGGAAAATAAAGCCCAACACCACAAGTAATCAAATTGCGGCCATTTGGGATATGTTTCCAACATTTTTAGAATTAGCGAATGTAAAATATAAAGATTCAATAGATGGCGTTTCATTATTACCCACTCTATATGGTAAAAAAGGACAAAAACAACACGAATATTTATATTGGGAGTTTCATGAAGAAAGCGGCAAACAAGCCGTTCGATGGGGAAATTGGAAAGCTGTTCAACTAAATGTTTCCACCAAAACACCATCAGCGATAGAATTATATAATTTAGCTATCGATCCATCAGAGCAAAATAATGTTGCTAATGCAAATCCATTGATTATCGAAAAAATGGCTGCATTTATTCATCAAGCACACACTGAAAACAAAGATTGGCCATTGTTATATAACGAAAGAAATAAGTAATTTTTTGTACCCAGCTTTTGTATAAAGAAGCAACTGTAGTGGCGTTTTCTATGGTTTTTCCAAATTATTATTGATAGATATAGT
>JBHYCS010000003.1:0-228191 GCA_051861445.1 Chitinophagaceae bacterium | reverse complement strand
ACCCACCATACTATTGGCACAACCTGGCTTTGACGACGATGTAAGCGATGTGCCATTGGATGGTGGATTGAGCCTACTAGTTGCAGCAGGTGTAGGTTATGGAGCTAAAAAGTTGAGAGAAAAAAAAGTGAATAAAATCTAAATTTTCAAAGCATGTATTTCTTTTTAAACAATAATAAACGTATGAAAAAAAAGTGTTTAAATTTTTATCAAACTTGCTTAGCATTATTGATTATGATGTGTACATCATTCAGTGTACAGGCACAATATGATGTTATTGTAGCAAAAGATGGAACAGGTAATTTTTCAACAGTTCAAGCTGCTATTGATGCTGCACCTTCAAATAGAACAATACCATATGTGATTTACATTAAAGATGGTAAATACAAAGAAAAAATTACGGTAGCATCTACCAAAACATTCATTCATTTAGTAGGTCAAAGTGTTGCAAATACAATACTTACTTACGATGATTATGCATCAAAGCCATTGCCTGGTGGAGGTACGGTTGGAACACAAAATTCAGCTAGTTTTACGGTCAATGCTACAGATTTTGCTGCTCAAAATATTACGTTCGAAAATAGCTACGGAGACGGTTCACAAGCTGTTGCTATTTTAGTAAATGCGGATAAAGCAGCGTTTAAAAACTGTAGATTTTTAGGTAATCAAGATACAATCTATACAAAAGGAAATGGAACTCCAAGACACTATTTTAAAAACTGTTATATAGATGGTAACGTCGATTTTATTTTTGGTAGTTCAGTAGCCTTATTCGATTCTTGTATCATTTATGCCAAATCTAGAACTGCTGCAGGATCTTCTTTTATAACTGCTGCAAATACACCTCAAGGTCAAGCCTATGGTTATGTGTTTAAAGATTGTAAACTGCCTGCCAATACTGGTGCTACCTTTTATTTTTTAGGTCGTCCTTGGCAAAATAGTAATGGTAGTACACTCCCTTATGCAAATAATAAAACCGTTTTCTTAAATGCTAAAATGGGGTCTTCTATCAACCCAGCTGGTTGGATAACTTGGGATGGAGGAACAGATGTTAATCTCATTACTTATGCAGAATATAAGAGTACAAACTTTAGCGGTACTTTATTAGATATTTCCCAGAGAGTATCTTGGTCTAAGCAACTATCAGATGCTGAGGCGGCTACTTACACTTTTGCAAATATGTTTACAGATTGGAATCCTTGTAATACAGTTGTTGGCTTTTGTAACAATAGTCCTGCAGAAATTATTGTTTCTAATTTCAGAGGTACAAAAGGTAGTTCTTCATCTATATTTAATTGGAATTTAAGTTGGCCAATTGATGGCATTAAATACGAGTTATTTAAATCATCTGACAGAACAAGTTTCACAAAGCTTACAGAATTAACTTCTACAAATGATTCAATTATAAATTTTGATGCTACAGATGCATTACCTTCTCCTAATACTGCTTTTTATTATTATTTAAGAGCAAGTAAAAATGGTATGACAAGTTTTATTTCAGACACCATTCAGCTATCAAGTATTCCTACAATTAATACAATAGGAGCACTGAGTAGTTTTTCACAAAGTTTAGGTACTCCATCAACAGCTCAGGTATATAGTTTTTCTGCAGAAAATATAGTTACAAGTGTTACTATTACGCCTCCAATTAATTTTGAAGTTTCTAGAGATGGTACAAACTGGTTTACTAATAATAATCCATTGGTTATTAATTCAATTAATAATGCTATTACTTCAGTTAATATAAATGTACGTTTAAATGCATCAGCATTAGGTAGCTACAGTGGTAATATCGTTCACACATCAGCAAATGCAACAACGGTAAATATTCCAATAAGTGGAAGTACAATCGCATTTACAGCTCCAACATCTTTTTTATTACAAAGGTGGCCTTTAACGACAAATAACATTGACGATGCAACTGTAAGAAATGCTAGCGTTGTTGCAACCGTACCTACTCTAAGAAATTTAACTGTTTCCAATGGAACAACAGTGGCTGCTATCCCTGCATTTAGCCAAGATAGAGGTATGGCTTTTGGTACAACTGCTAATGGTGATGGTAGTTGGGGAACTGCAGTTGGTGGGCCTGGTGGAAACTTAAATAGATCCTTCTATGTAGAATTTAAAGTTACAGCTACTTCTAGTATTGCATCATTAAAAGTAGACTCAATTATTTTAAATGCTGCATTTTACAATACGGCAAGCAATACCAAATTAGCAGTAGTGTATTCTAAAAATGCATTTGTAAGTGGTTCAGATTCTGCCGATGTTACTGGTGGAATTTCTCCAACAGGTATCGGACTTTTAAGTACTGCTAATGGAGCATTTGCAACGCCTGTAATATTAGCCAATCAAACAAGTGGTAATCCAAATAATTATAGGGTTGCTTTAAATGGATCTACTGGAGTTACTGTTAGTGCTGGTGAAACAATTACAATTAGGCTCTATTTTTCTTGTGGAAGCTCTAGTACTGGCAGATACGCTATGATAAAAGATGTATCTATTATTGGTGCTACAACTACAACACTTCCTTTACAATTATTGAGTTTTACTGGAAGTTTACAAAACAAAGCCGTACAGTTAAAATGGAATACCAATCAAGAAATAAATGCGGAGAAGTTTGTGATTGAGAAGAGTAATGATGGAATTGCTTTCAATAAGGTTGCTACCGTTAATGCTAATAATTCAATTTCTTTTAATGCATATTCTTTCATTGATGCAAGTGTGCAATTGAATAATTATTATCGTTTAAAAATGATTGATAAAGATAGATCTTACACATTTAGCAATACCATTTTAGTTGTAAATAACGAAGCTGTTGGTGTAACTGTTTATCCAAATCCTTCTATTAATATGGTTACTTTATCTCATCCTTCAAATGCATACCAATCATTTGTACGTATTGTAAATAGTAATGGTAAAAATGTATTACAGCAATTAGTAAAAGCAAATGTTTCTAAAACAGAAATCAATATTCAACAATTACCAAAAGGTATGTATTTTATACAGTTTGAAAACGATGACAAGCAAATTCAAGTAACATCTTTCATCAAAAAATAATGTACAGTTGATGGTTCTTCTTGTGATACCTACATGAGAAGAACCATCTTTTAAATATAATTTTAAAATGGTTAAATTATACTTTTCACTAGTTCTGTTTTTTTTGATTAATTGTGTAAATGCTCAACAGTTAGCTTTTCCAGGGGCTGAAGGTGCAGGTGCTTTTGTTACGGGTGGAAGAGGAACGCCAACAACACCAACAACTATTTTTGAAGTTACAAAGCTGACAGATGATGGTTCTGTAGGCACACTTCGTTATGCGGTAACAAATAATAGTCCTGTTGCAACGCATCGTACTGTTATATTTAAAGTTTCTGGAACAATACGCTTAACATCTGAGTTAAGATTGTCTCGGGCAAATACAACTATTGCTGGGCAAACTGCACCAGGTGATGGTATTTGTATAGCAGATTATCCAGTAATTATTAATGCCAATAACATTATTATTCGATACTTGCGTTTTAGGTTGGGCGACAGATATCAATTGGCAAGATTAGGAAACGACGATGCCATAACTGGCACCGATAGGTCTGATTTAATAATAGATCATTGTACAATGAGTTGGTCTAACGATTGTTTATTTGATATTTATAAAGGTAACAATGTTACAGTTCAATGGTGTTTATTGAGTGAGCCTTTAAACAGGTCTTATCACGATGAAGGAACAGGTGTTCAAGAACATGGATATGGTGGAATTTGGGGCGGATCAAAAGCTAGTTTTCATCACAATTTATTTGCCCATGCTAAAAGCAGAACACCCAGATTTGATGGTAGTAGAAATTTAGGAAATGGCTCTACAACCGGTTTAGAAAATGCAGAATTTGTAAACAATGTTGTTTATAATTGGGGAGATTATCAAACAACAGGTGGTGAAGGCGGCAACTATAACCTTATAAATAATTATTACAAATTTGGACCAAGCACTCCAACTAATAGAAGGTCCATTGTACTTGTACCTTTTAAAAGTTCATCATTACCTTATGGGCGTTATTTTTTTTCAGGTAATTATATCGATGGCGTAACCAATGCAAATACAAGTTGGTTAAATACTGTAGTGATGAGTGGAGGTTCTAATAACGATACATTGGCATCTAAAATGTTGCAACCCTTTTCACTACCTAATAGTCCTTTAAATATTCAAACAGCAGTGAATGCATATCAGTCTGTTTTAAATAATGTTGGGGCTATTTTACCCAAAAGAGATACTTTAGATCAACGTATTATTAACAATGTAATCAATAGAACTGGTGCTATTATTGATGTTCAAGGAGGCTTTCCTAGACTAACAGATTTTAATACTACAATTAATGCATGGCCTACACTTATATCATTAACAGCCTTAACCGACAGCGATGGTGATGGTATGCCTGATAGATGGGAAACTGCTAGAGGATTAAACCCTAACAATGCAAGCGATAGAAATGGTTATCATGCCAATGGATATACCCATCTAGAAAATTATTTAAATGGTGATAGTATTGTTGCTAATGGAGTAATAAATACTTGTGTACAATCAAAAGCTTTGGTTGCAACAAGAACTAGTAATTGGCTACAAGCAACTGATACTACAAATAGCATTTTAATATCAACAGACACTTTGAATGCGTTTGCATCAATAAAAGATGATGGAGCTTATGGAACAATAAATGCATCTTATTTTACAACCAATACACTACGTTATTTTTCTCAAAAACCGTATCTAAACAGAAATGTAACATTAACTCCACAATCAGTGATTAATGGCACAGTTAAAGTGCGTATTTATTTTACACAATCTGAATTTCTAGCACTAAAAAATGCAGATGCTTCTATACAGTCTATTAATGACTTACAAATTTTATTGTTGAATAATGCATGTAGTAATAATTTAAATGGAGCATTTACGGTGATTCAGCCAACAGCTTTTGGCAATTTTGGAACTTATCAAAATGATTATTTTATTGAGTTTGAAACAGCCTCTTTCGGAACATTTTTCATTGGTGCTAGTATTACAACACTACCTATTCAAATACAGCAGTTTTCTGCAAACTATCTACAAAATTCAACAACATTTAAATGGAGTACTGTAAATGAAAAAAATATAGACCACTACGAAATTGAAAGTAGCATTAACGCTTCTAGTTATCAGTTTTTAACAGCAGTTTCATCGAAAAATGGATCTGTCAATAATTATGAAATTAGTGTGAATGGTGTACTAAATAAGATAACTTATTTCAGAATTAAAATAGTAGAAAAAAATGGCAAAATATCTTATAGCAATGTTGTGTCTATAAATGTGAATGGTAACATTGCAATTTTGTATCCTAATCCAACAAAAGCTACCATTAGTATTCAATTACCCATTTTTTCAAATGGTGTTATGCAGATATTTAACAGTAAAGGTGGTTTGGTAATGCAAAAACAGGTACAGTCAGCTATCGATTTGCAAAATATATCTGTTCATCAATTAGCTTCAGGATGGTATCGGGTACATATTTTAAATGCTAATAGCCAAACCTTTGAAGGAAATTTTTTAAAACAGTAAATTACTTTTGGGAACGTTTGCGTAGATATTTTTTTCTCAAAAACCGATTCGATTGAATTTTGAGATAAATAAAAAATTGCTGTATGAAAAATAAAATTTACGCTTTACTTATTGTTACATTCTTTTCAACCACTACCTTAAGTGTCTTTGCACAAAATCAAGTATATTGGAGAGAAGGATTTGAGCCAGAAACCACCGATTTAACAACTATCAATCCAACTAGTATGTCCCCTGTTCCAACTAGTAATGTGACTTACTATTTCAATGGTATTGGTGGTTCTTGGTATGCCTTAAATACCTACCGAACAACAGGAAGTGCTTGCCCATCACCTTATGGAGCCAACCATCCTCGTTTCAGGAATATGGGAACTGGTGGTACTTTCGACTCTGGTTATTTGGTTACATCAATTGTTAATTTTGGTATTAAAGAGTTTCATTTCTCATCTACAAGAGCGTCAAGAGGTTTTACAATTCAAATGACATCAGATACTGGTGCATTAACAACTAATTGGACAACTGTTGCTTATCTTCCAACCTCAACGTCAACTTGCACAGATATTATGGTTGATGTTAACAATAAAAATGCTAAACGCTTAAAAATTATTGCTAGATCAGGAACTGATAGTGATATTGATAGTATTTGGTTAACAAGTTTCGATCCAATTCCTTTGCCGGTAAAATTTGGAAGTTTGCAAGCTTTACAAACAAATGGAGCTATTAAAGTTTCTTGGAATATTGTTTCCGAAGTTAATACAGAAATTTATTATGTAGAAAAGCTAGTAAACGGAAATTATCAAACCATTGCTTCTGTTAAAGCTAATAATGCAAGTAGCTACAGTTATGTAGATGCTAATGTTTCACCGAACCAAAATATTTATAGAATAAAAGCAGTAGATAAAGACGGCAAAATTTCTATAAGTAGTTCCACGGGTATTCAACTAAACAATAGCTTACAAGCATCTTTATCTGTTTATCCAAATCCTGTTGTAAACGGAAAAGTAAATGTTCAAATAAATAATTTACCTAAAGGTATTTACAGAGCAAATGTTTTTGAAGGTCTAGGTAAGTTAATTCATTCTTCAGTAGTTCAATATCAAGGTGGTGTGTTGTCTCAAACACTTGATATTGCTAATTTAAAAGCGGCTGGAAATTATTATTTACAACTTACAAATGGACAAACATCTATCCAACAACGCTTGTTGGTTCGTTAATAATTAATATACTTTAAAACCCCAAACGGTGTATATAATAGCGATATTATATGCATCGTTTTTTTATGTACATTACTCTTCATTATTCATCATCAATCGTTATTCACAATCATGCAAATTCAAGTAGCACTAGCATCTTTTGGCATGTCTGGTAAAGTATTTCATGCTCCTTTTTTACACATTCATCCAAACTTTAACTTATATGCATGTGTAGAACGTAGTCAAAAAAATATTCAACAATATTATCCTGCAACAAAATCATTTTCAGATTTTGAAATAATGTTAACAGATGAAAATTTGCAACTAGTTATCATAAATACCCCCAATACTACACACTTCGATTTGGCAACAAAAGCATTGCTTGCTGGTAAGCATATTGTTGTAGAAAAACCATTCACCGTTACAACAGAAGAAGCCGATCAGTTAATGGCTTTAGCAGCTAAGCAACAATTAGAAATTTTTGTTTTTCACAACAGACGATACGATAGTGATTTTATTACCGTTAAACAAATAATACAACAGGGTTTATTGGGAAGCATTGTTGAGTGTGAAATTCACTTTGATCGCTTCTCTCAAAACGTAAGTAATAAATTACATAAAGAAATTCCAGTAAAAGGTACTGGTGTTTTATACGATTTGGGTTCACATATTATTGATCAAGCCTTGCAATTATTTGGAATGCCCAAAGCAGTTCTTGCGGATATTTTTGCAATGCGTTCTGTAAGTAAAGTAGATGATTATTTTGAACTATTGTTATATTATCCAAATAAAAGAGTTCGGCTAAAAGCCTCTTATTTAGTGAAAGAACAACCGTTTGGATATATGATTCATGGCACAGAAGGGTCTTTTATAAAACCTAAAACAAATGTGCAAGAAAATGATTTAACTAGTGGTTTGTTGCCTCAACTTATAAATAACAATTGGGGTAAAGAAGATGAGAAAGATTGGGGGATTTTAAACATACAAATTGATGGTAAAGAACGTAGAGAAAAGTTTCCTTCTTTACAAGGTAACTACATGCAATTTTATACAGAAGTGTATAATTGTTTGGTACATAAGCATCCTTCACCTGTATCAGCAATAGAAGGAAAAATGGTTATACAACTCATTGAAGCTGCTTATAAAAGTGTTACCAATGGTACAATAGTTCATCTGTAAAAGATGCTCAAAAATCTATAAAAAAATCAGTGCAATTATCGGCAACGATTGCGTAAATAAACTACTCTATATGCTTTTGTAATGAGAAATTTGTATACAGCATTCTATACCATTATTTTAAAAAATGCTTGCTTCTTTTTTATGAAAAAAAGTGTATTTCTATTCGTTACATCATTGGGGCTTCTGCAAAGCTCAATGGCTCAATTTAAACTTCCGAAAGTATTGCTTCCTGTATTTAAAAAAGATACAATTAATATTCAGCAATATGGTGCTGTTGCAGATGGCTTAACGCTTAATACAAAAGCTATTAATACTGCAATTGCGGCTTGTTCTAAAAAAGGTGGAGGAGTAGTTTTAGTGCCAAAAGGCTTTTGGCTTACTGGTCCTATTGTTTTGCAGAGCAATGTAAATCTACATATAGCTAATGCTGCACTTGTTCAATTTACCGCTGATAAATCTCAATATCCTTTAGTTGAAGGCAATTGGGAAGGCTTAGGATCTGTTCGCAATCAATCTCCCATTTCTGCTACAAACGCTACAAATATTGCAATTACAGGAACAGGTATTGTTGATGGTAATGGTGATGCTTGGAGAATGGTGAAGAAAGATAAACTCACAGAAAGCCAATGGAAAAAATTAGTAGCTAGTGGTGGATTATTAAGTGCCGATAAAAAAACTTGGTATCCTTCTGAGCAATCATTTAAAGGAGCACAAGTGAAAGATGCAGGGGTTATTAAAAATGGACAAACAGCAAAAGATTTTGAAGAAATAAAAGATTTCTTAAGACCGAATTTATTGGTTTTAACTAAGTGTAATAAAATATTGTTAGAAGGCGTAACTTTTCAAAATTCTCCCGCTTGGAATTTGCACCCTTTAATGTCTGAAAATATTACCATAAGAAATGTTTACGCAAAAAATCCTTGGTATGCACAAAACGGAGATGGATTAGACTTAGAAAGTTGTAAAAATGTACTTGTAGAAAACAGCACATTTGATGTAGGTGATGATGGTATTTGCATAAAAAGCGGAAGAGATGCTCAAGGTAGAAAAAGAGGCATGCCAACTGAAAATGTAACTATCAAAAATTGTGTGGTGTATCATGCACATGGAGGATTTGTAATTGGTAGCGAAATGAGTGGAGGAGCAAAAAACATTAATGTAACTGATTGCACATTTATTGGTACAGATATTGGTTTGCGTTTCAAAACCACAAGAGGTAGAGGTGGTATTGTAGAGAATATTTATTGCAATAATATTTACATGAAAGATATTGTTGGAGAAGCCATTTTGTTTGATATGTATTACATGGCGAAAGATCCTGTACCATTGGTCGGTGAACAAAGAGATGCTCCTAAAGTTGTATTATTGCCAGTTACAGAAGAAACGCCACAGTTTAAAAATTTCATTGTTAAAAATGTAGTTTGTGATGGTGCAGAAAAAGCGATTTTTTTCAGGGGATTGCCAGAAATGAATGTGCAGCAAATTGCGTTAGAAAACATTACCATTCAAGCAGATAAAGGAATTATTTGTGAAGAAGCTTCAAACATTTCATTGAAAAATGTACATCTTATAACCAAGCAAACCAATCCGGTCGTAAGCATTGTAAATAGTAAAAATATTTTGTTTGATGCATTACAATATAATAATAACGCTACGTTATTGTTTAACCTTAGTGGTGCAAATAGTAAATCAATAAAAGTTATCAATACCAATATTTCTAAAACTACTAAACAAGTAGAATTTTTAAACGATGCAAATGCATCTATGCTTCAATTTCAATAACCAATAAGCAGGATAGTATGGGATGGTTTAGATAAGATTTCTTTTCAAATTGCCAACTTATACAAGCGATTGCTTTAATAGATTTTTTTATGAAACGTTTCATTGTTTTTTCCCTTTTCTTTTTAGTATCGCTTTCTTCTCAAGCACAACATTCGTATGCAGAAAAAATGGCTGCAACCGCTATGCGTTTATGGGCAGATACTTTAACACCAGGAGAAGGTAGACCATTTACTAAATGGAGCTACGATCAGGCTGTTATTTTAAAAGGTATTGAAGGTTTGTGGCTTAAAACTGCAGACAAAAAATATTTTGCCTACATGCAGAAATGCATGGATTTTTTTGTAGATGATAAGGGTGTAATTAAAACCTACAAACAAGAAGATTATAATATCGATAATGTTTTAGGTGGTAGAATTTTATTAACCCTTTATAGAGTTACTGGAAAGGAAAAATACTATAAAGCTGCAGCTACTTTAAGAGAGCAATTAACCAAGCATCCTCGTACAAATGAAGGAGGCTTTTGGCACAAGAAAATATATCCTTACCAAATGTGGTTAGATGGCTTGTATATGGGACAACCTTTTTATGCAGAATGGGCAACTGTTTTTAATGAGCCAACTACTTCTTACAACGATATTGTTAATCAATTTGTATGGATGGAAAATCATGCAAGAGAACCAATTACAGGTTTATTGTATCATGGTTGGGATGAAAGTAAGCAACAACAATGGGCTAATAAAACAACAGGCACTTCCCCCAATTTTTGGGCTAGAGCAATGGGATGGTATGGTATGGCTTTAGTTGATGTGTTAGAACAAATTCCAGCATCTTTTGAAAGAAGAAAAGAGCTTGTTAAAATTCTAGAACGTTTTACCACAGCTATTCGTAAAGTACAAGATAAAAAAACAGGGCTTTGGTACGATGTTTTAGATAAGCCTACACTTAAACCAAATTATCTTGAAGCCTCTGCAAGTTGCATGTTAACATATACAATAGCAAAGGGAGTTCGTTTGGGCGATTTAAAGAAAGAAAGTTTATCAATTGCTCAAACAGCTTATAATGGAATTTTACAACAGTTTATAGAAACCGATGCAAATGGCTTTACTAATCTTAAAGGAACTGTTGGAGTTAGTGGCTTGGGTGGAAAGCCTTATAGAGATGGTAGTTTTGAGTATTACATGAGCGAAAAAGTTGTGATAAACGATCCAAAAGGTGTGGGTGCATTTATACAAGCAGCTAATGAAGTAGAAGCAATTAATCAATTGCAAGTTGGTAAAGGCAAAACCATTTTACTAGATCATTATTATAATGCCGAAACCCAAAAAGATATAACAGGAGTAGAAAAACCATTCCATTATGTATGGGAAGAAAGAGATAATAATGGCTTCTCTTTATTGGGAGATGTTTGTAAAAGTTATGGATTGAAACTAAATACGTTATATACAGCTCCAACATTCGATAATTTAAAAAATTCCTCTATTTATTGTATTGTAGATGCTGATGTTCCAAAGGAAAACCCGAATCCAAATTACATGAATGAGGCTGATGCAACTGTCATTTTCAATTGGGTAAAAGCTGGTGGAGTATTGCTATTGCTACATAATGATAAAGGCAATGCAGAGTTTGATAAATTCAATATGCTCTCAAAAAAGTTTGGCATCACATTTAATGAAAGTAGCAGAAACAAAGTAACAGGTACTCAATTCGAAATGGGTGCTCTTCAAATACCTGATGGTCATTCCATATTTAAAACTGCAAGAAAGGTTTATCTAAAAGAAATTTCAACATTGTCGATAATTGCACCTGCAAAAAGTGTGTTTACAGATAAAGGCGATATAATTATGGCCACGAGTAAAGTGGGTAAAGGAATCGTATTTGCTGTTGGAGATCCTTGGTTATATAACGAGTATGTTGATGGAAGAAAACTGCCTGCTGATTTCGAAAATTTTGCAGCTGCCAACGATTTAATAAAATGGTTAATACTTCAAACTAAGAAATAATCATGCATATTAAAATTCCTTTCACCTATTCTTTAATACTCTCTTTTTTTGTACTTTCTTGTACAAGTAGTAAAAAGGTGTATAGCCAAGATTTAGTGGCAGATAATATGTTGATGTTGCAAAAACAGTCTGGTGGTTGGCCAAAGCAATTAGATAAAAAACCAGTAGTTTATACAAAAGAATTTACTATTGAAGAAAAAGCTAAAATAGCCGTAGAACACAGTACAGACGATGCCACAATAGATAATAGCGCAACAACAAAAGAAATTCGTTATTTATTAAAAGCATATCAACAATACAAAATTGAAAAGTATTTAGTAGCAGCTGAAAAGGGAATACAGTATTTGTTAGATGCTCAATATAAAAACACAGGTGGTTGGCCACAGTTTTATCCAGATAAAAGTAGTTACAGGTCGCAAATTACTTTTAACGATAATGCAATGATCAATGCAATGAAAGTGCTACAAGATGTTAGTTTACAACAAAATGAATTTGCTCTTGTAAACAATAAATTTGTGGATCCATCAAAACAAGCAGTAGCAAAGGGGATAGATTGTATTTTACAATTACAAATAAAAGTAAACAATCAACTAACTGCATGGTGTACACAGTACGATGCCAAATCATTGAAGCCAGCAAAAGCAAGAGCTTTTGAATTAGCATCTATTAGTGCAGCCGAAAGTGTTGGTATTGTTGAATTTTTAATGAGCCAGCCTAATCCTTCACCTGCTATCAAAGAAGCAATTCATGCTGCTGTAAAATGGTTAGATGCCTCTAAAATTGTTGGATATAATTTTATTGAAGTTCCAGCTCCTGATTTACAAACAGGAAAAGATAAAGTGTTTGTTCAAGACCCCAACTCTACAATTTGGGCAAGGTTTTATGATATAGATACCAATGAACCATTTGTATGTGGAAGGAATGGTGAAAAGAAAAAAGATGTGAAAGATATTGAACACGAAAGACGTATAGGATATGGATGGTACGGTACTTGGCCAAAAAATTTGCTTGAAAAAAAATATCCTAAATGGTTAGCGGCTAATCCTCAATGAAACAAAGGGTAATAAATATTAAATACATTTTACTGGCTGTTATTATATTCTATAATTGCTTGTTTACCTATGCTCAAAAAGTAGTGGTAGATGCAAGTGGTAAAGCCGATTTTTCTTCTATTCAAGCAGCTATCAATAGCATTCCAGATAGCAATAAAACACTTGTTACCATTTTTGTTAAAAAAGGTATTTATAAAGAACAACTTTTTATTACTAAAAGTAATCTTAAAATTATTGGTGAAAATAAAGATGAAGTCATTATTACTCAAGCAATAGCTAGAGATTTTTTTAGATGTTATTATAATAACGATTGGGGTGTTTCAACAATGAATTTAAGTGGAAGCGATATTACGCTACAAAATTTAACTATTCAAAATACTTATGGTTTTGATGGAACAAAAGATACTACAATTGCTTGCCCGAACGATACCACCAATCCACAAAAAAGAATAACAAAAAATGGCCATCAAATGGCTTTACGCACTTTTGCAACCACTCGTTTACAAGTAATTAATTGCAAGCTAAAAGCGTATGCAGGTGATACTGTTAGCCCTTGGAATACCGATAGTGGTATGTTTTATTTTAAAGATTGTGAAATGGAAGGTGGTGTAGATTTTTATTGTCCTAGAGGGTGGGCTTATGCAGAAAATTGTGTGTTTACCGCACATACAGGTTCTGCAAGTATTTGGCATGATGGTTCTATTCATGAAAGTTCTAAAACGGTACTTGTTAATTGTTCTTTCAAAGGATTTGATCAGTTTAAATTAGGCCGATACCATAGAGATGCTCAATTCTTTTTAATCAATTGTTTGTTTGCCGATAATATGGCAAACGAAAAAATTTATTTAGTAAAAACCAATAACAATATTCAGTGGGGTGAACGTGTGTATTATTTCAATTGCACTCGTAAAGCAGGAAATTATACTTGGTTTAGTAACAATTTGCAAACAGCTAAAAATGCTCCAAAGCCTAGTGAAATCAATGCTTTGTGGGCTTTTGATAATAAATGGAATCCTATTCAACAATATTCAAATTAATGGTTAAAATTTGTTTCATATTATTCACTTCATTGTATATGCTGTTATCGCCTAAGCCTATAACCGTGTATATGATTGGTGATTCTACAATGGCAAATAAACAACCCAATCGTTTTCCTGAAACAGGATGGGGAATGCATTTTAGCAAGCTATTTACAGAAGATGTAGTAATTGATAATAGAGCTTTAAACGGAAGAAGTACCAAAAGTTTTATCAACGAAAATCAATGGAAACCAATTGTAGAATCACTGAAAGAAGGTGATTATGTATTGATACAATTTGGTCATAACGATGAAAAAATAGATAAGCCAACAGTTGGTACAACAATAGAAGAATTTAAAAATAATCTGGAAAAATATATTGTAGAAACAAGATTAGCAAAAGCTCAGCCTATTTTATTAACACCTGTAAAAAGATGGAAGTTTGATAGTGTTGGAACTTTTATAGATACACATGGTGCTTATCCAAATGTAGTGAGAGAAGTTGCAAAAAAACTGAATGTACCCCTAATTGATATGCATTTAAAAACAAAAAGCTTAATGCAAAAAGTTGGGCCAGTTGAAGCCCAAACTTGGTTTAATCATTTAGAAAAAAATGTTCATCCGAATTATTCTGAAGGCATAAAAGATAATACGCATTTTAATGAAAAAGGTGCCAGTCAAATGGCAGGTTTAGTAGTTGAAGGATTACAGGAATTACAGATTGATTTATATAAACATCTTAAAATTAATCAGCAATAGTTTAACAAACGAATCATACATACAATACTTAAAGCATACAATCATGATACAACCATTGAATAGTACAACCGTTCAGAAACCACAGTTAACAGAAAAAATTCTTCAATTTGGAGAAGGCAATTTTTTAAGAGCCTTTGTAGATTGGATGATAGATAAAGCAAATGAAAAAGGAATCATGAATCATGGTATTGCCATTGTTCAACCTATTGCAAATGGTGAATTTGTAAAAAATATTTTCGATCAACAAGATAATTTATACCATGTTTATTTAGAAGGTATAAAAGACAAACAACCTGTAAAAGAAATTTCAGTTGTAAAAAGTATTACTCGTGTTTTAAACCCATATACAAGTTATGCAGCTTACGAAGAATTATTTTTAAGCGATGCTTTAGAAATAATTGTTTCAAACACAACAGAAGCAGGAATTAGATTTGAAGATGGTGATGATATTTATGCTCAACCTCCAGCTTCTTTTCCAGCTAAAATGACGGCTTTATTATTCAAGCGTTTTCAAAAATTTAATGGTAACGTTAACAAAGGATTATCTGTTGTTTGTTGTGAATTAATTGAAAATAATGGTTCTACTTTAAGACAATATATTTTACAACATGCAGCTGCCAATAAGCTTGGAGCTGATTTTGAAAATTGGGTTGCTACTGCTTGCTTTTTTTACGATACTTTGGTAGATCGCATTGTTCCTGGTTTTCCTAAAGAAACAATTAATGAAATAAAAGAAGAAATTGGATTTGATGATAATTTAGTGGTTAAAGGCGAATATTTTCATGTTTGGGCAATTGGTGGTGATGAAAGCATTAAAGAAAAACTTCCTTTAGATAAAGCAGGTTTTAATGTATTGTTTATGGAAGACATACATGATTTTAGAGCTAAAAAAGTACGTGTATTAAATGGTGCACATACGGCAATGGTTCCAGTAGCTTTACAGTTAGGTTGCCAAACAGTTATGGATGCATTTAAGGTTCCTGCTGTAGAGCAATTTATTCATAAAATGGTACATCAAGAAGTACTACCAGTAATTAAAGAAGATAAAGAGGAGCTAAAAGTATTTGCTGATAAAATTGTAGAACGTTTTTACAATCCATTCTTAAAACATTATTTAAAAGATATTTCACTAAACTCTTTATCTAAATGGGAAACAAGAGATTTTCCAACATTAAAAGATAATTTCTTACAATCAAATAATGAGGCACCATTGGTTACATTTTCTTTTGCTGCTTTATTGGTATTATATAGTGGTAAATCTGCTATTGAATTTACACCAAACGATACTCCAGAATTTGTTTCATTCATACAATCTACATTTAATGAAAATGATATTCATACTTGGGTAAATGGAATTATAAGCAATAAGAAAATTTGGAAAGAAGATATGGCAGCCATACCTTTTTTTGCAAAAAATGTTACCAACTATGTAACGCTCATTTTACAAAATGGAATGCAAGTGGCTTTGGATACGCTTTTAAAATAAATTTTAAACTGTAAACAATAATTATGAAAAAGTATATAAAAATAAATCCAGCAGATAATGTAGTAGTTGCTATTGAAGATTTGGTAGAAGGAGATTTATTAGTTGTTGATGGTGTAGCCATTGTAGTAAAAAATGAAATTCCAACAGGTCATAAAGTCGCTATTGTTCCGTTTGCAGAAAATGAGAATATCATTAAATATGGATACGCAATTGGTCATGCTACAGTTAATATAGCTGTTGGCGAACATATTCATACACATAACATCAAAACCAATCTACACGATAATTTAGAGTACGCTTATCATCCTGTTCATCCAAAATTAAATATTCCTAAATCTGATATCAAGGTGAATGTTTATCAACGCAGTGATGGAAATTTTGGAATTAGAAATGAATTGTGGATTGTTCCAACTGTTGGCTGTGTGAATGGTCAAGCACAAATGATCGTAAGCAGAATTAAATCTGAGTTAGATGTATCTCATATCGATGATATTCGAGTGTACACACACAACTACGGCTGCTCTCAATTAGGCGACGATCATGAAAATACTAAACAAGCATTGGCAGCGTTAACCAAACATCCAAATGCAGGTGGAATTTTTGTAATGAGTTTGGGATGTGAAAACAACCAACAATCAGAGTTTAGAGTGGCAATGGGCAATTTTGATGAAGATCGAGTGAAGTTTGTTATTTCTCAACAAGTGTCAGATGAAATTGAAACTGGTTTTGAAATGATGAAAGAATTGGTTGAAAAAATGCGTACAGATAAACGTGTAGAAATGCCTGTATCTGTTTTAAAAATAGGGTTGAAATGTGGTGGTAGCGATGGTTTTAGCGGAATTACTGCTAATCCATTATTAGGTCAATTTTCTGATTGGTTAATTGCTCAAGGAGGAACAACCATTTTAACAGAAGTGCCAGAAATGTTTGGTGCAGAAACCATTTTAATGAATAGATGTGTTACAGAAGATGTATTTCATGACAGCGTAGATTTAATCAATAATTTTAAAGATTATTTTCGTAAAAGTGAGCAACCCATTTATGAAAATCCATCACCAGGTAATAAAGCAGGCGGCATTTCTACACTAGAAGATAAATCGTTAGGCTGTACACAAAAAGGTGGAAACAGTGAAGTTGTAGATGTATTAGATTACACAGAAGCGGTTACAAAAAATGGTTTAAACTTGCTTAATGCTCCAGGAAACGATTTGGTTGCTTCAACTGCTTTGGGGTTATCAGGTTGTCAATTGGTTTTGTTTACAACTGGCCGTGGAACGCCATTTGGCAGTTTTGTTCCAACAATGAAAATTTCTACCAATTCAAAGTTGTTTAACTTTAAAACAGGTTGGATAGATTTTAATGCAGGAACATTATTAGAGGGTGAAACAATGGAAAATGTTTTAGAACAATTTATCAATTTTATAGTCGAAACTTGCAATGGCAAAAAACTAAAACATGAAAAAACAGGGTTTAAAGAAATTGCTATTTTTAAAACAGGGGTTACACTTTAAAACGATACTTTTTAATTTTATATTTTAACAGCAATAAGTTATACAAGCCTCTTATGAAACCTTTTTTAAACGAACATTTTTTGCTAAACACTGCTACAGCACAAACTTTGTATCATCAGTTTGCAAAACAAATGCCTATTATAGACTATCACTGTCATTTGCCCCAACAGCAAATTGCAGAAGATAAAAACTTCGAAAACCTTACACAAATTTGGTTATATGGCGATCATTATAAGTGGAGAGCCATGCGTACAAATGGTGTAAATGAAAAATTTTGTACAGGTAATGCCACCGATTACGAAAAATTTGAACAATGGGCAGCTACAGTTCCTTATACTTTACGAAATCCTTTATATCATTGGACACATTTAGAACTACAACGTTATTTTGATATACATGAAATTTTAAATCCATCATCAGCTCGGCGTATTTACAATGAATGTTCAGAAAAATTGAGAACGCCAGCATACAGCGTAAAAAATATTTTGCGTAAAATGAATGTAGTTACCGTTTGTACTACCGACGATCCTATAGATGATTTATTCTTTCATCAACAATTAAAATCAGACGGATTTGAAATACCCATTTTACCAGCTTTTCGTCCTGACAAAGCAATGGATGTTTCAGATGTACATCGATTTAAAATTTATGTAGAAAAATTAGAAGCTGTTAGTAATATTCATATAACTAGTTTCGAAAGTTTTTTAAATGCATTGAAAAGTCGTCACGATTTTTTCCATGCGAATGGTTGCACAGTTAGTGATCATGGATTAGAATCTGTATATGCAGAATCTTATACCGATGCAGAAATTAAAACCATCTTCTTAAAAGCAATGGCAGGTAATGCATTAACACAACATGAGCATTTACAATTTAAAAGTGCTATGTTGTTTACGTTTGCCCTTTGGAATCATGAAAAAGGATGGGTTCAACAGTTTCATTTAGGAGCGTTAAGAAATAACAATGCTAGAATGTTGAATAATTTAGGACCAGATACAGGTTGGGATAGCATTGGCGATTTTCAACAAGGTGTGGCTTTGTCAAGATTCTTGAATAGATTAGATACTGATAACACATTGGCAAAAACAATTTTGTACAACCTAAATCCGGCAGATAACGAATTATTTGCTACGATGATTGGTAATTATAATGATGGTAGCGTTGCTGGAAAAGTACAATGGGGTAGCGGTTGGTGGTTTTTAGACCAAAAAGATGGTATGATTAAACAACTGAATGCACTTTCAAATATGGGCTTATTAAGCCGTTTTGTAGGAATGCTTACCGATAGTAGAAGCTTTTTATCATTTCCTCGTCATGAATACTTTAGAAGAATCGTTTGTAATTTATTGGGTAATGAAATTGAAAATGGAGAATTGCCTAATGATATTGCATGGACGGGAAAAATTGTTCAAGACATTTGCCATTACAATGCAAAGCAATATTTTGGTTGGTAAAATTTTGTTATCACTTTTAGGACTGATATTAATATTGCAAAATTATTTTAAAAATATTTTTCATATACATTGTTTTATTTCAATTTATTCTATATATATTTGATTAAAATATAAATCTATGAAAAAACCAAACCAACTCAAATTTCTTTGTCTATTAAGTTTTTTGTTTTTATTTCAATTAGTTTTTCATTCCTGCAATAAAAAACAAGCATATATTCGTACGAAGATTTGCATTTAGATAAAGTTAAAAATTATTTTAATAGATTCGAAGAAAATTCTTTTCAAAAAAAATTTATTCATTCTCTAGGGAAAAAAATTGGATGGGAAAATTTTGTGAAAGTTAATGCCTCGGATGTAAATTCTATTGTATTCGATATAAACGATTATAAATTTAATCAATCTCCATCGTTAAATAGTTTTAGAAAAATTATTTTTTTTACAAATAAATTTAAAGAAATAGATTATGAGATTTATGAAGTTTTTAGTAAGACTAAGTTTTCGGATTCATTGTTTATACAATTGTATTTGAATATAGTAGAATTAAATAAAAATAATAAAAAATATACAACTTTTGAAGACTCAATAAATATTATTGTTTACGATAAAGATTATAGAAGAACATCCTCTTTTTTTAACTTTAAAAAAGTAATATGTCGTAATAATTCTATTGTAAATAAACTACCAACAAAAATTGTGAATAGCGTAAATGTCACCCAAAACCAGAGCACAATACAAACTCAAGGAACTATAGAAATTTGCGAACTTTGGGGTGCTTATCTTACGAACAAAGATGAAAATGGTAATATAGTTAGTAGGGTTTTGCTTTACACATATCAAGTTTGTCGTAGATACTCTGATAATTATGAATCTGAAGACCCTAATGATTATGGGGGAAACACTACATATAATCAAGAAATTTCTGAATGTTCACAAGAAGAAGCTCAATATAGAGCTGAATTTGATAGTTATTCCAGTATGACTTCCTCTGATGGTACAACTACTGCTATGCCCTCCTCTATTGGAAGTGCACCTATTTTTGGTCGGTTTAATTGGACAGTTGTAGAGAATTCATTTGGTATGTGGAGGGTTGAAGCGATTTCAGATTATGAATACCTTCATGAATCTCATACTATAATTCTTCCTAATGGAATTAGGAATGAAGAAGTATATAACATTACTAAGTATCGTACTGTAGATTCCAAATATGTAGGAACGAATGTTCTTTTTGTCAGTGAGTGGTCACCTTCACCAGTAATGGATGTAATTTTAGACAACAATACAGAAAATGCAAGGTGCACTTCAAGGGTTTCTGGAACAATTCGGCATAAGGCAAGAACAGCTGCTATAGCTCTTAGTTGTGGTACTTCATTATTTTTAGATGTGTTTGTTTTAGTTCCGGGTAATCAGATGACATGGAAACCTAAATAGTTAATTCCCTAAAAGCTATTATGAAAATTAAATTCAATTTTATTTCAAATATTTGTTTATTTCTTTTATTCCTTTTAACAATTGGTTGTACTACAAAAAAAATTTCTAATTTTTCTTACCAAATGTCAATATATACGATAGAAGCGGATAAAAAAACAAACATGAATATGACTCAGTTTTTGGCAAATTATAATGGATTTGTTTTAGAATTTAATGTTGGAAGAAGTTTTATTGATACTATTTATCATCAGTCTAGAAAACGGACTACTGAATTAAAATACGATACATTAGGCTTATTTGTATTAGATCCCCAAAAAAGAATGTATTATGAATTTAATTCTTTTAATGATACTTGTAAACTATTAAAGTGCGGTTCATTTTCTCAAAAAAAAATTGGTATGGCTTTGTCAGATACAATCGCTTCTATTGATCCTAAAAGGAAGCCTAACTTGAATTTACTAAGGGACACCTTTTTATTCAACGAAAAAATCTTATATTATAAAGATAATATTAAAGAAATCAATAGTCAGCAAGACTCAGTTGTGTCTTTTAGTTTTTTTCTTAAAAATAGAGACTTTGTATCATTATTAGATTTGATGGTTCCACGAATGTTTGAATCTGCTTATAGCTTGGTTGGCTTTTCTAGTAACTACATAAAATTAAACGTAACTACAACTGGTGAGTTAGAAAATATGCGACCATTAACAAGTCATGAAGAAAAAATATGCAAAAATATTATTAAACAAATTCAACGAAAATAATTTTGCAAACCCGTTGGCAGTGTTAATCACTCAAAGTATGATTAACCTTGCTAATGGGTTTGTTGTATATAAATTTGTTTAGTAATTGTAACACTTAACCTATTAATTTAGCCAGAAACTCTGAATTTAAAGTATGTAAAGGGGTTGGCACAGTTGGATTGCATCATAAACTGATTACATAACTTAGAAAAATAGTTTCAATCCATTTTTTTAGAATCCATATTATTAGCTTTTATTCTTGTTTAATACTTCTTAAAAGAGAGCTTCTAACTCAATACTGGCTGTTGAGGTTAGCTTACTCAATGTATCCTTTATCAACTAAAATAATGCGATTGTTGAATATTTTTTTACATCTCTTTGATACTGCTTTAAACTATCCTTAGTTAAACCAAATGTTTATATTATTCATACTGTTGTACAAAACTTTGTAATTTAAAACTATAAAAATACTTTCCTATAATACACAATAGCTTTTATCAGCTTGATGATGTGCAGGTTCTTTGCCCATCTTTTTTGTTGTATTGATAATTTACAAATTTCTAATGGTTCAATTGAAGATACATCTGATTGTTTATTAAGCATTGCTGCCATTGATTTCCGTACAATTTCAATTTTTTAAAAGTAGTTTTCTACTGTCATTGTATTGATGTCTACTAATCAGATTTTCAAAAGTGTTTAGGTATTCATTTTTCAATTTTGAAAATAAATAATTTTTGCTATTTATATTTAAGCTCTCTGCTGTGAAACTTATGGTTATTACTTGTACATCAGAAAATTTTGCCTTAGTGCCTTTTTTAAAAAATTATCTCTTTCATCTAGCTCATTATCAGCAATATCTTTTGTGATATTAGAAAATTTAACAACATTTATACTTTTTTTGTGCATTCTGTTTTAGAAATTTTGGTAATTAACAATAATAAATCCAACTCATTTTTCGTTCCAGATTCTTTTTAACTAATTTTTCTCCAATTTTATAGACATAAAAAAACCGCTTCAACAAATGAAGCGGTTTTAATTTTTTATTTAGATTATTTTCTAAGGCATTTTCATAAATTTACTAGTAGCAAAGCGACTACCTTTTTCATCATAAATGTTTACATTGTAATTTCCTCTTGGTAATCTACTCACATCTATAATCGCTGCATTTACCATTCCACTTCTTGTAGCTTGTGTTTGTTTTTGAAGTACTCTACCCATTAAATCTACAATTTGCACATTCACTCTTGTAGCATTTGTTTTAAAACTTAAACGAATAGAATTGTTGGTAGGATTTGGAGCCGTGTTAATTACATCAACATTTGCACGTTGAATATCTAATATTGGCAAATCTCCAGATCTTGGTTTGGTAGTTCTATAAGTAGTGAAACCACCAGGCGTACTTCCTCCTATTTCAGCTGTTGCAGTATTGCTTACACCTAAGTTGCTTGTTACCGTTAAAGAAAGTACAATTTTAAAACCTGGAATATTTGTTATATAGTTTACAGGATCTGTAGATACTACATTAGCGCTAGCTAAATTTGTAGCTATTTCAACCCATGAATATGTAAGAGAATAACTTGCTATAGAGCCAGTTGCTATAGTTGAAGGTGCACTTGCTTCATTACCAGAAACTTCGTACCATAAACCTCCATCTCTAACTGCTATTACTGCTTTTGGAACAATTACTACGTTGGTAGTAAGCACTTTTGTATCAGTCGTATTACCATTTAAGTTAGTCACTGTAAGTGTAATGGTTTTATTACCACCTGTTGCATATACATGTGAATTAGTACTGCTTACCGATGGTGTTGTAGTTGTGCCATCACCAAAATTCCAACTGTATCTTAAATTAGCGGAAGCATCATTAACGGTTGTAGTACCAGCATTTACTTCAATGGTTGGATTTGCAAAAGAATTTCCACCATAATTAGCTGAAATACTAAAGTTTGCAACAGGAGTAACATAATAAGCAACAGTTTGTGTGCTTACATCTGTTAAACCTCCATTTGAATTGGTAACGGTTAAAGTAACTGTATAGCTTCCACCAGATGTATAGGTATGCGTTGGATTGGCAGCTGAACTTGTTGGAGAACCATCACCAAAATTCCAATTATAAGTTAAAGTGGTACCTGCTTCATTTGTAGTTGAACTGCTACTGTTGAAAGCTACTTGAACACCACTGAAGCCAGAAACTCTTGAAAAAGTAAAACTAGATTTTGGTTTAATATAAACATAAGCAAATGTTCGTGTATTTACGCTCGTTAAACCACCATTAACATTGGTAACTGTTAGTTTAATTACTCTATTTATAGAACCAGTTGTATAAGTGTGGCTTGGCGAACTTGGAGAATTCGTTGTAATAATTGTACCATCATCAAAATCCCACGTATAGGTTAAATTGGCAGGTGTTTCATCAACGGTAGCATTCACTGCAGAAATGTTGATAACTGGTTGTCCATTAGAATTAAAATTCGGTCCATTAGTTGAAAATGTGGCTTCTGGTCTTACAAAAAATGATAAAGGAGCAGTAGAAGTATGCACACAACCAATATCGCTTGTAACTCTTAAACTTGTTGTATAGTTTCCTCCTCTTGCAAATTGATTCGGTGTTGGCACAAATGCACTTGATGCAAAAGGTTTAGTGGTAGTATTGGTAAATGTAGAACCACTCTCATACGTCCATAAGTGCGTTAATGTGTTAATTGCACCAGGATCAGTAGAATTATTTGTGAATGAAATAGTTGGTCTTCTTATATCACCTAATGGATCTGGAGTAACGGTAGTTGTGAAGCTAGAAACTGGCTTGCTTAAATAAACGTTTCTGATAATACTGTCTTTACAGCCTTTATCGCTAGTAACCACTAATTTAACCGGAAAAGTTCCTGGTTCATTAAAAATCATTCTAGCATTTACTTTATTATCTCCTGGATCTCTAAATGTAAAATTAGTAGTTCCAAAAGTCCATTTGTAATTCATTTCACCTTTAGTAAGTGTAGAATTACTGATAAATGAAAAATCGATACCAGGTCTAAAGCAACGCTTCATTTCATCGATGCTTGTATAATCTGTATCTAGGTATAAAACATAAATTGGAACAGGGACAGGATTTACAGATACTGTTTGTATGGTAGAATCTATACTTACACAATCACCTGAAATTAAAGTAGTAACCAATTTAACTTGATATTCACCTGCTAAAGTGTAAGTATGTGTTGTAGGAACAGCCAAAGTACTTGTTGTTCCATCACCAAAACTCCATAAATAGGTCATTGCTGTAGAAGCAGCTGTATTAGTAGATGTATTTGATAAACTAAATGCGTTATTGTTTGCACAAATTCCATTAGCAGTAACACCAAAACCAGCTGTAACTTTTGCACAAAAAGTGGTTGATTTTGATATACTGTCTTTACAACCTCCGCTTCCTGTAACTACTAATTTTACTGTATAATCTCCAGGTGTAGCATAAGTTATAGAAGGATTAACTAACGTAGATGTAGTTCCATTTCCTAAATCCCAAAAATAGGTCATATCACCTTGTGCAATAGTCGATGTACTGATAAATGTAAAACTGTTGCCATTTACAGTATTGCTAATAATTTTAAAATCAACAACAGGACAAGCATTTACAGGTGTAACTACTGGTGTAGTTGCATTTGCAGAAACTACTATTGTTTGTGTGGTAGAATCTGCACAACCTCCTACTTCATTCGTAACTTTTAGTTTTACAATGTAAGTTCCTGCCCCTGAAAAAATATGTAACGGATTGCTTAAAGTAGAAGTATTATTGAGGCCAGAAGCAACATCTCCAAAATTCCATTCATACAACATATTGCCATCTGAAACTGTTGAGTTACTGATAAAAGTGTAGCTATTATTGCTACCATTTGCTTGATTGGCCGTACTTGTAAAGCCTACAACAGGACAAGATTGACTAAACGCTACACTCGAAATAAGTAAGCAAATTGAGAGTAAAATTTTGTTCATTGTAAAAGGTTTATAGGAGAATTTAGGTTACTGGATTTTGATGTAGTATTTTACACAATTATGTAATCAATGAAAATCTACAAGCAATCGAATAATTTCGAAATTACAACAAAATGTTAATAACTAACAAATTTTTAAAATCGTAACATTTTTATAGTAGTGAAATATTAAAATTTTATCATAAAAAAAGCCCTCCCTGATTTGTAGGAAAGGCTTTTATGAAAAATCGTAATAATTTTATTTTTTCTTTACTTCTTTTGCAGCAGCTGCTTCTTCTTGTTTCAACTGACGAGTCATTACAACTGAAGCAATAGGAATACGTGGAGAGTTCATTAATTCCATATTATCTGTAACAATATCTTGTACACGTAAGTTTTCGTTTAAAGCAAGATTGCTAATATCTACTTCAACTACTTCTTTTAAGTATTTTGGTAATGTTTTTACCTTAACACTCTTCATTTTAATTACCAATTTACCACCTTCTTTCACACCTTTTGATGTTCCTGTAAATTTCAAAGGTAAATCTGCAATTACTTTTTTATCATCTACTAATTCTAATAAATCTACGTGAATCAAAGTATCAGTTACTTTGTCAAATTGTAAATCTTTTAAAATGGTAGTATATGTTTTTCCATCCACTACTACATTTGCTAACTGAAATTCACCAGTGTATACTAATGGTTTGAAGGCTTTTGCAGAAGCAGCAAAAGTAACTTCGGTTGCACCCCCGTAAATTACACCAGGCACCATGTCTTGAGAGCGAAGTTGGCGGGCAGCTTTTTTGCCAATGTCGGTCCTCAATTGTCCTTCGATTGTAACTGTTTTCATTTGTTTAAATTTTTTGGACGGCAAAAGTACGAGTTTGCACCTAATTTTTTCAAGTATTTTTTAATTGATTCATTTAAAATGGGTTCATTTAAAATAAAAATTTGCGTTTTATCAATTCAATTCAGTCTACATTTTTCAAGCATTTGCCATAATTAATAAATACTTTTGCAACTATTTTAAAACACATCTACTTTAATTATAATGAGCGTAGCAGATAAATACGAGGTGGTAATTGGTTTAGAAATTCATGCACAATTACAAACTGAAAGTAAATTGTTTTGTGGAGATAGTGCTGCTTTTGGTGGAGAACCCAATACACATATTAGTGCAATTACAATGGGGCATCCTGGAACTTTGCCAAAAACCAATAAAAAAGCAGTAGAATATGCCATTAAAATGGGGTTAGCTTGCAACTGCGAAATTGAGCAATACAATTATTTTGCACGTAAAAATTATTTTTATCCAGATTTACCCAAAGGTTATCAAACTTCTCAGCATACAACACCTATTTGTAAAGGTGGCTATGTAAGTATTCTGATTCAAAATGAAAAAAAGAATATCACTTTAAATAGAATTCACCTAGAAGAAGATGCAGGAAAAAGTATTCATGATTTAGATGATGCCAATACTTGTGTAGATTTAAATAGAGCCGGCGTTGCATTAATTGAAATTGTTACAGAGCCTTGTATTAGAAGTAGTGAGGAAGCTTTTTTATATGTAACAGAAGTAAGAAAATTGGTACAATGGATTGGAGTTTGTGATGGAAATATGGAAGAAGGAAGTTTACGTTGTGATGCCAATGTGTCTATTCGTTTAAAAGGTGCAGAAGCGTTAGGAACAAAAGTGGAAGTGAAAAATTTGAATAGCATTCGTAATGTAAAAAAAGCCATTGATATTGAAGTAGAAAGAATGATTGAAATAGTAGAAAATGGTGGAACTATTGTACAGCAAACTAGAAGTTTTGATGCAGATAACGATACTACTTTTGCTTTGAGAGATAAAGAAGAAGCCAATGATTATCGATATTTTCCTTGTCCAGATTTAGCACCATTTCATTTATCAGAAAGTTTTATAAATACCATACAAGCATCATTACCTGCATTACCAAGTGTTTTAATGCAAACGTTTCAAACCAATTATGCATTAAGTACTTACGATGCTCAACAATTATGCGATGAAAAAGCGACAGCCGATTATTTTAACGCAGCCACTCATTTTACCCAACATTACAAAGCATTGGTGAATTGGATTTGTGGGCCTATTAAACAATATTTAAACGATCATTCTATATCAATTGCTCAACTAAATTTATTGCCTCAAACTTTAGCTGCATTAATTGATATAGTAGATGCAGGAAAAGTAAATTTTTCAACTGCTTCAGCTAAACTTTTACCCATACTTGTAGAAACAAATAGCGACCCTTTAGTAGTTGCAGAAGAGTTAAACATAATTCAAGTAAGTAACGAAAACGAACTCGAAACATGGATAGATGCTGCTATTGCTGCTATGCCTGATAAAGTAATAGAATATAAAAAAGGCAAAAAAGGATTAATTGGTTTATTTGTAGGTGAAGTGAAAAAAATAAGTAAAGGAAAAGCTGATCCTAAAATGGTAACCACTTTATTACAACAAAAATTGGGCTAGGAAATGAAAATTACATGGATAAATGTATGGTTGTGTTTTGCACTTTTTTTAAGTTGTAAAAGCGAAAGAAAAACATTTACTGTTGCTGGTAAAATAAAGCATGCTACAGGTGCCATAGTGTACTTGAAACAAATTTCAATAGGAGAAAAAAATCCAGTTGTTATAGGAACTGATACTTTGGAAAAAGATGGAAGTTTTACAATCACTACTACAGCAACAAACGAAGAATATATTCATGCTTTAACGGTAGCAAATGGACCAGATATTTATGTAATTAATGATGCCAATTCTATCAACGTTCAAGCAGATTTACATCAGTACAAAAAATATACAGTTGAAGGCTCTGTTGCAAGCAACTTATTGCATCAATTTTTAGATCATTATAGCGAAGCTTATCCAAGTTTAGTTAAGGCTATTTACAATGCCGATTCTGTAGAAAAAGCAGTTGTAAATGATAGTGTTTTACAAGTATATCAAACGGCAAAAACAAAAGAAGTTGAAAAGGTTAACGGCATTATTACTGAAACCTTAAAGCAAAGCAAAAGTGCAGCTTTAGATGCTTATTTACTTACAAAAGCAATGGCAACAATGGATAAAGAGTTAATTGCCAATTATGTAAGAGCATCTCAAGAAAAATATTCTAGCAATCCAAATTTAGCTGTATTATCTACCATTGTTAAAAGGGAAGTTGCAAAAATTCCAAAGTATGATTTACTGAGTAAGCAAGCACCTGCAATAAATTTAAAAGATACGAGTGGTAAAAGTTTTGTTTTTGATAGCTTGAAGGGAAAATATATTTTGATTGATTTTTGGGCAAGTTGGTGTGCACCTTGTAGAGCAGAAAACCCCAACCTAGTTGCCCTATACAAACAGTTTAAAACCAAGAATTTTGAAATTGTGGGCGTTTCTTTAGACAAAGAAAAAGCCGATTGGCAAGCGGCTATAAAAAAAGATAAACTAACCTGGCCTCAAATAAGCGATTTAAAAGAATGGGATAGTGAAGTAGTGAATTTGTATAAAATAAATGGAATACCTTTTAACGTATTGTTAGATACCACAGGAAAAATAATAGCGTTTGATTTGAAAGGAAAAGATTTACAAAAGAAGCTACAGTCAGTTTTGAAATAAAAGCTATTTGCTTGTTTTTTTATAGTTTTCTATAGATATTTTTTCGGTGCAAAACTTATATTCTTCTACATCATTGCTACAAACGATTACTAATTTTTGTTTACAATACGTGGTAATTAACTGGTGGTATAAATTATAACCTGCAAGGTCTAAATTAGAACAAGGTTCATCTAATAATAAAATAGGAACATTAGAAAAAATGGCTTGTGCTAGTTTTAAGCGTTGTTTCATGCCACTACTAAAATACCTGATTTCTTTATTGGCCGTTTTGTCTAAACCAACAATCCTTAAAATTTCTGGAATAGAAATTTCAGCAAAAAAGGGTTTGAATTTTTGATGAAAATCTAGCATTTCAGTTGCTGTCATTTCTTCAACTAATTCAATATAAGGTGCAGCTATTGTTAAGTATTTATAAATATTATCTGCCGTAATTTCTTGTTGTTGAATGCTGTATTTTATGCTTCCTTCACTTGTATTGGTTGATGCTGCAATGGTTTGTAGCAAAGTGCTTTTGCCGCTACCATTGTAGCCTGTAATTGCATACGCATTGCCTGCTACAAATTGGTAGCTACATTGTCTAAATATCCAATCTTGATTGTATCGTTTCCCAATATTTACAAGGTTGATTTGCATTTTTTTTAAATGGTTGGATAAATAGATGTTTTAATAATTGGGTTGCTATTGTTAATTAGGAAAAAGCTGCATAGCAAACAAACCGTACAAGAGTGCGACGCAACAAATGCCAAATTGAAATACCAAAAGCTGGTTTCATAAAAATACAAAAGCCACACACTTATATGGTTGAGTGGCTTTTGTTAGAAACATTATTTTCTACTATAATTTGGTGCTTCTTTGGTAATGTCAATATCATGTGCATGGCTTTCTTTCATACCTGCATTGGTAATTTGTACAAAAGTTGCTTGTTGCAATTCTTTGATATTTTTTGCACCACAGTAGCCCATACCTGCACGTAAGCCACCTGCATATTGATACACAATTTCACTTAAACTTCCTTTATAAGCTACCCTACCTTCAATGCCTTCTGGTACAAACTTTTTGATATCATCTTCTACATCTTGAAAATATCGATCGCCGCTACCTTGGCTCATAGCACCTAAACTACCCATGCCTCTATATTCTTTATACTTTCTTGCTTCGTAAATAATGGTTTCTCCTGGACTTTCTTCAACACCGGCAAAAACACTACCCATCATTACTACGTTTGCACCTGCAGCTAATGCTTTTACCATATCACCTGTGTAGCGAATTCCACCATCTGCAATTACAGGAATTCCCTTTGCTTTTAAAGCATTGGCTGCTTCCATAATGGCGGTAAGTTGTGGTACACCTGCACCTGCAACAATACGAGTGGTACAAATAGAACCTGGACCAATACCCACTTTTACACAATCTGCACCTGCATCGGCCAAAGCTTTTGCACCTGCTGCTGTACCTACGTTACCTGCAATAATTTGTAACTTTTTAAAATTTTTACGAAGCGTTTTTAATGCTTCTATTACACCTTTACTGTGACCATGTGCACTGTCTAATGTAACAACATCTACACCTACAGCTTGCAAGGCTGCTGCTCTATCTAATAAATCTTTTGTAATGCCCAAAGCTGCACCCACTAATAAACGTCCATAACCATCTTTAACAGCGTTTGGATTATTATTGAGTTGTAAAATATCTCTATAAGTAATTAAACCAACCAATACACCTTGTTTGGTAACTACAGGTAGTTTTTCAATTTTATATTGTTGTAAAATTTTTTCTGCCTTTCTTAAATCTGTGCCTTCAGGTGCTGTAATAAGGTTTTTAGAAGTCATTACTTCTTTTACCTTTTTAGATTTATTGTTGGTTTCGAAACGAAGATCTCTATTGGTAAGAATGCCTACTAATTTTTGATTGGCATCTACAATAGGTATTCCACCAATTCTGTTTTCTCTCATGATGCGTAAAGCATCGGCAACAGTAGCATCTTGTTTAAGGGTAATGGGGTCTAAAATCATTCCGCTTTCGCTACGTTTTACTTTACGTACTTGTTCGGCCTGTTTTTCGATGGTCATATTTTTATGTAAAATTCCCAAACCACCTTCTCTTGCTAATGCAATGGCAAGATTTGCTTCTGTAACTGTATCCATTGCTGCTGAAAGCATGGGAACATTTAACGTAATTTGCTTGGTTAATTGAGATTGAATATTTACTTCTCTTGGAAGAATTTCACTATATGCTGGCATAAGCAGCACATCATCGAAAGTTAAACCTGTACCGAATAATCTTGTTGCCGCTACTTTGCTGGCTGATGGGGTTTTTATGATTGCCATAGGCAAAGATATATTGATGAACGAAAATGCAAAATGAAATTTTTTTGAAGAATGGAAATATAGCGGTGAAAATGTTGCATAACGAACAAAGCGTACAAGAGTGCGACGCAACAAAAGCTCAATAGAAATACTACAGCTGGTTACATAAAATAATCATTATTTGAATTGTAACGTAGATTCTTGTTCGGTTTTACGTTGGGTGAGTGTTTCTAAAATTTGTTTATTCTGTTGTTTTGCCTCACTACTTTTTTTTACTTTCCATAAAATATCTCTAGCATAAGCTGCTGATTCTGTAATGTTTACAATAGGGTTTGGATAATCTTTACCAATGATGCAATTGATAAGTTGCTGCTCCATTGCACTCATTGTATGTGGTTGGTGTATGAAAGTATTGGGAATTTGAGCTAGCTGTGGTAACCATTGTTTCACAAATATTCCATTGGTATCATGGTCTTGTCCTTGCTTTACAGGATTGTACATTCTTATGGTATTGATGCCTGTAGTGCCTGCTTGCATTTGAATTTGTGGATAATGAATGCCAGGTTCGTAATCTAAAAACCATTTGGCCAAATAAGGAGCAATGGCTTGCCAAGGTAACCATAAATGCTGTGTAGCAAAACTTACCAACATGCTACGCATTCGAAAATTAATATAACCTGTTTGCTGTAAACAAAGAATAGATGCATCTACAATAGGAATGCCTGTTTTTGCTTGAACGAATGCTTGTAATTTTTCGGTATCGACTGTATTTCTTATGCTGTTAAATGCAGTATTTACGTTGTAAAACTCTTGTGAACATTTATTTTCGAACTTTTGTATGAAATGGCAATGCCACAATAATCTGCTTACAAAAAAGTTAATATTTCGTTTGTCGCCATTTTGTTGTTTGGCTAGTTGTGCTGCTTGATATACTTGACGAATGCTTAAATTTCCATAGGTAAAATAAGGTGATAATCTACTGCAAGATTTTCGGCTTTCTATTGGTTTGCTAATGCCTTTGATATAGCTTTTGCATCGATTGTGTAAGAAAGATTGTAAATATTGTTGTGCATATACAAAACCTCCGGGTTGAAAGTTTTTGTTAGACGTTGTTATTGATTGTGAAAGTGGATTACTGATGAGTGCTGCTGAAATAGCAGAAGAAAGTTGTACGCTTTTTAGTAATTGTAATGGTGGATGAATTTGTGGTTGCTCCATTGTGGATATCCACTTTTTATTCCAATTGTTTCTATTTTTTAGTCCTCTAATAATGCCATTTGTAGGAAATTCTTTCCAAAGAATTTGATGATGGTTGCAAAATTTTTTTACAGATTTATCTCTTTCAAAAGAAATGGCATTTCCTATTTCTTGGTGACTAAATATGGTTTTAATAGAGAAATGTTGTTGTAAAAGATTAAATACATTTAACACTTCTGCATGTGCAATATATATATGATGTTGAAATGGTTGTAATGCTTGTTGTAGTTGTATAATGCTTTGATAGATAAATCGATAATGTCGTTCATCGGCATCTGCTGCATTCATTAACGATGGTTCAAACACATAGAGTAATAAAGTTGGATATGCAGATTGTGTTGCATAAAATAAAGGTGCATGGTCTTGCAAACGCAAATCTTTCTTCAACCAAACAATATTGATGTTTTCTTTGAAATCCATCTAATAAAAAAAGTATTTTGTAGGTAAGAATGAATTACGCTTGCATTTCTATTTTTAAAAACTTAGCAGTATGACTTGTTTTATGATGAATCATTTCTTCTGGCGTTCCTTCAAATAAAATTTTACCACCACCATCACCACCTTCTGGTCCTAAATCGATAATGTGATCGGCCATTTTTATAACATCTAAGTTGTGTTCAATAATTAAAACGGTATTGCCTCTATCTACCAATTTGTTTACCACATCCATCAACAATTTAATGTCTTGAAAATGCAAACCTGTAGTAGGTTCATCTAGAATATAAAATGTTTTTCCTGTATCTTTTTTTCCTAGTTCTGTACTGAGTTTTACACGTTGAGCTTCACCACCACTAAGGGTTACAGCAGATTGTCCTAAGGTAATGTAGCCTAAACCAACATCTTGTAATACTTTAATTTTACGATACATCCAAGGTACTGCTTGAAAAAAATCGGTGGCTTCGTCTACTGTCATATTCAATACATAACTAATTGATTTTCCTTTGTATCTAATTTCTAAAGTTTCTCTATTGTATCGTTTACCGTTACACTTTTCACAAGGCACATAAACGTCTGGTAAAAAGTTCATTTCAATTACACGCATTCCACCACCTTCACAAACATCACATCTTCCACCTTTTACATTAAAAGAAAATCTGCCGGCATTATAACCTCTAATTTTTGCCTCTGGTACAGCAGCAAAAAGTGTTCTAATATCTGTAAAAAAGCCACAGTAAGTTGCAGGATTGCTACGTGGTGTTCTACCAATAGGTGATTGATCTATTTCTATCACTTTATCAATTGCTTCCAATCCTTTTACGCTACTAAATTCCATTGGTTGAGCTTTGCTATTGTAGCAATGCTTATTTAAAATAGGGTATAATGTTTCGTTGATTAAAGTAGATTTTCCGCTACCACTCACACCACTTACAACAATTAATTTACCCAATGGAAAATGCACATTTACACCTTTTAAATTATTGCCTGTTACACCTTTTAGTTCTAATTGTTTTCCATTTCCTTGTCTACGATTTTTGGGTATTTCTAAACCTTTTTTCCCGTTTAAATAAGCAGCTGTTTCGCTACCACTTGCTAATACTTGTTTGGGTGTTCCTTGTGCTACAACTTCACCGCCAAATCTGCCTGCTTTTGGACCAATATCTACTAAATAATCAGCAGCCAACATAATATCTTTATCATGCTCGACTACTAAAACACTATTGCCAATATCTCTTAGGTTTTGTAAAGCAGTAATCAATCTGTGGTTATCTCTCTGATGCAAACCAATACTTGGCTCATCTAAAATGTATGTAATACCTTGTAGTTGACTACCAATTTGTGTAGCCAAACGAATACGCTGACTTTCACCTCCACTTAATGTACGGGAAGAACGATTTAAGGATAAATAAGTTAAACCTACATCTAATAAAAATTGCAATCGTTCTCTTATTTCCTTCAAAATATCTTTTGCAATTACATTCTGTTTTTTATCTAATCTTTTTTCAATGTTGGTAAACCAAATATGTAGTTTATCAAGATTTATATTACTAAGTTCGGCAATGTTTTTTTCATCAATTTTAAACCAAAGACTTTCTTTTTTTAATCTTGTTCCATTACAGCTAGGGCAGGTTTTTAATTCCATAAATTTCTCTACCCATTCTCTCATCGTTTCTGTGCTATTTGTTCCGCCAAACCAACGTTTTAGCATGGGAATAATTCCTTCAAATTCGCCACTATAAGGGTCTGATTCTGGTAAATTTTCAAAGTCTAAAATTTCTTCACTTATACCTTCTGCATTACCATATAATAAAAGGTTTAAGGCATGTGTAGGCAAATCTTTAATAGGTTTATCTAGAGCAATTTTATTTCTTTTCGTTAAAGCCTCTACATTTCTAAACATTTGAGCTTCTCTTTGTTCGCCTAAAGGAGCAATTCCACCTTCTTTAATCGATTTATTTTTATCAGGTAAAATGGCTTCCATGCTTACAGTGTACACATTTCCCAAGCCTTTGCAAGTGCTACATGCACCATAAGGTGAGTTGAATGAAAATGCATTGGGAGAAGGTTCTTCATAACTAATACCTGTATCTACACACATGAGTTGTTTAGAATATAAAGCCTCTACTTTTGTATCGGCAGAAGTAACAAACATTAAATCTTTACCCATTTTTAATGCTTGTTGCACACTTTGGCTAAGCCTAACTTTCATATCGTTTGTAACTGCCAAACGATCTATTACAACTTCTATATCATGTATTTTATAACGGTCTACCTGCATTTTTGGTGTTAAGTCTACAATAACACCATCTACTCTTACTTTTAAAAATCCCTTCTTTCTTATTTCTTCAAATAACTCTCTATAATGCCCTTTTCTTCCTCTAATAATAGGAGCTAAAACATTAATTTTTTCGTTTGAGAAACGCTTGAATATGTTTTCTACAATTTCTTCTTCACTAAACTTCAGCATTTTTTTGCCTGTATTATAACTGTAGGCTTCGCCAATTCTGGCAAATAATAAACGCAAAAAATCGTATAGTTCAGTTACTGTTCCTACGGTAGATCTTGGATTTTTATTGGTAGTTTTTTGTTCGATAGAAATAACTGGACTTAAGCCTGTTATTTTATCAACATCAGGCCGTTCCATATCACCCATAAATTGCCTAGCATAAGCACTAAAGCTTTCCATATAACGGCGTTGCCCTTCGTTGTAAATGGTATCAAAAGCCAATGAAGATTTGCCACTACCACTTACTCCTGTAAAAACCACCAATTTATTTTTAGGAATAGCAATATCTATATTTTTTAAGTTGTGTTCTTTGGCTCCAAAAACTTCTATAAATTCTTGATGGTTAGTAGCAGCTATATCTTGTGTTGTTTTTGTTGATTTTGCCATTTTTAAAAAATATTGAAATACATACAACAGTTGCCTGTAGATAAAGTTTTAAAAGTACAGATATTCACTTTAAGTAAAATGTTTAATCTTTTTTGTGTTAAAAAATAAATATATTTGAGTTGAAGATTTAAAAATCATACGAACAGAAAGGTTTATTAAGAATGAGTGGTAGAACAAACTTCTACTATGTTATGCTTCTTATTTGCCTTTTCAAGAGATGATTGAAAATAACTAGCGAAGAATTTTAGGTAAAGGAAATTAAGAGCACTTTTCTCACATTGCACCAATTATAACTAGTAAGTTTTACTTACTTTAATAAAGTAGTAACTTCAACTTTATTTTTCTGGTATTGATATAAATAAATCTACAATGATACTGGCGGTTGTTATAAAATATCCATTGAGAAAATAAAAAAAATCTTAAAAATTATTAGTATAAAAGGTTCAGATTAAAATAAATACGATCCTCCAATTGTAACTCTTCTTCCTAAAAAATATATCTCATCTGTAGAAATAAGAATATCAGAAAATGAAAGGCTTTTCACTTTACGTAAATTACCAATATTTATCATTTTGCAAACAAGATGCCACTTTGTTCTTGGTTTACTATACTTTATTTCAGTATTTAAAATCGAATAAAGAATCCTTGTATTTTTCGATTCTGATGATATAGAATAATTTGTTGCATCAAAAATGAACTGAAGATGATTAGAAAATCTAAACCTAGTTTTTAGACCAATTTCTGTATTCTTAATAGTAGATGTATTCTTAAAACTTCTAGCCTGAATTTTTTGATTTCCAAATTTTGCTTTTGCTGTAAAGTTAAATATACAATCAAAAGATGATCTGATTTCTGTACCAAAACTATTTGTGTTAAAATTAAATTTTTCTAACGATGATGTTCCAATCGCATTAAAATAATTATTAAAACTCTTCAAAAAATCTGCCTTTATGTACACGTTTAAATTTGAAATATATTTTCCGGCTGAAATATTGCTAGTATAAAAATTAGTTGATGGACCGAAATCTAAAAAAGAACGGGTGTTAAATCCGGAAAAAGTGAAAAAGCGAACAATGCTTAATGACTTTTTTTGTATAATAAATGAAGCCGAAAGATCGACAGCCTTAAAGAAATTATTATACCCGTAAACTATACCAAGATTCGTATTGGAAAAATTTTTCCAATTAGATAAACTGTATTGAATTGTTCTATAATCTTTTATTAAAGGAGCAGTAGAATAATTATTTAAGTCATTTAGAGTTGGCTGTTTACTGATAAAAAGAAGTAAAAAATTATTTTTAGAAGGAATCCACTTAATCCCCATTTTAGCGTTTAGTAAGATATTGTTTTGTCCTCCTAAAATTGAATTCTTAATCATTGATAGACCTCCATTTAGAGAAAAAGAAATTTTTTTTAATGTAAAGTTTAATTGCCCATAGATGTTATTTTCGTAACTTTCATTACTTTGAGGTATCCTAGTTAGAAATAGAATTGAATCTGATACTTTTGTTGAAATGTCTAGGCGGCTTGTTTTTGAATATGTACTAGAGAGCCCCAACATAAATTTTAATAACTTCCTGTTTAGGTACAAACGAGCTGAAATATTACTTGCAAGTGTGTTTTTTTTTTGAAGGATATCATTTATTAAACTTGATGGGCTTGGAGAACCAATGGGGGGATAGTGTAAACCCTCAGTATTATGATAAAACTGAGTTCTATTGGAGTATTGGGTAGTTCCTGATAATAGTAATACACTGTTATCGTTAACTTTTGTTGTGAACTCTAGGTCGTATAGCAAGTTCAGGGAAGGTAGTTTACTTTGTTCAATAATGAAAGATAATGGTAAAAATAAATTATTATAAAGATTTTCTTCCGAATACGCAAGGTCAAAATGGTTAACAAGAGTTGTTTTTTTTGAAAAAGCATTTTTTATTTCAAAACCTCCGAAAATTTTATTTATCCTGTCACTATATTCCCTAAAGGAATTGAAGAATAAACTGTCAGAATTAGTAATAAGAGACTCATTTGTTAAAATAGAACGCCACTGTTTGTTATTTTCAATGGAAAGATTTGCAGTAATCGAACTCTTGTCTTTTTTATTTTTCCCAAAACTCAAATTGCCTAAATGAGAATTATTTGGTATTGATTTTTTGAATCCTAAAAAAGTTTCGGGAATTTGAATATTTGTTATTGGTAGTGAAAAAGAATTCGTATTAGATATAATTGTCTTATTGTTATCTTCTTCAAATAAACCTGTCTCTGTAATTCCAATATTATTCCCTGTGTATAAGCCAACAAACTGACAAGATTTTTTGATTAAAAAAACGTTTAGGGATGCTTCGTAAGTACTTCCTAAGTTGATATTTGTATTCCCGCTGATTCTATTCTTTATCTCATTTTTTACTACCAAATTGAGGACAGTTTCATTTTCCGAAGTAATTCCTTTCAAAAGTGAATTGGAATTAAAATTTTCAATAGCTTGAACACTATCTATTATTTTATTTGTCAGATTTTTTGTAACAACTCTGTATTTGTCTTTATACAAATCATTTCCCTCAAATAATACTTTCGAAATTTGTTTACCACGGAATGATATTTTCCCATCTTCAGAAACTTTAATTCCTGGGATTTTCTTTAATAAGTCTTCCAAAACAGTCTCAGAACCATCTGAATATTTTGATGCAGCAAAAGATGTTGTATCACCAGTTATGGAAACACCCTTTCGTGTAGATTCTACTTGAACCTCGGGTAGTTTGTTAACTCTTGGAACGGCATAAATATCTACTTCTTTGTTAAATAAACTGTCATCTACGATAGAGAAAATTATTTTTTCGATAGACAAATGTGAGATTATCAGTGTCGGTAAGGGGATATTTGTTGGTATTTTAAGTGAAAATTTCCCATTTTTGTCTGTAAAAGTAAAACCATAGATAGAATCACGATTAGATAATGTAATATTAGCAGAGATAACAGGTTTCTTCTCCGATAAAACACGACCATTAAATAAAACAAAAGACTGAGAAGAAACAATATTACTAAACATTATAAAAAAAATACAAAATAAAAATTTCACTGGAATAAAGATTTTTCTATAACATTTGGTTTTATACTAACATTTGTTTCATTCTCAGCCCCCCCTGATTTCGCATACAACATCTTTTTTAATGAATTCAGTCTTTGTGTATAAAGTAATTTGAAGTCGCTCCAAGAAATGTTTGGGAGTGTATTTTTATCTGGGATTCCAAGAGAAGATTTTTGGTTAATTGATTTAACACTTAAAAATTGAAAGTTAATTTCATTCAAATCGTCATTGGCCTCAAGTATTAAACCTGGAAGACCTGCAAGTTTCCAAGGACCTGATTGGATGGGAATCTCATCGGAGAACCAAGCAACATATTTCCTACCTTTAAACTCGGAGCTAGCCTTTGTAGCAAGAAAAGGTCCTATTTTTTTCTTTTCAGAAGTTATTACCCAATTAATTTTTTCATTCTCATATACAATATAAGGTTTTGTAAAAACATAATCTTTTGTCCATCTTTCCATTGTTTCTGTATATAACAACGATAAAAAATCAATCTCATTTGATAAATCAATCGAAAAATTGTTCTCGGATACACTGCTATTATTAATACTTTTTTTTCTAATAGAATACAATGATTCATTGTCGCATAAAACTAGGTCTGCTGTGTCTATTTTCGCTTTCTTGCCTTTGTAGGATTGTTCCTGTTTATAAACAACTTCAATTGTTTGGCTTTGAACTCTAAGTGTTATGAAGATTAAGAGGATTAAATAATTTTTTTTCATAATAAGAAAAATCGGACGAATTAAAGATTTGGTTAATTAAAGTTTATTTTTTTGAATTAATAATTTAAAAATGACTTTTTATATAGTCTTTTACTTCCTTTATAATTTGATTCGCAAGTTCTTTTCCCTTTGCCTTAACCTCGCTACAAGGTCCTGAAATAGTTACCTCAATTTCAAATTCTACTACTCCAACGCTGATTGATCCTGTTACTTTAAGAGAACAAGTCAAATCGTCTTTTTCGGGAATAGAATTTAAAAAGCTTTCAATTCTATTTTCAACTTCTTTATCTGATAATTTGTCTAAATTACCCAGATCAAGTGAATATTTTAAATCCTGCAAAGCTGCTCCCTTCTTTGTATTTGAATTAAATTTTGTATCTTTAGCTATAGCTGATAGCGAAAGAAATGAAAGCATAATTAATGGTAAAATAAATAATTTTTTCATTTTTTTAGATTTAAGTTGTGTTCGATTTTTCTAATTTAATTCAAAAATAGTATAAAACAAATATAAAAAAACTGCGTTTTTACGCAGTAGAATTTATTCTATAGTCAAATAGAATATTAACAATAATGAAGAAGCTGAATTATTTGTCTGAGTTCGGGAATTGAAGATTATTTATAGACTTTAAGAAGTTGTTTGAATTAACAATTTGAAATATCTTAAAGCCTCTTTTAGACCGCAATTCCGTAGAATTTCTGCTATAGGTTTCTAGATTATTGCCGCAAAAGTTGTCTTGTTTTACTCGAAAGTTTACTCATAATATATTCTAAAAAATAAATAAATATGTGTATATTAAATTTAAATACATTACATTAATTGTATTGAAGTTGGACTAATGCCTTTAAAATTAAATAGTGTAATTCAGTTATATTAAATTGGCCAAACCCTTTATCTGCAATACCCTTAACAAACTTTTATTTGGAAAATAGAATTACTCACTTATACATTTGCAGCAGTTCTTTAAATACTTATCAAGAAAGGCAGAGGGATTTGGCCCGATGAAGCCTTGGCAACCCAAACAAATTACTCATTTGTTTGAAGGTGCCAACTCCATTCCGTGTAAGCGGAAAGAGATAAGTCAGAGTTAAGCGTAAGATTCACAAGGTTTTGGTACCAACCTTTAAAATATCTAAAGCCCATCTGATTTATTGTCGGATGGGCTTTTTTATTTGCAGTAATTTACCTCTTTCTATTTACTGATTAAGTAATTTTTAAAGGAAAAATAAATTTTATAACCATTTAAAATTGGATGAAAAGAATAGGCTGCATAAGTTTGCATCATCTTAAAAAATGACTACAACAACACAAATATTCACCTATACATGTCAAAGCATTCTTTGCTGTTGTATCTGTTGTTGTATGGCATAGTATTTTTTATTGCCAGCATATTTTAGTCTTTCTTTAATTCCATTTTTTCAAAAAAATTACATATGAGTACATTACATTTCGACACGTTGCAGTTACATGCAGGTCAGCAACCAGATTCAGCAACCAATTCAAGAGCTGTCCCTATTTATCAAACCACTTCTTACGTGTTTAACGATGCTGTTCATGCAGCCAATTTGTTTGGATTAAAAGCATTTGGTAATATTTATACCAGATTAATGAATCCAACAACCGATGTGTTTGAACAACGTATTGCAGTATTAGAAGGTGGTGTAGCTGCAGTAGCTACAGCTAGTGGACAAGCAGCACAATTTGCAGCTTTAAACAATATTTTACAAGCAGGTGATAATTTTATTACTACCTCATTTTTATATGGTGGAACGTATAATCAATTTAAGGTTGCATTTAAACGATTAGGTGTAGAAGCCCGTTTTGCAAATGGTGATGATATAAACAGTTTTGAACCATTAATCGATACAAATACAAAGGCTATTTATTTAGAAACTATAGGTAATCCTAGATTGAATATTCCTGATTTTGAGCAATTTGCAGCACTTGCAAAAAAGCATGATATACCTTTAATTGTAGACAATACTTTTGGTGCAGGTGGTTATTTATTTAAACCTTTACAACATGGGGCTAATGTAGTGGTAGAAAGTGCTACCAAATGGATTGGTGGACATGGAACTAGTATTGGTGGTGTTGTAATTGATGGTGGAAATTACAATTGGGGAAATGGTAAGTTCCCTCAGTTTTCTCAGCCAAGTGAGGGTTATCATGGATTGGTTTTTGCCGATATTTTTGGTGTGAATAATCCATTAAGTTTGCCCAATATTGCTTTTGCAATTAGAGCAAGAGTAGAGGGATTAAGAGATTTTGGTGCATCACAAAGTCCGTTTAATTCGTTCTTGTTATTGCAAGGTTTAGAAACGTTAAGTTTAAGAGTTCAACGCCATGTAGATAATGCTTTGGCTTTGGCAAAATGGTTAGAAGCCAATCCTGCTGTTGAATACGTTTTATATCCAGGTTTAGAAAGCAGTCCTTATCATGCATTAGCAAAAAAATATTTACAAAATGGTTTTGGTGGTGTGTTGCAAGTAGGTATTAAAGGTGGAAAAGAAAATGCCGCTCAATTTATTAATCATCTTTCTCTAATTAGTCATTTAGCCAATGTTGGCGATGCAAAAACTTTAGCTATTCATCCTGCATCTACCACACATGAACAATTAAATGAGGCAGAACAAATTGCTGCCGGTGTGTTGCCAAATCAAGTACGTATTAGTGTTGGTATAGAACATATTGAAGATATTAAAGCCGATATTCAACAAGCTTTCGATAAAGTATTTGCTTAAATATTTCACACAAACATTATTTCGCTTTAAATAGTAGAAAACGTTACTGCTATTTAAAGCGAAGTCTTATAAATACAATGACATCAGTTTTTACATACCAGCAACCTTTTACATTAGAAAGTGGTAAATCATTACCAGCTATACATTTGGCATACCACACATTTGGTACTTTAAATGTAGATAAATCAAATGTGGTTTGGATATTTCATGCATTAACAGCAAATAGTAATCCATTAGAATGGTGGTCAGGTTTAGTAGGTGAGCAACGTTTGTTTACACCTGAAAAATATTTTATCGTTTGTGTAAATATGCCAGGTAGTTGCTATGGTAGCATTAATGCTTTAGACATAAATCCCAACACAGAAAAGCCATATTATCATACATTTCCTTGGTTTACTACAAGAGATATGATTAAAGCCTACCAATTATTGAAACAAGAATTGGGGATTGAAAAAATTCATATTGGTTTAGGTGGAAGTATGGGAGGGCAACAACTATTAGAGTGGTCTATTGAAGAACCCCATCTATTCGAACATATAATTCCTATTGCTACCAATGCTAAACATTCTAGTTGGGGAATTGCATTTAACGCTTCTCAAAGACTGTGTATAGAAAATGATGTTACTTGGAAAGAAGAACAACCTAATGCTGGATTAAATGGAATGAAAGCGGCACGAAGTATTGCATTGCTTTCGTATAGAAACCATGATACTTACCAACAAACGCAACAAGGTTTTACAGATGCAACGGCTCAATTATCTGTTGATGAACAAATTTTTAAAGCAGAAACGTATCAACGTTATCAGGGCGAAAAATTAGCCAAACGGTTTCATGCATTTAGTTACTATGCATTATCAAAAGGTATGGATAGCCACAATGTTGGTAGAAACAGACAATCTGTAGAAGCAGCCTTACAAAAAATTACAGCTAAAACATTGGTAATTGGTATTAGTTCAGATTTGCTTTTCCCAGTAGAAGAGCAAATTTTTTTAGCCAATCATATTCGAAATGCAACATATAAGGCCATTACTTCATTGTATGGTCATGATGGGTTTTTACTTGAGTTCGATTTAATTGAAGAAGCGATTACACATTTTCTTCAATCATAAAAATTACATTTTTTAAATTATTTACACATGGATACACATAAACAGTTAAATATAGGTTTGTTTGGTTTTGGTGTTGTGGGAGAAGGTTTGTATAAAGTATTACAACAAACCCCTTCTTTAAAAGCCAATATTGTAAAGGTTTGTATAAAAAATGCAGATAAAAAAAGAGAGGCACCGGCAGCATTATTTACAACAGAAAAAAACGATTTACTTTTTAATGATGAAATTAATGTTATTGTAGAAGTGATAGACGATGCAGATGCTGCTTTTGTAATTGTAAAAACAGCTTTACAAAATGGTAAACATGTAGTAAGTGCTAGTAAGAAAATGATTGCAGAGCATTTGCCCGAAATATTAAGTTTACAGCAAGAAACAGGGCTTTCTGTTTTATACGAAGCTTCAGCATGTGCATCAATTCCTGTAATTAGAAATTTAGAAGAATATTACGATAACGATTTGTTACATGCCATAAAAGCCATTGTAAATGGAAGCACTAATTTTATTTTAACTAGAATGTTTGAAGATAAACTTAGTTTTTCAGATGCATTATTATTAGCACAGCAATTGGGTTTTGCAGAAAGTAATCCGAAGTTAGATGTAGAAGGTTTTGATGCCGTAAACAAATGGGCTATTTTATTAAATCATGCTTATGGTATTGTGCAACACCCTTCTCAAATTTTATTCAATGGAATTCAAAATATTCAGTTAAGTGATGCCATTGTAGCAAAAGAAAAAAACTTTGAAGTAAAGCTAGTAGCTCAAGCAAAAAAACTAGTTGATGGAAAAGTTGCTGCATTTGTATTGCCGCAATTTGTAAAGCAAGACGATCCGCTTTCGTTTGTTAAAAACGAATACAATGGTGCTGTTATTGAAAGTGGATTTGCTGATAAACAATTCTTCTATGGAAAAGGTGCAGGCAGTTTTCCTACAGCATCAGCAGTATTAAGCGATTTAAGTGCATTACGATACAACTATAGATACGAATACAAAAAACTATACCATCATCAACCCAATGTGATTAGCAACGAATATTACCTTAAAGTGTACGTTAGTTTTGATGATTGGAAATATATTCCTAGAGAACAATTTGAATGGATTGAAGAATGGCATGCAGAAGCTGAACGAAAATATTTGATTGGAGTAATTCATGTGCAACAATTAATAAATGGTACTTGGTGGAAAGAAAATGGTACTTCATTAATATTAAGCCCAGATGCAATTATCGATAACATGGATATTATTAAATTGAAAAAAAGAAGTTTAGAACTTGCAGGAATCGTTTAGTTTTCCATTGCATACAACATATTTAATGCAACTAAATAAGTCATTATATTATCAAGCAATTGCAATTACAGGTGTACTAGCATTTGTTGTTGCAGTTGCTTGTTTTCTATTGGGTAATCAAGAGCTCTTTTTACTACTGAATGGAAATGGTGGATTATTGCTAGATTATTTCTTTACCATCGTTACAGCATTAGGAGAAGCTGCTGCTTGGGTGGTAACGATTGTTTTGTTTATCATTTACAAACGCAAATTATTGCCGCTCTGTTTGTTAACGCTTGTTATTTCTACCATTATAGCTCAGGGTATTAAAAGAACTTTACCTGAACAAGCAAGACCTTCTAAAGCGTTTGTGGATGCATCTTTATACCATACAGCAAAAGGAACAGATTTGCATAAAGTAAATAGCTTTCCATCAGGGCATACAACGGCTGCTTTTTCTGTATTTTTAATTGGATGTTTAGTAGTTGCTAATCGTTGGTTTTTAGTTGTTGGGCTTATTTATGCTTTATTGGTTGCCTATTCTAGAATTTATTTAGCACAACACTTTCCTAAAGATATTACAGGAGGAATGTTTGCTGCTATTGCAGCAACAAGCTTAGCATTATGGATTCAAGAATTGATTAATAAAAGAAGTAAATAAAAGTTACCAATTTTTTTCTTTATTCTAGAATAGTGGCTTTTAAAACTTCAACCATTGCAGATGCTTTTAGTAAACATTCTTCGTATTCATGAACAGCTACACTATTAAACGTAATTCCACTCCCTACTTGATAGGATAGATATTGTGTAGTACTGTTGTATAGCAAGCTTCTAATTACAACATTGAAATCAAAATCTCTATTGGGTGCAATATATCCAACTGCACCAGAATATAAACCTCTATTGCTTTTTTCGAATTCGTTTATTAATTCAATCACTCTTTTTTTTGGAGCACCCGTCATGCTACCCATTGGAAAAGTAGCATCAATCATATCCATAAAATTGGTAGTTGGTAATACTTTTCCTTTTATGGTAGAAATCATTTGATGCACTTGTGGAAAACTGTAAATGCCAAACAATTCTTCTACTTCTACAGAACCTTCTTTACAAATTTTACTCAAATCGTTTCTAACCAAATCTACTACCATCACATTTTCAGATCGTTCTTTATGATTTTGATACAATTCTTGCTTTAAAATCTCATCTTCTTGCTTGTTAATTAAATTGCGTTTAAAGGTTCCTTTAATGGGTTGAGAAACCAATGTTTCATTTGTTTTTTTTAAATAACGTTCTGGACTAGCACACAGTAAATATTGATGTTCTTGTTTATAAAAGCAAGCAAATGGATTGGGCGAAATTTCTGTTAAATGTTCATACACATCAACTGGATTGATAACAGCTGACGATGAGAAAAACTCTTGACAAAAATTAATCTCATAACAATCGCCTCTTGCTATATGCTGTTGCAATTGTTCGATGCTTTGTAAGTAATTTTCTTTACTTATTTTAGGTTGAAGTTGTATGCTATTTCTTGTGATTGGGGTTTGTATACTTGTTTCTTGAATAGTTGTAAAAATTTCAGCAGGATTTTCTGTATAGCTTTCAATAACCAATATAGTTTGATATAACTGTACTACAATAGCTGGCTGAAAAAATAAGATGGGAGCAAAGCCAATGTTATCGGTATAATTATTTTGAATAGAAGGATATAATAGTTGCGTATAGTTGTATGCGATATGTCCAAAAAGCCAATCGTTGCTATTGGCTAGAAAATGATGAAAGGCGGCTTTTTGGTCGTTGTTGATTGGAGAAAAAAATTGCAATGCACCTACACCTACAATACATTCTATTTCGTTGTAAGCATGTTTGTAATGGTGGCTATCTAAAAAAGAACAGCTACTGAATTGGTTAGCCCAATGCAATAGCTGTTGCTTTGTTTTTGTAAAATTAGTTATTGAAAAAGATTGAGTTTGCTTTTGCACGTTTATTATATGCGTAGCAATTCTGAGTTTGAACAACTAAAAATCGTCGTCATCATCAAAGCCACCACCTTTTGTATCAAATAAATCAAAGTCTTTAAAATCATCTTCTAGCTTAAAATCATCGTCTTCGTCTTTTGATTTTTTGCCTCCACTAGTTTTTTTTGCAGAACCACCCTTCGATTTTGGAATGTCGAATTCATCGAAGTCAGGATCCCAACTATCGTCATCTTCAGATTTATTCCAATCGTCGTCAACTTCTACATCATCATCGTCATCGTCGTCATCGTCGTCATCATCATCTGACTTACTTTTTTTAGACGATGCCTTTGCACCTTTTTTTGGTGTAGTTACTTCATCGTCATCATCTTCTAAATCATCATCATCGTCTTCTAATTGTTTTTTACTTTTAGAAGAAACTTTAGGAGCAGCCGTTTTTTTTGCTGCAACTTTTTTTGGAGTGGATTTTGCATCCTTATCAGATTTCGCTGCCATATTCTAATAAGATTTTAAAAAGTAAAATTTCAACTGAAAATTGTTTTCACCAAATATTTTTTTGTCATGTTGAGGAACGAAACATCTAATTGAATTTGTTAGATTCTTCCTTCGTCAGAATAACATTTTACTACAATGCTACGATTTGTTCTCTACCTGGTCCATTACTTACATATTTAACAGGTGCACCCACATAATTGTTGATAAAGTTAATGTAAGAATGCATATTTTCTGGTAAAGCTTCAGCCGATTTTATGCTAGAAGTATCGCAATGCCAACCTGTATGAGACTCTAACACTGGGTTAATAGCCACTTTTGAAATTGCAAAAGGTACTTCTTGTGTTTCTTTACCATTTATTTCGTAAGCCGTACAAGCTTGTAATGATTCAAAACTGTCTAAAATATCAGCTTTGGTCATAATAATTTTAGTAACACCATTAATCATACATGTGTATTTTAATGCTACTAAATCTATCCATCCACAACGGCGTGGTCTACCAGTTGTAGCACCAAATTCGCTACCTAATTTACGTAATTCTTCACCCGTTGCATCGAACAATTCTGTAGGAAATGGTCCACCACCAACTCTTGTACAATATGCTTTTGTTACCCCCAAAACTTCATTAATTTTTTTAGGAGAAACGCCTAAGCCTGTACAAACACCTGCTGAAATGGTATTTGAAGAAGTAACAAACGGAAAAGTACCAAAATCAATATCTAACATACTGCCTTGTGCACCTTCTGCCAATACTTTTTTACCCTTAGTAATTTCGTTGTTAATAAAATATTCGCTGTTTACAACGTTTAAGGTTCTTAAAAACTCTAATGCCTCAAAAAATTCATCTTCCCAAGTAGAAATATCTTCAATAAAATGAAAATTATCTAATAGTTTTTGGTGTTTTAAACGCAGTTTAATGTATTGGGATGTAAAACTTTTATCTAGTAAATCGCCTACTCTAAGTGCATTACGGCCTGTTTTATCCATATAAGCAGGACCTATACCTTTTAGTGTAGAGCCAATTTTGCTATCGCCTTTTTGCAATTCGCTAGCCTTATCTAAAGCCCTATGTGTAGGAATAATAATATTGGTACGTTCAGAAATAAACAAATTTTTACGAACATCAATACCAAAAGATGCTACTGTATCGCATTCTCTTTTAAGCGTTACAGGGTCCAAAACTACACCACCACCAATAATATTGGTTGTATTTTGATGGAAGATACCAGAAGGAATTTGGTGTAAAACTACTTTTTTGTCGCCTACATATAGCGTATGACCTGCATTTGGCCCACCCTGAAAACGGGCAACGATATCATAATTAGGAGCAAAAAAGTCAACTATCTTGCCTTTTCCTTCATCTCCCCATTGTAAACCAAGAATTACATCAACCATAATTTGTTATTGAGCCGCAAATGTAAGTGTTGGTAATTTATAAATGCTTGTTGTTCTGAGCATTTTATTTTCGATTTTCTCACATTTTTTTAAAATTGCTGTAATCATTTAATATTGAAGTAGTTAAAACATTTAGAAGCGGCTTATTTACGCATCTTCCATATCAAATCGATCAACGGTTTGAATACCCTCTAGTTCTTTTAGTCTTTCTACCAACTCTTCTAGCTCTTCCTTATCGTGTACAAACACTTTAATGGTTCCTTTAAAAATACCTTCTCCACTCTCAATGGTTAATGCAGAAATATTAATACGTAGCTCTCCACTAATTACGTTGGTTATTTTATTAATTACACCAACATCGTCTACGCCAATAATTTTTAAGCCTGTTAAGAAAGAAATTTCTTTGTTTTTGGCCCACTTCGTTTTTACAACTCTATGTCCATAATTGGCCATTAATTGTGTAGCATTGGGACAATTGGTACGATGTATTATTAATCCTTTTCCTGTACTTACAAAACCAAAAACAGCATCGCCTGGAATAGGATTGCAGCATTTTGCCAAGTGATACATAATTTTATCGCTGCTTTCGCCAAAAATAATCAGTTCACTTTCTTTTTTGGTGTAGTGTTTGGTTGTTTCTGTTATTACTTCTGTAACAATAGGCTTGTGTTTGGGTAATTCCAATTTATCGCCTAAAAGCTGAAAATCTTTTAGTTCTTTTAGGTCTATTGATTTGGTAGCAATTAAATAGAACAAATCTAACTGAGAAGAAAGTTTGTAAAAGCTCATTAATTCGTCGATATTGTACTGACTATAACTTGCACCAATTCCCTCTAATTTACGTTGTAGAATGTATTTTCCATCTTCAGCAATTTTGCGTTTATCTTCTCGTAAAGAGTCTTTTATTTTATTTTTCGCTTTTGCTGTTACTACTAAGTTTAGCCAATCTTCTGTAGGCTTTTGTTTATTACTTGTAATAATTTCTATTTGATCGCCACTACGTAATTTATGACTAATCGGCACCAATTTATGATGCACTTTTGCTCCAATACATTTACTACCAACTTCTGAGTGTACTGCAAATGCAAAATCAAGGGCAGTGCTGCCTTTGGGCAACATTTTTACATCGCCTTTTGGCGTATATACATAAATTTCTTCGGCTAAAAATGAGGTTTTGAAATCGTGTAAAAAGTTAATGCTATCGGTATCATCTTGCGATAAAACTTCTCTAATTTGTCCAAACCATTTATCAAATCTATCCTCATCGCCACCGCCTTCTTTGTATTTGTAGTGAGCAGCCAAACCTTTTTCAGCAATTTCATCCATACGTTTGGTACGTACTTGTACTTCTACCCATTTACCTTGTGGTCCCATAACGGTGGTGTGTAGTGCTTCGTATCCATTATTTTTAGGATTACTCAACCAATCTCTTAATCGTTCAGGGCTTGGTGTATATTCATCTGTAATCATCGAATATACTTTCCAACATTGTTCTTTTTCTTGATCTTGTGGAGCGTCTAAAATTACCCTAATTGCAAATAAATCATATACTTCTTCAAAAGCTACACCTTTCTTTTTTATTTTATTCCAAATAGAATGAATGCTTTTAGGGCGACCATAAATTTCGAACTTGAAGCCCGTTGCTGTGAGTTTTTCTTTTAATGGACGAATAAATTCGTTGATATATCTAGTGCGTTCTCTTTTGGTATCAGAAAGTTTTTTGGCAATTTCTCTATAAGCATCTGTTTCTAAATACTTCATCGACAAATCCTCCAATTCGGTTTTTATGCTATACAAACCCATTCTGTGTGCAAGTGGAGCATATACCCAAACTGTTTCAGAAGAAATTTTCAATTGTTTTTCTTTCTTCATGCTATCGAGTGTACGCATATTGTGCAACCTATCTGCCAGTTTGATTAGAATAACCCTTGGGTCGTCGGTAAGTGTTAATAGAATTTTTTTAAAGTTTTCGGCTTGTTGGCTTGTATTGGTATCTACAATACTCGAAATTTTAGTTAATCCGTCTACAATTTTTGCAATTTCTCCTCCAAATTCTAGTTGTATATCTTCAAGTGTAATGTCTGTATCTTCTACAGTATCGTGTAATAAAGCACAAATAGTACTTCTAACGCCTAGCCCAATTTCTTCTACACAAATGGTGGCAACAGCCAATGGATGTAAAATATAAGGCTCTCCACTTTTTCTACGCATTGTTTTGTGTGCCTCTACCGACATTTCAAAAGCTCTACGCACTAAATCTTTATCACTTTTTTTAAGTTTTGGTCTAAGGCTTCTTAGCAATGCTCTGTAATGGCGAAGAATTTCTTTTTTTTCTTGCTCAGGTGTAAGATTATATTTTGGCTGAGGTGCTGGCTCTTGTATCGTTTGCTCATCTAACATAGGATAACGAATATAAGAAAATATACAATGAATTTTACAAGATAAGTGCCTAGATTTTGCCCATGAATATTTTAATTTGATTGATATTAGAAATGGTTGATTTTTTTTGAGTTTTAAAATTGTGAACGGTAACAGCGTTCAAGAAACTAACTTACTACATTTGCCCCCAATTATGGAATCTTCAAAAAAGTCAAAAGCAGTTAACATATCCTTGCTAAAACGCATTTTTTTATTTGTATTACCATATAAAAAAATGTTTATTATAAGTTTTGCTCTTTCTATTTTAATGGCATTTATGGCTCCTATTCGGCCATATTTTATACAACTTACCGTTAATAAATCTATTCATCCCTATTTAGAAATTCCTCATTGGATTCAACAGTTGCTTTTTTTACCCAATAACTCACCCATACTTACATTTATTATACATGTTACCATTTTTCAAATACTTTTTTTATTGCTAGAATCTGCCTTTCGTTTTTCTTTTTCCTTTATAACCTCATGGCTTGGACAGCATGTAGTGAAAGATTTACGTGTTACGGTGTATAAAAAAGTAATGAGTTTAAATTTATCTCAATTCGATAAAACACCTATTGGAACATTAACCACAAGAACCATCAACGATATTGAAAGTATCAACGACATATTTAGTGATGGATTAATTCCTATTATTTCTGATATTCTGATTATCATCATCACGTTGATAACAATGTTTTGGATGGATTGGAAGCTTACGCTAATAAGTCTAACCACTTTTCCATTTTTAATTGTTGCAACTATTTATTTTAAAGAAAGCGTTAATAAAAGTTTTGTAAAAGTTAGAAATGCTGTTGCTGCACTGAATGCATTTGTACAAGAACATATTACAGGAATGCATATTGTACAAGCTTTTGCAGCTGAAGATAGAGAGATGGAGAAATTTACAGCTATTAATAAAGAACATAGAAATGCAAACATACATGCCATATTTGCTTACAGCGTTTTTTTTCCAGTTGTAGAGTTGGTATTAGCCATTAGTACAGGTTTATTGGTTTGGTGGGTAGCCAATAAGCAATTAGATGCTGGCTTGTTGGTTGCTTTTATATTGTATTTAAACCAAATTTTTAGACCCTTACGTGTAATCGCAGATAAATTTAATGTATTACAAATGGGAATGATAGCAGCTGAAAGGGTATTTAAAGTACTAGATAATGAAGATGTAATGCAAGAAACTGCAAACACAATAGCACCTATACCTATAAACGGAGCTATTACATTCAAAAATGTTTGGTTTGCATACAATGAACAGCAATTTGTATTAAAAAATATTTCTTTTGATGTACGTGCTGGTGAAACCATTGCTTTGGTAGGGCAAACTGGAAGTGGAAAAACCTCGATTATTAGTTTGCTGAATAGGCTTTATCAAATACAGAAAGGAAGTATCACAATCGACGAAACACCCATCGAACATATTCCATTGCAACATTTACGCAGTAATATTGGCATTGTTTTGCAAGATGTATTTTTATTTTCAGGTTCTGTGATGGAAAACATTACACTAAGAAATCCGTTGATTTCAGAAGAACAAGTATACGAGGCTGCCAAAATGATTGATGTACACGATTTTATAATGCAACTTCCAAATGGATATCATTATAATGTAATGGAAAGGGGAGGAACATTGAGTTTGGGACAACGTCAATTGATTTCATTTATTAGGGCATTACTATATAATCCATCTATTTTAATACTTGATGAAGCAACTTCTTCTATTGATACAGAAAGTGAAATGCTGATTCAAAAAGCAATTGATACTTTAATAAAAGGTAGAACATCAATTGTTATTGCTCATCGATTATCTACTATTCGTAAAGCTGATAAAATTATTGTATTAGATAAAGGAGAAATAAAAGAAATAGGCAATCACAATGAATTATTAGCCATGAAGGGATATTATTATAAACTACATGAAATGAGCCAGCAAAAACAAGCAAAACAGGCTGTAAGCATTTAAAATCACATATCTTTTGAGCTTTTTTAAGCAAATTGATGCTATATCTCTTACTTTTTAGTTACATATTTATTATTCTATTATTTTGAATGGAATATCTAATTTAAATTGACATAACTTAATTGTTTAAACCAACAAATTCTTAACGCTATTTTACCAAATATCAGTACTATCTCCTTATCTTCGCGGCAAATTTGAGAAAGGGTATGGCTTTGAGAAACATGAAATCTTTACTGGTAGCGGCTTGCAGCCTTTTTATTCTATTTTTATCCAATCCTGCAAAAGCTCAACATACACCAGAAAATGGCACAGCAGAGGCTAATCACCAACAACCACATGGTGAACAAAAAGAAGCCGATTTTAATCCTGGTGATGTAATTATGGAGCATATCATGGATAACCATGATTTTCATTTTGCCGATGTAAATGGTCATCCTATTTCTTTACCATTACCTGTAATTTTGTATTCTCCACAAAAAGGTTTTACAGCTTTCATGTCTTCGAAGTTTGAGCATGGACATGCAGCTTATCAAGGTTATAAACTAGAGCATGGTGTAATACATGCTGTAAAAGAAGATGGTTCAGTTGATGAAACCGTTCAGGTATACGATTTTTCTATCACTAGAAATGTAACCCAAATGTTATTATCACTAATCGTATTAGTGGTTTTATTGTTAGGAGTTGCAAAAAAATATAAACAACAAGGTGCTAAAAAAGCTCCATCTGGTTTTCAAAATGCGGTTGAGCCTGTAATAGTATTTATTAGAGATGAGGTTGGTAAAAGCAATCTTGGGCATAAATACGAAAAGTACATGCCTTATTTGTTAACTGTATTTTTCTTCATTTTAATCGGTAATATTTTTGGTTTAATTCCAGGTTCTGCAAACGTAACTGGTAATATTGCTTTCACTGCTGTTTTAGGAACAATCAGTTTTGTGGCTATTTTAATTAGCACTAATAAACATTTCTGGGCTCACGTATTTAACTTTCCTGGAGTTCCTGTTCCTGTAAAAATTATTCTATTATTTGTAGAGCTATTGGGAATTTTTACCAAGCCTTTCGCCTTAATCATTCGTTTGTTTGCAAACATGGTGGCTGGTCACATGATTATCACTTGTTTGGTAATGATGATTTTTATTTTCTCAAAATTAAGTATTGGTGCAGGAATTGGATTTGCTCCCGTTTCTATGGCTTTCACCGTTTTCATATATATCATCGAAGTTTTAGTGGCATTTATTCAAGCATTTATTTTCACCAATTTAACTGCTGTATTTATTGCACAAGCATTCGAAGGCGAACATGAACACGCAGAAGCTCATCATCATTAATCAACTTTTTTTTCATCATAAAAACCACATACAATGTCTTTATTGAACATTTTGTTAGATGGAAGCATCTCTAATGCAGGTGCTGCAATTGGTGCCGGATTAGCAACTATTGGTGCTGGTATCGGTATTGGTCAAATTGGTAAAGGTGCAGTTGAATCAATTGCTCGTCAGCCAGAAGCTGCTAACGATATTCGTAGCGGTATGATCTTAACTGCAGCTTTCGTTGAAGGTGTTGCTCTTTTCGCTGTAATTGCAGCGGTATTAGCTATTTTCATCAAGTAATTTATTCGCCAATAGGCGTTAATTACCTTACAACTGCATCTAAAGCAAAGGGCAATAGATGCAGTTCTTTAAAAAAATAAGGAGAAGCAAAAACTTTGTTTTTCATTAATAATAGATTAAATAAGATGCTTAGCAATTATCTTATTTCATTTTTTTACTCAGTCAAAATTGTTATATGCAATTATTAACACCAGGTTTAGGTTTAATTTTTTGGACATTTCTAGCTTTCGCAATTGTATTCTTAATATTAAGAAAGTTTGCTTGGGGACCAATTTTGCTTACACTTAAAGAAAGAGAAGAAGGTATTGCAACTGCTATTGCTTCTGCTGAAAATGCAAAAGCTGAAATGGCTGCTTTAAAAAATGAAAACGAAGCTTTATTACAAAAAGCCCGTGAAGAAAGATCTGCTATGATTAAAGAAGCAAAAGCTACTAGCGATAAAATGATTGCTGATGCAAAAGAAAAAGCAAAAGCAACTTACGACAGCATTATTGCAGATGCACAATTTGCCATTCAACAACAAAAGAATGCGGCTTTAACCGATGTTAAAAATCAAGTTGGTGCTTTAGTAATTGAAGTAAGTGAAAAGATTTTACGTAGAGAATTAGCCAATAAAACAGAGCAAGAAGCTTACATTCAACAATTAGCAGATACTGTAAAACTTAATTAGAAAGCATTTTTTAGGTTGATTATCAATTCTATTGAGTCATTAGCTTAAAAATTTAAATAGCATTTGCATTTATGACCAATCCACGTTTAGCCCATCGTTATGCCAAAAGTTTAGTTGATCTTTCTATTGAAAGAAATCAACTAGAAGTGGTATATGCAGATATGCAATATTTACAAGCAGTTTGTAAGGCAAGTAAAGAGTTTGTAAACGTATTAATGAGTCCAATTATTAATGCAGATAAAAAAGAAGTAATTATTAATGCAGTTACAAAAGCCAATATAGGCGAATTGTCAAACGCATTTATTAAATTATTGGTAACAAAAGGTAGAGAATCCGATTTAGTAGAAATTGCAGCTTCATTTATTGCTCAATATAATGCTATCAAAAATATTCATACTGTTAAGCTTACTACAGCTGTTGCTATTTCTGATACGTTAAAGCAATCGTTGGTTGCAAAAGTAAATAGCACAGTAAATGGAACTGTACAATTAGAAACCAAAGTAAACGAGCAATTAATTGGTGGTTTTGTACTAGAAGTTGGAAACAAATTAATTGATGCAAGTATTTTGAGAGATTTAAACGATGTAAAAAAGCAATTTCTTAAAAACTATTACATACACAATATCAGATAATCAAAATTCTGAAAACAGTACAAATCATTTTTCATAACTTATAATTCAGTTATATATGGTAGAAATAAAGCCGGATGAAATTTCAGCAATTTTAAGGCAACAATTAAGCAACTTTAATGCTTCTGCCGATTTGGAAGAAGTAGGAACCGTATTGCAAGTAGGTGATGGTATTGCTCGTGTATATGGTTTAAATGGAGTACGTAGTGGTGAATTGGTTGAGTTTGAAAGTGGTGTTAAAGCAATCGCTCTAAACTTAGAAGAAGATAATGTGGGTGTGGTATTAATGGGTGAAAGCGGCAATATTAAAGAAGGTGCAAAAGTTCGACGTACTGGTAACATTGCCTCTATTAAAGTAGGTGATGGACTAGTAGGTCGTGTAATTAATACTTTGGGCGAACCAATTGATGGTAAAGGTCCTGTTTCTGGTGATTTATATGAAATGCCACTAGAGCGTAAAGCTCCTGGTGTAATTTACAGAGAGCCAGTAAAAGAGCCATTACAAACTGGTATCAAAGCTATTGATGCAATGATTCCTGTAGGTCGTGGTCAACGTGAATTAGTAATTGGTGACCGTCAAACTGGTAAAACTGCTATTTGTATTGATACGATTATCAATCAAAAAGAGTTTTACGAAGCTGGAAAACCAGTTTATTGTATTTATGTAGCAATTGGTCAAAAAGCATCAACTGTAGCTGGTGTAATGAAAACATTAAGCGATAATGGTGCAATGGCTTACACTACTATTGTTGCAGCTAGTGCAAGTGATCCTGCTCCTCTACAATTCTATGCACCATTTGCTGGAGCTGCAATTGGTGAATTCTTTAGAGATACCGGTCGTCCTGCATTAATTATTTATGATGATTTATCAAAACAAGCGGTTGCTTACCGTGAAGTTTCGTTGTTATTAAGAAGACCTCCAGGACGTGAAGCTTATCCTGGTGACGTATTCTATTTACATAGCCGTTTACTAGAAAGAGCTGCAAAAGTTATTAATAATGATGATGTTGCTAAACAAATGAATGATTTACCAGCTTCTATTAAGCATTTGGTAAAAGGTGGTGGTAGTTTAACTGCACTTCCAATTATCGAAACACAAGCTGGTGACGTTTCTGCATACATTCCTACCAACGTAATTTCTATTACCGACGGCCAAATTTTCTTAGAAGGTAACTTGTTCAATGCTGGTATTCGTCCTGCAATTAACGTAGGTATCTCAGTAAGCCGTGTAGGTGGAAATGCACAAATTAAATCAATGAAAAAAGTAGCTGGTACTTTAAAATTAGACCAAGCTTTATACCGTGAATTAGAGGCTTTCTCTAAGTTTGGTGGAGATTTAGATGCTGCTACTAAGAACGTAATTGATAAAGGAGCTAGAAACGTAGAAATTCTTAAACAAGCTCAATACACACCATTTACTGTAGAAAAGCAAGTAGCTATCATTTACTTAGGTACACAAGGTTTATTAAAAGAAGTAGCTGTTAAAAAAGTAAAAGATTTCGAAGCCCATTTCTTAATGGAAATGGAAAATAAATTACCGGATGTTTTAGCAGAATTTAAGCAAGGACAATTAAATGATGCAAGTTTAAAACGTATGGTAGAATTAGCCAACGGCTTAATTCCTCAGTACAAATAAATTGATATTCCAATTATATTTTAAAGCAGTCTCTCTCTCAAAAGAGGCTGCTTTTTTTATGGGGGCAATCGGCAATTAATCATTATTCAACACTAGTAGTGGCTTTTGTTCCAACTCCGCCACAAAGCTGCACACAATACCTTCAGCGGTGTTTCCACGCCAATCCACTGCCTTTCGGCTGATTATCATTTTTCAACATAAAATTTTTACTCCAAGGTTAAAAAAAATATTGAAATATATTTGTAAAATAATTTGGTTTATAAAATAAACCAGTCTATGTTTGTGTCGTCAAATTAAAACGATGAAAAAAATAACCTTACTAACTTTCTTTATTGTAGTTACATTGCTTACAAATGCTCAAACCAAAATTTTTGGTGTTGTTAAAGACAATAAAGGAAAAAGCATTGCAGGGGCTAGTATTTCTATTAAAAATGCATATGATGGAACTGTTTCAGATTCTACAGGTGCCTATTCATTTAAAACGTACGAAAAAGCAAATCAAACCATTATAATAAAAAGTTTAGGATATAAAACTGTAGAACAAGTAATTAACATTGCATCAGAAAATTTAAACTTAAATTTTAGCTTAAAAGAAGAAATAAACGAACTTTCTGCAGTAACAGTAACAGCAGGTAGTTTTGAAGCAAGCGATAAAAAAAGAGCAAGTGTAGTTTTAAGTTCTATAGATATTGTAACCACTGCAAGTGCAAATGCCGATGTAACAGCAGCTGTAAAAACTTTACCAGGTGCACAACAAGTAGGCGAACAAGAAGGCTTATTTGTAAGAGGTGGAACAGCGGCTGAAACAAGAGTATTTATAGATGGAACTGCGGTAAATAACTTCTTTTTTAGTAGTGTGCCTGATATTGCACAAAGAGGCAGGTTTTCTCCATTTTTATTCAAAGGAACAATTTTTAGTAGTGGTGGTTATAGTGCATTGTATGGTCAAGCATTAAGTGGAGCTTTAATTTTAGAAAGCATCGATTTACCAGAACGTAGTGAAGCAAGTTTGGGAATTACGTCGGTAGGCTTTAGTGGCGGATTTCAACAGTTGGCAAAAAACAAAAAAAGCAGTTGGGGTTTACAATTAAACAATACCAATCTTAAGCTCTACTTTGATATTGTAAAGCAAAAGCCCGATTATTTTCAAGTTCCTAATTTTAATAATCTAGAAGCTAATTTTCGATTTAAAACCAAAAAAGGGGGTATGATTAAATATTATACTTACCTAAATGATAACAAATTAGGATTACGTAATAGAGATATTGATAGTATAGTTTATAAAAACGCATTTGGCTTAACTAACTTTAATTGGTACAATAATATTAGTTGGAAAGAAAACTTAGGCAATGGTTGGAAATTGAATACAGGCATTAGTTTTAGCACCAATACCGATAAAATAAACTTTGAATTGCAAGATAATGCCAACCAAAAAGTAGTTACCACTAATGCACATTTTGGAAGTAAAACTTTTGCTGTAAAAGCTAAAGGAGCAATGGCACAAGCAAAAGTTGTGTTTGAAAAAAGACTATCAGGCATTAATATGTTACGCTTTGGAGCAGAACATTGGTATAATAAAGACGAAACAAATTTTACCAATCAATATGTTACCAATGCAGTTACAACAGTAGAAGATCATTTGACTGCTGCTTTTGCCGAAACAGATTTTTACCTAACCAACGATATTGCTTTAAAAGCAGGAACTCGTTTAGAAAACAGTTCTTTACTAAAAAAACTAAATGTAGCTCCTCGTTTATCACTAGCATATAAAGTGGCTAAAAATGTTCAAGCTTCTGCTGCTTATGGCATTTTTTACCAAAAACCTGCAAGCAATATCTTGATGTTTAATCCTGATTTAACATACAGCAAAGCCACACATTATATTGCCAATATTCAAAAAACTACAAGAGAACAAACATTTAGAGCCGAAATCTTTTACAAAAAATATGATAACTTAATTAAAACTTTTCCAGATACAACAAACAATGGAAATGGTGAAGCAGCTGGTTTCGAAATATTTTGGAGAGATAAGAAAACAATTAAAAATCTAGATTATTGGATTAGTTATAGCTACTTAGATACACGTAGAAATCACAACAATTTTCCTACTTCTTTAGAACCTTCATTTGCTGCAAAACATACATTAAATATTGTTGCCAAAAAATTTGTGTTGCCTTGGAAAACTGGATTTAACGCTACTTATACTGTAGCAACGGGTAGACCTTATTACAATTTTATAAACAACAATAGTAAAGTTGAAATAGCTGACAGAGGAAGAACAATTCCATTTCATAACATCGGTTTTAGCTTAAACTACTTACCTAATTTGGGTAAGAAAAATCCTAAGTTTTTCCCCATTATTGTGGCAAGTGTAACCAATGTGTTCAACTTTAAACAAGAGTTTGGCTTTAACTACAATTATAGAAATACAATAAAACAAGCCATTACACCACCTGCACCACAATTCTTTTTTATCGGATGTTTTATTAGTATGGGTGTAGATAGAACAGAGGATGTAATTAATAATAATTTATAAAAAATACTAAATCATTAAGTCATGAACCTAGAACAAAAAGACGAACAACTTTGGAAAACAGCAAAAGCCAGAGTTGCATTTAAAACAAGCTTAGCTAGCTACTTGATTGTAAACCTTTTACTAAATGCAATTTGGTTTTTTACAACAGGAGAGTACGGTTATTATTGGCCTATTTGGCCGGCATTAGGTTGGGGTGTTGGGTTGGCTTTTCAATATTTTCATGCGTATCATGGCGATAAAATTTTTAGTGCAGAAAGCGAATACGAACGTTTAAAAAATCAAAATAAATAGAAATGAATCAGCAACATCAAAATGCATTAATGCAATTGGCTACTGAAAGAGTACAGTTTAAAAAGCAATTATTGAGCTATGTAATTGTAAATATTTTTCTATGGTTTTTATGGCTCGGTGGATATATGGGTAACAATAGAATCTTCGATTTTAGAATTCCTACCCCTGCTATAATCATGTTTTTTTGGGGATTTGGATTAACATTCCGCTTTTTAAAACTGTATGTAATAGATACTGCTTCTATGATTGAAAAAGAGTATGAACAACTAAAAAATAAATAAACATTCATCAATTAAAATTAATTCAAAATGAAAAAAATTCTTGTTATCGTTAGTGTATTCGTTGCATTCACAGTAAATGCACAATCTAAGTTTGAAGCTGCAATGGGTAGAGGTTTGCAACAAATGCAAGCAGCCAAAACTGAAACAGAAAGAAACGAAGCCGCTTCTTTTTTTGAAAGAGTGGCTGATGCAGAAAAAACTCAGTGGTTGCCTTATTATTATGCAGCATTAATGCATTATCAATCTGGAATGTCGAATGCAAGTGCTGATAAAGATAAGGTTGCAGAAAAATGTAAAGACTTATTATCGAAAGCAATGGCTATTGAGAAAAATGCAGACTTGTATTGTTTAGAGCAACAGATTGCAGTGTTGCAAATGATGGTAGACCCAATGGCTCGTTGGCAAACTTATGGAGCTGCTGCTACAACGGCACTAGCAAACGCCAAAAAAGCCGATGCCAATAATCCACGTATTTATTATTTAGAAGGAATGACTGTAATAAATACACCTGAAAATTTTGGTGGTGGTAAAGCGGTTGCAAAACCCATTTTTGAAAAATCGGTAGCTTTATTTGCAACTTATAAACCTGCTTCTCCTTTTCATCCAAATTGGGGAAAAGAAATGGCAGAAAAAATGTTGGCTGCTTGTAAATAACTTTTTTGGGTACAAAGTAACAGAAAGTGTTGCTTTGTACCTTTTCACTTTTATAAATGATTTTGTAATGACTGAAAAAGAACCACATTTTTCTCCACAAGAAAGTTTAAAACTTATTCAATCGATGATTGAAAAGTCGAAGCTTGCTTATGCAGACAATAGCTTTTATTTCTTGTTTTGGGGTTGGTTGGTATTTAGTTGCTGTATTGCACAGTTTGTGCTAATACAAGTTCAATATACACATCATTATTATGTTTGGTTTTTAATGATTGTTGGTGGAATTATTTCTGGTTGGTATAGTTCAAAACAATCAAAACAAATTGTAACCAAAACCTTTGTAGATGTAGCCAATCAAAATCTTTGGATGGCTTTGGCTTTTGCTTTTATGGTATTGTTGGTTATAAATGTTACGGCAGCAAAAGCTTGGCAAAACGCATTTCCTTATTACATCTTAATTTATGCAATTGGAACATATGTAACAGGTAAATTATTACAGTTTAAGCCTTTGGTATATGGTGGATTAATCAATTTTATACTTGCTGCATTGTGTTCAAAATTTACATACGAATATCAGTTGTTAATATTGGCAGCAGCCTTGTTGTGTAGCTATATTATTCCAGGACATTTATTAAAAATACAATACAAAAAACAAGGCTAATACAACTTTACTATACGATTAATATTTATTTATGAATAATGAAAAGCAATTGTCGCAGCAAGAAAGCCTGAGATTAATTACAGAAATGATTCAGAAGGCAAAAGGTAGTCACTTTCATGAAAATGGTACAAGTGCTATTTTGTGGGGTGCTGTTGTGGGCTTTTGTGGCATTATGAGTTTTGCACAATACACATGGAAATTTAGCATTGGTTTCGATGTTTGGATTCTTACTTTTTTGGCATTGATACCACAAATATTTATCGCCATAAAAGAAAAGAAAAATAAGATAGTAAAAACACACGAACAAGCTGTGTTAGATGCAGTTTGGGTGGTTTATGGAATTAGTATTTTTGCAGTAATAATTTATATGAATACTGTTCCAAATGCAAGTGTTGAATTACTTGCTAAAGATCATATACAATTGCTAAAGAAAGATACATTAACCGGTGAAGTAAAACCTTGGAAACCCTTTGTGTTAAGTGCTACTTCTATATTAATGATTATTTATGCTTTTCCAACGTTGGTTACTGGATTGGCTCGTAAGTTTAAACCCATGATAGTAGGTGGCATATTTTGCTATGGTTTTTTTATTGCATCTTTATTTACAAGCTCTGTTTATGATGCTTTATTGAGTGGATTTGCTGGTATTTGCAATTGGTTTATTCCTGGAATTATTTTACGTAATCGCTACAATAAAGCAAAAAAAGCTTTACATGTTTAAAGAACTAGATCCGATATTACATTCACAACTTCGTTTAGCAATTATGAGTTTACTCATAAGTGTAAAGGAAGCAGAATTTACTTTTATAAAAGAAAAAACTGGTGCTACAGCTGGTAATTTATCGGTTCAAGTTCAAAAATTAAAAGAAGTAAATTACATTGATGTTGAAAAGAAATTTGTAGACAATTATCCTCAAACTACTTGTAAAATCACGGAAATAGGTATTGCCGCTTTTGAAGCTTATGTAAAAGCATTGCAGCAATATTTAAAAGTATAAAGGCTCCTTCTTCCTCCTTTTTTTATTCTTATTATTCTCATAATATTTTCTTTTTTCAATCTTCCTGCATTTTGTTCAACTAACTTCGTTACTTATTGTTATATCATTATGCAATCAGTAATTCAGGTTTCTGGTCTTACCAAACAGTTCAACAATTTTACAGCCGTTAATGATTTATCTTTTTCTGTAAATAAAGGCGATGTATATGGTTTTTTAGGGCAAAATGGTGCAGGTAAAAGCACCACTATTCGTATGCTTTTAACCTTGATAGAACCTACAGCAGGTAATATTGAGTTGTTTGGAATGAATTTAAAAACCCACCGAAAAGAAATTTTACAACAAGTAGGTGCAGTTGTAGAAAAGCCAGATGTATATAAATATTTATCTGCCTATCAAAACGTAGCATTGTTTGCCAAATTGAGTGGGATAACGGTAAACAGTACCGTAATTATGAATCAATTAGAAATGGTTGGTTTAGCACAAAGAGCAAATGATACGGTAAAAACGTTTTCTCAAGGTATGAAGCAACGTTTAGGCATTGCTATTGCTTTGGTACACAATCCTCAATTAATTGTATTAGACGAGCCCACCAATGGTTTAGATCCTCAAGGCATTGCAGATATTCGGAATTTAATTTTAAGATTAAGTAGAGAAATGGGAAAAACAGTAGTGGTTTCGTCGCATTTATTGAGTGAAATTGAGCAAGTTGCTACTCGTTTATTAATTATTGATAAAGGCAAAAAATTAATTGAAGGTGCAGCAAACGAATTGTTCGATCCATCTCAAACAATTGTAGAGCTTACAGCTGTAGACAATAACGATGCATTGTTGCGATTGCAAAATAGCCAATGGGCATCAAACTTACAACCACAAAGGCAGCAAAGTATTTTGCTAAAATTGCACAAACACCAAATCCCTCAGTTGCACAAAGATTTGGTAGCATTAGATATTGCAGTGCTTTCTTTGCAGCCAAGACATAGTTTAGAAGATTATTTTTTACAAATCACATCAGGCAATCAACATGTACAAACTTATACAAATTGAGTTATATAAAATTTTTCGTAGGCCAAGAACCTACATTGCTTTTGCAGCCGTTTTTTCTTTAATTACCATTATCCAATTTGGATTAAAAATGGATGGAAAAACCTATGCAGATTTTATGATGAAAGACTTATCATCATCCATTACTATTGAAGGAAATATATTAAATGGTTATTTGGTTTGCTATATCATGTTGCAACTATTATTGGTGCATGTTCCCTTATTAATTGCCTTAATTGCTGCAGACATGATTAGTGGAGAAGCCAATATGGGTACACTACGTATTATGCTTACAAAGCCCATTAGTAGAACACAATTTATGTTGGCAAAATTTATTGCTTCATCTGTGTATACGTTATTGCTATTGGTTTGGTTAGCCATTTTAGCACTGTTTGTGAGCATGTATATTTTTGGAACTGATGATTTGTTTTTAATGAAAAGTAGTTATGTGGTGTTACTAAAAAATGGAGATATTTTTTGGCGTTATGTTGGTGCATTTTGTTTTGCTGCTGTTGCAATGCTTACTGTTGCTGCATTGGGATTTTTGCTTTCCGTTTTTGCCGAAAACTCAATTGGGCCAATTGTTGCTACGATGAGTGTAATTATTTTTTTTACCATTTTAAGCACTTTAAATATTCCTATTTTCAATGCCATTAAGCCTTATTTGTTTACCACACATATGAACGATTGGAAAGAGTTTTTTGATATTCAAGTAACAGAAAATAACGAAGCCATTATTGGCTCTATTCAAAAACCAGAAAAAATTGTAAACTCTATATTGGTATTGTTATTACATATTGTTGGTTTTGTAACTGCTGCTATTTTGGTGTTTAAAAAGAAAGATATTTTAAGTTGATTAATAATTGAACGAATGAAAATTTATAAATGTGTTAGCCTTGTTGCGTTAATTATTGTACTGCAAACAAGTGTTTTTGGTCAAGATATGAATGCGTTGGTAGCTAAAGTAAAAGCCAAGTTAGATTTGGTAAACGATTATGAAGCCGATGGTAAAATGAAAACCGATGTTGCTTTTATTAAAGCTCCTTTAGGTAGGGTAAAAGTATATTTTAAAAAGCCGAATAAATTTCGTTTAAAAAAAGAAGGTGGAATTTCGTTGTTGCCAAAAGGTGGTATTTCTGTAAATATGAATAGCATTGTTGGAACCAATGATTATGTGGCTATTTTTTCTGGAGAAACGGTATTAAACAATGTAAAAGTAAAAATTGTAAAGTTGTTGCCTACCAACGAAAACAGCGATGTGGTGCTTACGACTATGTATATTGATGAAGCCAATTTATTGGTAAAAAAATCTACTACAACTACCAAAGAAAATGGCACTTACGATATTGAAATGAGCTATGGACAATTTGCCAATTTTGGTTTGCCAGATAAAGTAGTATTTAGTTTTAACACCAAAGATTATAAATTACCAAAAGGTATTACACTAGAATTTGATGATGCCGAAAAACCACAAACAGAAGCCCAAAAACTGAAAAACAAAAAAGGTAGAGTAGAAATTACCTACAGCAACTATATTGTAAATAAAGGTGTAAACGATAGTGTTTTCAAATAGTTTAGCTTAACTGTTTGTTTCTTCTTCTACATCATTGTTGTCGAAAATAATTTTGGTTTCGTTTGCAGGTAGTTCTTGTACATTTCTCAATTTACGTTCAATAGCTCTAGTTCTTATTTCCGATGTATCAATTACATTGGTAGCTTCAATTAATTTCTTTTTTGTTTTTGCCAATACATCACCAAACTGAGTAAATTCTGTTTTAACAGCACCTAATAAATCCCAAACTTCACTGCTACGCTTTTCAATAGCCAAAGTTCTAAAGCCCATTTGTAAGCTATTTAATAAAGCACTTAAAGTGGTTGGACCAGTAATGGTTATTTTATAATCTCTTTGTAATTGTTCAAACAAACCAGGCACACGTAATACTTCACCAAACAAACTTTCATACGGTAAAAACATAATTCCATATTCAGTAGTATTTGGAGGATCGATGTATTTTTCTTTAATGTCTCTAGCATTCTTTTTAATGCCGTTGATAAATGCTTTTCTAAACTCTTCAATCTTTTCTGTGTTGGCATGTTCATAAGCTTCTATTAATGCCTCGTAATCTTCTTTCGGAAATTTAGAATCTATCGGTAGCCATAAAGTTTTTTCAAGGTTATTACCATGTGGCATTTTAATGGCAAATTCTACCAAAGCACCGCTGCCAACTTTTGTTTTTACATTCTTTTCATACTGTTCATTAGTAAGCAAATCTTCAATAATATTTTGTAGTTGATATTCGCCCAAAACACCTCTTGATTTTACATTATTCATCACCTTTTTTAAATCGCCAACACTCACTGCCAAAGTTTGCATTTCTCCCAAACCTTTATGCACTGCTTCAAGTCGGTCACTTACTTGTTTAAACGATTCTCCTAAACGTTTTTCCAATGTTTCGTTAAGTTTTTCATCTACCGTTTTACGCATTTCTTCCAAGCGTTTTTCATTACTTTCTTGCAAAGTTTTTACCGATGTTTCAAGCGATAATTTTAATGCCGCCATTTTTTCGGTGTTGTTATTGCTTTGTAATACTTGATTTTTTTCGAATTCAAAAAACAATTCTTTCAAGCGTTCTTTATAATCTTTCAAAGCATCATTTAATTCTAATTTAAATGCGTCTAAATTCTCTTTTAATTCTTTTCTATTTTGTTTATAATTTAAATCGATATTGGTTTGAAAAGCAATTAATTTTTCTTCAAAAGTTTTACGAATAGCTTCTAATCTTTCATCGTTCGATTGGGTAAGTTTTCCCAATTGTAAAGCAAATGTTTGAGTAAATTGATTGAGTTGATGACCAATTTCTGTTCTTAATCCAACGGCTGTTTCTGCACTTTCTTTTCGGTTAATTACAAATTCGTTTTTTAGGTTTTGCTCTGTATTTTTTAAAAGAGCAGAAAGCATGCTAAGCGTAGATTTTATTTCTATTAATTCATTGCCTGTTTCTTTCTTACTTGCTTTTAAAGTAAGAATGATGTTAATGATTAGGAGAATGGCAATGACTATAAGTAAAGTGAAATTGATTTCCATAGTTCTAATTATCTAGCTTTTTATTACCCTTTGATGTTGGTAAAAAATTTTCATTTGTAATTACATGCTTACCTGTTTTTTGCTCCAATGCCAATCTTGCGTCTTTAGCAATTTTTCCACCTTTTTTGCCTGCTATTGCATTTTGCTTTACACCTTTTGCTTTTTCTGTCTCAGCAATTTGGCGTGTTGAAAGTTCTGCTAAAGCTGTAAAAATCAATTCAGCTTCACTCATGTGATCTCTTAAATTTTGAGATTTCAAGCCTTTTAAATCTTTGTGCTTTTTCACCGTTAAACCAGTCCACTCTTGATGAATAATATTGGTTAAGAATGCAAATTCGTCTGACTTTTCTACACCACTTTCTTTCCAATAATCAGTTAACTTATTTCTAGTTTAGCAATGTATATATTTATTGATTTTATTGGTATTGCTGAATACCAAAGGTATTTCCTGACCAGTCATTCTCTGCTGAATCCATTTTTCACTTCTGCCCAATTTTTGCCAATTTTCTCTAGCTCTATCCAAACTCATTTCAGGATCTTGAATTTCCTGCATTCTTTCATAGCCAACTTTTGCCAGCCATTGCTTAAAGGGTTCTGCTTTGGGAGAAGGAATGGATTGAATAAGCCTCAATAAATTAGGTGTATCTAGGCAGTCTGTAGCATACTTTTTACCATCAGCAGCTTCAAATTTCAGTTGTACGATATTTTCGTACAACTGACTTCCCTCCTTGGTCAGCTTCTTTTTCAAATCGCTCCAATAACGTTTTGGAATACTGCTGCCTGTAAGAATTTCAATCACATCAATTACTGAGAAATACCATGTTTCTTTTGCTGCATCCCAATGGGTTCTTACTTGTTTGCTTTCAAATAATTTAATATTGCTCATGCTTCGAATATTTTGATAAGGGTTAATTCACTACTTGTTTCTTTCTTACTTGCTTTTAAAGTAAGAATGATGTTAATGATTAGGAGAAAAGCAATTGTAGCAAGAAGTATATAAATGAGTATCATAAAATATTTTCACCGAATTTAATTGAATTTACATTCTTTAATTATTTTTAATATACAAAGTGAAAATTTTAATTTCTAAACATGTCTATTTTTTTTATGCGCCTTCTTTATTCGAATCTTTAAATGTAAATGTTCAAAAAGATTTTGGGTTTAAATTTTCTTCTCTTTTCTTAGAAATTGCAGAAATACAATTGCGTAATTTTTTTGAATTAATCACTGGTTTGAAGATAAACAAGCATATTAGTATGTCATACTTTACAAGTACAGTTTTTGTAAATGAAGAAACAGGTGTTTCTGCAATTGCGGCCAACATTTATATTAACCACAATTGGAACCCTATTACAGTAGCATGGCAATCTCGTTCTGGTAAAATCTATAAAACAGATGATGAAGAAATTGATGAAAAAGATATTGTTTTCTTTCTAGATAGATTAGATGCTGCTTTGTACTATAAACAATTGTACCCTAAAGCAACCTTGCCGTTTAACTTAAAAAATTTGAGTTATGAATTGGTTGTTGAGCGTTTAAATATCGATTTTACACTATTACTTACTCTAAAAGAAAATGCTGATTTTAATATTGCATCATTTACTGAAGTTTTTAGTAGTATGATTGAAAAGCTCAATATTGCATCTGAGAAAAAAGATTACAAAAATGGTGTGGTACACAACATAACCAAAATAGAACAGCAAGGCGATTCTGTAGAAATTTGTATAGATATGGGCTCAGCTAGCTTTTACATTCTAAAGAAAATACTTACTTTTTTATCTTCTACTTTATATTTCGAAAAGGTTGTTTTGTGCTAAATAAAACTTTTTATATAATTAAAGTGATTTTCTATTTTATTCATATCTTTTATTCCATTCATCTAAAAACTTGTTTGCATCAAATATTTTTATCAGATTAACATTAACATTAAGAATGTTGCTTATTCTGTTTAAAGTAATATCATCAATATTTTTTTGTTTCGTTTCTAAATAACTGAATTTTTCTTGCGAAATTCCTAGTTTAATTGCCATGAACTTCTGTGAATAGTTTCTCAATTCTCTTATTTTTCGAATATTTTCACCTAATGACATGTTTAAGTAGTTTCTAATTTTTTATATTTTTTCACTAAATTATAAAAATTACACTTATAAGTATAAATCAAATTCATATTATTTTTATGTGACCAAAATTAATATTTATGCTTTTTACTAAGTCATTCAAACCTTTAGCATTTTCTTTATTATTATTAATTACTGTTGTAATAAACAGTTGTCGAAAACGAGACTTAATAACTCCTCCAATTAAGGAAAAGTTTTCAGTTCAGGAAGCCAAAGATTGGTTTTATGGATCTTTTGTTAAAACAGAAGAATATAAAAACTTAAATAAAAGTTCGTTAGACAGAAAATCTAGCAAATCTATTTCTACTTTTTCTGATTTATTTGACAATGGAAAAATTCCAACACAGAAATATCCATCATGGAAAATGGCAAAACATGATGATAAAAAAAAATACAGTGTCATTGAGATGCCTTATGCAGCAGAAAATAAATATTTTGAAATTAAGAATAATGTTCATACTGATGCTGAAAAAAGAAAACTTGCACATTATACTTTAACCAATGCTATTATTGTTAAAGATTCAAAAGGTAATATATTTCCTAGAATTGTGCATATTACACCAGATAGTCAATATTTACGAAAAGAAAATTTTGATATTTCGAATAACGGTATTGTAAATATGGATAACGATTTTAGTGGCTATGTTAATATTTATAGGTGGAACGGTGAGGGGCTAAAGAAATTTTATTTTAAAAATGGAAAAATTGAAAAAGCATTTTTAGTTAGAAATTCAACAAATAGTAATGTAGTATCAAGTAATTTTAAAAAGAAGCATCAAGCAAAAAATAATCAAATTGTTGCGAATGATGGAGGAGGTGAATGCTATGAATTATGGTGTCCATCAGACATTGTGGCTCTTTTAGGTGATGAACCATTTAATTGTCATCAATGGGGTGATTGTGATGAGTCTCAAAAAGTGCCTATACAAGTACCATGCCCTGATGAGGTAGAAGTGCCAACACCTGAAGATCCAAGCGATCCAATAGATCCAAACGATCCTACTGATCCAAGTAACCCTTCAGATCCTAGTGATCCTTCAGATCCAAACGATCCATTTAATCCTTACAATCCTGGAGACCCTTCTTATGGTGGCGGTGACCCAACTAATCCAGATCCAAGTGATCCATACAACCCTTATGACCCATTTGATCCTAATTTTGGAATGGATCCGGCATGTTATTTTTTTGGAGATTGTGTATTTGATCCGAATTACTCTTCCCCTTTACCTCAATTTCCGGAAAGTAACAATCCTTATGGTCTTACATTTCAAGAAAAATTTTTAATAAATCAGTTGTATTTAGAAGATGATGATGTATCTGGCAATATGAATTTAAGTTGCTATGGTACAAGATTAAGAGGTAATATCAACTTTAATGGAACCCTTGAACATTATTTAATACAACAAGACTATATTGATAGACATGCTAATTCTTTCTACGAATATTCAATACCACAAAGTTCAGTAAGTGGAACAGGATTTAGAGGTAGGGTAGACATCGCTAATTTAAATACTTTAGAATTATTTGAAATAAAACCTGATAAACCTGAGGGCAGAAGTGCAGGAATCGTTGAAATTCAAATATATCTAGATAAGGCTAAGCAATTTTGTAATTCATCATTTATAGAAGGAGTAGCTTATCCAACACGTATATTGCCATATCCAAAAAGTAAAACCCAAGTTTTACAGGCTAGACTTACTGCACCAGGTGTAATTGGCTATCTTGCAGTTGATAAAACTAGTAATCCAATTACCGTTCCTTTTCCAGCTCCTTTACCTTCTAACTTGTTAGTTAAATTGAAAATTTTATTTCAAGCTCTCTTAGCAAATCAAAATGATATGTATGAGAAAATATGGGTTTATCTTAAAAACAATCCTGATTTAGCTAATGCAATTAAAAATTCTTTAATAGGTGTTGCAGTAGGGGTGATGGTAGCTACTATTGTGGAAGATATACTTACTGGTGGATTAGGAATTTTAGATGATATTGCTTGTGCAAAAATCGCATATAACTTGATACGAGTTGCAATTAGAATACCTTAGTGCTTCATTTTAATTACAAATTTATATTATGATTCTGTTTATATATGCACCTATTGAATTTCCACATCTTAACAATTTTGTGCAAAAAGAATTTGGTTTTAAATTTTCTCGTCGGTTTTTAGAAATTGCAGAAGTGCAATTGCCTCATTTTTTTGAAGTATTTACAGGTATAAAACCTAATAAGCATACAAGTATTGCCACTTTCGAAAGTTCGGTTTTTGTAAATACTGAAACAGGTGTTTCTGCTATTGCAGCCACAATTTATATTAACCACAATTGGAATCCAATTACCGTAGCTTGGCAATCTCTTTCAGGGAAAATTTATAAAACAGACGATGAAGAAATTGATGAAAAAGATATTGTTTTCTTCTTAGATAGGGTAGATGCGGCTTTGTACTATAAACAATTATATCCAAAAGCAACCTTACCTTTTAACTTAAAAAATTTGAGTTACGATTTGATTGTTGAGCGATTAAATATGGATTTTACACTATTACTTAGTTTAAAAGAAGATGCCGATTTTAATATTCAATCTTTCACCGAAAACTTTAGCAGTATGATTGAAAAGCTCAATATTGCATCTGAAAAAAACGATTATAAAAATGGTGTGGTACACAACATAACCAAAATAGAACAGCTAGGTAATTCTGTAGAAATTTGCATAGATATGGGGTCAGCAAGCTTTTATTTTTTAAAGAGAATACTTACTTTTTTATCTACTACTTTTTATTTTAAGAAAGTAGTTTTGTGTTAGTTTTTAAGTTTACAATTTTGATTATGACTAATCCCTTAAAATGGTTACAAATTATTTTGGGGATTAGTCTTTTTATTGTTTACTTTCTTTTGGTTTATCTCGAAGTCCCATTATCACCATACACATTGTACAATCCTTCGGTTTTTGGAATATTTATAACCACCTTTTTTTTTCTAATTTTACCAACTAGCCAAAACTTTCAAAAAAAGAAATATCTAACACTAATTTTATTATTTAGCATCGTTGCTATTAATGTTTATTTGCAAAGCAGAATTGGGTTACTTTGTTTTGTCTTTGGACTATTGTTACATGTCTATAGATTAAAAAAAAAGATTTTTTCTTCTTTTGTAGTTTTTCTCTTTCTTTCAATTGTATGTATCTTATATTTTACATTTTATTCAAAATTTAATTCTACAGTAGGTCGTTCTTTTATTGTAAAAAATTGTTTTCAAGCATTTAAAAAATCTAGTTTTAATAATAATAGTAGCGAAAATTTTAGAAAAATTTATAATATTGAACAGATTAACTATTTTCAATTGCATGGCACAGAAGACTCTAAGCAATTAGTTGCAGGAAACGTATATTATGTGTTAAATGAATGGCTTCAGTTATCTCTAGAAATTGGAATAATTAAAACGATTTCAATCTTATTTATAGTTTTAATCTTTTTTTGTATTTTTTTTATAAGAGAATGTAAAGACACCAATAGCAATAATTTTAATTTATTTTGCTCTTCCTCGATGCTTTTGTTTGGTAGTTTTTTTTCTTATCCTTTTTATCATATCCCCACATTTTTTTTAATTATATACTTAGTTGTAACTATGATTTGCATTTTATTTAAAAATAATGCATTTTATATTTTATTAATATTTTTATTATACTTTCTTTATAATTTAAAAATCGAAATTACAAGTAGAATTTATTGGAAAAATGCACTACAAGAATATAGTGTTTCACGTTCAATAAAAAAAAGTTTCTATTATTATAAACTAGCTTATCTTAATCTATCAAATAACCCAGATTTTCTTAAAGATTATTCTACACTATTAATAAGTATTGAAAAATACGATGAAGCAAAAAAATGTTTATTAAAAGGGTTTAATATTTGTGGTGATTATGATACAAATATTCAGTTAGCATTGCTCTATAAATTTGAAAAAAATTATAGTGATGCAGAAAAACATTTCTTAAATGCGTTTTATTTAATTCCCTCTAAGTTTAAAGCTCCTTTTTTATTAATGAAGCTTTCTGAAGAACAAAATGATATAAATAAAGTGAAAAAATGGGCAGAATATATTGTTCAAAAAAAAGCAAAAATTCCTTCCGTTCAAATTGTTCACATGCAATATGAAGCTAGTAAACTATTAAAAAACAAATTTTAATTTCACTACACAAAATACTTCACCACAATACAAACAATTGCATAAATGCAAGTAGTAATAAAAATACCTCTTGCTGTTTTGTCTTTATGGGTATTAATGTAAATGGTAAATATGGCAGCATTTGCAATTAAAGAAAGGCTGATAACAGAAGTAAATAAACTTTTCCAAGCAAGCATAAACTCTAAAAATTCTACAAAACGTGCACTGCTAAACTTATAAAAATAAAAACCAACAACGCCTAGAATAGGTGCTAAAAATCCTAAGATTATTCCCAACCACAAATGATCTTTTTTTAAAAACATAGTTTATAATTTCCAAGTGGTTTCTAATTGTTGTTTCAGTTTGTAATGTGTAAGATCAAATTGAACAGGTACAATGCTTACATAGTTATGTGCTAATGCCCAAACATCGGTATCTTTTGCTTTGTCAAAGTTTACAAATTCACCGGTTAGCCAATAATAGTTTCTGCCATGTGGGTCTTTGCGTTCATCAAATTTTTCTTCGTATTTAGCATAGGCTTGCTTACAAAATTTAATGCCTTTGATATCTTTTGCTGGTACAGCTGGAAAATTTACATTTAGTAAAAAATGCTTTTCTAATTTTTTCGACAACATCATTTCTGCAATTTTTCTTACATACACTTTTGCAGCAGAAAAATCGGCTTCCATACTATAATCTAAAATTGAAAATCCGGCAGAAGGTATGCTTTCTATAGCTGCTTCCATAGCTGCACTCATGGTACCGCTATAAATTACATTAATACTATGGTTTGCTCCATGATTAATGCCACTTAAACAGATATCTGGCTTACGATGTAATATTTTATCAACAGCCAATTTTACACAGTCTACTGGTGTTCCACTACAAGTGTAGGCTTCAACACCTTCTATCAAAAAACTTTTTTGTAATCTTATTGGGTTGCCAATGGTAATAGCATGACCCATTCCACTTTGAGGTTTATCTGGAGCAACAATTACAACTCTACCTAAATCTTTTACTGCTTCAGCCAATGCTTTAATGCCTGGTGCTGCAATGCTATCGTCGTTGGTAATTAAAATAATTTTTTCTTCTACTTGCTTGATATTCTTCTTCTTCATAGTTGCAAAATAATGATTAAGTATTTAATATTATTCAAACAGTTGTTTAAAATATAGGTTGATGCCTTTATCTTCATTCCATGAAAAAAATAACAACACTATTAATTGCTGTATTTTTTACAGCCCTTTCTTTTGCACAAGATGCATGGAAAACCGTTCAAGTAATGGACAAGGTAACAGTGCAAATGCCACAAACACCTATAAAAGAAAATAGGGCTGGGCAAAATATGCAGGTTTGTAAATCGGCCGACAGTTCTGTTTTAATGGTAATGAGTATTGATTTTACGCCTTTTGGATTAGATGAAAACATGCTATCATCAATGGTGCCAACGCAAGAATTTAAAGATCAGTTTAAAGGTGGTATGGTTGGTAAAATGCCTAATAGCACTATTTTGGACGAAAGTTTCTCAATGCTTCAAGATAAATACCATGTTTATAATTATACTATTGAAATGTCAAAAGATGCAAAGAAAATTAAAATGTATTTAATGACTGTTTTTTACAAATCGTATAGTGTTGCATTTTATTATACCGAAGGTGAGAAAGCTAATAAAGCCGAGAAAGACAAGTTTTTTAGTTCTGTAAAAATTGTTGACTAATTTCTTAATTAAAGCCGCTGTACGTGTTGTGTCCACTTGGTTATAAACATATATAGTTGAAACAATTTCATTTTTATATACATATATATTAGAACAAAAAATTAATTAATTAGGTGGGGCAGTTTTTAAAGTCTACATTTGCACTTTATCAATTATTTACAATTTTACAATGGACACAAAAATTACAGGAACTGTAAAGTTCTTCAATGAAGAAAAGGGGTTTGGTTTCATTAAGCATGATGATTCTAGCAAAGAAACTTTTGTACATGCTAACGGTTTGATTGATCAAATCGAAGCAAATGACAAAGTTCAGTTTGACGTGCAAGAAGGCCGTAAAGGTTTAAATGCCGTTAACGTAAAGCGTATTGCATAAGTATATACTCTTAACCTAACTATAAAGGCTGTAGTCGAAAGATTACAGCCTTTTTATTTGCAGGCTAAGCCTATATTTGCCCACTAATTTTTATTTATGAGTTTATTATACAGCCAATTGCAAGAAACCGTTGCATTTATAAAAAGCCAGTTTAATACCAATGCCAAAGTAGGCATTATTTTAGGTAGTGGATTAGGAAATTTTTCAAAAGAAATTGTAGCCGAAAAAGAAATACCATATACAGATATTCCAAATTTTCCAGTAAGCACTGTTCAAGGGCATGGTGGTAAATTAATTTTTGGAGAATTGAGCGGTAAAAAAGTGGTGGTAATGAGTGGAAGATTTCATTATTACGAAGGTTATACACCACAACAAGTTTCTTTTCCTGTACGTGTAATGCAAATGTTGGGTATTGAAACGCTTTTGCTTTCAAATGCATCAGGTGGCGTACATCCAGATTTTAAAGTGGGTGATTTAATGATTATTAAAGATCATATTAGCTTCTTTACTATTAATCCGTTATTAGGTCCAAATGTTGATGAATTAGGCACTCGTTTTCCTGATATGAGTGAACCTTACAATAAAGATTTAATTGCTAAGGCCATCGAAATAGCCAAAGCAAATAATATTGATGTAAAACAAGGTGTGTATGTTGGTGTAACTGGACCAACTTTTGAAACAAGAGCAGAATATTTGTTAATAAAAGCTGTTGGTGGAGATGCAGTAGGTATGAGTACAGTTCAAGAAACAATTGCAGCTATACATTGTGGTATGAAAGTATTTGCAATGAGTGTAATTACCGATTTAGGAATTAGAGAAGATGAAAATACTATCACACATGAAGAGGTGTTGCAAGCTGCTAAAGAAGCGGAACCAAAGCTTACCGTTATTTTTAAAGAATTGATTAAAGAAATATAAACTTAATAAAGGTTACGGAGTTAACATTATTCCGTAACCTTCATATACGCATTGATAAACTGATTGAACCATTTGGTCTTTAGCAATACTTTCTCATATACAATTATTGCAGTAATAGCACAAGTAATTCCTGCTAAAACATCTACTACATAATGGTGGCTCGTATACACAGCAGCAAACCAAATACCCAACATAATTATTGCGAAAAAAATATTAATGTATTTGTATTGATTCTTTATTCCATGAAATAAAACAATTACAGGAAAAGCAGAATGTAGCGATGGCATCGCCGCAAATACATTTGAGTTTTTTTCGTACATACCATGAAATAAGCGGATGTTAAAAAATTGATCAAAACGTTCTAATCCACCTACATTGCCTGGAGTATTGGCAATGAATTGAAAGCCATGTTGCTGCACATACCAAGGTGGTGCTGCTGGATAAATGTAATAAATAACAAACCCAATAAGATTTACTAAAAAAAACGTAAGTGCAAAGTGGAAAAAAGCAATTCTTCTTTTAAAAAAAAGATAAGCAGAAAAGGCTAATGGAACAGGCACCCATGATAAGTAAAATAGACCACAGATAACATCTAAAAAAGGAGTAGCAAATTGTTTGCAATATTCGTTAAACGTTAATAGCGTTTGATTAGAATAAACGGAAAAAATACTTTTTTCGAAGTTGTAAATACTTTTTATATGAACTGCGTTATAATTGTAATTTGGAAAGGCTTTCATGTAATCGAATATAATCCAGTAAACTATGTATATAGAAAAGCCAATAATAAACCTTCGTGTTGTTTTAGTAGCAATATAACAAACACTAAATAATGCAATCAGTGTAATTTGATCGGGTTTAAAACCAATTAAAACAAACGAAAGTGCTAAGTAACCAATGCTAAAAATGCCTGCAATAAGACATCTACGTAAAAATGCTGCTATGCTTCTTGAATCTTTTTCTGGTGAAGGGGTAATCATACTTGTACAAACAAATTATATTTTCTTACGCTCAACTATTTCTTTTCCATTGGCATATTCAGCTCCTTTTAGTTCTACAAACTCTATTTTAGGAAACCAAAATGTTCCTCCATTAATCTGTAAATAAATTCTGTTTAAAACGGCTTCTTTATTATTAATAGTTGCTAAAACTTTGTATTTATTGTCGGTAGCAGATTTTACCAATTTCATGGCAAATTTCTTATACGATACAAATTTTATTTCGTAAGCATCTTTTCCGATTACTTTCGATTTAATGCCATAAGCATAATTTCTTTGTATGTAGCTTAATTCTTTTTGCTCGCCATTTTCAGCATATCTAATCCAATAAACTAGAACAGGATTTGATGTGTCTACCATTCCTTTTTTATCGTAATTTATTTCATATACAAGTGTATTCGAATTGTGATTTCGTTGTAAGTAAAACAACATGTTTTTAGAAGTAGGAATCGGAAAATTATTTTGAATAGCAGCTTGTGCATTTGCAGTATTACTATTCAATAAAAAGGATGAAGTAATCAATACTGTAATTACCATTTTTAATAAACCCTTTTTACGATCGTTTTCATCCATTAATTTCTTAGCATCCATCAATCTTTTATAGGCAGTAATATTGGTTAGAATGGCCATAATAGTTAATGGAATTGTAAAAATGCTAATGGTTTCAAACAGCTGAAAATTTGTTCCTTCAACTACATATTTATAATCCCCACCAATAATTGAACCTGTAATGCCACATGCTAAAGCGGTGACACCTACTAAAACAACACGTTCTGGTCGTTGCATTAAACCACTTTTTAAAGCAATACCTAAGCCTTCTGCTCTTGCTCTTGTGTAACTTACCATCATTGAACCAATGAGTGCTATAAATGCAAAAAGTGAACTAAAGAAATAATGATGAGCAACTAAGTAATAGCAAATTCCTAAAAACATTACTAACTCACTATATCTATCTAAAACCGAATCGAACATTGCACCAAAGCTGCTGCTCATATTTCCTAAACGAGCAACTTGACCATCTAGCATATCAAATAATCCAGCAAATAAAATCAATGCACCTGCCCATCCTACATAACTTAAATCGCCTCTATTGCCTTCTTCTGCTCCTGTAATAAAAATAATGGCAACTCCAATATTTAAAAAAAGTCCAATTAATGTTACTGTATTTGGCGTAAATCCAATTTTAATCAACAGTTTCACAAGTGGATTGATAATGCTATAAATGAATAATTGAAGCCTATCTCTTAAAGGGGGGTGTTGTTTCATCGCAAAAAAACATTTTTTAAAATTGGGTGGCAAAAGTAAACTTAAAAATCAAACTTAAACCTGCCTCTTATACCGATTGTAGACACATCAGGATTATTGGTATACGTAAATCTTTTCACCACATCAATTCTTATCAATTTAAAAATGTTACCAATACCAACACTACCTTCAATGTAAGGTTGGCTACCTAACGCAAAACTGTAAGGTGTTCCATTGGAATAAGATGGTAATTTATATACTGCATCTGTTTTTGCAGGATTGTTTTCATCTCTTAATCCACCATATAAAATTTTAAACGACATTCTTTCTCTCCATTTTAGTTTTTTCAATAATGGTATTTTATTGAAGAAAAACCCGTTGAAATTATAATCAATGCTAACAGATGAATAATGGTCGCTTACAAACTCTAAAAAGTTCATTAAGTTGTAAGAGTTTAATTGATAAGCGTAAGTTTGATTGGCTCTATGAATGGTTAACAATGGAAAAGGAACTTGACCAAATGTAGCACCTGTTTCTGCCACAATATCTGCATAGCCTAGTTGTGATAAATAAAAGCGTTTGTAAAAATTTAATGAAACCGATTGGTAATTGTACTCACTTTGCATCAATCCTTTCACACCAGCTGCTAAACGCAACGTAAAAATGGGATAACGATTGATGATTGGAATACGATAAATTTTACCTTGATAAAATTGTTCTTTAGGTGCCCATCTTAACTCAGTAGAAAATTCTGAAATGGTTAAGTTTCGAACATCGAATGGTGTTCCATTCTCAATTTTGGTGTATTGAATAGCACCTGCAGGTGTTTGATTCCAATATTTAAATCCGAAGTTGTACGATAAACGGCTAGGAAATTCTCTTACATAATTTACTTTAAAAAATCGGTTGTACAAGTATTTATCGTTATTTCCTCTTTTAAAAGAAAGTAAAAAGTTATCTTCTTGCACAAACTGTAATTCTTGTCCAGGTATTTTAGTGTCTTGTTGATAGCTAACCTTTAAATAATTTAAAGGAAAACCATACACCGTTTTTTTATTGAAAGAATAAGCAGCACTACCAAAATATTTTACTTTCTTGTCTTTAAAACCATAAGCAGCATACGTTTCTAAATACAAAGTTTTACTAAAAGCTTCAGTAGTTCTTCCACCAAATCTTAATTTAAAACCTTCTACAGGATTAAAACTATAAAATGCATTTGCAGGTCCAATTTCAAAATAAGGTGTTAATCGTTTATAGCCTGCTACTAAAAAAGTAATCCAATCGAGTGTACGTTTAAACGAAGTCATATTTTGTAAACTATCTACATTGGTATATACATTCGATTCAATTTGGCTTAGAGGCGTATGTCTATACTTTAGTAAAATGCTATCCGATTTTGGGAGGTCGGCATTTAATTCTGCAAAAACAGGTTTGCTGTTATAAACACTATCTGGTCTTGGTTGATTAATGGTAAAATCTTTAAACGATACACTTCTTTCTCCAAAAAAGCCTTTCGATTTGCTCAAAGCAAATTCTGCTTTCATCGTACTTTTCGATAAAAAATAACGTTCGTCTGATGCTTTTTCAAATTCTTGATCTATTCTAAAGTTTCTAATAAAATTGATGTTGGCATATTTACTCATCGATAGATCTAACTTTTGAACAGCATAGTTACTGTCTAACGATATATAGATATTTCCTTTAAACAATAAATCTTCAGGGTTACGTGGATAAAAGTTAAGCTTCACCAATTTTTGGTTGCCAACGGTAATGGTATCTTTTATAAAAAACATGTAGAATGTAGGTGCTAAATCTGCAATTGGACTTAAAACCTGTTGTGTAAAAACATTGATATCGTTTTGATATACATCTACATCTTCATACAATCTGTTTAAGTAAGCACTAATGCCTTTTGTATCAATAAATTCTCCAAAATTTACTTTTTTATCCGCTAGAATAATGGTGTTGTTTTTATCAGGCCTTTTTTTGAAATAGCTTTTCGATAAGTTTTCTTCCATGTACACAGGTAACAAAGTTTTACCAGGAAAAGAAGTGGTGTCTAAATTTTCGAAAATAAATTTGTAGTTTTTTAGAGGTGCTGCTTGTGATAATTTTTCAGCTAAATTGCTAAAAGAAACTTTTACCTTCTCATACTTTTGATATTCTAGTAAATCGTATCTGCCTGGGCTGTTTTTGCTTTTGTTGGCAATTACTTTTCTAATTAAATCAACAGCAGGATTGTTTTTGTTGGTATATTTTATTTTCTTTCTACTGCTTACAACCACTACATCTGTATTGCCATCTTGCTCAAGGTTAACAGTAATTTCTTGTGCAATTTGTGGAACAATGCGTTTTACCACTGTTTTATAGCCTACATAAGAAATGGTAAGATTGGAGAAACTTTTGTTTACAGACAAATTAAAAAAACCATCGGCATTGGTGGTAGTTCCTATTTTAGTTCCGCTAAAAAATACATTTACAAATTGTATGGGTTTGCCTGTAATAGCATCTTTTACCACACCTTTTATAGCCGTAGTTTGTGCAATAGTTTGCACAGCAACAAGCAACAGAAAAATTGGTAAACATTTTTTTATAAAAAACATAATCATTTATTTAAAGACGAATTTTTTTTGTAAGAAATAGTTATACGTAAAACCTACAAAAACAGATACGATTAATTTGGAAAAAAAGTAACGAATACCGATATAATTGGTAAACACAAATACGCCACCATTATTCAATAATACATTACCTATCCAAACAGATATATACTTGATGATTTGAGAAGAGAGATTGCTATTTTTCTTTTGAAATACCCAATTTTTACTGAGTGTAAAATGCGTAATTCCACCAAGTGTAGTTCCAATAATATTGGATGTTAAGTACCAAATATGTAAGATTTCTACACCGACCACCGTGGCAACATAGTCTACAATAGATGCTGTTAGTGATGCTGCTTGTGCTTTTAAAAAAGTAACCATGCTTTTACAAATTAGTAACCGCTACTATTATTTGAAGTAACAGATTTGCATAAATACCAGCAAGCACATCATCAAACATTACCCCTTTGCCTCCAGATAATGTTTCTAATTTTTTGATAAACAAAGGCTTTGTAATATCAAAAAATCTAAATAATACCAACCCTACTAACACAAATTCCCATTTGTTTGGAATTGCAATAAGCGTAACACACATTCCTGCAACTTCATCTAACACCACTTTGCTACTATCTTTTCCCCACCATTTTTCTACCACATTTCCACTCCAAATTCCATACACGATAATAATAATAGTAATAGCCAGTGTTACAAATATGTTCGGTATTGTTGGGAAAAAAATGTACCAACAAAAACAGGTAAGTATGGCTGCAAAAGTTCCGCCTCCTTTTAAGTAACCTATACCTGCACAACTGGCTATTACTTGATGTAGTTTTAGCATAAAGCGTCTACCACATCTTGATAATAATCTAAGCCAAGATGGGTAATTAAGTCTTCACCCATAATGTGTCTTAAAGTATTTTGTAATTTAATTAATTGTTTGAAAATATCATGTTCAGGACGTAAGCCTGGTGCTGTTTGTGGCGATTTAAAGTAGAATGATAACCACTCTTGAATACCTACCATTTCGGCACGTTTTGCAAAATCCATAAACAAGGCTAAGTCTAATACAATAGGGGCTGCCAAAATAGAATCACGGCACAAAAAGTTGATTTTTATTTGCATTCCATAACCCATCCATCCAAAAATATCAATGTTATCCCAACTTTCTTTATTGTCTCCATGAGGAGGATAATAATTAATACGTACTTTATGGTATAAATCTCCGTATAATTCAGGATTGATTTCTGGTTGAAATATATCTTCTAAAACGCTTAGTTTAGAAACCTCTTTTGTTTTAAAATTATCTGGTTCATCTAACACATATCCATCTCTATTTCCTAAAATATTAGTAGAAAACCAACCTTTAACTCCCAACGATCTTGCACTTAAACCCGGTGCTAAAATAGTTTTCATTAAGGTTTGTCCGGTTTTAAAATCTTTACCAGAAATAGGTGTACCCGTTTCTTTTGCTAAATCTTCTAAAGCAGGAATATCAACGGTTAAATTTGGAGCACCATTTGCAAATGGAACACCTAATTTAAGTGCAGCATAAGCATAAATCATACTTGGTGCAATGGCAGGATCATTATTTTTCAATCCTTCTTCAAATTTCCAAATGCTTTCATGCACTTCAGAAGGTTCAATATATTTTTCTGTAGAACCACACCAAACTATTACAACTCTTGTACAATTATTTTCTTTTTGAAAATTTTGGATATCTTCCATTAAAGCTAATGCTAAATCGTATTTAGTAGCAGCTTCTTTAATGTGTGTACCATCTAAATTCTTTACATAGCTTTTATCAAAAACCGCTTTCATAGGTTTGATGCTCTCTAATTCTGGCTTAATAGCATCTAGGGTAGCAGTTTCAATAACTTTTGCATTTTTTGCTGCTTCGTATACATTATCTGCATAAACATCCCATCCACCAAAAACAATATCTGTTAAGTTAGCTAAAGGCACAAAGTCTTTCACCTTTGGAAATCTATTCTCAGTTCTTTTTCCTAAACGAATGTTACCCATTTGAGTAAGTGAACCAATTGGTTGTGTTAAACCTTTGTTTACTGCAATTACACCTGTAATTAAGGTGGTTGAAACCGCACCTAAACCTGGAATTAATACACCAAGTTTTCCTTCGACATTTTGTACATTTTTGCTCATGCTCTATATTTTATAAACAGTTATTAATTCTGAAAAAAGTATGCAAACGTACAGTCTATTTAGCTATAAATACAACCAATTGTCATTCAGTTTGCAAAAGTTATGTTATATATATACCATTTTTTTGCTGGTTTTATTAAACATACACTAGTAAGTGATTGAATCATATACATTTTAGACGTATACAGACAACATTAAACTCTCTTGGTTTAAACTAGATGTATGCACATTTAATTCCTAAAATCGAAAGTTTGCATTATTCATTTTAACACAATTAAAGCGATGATTTAAAAGTGACAAAACATTGTGATAAATTATATTTTGATGATTTGGCGTTCTATTTTTTATAAAATTTCAGATTAATGTTTATATTCAAATTGGCTTTCAATATTGCATTAACCTTTCATTTCATTGCTTTCTATTTACTTTGCAACTTATTATTAGCATAACATGCAATTATTGGTCATTAGAAAATTATTTTTTTGTTGGATTTTTGTATCATTTTTTTCTGAGTTGTCGGCTCAAACAACCAATGGTTTAATGCGAACAGCTGGAAATAACAATGCTGGAGCTAACGTTTCTTACGATAGGCAAGGTAGGCCAATAAGAAGTAGTGGCGGTAAAGATTCTTTACAACGAAGAGATCGATTTGCCGATTCAATTACCATTTTTTACAAGTATTTCGATTCTACTCGATTCAGAACCATCGATTCTTCTATCAGTAATTTTGGAAATAGATTTCCTGTTCCGTATACACACGACCATTTGGGCAATTTAGGAACTGCAGCTCGTTCTTTATTATTTTCACCATTTATACAAGCAGGTTGGGATGCTGGTTTTCACCAATACGACATATATAAATACACCATTGAAAATACCAAGTTTTACCAAACAACAAGACCGTATACAGAATTGGGCTATTTATTAGGAGGAAGAAGTGAACAGTTGATTGATTTAATGCATACTCAAAATAGAAAAAGCAACTTTAATTTTTCGTTAGAATATCGATTTATAAATTCTCCAGGATTGTATCGATTGCAAAATACCACACATAACAATTTTCGATTTACCACTCATTATCAATCGAATAATAAAAGGTACGAAAATTATTTCATTTTTCTTTCTAACAAACATGCTTCTTCTGAAAATGGTGGATTACAAAACAAATCGGAATTAGATAGTTTAGCGTTAAATAATCCATACGAATTAGATACAAGATTAGGAATTGCTACTGTTTTTCGAAGTAATCCTTTTGCAACAACTATTAATACAGGAAATACACACAGAGAAAATACGATTTTATTTCGCCATCATTACGATTTAGGACAAAGAGATTCTTTGGTTTCTGATTCTGTTACGTATCAGCTGTTTTATCCAAGATTTAGAATACAACATACTTTACAAATTGGTAGCAACGAATACCAGTTTTTAGATGTTGTTGCAGATAGTACTTTGTACAAACAATATTTCAATTTTAATAAAACAGCCGATACCACTCAGTTTAAAGAAAAATGGAGTAAGGTAAGCAACGAGTTTAGTTTGATTTCTTTTCCTGATAAAAACAATCAAAGTCAATATGCTAAACTAGGAGTGGTATTGCAAAATTTACAGTTTAGAAATTTACAATCTACGGTAAGTAACCGCTATTACAACATCTCTTTTTTAGGAGAATATAGAAATAGAACCAGAAATAATGTTTGGGATATTATTGCCAATGGTGTGTTGTATGTAAATGGATTCAATGCAGGCGATTACAAAGCTTATGTGAGCCTACAAAGACAGTTAAGCAAACAAATTGGTAGCTTACAAGTTGGGTTTGAAAATGTAAATAGAACACCTTCATTTATTTTTGATGTGGCCACTACTTTTCCTATTCAATCACATGCAAGTTTTAAAAAGGAGAATACCGCTCATTTTTTTGCTACTTACCATAATCCTAAAAAAATGTTTACCCTAAAAGGTGATTATTATTTGGTAAATAATTTTGCTTACAGCGATAGTTTTTTTTCGGTAAAACAAGAAGCTACGCTTTTTAACGTATTAAGAATAAGTGCAGAAAAACAGTTTAAACTAGCCAAACATATCAATTGGTACACACAAGTTCATATTCAGCAAGCTACAGGTTTAGCACCTATTAACATGCCGTTTTTACTTACACAAAATAGAATTGCTTTTGAAGGTAATTTTTTTACCAATCTATTTTTATCTACAGGTGTAGAAATTCGTTATGCAACAAATTATAAATCTGCAGGATATTCGCCATTTACAGGACAATTTTATTATCAAAACCAATTTGTGTTAAGAAATCGACCTGATGTTAATTTGTTTTTTCACTTTAGAATAAAAAGTTTTAAAAGCTTTATTCGTTTCGAAAACATCAACACATTAGATCTTTCTAAAGGCTTTAGTTTTACAAAATATAATTTTAAAGGAGAACAGTACGGTAATACAGGTCTTTGGTTTCGATTAGGCGTTTGGTGGAATTTTGTAAACTAAAACCATCTGTCAATGCCATTTTAAACATTGTACATTTATAGTCGTTATACATTTATATGAAACAATTTACCATTCCAAATATTTACAGAAGTAATTTAATTAGTGCCATAAAAAGTAAGCGTAAACAAGAAGATAAATTAAAGAAAGATTTTACGCCTACTTTACTCGATTTTGGTTCGGTTCAATTTTATTTGGCTAGGCATTTTGGATTTTGCTATGGTGTAGAAAATGCAATAGAAATAGCTTTTAAAACAATAGATGAAAACCCGGGGAAAAGAATTTTTTTATTGAGTGAAATGATTCATAACCCTCAAGTAAATGCAGATTTATTAGCAAGGGGCGTACAGTTTTTGCAAGATACTTATGGCAAACAATTGATTGATTTTAATACTATAACAAAAGATGATATTGTATTAATACCAGCATTTGGAACAACCTTGGATATTGAAAAAATGTTGATTGAAAAAGGTATTGCTATTGAAAAATACAATACTACTTGTCCGTTTGTAGAAAAGGTTTGGAATAGAAGCGAACAAATAGCCCAAAAAGGGTACAGTATTGTTATTCATGGTAAACCCAAACATGAAGAAACAAGAGCAACATTTTCTCATGCAGCTCAGCATACACCAACGGTAATTGTAAACGATATGGCAGAAACCATAGAACTTGCTAAATATATTACAGGTGAAAAAGCAGAACATTTGTTTTACACAGAGTTTAAAGGAAAATATTCTGAGGGTTTTAATGTTACAACCGATTTACAACGTTTTGGTGTAGTAAATCAAACCACACAATTGGCTACGGATACACAAGCCATATCTGATTATTTAAAACAGGTGGTGATGCAGCATTTTCAACTAACTGATACAACTATTGCAGAGCGTTTTGCCGATACAAGAGATACACTTTGCTACGCTACCAACGATAACCAAACTGCAGTAAAAGGTTTACTAGAAACGGAAGCTGATTTAGCTTTGGTAATTGGTGGATATAATAGTAGCAATACTTCTCATTTAGTAGAATTGTGTGAACAAAAATTACCTACTTATTTTATTGATAGCACCGAAAAAATAGTAAGTAAACAAGAGCTTGTGCATTGTAATTGGATTACAAAAGAATGCTCAACTGTATTGAATTATTTACCCGAAAAAACACCTGTAAAAATTTTAATTACAAGTGGTGCAAGTTGCCCCGATGCATTGGTGGAGACTGTAATTGCAAAAGTTGCTAGCTTTTATAACCAAGAGCATTTATTAGAAAATTGTATTGCTCAGTTTCAATAAAAACAATAAAATTCAAAGGTTCAAATAAAGACTACATTTACAAAATGGGAGAATATAGCTTAGGTGATGCCATTAAAAATATGTTGGGTAAAAGCAATTTACGCAATGGCATAAGAGCAGTACAAATTGAAGAAATTTGGGAAGAAATTATGGGAAAAACCATTGCTAAGTACACCGAAAAAATTCAAATAATTAATCAAACCTTATTTATTACCACACATGTTGGACCATTAAAAAATGAGTTGCAATATCAAAAGCCTCAAATTATTAATAGAATAAATGAAGCCTTTGGTGAAAAAGTAATTAAAGAAGTTGTGGTGCAATAATTAAGTTAGCTAATTAAACTTGTAAAGTCAGTATCGGTAAAGCTTGCATTAATTTGGCAGCGTTCATTTTTCAATAATTCTATAGCTTCTACCAATTGAAAATTGGTTTTTACTTCCAACGTTTCTTTCTTCACAGTCTGCTTAATTTCTTTACGTTTAATGGCTTCTAAAAAACGTCTGATATCTTCTTCTGTTTCAAGCATTAACGCAGGTACTTCTTGTGGTTTATTATTATCATCTTTTGCCACCATTGTAAAGTAAGATGTATTGGTGTGTTTTAAAGTCTCATCTTTTACATTTTCAGATTCTACACGAATGCCAACCACCATGGAGCTTTTACCTACATAATTAATTTTTGCTTTCAGCGAAACCAATTCTCCTACTTCAACAGATTGTAAAAAATCTACTGTATCTATAGAAGCAGTTACACAATATGCACCTGCATGTTTCGATGCACATACATACGCTACTTTATCCATTAATGAAAGAATAATGCCACCATGTATTTTGCCGCCGAAATTTGCATACGATGGAATCATTAATTCTGTAATTACTGTTTCAGATTCTTTTGCCGATTTTATTTTTGAATGAGCCATACTATATACAATTGAATGAATGAAATGAATCTTTTTTACCACTCTGCTCTTGCACTCGGATTAGCATCTAAACCTACAAATTGCTGTTGTTGATATTTGTAAAATGCAGTAATAGCAATCATTGCAGCGTTGTCAGTGCAATATTCAAATTGGGGAATAAATGTTTTCCAGCCATGTTTTTTTCCAGCCGTTTGTAACGCATTTCTTAATCCACTATTGGCACTTACACCACCAGCAATACACACATTTTTAATTCCTGTTTGTTGAATAGCCTTTTTTATTTTCTTCATTAAAATTTCGATAATTGTATATTGTATCGAGGCACATAAATCGTTTAAATGTAGCTCTATAAAACCTTTCTCTTGCTTTTGTAGAAAATATAAAATCGATGTTTTTAAACCGCTAAAGCTGAAATTTAGTTCAGGAATTTGTGGTTGAGCAAATGTAAAAGCCAATGGATTTCCGCTTGCTGCATATTTATCAATCAATGGTCCTCCAGGATAAGGCAACCCTAATAATTTAGCACTTTTATCAAATGCTTCACCGGCTGCATCGTCAATCGTTTCACCAATAACTTGTAAATCTAAAGGTGATTTTGCCAACACAATTTGCGTATGCCCTCCACTAACTGTTAGGCATAAAAAAGGAAAACTGGGACAATTTTTTTCATCTATTAAATTGGCCAACACATGGGCTTGCATATGATGAACTGCAATTAAAGGCTTGCCAAATGCTAATGCCAAACTTTTAGCAAATTGTGTTCCAACCAATAAACTTCCAATTAGCCCTGGTGCTTGTGTAAATGCAAATGCATCTACTTGTTTTAAGGAGAAATGAGTGCCTATATTAGCAATAGCTTGTCGAACTGCACTTTCTACTACAGGCACAATATTTTGCATGTGGGCTCTGCTTGCCAATTCTGGTACAACACCACCAAACTGTTCATGCACTGTTTGATTAGCAATACTATTAGCTATAATTTTTCCATCTATACAAATAGATGCAGAGGTTTCGTCGCATGATGATTCTATTGCTAAAATGGTTGTCATTCAATGATAAATAAAAAGTGAATTTGTTGGCAAAAGTAGCACCTGATTATTCATTAGCCATAACTAGTTTAGAGCCAACTCATTTTTTGGTAAAACTTATTAAATAGATCCACCTTTTACAAATACGGCATCTAAAGTAAGTTCTTGCATAAAAGTGCTGCCGGCAATACAAGCCATCATTCTATTAAAAGCAAGTGATGCTAATTTTGAGCCACTAGTTTCTACATAACTAATAATAGGATGATATAATTGAGGAATAAAACCATTGCTAATAGCAATAATGGATAGTTGTTTTGGTATATCCATTTTTTTCTGTTGAATAGTTTTCATGGCACCAATTAATACTTCATCGCTCATGCAAAAAACGGCATCTACCATTTGCTTTTTTCCAAAATATTTTTTTGAAATAAGAGTAGCTTCTTCAGATGAATGTGCGTACTCAATATATAATTGTGCATTTGGAAATTGATTGTTAAATGTTTCTGTAAAACCCAATAAACGTTTTTTCGTAATCGACATTTTTGCATTTCCAAATAATGCTAAAATCTGCTTTTTCTTTTTTGAAATTAATGCTTTAGCGGCTAACTCTGCTGCCATTATATCTGCTACACAAACCTTGTTACACGATTCTAAAGCAGGAACTTTATCAAAGAAAATAACAGGAGTATCTCTATCTTCCATTTTTAAAAAATGAGTAGCATCTGTAGAATTTGGACTTAAACAAACAAATAAACCTGCTACTTTATTGGCTCTAAAAAGTTTTAAACTTTGTAATTCTACTAAAGGGTCTTCACACGATTGTACAATTAAAAGTGAGTATCCATTTTTACGAGCATCTTCTTCTAAGGTTGCTATAAATGCTTGATAAAAATTATTCGATAATGTAGGTACAATTACACCAAAAACCTTGCTATGATTGCTTCTTAAATTAATGGCATAAGTATTAGGTTCATACTCTAAAGTATCTGCTAATTCTTGTACCCTTTTTTTAGTATACTCAGAAACATCAGGATGATTTTTTAATGCTCTTGATACAGTAGAAATACTAATGTTTAAAGCTGTTGAAATTTTTTTTAGTGTAGCTTCTGTTTTCATGTAGTTAAAAATGATAGCTGTAAACAATCGTTAAGGGAATAAATATAATGCCATTTTGTAAAAGTTATGCACCACAAACATTTTCGCAAACATTTTCGCAAACGTTTGCAGTTCCTTGTAACTTTATTCTATGTTTTTCAATAAACCCATAAGATAGTTTTGGATGGTCAAAATCAATTACTTTCAAAACGATTAAAACTTAGCCAAATGAGAAAACATCTTCTCTCTCTAATGTTAGTGCTGTTTACTTACCTAGTACATGCACAACAAAACACACAATTAAAAGGTATTGTAAAAGGAAGCAAAAACGAAGTTTTAGCAGGTGCAACTGTATTATATGTTGCTGGTGGAAAAGCTGTTTCTACCGACGATGCTGGTAATTTTACTTTAAATGCATTGCCTTTACAAAAAGTAACGATTCAAGTTTCTTACACAGGATTTACAACCCTTTCACAAGAAGTAGATTTATCTAAAGGTGCTGTAAGCGATATAGTGTTTACTTTAAAAGCCGATCCGCTTTCTTTAAATGAAGTAGTAGTAACGGGTACAAGTGGTTCTAGAACAAAATTGGCATCTAGTGTATCTGTAAGTACTTTGAAATATGATGATGCAACAAAATCTGCACCTCGTACAACTGCTGAAATTTTCCGTTCAATTCCTGGTATTAAATCTGAAGCTTCTGCTGGTGATGGTAATACCAATATTACGGTACGTGGTATTCCTATTTCTGCTGGTGGTTCTAAATACTTACAATTACAAGAAGATGGATTACCCGTTTTACAATTTGGTGATATTGCTTTTGGTACAGCAGATATCTTTTTAAGAGCCGATCAATCTATTGGAAGAATTGAAGCAATACGTGGTGGTTCAGCTTCTACTTTGGCTACCAATTCACCTGCTGGTATTATTAACTTTATAAGTAAAACTGGAAATACAGAAGGTGGTGCAGTTGCTTTAACTTCTGGTTTAGACTACAATACTACTCGTACCGATTTTAACTATGGTGCTGCTATTGGTGAAGGATTAAATTTTCATGTGGGTGGATTTTATCGTTTAGGTGAAGGCCCTCGTACAGCAGGTTACAATGCCAATAATGGTGGTCAATTAAAAATGAATTTTACCAAAACGTTTAAATCTGGTTATGCAAGATTGTATTTAAAATATTTGAATGATAGAGCAGCAGCTTATATGCCAATGCCAATTCAAGTTACTGGTACAAATGCAAACCCAACTTATACATCTTTACCCGGTTTTGATGCAAAATATGGTACCATGCATTCTCCTTATTTACAACAAAATTTAGGTTTAGGGGTAAATGGAGAATTGAGAAGAGCCGATGTTGCTGATGGAATGCATCCAGTTTCTAAATCTGTAGGAGCAGAGTTTGTATTTGATTTAGGTAATAATTGGAGTGTTGAAAATAGAGCTAGATTTTCAGCGAATAATGGTCGTTTTATTGCTCCTTTTCCTGCACAAGTTGGGTCAAGAGCTACTATTTTGGCAGCAGTTGCAAGTGCTACAGGTGCTAACCTTACCAATGCAAGTTTAAGAGATGCTGTTACAGGTGCTGCTTATACAGGTACTAATGCAATGATTGTTCACATGTTTGATACAGAGTTGAACAATTTTAACAATACTGTTAACGATTTAAAGTTGAAGAAGAAATTCAAAAACGGAAATTTATTATTAGGCTATTATCGTTCATTTCAAAACGTAAGCATGTCTTGGTTATGGAATTCTTATGTTACCGATGTTAATGGAAATGGAAGTAAACCATTAAATGTGGTAACTGCTGCTAACCAAGTAATTAGCCAAAATGGTTTGTTTGCTTATGGTGTGCCTGTTTGGGGAAATTGCTGCCAACGCAACTACGATTTAAAATATGATATTGCTGCACCTTATGCTGCTATTAATTTAGATGCATCTGATAAATTAAATGTAGAAGCAAGTGTACGTTGGGATATGGGAAATGTTAGAGGTAATTATGCAGGATCGGTTCAAAGATCTTTTGATGTAAATAATGATGGAACTATTTCTGCCAACGAACAAAGTGTTTCAGCAGTAGATCATGCTAACGCAAAGCCAGTTAATTATGATTACGATTATCTATCATACTCAATTGGTGCTAACTACAAATTTGATAATACTCAAGCGGTATTTGCTCGTTTTAGTACAGGTGCTGTAGCAAAAGCAGATCGTTTATTGTTTACACCAAATGTATTTGCTGATGGTTCTGCAAGAGGTGTGAAAGATGATATTACACAATTAGAAATTGGTTATAAAAGCAATTTTAAAAGAGGAGCTATTTTTGTGACAGGTTTCTATGCTAATATTAATGAAGCAGGTAGCTACGAAGCAACTACACAACGTGTTATTGAAAACAAATACAAATCTTTGGGTATTGAATTAGAAGCGTATTACAGTTTTACCAATCAATTTAGTGTAAGAGGTAGTGCTACTTATACAAAAGCAGAATTAACTGATGGTGCAAATAAAGGTAAAAAACCAAGAAGACAAGCTCCATTTATTTATACTTTAATGCCAACTTACAACACTGGTAAATTAAGTACAGGTATTAGTTTAATTGGTACAACAGGTTCTTATGCACAAGACGATAACCAGTTGAAATTTAAAGGATATGTAATGGTAAATCCATTTGTAACTATGCGATTTACAAAAGCTTTAACTGCAACAATTAATGCCAATAATTTATTGAATACTTTAGGAATTACAGAATCTGAAGAAGGTGCTATTGTAAACAATACAACCAATATAATTAGAGCAAGATCAATTACTGGAAGAACAGTTTCTGCTACTATTGCATTCTCATTTTAAGATATATACAAATAGTTTGTCGTAAGTGCTTGTAAAATACTTACGACAAACTTTATTTTTTTCATTTAGTTTATTTTGTATGGCAACTGCTACTACCAATAACGCATTACAAGTTTTACAAGCAATTGCAGCCGATGGTTACTTAAAAGCTTCTGCTGAATTATCTGATAATTATAACAGAGTTTGGGCAAGAGATGCTGCTGTAGGTATTATAACAATTGTAGTAGCAGATCAAAAAAAATTATACAATAGTGCTATAAAAAGTCTGTTGTTATTGCAACAAGCGGCAAATGAAAATGGACAAATTCCATCGAATGTTGCAATAGACGAGTCTGGAAAAATGAGCACTGTTAGTTTTGGTGGACCCGTTGGTAGAACAGACGCTAACTTTTGGTGGATTATTGCTACCCTTATATTGTTAGATAAAGAAAAAGATGCAGCACTACAAGCTGTTGCAGAAAATCAAATACATCGAATATTTACATTGGCAGAATCATGGGAGTTTAATGGAAAGCATTTGATGTATGTACCCATGAGTAGCAATTGGGCCGATGAATACATTACCAATGGATACGTTTTATACGATCAAATTTTAAGATATTGGTCGTTAGAATTGGCAGCACATTTTTATCAAAACGAAGCTTGGAAGCAAAAAGCTAGCCAAGTAAAATTGGCCATTAAACAACATTTTTTGGTAGAAACAGAATTAGACAATAGTTTATTTACACACCAACAAAGACAATATTTACAACATTTTGATATTGAAAAACAGTTTATCGCTTCTTTTTCTCCAGGCGAAATGATTCATCGATATGATGGATGGTCAATTGCTTTATTGTTGTTATTAGATATTCCAAGCAAAGCCACCAAACAAAAATTATGCTCTGTTATTCACCAAGTATTTCAACAAAACAATCAACTTGGAGTGCCTGCATTTTGGCCATTTATACAAAAAAATGAAGCAGATTTTCAACGATTACAATTCAATCATCATTATCGATTTAAAAATGAACCAGGTCATTTTCACAATGGTGGAATTTGGCCGGTTGTAAATGGTTATTTAATTGCTGCTTTGGCTTTACAACAACAATCTGCAACTGCAAATGAATTATTTGAAGCATTGATTTTTAATTTACAAAAAGCAGATTATACGCTTCCTTTTGCAGAATATTTTGATGCATTTACGGGAACAGCAAATGGTGTGAAAAATTTATGCTATTCAGCCGCTGGGTTCATTTTTTCGGAACAAGCTTTACAACAAGGCACAACAATGAAGCAGACATTAATGCCTTATCAAATTGCTAAATCTACCATTTATGAAAGCGTTTTATCTACAGCTAATCAACTGCTTCAACAGATAGTATTATCGAAAAATAAATTACAGGTATTGTCTGTTGCAGGCGAATCAGGAAGCGGTAAAACAACAATGGGCAAGGCCATTAAACAATTGTTAGAAGAAAAAGGTTTTTCAGTGTTGTTGTTGCATCAAGATGATTATTTTAAGTTGCCGCCACAAAAAAATCACCAAGCAAGGTTGGCTAATTTTGATCATATTGGTACTTCTGAAGTGAAGTTAGATTTGATAGATGAACAGATTAAAAGTATTAAAACCAAGCAAAGCAAAACGATTCAAATACCCGTAATGAATTGGAAAACAGACAGTGAAGAAGCTGTAGATGTAAATGTTGAAAATATAAACGTAGTGGTGGTAGAGGGAACTTATACTACTTTATTAAACGAAGTAGAAACCAAAATATTTATCACATCAACCTATCAACAAACTAAAAAAAATAGGCTAGAACGAAATAGAGAAATAGTAACCGATTTTATTGAGAAGGTATTAGCAAAAGAAAGTGCTATCATTCAATCACATGCTGTAAAAGCCAACTTTTGGATTGATGAAAACTTGCAACTACATACACATTTTCCATATTAATTTATACCCCTAGTTGAATATGAGTTTTTAGGGCCATGTTAAATTCGTTTATAAACTTTTAAACACTTGTTGTATGACATTTAAAAAACCAAATCTTACATTCTGGCAAATCATCAATATGAATTTTGGCTTTTTTGGTTTGCAATACAGTTTTGGTTTGCAACAAGCCAACATGAGCCCTATATACTCTTACTTAGGAGCAGAAGAAAGTAAGTTACCTTACTTGTGGTTAGCAGGTCCAATTACTGGTTTAATTATTCAACCCATAGTTGGTGCAATGAGCGATAAAACCATTACAAAATGGGGAAGAAGAACACCTTATTTTTTAATTGGAGCTATTTTTTGTAGTCTATGTTTATTTGCTATGCCTTATAGCAGTAGCGTTTGGATGGCTGCAAGTATTCTATGGATTTTAGACGCTGCTAACAATATTACACAAGAACCATACAGGGCTTTTGTAAGCGATAAACTAAATAGTAAACAACACTCTTTGGGTTTTCTTTCTCAAAGTGCATTTACAGGATTAGGGCAAACACTTTCTTACTTAACGCCTACATTATTAATATTTTTTGGCGTGAGCAAAACGGCAGAAAATGCACATCATATTCCAATTACAACTGTTATTGCATTTATTATTGGTGCTGTAGTTTCTATTGGTTCTATTTTGTATACACTTAAAACAACCAAAGAAATTCCATTAACAGAGGAAGAAAAAAATGCCATTCGTTCTTCACCAATTGGTATTTCAACAACGTTTAAAGAAATAGCTGAAGCTTTTGTTCACATGCCAAAAGCCATGAAACAAATGATACCAATGATGTTTTTTAGTTGGTATGCCATGTTTATATATTGGATTTATATAGCTAAATGTTTATCAAAATCTATTTATCAAACCACAGAAGTTGGTAATACAGGTTTTAGAAATGCAGAGCTATTAGCAGGTCAGTTGGGTGCTTATTATAATTTTATAGCATTTGCTTCGGCATTTGTATTGGCAAAATTGGCTGTAAAATTTGGAGCTAAACAAGTACACTCAATATGTTTATTACTTGCAGGAATTGGATTATTGGTTTTACCGAATATACACAGTGAATGGATGATTTTTATACCCATTACAGGTTTAGGTTTATGTTGGGCAAGCATGATGGGCAACCCTTATGTAATGTTAGCAGGTAGTATTCCTCCAGAACGTACAGGTGTGTACATGGGAATATTCAATATGTTTATTGTAATACCAATGTTAATACAAAATGTTACGATGCCTTTGTATTACGAATCTTGGTTAAATAATAGTCCTGTTAATGCCATTATGTTAGCAGGTGGGTTGTTAATTTTAGCAGCAGTTTCTGTTTTATTTATCCAAACCAAATCAAATGAAGTAGTGGCAGACTAATTCATTATTTTAACAGTTCTTAGTTCTAATAAATTCAATCCATTTGCATAAAAACCACTAATACTTTTTTGTACCAAATGAATTACTTCATCATACCAAATTGGTATTACAGGAGCATCATTAATAACTATCTGATCCATTTGTCTATACAAAGTGTAACGTATGCTATCATTTGTTTCTTGTAAAGATTTTTCATACAACAAATCAAATTCTTTATTACTGTATCTTGTATAGTTTGGTGGAGCTGGATTTTTACTATAAAACATAGCCATATAATTTTCAGCATCCGGATAATCAGCTATCCAACTACCTCTAAAAAATAAAGCTTCACTTTTTGCCGTTTGTTCTAGCAACAAACTTTTTTGTATCGTTTCTACTTCTACATTTATTCCTACATCTTCACATTGTTTGGCAATAAAACTAGCAATATCAGCATAAGTAGCAATGGTCAGTAATTTAATGGCGGGTGTTTTTTTACCGTTAATAAATCCTGCACTTTTTAAAAGTTCTTTTGCCTTTTCAGGATTGTACGTGTAACCTTTTACAAACTCCGTATTTTTCGATGGAAGTCCACCAGGTACAAATCCTGCTTCTGCTGCAATACCAATGCTGTTACGCATATACATCATCAATTGTGGTCTATTAATCGCATAGTTAATAGCTTGCCTAATGGCTTTAATTTTTACAGGCGATTGCTTTACCAAAGCATTGTTTTCATCTACCAAAATACCTAAGTATTCTGTGTTTAAATATGCATGTTTTTGCAACACTATTTTATCGCTCCAAGCAGTTCTTAGTAAACCTGTTTTTGTTAAAATTTCGTCTTTAAACGATGCATCAATATCATTAATAAAACTTAGTTTTTGTTGTCTAAATTGTAAAAACTCTGTTCCTTTATTATCGTAAAAAGTTACTTTTACTGCATCTAAATAGGGTAGTTGTTTACCGCTACTATCTTGCTCCCAATATTGCTTATTTTTGTGTAAAACCAAGGCTTGTCCTTCATCCCAAGATACAAACTTAAAAGGCCCAGTACCACAAGGGTTTCGTCTAAAATCTTTACCATATTTTTCTACCACTTCTTTAGGTACAATACTACAATATTGTGTGCTTAAAATTCCTAAAATGGGTTGAAAAGGCTTTTGTAGTTTCACAATAACCACACTATCGTTTAAGGCAATAAATGGTTGAATGCTATCCACTCTATTATTAAAAATCCAAGCACCACTACTTGCAGTTTGTTTGTCAATAATTCTATTAAAACTATACACCACATCAGCAGCAACTAAACGCCTTCCTTTACCATTTTTAAAAGCAATATTGTCATGAAAAAAAATATTATTTCTCAAGTAAAAAGTATAGGTAAGTCTATCCTTACTAATTTCCCAACGTTTAGCAAGTGAAGGTTTTATTTGTAATCCTGTGTCAATCTCTACCAATGTGCTATACAGTTGATGCACCGCCCACATAATCGATTGATTTTTTGCAAATGCAGGGTCTAATGTAGCAATGCCGGTACTTTCATTATAGGTAAACACGTTTTTATTGCCTTGTTTTTCTTGATTACAACCTACAAGTATATAACCAATAAACACATACAAGTAAATGCAGTATTTGTAAAATTGTGCTTTCATTTCCTCGAATATCTTACTTTTAAAACATGATTACAAAATCCTTTTTTTATGTAACCAGCTGTAGTGCTGCTATTGGGCTTTTGTTGCGTCGCACTCTTCAAGGTTCTGTTCTTTATGCAGCAAATATGCAAACACGTTATATTCTGCTTTTTGCTTTCCTATTTTTTGGTAACATCAATTTGCTTCAAGCACAATTGTTACAAACACAACAAAAATTTACAAAAGCAGATACTTTAAGAGGTTCTTTAAATGCCAATAGAACGTGGTGGAATGTTTTGCATTACAACATTGAAGTAAAACCCCATTTTACAACAAAAGAAATTGAAGGTAGGGTAGACATTCGTATAATAGCTGTAAAAACAGGTAAACAACTGCAAATAGATTTACAACAACCCTTACAAATAGATAGCATTATTGATAACGAAAACAAGACAAAACTTTTATATCAACAAACAGAAAACACTACAATTGTAACATTGCCAAAATTCTATGTTGCAAATAGTAAGCATACACTACAAGTTTATTATCATGGAAAACCAAGAGAAGCCAAAAGAGCTCCATGGGATGGCGGTTGGATTTGGAAAACTGATGCCAAAGGACGGCCATGGATGAGTGTTGCTGTTCAAGGATTAGGTGCAAGTGCTTGGTATCCTTGTAAAGACCATCAAAGCGATGAACCTGATAGTGGTGCAACCTTAACGATGATTGTTCCAGATACTTTAATGGCAGTAGCAAATGGTAAATTAATTCAAACACAAAAGATTACTTCTTCTAGTTTACAATCATTTACATGGCGTGTAAAAAATCCAATTAATAATTATTGTATTGTTCCATACATTGGTGCTTATACCCATTTTTCTGATACACTTCATGGCGAAAAAGGCATACTCCAATTAAACTATTATGTGCTAGATTATAATTTAGAAAAAGCTAAAACACAGTTTGAACAAGTTAAGCCTATGTTACATTGTTTTGAATATTGGTTTGGTGCTTATCCATTTTATGAAGACGATTACAAGCTAGTAGAATCTCCACATTTAGGTATGGAACATCAAAGTGCAATTGCCTATGGAAATGGGTTTAAAAATGGCTACTTAGGAAGAGATTTAAGTGGCACAGGTTGGGGCTTAAAATGGGATTTTATTATTGTTCATGAAAGTGGTCATGAGTGGTTTGCCAATAATATTACTACCAATGATATAGCCGATATGTGGGTACATGAAGGGTTTACCAATTATTCTGAAACGCTGTACACAGAATGGTTATACGGTAAGGAAGCTGGTTACGATTATTGTGCAGGCATTCGAAAAAATATTCGTAACGATGAGCCAATTATTGGTACTTATGGTGTAAACAAAGAGGGTAGTGGCGATATGTATTATAAAGCGGCCAACATGATTCATAATATTAGAAACGTACTTTCTAACGATGTTTTGTTTAGAAAAATTTTACGAGGATTAAACGCTAAATTTTACCATAAAACAACAACAACTACAGAAGTTGAAAATTATATTTCACAGCAAACTGGCATTTCTTTTCAGCAAACATTTAACCAATATTTACGTACAACACAAATTCCAGAATTACAGTATTTTATTGATACAACGAATCAAAAATTAACCATAAAATGGGCCAATTGTATTCCTCAATTCAATATGCCTATAACAATATCATCCACTAAAAAACGTATAGATGTTACTACAACATTTACAACGTTTCAATTAAACAATGCAGAGTTTGCTTGGTTTAACAAAAAAAATATAGAACGAAATTATTACCTGCAAACTAAACAACTATCTTCCCAACCTCAATAAAATAAGTTTTACTGTTTTTGCAGTAAATAATAGATATGTCTACCATTCGTAAACAAGCCATTACATCAGGTATATTACTCTATGCAGGTTTTGCCATAGGAGCTTTAAACATTTATCTGTATACCAAAAATGGTGGATTTGGCGAAGGCGAATTTGGCTTAACAAGAGTATTCTTCGATTTTGGACAAAATATTTTTTCATTTGCAAGCTTAGGTACAATAGCGGTGTTGTATAAATTTTATCCGTATTACAAAGACAATTTGCCAAAAAAAGAAAACGATTTACTTACTTGGGTTTTTTGTGCATCAGCCATTGGCTTTGTTTTGGTTTTAATAACAGGATTGATTTTTCAACCCTTTATGATTAACTATTTTGGAAAATCACAGGGTAGGCAATTGTTGGCAGAATATTATTTATGGGTTTTCCCTTTTGGTTTAGGTATGCTCCTATTTGCCATTTTAGAAGGCTTTTCTTGGGTGCTTCAAAAAACGGTGATGCCTAATTTTTTAAAAGAAACAGGTCTTCGTTTATTCACTACATTACTCATTGCCTTGTATTATTTTAAGGTAATCGATTTTACAATATTTATTTACCTATTCTCTTTTTTATTCTTTGCAATTGCTGCTATTTTATTGGTTTATCTCATTCGTTTAGGTGCTTTTAATATTACTTTTAAAATAAGTAGAGTAACCAAAAAGTTTTGGAAAAAAATGGTTTGGATGCAACTATTAATGTTTAGTGGAACCATTATTGGTGCTGTTGGGCAAACCATTGATGGAATTTTAATTGCAGGAATAAAAGGCTTAGTGGCAGTTGAGATTTTTACATTGGCTCAGTATTTGGCCAATTTGGTACAAGTGCCACAACGTAGTTTACAATCGATAAGTGTTGGTGTGTTGGTACAAGCTTGGAAAGATAAAGACGAAAAAGAAGTATTTAGAGTGTATAAACGTAGTTGCATAAACATGCTTATTATGAGTTTGTTTATTTATGGAAATGTGGTACTAAATGCAGCTGATGCAATTGTGGTTTTTGGCTTGAAACAAAATTTGTTATTGGGTATTGATGCCATGATTATTTTAGGATTGGTAAGAATTATAGATGCAGGAACTGGTGTAAATGGTATGGTAATTTTAACAAGCAAATTTTGGCGATTCGATTTTTATAGCAATATTGTAATGATTGTTTTAATTATTCCTTGCAACTACTTTTTAATAAAACAAGTGGGCATTATTGGTTCAGCTTATGCACAGCTTATTTCTTTTTTAGTGTTCAACTACATTCGATTCGAGTTTATTCGTAGAAAGTTTAACATGCAACCGTTTGATAGCAAAACCGTTTTGGCCCTGTTTTTAACAATTGTAAGTTTTGCCATTGCCTATTTTACCGGTAAACTACTAGATGGCTGGTTGGCAATTTTTGTGAAAGCAATTATTTTTTCTTTGGTAATGATTATTGGTGTTTTTGCCTTAAAGCTTACGCCAGATGCATGGCAATTATGGGAGAAATGGAGTGCTAAGTGGTTTAAAAAGGTAAAATAATTACCATTCTTCCTATTTTATACATTAAAATCTCTTCCATATATCTGTTTACAATAATTTCGCCGCACCAAACTATTAATCTGTGATTATGTGGCGTTTCTCAGTTTTCATTTTATTTATTTTCAGTTTTCATATATCATTCACACAAACAAAATCTTTAAAAGCGTTTAAACTTTCTGCTGCTCCAAAAATTGATGGACTTTTAACCGATACTGTTTGGCAAAATGTACCTGTAGCAACAAATTTTATTGTAAATCAACCGGCTTTTGGAAACCCTGCTGCTCAAAAAACCAATGTTAAAATTGCTTACGATGATGAGGCTTTATACGTAGCCGCTTTTTTGTATGATAAGCCCACCGATATTAGAAAACAATTAACGGCTAGAGATGGAGAAAGTAGGCAAGATGTAGATGTGTTTGGAATTGTAGTAGATACTTATAACGATAAACAAAATGCTTTTCAATTTTTGGTTACACCTGCCAATGTACAAAGCGATATTCGTATTTCATCTACAAGTGGTAGTGACGGCAATGATGGATACGATGTAAATTGGGATGCCGTTTGGGATAGCAAAGTTGTTATTACCGATAGCGGTTGGAATGTGGAAATGAAAATTCCTTACATGAGTTTACGCTTCGCTAAAAAAGATATACAAGATTGGGGTTTAAACTTGTATCGTTTCATTAGAAGATTGAATGAAAATAGTTATTGGAATCCCATTAATCCTCAAACATCAGGCTATGTAAACCAATTTGGATTGTTAAAAGGGCTGCAGAATTTACAGCCACCTTTACGTTTGTCGTTTCTGCCTTATGTTTCTTCAGGTTACAGTACAGTACCAACAAACAATGGAACAATTAATACTTTTTTGAGAAATGGAGGTATGGATGTGAAATACGGTATTAATCAAAGCTTTACAATGGATATGACTTTGATTCCAGATTTTGGTCAAGTTCAAAGCGATAACGTTATTCTAAATTTAAGTCCATTCGAAATTCAGTTCAACGAAAACCGTCCATTTTTTACTGAAGGAACAGAGTTGTTTAATAAAGCAGGTATTTTCTATTCTAGAAGAATTGGAGGAACACCAAAAGGATATTATGCAGCAAGAAAATTGGCTGCAGATAGTAATTATACCATTCAAAAAAATCCGTCAACAACACAATTATACAATGCCACAAAATTTAGTGGAAGAACCAATAAAAATTTAGGAATTGGTGTATTTAATGCAGTTACAGCACCTATGACAGCAACTTTTACCAACGATAAAGGAGAATCTATTAGTATACAGACTGAATCGTTAACCAATTACAATATTGTTGTTTTAGATCAGGCACTTAAAAATAGAAGTAGCATTGCATTTACCAATGCCAATGTTTGGAGAAAAGATAAAAGCAGACAAGCAAATGTTACAGCTTTAGATATTAGTTTATTCGACAAGGCTAATCAATATAATTTTATAGCAAAAGGAAGATTTAGCAGTATTACTGGAGTTGAAAAATACACTGGTTTTAAATCTGAAATTGGTTTTCAAAAAGTAAGTGGTGTTTGGCAATGGAGTATTAATAACAATATTGAAAGCGATAAATACGATCCTAACGATTTAGGTTATTTACAAGCTCCGAACGAAGTAAGTACAGCAGCAAATATTTCGTTCAATCAATTTACACCCAATAAACATTTCAATTATCGCAATTATAGTTTTGGAATTACCTATCGTAGTTTATACAAGCCTTTTACGTATACCGGTGTTTCTTATGGAGCTAATTTTTTACATGTATTTAAGAATTTTTGGGACATCAGTTTGTCTTTAGATGGAAACCCTTTTTGGCAACACGATTATTTTGAATTGAGAACAGACAATAGAATGATGCGTAAAGTACCTTGGTGGTTTGCTGGAATTTTTGGTAGCACCGATAGCAGAAAAAAATTGTTTGTAAGCTATGGTTTCGGATATTCTAATTTATATACAGGAAATAATTTTCCATTTTACTTATATCGTTGGAGCGTTCGATACAGATTTAATACCAAGTTAAGTTTGCAATTGAATAGTGAAACACAAACCGATGAAGGCGAATATGGTTTTAGCCATTTTGATGCTAATGGAGAACCCATTGTTGGTAGAAGATTTGCCGTACGAGTAAATAATATTTTAAGTGGTGCTTACAACTTTAAAGCTAGAATGAACCTAACTGTAAGGGCAAGACATTATTGGAGTAAAGTAAATTACAAACAGTTATACAATATAGATAACAATGGTTTTTGGGAACAATATCCATTACCATTTTCTAGTGCTTACGATAGAAATTTTAACGCATTTAATATTGATGCATTTTTTACATGGGATTTTCGTTTGGGTAGCCGTTTAATTGTTGCTTGGAAAAATGCATTAGGACCAGATGTTGCAATTGATGGTCTTGAAAATAGAAAATATGGACAAAATCTTTCTCGTACACTTTCTGCTGTTCACAGCAACGAAGTAAGTATGAAGCTGGTGTATTTTGTAGACTATAATCAGTTGAAAAGAAAAAAGCATACAACTCTTTAACCGTAAATATCTACTGCTGTTCTAAAGGTGTTACAATGGGCTTCAACAATGGTTCTAACATCAGGACTATAACCTCCACCCATAGCTACCGTAACAGGAATTTTTCTTTTTTTCAATGTAGAAAAAACAAATTCATCTCTTTGTTTGCAGCCTTCTAAAGTAACTTTTAGTTTGCCAAACTTGTCGGTTTCCAAAATATCTACACCACTTAAAAAGAAAGCAAAATCTGGTTGAAAATTGTCTAATATTTCGGTTAAATGTTGTTGTAATAATTGTAAATACGTATTGGTATCGCATCCATCTATTAATCCAATATCTACATTGCTTTTTTCTTTGTGAAAAGGATAGTTATGTGCACCATGCATGCTAAACGTAAATACTTGTTCATTGTGCTCAAATAATTTTGCAGTGCCATTTCCTTGATGTACATCTAAATCAATAATTACAATTTTACGAGCCAATTTTTGAAGTAGTAAATAATTAGCTGCAACAGCCATATCATTCAACAAACAAAATCCTTCACCTCTATCTGCAAAAGCATGATGAGTGCCACCTGCTACATTTAAAGCAACACCATCTTGCATAGCAAATAGGCAACAATCGATAGTGCCTTGTGTAATCATCAACTCTCTTTCTATCAATTCAGGTGATTGTGGAAATCCAATTTTTCTTTGTTCAGATGCAGATAACTGTTGCTGTAGTAATTTATTTACATACAATGCATCATGAGTTAATAAAATGGTGGTTAAATCGCATTTTTCTGGGGCAAATAAATTTCCATTTTTTATGCTTCCTTCATGTAAAAGTTGTTGTGGAATAAGCTCGTATTTTAACATAGGAAACCGATGCCCTTCTGGTAAAGGATGTGCATATATTTTATCGAAAGCAATTTTAATTGCAGACATAATTTATAGTTAATTAGAAAAATAAAATGGTATAACTATGGCAACAACTCAATAAGTAAATAGTTGGAATAGTTGGCTTATTTCAAATGTATTTGTTACAGTTGTTTATACATTTTTCCTGGTAAACCTATAATTAAGTTTTGAAGCTCTAGGTTAAGTATGGCTGCGGCAACAGAACTACTGCTTAGTCCTGCATGAAGAAAAATTTCATCAATATGTGTAGTATCTTTTACAGCCAGAATATTCATAATTATTTGCTCGTCGTTGGTTAATTCTATAAACAACTCTTGTTGTTTTTTGGCTTTTAATTTTTTGCTTTGCCATCCCATGTTTTCGGCAAACTGTTGTATATCGGTAAAAACAACCGCTTTATTTTGTTGAATTAATTTAAGGCATCCAGAACTTTTGGTATCGGTAATTTTTCCAGGAACAGCAAACAAATCTCTGTTATAATTATAAGCAAGTTCTGCTGTAATCATGCTTCCGCCTCTTGCTGCTGTTTCTACAACAATAGTAGCATCTGCCATGCCTGCTACAATTCTATTTCTTCGAGGAAAATTGTGTTTATCTGCAACAATATTTTTTCCAAATTCAGTTAATAATCCACCATTCAACAACATTTCTTTAGCTAAATTTTTATGTTGTGATGGATAAATTGTTTGTAATCCATGGGCTAAAACACCTACTGTAGGCAGCGACATTTGAACGCTAGCTTTATGAGCAATAGCATCTATGCCAAATGCTAAGCCGCTTACTATTAATGTTTGAAAAGGTTCTAATGCACTCACAATCGTTTCAGTAATTTGCTTTCCATAATCTGTATGGTTTCTAGTGCCAATAATACTTACAACTTTGGTATTGTTGAGGTTGGCATTTCCCCTGTAATACAATACAGTTGGTGCATCGTAACAATGTAATAGTCGTTGGGGATAATTAGGATGGGTTATAAATAAATATTGAATATGGTGTTTTTCGCAAAAAAGCAATTCTTCTTCAGCCATTTGAAATTGGTCGAAATCTTTAATGGCCTTTGCCTTTATTTCTCCAATACCATGTATATTACTTAATTGTTTTTTTGAGGCTTTAAAAATGGCAGTAGCATCTCCTTCAAAATAATCTAATAACTGCTTTGCTTGCACAGCACCAATGCCATGTATATGTGTAAGTGCAATTTGATGAATGGGATTGTTTGAAGTATGTGTTTTTCTTTGATCCATCTTTTGTATAAACCATTTTTTACTGTTCAATAAACATAAATTATTTTTCTGCAAATCTTTAAAATTTATATAAAAAAATGGCTATAAAAAGTTGGTGCGATAAGAATTTTTATTATCACTGCCACATTAACTAAAACTAAACTCCGTTTATGAAAAAAGTATTTTCCTTTTTCCTTGCAGTATCAGTACTCACAACTTCTTTTGGTGCATTTACTGTTGCTCCATCAAGTAATTCAGTAACTGGTGACGAAAAAATGGCAAAAGTTTCTAAAATGTATGATGAAGCTTTGGCCGATGGCAACTTAACTTATGCTGAGGTAAAATCAATTGCAGAATTTGCAAAAGGTTCTAAATTAAGTTTAAAAGAAAAATTGGCTTTAAAAGTTGCAAAAAAGCAAATGGCGAAAAATGCCAACAGTGCAGCTGCTAGTGGAAAATCTCAATTAGTTGCATTATTATTGGTTATTTTTGTTGGAGGATTGGGAATTCACCGTTTTTACTTAGGTTATACTTGGCAGGGTATTGTTCAATTATTAACTTTAGGTGGATGTGGAATTTGGTCATTGATTGATCTAGTTAGAATAGCTATTGGCGATTTAGGTCCAAAAGAAGGCACTTACGATTCGAAATTATAAGTAGATTTGAAAAACGTAAAAAAGGCTGAACTCATTTGAGGGCAGCCTTTTTTATGTAATTATCTATTGATAAATTTTTACTATTCTTGAAAATTAAATTTCTTTTTAAATGAATTTCAAACATTCTTTATTGGTCATTAAAATTGCAATTGGGTTCTTACTTCCATTAATACTAATCATCCTCCCTGTTGATTATTTTGATACAGGAAAATCTGTTTGTGTGTCTAAAATTTTATTAAATGTAGAGTGTTATGCCTGTGGTTTAACAAGAGCTTGTATGCATTTAATTCATTTCGATATTGCTGGTGCGTATTATTATAATGCTCTTTCTTTTGTTGTTCTACCAATTATAAGTATCATGTGGCTAGTGTGGGTTTTAAAGCATATAAAAATGTATAAAGCATACAAAAAGCAGCAATTGGTTTAAAATGTTCCTTTTTATATTTTTATATTCCAATAATTACAAATTCCGTTCTTCTATTTGCTGCTTTGCCTGCTTCTGTTTGGTTGTCAGCTATTGGTGTACTCGATCCTAATCCTTTATAGGTTAATCTATTTATGGCTATTCCTTTTTCAATTAAATAGCTAACAATAGATTTTGCTCGTTTGGTAGAAAGAATAATATTTTTTTCTTCGTCACCTGTGTTGTCAGTATGGCCAATAATTTCAATTCGTAGGTTGTGATTTTCCAATAACAACTGTGCAAGTTCATTTAACTCTACATTATTTGTATCTTTTAATTGAAAAGAATTGATTTCAAACAAAACGTTTTTGAAAACAATACTTTTTTTAATGGCTAAAGGTTCTAGAAAAATGTCTTGTTTATAAGTGCTATCTGCTTGCTTATTACTGAATGCATAAGTTTTGCTGTAGTAAACATAACCTTTTCTATTTACCACAAAGGTGTAGTCTTTATTTGTGGGTAAAGTGGTAAAGTAAAATCCAGTTTCATCTGTTTGCAATTGCATCGTTGGTTTTCCTGTAGCATTATCAATTAATTCAATGCCACTTGGTAATCCTCTCTTGGTTTGATTATCATATACAAATCCCTTTACGTACAAGGTTTTAAATGGTCTAATTTGTTCTTGTAATTCAAAACTGTATAAGTCTAAACCGCCTCTACTATCACTTCTATCACTAGCATAAAATGCATGAATTCCATCGGCAGAAACAGCAAGGCTTCCTTCATTTTCAATTGTATTAATCGGGTAACCTAAGTTTTCAGGAACACTCCAACTATTGAATGGTCCTTTTCTACAAACAAACATATCGCTACCACCATATCCAGCTAAACCATTGGATGTAAAATATAAAGTTTGGTTATCTACATGAATATAAGGTGCAGTTTCATCACCCATTGTATTGATTTGTTCACCCATGTTTATAGGTTTGCCCCATCTTCCTTTTTCATCTCTATAACAAACATAAATGTCCGATCCACCAAAACCGTTTGGTCTGTTACTAGCAAAATACAACGCTTTTTTATCTGGACTTAAACAAGGTGCACTTTCCCAATAACCTGTATTGATAGGTTCTCCTAAATTTATTGGATCGCTCCAGCCATTTGGTGTATTATAGGAAATATATAAATCGTAGCTACCAAAATTTTTACCTGCCAGTTCACCAGCAAATACCATCCATTCAGCATCAGCAGAAATATTTAATGCACCTTTAAAAGGTTCTTCATTAATATCACCTTTTACAAGTTGGGCCTTTGAATATTTTTGTTGATGAATATTTGATTGATAAAAATATTCTCCACCCTGAGTTCCTCTTCTTGAAAATACCAATAAACTATCGTCTACAGTTAATGAAGGAAGATATTCTGATTGTGGACTATTTACGCTATCGCCTAAATTAATCGGATTAAATTGATAGGGTTGATAAAGCTTTTTCTCTTCGTATTGAATAGCAAATTCGTAGCATTTTTTTCTGTAAGCAGCACTTTTTAAACTTTTTTCACTCAAATTAGATATTGATAAAAACGTTTCTATGGCATTTGCAGCTTGCTTCCATTTTCCCAAACCTGCTAAATTGATAGAATAGGGAAGATGATATATTTTAAAGTATAAACTATCTTTTGATTTGGCCATTTCATAATATTTAATAGCCAACTCATAGTTTTTTAATTCGCCATAAACACCAGCTAACGATAAGTATGCATCTACATAATTGGGGTCTTGTTGAATACTTTTTTCGAGTAAAGGAATGGCATTTTTTACAGATCCATCGGCTAATAAAACCATGGCTTTTTCATAGCTAGTAATTGCTTTGGGCAAAACCTTATCTGGTTGATATTGTTGTGAAAATGCATGGTGCATTATTCCCATAAAACTTAAAACAATCAGTGCTTTCATATTTATACCTGAGTAAGCAATTTCTGAAAAAAATAATTTCTCACTTGTTAAAGTTTAAGGTACCTGAATATATTTATGAATCTGCAAACTTAATTGCCATTGTGGATGCTGTTTAATATAATCTACAATTAATGGAGTAACTTTTGCAGCTTTATCCCATTCTGGTTGTAAATACAACTTGCAATTAGGTTTTACGAGAGCAGCATATTGTTCTGCCCAAATAAAATCTGATGGATGAAATATCACCACTTTTAGTTCATTAGCAAATGGAATGACCTCACTTAAAGGTGCTTTAAATTTTTTAGGCGATAAGCAAATCCAATCCCAACTACCACTTAATGGTGAAGAGCCAGATGTTTCTATGTTTGTTTTAAAGCCTTTTGCTTGCAATGCTTTTGTAAGTTCGGTTAAATTGTGCATTAACGGTTCACCACCTGTTATTACTACAATTACTGAAGATGGATGTGCAGGCAAACATTCTGCAACAGCTTGTTCAACGATGGCTTCGATACTTTTTTGAGGATGTTTTAAGGCATCCCAACTATCTTTTACATCACACCAAACACAGCCAACATCACAACCTCCTAATCTAATAAAGTAGGCTGCTTTTCCCTGATAAAATCCTTCACCTTGTAAGGTGTAGAAAGATTCCATAACAGGTAACAGTATATTATCTTGAGCAATCAATATCTTATTTTTAAAATGGAATACAACTATTATTTTGTATTGGTTTTGTAGGCCAATAATGTATTTTTTAAAAGCCCAGCTATGGTCATTAAACCTACTCCACCTGGAACAGGTGTAATAGCAGATGATTTCACCGATACTTCATCAAATTTTACATCTCCTTTTATTCTAAACCCTTTTTTAGCAGTTGCATCATTTACTCTAGTAATTCCAACATCAATTATCACAGCACCATTTTTTACCATATCGGCAGTTACAAATTCTGGTTTTCCCAAAGCTGCAACAACTATATCTGCTTCTGCACATTTTGCTGCCAAATCTGGTGTGTGAGAATGGCAAAGTGTAACGGTACAATTTCCATAAGGTAAATTACTACTTAGTAAAATACTCATTGGTCGGCCTACAATATTACTTCTACCAATAATTACGGCATGTTTTCCTTTTGTTTCAATTTTAAAATGCTCTAATAAAAGCATAATGCCATAAGGTGTTGCAGGAATAAACGTAGGTAATCCTTGTACTAATTTGCCCACACTTATCGGATGAAAACCGTCTACATCTTTTTCAGGAGTAATGGCTTCTATAATTTTAGCTTCACTAATGTGTTTCGGTAAAGGAAGTTGCACTAAAATGCCATCAACAGATGTATCATTGTTCAGCTCATCTATTTTTTGAAGAATGATGGCTTCTGTTGTATCTACATCAAACCGAATAAGGGTAGAACGAAACCCAACTTCTTCGCAGTTTTTTACTTTACTAGCTACATACGTTTCACTAGCACCATTATTACCAATAAGAATGGCTACTAGGTGTGGTGCTCTTTTTCCTGTTGCAACAATAGAGGCAACTTCTTTTTGTAGGGTTTCTTTTACAGCTTGAGATGCAATTTTACCGTCTAAAATTATCATGCGGCAAAGGTATTATAAAGCAACAAAATGTAGCGTATTATTTGCTTGCCCACACCTTTTGCACTACTTTGCAAAAAAATTAATACATGCAACAAGATCAAAATGCCAATCAATTAAATATAGAAATATCAGAAGAAGTAGCAGAAGGTACTTATGCTAATCTTGCCATTATTACGCACAGTCATGCAGAATTTGTAATTGATTTTGTAAATGTGATGCCAGGAACACCAAAGAGTAAAGTAAAAAGCAGAATTATTTTTACCCCCATGCATGCAAAAAGATTTATGAAAGCATTACAAGAAAATGTAGAGCGTTATGAAGCAGCTAACGGTCATATTCAAGATTTAGAGCAGATTGAAATTCCTATGAATTTTGGTGGACCAACTGCACAAGCATAAAAATTATTTTAAATAAAAAGCTCTTAGATTTTCTATAGAGCTTTTTATTTAAATAGATATTAATTGGTGTTGAATTGGAATTGCATTTAGTTGTTGTTGAAGCCTATTTGCATGTGTATCAGTTATGAATACTTGCGATTCTTCTGCCTCACACACCCATTTTAGTAGATTATGCATTCTGTTTTCATCTAGTTTTTCAAAAACATCGTCTAGTAATAAAATAGGTGGAAATCCTTTTGCGGTTTTCAATATTTGCCATTCTGCAAGTTTTAAAGCAAACAAAAGGCTTTTTCTTTGCCCTTGAGAAGCTTCGTTTTTAAAGTTTCGTTCACCCATTTTTAGTCCAATATCATCTTTATGAACGCCTGCCGTTGTTCGTTGTAAAATAATATCTTTCTGCTTATTTTTCTCTAATAAAGTGGCTGTTTTGTTTTGTAGCAGATCGCTTTCATAAATCAAATCAATAGCATCGTTTTTGCCAGCAATGGTTATATAAAAATCTTTTACTATTGTTAGAAAATTGTTTAGAAACGAATGTCGTTCTGTAAAAATCAAATCTCCTTTTGTTGAAAGTTGTTCGTTTAAAATGGCAAATAAGGTTTCATCTAAGTTACCCGTTTCGTTGGCTTGTTTTAATAAGCTATTTCTTTGTTGTATAATTTTCTGATAGTCAATTAAATTGTGTAAGTAATTTCTATTTATTTGCGAAAGAATGGTGTCTATAAATTTTCTTCTTTCCTCACTACCTCCAATTATCAATTCAATATCGTCAGGTGCAATCATTACGCATGAAAGTTTACCAATATGGTCACTCATTTTTTTATATTCTACACCATTGGCACTAAACTCTTTTTTATTATTTTCTCGAATAATACAGGTAACTTCTTGAGGTTCGTTTTGAACCATAAATTGCCCTTGCAAACGCATTCCTTGCATGCCATGATGTACATTTTGGCTGTCTGTTTTACTAAAATAACTTTTGGTAAATCCTAAATAATAAATTGCATCTAATAAATTGGTTTTTCCGCTGCCGTTGAGTCCACAAATACCAATAACTTTTTCTGTGAAAACAAATTGTTGTTGCACATAATTTCGAAATTGAATAAGCGATATATTTTTAATCTGTAGCATTCGATGTTTGCAAAGTAATGTGTTGCAATTGAAACATTTTTTCAGAAATATAAACACCTATCAAATAAATACAAATAACATTGCAATAAAGCCTCTATTTTTATCAAAACTTTTCGGTTGTGAAAACAATTTTATCGCATCATCAAGTAACATTAACCATAAAAAGATTGGCACATCAGGTGTTAGAAAATCACATGCAATTAGAAAATACCGTTTTCATTGGCTTGCAGCCAAGGGGTGTTTTTATGAGTGATAAAATAGTGCATGAATTACAGCAGTTAGTGCATCCTTCATTAATTCAATATGGAAAATTAGATATTACTTTTTATAGAGATGATGTTCGAAAACAATTGCACCGAGCCAATAAAACTGATATAAAATTTAGTATAGAAAACAAAACGGTAGTATTAATAGATGATGTTTTATGGACAGGCAGAACCATACGTGCTGCTTTGGACGCTTTATTAGATTTTGGTAGACCACAAAAAGTAGAATTGTGTGTGTTGATAGACAGGCGTTTTAGCAGAGAATATCCAATACAAGCAGATTATATTGGCAGGTCTATCGATACATTTGCCAACCAAAAAGTAATGGTTTTTTTAGGTCAAAATAGTGAAACAGAAAGTGTACAACTATTAGAAAGTTAAATTCTTCAAACCATTAACTTCGCACTTTAATGAAACTATCTACCAAACATTTATTAGGTATTAAAAATCTTACCAAAGAAGATATCCAATTAATACTTTCTACTGCATCTGATTTTAAAGATGTATTGCAACGTCCGGTAAAAAAAGTTCCTTCTCTTCGTGATGTTACCATTGTGAATTTATTTTACGAAAATTCTACTAGAACAAGAATGAGTTTTGAATTGGCAGAAAAAAGATTAAGTGCCGATACACTCAATTTTGCTGCAAGCAGCTCATCGGCAGCAAAAGGAGAAACATTGCTAGATACGGTGAACAATATTTTAAGCATGAAGGTAGATATGGTGGTGATGCGTCATAGTGCAAGTGGAGCTCCTCATTTTTTGGCAAAACATATTCCTGCTGCTATCGTAAATGCAGGTGATGGAATTAACGAACATCCTACACAAGCATTGCTAGATGCATTTTCTATGCAAGAAAAATTTGGAACATTACAAGGATTAAAAGTGGCAATTATTGGCGATATTATGCACAGCCGTGTTGCTTTGAGTAATATTTATTTATTAAAAAAAATGGGTGCAGAAGTTGTAGTAGCAGGGCCACCTACTTTAATACCAAAATATATAACCGAAGCGTTGGGTGTAAAAGTGGAATATAAAGTAAAAAATGCTTTAGAGTGGTGTGATGTTGCCAATGTGTTGCGTATTCAGCTAGAAAGACAAAACCAACCTTTATTTTCATCTTTAAGAGAATACAGTTTGGCTTATGGTATCAATAAACAATTATTAGATAGTATTTCAAACAAAATTACCATCATGCATCCTGGTCCAATTAATAGAGGTGTAGAATTAGATAGCGATGTTGCCGATGGAAATCAATCTATTATTTTACAACAAGTAGAAAATGGAGTAGCCGTAAGAATGGCGGTTTTATATCTTTTATCAAATAATTAATATTGGTTTTAACCTTAATTCATTTCACAATTTTAAATTGCACTACATGCGTATTTGTTTATTCCCTGGCACATTCGATCCTGTAACATTAGGGCATGTAGATATTATTGATAGGGCTTTGCCTTTGTTTGATAAAATAATTGTAGGAATAGGTATTAATGCTGCAAAAACACCTATGTTTTCTGCTGAGCAACGGATGGCTTGGGTGCAAGAAATTTATAAAAACGATAATAGAGTAGAAAGTGTGGTGTATGAAGGACTAACCATACAATATTGTAAAAAAGTGGGTGCTCGTTTTATATTGAGAGGAATACGATATGTAAGCGACTTTGAGTATGAAAAAACAATTGCCGATGCAAACCGAACCTTAGATAGAAACATAGAAACCGTTTTTTTAACTGGTGAACCTAAATACACATCGGTAGCATCTACTATCGTTAGAGATATTATTAAAAACGGTGGCAATGCTTCTCCGTTTTTACCAGAAGTGGTACATCGATCTTTAAAACTGTAATTATTACAATACTTTTTTAATCAAAAACAAACAATATGAGCATATGGTTTAATGAAAAAATTGGACTAGGGCAAATTGAAAAAATTTGCAGAAATACTTTGTCTGAGCATTTGGCAATTGAGTTTATAGAAATAGGAGATACCTTTTTAAAAGCCACAATGCCTGTAGACAAACGTACACATCAACCGTATGGTTTATTACATGGTGGTGCAAGTGTTGCTTTGGCCGAAACCATTGGTAGTGTTGCTTCTGCATTGGTTGTAGATCATGAAAAAATGATGTGTGTAGGTATTGAAATAAATGCCAATCATGTACGTGCTGTAAAAGAAGGTTTTGTTACAGGCATTGCTACACCTATTCATCTTGGATCTTCAACCCACGTTTGGGATATTAAAATTGGCGATAGCTCAGGTAAATTAGTTTGTGTAAGCAGACTTACTGTTGCCATTTTAAAAAGAAAAGAAAATAGTTAAGTCTAATTATTCAAATTCTTCTATCGATTGTTTGCCATTTCTTTCTTCGCATTTTCAGCATCTAATTGCAATTGTTGTTGTAGCATTTCAATATTGCTAAATTTCACCTCTCCTCTCAAATAGTTCCACATACATATTTGTATAGTATACTCGTAAATATCTTCATTGAAGTTAAAAATATGTACTTCTATTGCTCTTTTTGTTCCATCAACAGTTGGTCTTATTCCGATATTCATCATACCATCATGCATTTGTTTAAGTGGTAGCTTTGGATGATTCTTTATAATTACCCCAACTGCATAAACTCCATCGGCAGGAATAAGCTTTTCACTTGCTTCAATTTCTAAGTTTGCAGTTGCAAAACCAATAGTTCTACCCAATTGATTGCCCTTTACAACAATGCCTTCAAAAAAATAGTGGTAGCCTAAAAACTGATTTGCTGTATTGATATCATGATTCATCAAAGCATTTCTAATTCTTGTGCTGCTAACAGTTACCGCATTTAAAATTTGTTCGCTAATTTCTTTCACCTCAAATCCCAGTTCTATTCCCATTTTTTCGAGTAAATGATAATCTCCACTTCTGTTTTTCCCAAATCTATGATCGTAACCAATAATGACGGTTTTAGGTTTGAAATATCTGTACAAAAAATCTTTACAATAAGCATCTGCACTTAAATTGGCAAAATCTTCTGTAAAAGGAACAACTACTAAATGGTGAATACCAGCTTTGTTTAATAATGCAATTTTTTCGTCAAGTGTATTTAACAATGCAATGTCTTTACTACTTGAGCCAACAATTTTTCTTGGATGAGGATGAAATGTAATAATCACCGTTTCTCCATCATTTTCAATTGCGGTTTCTTTTAATTGACGAATAATTTGTTGGTGACCTAAATGAACACCATCAAAAGTGCCAATGGTAATTACGGCATTTTTAAACGGTGGAAGTTGCTCTAAATTTCTATGTACTTGCATCATAAATGGCTGCTAAATTAGGAAATACACCCGAAGAAACAGATAAGTATAAAGTGGTTCAAAGGCATTGCTTACTTTCGCAACCATTAGCAAATCATTTTACCAATAAAAGCAATACATAAAATGTCTTTATATGCTCAAAGGGGCGTTTCTGCTCAGAAGGAAGAAGTTCATGCAGCTATTAAAAAATTAGATGCAGGTTTATATGCACATGCATTTTGTAAAATGTATCCAGATTATTTGGGAGGAGATGATAATTGGGTAAATATTAGCCATGCAGATGGAGCAGGAACAAAAAGTATTTTAGCCTATTTATATTGGAAAGAAACAGGCGATGCTTCTGTTTGGAAAGGTATTGCACAAGATGCTGTAGCAATGAATTTAGATGATTTGCTTTGTGTAGGTGTGGTAGATAATTTGCTATTTTCTTCAACTATTGATAGAAATAAATTATTAATTCCGGGTGAAGTTTTAGAAGCAGTAATTAATGGAACACAAGATTTTTTTAATCAGCTAAAAGAATATGGTGTAAATATTCATTATTTGGGTGGAGAAACAGCCGATGTGGGTGATGTGGTTCGTACAATTGCTGTTAACGGAACCATGACAGCTAGATGGCCAAAGAACAAGTTGATTACCAACGATAAAATTACAGCAGGCGATGTTATTGTTGGCTTTGCAAGTAGCGGAAAAGCAGTATACGAAACAGAGTACAATAGTGGATTAGGAAGCAACGGACTTACAAGTGCTAGACACGATGTTTTAAGTAAATTTTATGCAGAAAAATATCCTGAAACATTTGAGCCTACATTAAACGAGAATGTGGTATATATTGGTAAAAATAAACTAGAAGATAGCTTTGAAATTAATGGAGAAAATCACAGTATTGGCAAATTGTTATTATCGCCAACACGTACGTATGCTCCTTTGTTAAAAGTATTGCTACATAATTATTTCAATGAAATAAATGGAATTATTCATTGTAGTGGTGGTGGACAAACTAAGTGTATGAAATATTTACCTCAACCTTTTACAATAATAAAAGATAATTTGTTTGAAATTCCACCTATCTTTTCATTGATTCAGCAAAATTCAGGTGCCGATTTTAAAGAAATGTATCAGGTATTTAACATGGGGCATCGATTAGAAATTTTTACCAATCAATCAACAGCTGAAGCTATGATTGCAATTGCTGCAGAATTAAATATTGAGGCTAAAATTGTAGGTAGAGTAGAGGCTGCAAATACGCCACAACTTTTGTTGCAAGGTAGTTTTGGAGAAATCGTTTATTAACAACTAAATGTTATTTTTGAATTATGGCAGAAACAGTAATATCACTTAGCAATGTAAATATTTATCAAGGTTCAAATCTTGTATTGCAAGACGTAAATTTTACCGTTGAAAAAGGCGAATTTGTGTATTTGGTTGGTAAAACAGGAACTGGTAAAAGTAGCTTGTTAAAAACCTTGTACGGTGAGTTAACACTTACAGAAGGTGAAGCATCGGTTGTTGGTTTTAATTTGAGAGAGATGGATTGGAAAAAAGTACCTTTTTTACGAAGAAATTTAGGCGTTGTTTTTCAAGATTTTCAATTATTAACAGATAGAACCGTTCATGAAAATTTAAAGTTTGTTTTGAAAGCAACGGGTTGGAAAGATGAACGCTTGATGGAAGAAAAAATTAACGATGTTTTAGATAAGGTTGGTTTAAAAAGTAAAGGATTTAAAATGCCGTTTGAAATGAGTGGGGGCGAACAACAACGTGTAGATGTTGCTAGGGCTTTGCTAAACTCACCAAAATTAATTTTAGCCGATGAGCCTACTGGTAATTTAGATCCTGAAACAAGTGATGAAATTATGCAGCTATTGTTTCAAATTGCAAAAGATTATGGAACAACGATTGTGATGGCTACACATGATTTTATTGTTATTAATCGCTATCCTTCACGTATGTTAAAAACCGAAAGAGGCAAAGTATTAGACAGTGCCAATATGGCTTCTTAATTCTTTCATTCCATTATAAAAAAATCCATCTGACTACAATTGTTACAGATGGATTTTTTATGAATTGTTGACAAATTAACTGTTACAACATTTTTGTAATTGCATCTACCAATTCTCCTTTTGTAATAGGAATACCCATAATTTTATTATAGGCTTGTGCATCTACAAAATAAGCGTCTCTAATAATTTTTACCAATTGTCCGTTATTAATTTCTGGTATCAAAACCTTGTCAAAATTTTTAATAATGTCTCCTAAATTTTTAGGAAATGGTCTAATATAACGTATATGAGCATGACTTACTTCATGGCCTTGTGCCTGTAATTCTAACACAGCACTTTTAATGGCTCCATAAGTGCTACCCCAACCAATTACCAATACTTTTCCTTTTTCAGGGCCACTATCAATGGTTTGTAAAGGAATGTAATCTGCAATTTTATCAACCTTAGCTTGTCTTGTTTTAACCATGTGTTGGTGGTTATCGCTGTCGTAACTAATATTACCTGTAATATCTTGTTTTTCTAAACCACCCACTCTATGTTCTAAGCCTTTTGTACCTGGAATTGCCCAAGGACGAACGAGTTTTTCATCTCTTTTATAAGGCATAAACTTTTCTTCACCTTCTACCAATGCCGCTTTAAACTTCACATCTATATTTGGTAATTCTGCACTTGTAGGAAAACGCCATGGTTCAGCACCATTAGCAATATATCCGTCACTTAATAAAATTACAGGTGTCATGTGTTGTACTGCAATTCTTACTGCTTCAAAAGCTGCATCAAAACAATCGCTTGGTGTTGCAGATGCTACAATTGGCATTGGGCATTCTCCATTTCTGCCATGATATGCTTGCAATAAATCGCTTTGTTCTGTTTTGGTTGGTAACCCTGTAGATGGACCACCTCTTTGAATGTTGATAATAACCAATGGTATTTCTAACATTACAGCCAAGCCCATTGCTTCTGTTTTTAAAGCCATGCCTGGTCCACTAGTAGTGGTAACGCCTAAACTACCGCCATAACTTGCACCAATAGCAGATGTGATGGCTGCAATTTCATCTTCTGCTTGAAATGTTCTGATTCCAAAATTTTTATACTTGCTTAATTCATGCAAAATATCAGATGCAGGTGTAATTGGATAAGTACCTAAAAACATGGGTAAACCACTTTTTTCGCTAGCAGCTATTAAGCCATAAGTAAGCGACTGATTGCCCATGATGCTACGGTACAAACCTGGTTTCATTTTGGCTTTTTCTACCGTATATCTTGTAGTAAAAGTTTCAGTTGTATCACCGTAATTATATCCTGCTTGTAAAACCTTAATATTACTTTGTAAAATGTTTTCTTTTTTACCAAATTTTTCCTCTAAAAAATCGATGGTATTGGCTAAATCTCTATTATACATCCAATAAATAAAGCCCAATACAAACATGTTTTTGGCTCTATCTCTTTCTTTTGTACCTAAATCGGTAAAATCTTTTAAGGCTTCACGAGTAAGTTTGGTAACATCAACTTTTATTAATTCATAACTGTCTAAGCTACCATTTTCTAAAGGATTATCGCCATCTGCGTAATTGGCTAAACGCAAATTTTTACTATCAAATCCATCAATATTGGCAATAATTTTACCGCCTGCTTTAAGGCTTTTTAAGTTTACTTTTAATGCAGCTGCATTCATGGCTACCAATACATCACATGCATCGCCTGGTGTAAATACTTTATTCGAAGAAAAATGAACCTGAAAACCACTTACGCCTGGTAAAGTTCCGATTGGGGCTCTAATTTCGGCCGGAAAATCTGGAAATGTAGCTAAATCAATACCTAACAAAGCTGTGTTGTTCGTAAATTGTTGCCCTGTTAGTTGCATTCCATCTCCACTATCACCTGCAAATTTTATTACTACATCTTGTAAAACTTGTTCTTGTTTGCTCATCTAAAAAATGAAAATAGGTTACAAAAAAGTCGTATGAACTCATCAAATATGACTTATTCATATAAAAATGATTGCAAAGTTACTGTTTTGTAACAAAGAGGGTGTGCATTTTTCGTTTTTCAAAACAATCTTTTATAATAAAATAGTTTTAACGATACTACGAATTGTAACAAAAGTTACTAAAAGTGCTGAAAACTATAAACAACTTTACATAATTGGTTCAGTTCTATTTACAAAAAAACTTGTAATGAACTTTCATCTTTAAATAAATTCATCATGAAAAAGAATATGGGAATTGTAGACAGGTTGGTTCGTTTATTGGCTGCTGCTTTTTTTGTTGCACTTTGTTTTATGGAAATTGTAACTGGTGGTGTTGCCATTTTATTGTTGGTATTTGCTTTTATTTTCACACTAACGGCGTTCGTAAAATTTTGCCCACTGTATGTTTTGTTTGGTATAAATACCTGTGGAGTGAAAAAGAAATAAATAAGTTTTTCCCTTACCCCTATATACAACTGCAGCCAATGTAAAAATTAGTTGCAGTTTTTTGTTCAAATGCTTTATTCATTTTACCTTAAATAATGCATATGTCCACAAGAGTTACTACTTTATTGTTTCGTTTATTGCGATTTGCATTTGGATTACTATTCATGTATTTGGGGTATCGTGGAATTGTAAAAAGTGAACAAGGAGCACATATTTTGCTTGTAGTTGGTGTTGCATTTTTTATTACAGGATTTTTTAAACCCAAGCGTTGTCTCCGTGACGATAGTAATCATTACTAAAACTGGCAACTGTAACCAATGTTACCAAGCAATACATTTCATTATTGCAATTTTGTGTTCTCTTTATAAGCAATTTAAACAAACAATCTATGAACACATCTTTGTTGAATCAATGGCATTTTTTAAGAATTTTTAGGTTAATAATAGCCATAGCCATCATTATTCAAGCCGTTTATACAAAAGAATGGATAATGGGTATTGTAGGTGTTTTGTTTGCAGTAATGGCACTATTCAATGTTGGATGTTGTGGTGTAAATGGATGTAAAACAACTCAGCGTAAATCTATAAATAACAATAATCATGCAGACGAAGTTTTTGTGGAGGAAGTTAAATAAGCAGCTTTTAGTGTATACTATTACGGCTTTTGTAGGAGGAATGTTAGGTTGGTTATATTGGAAATTCATTGGATGTAAAACTGGTTCTTGCTCTATTACATCAAAACCATTTAACAGTGCTGCTTACGGAGCAATAATGGCTATGTTGGTTACCAATTTATTCATAAGTAAAACAGTAAATAACAAATGAAATTTTCCGAAATAATTGCAGATAAAAAGCCTGTTTTGGTCGATTTTTTTGCAGAATGGTGTGGTCCTTGTAAAACAATGGCTCCTATTTTAAAAGAAGTAAAAGATTCTGTAGGTGATGCCGTTACCATCATTAAACTAGATGTAGACAAAAATCCAAAAGTAGCAAGTGCATATCAAATTCAAAGTATACCAACACTTATTTTGTTTAAAGAGGGAAATATCATGTGGAGAAAAATGGGTATTGTTTCAAAATCAAATCTTATACAACTTATTCAACAACACTTTTAAATCAAGATCATGAACTTTTTTCAACAATTATTTTCAAGTAAAAAAGAAGACATTGCAGCTTTTATAAGTGAAGGTGCTTTATTGGTAGATGTGAGAACGCCAAGTGAATATGCAAGTGGGCATATTAAAGGTTCTGTAAATATTCCTGTAGATACAATTCCTCAACAATTAACTGCTTTCAAAAATCAAAAGCATATTATTGTTTATTGCAGAAGTGGCAACAGAAGTGCTATGGCAAAAAATTTATTACAGCAAAATGGATTTAACAATGTAGTAAATGGAGGCACTTGGACACACGTTAATCAATTTGTTCAGTAATACATTCTTACATTTATTTAATCAAAAATTAGAACACACAATGATGCGTTTTGTCGAATGGTTACAACAGCCTTGGCCTTGGTATATTGCTGGCCCATTAATTGGACTAACAGTTCCTCTTTTATTAATTTTAGGAAATAAGTCGTTTGGTATTAGTGCATCGTTAAGGCATATTTGTGCAGCATGCATTCCTGCAAATATTCCTTTCTTTAAGTACGATTGGAAAAAAGAAAGTTGGAATTTGTTTTTTGTATTAGGCATTTTTTTAGGTGGAGTGATTGCTGCTACTTATTTACATCAAAACACACCAATTCAATTACATCAAAAATTGGTAGATGAATTGGCTGTATATGGAATAACTGATTTTTCTGGATTAATTCCCAATCAATTATTTAGTTGGCCACAGTTATTTACACTTAAAGGTTTTTTAATGATGGTTGTTGGTGGCTTTTTAGTGGGTTTTGGAACAAGATATGCTGGTGGATGCACAAGTGGTCATGCCATTACTGGATTAGCCAATTTACAGTTGCCATCACTTATTGCTACTTGCTGTTTTATGGTAGGTGGTTTTATTATGGCAAACCTTATTTTACCTTTTATTTTAATGCTTTAATTAAAAATTTAGAATGGAAACAAATACTGATTTTGAAGTACGATCGTTAGATACTGCTTGTATAAATGAAAGTTCATTACAACATAAATGGTACCATCAAATAAAATATTTTATAGTCGGAATTTTATTTGGAATTGTATTCGTAAAATCTGAAGTTATTAGTTGGTTTAGAATTCAAGAAATGTTTCGTTTACAATCGTTTCATATGTATGGAATTATAGGAAGTGCAGTGGTTGTAGCTGCAATATCAGTATGGATTATCAAGCTTTTTAAAGTAAAAACGATTTATGGCGAACCCATTGTTTTTCATGCTAAACAGTTTAATAAAGGTCAAATTTTTGGCGGTCTTTTATTTGGTTTAGGATGGGCAGTTACTGGTGCTTGTCCAGGACCATTATTTGCCCAAATTGGTATCGGTGCAACAGTAGTTGTAATTACATTATTCAGTGCCGTTGCAGGAACTTGGGTTTATGGTCTGGTAAGAAATAAGTTGCCTCATTAGTTTTTTTGATTAATTTGATATTATTTCTTCCAAAAGAATTACAATGAACAATTTGTTTTCAAGTTTTGATACACTTTTCGAAGCTCCGTTGATTCAAGAAATGCAGCAGTTTGGCGAAATCAAGCATTTTAATGAAGGCGATTTAATTATGGATTATGGTAAGTATATTAGAATGATGCCTTTAATTTTAAAAGGTACCATTAAAGTACTTAGAAAAGATGATGATGGAAATGAAATTTTACTGTACTATTTAACCAGTAACGAAAGCTGCTCCATGGCTTACAGTTGTTGTGTAGAAGCAAAAAAAAGTGAAGTAAAAGCAATTGCAGAAGAAGATGTGGTTTTATTGGCAATTCCACATATAAAGCTAGATGAATGGTTGTGCAAATACACATCTTGGAAAAACTACATTATGCATAGTTTCAACGAACGTTTTTTAGAGTTATTAAAGTCTATTGAAAGTATTGCATTTCATAAACTAGACGAACGTTTGGTTGCATATTTAAAAGAAAAGCAACGCCTTTCTGGTTCAAGTGTTGTAAAAGCTTCTCACTATTTAATTGCCGACGAATTGGCAACTTCTAGAGTGGTGATTTCTCGATTATTAAAACAACTCGAAAATCAAAAGAAAATTATTCTTTACCGAAATGAAATTAAGCTAATGAACAGCTTTTAAGAGCACAAAAAAAGTCACTAATTTTTCTGAGAAATTAGTGACTTTTTTAAAAGGAATTAACACCATTAGTTTAATACCTCAATGCCTTTTGCTTGAATTACAATTTCTTTTTTATCTTCTTTTATTGCATCTATTTCAGCTTTACTTTTTCCAGCATCTTCGGCATAATGTTTTAACTGAGCTACAGTAGTAACTTTATTCACAGCTGTGCCAGTAATCGCTATTTGTTTACCGTTTAAAGTAAGTGGTACTAAAAAAGCATGATCTTTCATTTTTACCATCATATTACCATTCGCTGTTTTTACTTTTATCCAGCATCCTTCAGCTTTACAAACCTCTACTACTTCTGCTTTTACATTTACTTCAGCACTTTCTTTTGTGCCCATTGTATTGGCCATTTCGTTTACATCAATAGCTTTATTTACCGCTACTTCTTTTCCAAATTTTGAACCTTTATCTGCTGGTACTTTTGGTGGTTGAGCCAAAGCTATGGTACTTATCAAAACTGATACCGATACAATCATTAACTGTTTCATGTGTTTTGTTTATTTAATTATAAAATAAATTTATTCGTTAAAATGTTTATTAAAATGAAAAGGATAACATGTCTGTTTGTTTACAAGTTGTTTGTACGCCTGAAATTAAATTTTTAATAACGCAATTTCCTTCTTCTAATTCTTTGCTACCTATAATGATGGCAAAAGGAATTTGTTTTTTTTCTGCATACTTAAACTGCTTGTCTAATTTGGTATTTTCATGAAACAACTCACAACTAATTTCTTGTTTTCTAAGTCGTTGCATCCAATTAAAAGCAACACTGCTTTCCTCTACACCAAGATTAAAAAATAGAACCGTTGTGCCAATTTGTACTGTTTTAGGAAAAAGTTGTAGTTCTTCCATTACGTCATAAATTCTATCTACACCAAAACTAATGCCAACACCTGGCACATTCGGTACTCCAAACAAACTGGTTAAATCATCGTATCTGCCACCGCCACCAATACTTCCCATTTGAACTTTTTGGGCTTTAATTTCTAAGATAATTCCGGTGTAATAATTTAAGCCTCTAGCTAAAGTAAAATCTACAACCAATAGTATATTTTCTGAGCTATTTGTAGGAGGATGTTTTAATGCATATTCTATTTCTTCTAAACCAGCTTTGCCTATTTCGTCGTTTCCTAATATATTGTAAAGAGCATTTATTTTTTCAGAATTCGAGCCAGAAATTTGCAAGTATTGCTCAATTTTTTCAATTTGATTGGAGGTTAATCCATTGGTTAAAAGCTCTTCTTTTACTTTTTCAATACCAATTTTATCTAGTTTATCTATGGCAACAGTAATGGCTGTCATATTGTTAGCACCACCACAAACATTTGCCAATGCAGCCAATACCTTTCTACTATTTATTTTAATTTCTACCGGAATTCTTAATTTATCAAATACGGTTGCATAAATATGTACCAATTCTACTTCATTCAACAAACTTTTACTACCAACAACATCGGCATCGCATTGATAAAATTCTCTGTATCGGCCTTTTTGTGGTCTATCAGCTCTCCAAACTGGCTGAATTTGGTAGCGTTTAAAAGGTAATGTTAGCTGTCCATAATTCATGGCAACATATCTTGCAAACGGAATGGTTAAATCGTATCTCAAAGCCCGTTCGGTAATTCCTTTTGTATTTTTACCCGCTAAAACCTGTTCAAAATCTGCTTTAATTTTTTCATGCTTTTGTGGATTCTCTAATCCATTATTCAATATTTTAAATATCAACTTATCGCCTTCTTCACCATATTTACCCATCAATGTTTCTAAATTTTCCATTGCAGGTGTTTCTAATGGGGCAAAGCCATACAACTCAAATATAGATTGAATGGTACGTAAAATATACTGTCGTTTACGAACTACTAATGCCGAAAAATCTCTTGTTCCTTGTGGTAAGCCCACGTTCACTTTTGCCATACGCTTATCATTATACTGTAGTTGGCAAATATATTACCGATTTGCTCAAATGTTTATGTTTCCGTTTTACTTGCTCTTTTGTAGCCATTCATGTGTTGCATATTGCTCAATAATTGCCTTACAAGCTGAATCTAAAAGATGAAACACTTCATGGTATGCTGTTTCTTTTTCTCCCCAAGGATCAGGAACTGCTTTGTTTTGGTTTGGATAAATGGTGTTGAGTATCAAATTAATTTTGTCTTCATTCCAAAGTTTTCCAGCAATTTTTTTAGCGTCATTATAATTGTTGCTGTCCATCACATAAATTTTATCAAACTCAATAAAATCTTTGGCTGTAAGCTGTCTACTTTTCTGTTTACCAATATCAATTCGATTTTCTAAAGCAACTTTTTGAGAAAGTATATGAGGTGGTTCTCCAATATGATAGTTACTTGTACCTGCACTATCAATCTTCCATTGAAGACCCGCTTGTATTACTTTGTGGTTTAAAATCCCTTCTGCTAAAGGGCTTCTACATATATTTCCTAAACATACCATTAAAATTTTCATACTATTTATATTTTCAATTTTTGTAAAATGGTTTCAATCCAAATAATGATTGTAAAAAAACAAGTGAACTATTCCTTTATGGAAAATTATTCAAACAGCATCTTCTTTCTAAATTTTTCATTAGTTGTCATATTCATCTAAAATACATGTTTAACGTTTCAACATTATTTCTATGAATGGTAATGAAAAAAAACAAAAATCACTATATTGCCAACCCTCTTACAACACAAATATTAAAAATGGAAACAGATTTTAGAGAAAAACAAAAAAAAAGCTACGAAATAGCTAGAATGGCCAAAGACATTACAATGGCTATTCTAATATTATCAATGGCTGTTTTAATGTTTTTTTCTGAACAATTGAAAGTAGAGCAAATTGCAGATTTAGATAAACTGTTTCGCTACTTTTTTGGTGGTTTGTGTTTGTTGTATGGAGGTTTTAGGTTGTATAGAGGTGTAAAGAGAGATTATTAAAATGAGTAAAGAAAAAACGTTTTGGTGCTTCTTACTTATTGTTATTGGCTTTGTAGCTTGTAATAGCAATACTGTAAAAGATGAGAGAGATTCTCCCAAACAAGGAACCATTTATATAAGTGTAGATGAAAGCTTTAAACCTGTTATTGAAGAGCAGATTAAAGTGTATGAATCTACATTTCCTAATGCACACATTATTGCTTCTTACAAATCAGAGGCAGAATGTTTTAGAGACTTGCAAAAAGATAGCACAAGGCTTATCATTGTTGCAAGAGGATTAAATGAAGAAGAGCAAGATTACTATGAAAAAAAATTACGATTTAGGGCTCAATTCGATTTAATTGCTTACGATGCTGTTGCTGTAATTGTAAATAACAAAGCAAGAGATAGTGTATTTACCATTAATAATTTGCAAGAAATTTTAAGTGGTAAATCCGAAATAGAAGCCGTAATGGATGGTAAAAATGCAACAAGTACAGTTCGTTATTTGAAAGATAGTATTTTAAAAAATCAACCTTTTGGAAAAAATGTTGTTGCAGCAAAAAGTAGCGAAGATGTTGTAAAAGTGATTGCTGAAAAGCAAAATGCCATTGGTTTTGTTGGACTAAATTGGATTGGCGACAATTACGATGAAAAGCAACAACAACAATTAAAGAAGGTAAAATTAGGATTGGTAGAATGTGTACGCTGTGTAGAAAAAGGTTTTTTTGCAAAGCCATCTCAAGCCTCTATCAGTTATGCACAATACCCTTTGGCACGACCATTGTATTATATTCTTAAAGAAAATACATCAGGTTTAGGAACAGGATTTACCAATTTTATGGCTATTGAAAGAGGGCAACTAATTTTTAGAAGATCTTTTTTAGTTCCTGCAAAAATGAATTTTAACAAACGTAAAAGCAATATAAAAGACCAAGATTTGTAATTAATTAAAACACGACTAATGAAAAAAATCGTATCCCTATTATTTATTGGTTTAGTAACTGTAAGTGTGTTGGCTGCACAAACCATTACTGATGGTGTGAAAATGCTGAATTATGGAAAAAATAAATCAGCAAACGACATTTTTAAAAAATTGTACGATGCTACTCCAAAAGATCCACAAGTAATTTACTGGTATGGTCAAGCTTTACTAGCCTTAGAAGATGTGAAAGCTGCAAAAGCATTGTACCAAAAAGCATTGCAAGAAGGTATTAATGATGCTTGGCTTTTAGTTGGAATGGGACACGTAGAAATTGTAGAAGGTGGTGATTTAAATAGTGCTAAACAAAAGTTTGAGCAAGCAATTACCATGACTACAGCTACAAAAGGAAAAAATAAAGGCAAACCAAGTGCTGATATTTTAAATGCAATTGGCTATGCAAATGCCGACGGTGGAAGCAAACAAGGCGATCCGTTATATGCAATTGACAAATTAAAACAAGCTGGTACCATTGATTTAGTAAATCCAGATATTTTTGTAACAATGGGTATTTGCTACTTAAAATTAGGTGGCGATCAAGGCGGAGAAGCTGTAAAAGCATTTCAAGAAGCAATAACAAGAGATCCCAAAAATGCAAGGGCTATGTATAGAATTGGTAAAATTTATCAAAGCCAAGGCAATAAAGATTTATTTGAAGAATATTACGGTAAAGCAATGGCTGCTGACATCGCATTTCCATTGCCTTATGCAGAGTTATACGATTATTATGCTAACAGAGACGTAGCAAAAGCAAGAGAAAATATTGAAAAATATATTCAATATGCTGATAAAGATTGTGCTACAGATTATGTTTATGCAGACTATTTATTTAGAGCAGGCAAATACCAAGAAAGCTTAGAAAAAGCGAAACAATTAGAAAGTGGTGAATGTAAATCATATTACAGAATCAATTTATTGTATGCTTACAACTACGATCGTTTAGGCGATTCTATCAATGCAAAAAGCTATATTCAAAAACACTTTGCAGCGGCACCTGAAAATAAAGTTCAAATAACAGACTACGAATTAGCAGTAAAAATTTTCTCAAGATTTAAAGGCGAAGAAAATACAGCAGTAAGCTATTTAGAAAAAGCGATGGCAAAAGATAGTGCTGTTAATAATAGAGTTGCTTACATGAATCAAGCTGCTGACATTATGGGTAAAGCTCAAAATTTTGATGAGCAAATCAAATGGATGCAAAAAGCAGTAGAAGCGAAAGGCGGTGCAATGGGAGAAGCAGATTACTATAAAATGGCCAACAGTGCATTAAATGGTAAAAACTATGAAGCAACAATGGCTATAGCTAAAAAGTATATTGCTGCATTTCCAGATAAGCCACAACCTTATTATTTTAATGTGAAAGCTGCAAAATCTATCGATACAAGTGGTGCTTTAGGTACAGCTGTTGAACCCATCTTACAACAAAATGAGTTTTTCTCTAAAGACATAGAAAAAAACAGAAAACCGATATTTGTTAATTTATATTACTTACTTATTTATTATAACGATAAAGCGAAAGATTTAACAAAAGCAATCGAAGTTTGTGATAAAATGTTGGCTTTATACCCAACAGCTGGCGACGAAAACAACACTTTTGCCACAAAAACCAAGGAAGCCCTGATGAAAGTGGCTTCAAAAACGCCAACAACAAAGCCATAATTACTCGGTTTTAAAAATAATTCAGAAATAACTCCTCTTTAAACAGGAGTTATTTTTTTGTATTGGTCACAACCTTATTTTTGCAACTTACAAATTTTAAACACTATGCATTGGCTATCTATTCTTTTAGATGTTGCAGATACTTCTTCAGCTAGTTATTTTCCCATTGGTGTTCAATTAATTTTTGCAGCTGGCTTTGTAGCCACAATGATTGGTGTTTCAGCACTTGTTGGGCCAAAACGCAAAACCAAAGACAAATTAGAAAACTTTGCAAGTGGAATTGAAAGTCATGGCGATGCTCGTCAACCAATGGCAATCAAATATTTTTTAGTTGCAATTCTGTTCGTTTTATTTGATGTAGAGGTTATTTTCTTTTATCCTTATGCTGTTAATTTCAAAGCATTAGGTTGGGATGGATTTTTAGCAGTGCTTATGTTCGTTGGTTTTTTCTTAATTGGGTTTACATATATTATAAAAAAGGGTGCTTTAACTTGGGAAGATTAATCCAGTTGATTATCCTTTCCAACATTTTCTTTTTCAAAGAACAAAAATCTAGGTTTCGTGTTTATAAAAGGTAATTCATTTTGTTTTTAAATTCTTATTATGCGTCCAGTACGATTTAATATTCATCCTAAAGAAGCTAAAGTAGAAGATGCTGTTGCAACACCACCTCCTGGTTTTGCAGGAGAAGGTTTTTTTACAACAACCATGAGTGATGTTGTTGGATTGGCTCGTAAAAATTCATTATGGCCATTGCCATTTGCAACTTCTTGTTGCGGTATTGAATTTATGGCAACAATGGGTTCGCATTATGATTTATCAAGATTTGGAAGTGAAAGGGTAGGTTTTTCACCTCGTCAATGCGATTTATTAATGGTAATGGGAACAATTTCTAAAAAAATGGGCCCAGTTTTGCGTCAGGTTTACTTACAAATGGCAGAACCTCGTTGGGTAATTGCCGTTGGTGCTTGTGCAAGTAGTGGTGGTATTTTTGATACATACAGCGTTTTACAAGGAATTGATCAAGTAATACCTGTAGATGTTTATGTTCCTGGCTGTCCACCAAGACCAGAAGCTATTATCGATGGTTTTTTGCGTATTCAAGATTTAGTGGGTCAAGAAAGCGTAAGACGTAGAAATGGAGAACAATACAAGGCGTTGTTAAACAGCTACGGCATCGAATAAAATTGCGGCTTGTAGTTTTTTCATCAATTGCATACAAACATAAAGAGTAGATAAATGGCTTTAACCAATCAATATATTCAAGAAAAGCTAACAGAAAAATTTGGCGAAACGGTTTCTAATTTTCAAGAAATCTATGGTATGCTTACTTTTGAAGCACCCAAGGAAGCCAATTTAAAAGTATTACAATATTTATATGATGAAGAAACATTACAGTTTCAATTCATGACCGATTTATGTGCTGTACATTATCCAGAAAAAGTTGGTGCCGAATTAGCTGTTGTTTATCATTTACATAATCTTGTAGAAAACGTACGTATCCGCTTTAAAGTGTTTACGAGTGTTGCTACACCAGATGTTTTTACAGCATCACAATTATTTTCTGCAGCAAATTGGATGGAGAGAGAAACCTACGATTTTTACGGCGTAAATTTTGTTGGTCATCCTAATTTGAAACGTATTTTAAATGTAGATGAGATGGATTATTTTCCTTTGAGAAAAGAATTTCCGTTAGAAGATCAAACAAGAGTTGATAAAGATGATGAAATGTTTGGTAGAGGATAGGTTTATGTAGTTACAAGTATTTCATTCAATAAATGTGCTTGAACAATCAATAATTAATTTTTCCTGTAAAGGATAATCATATGGATCAACATATAAAACTGCCAGAAGGCTCGATAGAAAAACAAACAACAACGCTTAATCTTGGTCCAACACACCCGGCAACGCATGGTGTTTTCCAAAATATTCTTGAGTTAGACGGTGAAAGAATTGTATCGGCAGAACAAACCGTTGGGTACATTCATAGAGCTTTCGAAAAACTAGCAGAACGTAGACCTTTATATCAAATTACACCTATTACCGATCGTTTGAATTATTGTAGCAGTCCTATTAACAATATGGGATGGCACATGACTTGTGAAAAACTCATGAAAATTCAAACGCCAAAAAGAGTAGATTATTTACGTGTAATTATAATGGAACTAGCTCGTATTTCAGACCATTTAATCTGTAATTCAATTGTTGGTGTAGATACAGGTGCTTATACTGGATTTTTATACGTAATGCAGTATAGAGAGTTAATTTATGAGATTTATGAAGAAATTTGTGGCTCTCGTTTAACTACAAATATTGGTAGAGTTGGTGGGTTTGAAAGAAATTTTAATGCAACTGCCTTCGAAAAATTAGAAAAGTTTTTAAGAGAATATCCTAAAGTTTTAAAAGAGTTCGAAAATCTGTTTACCCGTAACAGAATTTTCATGGACAGATTAATAGGAACAGGTGCAATTAGTGCAGAAAGAGCCTTAAACTACGGATTTACTGGTCCAAACTTGAGAGCTGCAGGTGTAGATTATGATGTACGTGTTCATTCTCCTTATTCAAGCTACGAAGATTTTGATTTTACAGTACCTGTTGGAAATACAGGTGATAATTACGATCGTTTTTTAGTTCGTAATCAAGAAATGTGGCAAAGCTTAAGCATTATTGAACAGGCGTATCAAAAAGTTCAAGCATTTAAAGGTGCAGAAGCTGAAGTGTATCATGCAGAAGTTCCAGAGTTTTATTTGCCTAAAAAAGAAGATGTGTACACCAAAATGGAAGCACTGATTTGGCATTTTAAAATTATTATGGGAGAAACTGCAATTCCGAAAGGTGAAGTGTACCATAGTGTTGAAGGTGGAAATGGAGAACTAGGTTTTTACTTTATAAGTGATGGTGGAAGAACACCTTATCGCTTACATTTTAGAAGACCAAGTTTTATTTACTATCAAGCATATTCTGAACTTACTAAAAATGCAATGTTAAGTGATGCTATTATCACCATGAGTAGCTTAAACTTAATTGCAGGTGAGTTAGATGCATAATTAAGCGTAGATAAAAACAACAAAAACAAACATTCAAACTTAAAATAAACTAGTTAGAAGTGAAATTTAACGAACAACAAATGGCTGAGTTTAATAGGTTAGTGGCACGTTATCCGGAAGGAAAACAAAAAAGTGCTTTGTTACCTGTTTTACATTTGGCACAAGATAGTTTTGGTGGTTGGTTAAGTGCAGAAACAATGGATTATGTGGCAGAATTGTTAAGCATTAAACCAATTGAAGTGTATGAAGTAGCTACTTTTTACAGCATGTACAACTTAAAACCTGTTGGTAAATATTTGTTTGAGGTTTGTCAAACTGGTCCATGTATGGTTAGTGGTTGCGATGATATAATTGCATACATTGGTCAAAAACTAAACATAAAACCAGGTGAAACTACAGCAGACGGCTTATTTACTTTAAAAACAGTAGAATGTTTAGGTGCTTGTGGTTATGCTCCTATGATGCAATTAGGTAAGCATTATAGAGAACATTTAACAAAGGAAAAAGTAGACGCAATTATTGAAGAATGCAGAAACAATGCTGCTGTAAATAATTAATATGAAAAAAATATTTTTATTGCCAATGATGTGCTTGTTTGTTTTTGCAGCATTTGCACAAACAAATGAAGAACAAGCAGTTTCTGAAACCATATTGGTAGTGCATAAAGCAATTTTTGTAAATAAAGATAGTGCGGCTTTAGAAAATTTAATAGGTAAAGAATTAAGTTATGGTCATTCTGCCGGTAAAGTAGAAAATAGATCAGAGATGATTAATGCAGTTGCTAACAGTAAATCTACTTACACCAATTTAGATGCTAAAGTATTGTCTGTAAATATTCAAGGAAAAACGGCTGTTAGCAGGTATTTGTTAACAGGTACAGAAACCAAGCTAGATGGAAAATCAACTGAATTAAAGTTGAATATTTTGCAAGTTTGGTTAAAAGAAAAAAAGAGTTGGAAACTAATTGCACGACAAGCAGTGAAAGTAAGCTAAGCTTTTTAAAAGTCTATATTATCTTGATATAGTTGTGTAGTTGAAAAGAAAGCTGAATAAGGTTATAACCGTTGAAGAGTGCGACGCAACGAAAGTTGAAAAGGGCTGAAAAAGCTGGTAACAAAAAACAAAAAATAAAAGTAAAAAAGCAAAAAATGAATTAGCATAAGCTTCTTTTTTTTAGCTTTTAACTTTTCACTTATTATAAATATGGGAATAAAACTATTACTCGAAAAAGCACATGTACCTGGTATTCGTACCTACGAAGTTTATCGTAGAGAAGGCGGTTACAGAAGTGTTGAAAAAGCTTTAAAAACAATGGATCCTGCATCTATTGTAGAAGAAGTGAAGAAAAGTGGTTTACGTGGACGTGGTGGTGCAGGTTTTCCAGCAGGAATGAAGTGGAGTTTTATTGCGAAACCAGAAGGTGTGCCTCGTCATTTGGTTTGTAATGCCGATGAAAGTGAACCAGGTACTTTTAAAGACCGTTACTTAATGGAGTTTTTACCCCATTTATTAATTGAAGGTTTAATTGTATCGTCTTTTGCCTTAGGTTCTAATGCAACTTACATTTATATAAGAGGAGAATATGCTTGGATTCCTGATATTTTAGAACATGCAATTGAAGAAGCAAAAGCAGCCGGATTTTTAGGAAAAAATATTTTAGGAACTGGTTTCGATTGTGAAATATATGTTCAACGTGGTGCTGGTGCTTATATATGTGGCGAAGAAACTGCATTGATTGAAAGTTTAGAAGGTAAAAGAGGAAATCCAAGAATTAAACCACCATTTCCGGCTATTCAAGGTTTATGGCAGCGTCCAACTGTAGTAAACAATGTAGAAACTTTGGCAGCTGTTGTACCTATTATAAATATGGGTGGAGAAGAGTATGCTAAAATTGGTGTTGGACGTTCTACAGGTACTAAATTAATTTCAGCTTGTGGTAATATTAATAAGCCTGGTGTATTCGAAATTGATATGACCATTAGTGTAGAAGAGTTTATTTATAGTGATGAATATTGTGGTGGAATAAAAAATGGAAAACGATTAAAAGCTTGTATTCCTGGAGGATCTTCTGTACCTATTTTACCAGCTAACTTGTTGTTGAAAACTGCAAAAGGCGAAACACGTTACATGAACTATGAAAGTTTAAGTGATGGAGGTTTTGCTACAGGTAGTATGATGGGTAGTGGTGGATTTATTGTTTTAGATGAAGATCAATGTATTGTAAAAAATACACTTACACTTGCAAGATTTTACCGTCATGAAAGTTGTGGACAATGTTCTCCATGTAGAGAAGGAACAGGATGGATGGAGAAAATATTGAAAAATATTGAGTTTGGAAAAGGTAAAATGAGTGATATTGATTTGTTGTGGGATATTCAACGCAAAATTGAAGGAAATACGATTTGTCCTTTAGGTGATGCAGCAGCTTGGCCTGTAGCAGCAGCTATTAGACATTTTAGAGATGAATTTGAATGGCATGTAAACAATCCAGAAGAATCACAAACGAGAAATTTTGGATTGGCACATTATGCAGATGAAATTCATGTACCTGTAACAGCTTAATTTTTCACGCAACGAGGCAAAGAAAACAACGATAACAACGTTTCTTGAAATATGCAGAATACGTTGTGTGAAAAATAAATCCTTGCGTGAAACTATGGAAAAGAGAGAAAATGAATTAGCTAAGTTGGTGCTTGATGTTTGCTTTCGTATTCATCGTTTGTATGGGCCTGGATTATTTGAAAGTGTGTATGAAGAAATATTTTGCTATGAGTTTGAAAAAGAAGGAATTGCCTTTGAACGACAAAAAGCTATTCCATTAATTCATGAAAAAGTAAAATTAGAAGCTGGGTTTAGAGCAGACGTAATTATAGACAATAAGTTGTTAGTAGAATTTAAAAGTATAGAACAATTGGCTGAAGTTCATTATAAACAGGTTCAAACCTACTTAAAGTTAACCAGTATAAAGCTTGGTTTATTGGTTAACTTTAATACAGTTTATCTAAAAGATGGAATTCATAGAATTGCGAATGGATTATAGAATTAATATCGTTGCGTTCGTTGTATTCGTGGTTATTGAAATAAGTTAGAATAGCAATTTGTTGAAGTTCATTATAAACTTGGTTTAAAAGTGACATTCAGCGAATTGTAAATAAATTATAAATAAGTATCGTTGCGTTCGTTGTATTCGTTGTTTCGTTGCGTGAAATAATATAAAATGGCAGATTTATTTAAAGTAACAATTGATAACATTACCATAGAAGTTGCACCTGGCACTTCTATATTAGAGGCTGCTCGTAAAATTGGTGGAGAAGTTGCTCCTCCAGCAATGTGTTTTTACAGTAAGTTAAAAGGTAGTGGTGGTAAATGTCGTACCTGTTTAGTAGAGGTAAGTAAGGGGTCTGAAAAAGATCCTCGTCCAATGCCTAAATTGGTGGCAAGTTGTCGTACAACAGTAATGGATGGAATGGAAGTAAAGAACATTACTTCTCCAAAAGTTATTGATGCAAGAGCAGGTGTGGTAGAGTTTTTATTGCTCAATCATCCGTTAGATTGCCCAATTTGTGATCAGGCTGGTGAATGTCATTTGCAAGATTTAAGTTACGAACATGGTAAAGAAGGTACACGTTACGAATTTCAGCGTCGTACATTCAAAAAACATGATTTAGGTCCATACATACAACTACACATGACACGTTGTATTATGTGTTTCCGTTGTGTGTATACAGCCGACCAACTAACTGCGAAAAGAGAACATGGTGTTTTAGATAGAGGCGATCATGCAGAAATTGCCACATTTATAGAAAAAAGTTTAGAAAACGATTTTATAGGAAATGTAATAGACGTTTGTCCTGTAGGTGCATTAACCGATAAAACTTTTAGATTTAAAAATAGGGTTTGGTTTTTAAAACCGATGAATGCCCATAGAGATTGCCCAACTTGTAGCGGAAAAGTTACACTTTGGAATAGAGGCGATGAGGTGTTTAGGGTAACTGCACGTAAAGACGAATGGGGTGAAGTAGAAGAATGGATTTGTAATACTTGTCGCTTCGAAAAGAAACAAACAAGTGATTGGGTAATTGAAGGTCCAAGAGAAATTAGTAGACAATCTGTTATTTCTCAAGGTCATTATGCAGGAAATGTTGGCACAGTAAAACCTACAGAAACATTTGTAGCAGTAAATGATGGAAGAACGCCACAATTGCTAATGGATATTCACTCTGTAAGTGAAGTTAACAAACCAGAAATTCAGTTGAGTGCAATTAATGGTCCATCTCATTCAACAGATTTTAAAGCTTAATACATTTAATTGTAATAATACCAACATGACACTACTAGCTTTCGATTGGATTTTATTGATTGAAAAACTAATTCTAATTGCCATTATTATTTTCGCAAGTTTAGGAATTGCCTTATATACCACATTTGCTGAACGTAAAGTGGCTGCTGTTTTACAAGATCGTCCTGGACCAAATAGAGCTGGTCCTTGGGGTTTGTTGCAGCCTTTTGCAGATGGATTGAAATTAATTACCAAAGAAGAAATTATACCTAATTCTGCTAACAAAGCATTATTTATTTTAGGTCCAGGTTTGGCTATGACTGCTGCTTTAATGACTTGTGCTGTTGTGCCTTGGGGAAATGAAGTAAAAATGTTTGGAAGAAATATTGCCTTACAAATTGCAGACATTAACATTGGAATTTTATATGTTTTTGGTGTAGTGAGTATGGGTGTTTATGGTATAATGATTGGTGGTTGGGCAAGCAATAATAAATTCTCATTAATGGCTGCATTACGTGGTGCTAGCCAAGCAATTAGTTACGAATTGGCAATGGGTTTATCATTAATTGCATTGTTAATGATAACAGGATCTCTAAGTTTAAAAACCATTGTTCTTCAACAAATGAGTAATGGGCATTATTGGAATATTGTGTATCAACCTTTAGGGTTTTTAATTTTCTTTATTTGTGCATTAGCAGAATGTAATCGTACTCCTTTTGATTTACCAGAGGCTGAAAATGAATTAAACTTTGGTTATCACCAAGAATATTCTTCTATGAAATTGGGTTTTTACCTTTTTTCTGAATACATCAACATGTTTATTAGTAGTGCAATTATGGCTACTATGTTTTTTGGTGGATACGATATTCCTTTCTTTGATGAAAGTACTATTGATGTAAACTTAGCTGCTGCTTTGGGTGTTGTGGCTTTATTGGCAAAAGTGATGATTTTTATTTTTGTATTTATGTGGATTAGATGGACTATTCCAAGATTTAGATACGATCAATTGATGAATTTGGGTTGGAAAAAAATGATTCCGTTGGCTTTATTAAATATGCTATTAACAGGTGCATTGAGTTTGTGGCTTCAAAAGTAAATATTGATTGAAAGGCTAATATTTTAGCTGAATAATGAATAAGGCGTACAAGAGTGCGACGCAACAAAAGCTTAATAGTAGTACTAAAGCCGACTAACAAAATCTGTTTTTTGGTGAAAGATTAATAAAGTTGGTATCAATAGTGAATAAAAATATTTTTGCGAAACTTAAACTAGCGGTAACCAACCAAAAGTTAAACGAATAAACAAATGCAAGCATTAACAGCAAGAGCGAAAAAGGTAGAGCGTAAACCAATGACTTTTTTGGAGAGCATTTACTTATGGAACATTTTTAAAGGTATGCTCATTACGTTTAGCCATATTTTTAAGAAACAGCCTACCATTCGTTATCCTGAACAAAAGAGAGAGTTTAGTCCTGTTTTTAGAGGTTTACACGTTTTGAACAGAGATGAAGAAGGAAGAGAAAATTGCACAGCTTGTGGATTGTGTGCAGTTGCTTGTCCGGCAGAAGCAATTACAATGGAAGCTGCTGAACGTTTAGAAGGGGAAGAACATTTATACAAAGAAGAAAAGTATGCAGCTAAGTATGAAATTAATATGCTTCGTTGTATTTTCTGTGGTTTATGTGAAGAGGCTTGCCCTAAAGATGCGATTTATTTAAGTGAAACTTTTGCCCCTGCTAATTATGCACGTAAGGGATTTATATATGGAAAACAAGATTTATTAATTCCGAACCCTGTAACACAGCCGGCAGAATATGCAGCTGCTAAAGGAGGAAAGAATTAAAGAATTATAAATTAAGAATTAAGAATTATGAATTGAGCCATCTTATAATTCTTAACTAATAACTAATTGAAATGGGAATTGTACAAATATTATTTTGGTTTTTAACTGCACTAGCGTTACTAGGTGCATTAATGGTGGTTTTGAGTAAAAATCCTGTGTTTAGTGTGTTGTGGTTAATTGCTGTATTTTTTGCAATCTCGGGTCATTATATTCTATTAAACGCACAGTTTTTAGCTATTGTAAACATGATTGTGTATGCAGGAGCTATTATGGTTTTGTTTCTATTTGTAATTATGTTAATGAATTTGAATAAAGAAACTGAACCACAAAAAAATATTTGGATGCGGATTTTTGGTGCTTTAGGTGGTATTTGTTTGTTAGGAATGTTTGTATCATTAGTTCTTCAAGCATCTGAAATGAAAGGTAAAACAGCATTGTTAAAAACAGGTGATATTGGTTTAATTGGCAATTTGGGTAAAGAGTTGTTTAGCAATTTTGTAGTTCCTTTCGAAATTAGTAGTGTTTTATTTTTAAGTGCAATGGTTGGTGCTGTAGTAATTGGGAAAAAATAAAAGTAACTTTTGTAATTGTTTTATCATAACTGCTTCAAAAAATATTTAGTTTAATTATGCCTATACAATATTATTTATATCTAGCCTTAACATTGTTTAGTATCGGTGTTATTGGGGTTCTTACACGTAGAAATGCAATTATCATTTTTATGTGTATTGAATTAATGTTGAATGCTACCAACTTATTATTGGTTGCATTTTCGAAAATGCATCATGGAATGGCTTATTTGGCTGATAAAACGTCTACTGTTGGTACAGATGGACAGTTATTCGTGTTTTTTATTATGGTAGTTGCAGCAGCAGAAGTGAGTGTGGGCTTGGCCATTATAGTAATGATGTACAGAAATACACATTCAGTAGATGTAAATTTTTTGAACAGACTGAAAAATTAATATGCCTTCAATTCAAGTAGAATTGAGTAGCACAGTTTGAAATATTTATTCATAACAAATTAAATTAAGTCTCTTTGGAGATGTAGGGCATGAACAATTTAGTATTATTAGTTCCATTATTTCCCTTAATCGGTTTTTTAATAAACGGATTAGGAAGAAAATCGCTGTCAAAGCAAATGATTGCTGCTATTGGTAGTGGTAGTATTTTGGCATCTTTTGTTGTAAGTATTATTTTGTTTTTACAAGTAAAATCTACAGGAGCCATTATTGCTGAATACTTCACTTTTATTGATGTAGAAAACTTTAAGATTCCGTTTGCTTTTCAAATAGACCAACTTTCTTCACTTTTCTTATTAATCATTACAGGAATTGGTTTCTTAATTCATCTATATTCTTCAGCATACATGAAAGATGAGGAAGAACAACATTATGGACGATATTTTGCTTACTTGAATTTGTTCGTATTCTCTATGTTGTTATTGGTGATGGGAGCAAACTATGTGATTATGTTTATTGGATGGGAAGGCGTTGGTTTGTGTTCGTATTTATTAATTGGATATTGGTTTAAAAACAATAATTACAACTACGCTGCCAAAAAAGCCTTCATCATGAATCGTATTGGTGATTTAGGTTTTTTACTAGCTGTGTTTTATTTGATTCAAAAATTAGGGACAGCTACTTATATTGATGTGTTTGCCAATGTTTCTAAATTATCACATCAAGATATTGTAATTATTACATCGTTATTATTTGTAGGTGCTATGGGCAAAAGTGCTCAATTGCCTCTATATACATGGTTACCCGATGCAATGGCTGGTCCAACACCGGTTTCTGCATTAATTCATGCTGCAACAATGGTTACCGCTGGTATTTACATGATAGCAAGAAGCAATTTATTATATACAATGGCTCCTGAAACACAGGGCTTCATAGCAATAATAGGTTTGGCAACTGCTTTATTTGCTGCAACGATTGCATTAAAACAAAACGATATTAAAAAAGTATTGGCTTATTCAACTGTTAGTCAGTTAGGATACATGTTTTTAGGATTAGGTGTTGGAGCTTACACAGGTGCTGTGTTTCACGTTATGACACATGCTTTCTTTAAAGCGTTACTGTTTTTAGGTGCAGGTTCTGTAATTCATGCCATGCATCATGAACAAGACATTCGAAAAATGGGTGGATTAAAAAAATATATGCCAATTACAAACATTACCTTTTTATTGGCATGTCTGGCAATTGCAGGTGTTCCACCGTTTTCTGGGTTTTTCTCAAAAGATGAAATTCTAGCTGCAACATATTCTAAAAATCCTATTTTGTATTACTTAGGTGTAGCAGGTGCATTAATGACTACCTTCTATATGTTTAGATTGTATGCAATGACTTTCTTGGGTAAGTTTAGAGGAACACATGAACAAGAACATCATTTACATGAAAGTCCTTCTGCAATGACAATTCCATTATTGGTATTGGCTGTTTTATCAGTTGTTGGTGGATTTATCGGAATTCCTGAGGTATTTGCAAAAGATAGCCATTGGTTAGAACATTTTTTATCTCCCATATTTGCTCGTTCAAATGCTTTAGTTCATGCTCATCACTTAGATCACAATACAGAATATATGATGATGGGTGTTGTAACTGGTTTGGTACTGATTACAATAGGGTTTGCGTGGAGTAAATTTAGTAAATACACTTACAGTGATATAGAAGAATCTGGTATTGGAAAAGTACTTGAAAACAAATGGTATGTTGATGAATTATACGATACCATTATTGTAAAACCATTAGATGCATTGTCTATTTTTCTTAAAAATATTATTGAAAAATCAGGTATCGATGGTATTGTAAATGGAGTTGGTAGATTGGTAAACTATGGTTCTCGTCAACTTCGTTTAGTACAAAATGGACAAGTAGGTGGCTATTTGTTGGTAATGGTTGTTTCTATAGTTGTAATATTTTTCCTTTGGATTAATGATGCAGCTATTGTAAACTTTTTTGGAAAAATATTTTAGTATAAGCTTATTCTTTAAACATGATTCCTTTATTACTCATATTTATACCAGTTGTTAGTGGATTAGTTACCTTTTTATTAAAAAATGGTAATAGTGCTAAAAATGCAGCACTTCTTTCGGCCACAATTACTGCTATTATTGGCATTTACGCTCTTTTTGCTACATCAGAATTGGTTTATGATGCTACTTGGTTGCCTGTTTTAGGTTCAAGATTTTCAGTTGCATTGGATGGAATGAGCAAAATGTTAACTTTATTAACAGCAGTTTCTTTCCCCATTATTTTTGCTGCTACTTACAATAATGAGTATAAAAATTCCAATGCATTTTATGGATTAATGTTATTGACTCAAGCCGGTTTAATGGGCGTTTTTGTGGCAACAGATTGCTTATTGTTCTACTTTTTTTGGGAGTTAGCATTAATACCTGTGTATTTTCTTTGTTCAATTTGGGGTGGCGAAAAACGAATTGCAGTTACTTTTAAGTTTTTCATTTACACATTTTTAGGTTCTTTATTAATGCTTATTGGTATTTTATACATCTATTTTTTAAGTCCAACACATTCTTTCTCAATAGCTTCATTTTATCAATTAAAGCTTTCAGCTACGGAGCAAAATATTGGCTTTTGGTTGTTCTTTATTGCCTTTGCCATTAAAATGCCAATTTTCCCTTTCCATACTTGGCAACCAGATGCATACGAACAATCTCCAACTGCCGTAACGATGGTTCTGAGCGGCATCATGGTAAAAATGGGAATTTTTGCTGTAATTCGTTGGTTGATTCCTATTTTTCCAATTGCAACTGAAAAATTTGGATTTATAATCATTTTACTAAGTGTAATTGGAATGTTGTATGCTTCATTTATTGCCATCAAACAAGATGATATTAAACGCTTGATTGCGTATTCTTCAATTGCACATATTGGTTTAATGAGTGCAGCAATATTTACACTGAATACCATTGGTTTAAAAGGCGTAATGATTCAAATGTTTAATCATGGTGTAAATGTTATAGGATTATGGATTGTTGCAGATGCAATTGAACAAAAATTAGGTACTAGAAAGTTTAGCGATTTAGGTGGCTTAGCACAAAAAGCACCTGCATTGGCTATTTTATTAGTAGTAATGGCTTTTGCAAATGTTGCTTTACCACTTACCAATGCATTTGTAGGTGAATTTTTAATGTTTAATGGACTATTTCAATACAATATATATTTAGCAGGTGTAGCAGGTATTAGCATCATATTGGCAGCTGTTTATACTTTAAACATGGTACAAAAAGTTTTTTATGGCAATACAGTACAGCTTACAGAAAAAGCAACAGAGTTTTCTGTAAATACACAATTAATGCTAATTGTATTGGTAATAGTAATTATTGGTTTGGGTATTTTTCCTCAACCAATGATTGATTTAACAACAGAAACTGTAAACTCAATTTTGGTAAAACGATAAAAGTTACACGTTATAGAGAGGATTTGAATCGTGATAAACAGATAATTATAACCAATAACTTACAACCTTATACATTTCTATGAATGCAATTATTCTTTCAGCTTTATGTGGTGTAGTGATGATGTTTACGGGTATTTATACCACAAATAAAACAACCATTAAAAATGTAGCAATAGCTGCTTTGCTTTTGTTGATATTTGGTAACGTTTGTCAAACCTTTGGTATATACGCTATAGAAGTAGATACCAAATCACTTTTATCGTTCGATAAATTTGGATTGTACTTCAACAATATATTATTTATTGCAACCCTAATTTATTTTATCTTAAGCGGAAACGATATTGTAAATGTGGGAGAATATAAAGCAGAATATTTTGCGTTGATATTTTTCGTTTTATGTGGTGCAAGTGTACTTACTTCTTTCAATGGGTTATTAATGTTTTTTATTGGGGTAGAAATTTTGTCTATTCCTTTATACATTTTAGCTGGTGCAGATAAAAGAAATTTAAAAAGCAACGAAGCTGCTTTAAAGTATTTTTTAATGGGCTCTTTTTCAACAGGCATCATGTTAATGGGTATTGCATTATTGTATGGAGCTACAGGGAATTTTGGGTTGGCTTCAAGTGGTTCTAAATCTGCTATCACTGGTTTAATGACTGCTGGAATTCTTGCACCAGTTGGTTTAATTTTATTATTTATTTCAATGGCTTTTAAGGTTTCGGCTGCACCATTTCATTTTTGGACTCCTGATGTTTACGACGGAACACCTAGCGTATTTACATCTTTCATGGCAACCATTGTTAAAGCTGCAGGTTTCTTTGCTTTCATGAAACTATTTGCCGCAAAAGCAGAAGATTTAGGTGCTTCTTGGAAACTGATTTTGTTTATTATTATTATTGTTACACTATTAATTGGTAATATAACAGCTGTATTTCAACAAAGTGTAAAGCGGATGTTGGCATACAGTAGTATTGCTCAAGCAGGATTTATGTTGTTTGCTTTGTATGCAAGCAATGATTTTGCTAAAGAAGGTATTATTTTATATGCTGCTGCATATAGCCTTGCTACCATTGGTATTTTTGCCATATTGGTTAAAATGAAAGATTATTCTTTAGATGGTTATAATGGTCTTGCCAAAACACAACCATTATTAGCGGCTACCAATAGTGTATTCTTATTTTCTCTTGCAGGTATACCTTTAACAGCAGGTTTTTTTGCTAAATATTATATGTTAGCTGCTGTAGTAAAAACGGGTGGATATGGTGCATTAATCTTAGTAATTACTGCTGTTTTATTTGCCGCTGTAAGTGTGTATTACTATTTCAAAGTTATTCAAGCTATGTACTTTAAAGAAGGTAATGCAGAAACAGAAACATTTGGTCAAGGTTTTAAAATAACATTAGTTGTTCTAGCAGCAATTATTATTTTATTAGGCATTTATCCAACAGTGTTGTTAAATTGGTTTTACTTTTAATTCCATTTAAATACTCAATAAAAAAGCAGCTTTACAAAAAGCTGCTTTTTTATTGAACGAATGCATCAACGTATAATTTAATCCTGTTTTTGCAGCAATTGCCAACAAGGTTATAATTTCACTTTTATTCCAACTCCATTTTCGGTAACATTAAAATCTACTTTTTTCATCCATTTATTCAAATTTTTTCCATTTTGTCTGTGATAGTAATATTGAATTATATCGAAACCCAATAAAAATCCACCTTGTACAATAATACTTTTTCCAAATCCTTCAGTTTGATTATTGGCCAATCTTTTACCTCTTTCTTGTAAGTACATTCCACCAAAAATATATCCAATGTCTAAAGCCGTATTTACCAATAAAATTCTTTCTAGTTGATTTTGAATTTTTAATTCTTTTTCTAATGAAGTTTTCTTTAGCATGGCTTTTTTTACACTATACAATCCAACGCCTGCAATTGCTAAATTCACTGTATTCCAATACACATTCATCTTAAAAAAACTTTTGTCTACACCTGTTGCATTTCCTGCTGAAATAGAGCTTTGTAAAATATTTACAGCAGCCCAACCTGCCAGAATGCTCATGTTTGTTTTGTTCAATTGATTGCGTCTTTTTGCTATCGAATCAATAGAAATCAATCCTGTTTTTATTACTACAGAATCTTTCAATACTTTTATAGAATCAAGGTTAGATTCTTGCCCATAAACTTGTATTGTAATCAACGATACACAACTCAGTAAAATACTTTTTCGAATATTCATCATTTAATATTTAATTTATTCTGCCTTAAAAATAATGGCTTCATGCTACTGAAGCCAAATTCTTTACATTTGTCGCCTGAAAAAGAGAAAAAGTGCCAAATTGACTAGAAAATCTTGTAGCACTTTATTTGATAAAGAATCATAATTATACAATCGTACCATTTATATGTTGAAATTTATTAGCAAATTATTAGGCGGCAATAAAAGTGAAAAAGATATTGCACAGATAAAACCGATTATTGAAAAAATTAATCAATTCTACCAGCAATATCAACAATTATCAAACGATGAATTGCGTGCCAAAACCCAAGAGTTTAAATCTAGAATTAAAGCATATATTCAAGAAATTGATAGCCAAATAGAAAGCAAACAACAAGAAGCAGATGCTTTACCTACTTCTGATATTCATGTAAAAGATGAAATTTATCAACAGGTTGATAAGCTGAAAAAAGAACGTGACAAGCAATTGGAAGAAGCTTTAAAAGAAATTCATCCAGAAGCATTTGCTGTGGTTAAAGAAACTGCAAGACGCTTTAAAGAAAATACTGAATTGGTATCAAATGCTACAAGTTTAGATAGAGAACTAAGCGTTAAAAAGCCCTACATTACTATTGATGGCGAAAAAAGTATTTTTAAAAATACATGGGTTGCTGGTGGAACACCCATTACTTGGAATATGGTACACTACGATGTGCAATTAATTGGTGGTAGCGTTTTGCATAGCGGAAAAATTGCCGAAATGGCAACAGGTGAAGGTAAAACTTTAGTAAGTACTTTACCTGCATACTTGAATGCATTGGCTGGCGAAGGTGTGCATATTGTAACTGTAAACGACTACTTAGCAAAAAGAGATAGTGAATGGAATGGAACGTTGTTTGAATGGTTAGGATTAACTGTAGATTGTATTGATAAACATCAACCCAATACTGCTGAAAGAAGAAACGCTTATTTAGCAGATATTACTTATGGAACGAATAACGAATTTGGCTTCGATTATTTGAGAGATAACATGGTGCATAATCCAGATGAAATGGTGCAACGTAAACATCATTTTGCAATGGTAGATGAGGTAGATAGCGTTTTAATTGACGATGCAAGAACACCGTTAATTATTAGTGGGCCAATTGGAAAACAAGATAATATTGAGCAATTTTTTGAATTAAAACCAAGAATTGAAAAGCTAGTTGATGCTCAAAGAAAGGCTGTTAATGGATTTTTAAATGAAGCAAAAAAGAAAATTGCAGAAGGTAACGACGATCCTAAAGATGGTGGCTTAGCATTGTTTAGAGCACATAGAGGTTTGCCTAAAAATAGTGCTACTATTAAGTATTTGAGTGAGCCAGGGATGAGGGTAAAACTTCAAAAAGCTGAGAATTATTATTTGGCAGATCAATCAAGAGAAATGCCAAAAGCAGATGAAGAATTGTATTTCTACATTGATGAAAAAAATAACTCTGTAGAATTAACCGATAAAGGAATTCAACTCATTACAAAATCGGGTGAAGATCCTAATTTCTTCATTTTACCAGATATTAGTGTAAGCCTTGCAGCTATTGATAAAGCTGAATTAGATGCAGAAGAAAAGCTACATCAAAAAGAAGCGGTAATTAATGATTATTCTGTAAAAGCCGATCGTATTCATACTGTTCAACAATTACTAAAAGCCTATACATTATTTGATAAAGATGTAGAATATGTGGTAATGGAAGGAAGTGTAAAAATTGTAGATGAACAAACAGGTCGTATTTTAGATGGTAGACGTTATTCAGATGGTTTACACCAAGCAATTGAAGCCAAAGAAAATGTACAAATAGAAGCAACTACACAAACGTATGCAACCGTAACGCTTCAAAACTATTTTAGAATGTACCACAAGCTTTGCGGTATGACGGGTACAGCTGAAACAGAAGCCGGTGAATTTTGGGATATTTATAAGTTAGATGTTGTTACTATTCCTACAAATATAACAGCCATTAGAAAAGATGAACAAGACTTGGTGTACAAAACAAAAAGAGAAAAATTTGGTGCTGTTATTAACGAAATTCAAAAACTAGTTTTCCCTTATTCTCATTATGAAGTTACCGACGTAAAAGACGCACTAGGTAACTATGTTCCAAAATATGATGCAAAAGGAAATTTAATACCTGCTGCTAATCCAAAAACAGGAGTGGTAGAAGCCCAAACTCCTCGTCCAGTTTTGGTGGGTACAACATCGGTTGAAGTGAGTGAATTATTGAGTAGAATGTTGCGTCAAAAACAAATTCCACACAATGTATTAAATGCCAAGCAACATGCTCGTGAAGCTCAAGTTGTAGCAGAAGCTGGTTTACCTGGGGCAATTACAATTGCAACCAATATGGCTGGTCGTGGTACCGATATTAAACTTGGTGCAGGTGTAAAAGAAGCAGGTGGTTTGGCAATTATTGGTACAGAACGCCATGAAAGTAGAAGGGTTGATAGACAGTTACGTGGACGTGCAGGCCGTCAAGGTGATCCAGGTTCTACACAGTTTTTTGTGAGTTTGGAAGATGATTTAATGCGTATGTTTGGTAGTGAACGTATTGCTAAAGTGATGGATTTTGCTGGCTATAAAGAAGGTGAAGTTATTCAACACAGCATGATTACCAAAAGCATTGAAAGAGCTCAAAAGAAAGTAGAAGAAAATAACTTTGGTATAAGAAAACGTTTACTTGAGTACGATGATGTCATGAATAAACAACGTACAGTAATTTATACAAAACGTAGCCATGCATTATTTGGAGAAAGGTTGGCTTTAGACTTAGACAACGCATTCTATACAGTAGCAGAAGGCTTAATTAATTCATTTAAAGAACAAAACGATTACGAAGGATTTCGTTTGGCAGCCATCGTAAACTTTGGTATTGATGCTGCAATTACAGCAGAAGAATTTGGTAAACTTTCAACCAATCAACTTGCAGAAAAACTGTACAATCAAGCTACAGAAAACTACCAACGTAAAAAAGATGAAATGGCTGTTCAAGCTGTTCCCGTATTTAAAAATATACGTGAGCAACAAGGAAAACATATTGAAAACGTAATTGTGCCATTTACTGATGGAAAACGTGGTTTACAAGTTTTAGCCAATATGGATAAAACTTTGGTAACTAATGGAGCAGAATTATTAAATGCTTTAGAAAAAACAGTTACTTTAAACTTTATCGATGATCAATGGAAAGAACATTTAAGAGCAATGGACGATTTGAAACAAAGCGTTCAAACAGCTACTTACGAACAAAAAGATCCATTGGTAATTTACAAAGTAGAAGCATTCAACTTATTTAAAAATATGGATGCTGAGGTGAATAAAAACATTGTTGAGTTTCTTTGTCATGCTACTATTCCTATTGAAAACGAAAGTCAAGTAAAAGAAGGGAGACAAGAGAAAACCGACTTAAGCAACATGAAAACCCGTAAGCAAGAAATGGATGGTATTGGCAATGAAATGCCACCAACGGAAAACGATTATTACGATCCCACACCAGTAAAACAACAACCGATAGTTGTGGGTCCAAAAATTGGTAGAAACGATCCTTGCCCTTGTGGTAGTGGAAAAAAATACAAAGCATGTCATGGTAGAGATGTAGTGTAGTTGTAAAACCAGAAATACACATATACTAAAAGAGGTTGTAGAATAAATTTTCTACAACCTCTTTTTATATTCAGTAAACTCAAAAGTTTATTTACCAAACTTAATTTTACCACTAGGATAAATACCTGTGCTTCCTAATTCTTCTTCTATTCTAATTAATTGATTGTATTTAGCTATACGGTCTGTACGGCTAGCAGAACCTGTTTTAATTTGTCCACAGTTTAATGCAACAGCTAAATCTGCAATGGTTACATCTTCTGTTTCACCACTTCTATGGCTCATAATAGTGTTGTAGCCATTATGTTGAGCTAGAGTAACAGCATTAATAGTTTCAGTTACCGTACCAATTTGGTTTACTTTAACCAATAAACCATTGGCAATTCCTTTATCAATTCCTTCTTGTAAACGCAAAACATTTGTTACAAATAAATCATCACCAACTAACTGGCATTTGCTTCCAACAGCTTGTGTTAAAGCTTTCCAACCATTCCAATCGTCTTCAGCCATACCATCTTCAATAGAAATAATCGGATATTGATTTACCCAACTTTCCCAAAATTTCACCAATTCATCGCTACTCATTTCTTTACCACTACTTTTGTGGAATACATATTTGTTTTTATCTGCTTTCCATAATTCGCTGTTTGCAGCATCCATAGCAATAGCGACTTCAGAACCCAATTTGTAACCAGCAGCAGTAATAGCTTCTAATACAGTTTCAATAGCTTCTTCATTGCTTTGAATATTTGGTGCAAATCCACCCTCATCACCAACATTGGTGCTATAGCCTTTTTTCTTCAATACACTTTTCAGTTTATGAAAAATTTCAACACCCCAACGTAAACCTTCGCTAAAGCTTGGTGCACCAACAGGCATTACCATAAACTCTTGAAAATCTATTTTGTTATCAGCATGAGCACCACCATTCAAAATGTTCATCATTGGAATAGGCAATGTTCTTGCGTTTGTTCCACCAATGTATCTATACAAAGGAGTGCCAGCTTCTTCAGCAGCAGCTTTTGCAACCGCCATACTTACCGCCAACATTGCATTTGCACCTAATTTACCTTTGTTTGCAGTGCCATCTAACTCAATCATTGTTGCGTCAATAGCAGCTTGTTGTGTAACGTCAAAACCAGTAATTGCTTCAGCAATTTGTTCATTTACATTTTTTACAGCTTGTAATACACCTTTACCAACATAAACACTGTTATCGTTGTCACGTAATTCTACGGCTTCGTGAATACCAGTACTTGCACCACTTGGTACAGCTGCTCTACCCATTGCACCATCATCAGTTGTAACATCAACTTCAACTGTAGGATTGCCACGGCTATCTAAAATTTGGCGGGCATGCACTTCAATAATGTAACTCATAATTTTTGCTTTGTTTGTATGCTTGTGTTAAAAAAATATTGTTATTGGCTTTTGTAATACTATTCAACTTCGTTGTGTCACTCACTGCATCGGTTAGATGCTCTATTCAGCTTACGTTTACCATTCTTTAAGTTGGCTATAAAAGTAAGCATTTATTTTTTTGTTGTTAAATTCCTAAATACATCCTCTAAATTATTATTGCTTTTATTGGTTAATGAAATCATGTTTAATTCATTTTTTAGAACAATTTCCATCAATTGCTTTCTAGTTTTTTCTGTATTACTAGTTTTGAAATGCCAAATTGTATTAGATATTTTATTTGTGTTTAAACCAGAAAATATGGAGGCATCTACCTGTTCTTGTAATTCTAATACAATGGTATTACTTGTTGAATCTTTTGTGAGATTGCTTAAAACATCATCAGCAACAATTTCTCCCTTATTTATAATTACAACTCTATCACAAATGGCCTCAACTTCTTGTAAAATGTGCGATGAAAATAAAACTGTTTTATTTTTCCCTTGCTGCTTTATAACATTTCTAATTTCAATAATTTGATTAGGGTCTAAGCCTGTTGTAGGTTCATCTAAAATTAACACTTCAGGTTCATGAATAAGTGCTGCAGCCAAACCTACACGTTGTTTATAACCTTTAGATAATTGTCCAATTTTCTTTTTACTTTCAATCGTTAATCCTGTAAGTGCAATTACATTGTCAATAGCAGATTGCTTATTGGCTATTTTATGAATACCAGCAATAAAAGCCAAGTATTCTTTTATGTACATATCAAAGTACAGTGGGTTAGCTTCGGGTAAATAGCCAATTTTCTTTTTAGTTAATATTGGATTTTCTTTTACTGAAATTCCACAAACATCTACAATACCAGCATCTTGTTGTAAGTAGCCGGTAATAATTTTCATGGTGGTACTTTTTCCTGCACCATTTGGTCCTAAAAAACCTACAATTTCTCCTTGTTGAATGTTAAATGAAATATTATGAATGGCTTTTTGTGTGCCGTAAAGTTTGGTTAAACCTTTTACAGTAATAGACATATCTGTTTTTAAGAAGTAATGAACAAATGTAATTGTTTTATGTAGCCTATTTCAAAGCATTTGTCATTGTTTTTGTAAAGTTTGTGTGTATCTAAAACTACAACTCCTATTTTGCACGTACAAAATAGGAGTTAGTGGTAAATTATACTATTAAATAAAAGGTTATTCTGTTTCTATTTCACTGTATTCGTCATTTAAAGCATACCAACCAAAAATGCTCAATCCAATAGCAATTGGAATAAAAATTCCTATAAAAATACCCCATTGAATTTTGGTATCTATTTCAGGTTTTTTAGCTATTTCTGCCAACGCTGTAGTTATTAAGTAATACAAACTAACAGGACCTAACAACAACCAAACAATTCCTAAATATTTTTTCAAACTTTTCATCAGTTTCAATTTAAAATTATTTAATAAAAGACATTCTATTCTGCATGAACGGCTTTTTTGTTACTAATGTACAATGCACCAATAATCAAACAAATTACCGCTACAACTATCGGATAAGCTAATCCTGCAAGTTTATCGTTCGTGTAAATGGTTGATAATAAAGTAGCAATAAAAGGCGTTAATCCACCGAAAACGCCATTACCGATGTGATACGGTAAACTCATAGATGTGTACCTGATTTTTGTAGGAAATAGTTCTACTAAAAATGCAGCAATTGGCCCATAAACCATTGTTACATAAATAATCATTATAAACACAATGGCTATCATTTTCCAATAGCCAATATTATCTACTGTTTTAATTGTTCCTAGTGGCAAGGGAGATGCAAATTTTAAACCTTCAATATCAGTAGAATCTCTTTGAATGTTTACAATGGTAATTCCATTTGTATACACGTTTGTTTCTTTAATTAAGCGTACAAAAGCATTTTTTTCATTTTCAACAGCGTAAGAAATAGCTTCAGTTTTGTGTTGAGCTTGTATGGTAGAAGCTTTTGTTTCATCTGCAATATGTAATAACATTCCAAATAAGGGTTTGTAAGTAACAACAGCCAACAACATTCCTACAAGCATAATCCATTTTCTCCCAACCTTATCGCTCCATCCACCAAATACCACAAAAAATGGTGTGGCAAAAACAATAGCCCAAATGAGAATGGTTCTGCTTTGTTCAAAATCTATTTTACAAACATTTTCTATAAAACTTTGGGCATAAAATTGTCCTGTATACCAAACCACACCTTGTCCCATTGTTGCCCCAAACAAAGCCAATAAAACCATTTTTAAGTTTTGTTTTTTACCAAAACTTTCTTTTAATGGATTGGTAGAAGTTTTTCCTTCGGCTTTCATTTTACTAAATAGTGGGCTTTCATTCATCTTTAATCGAATGTAAATCGATAGCAATACCAAAGCTATAGACACCCAAAAAGGAACACGCCAACCCCAATCTGAAAAGGCTTCTACACCTAAACTTCGTCTTGTAAGTAAAATAACACCAAGTGATACAAATAGGCCCATTGTTGCCGTTGTTTGAATCCAACTTGTATAATAACCTCTTCTATTTTCAGGAGCATGTTCAGCAACATAAGTAGCAGCACCGCCATATTCTCCACCTAAAGCCAATCCTTGAATTAATCGCAATATCAATACTAAAATAGGTGCTGCATAGCCAATACTATCAAACGAAGGAATTAAGCCAATAGCAAATGTAGAGCCACCCATTAAAACAAGCGTTAGCAAAAAAGTATATTTTCTACCCACAATATCGCCTAATCTGCCAAAAACCAAAGCACCAAAAGGCCGAACAATAAATCCGGCTGCAAAAGTTGCCAAAGTGCTTAAAAGTGCAGCAGTTGGGTTTGTTTTAGGAAAAAATTGAGCAGCAATAATAGGGGCTAAACTGCCAAAAATGTAAAAATCGTACCATTCAATTAAGGTACCCATTGAAGATGCACCAATCACTTTTCTGATGGCACTTTTGTTTAATTCCATATAGCTTTTGTCGTTTTGGTTGGTAAAATAAAGAATATAAGCGTACCATTTAAAGAATTAAAAATACAATCTACGCTAACGTTTGCGTAATGCTAACAATTTCAACTTTTATTTATCAGTACATCCATTTATCTTCATCCCCTCAATACAAAACAAACAAACAATCTAACGTAGTATGTCATATCCGTATCAAATTACATCTTTTGAAAATTATCAATCAGCTTATCAACAAAGTGTAGAACAACCAGAAACTTTTTGGGGAAATATTGCCGAACATTTTTTATGGAAGAAAAAATGGGATGCCGTTTTAAACTGGAATTTTAAAGAACCCAAAATAGAATGGTTTGCTGGTGCAAAGCTAAATATTACAGAAAACTGTATAGATAGGCATTTAGAAACAATGGGCGATAAACCTGCTATCATTTGGGAGCCAAATCATCCAGATGAAAGAGTACGTGTAGTTACTTACAATCGGTTACATAAACGTGTTTGTCAGGTAGCACAAATGTTGGTGAATAATGGTGTTAAAAAAGGAGATAGAGTTTGTATTTATATGGGAATGATTCCTGAATTAGCCTATGCTGTTTTAGGTTGTGCAAGAATAGGTGCCATTCATAGTGTAATTTTTGGTGGATTTTCTGCACAAAGTATTGCCGATAGATTATATGATGCTGGTGCAGATTATATTATTACTTGTGATGGTGCATATAGAGGCGAAAAAATAATTCCTCTTAAAAATGTAATTGATGATGCTTTAATTGGCAACAGAACCATTAAAAAAGTAATAGTTTATACAAGAACTAGAACTCCAGTATCGATGCTAAAAGGCAGAGATTTGTGGTGGGAAGATGAAATGGAACATGCAGAAAATCAGGTTGAAAAAGAAGGAAAAGTATCGTTTCCTGCTGTTGAAATGGATGCAGAAGACCCTTTATTTATTTTATACACAAGTGGAAGTACTGGCAAGCCTAAAGGAGTGGTGCATAGTAGTGCTGGCTATATGGTTTGGACGAACTATACTTTTGTGAATGCATTTCAGTACAAAAAAGGCGATGTTCATTTTTGTACAGCAGATATTGGTTGGATAACTGGTCATAGTTACATTGTTTATGGTCCTTTAAGTGCAGGTGGTACTTCGTTGATGTTTGAAGGTGTACCAACTTGGCCAAATGCTGGTCGTTTTTGGGATATTGTAGATAAGCATCAAGTAAATATTTTATACACAGCACCAACGGCAATCAGAAGTTTAATGGGTTTTGGATTAGAGCCTTTGGAAGGAAAAAATTTATCGTCTTTAAAAGTATTAGGAACAGTTGGTGAGCCCATTAATGAAGAAGCATGGCATTGGTACGATGAACATATTGGAAAAAGAAAATGCCCAATTGTAGATACTTGGTGGCAAACCGAAACAGGTGGTTGCTTAATTTCTAATTTAGCTGGAATTACGCCTGCAAAAGCTAGTTGGGCAACTTTACCAATGCCTGGCGTTCAACCCATTTTAGTTGATGAAAATGGAAAAGAAGTAACTGAAAAAGATGAACATGGAATGCTAAAAGGAAATCTTTGTATAAAAGCTCCTTGGCCTGCTATTTTAAGAACTACTTGGGGCGATCATGAACGCTGCAGAACCAATTATTTTGCCACATATGAAAACTTGTATTTCACTGGTGACGGAGCTTTAAAAGATGAAAATGGTTTTTATAGAATAACTGGTAGAGTAGATGATGTATTAAATGTAAGTGGTCATAGAATAGGAACCGCTGAAGTTGAAAATGCAATTAATATGCATGCAGGTGTTGTTGAAAGTGCAGTTGTTGGATATCCTCATGATATTAAAGGACAAGGTATTTATGCTTTTGTAATAGACAACAATACACATGGTGATGAAGAACTTACTCGAAAAGATATTTTACAAACCGTAACTCGTATTATTGGCCCAATTGCAAAACCAGATAAAATTCAATTTGTAAAAGGATTGCCAAAAACTAGAAGTGGTAAAATTATGCGTAGAATTTTACGTAAAATAGCAGAAGGAGAAACGAGTAATTTAGGGGATGTTACAACCCTGTTAGATCCAAATGTTGTGGAAGAAATTATGGCAGGTAAGTTGTAGGCGTTTATGAAATAAAATAAATAAAAGCTGTCTCAAAAGGGGCAGCTTTTTTTGTTTTCAGACTACTTTGTATACCAGTAGTCTGAGTTTTTTATGCTCTTTTTAAAAGATTTTGGCTGCTAACAAAAAATATTAGTCTATAAATTTGGTAGACAATAAAATGTTCCTATATTTGTCCTCTAATTATAAAATGAAGACTTCTTCTTACATATCAAATTTTGCTTTTTGCATGTGTTGTTGTTAACAGCACACTCCTATATTTTTTCTATTTCTTTTTTTCATCATCCATAAAAAACACATCACATGATTTACACTAATCTTACACAGCTACATGAGAGAAAAATAGTTGCTCCTTCAGTATCTACTAAAATTTACAATTATGGCTTTTATCCACTAATAAAAGGAGATTTATCGCCTATTTTACCACTTCATAATGAAACCTTTATATCTATTCAACATTTTCTTGATTTACAAGAACCCTTAGTAATTGTTTTCTACACAGCAGTTGACAATAACTACGCCAATACATTACAACAAATTACTTACTTGCAAGAACAGGTACAGTTGAATGGTGGTAATTTAATTATTGTTACAAATCATATTTCTAAAGTGTTTAAAAGGGCAGTTGCTACTTTAAATATTTCTTATGTTTTTTATGATAACAACAATGAATTGGCAGAAGCTTTTGGATTGTATGATATAGAGAATCCAATTTCAAATTGGTTATCTGGTGTTGATGAAGTAAACGCTTCGTTACCTGCTATTTATGTTATTAATCCAAACAGGCAAATTGTACATCACTATGTTGATTTTGAATTTCAATTATTCAAAGTCAATACTGTATTCAATAATGTATTATCAGCAGTTGTAGATGCAGTAAGCGATATACACCAATCATTTACATTGCTAAAAGTTCGTTTCAATAAGTTGGTTTCTTAGTTCTATCCGTTTTCATTTATAAATCAATTTTTTTTAAATGCAGTTGAATATTCTGGCATTTGCGGTTCCTTTCTTTTTATTTTTTATGTATGTAGAGTACCTTTTTATTGTTAAAAAAGGAGGTAGATATTCTAGTTTCAATGAATTGGTTTCTAATATCAGTATTGGTATTGCAGAAAGATTATCAGATGTATTAGCAGCTAGTTTATTTTATTTTGTGTATGATTATTTGCAGAAAAAGTGGGGTTTTTTTTCAATAAAACCAAGTGTTTTTTTGTGGATTATTCTGTTGATTATAACAGATTTTATTTGGTACTGGTATCATCGATTGGCTCATGAAATTAATTTGCTTTGGGCTTTGCATGTAGTACATCATCAAAGCGAAGATTTTAACTATACTGTATCTGCAAGAATTACTTTTTTTCAAGCACTGGCTAGAACTGGCTTTTGGTGTATATTACCAATTATAGGTTTTCCAGCTTCCATGATTACCAGTATTTTATTGGTACATGGTTTATACCCTTTTTTCATACATACAAAAGCCATTGGTAAATTAGGCGTTTTAGAATATATATTAGTAACACCATCACATCATCGAGTGCATCATGCAAGTAATCCCAATTATTTAGATAAAAATTATGGTGATGTTTTAATTATTTGGGATAAATTATTTGGAACGTTTAAAAAAGAAGGCAATGAACCAATTGTATATGGCTTAACACAGCCCTTACAAACCTTTAGTTTTTTATGGCAGCATTTTCATTTTTTCATTGAGCTATGGATAGCTATAAAAAAAGAGAAATCATTCTCTAGAAAAATAAAAATTCTTTTTGGTAAACCCAATACACTTAGCTACTCATTGAGAGCTGAGGCTGAATTGTATTTTAACATTCACCAAAATAAAGAAGCTATTCAAGAGAAGCTAAATAGATATGTAGTTTGGCAAATGGTATTATTGCTTATTTCACTATTTGCATTCATTTTATTTGAGCATTATTTTACTGTTTTTCAGATTATGTGTATTGCTCTCATTATTGTGCTAACATTGATTAATTGTGGTGCAATTATGGAAAAAAAGCGTTGGATTTTTCAAGTAGAATTTCTACGTTGTATAATTGTTTTTTCTCTATTTGGTTTTGCTTTCTTGCAAACAATGTCTATATACCTAATTGTTATTGCTGTCTTTTTACTTACAATTAGTTATAATTTTTTAAAACATCAATATCTTCTTCTAGTATACAAATCAATATAGCTGCGTGGCCGAGTGGTTTAGGTTAAGGTCTGCAAAACCTTTTACGTTGGTTCGATTCCAACCGCAGCGTCATTCTTTTAATTTCAACAGATTATTATGTCTAAATTTATTACCAACATTCAATTATTCGAAGCAGATGCTAGCGATTATCTGGCTTTACATACTGCACTGCTACAAGAAAATTTTGTGTTATTATCACCTAAAACAGCAAATAGTCAGGCGTCAGTTTCAAACATACATACCTATGCCTTAAACGATTACAAAAGTATACATGAGGTAATAAATACCATTTTTACGGTAACAAAAAGTGTAGGAAGAAAATATTCGTTTACAGTGATGAAAGATAAATATGGCAATCAATAAATTTAAAAAAAATCATTTCTTTTTTTGGAAAAGTAAAAGAAATGAATGTATATTTGCCTACCAAATTAATAGACTAATAGTCGTTTAAAATTCTGCACTTAACCACCATTTGCAGAAGTTCAAAAAAATTATTTATGAAATTGTTCAAAGCAAGCATTTTTAAAAATGCTACTACAAAGGTGGTGCGTATTCAATATTTACAATCTTCTCCTTTGTGTTGTTGTTGATTCATAACAACTATTCCAGAACATACGAGGTAAAAGTATAGTTACTTCTCCTTGCATGTTTGCATTCAATCTTTAATTATTCGCTCAATTGCAACTGTGCAACTTAATGTTTGCCGGTGGTTGGCAATTGTTTTGTTTGTCAGTTGCAGTTGAGTTTACTATACATTTTTCAAGAATTCCATTTTGTTATGCAATAATGACACAAATGGTACTTAGCCAAAACGTTTTAACATGAATTCTAAGATAATATTCAGGTTATTTTTAGCACTATTTTTTCCAATAGTTGTTACAAGCCAAGAAACAACAAAACCCATTATTAATTCTACATTAACAGGTAAAGTTGTTGATGCAAAAACTGGTATTGCTTTACCCAATGCTGTAATTAAAATAAAAGGAACAACACATGAAGTAATTGCAGATAATAATGGAGTTTTCAATTTTAAAACCGGACAAAAATTTCCTTACACATTAGTTGTTTCTTATGTTGGATATGAATCTATTGAGGCAGTTGCAAATGCTGCTAGTATACAAGTAGGTTTAATTCAAAAGTTACAAGAACAAGAAGAAGTGGTGGTGGTTGGATATGGAAAACAGTCGAAGAAAAATCTAACAAGTGCAGTTTCTACAGTTAAAGTAGATGATATAAAAAATATACCATCTGCTAGTGTTGATCAATTGCTACAAGGACAAGCTGGCGGCATTTTAGCTTCTGCAAATACATCTGTACCAGGTTCTAGTGTTTTTCTTAGAGTGAGAGGCTCTACATCTATCAATGCAAGTAACGATCCGTTATATGTGATTGATGGCGTTTTTATCAATAATCGTACTTTACAAAGTGTAACAACTGGTGGGCAACAAACATCGCCAATTGCAGATATTAATCCAGCTGATATTGAATCTATCGAAATACTGAAAGATGCAAATGCAACTGCTATTTATGGATCAAGAGGTGCAAACGGAGTGATTCTAATTACTACAAAACATGGTAAATTAAATTCTAAATCTAAAGTAAACATTGGATACTATAAAGCTAGTTCTGAAGCAAGAAAGTTTTGGCCTGTTCTTACTGGAGAAGAGGAAGCAATTCTACAAAACGAAACGTGGTTAAATGATGGAAAATCGTTTGCAACAAGACCATTTCGTCCAAAAAGCGAAGGGGGGTTAGGCTTGCCTAGTGAACAATTAACTTATGATAGAATTGGACTTATTTTTCAAAATGCACCAACTGATAACATTGATGCATCAATTACAGGTGGAGATGAGAAAACAACTTTTTATATCGGAGGAAATTTTTTTAAACAAGAAGCTATTGTAAAACCAGATTATTTTCAAAGAAGTACGGCAAAAATTAATGTAGACCATCAATTAACTAAGAGTAGTAAAATAGGTGTTAGTATCAATGGCATTGCCACGAAAAGAAACATGAGCCCCAATAATAATGTACCATATGGTGCTGTAAATGGAGCTTTGTATACACCAAGATATTTCCCAATTTTTAATCAAGATGGCTCGTATGCAAGACCCTCACTGTTCGAAAATCCATTGGCTGCTATTAATGAGATAAAATTTACAGATGTTGGACATAGAATTATTGGTAATGTTTACGGAGAGTTTAACTTGTTTAAAGGTTTAAAGTTTAAAACATCTTGGAGTATTGATATAAATGAGAGTAAGGTTGATAATTATTACAACTCAAAAATGCAGCAAGGGCAAGCTCCTATTAATGGATCTGCAACATCTGCTTTTAATAGAAATAGCACTTGGATAAATGAGCAATTGTTGACCTATAATACAGTGGTTCGTCAAAAGCATGTCATCAATGCCATTGTAGGAAATACAATTCAAAAGGAAACTTTTGAAAATACAACATTAAACGGAACAGGATTTCCAACAGATCAGTTTGCAAGAATTACTTCTGCTGCCGTTCAAACGGGTACATCTTCATACACCGATGCTGGATTGGTATCGTACTTTGGTAGATTAAGTTATACATACAATAGAAAGTATTCGATTGATGCCAATTTTAGAGCCGATGCTTCATCTAGATTTGGTGTTGACAAACGTTGGGGATATTTTCCTGCTGTCGGTGTTTCTTGGCGATTAAATGAAGAGCAGTTTATTCAACAATTAGGGGCTTTTTCAGATCTTAAGCTAAGATTAAGCTATGGAAGCACAGGTAACCAAAATGGCATCCCAGATTTTGCTTCTAAAGGATTATGGAGCGGTGGAAATACGTACTTAAATGTATCAGGAATTGCTCCGTCTCAACTTGCTAATCCCAATTTAAAATGGGAAACTACCAAACAGCTAAACATTGGATTAGATGCTTCTTTCTTTAATAATAATTTAAATATCGATGTTAATTATTACGAAAAAAACACCACCGATTTATTGTTAGAATTACCTGTTCCTAGTCAACTTGGTTTTTCATCCATATTTGCCAATTCTGGTGAAATGAGTAATAAAGGGTTCGAGTTTACAATAAAGGCACTTGTTATTGCAAGAAAAAATTTTGTTTGGAATACAACATTTAACATCTCAAGAAATATTAACAAGGTTGAAAAATTACAAACACCAATATTAAAAAGTGGCGGTCAAGGTATTATACAAGAAGGGTATCCTTTATACTCTTTTTATCTACACAAACAATTAGGGGTAAATGCCGCTAATGGTGATGTTTTATTCGATGATTTGAATAAAGATGGCAGAGTTAGCGATGCAGATTTGCAAATTTTAGGAAATGCTTGGGCCGATTATTTTGGAAGTTTTTCAAGCGATTTTACACTTTTTAAAAACATAGATGTTCGGGCATTTTTTTACTATTCAATTGGGAATAAAGTATGGAATAATACACGTTATAGAATGGGACATGGTGGAAGTAGAAATGGTGTATTTGCAATGTTACAAGAGCAGCTTACTCGTTGGCAAAAACCAGGTGATGTTACAGAAGTTCCAAGACTTACAGCATTGGGTAATAATGCAAGCATTATTCCTAGTCGTTTCTTAGAAGATGGTTCTTATGTAAGGCTTCGAAATGTTTCTATCGGATATTCTATTCCTAAATCTATGATTAGTAAATATAAAATAGCCTCATTAAGAGTGTATGTAATGGCTACCAATTTATTTACTATAACAAGATATAAAGGTGTTGATCCAGAGGTGAATACAGCAGCAAATGATCAAAATATTTTAGGATACGATCAGGCAATTGCAGCACAACCAAAAACACTACAAATTGGCTTCAATGTTTCATTTTAAATCATCAAAATCATGACATTCATACAAAATATAAAAATAAAAATAACGACCTTAATTATACTACCTGTTGTACTCATTTTTCAGCAGTCTTGTGTAAAAGTGTTGGATACAAATTCAGAATTATTTGTTGAAGAAAATGCTTCTATAGTAGATAAAAAAAGTGCAGATGCCGCTTTAGTAGGTGCATACAATGCATTATCTTCAAATAGTTATCAAGGTGTTACATATAGGTACACTGTAAATTTACTAGACGATAATATTCGTTGGATTGGAAATTCTCCTACCAATAGAGAGTTTGATGTGTATGATATTTTTGCAACAAATACAAGGGTGTCAGAATTATGGGCAGCCATTTATAGAACAATAAATATTTCTAATAATATTATTGAATTAGTACCGTCTGTTAACGATGTAACTTTTACTGTTGCAGACAGAAACAGAGTAAGGGGAGAAGCCTACTTTATAAGGGCGTTTAGCTATTTCGATTTGGTGCGAATTTGGGGTAATGTTCCATTGCAACTACAGCCAACAAAAACTACAAGCGATGCTGTAGGAGTAGGCAATAGCAAACCAGAATTGATTTATCAACAAATCATAAAAGATTTAGATAGTGCAGATGCGTTATTGCCTGCCGTTTTAAACCGAAATAGAGCAAATAAGTTTACTGTAAAAGCATTAAAAGCCAAAGTGTATTTGTATACACAAGATTGGGATAAAGCTGAAAGTCATGCAACTGAAATTATCAACAATACAACAAATTTTAAGTTGGTAAAACCCTATTCTCAGTTTTATACTACAAAAAATACTACCGAATCAATTTTTGAAATTGATTATACTATTAACAATAGAAATACTTGGGCAAGTAACTGGTTTGCTAGTAATGTTACTGGTGGTAGAAGAGAGTTTTTACCAACAGATGATTTTGTGGCAAAGCTTAGAAATTCAACCATTGGAGGTGATAGAGCGTCTTTATTGCTAACGATTAGTGGCACCACTTATGGAAATATGAATTTTAAAATTGCTACAGGAGAAGATCAAGTATATGCTCTTAGAATTGCAGATTTATTTTTAATAAGAGCTGAGGCTAGAGCAGAAAAAAGCCCAATAGATATAACCGGTGCTCTACAAGATTTAAACGAGATAAGGCAACGAGCAAATGTACCCATCATTGCTACAGTAACCGATAAGTCCGATTTGATTAATAAAATATTGGAAGAGAGAAGATTTGAGTTTCCTTACGAAAGTCAGCGTTGGTTCGATTTAATTAGAAAGGGAAGAGCAACTGCTGTTTTAGGTATTACAGATGCTAATAAATTACTTTTCCCAATTCCTCGTCAGCAAATTCTAGTAAATACTTCATTAAAACAAAACCCTGGTTACAATTAGATTATTCATTCATAAAAATAAGATTATGCAAAAAAAATATGCACCATCTGTTCGGTTTTTTAAAGTAGCATTACCGATAGTTGTATTGGTATTTAGTACTCGTTTATCAAAAGCAAATACGCTTACAGATACTACCACACATGCCGTAAAAGCATCTAAAGTAGAGGAAACCATCAATATTTCAGGAACACGTTTTTTATTTCCATTAATAGAAAAATGGGCTACTGAGTTTAAAAAAGAATATCCAAATATTTCTATTGTAGTGAAATCTGGGGTGGAAAATAAAGATATTGATGCATCTGCCGCACCAGTAAAAAACGCCGATAAAAGTAAAGCTAATTACACCGTTGTAAGCAGGTTTGCTTTGGTGCCAATTGCCAATCAAAAAAACCCTGCCATTAATAGCTTACAACAAAAAGGAATTTCCAAAGCAGATTTTTTGAAAATTTATTTTAATTCAGATAAGAAGGAAACAAGTTTTAATTATAAAGTGGAGCAAGAAGTACCTATTCATGTTTATTCAAGAGGAGCTTGTGCTTCTGCAACTTTTACCAACTATTTTGGAAAAGAAATAAAAGATTTAAACAATGTTGGCGGAAAAATTGAAGATGATAAAGTACTTCTAGAATCTGTTTTAAAAGATAGTTTAGGAATTGCTTACAACAACTTGGGATTTGTATACGATTTAACAACTAGAAAACAAAAAAATGGTTTAAGTGTAATTCCGATAGACTTGAATGAAAATGGTAAAATTGAAAAAGCCGAAAATTTTTACACAACAGTGGATGAGCTAATTGCAGCATTAGAAAAAAGTAAATCAGATTTGCCACCTACTGGTGATCTTACTTTTATCTACAACAATAGTAAGCCAGTTGTTAAACAATTTGTTGATTGGATTTTAACCAAGGGGCAACAATACAATCATGCACTTGGTTTTTTACAAACAAATATTGGAGTAAAGCAAAATCTTGTGCACAACAAAAATTAATGTAATCTGCTAACCTCTTTTTAATAAAAAAAATTGTTTTCTATTGAGCCAGTCGAATAAAAGTTTTTTACCTAAACAATTGCATGAAGATTGGGTGGTTTTTTTATTGGGTATTTTGAGTGTTTTATTTGCTTTTTTACATGTAATTCCAACTGTTCCACAATACAGTTGGAATTCTTTTGCCGATTTGCAAAACCATGTGTTGAGTAGTAGTAACTTGTTTACACTTTTTAAACAGTTGTTATACCTTTTGGTAGTTGTAATTTTTATCGCTATTCTTTCTCAAAAAAACCTTCTTCACTTTACTACAGGTTTTATTTGTATTTATTTCTTAACGCTGATAGCAATAGTTATATCTAACCATGAATTTGTAAAATCTGCAAATCTTGAAGCTGTAATTGTAAGTTTAATTATTGGGTTATTTATTGGTAATGTATTCCATTTACCTCAATGGCTAAAACAATCTTTATCGGGTGAATTATTGGTTAAAATTGGTTTGGTGTTATTGGGTACAACTATTTTTTTTTCGGATATCTTGAAAGCAGGCTTTTACGGAATTGTTCAAGCATTGGTAGTTGTATTGTCAGTATGGTATTTTGCTTTTTGGTTGTGCAAAAAATTAAAAATTGATGCAGAATTATCTATGATGTTGGCAAGTGCAGTTTCTATTTGTGGTGTTTCTGCGGCTATTGCAACAGCAGGAGCAATTAAAGGCGATACAAAAAAGTTATCTTTTGTTATTTCTTTGGTTTTAATTACTGCAATTCCAATGATGATAGGCATGCCTTACCTTGCAAAATGGATGGGCTTGTCGCAGCAAGTTACAGGTGCTTGGCTTGGAGGAAGTATTGATACTACTGGTGCTGTAGTTGCCTCTGGTTCTTTAGTTGGTGAAGAAGCGTTAAAAGTTAGTACGATAGTAAAATTCTCACAAAACGTTTTATTAGGTATTGCAGCTTTTATAATATCAATCTATTGGTCTTATAAAAATAAGTCTAATGCTACAAATACAAAAAATGAAAAAACTTCTTTAGTAACCATTTGGCAGCGGTTTCCCAAGTTTGTACTGGCCTTTATTTTGGCTTCATTTCTTTGTTCTTTTATTGTCGACTCAAGTATAGTAAATAGTGTAAAAACACCATTGAAAAATATACAGAATCTTTGGTTTGTACTTGCTTTTACAAGCATAGGTTTAGAAACTAATTTTAAAGAACTTTTTCAGTATAATCATCGAAATGCTTTGTTTGCTTTTTTAATTGCACAAACCTTTAATATCATTGTTACTTTAATGATAGCTTATATATTGTTCCGATAGGTTTAACAAAAAAGCGACTAACTCTTGTGTTAGTCGCTTTTTTAACTATTGAGATAAACTTCTAAATCTTAACCTTAATCACTAATTTTCTAATGGGTTCATCGTTTACGTTAATCATTGGGCTATGAACATCTTCAGGATAAAAAATAACAAACTGATTGTCTGTTAATCCGAAATACATATCTGGAGCATCTGCATAAAAACTTACATCTTTTTCTGGATTGTATTCGCCTTTTAACTGGCTGCAAGTACTTCTAGATTTCCATCCTATGGTTTCTTTTCCACGAATGCAAACTTGTATATCAATGTTTTTATCATGACATTCAAATTTTGCATCACTTTCTGCTGCTGTAATTCCTTTTTTGTCTGAAAAAATGGCTTTTAAGCCTTCTGCAATATCGTATTTACCAATTTCAATTGCATGTAAATCTGTGTTTTGAATATACTCGAATGCCTTAGCAAATAATGGATGTAATTGAACATATTTGCTAGAATTGCTTAATTGATCTACTATCATAAATATTGTTTTTTATGGTTGAATGTTATTTGTTGAATAATGTGTTGCTGTACAAGAGTGCGACGCCAATGGTGCTGAATAGTATTGTTATTGCTGATTTCAAAAATAAAAAAAATCCGCCGAAGCAAATGGCTTGACGGATTTAGTTATAATCAACAAAACAAAGCCAAGTTAGCGTTGAACACGTCCACTACCATCACCTTTTACCAACTCTTTCACTTCGTTCAATGTTGCATGATTTAAATCGCCTGGAATAGTGTGTTTTAATGCAGAAGCTGCAACACCAAACTCAGCAGCATCAGACATTGACATGCCTGTAACTAAACCATAAATTAAACCGCTTGCAAAGCTATCTCCACTACCAACTCTATCTACAATACGTACGTTGTATTGTTTTGTATGGTAAAAATCGGTTCCATCATACACCAATGCACTCCAACCATTATCAGAAGCACTATGGCTTTCACGTAATGAAGAAGCAATAAATTTAAATCCAAATTTTGCTTTCATTTGTGTGAAAACATCTTTAAAACCATCTAGGTTTAATTCTCCTTTAGTAACATCGGTATTTGCAGCTTTAAAGCCTAAACATAAATCTGCATCTTCTTCGTTACCGATACATACATCTACAAACTCACAAAGTTCTGTCATTACTACTCTTGCCTTTTCTTTTGTCCATAATTTTTTGCGGAAGTTTAAGTCAATAGAAGTAGTAATGCCTTTTGCTTTAGCAGCTTTTAAAGCAGCCAATGTTAATGCAGCAGCTTTGTCGCTTAATGCAGGTGTAATACCTGTTGTATGAAACCATTCTGCACCATCAAAAATTTTATCCCAATCAAATTCGCTAGCATCAACTTCTGCAATTGATGCACCTGCTCTATCATATACTACTTGTGATGCTCTCATAGAAGCACCTGTTTCTAAGAAATAAATACCCAAACGATCGCCACCACGAGCAACAAACTGTGTATCTACACCATAACGGCGTAAATGATTAATTGCTGCTTGACCAATTGGATTGTTTGGTACTTTACTTACAAAAGTTCCGTTTAAACCATAGTTGCACAATGCAGCAGAAACATTGGCTTCTCCGCCTCCATAAGTAATATCGAATGTATCGGCTTGAACAAAACGCTTGAAATCTGGAGTAGAAAGTCTCAACATGATTTCACCAAGAGTTACCACTTTTTTAGACATAATCGTTAGTTGATTTGTGAAAGAAGTTTTTTTGATTAATAAGTTTGTGTATAAGTTTTATACCTGTTTCGTATCTCAAAAGTATAAATAGTGCTCTTACAGAAACATAAAATTTACGCCAACGTTTGCATGAAATTGTTTTTTTAATTCGTGTAAACTGAACTTCTTTTGTAGTGTAAAAAGCGATTGTAAACTATTGATATGGTATACAAAGCAATCTTTTCAACCAATAAAAAATCAGAACCATATGAGCAAGAAAAACGAAATTCTACAAGCCATTAAAGAACAAGGAATTTTACCTTTATATTTTTACAAAGACACAGAAGTAACCATTAACGTTTTAAAAGCTTTATACAAAGCTGGAGTTAAAGCGGTAGAATATACCAATAGAGGAGAAGCTGCATTGGCCAATTTTAAAGAAATGCGTAAAGTGGTAGATACTGAATTGCCAGGCATGTATTTAGGTATTGGCACCATTAAAAATGGTGAAATGGCTCAAGCATTTATTGATGCTGGTGCAGATTATTTAATTTGTCCTGGTTTGGTTGAAAGCGTAGCTAAAGTTGCAGATGCAAACGATATGTTATGGGTGCCAGGTTGTATGACACCTTCTGAGATTATTGCTGCTGAAACATTAGGAGCCAAGTTTATAAAATTATTCCCTGGAAATATTTTAGGACCAGAATTTATGAGTGCTATTAAAGAATTGTTTCCGAATGTGTTGTTTATGCCAACAGGTGGTGTAGATACTACAAAAGAAAATATTGGTGCTTGGTTTAAAGCTGGAGTAAGTGCTGTAGGTATGGGTAGTAAATTAATCAGCAAACAATTATTAGAGGCGAAAGATTATACAGCTATTGAATTTTTAACCAAGGAAGTTTTGGCAACAGTAAAAGCCATAAAAGGTTAATTACGTATTTAAAATAAATTTTATTGATAGCGTTTGATAAGTATAATTTATCAAACGCTATTTTTATTGGTTGAAATATTGCTAAAAATTGGCTTAAAATTTGTTTTCGCAGTTTCAATTCAATCATTACCTTTGCAATCCTTTATTTTTAAGGAAATTTAGACAATTAATTTATAAATATTGGCCAATTAAGTTTATAAATTGTTCATTATCAATGCTTAAGCAAACTGTTATTTATAAAAATAATGGTTATTTCTTAGACAAAACCGGTTTACAAAATATATGTCAACAACAACTTTGAACAACAGGATCAATTTTGGTAAAACCAAACATTTAGCCGAAACACCCGATTTATTAGACATTCAATTGCAATCTTTCAGAGAGTTTTTTCAATTAGAAACAACTCCTGATAAGCGTAATAACGAAGGTTTGTTTCGTGTGTTTAAAGACAATTTTCCAATTACTGATACAAGAAACATTTTCGTATTAGAATTTTTAGATTACTTTATCGATCCACCACGTTATTCTATCGACGAATGTATGGAACGTGGTTTAACGTATGCTGTGCCTTTAAAAGCTAAGTTGCGTTTAAGTTGTAATGATGAAGAACACGTTGACTTCCAAACAATTGTTCAAGATGTGTTTTTAGGAAATATTCCTTACATGACACCTCGTGGAACATTTGTTGTAAATGGTGCAGAACGTGTTGTAGTTTCTCAGTTGCATCGTTCTCCTGGTGTATTCTTTGGTCAATCTACCCATCCAAATGGTACAAAAATTTACTCTGCAAGAGTTATTCCTTTCAAAGGTGCTTGGATGGAGTTTGCTACAGATATTAACAATGTTATGTATGCTTACATTGATCGTAAGAAGAAGTTCCCTGTAACTACTTTGTTACGTTCAATTGGTTTTGAAACAGATAAAGATATTTTGGCTCTTTTTGGTATGGCAGATGAAATTACTGCTGATAGAAAAGAACTAGAAAAGCATGTGGGTAGAAAATTAGCTGCTCGTGTTTTACGTACTTGGGTAGAAGATTTTGTGGATGAAGATACCGGTGAAGTTGTTTCTATTGAGCGTAACGAAATTGTAATGGAAAGAGATAGTGTTTTAGACCTTGATGGTGTAGATACTATTATTGAAATGGAAATTAAGAGCGTTTTCTTACAAAGAGAAGATGTTGGTGGTGATTACGCAATTATCTATAATACTTTAAATAAAGACACTTCTAACTCTGAATTAGAGGCTGTACAACATATTTACCGTCAGTTACGTGGTGCAGATGCTCCTGATAACGAAACGGCTCGTGGAATAATTGATAAATTATTCTTTAGCGATAAACGTTATGATTTAGGAGAAGTTGGTCGTTATAAAATCAATGGTAAACTTGGTTTAGACTATCCTTTAACTAAAAAAGTTTTAACAAAGCAAGATATTATTGAAATTGTTAAATACTTAGTTCGTTTAACAAATGCTAAAGCAGAAATTGATGATATTGATCATTTGAGCAATCGTCGTGTAAGAACTGTGGGAGAACAATTGTATGCTCAGTTTGGTGTTGGTTTGGCTCGTATGGCTCGTACTATTCGTGAAAGAATGAACGTAAGAGACAACGAGGTATTTACACCAGTAGATTTGATTAATGCCAGAACACTTTCTTCAGTAATTAATTCATTCTTCGGTACATCTCAATTATCTCAATTCTTAGATCAAACCAATCCGTTGTCAGAAATTACGCATAAACGTCGTATTTCAGCATTAGGACCAGGTGGTTTAAGTAGAGAAAGAGCAGGATTTGAGGTACGTGACGTACACTATTCTCACTATGGTCGTTTATGTACTATTGAAACACCAGAAGGACCAAATATTGGTTTGATTTCTACGCTTTGTGTTCACGCAAAAATTAACGATATGGGATTCATTGAAACCCCTTATCGTAAAGTAGAAGAAGGTAAAGTGAATATGAAAGAGCTGTTGTACTTGAGTGCAGAGGCAGAAGAAAACGTAAAAGTGGCTCAGTCTAACACACCAATAGATGACAGTGGTAATTTCTTAGTAGAAAAAGTAGTTTCTAGAGATACAGGTGATTTCCCAATTTTGGAAAAATCTGAGGTAGAATATATGGACGTTGCACCAAACCAAATTGTTGGTTTAAGTGCTTCATTAATTCCATTCTTAGAACATGACGATGCTAACCGTGCCTTGATGGGATCGAACATGCAACGTCAAGCGGTTCCATTAATTCGTCCAGAAGTGCCAATTGTAGGTACTGGTTTAGAAGGAAAAGCTGCTAGAGATGCTCGTATTCAAATTCATGCAGAAGGAACAGGTGTTGTTGAGTTTGTAGATGCAAATGAAATACATGTTCGTTACGATAGAAACGATTTAGATAGATTGGTATCTTTTGAAGAAGATTTAAAAGTATATAAACTAACTAAGTTCATTAAAACCAACCAAGCAACTTGTATCAATTTACGTCCAGCAGTTCGTAAAGGTCAGCAAGTAGTAAAAGGCGATTTCTTAACTGAAGGTTATGCAACCAAAGATGGTGAATTAGCTTTAGGTAGAAACTTAGTAGTTGCCTTTATGCCTTGGAAAGGTTACAACTTTGAAGATGCGATTGTAATTAATGAAAAAGTAGCAAGAGAAGATTTGTTTACTTCTGTTCACATCGATGAATATGAATTAGAAGTAAGAGATACGAAGTTGGGTGAAGAAGAATTAACGCCAGATATTCCAAACGTTAGTGAAGATGCTACTAAAGACTTAGATGAAAATGGTATCATTCGAATTGGTGCAACTATTAAAGAAGGTGATATTTTAATTGGTAAAATTACTCCTAAGGGTGAAAGTGATCCTACACCTGAAGAGAAATTATTACGTGCCATTTTCGGTGATAAAGCTGGTGATGCTAAAGATGCTTCACTAAAAGCGCCAAACGGTACAGAAGGTGTTGTAATTGATAAGAAATTATTCCAACGTGCTAAGAAAGATAAGAACACAAAAGTTAAGGAAAAAGCACAGTTAGAAAAAGTTGAAAAAGCACACCAAGTTGTAGTTGAAGAAATTAAAGAACAATTATTAGGTAAACTACAAATATTGTTGAAAGACAAAACATCTCAAGGTGTTAGCAACAATTTTGGAGAAACCTTGATTGGTAAGGGAGCAAAATTCAATCAAAAGAATATTGCTGCTATTGAATTTTCAACTGTAAATCCTTTAGGATGGACAGGTGATGCCGTTACAGATGATTATATCAATATTTTATTACACAACTATACTATTAAATTTAACGAAGAGTTAGGTAGATACAAAAGAGAGAAATTCAATATCTCAATTGGAGATGAATTGCCAGCTGGTGTATTAAAACTTGCAAAAGTATACTTAGCAGTTAAGCGTAAATTGAAAGTGGGTGATAAAATGGCTGGTCGTCACGGTAATAAAGGTATTGTGGCTAAAATTGTACGTGCAGAAGATATGCCTTTCTTAGAAGATGGAACACCGGTTGATATTGTTTTAAATCCATTAGGTGTACCTTCAAGGATGAACTTGGGGCAGATTTATGAAACCATTTTAGGTTGGACTGGTAAGCGTTTGGGTGTAAAATTTGCAACGCCAATTTTTGATGGTGCAAGCACCACACAAATTGAAGAATTGTGTGAAAAGGCAGCTATTCCAAGAAATGGACATACATATTTATACGATGGTGAAACTGGAGAACGCTTCCACCAAAAAGCTACTGTAGGTGTTATTTATATGATTAAACTACACCACATGGTAGATGATAAAATGCATGCTCGTTCAATTGGGCCTTACAGCTTAATTACACAACAACCTTTAGGTGGTAAAGCTCAGTTTGGTGGACAACGTTTTGGTGAAATGGAGGTTTGGGCATTAGAAGCTTATGGTGCATCTAACATTTTACAAGAGTTGTTAACCTTAAAATCTGATGATATTATTGGTCGTGCAAAAACATACGAAGCAATTGTGAAAGGTGAAAACATTCCAAGAGCTGGTGTTCCTGAATCGTTCAATGTATTGGTACATGAATTGAGAGGTTTAGGTTTAGATTTAAAATTCGAATAATCGAATAATTATATTGAAAAAAACGCCATTTATTTATAATAAGTGGCGTTTTTTTTTAAGTTCATTTCTTATTTAAGTAGCTCAATATTTACACTTTTAATAAACAGAGTGGTAACTTTACAAGGCAACTTTTGCATTTACTCATATATACTATTTTTATGCTCAAAATATTGAAAAGTGGTGCCATTGCTGGCGTATTATTGTTTATTATCAGCTATGGAGGTTTGTTTTTATCTATTCAATTTTTTCCTTCTTTTTTTATTGAATACAATAATCCATTGTTTAATTCAGACGGTAGTAGAGATGTATTTTTCTACTCCCATGCTTTTGTAATTAGTTTTTCGTTGTCTTGGTTTTGGGAACGCTTTAAAACCTTATTTAAAGGAAATTTTATTGTGAGAGGAATTGAGTTCGGATTGATTTATGCTGTTATTGCTCTGTTACCCGTTATGTGGATTACTTACAGTGCAATGGATGTAACCTTAGTAATGATTGCTAGTTGGATTGTTTATGGAACTATTCAAGCAATGGTTTCAGGTATTTTGTTTGCAAAAATTAATCCTTAAAAGAAAAATGTTCTAAATAATTGCTGCAAGATTTAATTCGAATTCAACATCTAAACGTTCGTTTGCTTTAATCATTCCACCTAGTTTTCTTGGAGGTGTAAGTTCAAAATCTGAGAAGTTAATATGTTGAGTGCCCTTTAAGTGAAATCCTTTGTTTGCAGTAGCTGCAAATGTATAGTTTACTGAAAATTTTCTTTTAACACCTGCCAATTCTATTTCTACCCAGCCTGTAATATCATTATTTAAAGTATTAGGCTCAGGTAATTTTGAGAGGGTTAAAAACCTGATAGCCATAATTGGAAATTCTTTTGCTTTTAATGTTTTTCTTAAGTCATGTGTCATTACTGCCATACCACAATTAAAACTATTGATGTTTAGTTTCAATGTGCCATTCATGGGTAAATGAACATCTTTTGAAGCCGTGTTTTTAGTAACAGAAATGGTATCTGGATTTGAATAATCGGTTATTTTACAAGTAAACGTATTGATATTGGTAGATCCATCAACTTGTAAACTTCCACCTTTTTGAACCACCCATTTTGTAACATTGATAGGGCTATAAAAAAATGATTTGAACAAAGTGAATCCATTCGTTGCAATAAAAATCATCCATATGGCAACACGAAATATCATTTAGTATTATTGATGTGAATATAAAATGGAATTGGAAGTTAATCGTAAATACAATAACCAGAAAATATAGATGATATGTTAAAGCAAAACAGTCAGTATGAATATATTTCAAACTGACTGTAGCTCACTCATGCTGTTATAAAAATCCTATTAAAAACCAACAACAGCTTCAATTACCAAACCATTTATTTTACCTCCATTTCTAAAATCGGCAGCAGGAAAGTTTTTATAATTTTGAACCATATATTCTGCTTTCATCAACACATTTTTAGTTATAAACCAACCACCTGCAAAAGCTACTCTATCAACAGTTACATCACCGGTAGTAAATCCTGCTAGTGCTGCTTTCACAGTGTTGTATTTAGCACCTACAAATACATTTTCATTTTTGCCAAATCTGTAAACAACATCACCTGCAAGTTGTGTCATTTTTCTATTTTTAGTTTCAGTTTTTGTTCTACCACTAGCAGTTTCAAATGTGGTAAACAATTCTAATCCGTTTACTTTTAAGAAAGTATTTAGCATTAATGCGTCTACTTTTTTACTAAATCCAGGATTAAATCTACCAGAAGCATAAATAGCTGTAGAAGCTTGAGCGGCTGCACTTGCAGTTAATGGATTGGTTACCCATTTTTCCATTACGTTTTGATAGTTAGAACCTGTTCTATCGCCTCCATATAAAGTTAAACCACTTCCTGCAGAACTACTATTGTGGTAAAAACTACCGCTTACACGTAATCTTACATCGTCATTAAGTTTTTTATCAAATCCTCCTTTTAAGTAAATAGAAGGAGAACGATTGGTATTGGCATCGGCAACTGTAGGTGCAACAGAATCTACATGGCCTTTAATCATACCATTTGTTAAACCCAACATACCAAACAATCCATTTTTTTGTAAGTATACTTCACCACCAATTTCTGTAGCAAATGCATCTGCAATATTTCCCTCCATAAATGGATTTTGTAGAGCTTGTCCACCATCACTTCTACGAAAATGTTGATCGCCATAATTTACTTCAAAATGTCCAATTTTAATAGTTGCCAATTTCATTAAATCTGTCCACATTTTTCCTTTAAATGGCACTTTGTCAAACTGAATATAACCACCTTTTACCCAAGTTTCGTTGTGGTGACGAGCAGATAAATAGCTTGTTACGTTTAAACGAATACCATCTGCTAATTGAACATCCATAAACAAGTTCGCTTGTGCTGTCATAAAGCCTGGTGATAAAGCATACAGTTTATTTGCTTGTGCAGTTGCCACTGTATTACCACCATTATTCAAAGCCGTATTTTTATGTTTTAAACTTTGGTATTGTTGCGTAAAACCAGCACCCCATCTTACTTTCAAGCCATCGAATGGAACAGAATCTGCTTTAGATGTTTCAAATACATTAATACCTGTTTGATCGTAAGGTCTAAAGTTTGCAATTTTTGGTTGCTGTGCAATTAATAGTGTTGGAAGAACAACAGTTGCTACAACTGCTATTTTTCTTACATTCATTCTAAGTTTCATAATTTTTTGTTTTAATGGTTAATAATTTGTTGTTGGTTTATGATTTTAATGTGAGGTTGAATTTTAAAACAATGTCATTACCAGTTTTTACTGCTCCCATCATAAAAGAAGGAGGCGTAACATTGTAATCTTTCATACTAATGTTTTTTGATCCTGTAACTGTAATTGTTTTATCGGCGTTGAGCTTACAATTGGCAGATAAATCTGTTTCTACACTACTGCCTGCAATGTTTAGTTTACCCTTGCATTTTAAAGTATAGTTACCATTGCCAGCGTCTATGATACTTGCTGTTCCTGCTGTTAATACAAAGCTTATATTAGGAGCTTTATCTTTACTTAATGCTTTGTATGCATTTTTATCCATGGCAGAATGTTTACTTTTTAACTCAGCTATCGGTGTGCTAAATTGAATAGCTGTAACATTGGTTAAATGATTAGCTGCATTTAATACAAATGTTGCTGTACAAGTTGCTGTTGTAGAATTCATATCCCAATCATGTAGGGTAGAGGTACCGCTTACAACTAAACTAGCTTTGTCTTTTAAGCTGTATTGAACTTGTGCTGATACAACACCAATGCATGTAAGTATAATTGTTAATACACCAACCAATTGCGTCGAAGCTTTTCTAAATGTGATACTATTCATAATCGTTTTATTTGATGATGTAAAAGTAGAGTTAAGACATACAATTAAACTTGATAATCGTCATCATGAAATATGATGTTTATCATGTTTTTAAAACGAAACATTTTTGTAGCAACCATATTTTTTGGCACATATCTTTAAACCAACTTATCTTGCTTTACTAAATATTTGACACATGCGATTGTTGTTACTTGCCCTAAACATTGTTGTTGCTAGTTGCTTTTTAAAAGCCCAAACAAAAGAGTTTTATTTATTTGTAGGTACTTATACTACTGGTAAAAGTGAGGGCGTATATGTATATAAATTTAATGCAAATGCTGCAACAACTACATTAGTAAGTACATCCAAAATCGACAATCCTTCTTATTTAGCGATTAGTAAAAATGAAAGGTTTGTTTACTCCATTAATGAAAGTGGTGGTAAACGTGCAGGGAAGGCTACTGCATTTGCTTTTGATAAAAAAACTGGAACACTACAAATTATTAATCAACAATTTATAGGAGGAAGTGGTCCATGTTATGTGTCTGTAGATAGAGCAAATAAATGGCTTTTTGCAGCTAATTATACAAGTGGAAGTATTTCTGTACTTTCTTTACAATCAAACGGAGCTATTGATACTTTACAGCAAGTAGAACAATATGGTGGAAAAAGTATTAATCTGCAACGACAAAAAGAACCACATGCACATACCATTGTTCTTTCTCCAGACGAAAAAAGAGTATTTACAACCGATTTAGGAACTGACAAAATACATCAATACAAGTTTGTTTCAAGTGCTAAACATTCGCCTTTAGAAATTACAACAGATTCTATCATTCAATCTAAACTAGGTAATGGACCAAGACATATTGCTTTTCACCCAACAAAAAAAATAATGAGTGTTGTAAATGAATTAAATGGTACGATTGATGTGTTTGATTACGCATCAACTAAGCCAGTGCTTTTGCAAACAATTAGTACAGATTCTACCAATAAACTTGATAAAGGAAGTGCCGATATTCATTATTCTCCTGACGGAAAATTTTTGTATGTAAGCAATAGAGGTAACGAAAATAATATTGGTATTTTTTCTGTAGATAAAAAATCTGCACTATTAAAATTGGTAGCCTTACAATCTACAATGGGAAAAATACCTCGAAATTTTATGATTGATCCTACAGGAAATTATTTATTAGTAGCCAATCAAAAATCAGATAACATTGTTGTATTTAAAAGAAATGCTCAAACAGGATTGCTATATTTTACCAATCAAATAATCGATGTTCCAAGCCCATCATGTTTAAAAATGATGAGTGTTCAGTAATCAAAAAAAATCGAACAGCGTTTTGAATTAATTGACTAGTTCAACTGTGGATCTAATGGATAATTTGTCATTAAAGCGTATTCACCATCCATATTTTTTAAAGCATTTTTCCAAATGTTATCTGCAGTTGTTTCTAAAATAAGACGCTTATTGGCAGTGCTAACAATCCAACTTTTTTCGGTTATTTCATCATCTAATTGTTTGCTTCCCCAACCACTGTAACCTAAAAAAAATTTGATGTCATTTTCAGAAATTAATTCTTGCTGAATCAGATTGAGTACTACTTCAAAATTCCCACCCCAAAAAAGTCCTTTTTCAACTTCAAAACCGCCAATTTCTTCTGGTAAAGAATGTATAAAATGAAGCGTATCCGTTTGTACAGGACCACCAATATATATAGGAAAAGTACTGTTTTCAACAGCAGGTAACAAACTGCCTAACGTATATTCAGAAAGCTTATTTACTACAAAACCAAAACTGCCATTTTTATCGTGTTCACAAACTAAAACAGCAGTTCGTATAAAATTGGGATCTTTTAAAAAGGGATCTGACAAAAGCAAACTACCAGCAGTAATTAATTGTTCCATGAAAGAAAATTAAAGATTTTTTTCAAAAAACTTATTGTTTTTTTCAGTTAAAGTGCTGCTAAAAACCTTTACAAGCCTTTTGCATAAATGTTAGTAGTAGTTATATTTGTTAGGATGAAGAAAACTTTACCCCTTATTGTTATTTTAATTACCCTCTCATTGTTAGGCTTAATTCTATTACAGATTTCTTGGCTAAACAATTTGTTGGTATTGCATAAATCGCAGCTAGAAAATAAAGTGTATAAAGCAAGTGCAAGCGTTGCTACAGATATAGCAAAAGGCATGAGCAATGCACCTATTATTAAATTGCAACGAAGAAATCCATTTACACGGTTTAGAAATAGTTTACCTATGTTTATCAATCCTCCTACAGTGATTGAAAGGTACACTTTAGAAGATATTCATAATCGATTACAAAAAGCTTTTGCAGAAGAAAAATTGCAAAATATTCATTTCGAATTTTCGATTATCAACGAAAATTTTGATGTAGAAATGAATACAGCAAATTTTGAACGAGAAAATGAAGACACCATAAATAATCGACGCTTTATTATTTCTATTGTTCCTGAAAGTGCAAGCGATTTAGAAGGATTGGGACCATTAGAACATTTAGTTGTTGTTTTTCCAGATTTTAAAAATCAAGTTTGGGGTTCTTTACGATGGGTAATTGCAGGTGCAGCATTATTTATGCTTGTAATTATTGCAGCTTTTTATGTAACGCTTCGTACCTTATTCAATCAAAAAAAATTAAGTGAAATTAAAAGCGATTTCATTAATAATATGACCCATGAGTTTAAAACACCTTTGGCTACTATTTCGCTTGCTGTAGACGCTGTAAGAAACGAAAAAGTACAAAACGATAAAGAAAAGCTTGCCTATTTTACTGGTATTATTAAGGAAGAAAATAAACGTATGAATAAGCATGTAGAAACTATTTTACAAGCTGCTTTATTAGAAAAACAAGAATTGCAATTGCATCTGAAACCTTTATCCATGCATGAATTAATTCAACAAACGCTTGATAATTTTGCCTTACAATTGGATGATAAAAATGGTCAGGTGAATTTAATGTTGAATGCCAAAAACGATAAAGTAATGGCAGATGAAGTACATTTTACCAATTTGGTTTCAAACTTAATTGACAATGCCGTTAAATATAGCAACGATAATGTGCTGATAAAAATTACTACACATAGCACAAAAAAATATTTTGTATTAAATGTACAAGACAATGGTATTGGCATGAATAAAGAATCTGTAAAACGAATTTTTGAGAAGTTTTATAGAGCTCACACAGGAAATGTACACAACATCAAAGGTTTTGGATTAGGCATGAGTTATGTAAAAACAGTTATTGATGCACATAAAGGCAAAATAAAAGTAGATAGTACAATAGGAAAAGGTACCTCTTTTACTGTAGAAGTACCTTTTGGTGATTTTAGTGCAGAAAATAGTTAAACTATACTTAAACTGTTTTTTTCCACAATAAGCTACCATCACCGTAGCTTAAAAAACGGTAATTATTTTGTAACGCATACTGATAAACCATTTTCCAATCGTCGTCAATAATTGCAGCGATTAATAAAAGCAAAGTAGATTTTGGTTGATGAAAATTGGTAATGATTCCATCTGCTACTCTTAACAAATAGCTTGGTGCAATAATAATTTGTGTTTTAGTAACAATTCTACTCAAATGTTTTGTTTGCATCCATTTGCAAAGTTCTTGTAGAGCTATTTGTTTATGTATGTTTTGAGGCAATTCGTAAGCATCCCATTGAAAAATCATTAGTTCATCTATTTCAATCTCATCATACGATTTGTTTAAATAAATCAGTTTTACACCCATCCAATATAGGGTTTCAATTGTTCTTAACGATGTTGTTCCAACGGCAATAGTAGGTGCTTTTTGTTGATGTAATAATTCTTGTATTTGTACCATGTTTACATCAATAAATTCTGCATGCATTTCATGTTCATTCATTGTTGCAGCTTTCACCGGTTTAAATGTACCGGCACCAACATGTAGCGTAACAAAACACTGCTGTATATTTTTCAGTTGTAATTTTTCAAAAACAGTATTTGTAAAATGCAAGCCAGCAGTAGGTGCGGCTACACTTCCATCGTTTTTAGCATAAATAGTTTGATATGATGCTTTATCTTTTTCCTCAGCTGCCCTGTTTAAATAGGGTGGTAATGGAATTAAACCAGCACTGTGTAATACTTCAGCAAAACATAAATCGTTGTTATTCCATCGAATTTCAATCACAAAATAATCGCTTTCTTGAGCTATTTTTTTAGCAGTTAATACCAGCGAATCATCCATTTTTTTTTCCAACAATTCATCTTTCCATTTTTTAGCTCCACCAACCAAGCATTTCCACCAAACAACCTGTTTTTGTAACATTGCAGTGGTAATATCCGCATATTGTTCATGTGGCTCAAGGCAAAAAATTTCAATATTTCCACCCGTTGCTTTTGTAAACAACAATCTTGCTTCTACCACTTTTGTATTGTTAAATACTAATAAACTGTTTGTAGGTAATTCGTCTGCTAAGTTTGCATAAATATTTTCAGAAATAGTGCCATTTTGGTAAATCAGCAGTTTGCTTTCATCTCTTTTTTCTAAAGGATATTTGGCAATTTTTTCTTCGTTAAGTGTGTAATCGAAGTCAGTTATGGATAAATTTTTAGGATGCATATTTGATTAATTTTCTTCTTTTTATTTTTTACGTGCAATTATTATTTTATATATGTCCGTGTTTTTTTTCTTGTTTTTGCCATTCTCTCTAAGCTGTAACCCTTGCTAAATCACAGTAATTCACACTTATTCACAGTCTATTCACAGATTGTATTTGCATTAAACATTATTTGTTGGCTGTAATGCAATACAGTAAAGGATTGTAGACCAAAAAATGTTGTGGATAAATACAAACATTCAAAAATGGGATTAAAAGTGGGAAAAAGTGTTATTTTGTGTCAATAAATGTCAATTTTAATTATTAATCTTCTCAAATGACTGGATTTCATGGCGAATACGAGGTTACAGTAGACCCAAAGGGTCGTTTTCTGTTGCCTGGTGCACTGAAAAAACAGTTGCCAGAAGGGGAAACACGTTTCGTAATCGCTAGGGGTTTCGAAAACAGTATTACCCTTTATCCAATTCAAACTTGGGAAAAAGTAATTGAAAAGTTTAGTCAACTCAATCAATTCGATCCAAAAGTAAGACAGTTTACGCGTCAGTTTTTGGGTGGAGCTACACAAGTTGAATTAGATACGGCAGGAAGGTTATTGCTGTCAACCACATTTAAAGAATATGCAGGTATTGAAAAAGACGCAGTAATAGCAGCCTCGTTAGACAAATTTGAAATTTGGAATGCAGTTAAATACAAACAGCTCTTTGAAAACATTTCGTCAGATGAGTTTAGTAATCTAGCAAAAGAGGTGATGACAGGTATATAAAATTGTATTGATTATTCTTAAAAGAATGAATGTGAATTCAGAAGCATCTATTCAAGATTTTTCGTCAGATTATCATGTTCCTGTTTTGTTTCAGGAATCGATAGATGCATTGAATATTCAAGAAGATGGAATATATGTCGATTGCACTTTTGGTGGTGGTGGCCATAGTAAAGGTATTTTAAGTAAGCTAGGTAAATCGGGCAAATTAATTGCTTTTGATCAAGATGCAGATGCAATTAAAAATATACCCGATAATGATAAAAGAGTGTTGTTTGTGCCACACAATTTTAGGCATTTGCAGCGTTTTTTAAAGTTGCATAAAATAACACAAGTGCATGGTGTATTGGCTGATTTAGGCGTAAGTAGTCATCAATTCGATGAAGGTGAAAGAGGTTTTTCAATTCGATTCGATGGCCCATTTGATATGCGTATGGATCAGCGTCAAACAAATACTGCTGCTGATGTTATTGCCACATATTCAGAGGTCGATTTGCATAGAATATTCGAACAATTTGGTGAGGTAACCAATTCGAAAACATTAGCCAAACATATTGTTTCAGCAAGAAAACAAATGCAAGTGCAAACCATTTTGCAGTTTAAGGCAATGATTAGTGCTGTTGTAAAAGGTAATCCAAATAAATATTTAGCTCAGGTATTTCAAGCATTGAGAATTGAGGTAAATGCAGAGATAGAAGCTTTGAAAGAAATGTTATTACAATTAAATGAAGTGGTGAGGCCAGGTGGAAGGGTTGCAATTATTACGTTTCATTCATTAGAAGATAGGTGCGTAAAACAGTTTTTTAAGCAGGGAAACTTTGAAAGTAATGAAGATGATAATCCATTTGTGCAGCATGAAAAACAAATAAACTGGCAGGTGATTTCAAAAAAACCAATAACAGCAACAAGTCAAGAGTTAAAAAGAAATAGTAGAAGTAGAAGTGCCAAACTAAGGGTGGCTGAAAAAGTTTAAACAACAATTGAATTGCAAGAGAATAATCAACATAATAAAAATAATAAAACTGCTACAGGGTTAAAGGCCTTTGGTGGCAATTTAATTAGTGGTCAATGGATTACTAAAAATATACAGTTCTTTTTGTTTTTGTCGGTTTTAGTGGTGGTGTACATAGCAAATGGGCATATGGCAGATAAAACCATTTATCAAATAAACAGTACACAGCGAAAGTTGAAAGACTTACAATTTGAGTATAAAACCTTAAAAAGTGAAGTGATGTTTAGAAGCGAAGAGGCTCAAATTTTAAAAGCTGCCGAACCGTTGGGATTGAAAATTAGTAAAGAAGTTCCTATACGTTTAGGAGCTGATAATGGTAAATAATTGGATGATTATAATATAAATGGAAGTAAAAAAAGACATATTATGGAGAGTATATCTCTGCTACATATTAATGGTAGTAGTGTGTATAGCCATATTTGGTAAAGCCGTTTATATACAACAGTTTCAAGGCGAAGTGCTGAGAAATATGAGCGATAGTTTACACCAACGTATTGAGGAAATAGAGGCAGAAAGAGGTACTATTTACAGTGAAGATGGGCAAATGTTGAGTACAAGTATTCCTCAATTTGATGTGTATATAGATTTTGCTGCCGATGGATTGAGGGAAAAAAGTGGTGCAAGATTTAGAGAAAATGTAGATAGTTTAAGTGTTTGTTTAGCCGCTTTGTTTAAAGACAAATCTGCATCTGCTTATAAAAAAATGTTAGAGCAAGGTTATAGGAAAAAGGATAGATACTTGTTGTTGCAAAAAAATATTTCTTATCGTTCATATCAATCGTTAAAAACATTCCCATTGGTGCGTTTGGGAAGAAATAAAAGTGGTTTTATAACAGAAGATAAAACCATTCGTTTAAATCCATACAAAGTTTTGGCTTACAGAACTATTGGTTTAGATAGAGAAAATGCCCAAAAAATAGGATTAGAAAAAACATACGATACTTTACTAAAAGGTACAACAGGTAAGCGTTTGGTAAGATACATTGCTGGTGGAGTAAGTGTACCTGTGGATGATTTTCAGGTTGAGCCAGAAAATGGAAAAGACATCGTTACTACGTTAGATGTATTTATTCAAGAGGTTACTGAAAATGCGTTGATGAAGATGATGGTTCAAAATGAAGCTGTGAATGGATGTGCAATTGTAATGGAAACAAAAACCGGTAAAATAAAAGCAATTGCCAATTTAGGTAGAAGACCAAGTGGCGTTTATTCTGAAGATTTTAATTATGCAATTAGTCCATCAGAACCTGGTTCTACTTTTAAATTGGCAACCATGATTGCTTTGTTAGAAGATAAAAAAATTAACTTAAATACACTTGTAAATTTAGAAGGAGGTACTTGGCAAATTGCTGGAAGAACAGTTTTTGATAGTGAGCAACATGGTAGAAGAGATGTAACTGTAAAACAAGCTTTTGAGTTAAGTAGCAATGTAGGTATGGCAAAATTGGCAAGTGCTAATTATGGTTCAGCTCCTAGTCAGTTTATTCGACATTTAAAAAAATTAAGATTAGATACTTTAACAGGCATTGATATTACTGGTGAAAGAAAAGCAGTGATTCATAAGCCTGGCACAAAATATTGGAGTGCTACCACATTGCCATGGATGTCGTTTGGTTATAACATTACTGTTACGCCTTTGCAAACAGCGGTTTTATATAATGCAATTGCTAACAATGGATCAATGGTTCGTCCATATTTATTAAATGCTGTAAAAGAAGAAGGTATCATTATCAAGCAGCAAGAACCTACAATAATTGATAACCAAATTTGTAGTAAGCAAACGTTGCAAAAAGTAAAGCTTTGTTTAGAAGGTGTTTGTACAGATGGAACAGCAAAAGAATTGTTCAAAGATTCTCCTTATAAGGTTGCTGGAAAAACAGGTACATCTTTGGTCGCTGATGGTGTAGTAACGTATGCTGATAAAGTATATCAAACTTCTTTTGCTGGATATTTTCCTGCAGAAAATCCACAGTACACAATTGTGGTTGTAATTAGAAATAAGCCTGGTGCTGTTTTGCATTATGGAGCAACGGTTGCTGGTCCTGTATTTAAAGAAATAGCTAATAGATTGTATACCAATTATGTAAAGCATAGTAATGATGCACTAAAAAAAGTCATAAAAGATAGCAGTGTTTTTACTGCTATAGTAGCTAAAGATGATGTGGCACATGTATTTAAAAAGCTAAATATTCCATACACTGTTGGAGGAAGTGTAGATGATTGGGTAACGGTAAACGGTTCTGCTACAAAAGCAAATATGACTGCAAAGCCTTTTGAAACCAAAACAATGCCTTTGCTAAAAGGAATGGGTTTGAAAGATGTTGTGGTTATGTGTGAAACAATTGGACTTAAAGTATTGGCAAAAGGAAAGGGAAAGGTTGCTGCACAATCTATCAATGCTGGAGAATCTATAGCAAAAGGTCAAATTGTAAATATTGAATTAAACTAAATGAATACACTACTAAACATATTATACAAGGTTCACTTAATACAAGTTGTTGGTGCTACTGACATTGCTATAAGTGCCGTAGTAATTGATAGTAGAAAGGTTATTAAAGATTCGGTATTTGTAGCTATTAAAGGTGTGGTTACAGATGGACATGAATTTATTGAAAAAGCTATTGAATCTGGTGCAACAGCAATTGTATGTGAGCACATGCCTATAAATTTAGTGAATGGCATTACATATATTCAAGTAAAAAATGCGGCTGAAGCAGTAGCATTTATGGCTCATCATTTTTACAATCAACCATCAACTAAGCTTAAACTAGTTGGTGTTACTGGTACAAATGGTAAAACCACAATTGCAACTGTTTTATTCAAACTATTCTCACAGCTAGGTTACAAGTGTGGTTTAATAAGTACGGTTCAAAATCAAATAGGATCTGCTATTATTCCATCAACACATACAACACCAGATGCAGTGAGCGTAAATGCCTTATTACATGAAATGTACGAAGCAGGTTGCACACATGTTTTTATGGAATGTAGCAGCCATGCTATTCATCAACATCGAATTACGGCATTACAATTTAGAGGTGCTTTGTTTAGCAACATTACACATGACCATTTAGACTATCATAAAACCTTTGATGAGTATATAAAAGTTAAAAAGAAATTTTTCGACGATTTGCCATCTACAGCTTTTGCAATTAGCAATGCCGATGATAAACGTGGAGCAATCATGCTGCAAAATACAATTGCTAAAAAGTATTTCTATAGCTTAAAAACATTGGCAGATTTTAAAGGGAAGATTTTAGACAATGCCCTTTCTGGTTTACAAATGTTGGTAAATGAAATGGAAGTTCATTTTAGATTAATCGGAGAATTTAATGCGTATAATTTATTAGCAGTTTATGGTGCAGCTATTTGTTTAGGAGAAGATAAACAAGAAGTGTTAACTGCATTAAGCATGTTAAGTGGTGCAGAAGGCAGGTTCGATTATATTATTAGTAAGCAACAAATTATTGGAATTGTAGATTATGCACATACACCAGATGCTTTAGAGAACGTTTTGCTTACTATAAAAAAATTACGTAAAGGTCATGAGCAAGTAATTACTGTAGTTGGTTGTGGTGGTGATAGAGATAAAACCAAACGCCCCATAATGGCTCAAACTGCTTGTAATCTGAGTAATAAGGTAATACTTACAAGTGATAATCCAAGAACAGAAGATGCTACAGCTATTTTAAACGATATGCAACAAGGTTTAGATAGTGCTGCTAAAAGAAAATACATAGCCATAACTGATAGAAAAGAAGCAATTAAAACTGCGGTAAGCTTGGCAAATGATGAAGATATTATTTTGATTGCAGGAAAAGGACATGAAAAATACCAAGATATACAAGGTGTTAAATATCCTTTTGATGATAAAGCTATTTTAAAAGAAATGTTTGAATTATTAGAAAAATAAAAACACAACTCGTTGTAAAAATTATAACGAATGTAGGAGGTAAAATATGTTATACCATTTATTTACATGGCTAGATAAGCAATTTGAAATTCCTGGTTCAGGGTTATTTCAGTTTCTTACTTTTCGTATTGCTATGGCAGTGTTATTGTCATTAGTAATAGCAACAGTATATGGTAAACGAATTATTTTATTCTTACAAAAAAAGCAAATTGGAGAAAGCGTAAGAGATTTAGGTTTAGAAGGGCAAGCACAGAAAAAAGGTACACCAACAATGGGTGGAATCATCATCTTGTTAAGCATTTTAATACCAACATTGTTGTTTGCAAATCTCGATAAAGTATATATCCGTTTAATGGTGTTGTGTACTGTTTGGTTGGGTGTTATAGGCTTTCTAGACGACTTGTTTAAAATACGTGCAAGGCAAGCTGCTAAAGCAAAAGGTGAGGCGTATAAGAAAAAAGATAGTGATGGTTTGGCAGGTATTTCTAAAATTATTGGACAAGTTGGTTTGGGAATTATCATTGGCACAACGCTTTATTTTAGCAACGCAGTAACAGTAGAAAGAGAAGTAATTACAACTGCAAGTGCACAATTACAAACAGGCGAATCGTTGGCTAAAGATTCAAATATTATTGTTCGAAAATTAAATGGCGTAGAGAAAAAATTTGTAAAAGTAAAAACGCCAATCACAACAATTCCATTTGTAAAAAATCATGAGTTTAATTACAGCAAGCTCATTAGTTGGATGGGTAATGGAGCGGAAAAGTTTACATGGATTGTGTATATTATTATCGTAACATTAATCATCACAGCAGTATCTAATGGTGCTAATTTAACCGATGGTTTAGATGGTTTAGCAGCAGGTGTAAGTGCCATTATTGGTATAGGAATTGGTGTGTTTGTGTATGTGAGTGGTAACTATATTTTTGCCGATTACTTCAACGTAATGTATATACCCAACTTGGGTGAGCTATCCATTTTTGTAGGAGCTTTTGTGGGTGCTTGTATCGGGTTTTTGTGGTACAATGCTTATCCAGCACAGGTTTTCATGGGCGATACAGGTAGCCTTGCATTAGGCGGCATCATTGCTTCTTTGGCAATCATTGTTCGTAAAGAATGGTTAATTCCTATTTTCTGTGGAGTGTTTTTGGTTGAAAATTTAAGCGTTATTATTCAGGTGAGTTACTTTAAATACACTAAGAAAAAGTATGGTGAAGGACGTAGAGTTTTCTTAATGAGTCCCTTGCATCATCATTATCAAAAGAAAGGTTTTCATGAAAATAAAATTGCCATTCGTTTTTGGATTATTACAGTGCTTTTGGTTGTGGCAAGTATTGTAACCTTAAAAATAAGGTAACTAAAAAGGTTATTTATGAAACCAGCTTTGGTAACACCAATTGAGCTTTTGTTGCGTCGCACTCTTGTACGCTTTGTACAATATTCAGCAAAAGCCCAATAGAGAGAAAAACGCTGAAGTGTGCGACGCAACGGCAGTTGAATAGAAAACAAAAAGTTGATTAACAAAAAAAATATACACATTGATAACACAACAAAATAGCCAATCTGAGACACAATCAACACAACCAATGCTTATAGTATTAGGTGGTGGTGAAAGTGGAGTAGGTGCTGCTTTGTTGGCAAAACAAAATGGCTACCAAGTTTTTTTAAGTGATGCTGGAAATTTAAAAACAGTATACAAACAAGAGTTGCTAGCTAATGGAATTGATTTTGAAGAAGGTGGTCATACAACTGAAAAAATATTAGCTGCAAAAATTGTAGTGAAGAGCCCTGGTATTGGTGAAAAAAACGAAATGGTGAAAGCTATAAGAGCGAAAGGTATTGAGTTGATTGGAGAAATAGAATTGGCTTATCGGTATAAAGGCAATGCAAAAATTGTAGCCATTACTGGTAGCAATGGTAAAAGTACAACTACTGCTTTGCTCTATCATATCTGTCTAAAAGCTGGTTTAGATTGTGCATTGGTTGGCAATATTGGTTACTCATTTGCAAAGCAAGTAGCAGAAAATCCGAAGCCATTATACATAGCAGAAATTAGTTCTTTTCAGTTGGATGATTGCATCACATTTAAACCAGAAATAGCACTGTTATTAAACATTACAGAAGATCATTTAGATAGATACGATTATAAATTCGAAAACTATATCAATAGCAAGTTTAGAATAATTCAAAACCAAAACGAAAACGATTATTTTATTTATTGCGATGATGATGAAGTAATTACAAACAAATTAAATACACTAACCACATATACTAACCCACTACCATTTTCAATGAAACACGAAATTAAAAAAGGCGGCTACATTAAAGGCGATCAAATGATGCTACGTATTCAAGAAGAAAGAGTAAGTATGAGCATTTACGATTTTGCTTTAAAAGGTAAGCACAATAACTACAACACAATGGCAGCAGGTATTGCAGCTACTACTTTAGGTATTAGAAAAGAAAAAATTAGAGAATCGGTTGCCGATTTTCAAGGATTAGAACACCGAAACGAATTTGTAGCTTCTGTACGTGGTGTAGAGTTTATTAACGACAGTAAAGCAACCAATGTAAACAGCACTTGGTTTGCCTTAGAAAGTTTAAATAAACCTACCATTCTTATTTTAGGTGGTGTTGATAAAGGCAACGATTATAGCCTTTTAGAAGACATGGTAAAAGAAAAAGTAAAAGCCATTGTTTGTGTAGGTAAAGACAATAAAAAAATTGTAAGCTATTTTAAAAATATGGTTCCTACAATTATTGAAACCGATAACATTCAAACCTGTGTGCATACTTGCTTTAAAATAGCTACTAAAGGTGATGTGGTGTTGTTGAGTCCTGCTTGTGCAAGTTTCGATTTGTTTAAAAACTATGAAGATAGAGGCAAGCAATTTAAAGAAGCAGTAAAAGAGTTGTAATTTTTTAAAGTGAATTAATTCAGAATTTCTCATGGCTTTTAATGATACTTTATTTTCTCAAATGCCTTCAGTTGAAGGAATGCGTAGCCAATTGGCATTACGTACAAGGGGAGATAAATTTATTTGGGGAATTGTAATTATACTTTCATTAATCTCGGTTTTGGTGGTGTATAGTGCTACAGGGTCGCTTGCTTATAAAATGAATAAAGGAAATAATGAAGTGTATTTATTTAAGCAATTGGCATTTATGTTGATTGGATTAACACTTATTTATTTTTTACACAGGGTTAACTATTCTATTTATAGCAGAGTTGCTTCTATATTTTTTGTATTAGCAATTCCATTATTAATTTATACATTTTTCTTTGGTGCAAAAATTAATGAAGGAAGCCGTTGGATTAAACTTCCTGTAATTAATATGACTATTCAAACTAGTGATTTTGCTAGGTTGGCTTTGTTTATGTATATATCTAGAGTTTTGAGTAAAAAGCAAGAGATAATCAAAGATTTTAAAAAAGGCTTTTTACCAGCAATTGTGCCCGTTTTAATTATTTGTGCTTTAATTGCTCCAGCCAATTTATCAACAGCATTGCTAACTGGAGCAACCTCTTTAATGCTTTTGTTTATTGGTAGAATTAGCATGAAACATATTGCTTTAGTATTGTTAGTAGTTTCTATACCCATTGCTATTTTAGTAAGTGTAGCTGTTTTAACGCATGAAAATAAAAAAGTAGAAACAGTATCAACATCTGCTGTAGTAAAAGAAAGATATGCAGGTTTAGGACGTGTAGGTACTTGGGTAAAGCGTATTCAAGATTTTATTTATGCCTCTAATGATGAGGATGTACCTTATCAAGTACAGCAAGCTAAAATTGCTATTGCTAATGGTGATATTTTAATGGGTTTAGGACCAGGCAATAGTAGGCAACGTAATTTTTTACCACATCCTTATTCCGACTTTATTTATGCCATTATTATAGAAGAGTATGGATTGTTAGGAGGTGTGTTTATCATATTTATTTACTTGGCTTTTTTGTTTAGATGCATAAAAATATTTAGAAAATGCCCTTATGCATTTGGAGCATTTTTAGCACTCGGTTTAAGTTTTACATTGGTAGTACAAGCAGTTGCAAATATGGCTGTGAATGTAAACTTAGTTCCAGTAACAGGGGTAACATTACCATTGGTAAGTATGGGAGGAAGCTCGTTTTTATTCACCTGTGCAGCCATTGGCATTATATTAAGTGTAGCAAGAAATGTAGAAATTTTAGAGGGAAAAGCTCCTTTACAAGAAGTAGATTATTTGCAACCACAAGCAGCTGTGGTTGCAACCGATTTACAAAATACAACCAATTAAAATGAACATGACTACAGCAATAGATACAATCAAATTAACTACACCAACAGAGCTATCTGAAGGTTGTATAGTTATTGCAGGTGGAGGAACAGGAGGTCATATTTTTCCTGCTATTGCTATTGCCAATGCCATTAAAAAATTACGACCAGAGATTTCTATTTTATTTATTGGTGCAAAGGGAAAAATGGAAATGGAAAAAGTGCCTCAAGCAGGTTATGAAATTAAAGGGCTTACAATTGCTGGTTTAAATCGTACTTCTATTCTTAAAAATATTAGTTTACCATTTAAAATTCTAGCAAGTTTTTTTCAGGTAAAATCTATTTTCAAAAAAAATAAACCATCGCTTGTGATTGGTGTAGGAGGTTATTCTAGCTTTCCTGTTTTGCGTTATGCACAGGCAAAATCTATTCCTACATTTATTCACGAAAGCAATTCGTTTGCTGGAAAAAGCAATATTGCTTTGGGTAAAAAAGCAACCAAAATATTTGTTGCAACAGATGGCATGGAAAAGTTTTTTCCTTCATCTAAAATAATTATCAGTGGCAATCCTGTTCGTTCTGTTATTGCCAATGCTACAATTAATAAATCTGAAGCAGCAGCATTTTTTGGATTAGATGCAACTAAACAAACCATACTTATTGTAGGTGGTAGTTTGGGTGCTAAAAGTATAAATGACGCTATTGCACAACATATTCATTTGTTTGCCGAAAAAAATATTCAACTTATTTGGCAAACAGGAAAAACAAATTCAGCCCATTACTTAGCAGTTGCAAACGGTAAAGAAAATATTTGGATAGGTGAATTTATTACACAAATGGAGATGGCTTATGCAGCAGCAGATATAGTAATAAGTAGAGCAGGTGCAATGGCTGTTACTGAATTATGTATTGTGGGCAAACCAACCATTTTTGTGCCGTATCCTTTTGCTGCAGAAGATCATCAAACTGCAAATGCAATGGCTTTGGTAAATAAAGATGCAGCACTTGTTGTGAAAGATAAAAATGCCAATATTATGCTTGCCAATAAAGCGATTGAATTAGCTACTGATATAGACCTACAACAGAAACTTAAAAAAAATATTCAAAAATTGGCTAAAAACAATGCAGACGAATTAATTGCTACAACTGTTTTACAATATTTAAATAAATAAAATTTATACATTTCAATGACTACTTCTAACAATCATTTTCTCCTCAGAAATTTCTCCTTCAATGAAGGTGATGTGGTATACATGATTGGAATTGGAGGAATTGGAATGAGTGCTTTGGCAAGATATTTTTTTGCTAGAAAATGTAAGGTAGTTGGATACGATAAAACCCAAACTGCTTTAACGAAGTCGTTAGAAGAAATTGGTATTAAAATTTCATATGTTGATGATGTGGGGTCTGTAGAAAAAAACGCTAAAGTAGTGGTGTACACACCTGCAATTCCTACTACTCATATTGGGTTACAATTTTATAGAGATAATCAATATCTAGTTGTAAAACGTAGCGATGTGTTGCAATGGATTTCTGAAAATACTTTTAATATTTGTATTGCTGGCACACATGGTAAAACTACGGTAACCTCAATGGTTGCTCATATTTTAAGAGATAGTAACTACGGTTGTACTGCTTTTTTAGGTGGAATTGCAGCTAACTATAATACTAATTTTTGGAGTAACGATAATAACGTAGTGGTTGTAGAAGCAGATGAATACGATAGAAGCTTTTTGAAATTATCTCCAGATATCGCCATCATTACTTCAATGGATGCAGATCATTTAGATATTTATGGAACAGCAGATGAAGTGGAAAACGCATTTGTTCAATTTTCACAAAGAGTAAAAGCAAGTGGTTGTTTAGTTACAAAATATGGATTGTCTAGGGCAAACGATTTACATACAACTTATACTTATAGCATCGATAATTCAAGTGCAGCAGTTAGCATACAAAATCTAAAGGTTATTCAAGGCTCGTATCAGTTTGATGTGATTCATGCAAATTGGCAGCTTGCAAATGTTGTTTTGCACATGGGTGGATTGCACAATATAGAAAATGCAATTGCAGCCATTACTGTTGCCAAACATTTACAAATTGATGAGGCTAAAATAAAAGATGCTATTGCAAGTTTTAAAGGTGTGAAACGTAGATTTGAGTACGTTTTAAAAACAAATAATTCGGTTCTTATAGACGATTATGCCCATCATCCTGCAGAATTAAAGGCATTAATTACAGGTGTAAAAAGTATTTTTCCAGAACAAAAGTTAACGCTTGTTTTTCAGCCACATTTATTTAGTAGAACACAAGATTTGGCAAACGAATTTGCCGAAAGTTTAAGCATGGCAGATGAGGTTATTTTACTACCTATTTATCCTGCAAGAGAATTACCTATAGAGGGAGTTACAAGCGAATTATTATTGAATAAAATGTCTCTTCAATCAAAACAGATTTTAGAGAAAACAGCATTGCTTACTTGGGTTAAAGAACATAAACCTAGGCTTTTAGTAATGGCAGGTGCAGGTAATATTGATACTTTGTTAGAGCCGGTAAAACAAATTCTAAATACATAATTCATAAGAAGTAAATAGTCGATTACGTAATAAATGGAAGCACACGAAAACATAGTTAAAAAGAACAATAAGCACATTATGAAAGTAGTGGGTAAAGTTGTTTGGATGCTTATCGGCATCGCTACTATTGTTTTGTTTGGTGCAGCCTTGCAACTGAAAAATAATAAAAGTTGTGCTGGTGTAAAAGTAGAGATTACAGGTGTGGAAGAGCATTTGTTCATAGATGAAAAAGATGTATTACAAATCATTAATGAAGGTTTTCATGTAATGAGTAAAGAAATTGGTAATATTGATTTAAGAAGTATAGAATTAGCATTAAAGCAAACGCCATGGGTAAAACAAGCAGAACTGTTTTTTGATAACCAGCAAATATTGCAAGTTAAATTGGTAGAAAGGCAGCCAATTGCTCGGGTATTTACAGTTCAAAATAATTCTTTTTATGTAGATAGTACTGGATTAAGATTGCCTTTAAGTGAAAAGTTAAGTGCTAAAGTGCCCATGTTTACTAACTTCCCTAGCAATAATACACATTTGGCTAAACCAGATAGTACTCTTTTGCAGCAAGTAGTAGCTATGGGAAAATATATTGTTACTGACAGCTTTTTTAATGCCCAAATAGCTCAAATCGATATCAATACTCGTGGCAATTTCGAATTAATACCAACCATTGGCAATCATGTTGTTTTATTTGGTTCTGCCACTCAAATTGAACAAAAGTTTGGTCGCTTGTTTACTTTTTATAAAAAGGCTTGGTTGCAAAATGGTTGGAATACGTACGAAAAACTCGATTTACAATACAATAATCAGGTGGTAGCAACCAAAAAAGGAACTGCTAATGCTTTAGTAGATTCTGCGAAAGCAGCACTTGCCTTTCAAAATGTTATGATGGGTGATGCATCGTTTTCAATTTCAGATTCTAGTAAACTTGTTTCAGCCGAATTTAATAGTGTAAAAGCCAATACGGCTGTTCCTAAAAAAGACTCAGTAGCTTCTAAAGTTGCAGCAAAGCTGCCCATTAAAAAACAACCAGAAAAAAAGTTAAGTAATAAAGTTGCTGAGAATAATAAAACAACGAATAAAACGTTATCTACTTTGAAGCATGACAAAAGCGTACCTATTAAAAAAGTACCAAAAGCGGTAATGACGTCAAAAACAAAACCAGTAGAAAGCAAAAAAAAGAACCAATAAGTAATCAATTCAATAGTTTAAAAGCTATTGCAACCAATAAAAAATAGATGTATGAATAATAACGAGGCACCAATTATTGTAGGTTTAGATATTGGAACTACTAAAATTGCTGCTATTGCAGGACGAAAAAATGAATATGGTAAACTAGAAATACTTGGTTTTGGTCGTGCCAATAGTAATGGCGTGCAACATGGTCAGGTGTTAAATATCGATCAAACAATAAAAGCTATACATCAGGCTTTGCAAAATTGTTATGAAAGCAATCCAGATTTAGAAATTTCTGAAGTGTATGTGGGCATTGCTGGTCATCATATTAAAAGTTTACAAACTAGAGGTGATTTAGTAAGGCAAGAAGCTGAGGTTGAAATTCAACAATCTGAAATTGAAATTTTAATCCAGAATCAAAAGAAAACGTTTATTCCTGCTGGTGATGAAATTATTGAGGTAATTCCACAAGATTTTCATGTAGATAATATTCAAAATATCAAAGATCCTATTGGTTATAATGGCGTAAAAGTGGGTGCTAACTTTCATATTATAACTGGTGATAAAAATGCCATTAAAAATATTAAAAGAGCCGTTGATAAAAGTTCATTAATTACCAAAGATTTGGTTTTGCAACCACTTGCAAGTGCTAGTGCTGTAATGAGTGATATTGATATTGAAGCAGGCGTTGCTATTTTAGATATTGGTGGAGGAACAAGCGATTTAGCTGTGTTTTATGATGGTATTTTAAAACATACTGCTGTTATTCCTTTTGGTGGCGAAAACATAACCAACGATATAAAAATTGGGTTGGGTGTATTAAAAAGCCAAGCAGAAGCCATGAAGGTTCAGTTTGGTAGTGCTTTGGCAGATGAGGCTAAAGCCAATGCATTTATTACTATTCCTGGTTTAAAAGGAATGCCAGCAAAAGAAATTAGCGTAAAAAATCTTGCCCAAATTATTCAAGCAAGAATGAGTGAAATCTTAGACTTTGTAAGCTATCATTTAAAACAAGTAGGCTTAGATAGCCGTATGTTAAATGGTGGTTTAATTTTAACAGGTGGTGGCTCTCAGCTAAAACATTTAATTCAGTTAACAGAATATACTACAGGTTTAAATGCAAGAATTGGTTTGCCAAACGAACATTTAGCACCTAACCATATTGATGAATTGAAAAAACCAATGTATGCTACTTGTATTGGTTTAATTCTAAAAGGATATGACGATTATGAAAATAAGTGTAAAACTTTTCCTGAGAATTTTAAAAGGGTAGAAGTTCCAAAAAATCTTCAAACCGATACTGTTGCATTTGCAACAACTCCAGTTGTAGAAGAAACAGCCATTAAGCCTGTAGTAGAAGCTACTGTTGGAAAAAAGGAAAAAGGTAGTATTTCAAGAAAAATTTGGTCGAGTGTAAAAACAAGTATCATCGACATTTTTAAAGAAGAAGAAGATCAAGTAATTAAATAAAATATTTCAAGCAATTCAATATACGATTCCAATATCATGAACTAAACCCTGTGAGAACATTTACTAATCCGTAATTCCGTAATTTATGATTCATTTCGATTTGCCTAAACAAAAATCATCTATCATTAAAGTGATAGGTGTAGGTGGTGGCGGTAGCAACGCTGTAAACTACATGTTTAACCAAGATGTTGAAGGTGTAGATTTTATTGTATGTAATACCGATGCAAAAGCCATTGAGCAAAGCAAAGTTCCTAATAAAATTCAGCTTGGCCCTTATCTTACTCAAGGATTAGGTGCAGGTGCAAACCCTGAAGTTGGTAAAAAAGCAACTGAAGAAAGCTTAGAAGAAATAAAAAAGATTTTAGAAGTAAATACCAAAATGGCATTTATTACTGTAGGTATGGGTGGAGGCACAGGTACAGGTGGAGCACCAATTATTGCACAAATCTGTAAAGATTTAGGTATTCTTACCGTTGGTATTGTTACAACTCCATTTGCTTTTGAAGGACCACGTCGTCAGGCACAAGCAGAACATGGTATTCAAGCTCTGAAACCGTATGTAGATACTTTGTTGGTTATTAGTAACGATAAGTTACGTATGCAATACGGCAATTTGAAAATGAAAGAAGCATTTGGTAAAGCAGATAACGTGTTGGCAACTGCTGCTAAATGTATTACTGATATCATTAATAGTCGTGGACACATTATTGTAGACTTTGCAGACGTTTGTACAGTAATGAAAAATGGTGGTGTAGCTATTTTGGGTAAAGCAGAAGTAGAAGGAGAAAATAGAGCACAAAGAGCTATTGAAGAAGCATTGGCTTCACCGTTGCTAAATGACAATGATATTAAAGGAGCAAAATGGATTTTAATTAATATTAATAGTGCAGAAGGTGATGATGAGTGTACAATGGATGAGCTAGAAACAATAAACAGTTATTTAAGAATGCAGGCTGGAGAAGATACCGACGTAATTGTAGGTATGGGCTACGATAGCAGCTTAGATAAAAAAATTGGTATTACGCTAGTTGCTACTGGATTTGATGCAAAAAATCCGTTTGCAAAACCTGTAGAACAAAAAGTTGAAGCTCCAAAGCCAGATAAAATAATGCTTGTTTTGGGCGAGCAAAATGTGGTGAAAGAACCTGTTAAAGCAGCACCTGTTGTTGCTACAACACAAGATTTATTTGCACCTAGTTTAAGAGAAGTTGAGCCTGCTGCACCAAGTGTTTACAGCACTCAACAACAAGTTGAACCTGTTGCTACTATTGTTAAAGCTGTAGAAAAAAATCAAGATATTATTCATTTTGATTTAATTACGAATGATGCTCCTGTTGCTGCTCAGCCAGCACCTATTGAAGAGCAAAAAGTAACTGTAAATGATAACGTACAGTTTATTTTTAACGAAAAGCCTGCTCAAGGAGCTTTGTTAAATAAGCCTAGTAACATTTATGCTGAAAGCAAACAACAACAAGCAGCTTCAAGTAATGTACAAGAAGAGCCAAAGCCAATCTTTACACCAAAAGAACCAGCTTCTCCTGTTTTTGAATTTGTATTAACAGAGAAAAATGAAGTGCCAGAAGAACCAAAAGCAGATCATTTTGAAGTATATGATAAACGAATTATAGATGAAAATATTCCTTCTGTTCAGCAGCCTGTGGGTAATGTAAATGATTATGCAGAATTAGATGAGGCTGATGAACAAAGAAAGAAAGCCGTTGAGAGAATACAAAAGTTGCGTAATCTAAGCTTTAACATGAATAGTGGCGATTTACACAGCGATTTCGATAATGTTCCTGCTTACATACGTCAGAAAATGGATTTGTTTGGTGGTGGTGCATTAACTACAGCAGAAAATTTTTACAGTAAATATGCTGTTTCGAAAGATGAAAATAACAATACCAATCTTTCTACCATCAATACCTTTCTAGATGGTAAAAAGCCAGATTAATTTTTTGCCTTTAATAGTTTTTATAGTTGTTTACAATAAGCTATCCATCTGGATAGCTTATTGTATTTAAAAGCAGTCTATTTATTTGCATCTGTTATGCTTTGAAAGTTAAATATGATTGCTATTGGGGAAATTGTTGATAAGCAATAAAAGCGTACAAGAGTGCGACGCAACGGCAGCTGAAAAGGATTACTAATGCTGGTTACATACTTCTTTTATAGCAGATTTTTTGTTGTTGCAACTATACGCATGCATCTTTGTTGATAGTATTAAATTAAAAATTATGGCAACGGTTTTAATTACTGGTGGAACAGGAATGGTGGGGAAACATTTAACCGAGTTATTGGTTTTACACGGTTACTCTGTAATTATTGCTACTAGAAATATACACATGGACAGAAGACCTCATGCTAAAATTTCGTATGCTGTTTGGGATATTCATAAGCAAACTATTGATGAAAATGCTATTAAAAGTGCCGACTATATTGTTCATTTAGCAGGTGCAGGTGTGGCTGACAAACGATGGTCGGAAGAACGAAAGCTAGAAATTAAGAATAGTAGAACAAAAAGTAGTGCTACCATTTGTAAAGCATTAGCAACTATTCCAAACAAAGTAAAAGCAGTGGTAAGTGCATCTGCCATTGGTTGGTATGGAGCAGATAATGAAATGAGTAGAAAAGAAGGCTTTACTGAAAATGCTGTAGCAGACATTGCATTTTTGGGAGAAACTTGTAGGCTTTGGGAAGAAAGCATAGAACCCATTGTAACACTAGATAAACGTTTGGTAAAATTGCGTATCGGAATTGTATTAAGCAATAGTGGCGGTGCTTTGGTAGAATTTAAGAAGCCTATTAAAATGGGTGTGGCCGCTGTTTTAGGAAATGGATCACAAATAATTAGTTGGATTCATGTAAACGATTTGTGTAGAATGTTTTTACACGCTATTCAAAACGATGCCATGCATGGCGTTTATAATGCTGTAGCACCTTTGCCTGTAAGTAATAAAACACTTACGTATAGTTTAGCCAAACAGTTAAAAGGTAAGTTTTACATACCCGTTTATGTGCCGTCGTTTATATTAAAAATTGTATTGGGAGAAATGAGTGTAGAGGTTTTAAAAAGTGCAACTGTAAGTAGTAAAAAAATAGAGCTATCAGGCTTTGAATTTGAGTTTAAAAATATTGATGCTGCATTGAAAAACTTATGTTCATAAAAAAACGCTACAGCTTTAAATAGTTGTAGCATTTTTCTTGCACAGAAACGGTTGCTTTTATAAATCTCTTTTTCTATACACAAAATAACAAAGCCACCAAATACCTACTGTAAGTAAGATAGTGTATACAATGTGTTCGTTTACTTCGGCTAAATTTTGTTTGTAGCTAGCTTCATCTATTTTACCTAAAAACTTAGGAACAGGAATTAATTTATCGGAAATTTCTAATGGTAAAAATCTGCCGACACTTGTTTTAACTACGTTTTTCAGTAAACCTGTTGCAATGTTTTCGATGATTAAAAAATAAAAGATAAAAATACCTAAAGCTATAAATGCCTTTTTTATTAAAAATCCTAATAAGAAAGCAATGGTTAGCTGAGCAAATGTTTGTAATAGAAATAAAGGAATGTATTTTATTTCTTCCATCCAATTGGCTTTGTTATCGTCTTGAACGGTAAATCCATAACCAGCAGCAGTAAGTAAATACATAATGCTTGCTACAATAGTAATAATAGCTACATCTAAAATTTTACTTGTTATAAATTGTTCTTTACTCCAACCATCAATTACATTTTGTCGATGCGTTTTGTATTGATATTCATTTGTAATAATCATGATTACCAAAATAGCTGGAATCATTACAAAGAAAGAAGAAAAATATCCTACAGAATGCCAGGTTTCTGGAAAAGCAAAAGGATTGCCCAACAAACTTTTGGCAACGGCACCCGTCATATCTTTTCTAGTGGTAATTTGAAGAAAAATACGGTAAAACATGAGGTTAATACCAGGATATGTAAGGGCAACAATTCCGAGCATCCACCAAAAAGCAGGATACTTTTTTATTTTCAGCCATTCTATTTTTATTAATGCTAACATGGGTAAATCTTGTTTATGAGGTTTGTTGTAACAGTTATGTGTATTAATTAATTATTGGTAAGTTCGAAAAATTTAGTTTCTAAGCTTTTTTTCTTTAATACCAAGTGATTTAAAACAATGCCATTATCAAAGCAGTGTTTATTTACAGCTTCTAAATTGGCTTCGCCCAATTTTAAGAATAATTGTATGGTATTGTTGCTTTCTTGTTTTTTAATATGTGTTACGCCTGTATAATTGGTAAAAATTTCTACCATTTTATCCATATTTGCTGCACTAATTTCAACAATATCTTCATTACTTAATACTTCATCTACAGCACCTGCAGTTAATAATGTACCTCTTTTCATGATGGCAACATGCGTACAAACTTTTTCAACTTCATCTAATAAGTGGCTAGCCATAATAATGGTTTTGCCTTGTTGTGCCAATTCTTTAATAAGTTCTCTAATTTCTAAAATACCAACAGGGTCTAATCCATTAGTAGGTTCATCAAAAACAATTACTTCTGGATTTCCCAAAAGTGCAGCACCAATTGCCAAACGCTGTTTCATCCCTAAGCTATACGTACTAAATTTGGTATTTTTTCTTTCTGTAAGTTTTACAATTTCAAGGGCTTTATGAATATCTTCTTCATTGCCTCTTTGGCTAATGGCTTGTGTAATTTTTAAATTATCTACAGCAGATAAATAATGGTAAAAATTAGGTGTTTCTAGCAAAGAGCCAATACGCTTTCTTGTTGCAGGGCTACCTGGCATTCCAAACCAAGAAAAGCTACCACTATCTGCTTGTAATGCATTTAATACAATGCCAAGCATTGTAGTTTTGCCACTTCCATTTGGACCAAGTATACCAAACACACTGCCCTTTGGTACATTGTACGATACATTGTTGAGGGCTTTTATTTTGCCATAAGATTTACTAATAGCATTGAGCGATAAAACAGATTCCATATTGATTGAATAAAGTAGGTGCGAATATACACATTAAAACTAAATGCATATAATAAGCGTTGTTTATTTATTTAATGAGAAATAAATAAAACAAAATTGAAAATATTAGTGCTTGAATGAACGTTTTTTAATCATTCCACCTCTTGTATCTTTTACGCTGTTCATTACCACAAAAGCATCATTATCTATCTTTTCTATTTCTGCGTTCAGCTTGCTAATTTCTAATCTAGTAATAACAGTGTAAATAATATCTGTGTCATGTGTAAAGCCATGTTTACCAAATCCTCTTTTTCCTTTATAAACGGTATAACCTCTACCCATTCTTTCCACAATCATTTGTCCAATTGCATTGCTATATACAGAAATAATGGTTACGCCTGTATATTCTTCAATACCTTCTATTGCAAAATCTAAGGTTTTAGATGCGGCTAAGTATGTAATCATAGAATACAAGGCTGTTTCTATTGATAAAAAATAAGCAGCAGCAGAAAACACTAAAATATTAATGAGCATAATAATGTCGCCAATTGTGGTGCCTAATTTTTTACTAAGAAATATGGCTAAAATTTCTGTGCCATCAAGTACAGCACCGCCTCTAACGGTTAAACCAATACCTGCACCTAAAAAGAAACCGCCAAAAACAGCTACCAATAACTTATCGTGGGTAACGTTGGGGAAATGTACAGTTGCAGTTGCAAGTGCAAGTAAACCAATAGCAATGGCAGCTTTTATAGCAAACTCTTTACCTATTATTTTATATCCTAAAAAAACGAATGGAATGTTAATTACAATTAATAGTATTGATAGAGAAACCTTCGTTAATTCGGCAGTTAATAGAGCAATACCTGTTGCTCCACCATCAATAAAATTGTTGGGTAGCAAAAAACTTTCTAACCCAAATGCAGCAGAACCAATGCCTAAGAAAATAAGAAAGAAATCTTTTACCAATCGTTTAATGGTAATTCTTAATTGTCTAAAATGCTTTGCAAATTCGTAATTTGAAATTGGAGTGGCATTTGTGCCTTGTTTTTTTTTACGTAAGCTATTGTAAATAAATTGATTCAGCAATGGATTCATTTCAATCTTCGTTTAGTTATATTGTGTTTGGTTGGCAATTTTTATCCATTTTTTTAATGGTTTTATCAGTTTTCCATTATCAATAATTCCAAATTTTTGATCGTAATCCCAAAGCATGGTTGCAATATTTAACTCGTTCATAATATTGGTAATATCTTCTAAATATTGAACTCTGTATTTATATTCAGCAGTATTTATTACACCTGCTTCTGTACAAATGAGTGGCATATTTCGTTTTTTACATTCTTCTACAATTCTTCTCAATCGTACTAAAAGATATTCTTTAGTTCCTTCTGCCGGATATTTGGTATAGTCTTGTTCAATAGTAGAGCCTATTGCATCTTTGCCCAAGCTAGGCATCTTTTTTTTATTGTATGGATAAGGAATGCCTGTTAAATAAGTTTTTTCTTTGGTCCATTCTGCACCTTGGTGTGTAAAAATATATGGTTCATAAAAATGAATAGTATATAAAATTTTATCGTCGTCTAGTTTTCCTAAATCGAGAAGTTCATCTGCATTGTTATAATTTGTTCCACCTACTATGTAAAATCTGTTTTTGTCTTCCCAACGCAAACCTTTAATAATGTAGTTGATATCTTCTTTCCATGCACTTCTTTCTTCTGTAGGTTCGTTGTATAATTCAAAATATAAATTATCATATCCCATTCCTCTAAACTTGTTTTGCAATTGTTTCCACATCCACATTATTCTATCTCTTTCAGAAAATCTATTGTCGCTTCCATAATACACTTTTCCATAATGATAAGTGATGATTAAGTTTATGTGTAAACTATTACAAACATTATAAATGCTGCCAAGCTTGTCTACCAACTCTGTGTAAAAATTGCTAGAGTTGGGTTGTAAAAACATATCGAATGCAACGGGTAATCTTACGGTTTTAAAACCATCTTTTTTAATGCTTTGTATTTTAGAAATTACATCTGTTTTTAATAATTCTTCTGTTGGCTTCCAAGTGTGTTCTAAGGCCGATAAATTTACTCCTGCACCTAAATTTGAGGTTATTTGTTTATTATGGTCGTTAAGATTTGGGTAGTTATCCACACTGTGGGCAAAAACTAGGGTATTAGGTAATAAAATTATTAAGAGGTAAGCTACTAGTAAGTATTTAATATCTATTTTCACGCAGATTTGAATTTTTGACTGTATAGCCCCCATCATGTTAAACGATTTTAAATTTTCTTATGTAAATATAGACAAGGATGAGCTAAAAACAGAACTGAACGTAAAGACTAAATATTATGCCAATGTTGTTCATTGGACAATGATTTATTCAATACCAATTTTCTGGTTATTAGATTACTTGTTTCTGCCTAGTGAATGGGTAGAGCTTGCATTTTTGCGTCTTACAGTAGCATTTATAGCCCATTGTTTTTATTTATTTGGGCACAAAAAACATTGGTTAGAAGAAAATATAATGTTGATTATAATAGGTGTAAATGTTGTATTACAGTCTACAATTTGTGCAAGTGTTACGTTAAACCACATGCTACCTTACTTTCTATTGTTTTCAATCGTTTTTTTATTAATCAATATTACTATCGTTTGGAAGCCTAAATATTCTATTATTCTGTGTTTGCTTGCATATGCTACAATGATTGGAGTATTTAAAATTGTAAATATTTACGATGGTTATCATGCAATGGTAGCAAATGGTGCAGGAATATTTTTTATCATCTCTGCTTTTTCATGTTTAATAGCATCTAACAAATACCAATTGGTAAAAAGAGAAACTGCAAAAAATATTTTGATTAATCAAGCAAATAACAGATTGCTAGATCAAAACGAAAAAATTACAGATCAAGGAAAAGAAATTGAAGAGGTAAATAGAAAGTTACAAAAAGTTAGTGAGTATCGTTTTAATACACTCAACATGATGCTACATGACTTTAGAAATTTTACTGGCTCTATTCAAATGTCTTTAGATTTATTGAAGAATGATAACGATAATCTTACTGATGAGCAGAAAGAAATTTTGGGTTATATAAATGTTGGTAACGAAAAACTAAAATACCTTTCTGATAAATTAGCTCAGTCTACAGATACAAACAGTACAGAAATTCAGTATAACAATACTCGAATAAATTTGAGTCAAGAGGTAGAAAATATTGTCATGCGTTTGTACGATGCAGCAACATTAAAGCAGTTGAGTGTTCAATTAAATATAGATCCTTCACCTGCTTATGTTTTTCTTGATAAAATATTCTTAGATCAAGTATTATCAAAGCTATTTACGAATGCTATTCGATATGCTAATGTAAACTCAATTTTGTCGGTTTATGTGCATAAAATTGGTACTAAAGTAGTAGTAGAAATTGCCAATAAAGGCAAATTAATTGGCTCTAAAAAGTTGAAAGAATTGTTTAACAATTTAGATACACTTCAAGTTAAAGGCGATATTGCAAATAAAACAGCCCTTGGTTTTTCTGTTGCTAAAAACTTAGCAGAACAAATGGGCGGAAAATTATCATACAACAGTCAAGAAAATACCGGTAATTTTTATCGGTTAGAATTTAATCTTACCCAGTAAATACGTATAATATGAAATCGAAATTTCTTTTTTCTGTAGTATTCTTATTGAGCGTTTGTGCATTACGTGCACAATCATTACGTTCTTTCGAGTCTATGGGATATGATGATGCCTCTATTCAAGGTATCTCAGGGTCTTTGAGTTATTTTATCAAGATTAAGCCCGATGATGATGTAAATCAAAGTAAGTTGGTATTAAACGTATCTGCTTCACAGGTATTAAATGCCAATAATTCTTTCATAATTGTAAGTATGAAAGATATACCTGTTTCTACAACAAGAATTACTGTAACACCAAGCGATACAACCCTACGTATTGAGGTGCCATTGAGTGAAAATTATTTACAACCAGATGGTAGATTCATCAAAATGAAAATTTCAGCTAAACTGAGTATCAACGATGAATACTGTAAAGACGTTGATAATCCTGCCGTTTGGATGAGTGTAAAAAATAGTTCTTATGTAAGTATTCAAAGCCATAGCACAGTTGGTTATCAACGTAGTTTAAAGGAATGGATACAAGAGTTTACTTCTGTGTATTCTCCTGCAACATCAGACTTAAACGACTTAACAGCAGGTGGTTTGGTGTATACTATATTAAAGCAAACAACTGCAAAAGAAGTTTATACAGGTATTTACACAACATCTGATTCGTTGCCTTACGGTGTAATTACAGGTGTGGTAGATAAACTGCCGTATTCTGTTCGTCAAGTAATTCCTTCAATGGCTAAAGGACAAGGGTTAATTGCATTAGCTAGAGTTACAACTGGTTTAGGAATAAGAACCATTATGGTAATTACAGGTGCAGATATTGCCGGCTATAAAAAAGCCATACATACACTTGCAAGTAATAGAAGATTAAATGGTGCTTTCTCAGAAAAAATGTTGATTGATGAGGCTATTCCAAGTTATACACCATTAGAAAACTTATCACCACTTATTACTTCATTAGAGAGTTTAGGTGGCACACCTTTACTACTTGAAGGTATTGGAGCATTGCGTTCAAAATTTGTATTCTCATTAACCGAGTTTAATGCGATACCTAAACGCCTAACATTTCATTTAGAAAGCTTTTTTTCAATCTTAAAACCAGATGATAGAGGCTTCTTAAACGTTTATTTAAACCAAAATCTAGTTTATAATGCCAACTTAATGAATCGTTCTAACTTTATCGATGATATTGAGTTAAAACCTTATCAATTAAGTAAATTCAACACTTTAGAAGTAGAGTTTAGATTTCATCCAGGAACGAATATTTGTAAAGATGGATTTAGCAACTTTTTTGCGTTTATCAACGTAAAAACTTCAATGCTAACGTTTATTGGCGAAAAGGAAAATAGATTTTACAGCTTCTTTAATTTTCCTGCCGAGTTTAGAAAAGTGCCTACAAAAATATTGGTATCTCCTTCATTGTATAACTCAAACATTACATCATCTATCGGTGAATTATTCTATCAATTAAATGCTCCTTTTAATCCAAATTATGCACATTTAATTGTACCACCATTGGTAGCATCTGATAAATCTACGATGGATGATTTACGTGGATATAATGTAGTTGCTTTTTTAAATAGGATGGATCCGTTTATTAAAAATTTCTCACAATTACCCGTCAATTATACCAAAGACTTCCAGATTTATAAAGATAAAAATGGTGTTGCATACTCCATCAACGACTTCTCTAATAGTGGTATGGCACAGATATTTAGAGAAAAAGGAAGTACAATTATGTTAGTAACCTCATTAGGAGGAGATAGTAGTAATAAAGCTGCATTTGAAAGTGTAATTAAAAACTTCAGCACTCAGTTAACAGAAATAGAAAGTAATGTATGTATAGCAAACAGTAGTGGAAAAAGTAATTACTTCTTTAAAATGCCAGAAGAAGGAGATTTGGTAACGTATAAAGGAGATACCAACGCTTTTGCCTTGTTTTATGAAAAATATAAATGGATATTATTAGGATTATTATTGGTGTTGGTAATGCTAGCGTTTTATTTTGTAAGAAATAAAGTAAAAGAATCGCAAGAAACCTTTAAAGATCTATAACATTTCTAGCAAAATTACGACCCCAAAATTATGGCTCAAAGTGCATTGCATATCATGGCGTACAGCCAGTTATTTTCAGAAGAGAAGTTAGAGAAGGTCATGCATATCTCTAACGTATATAGCTATGCACCTATTAAATCGGCTTTAAACTTTGGTTTTTTAGTACGTAGAGATTTCATAAAATTTTTAGAATCTCAAGGTTATTCGTTGATTGATTTGAGAAACGAAGAAATTGATGAGGTTTATATAAATCAATGTGATGTTTCTCACATGAATTCCTTTTTATACTTTCCACTTCGGAAAAATGAAAAGGGAGAATTGATTGTTGCTGCTGCCGATCCTTTAGACGATAAACTTGTTACAAGCTTAATCGTTAAGTTTAAGTGTAAAATTAAATTGGTAGCAGCTTCAGATCTTGATATTACTTGGTTAGCTCATACAAAACGTGGTGGATTTTTTGTAAAAGAAGCGGTATTTAGTTTAATGAAAAAAGATCCTGATAGCTCAGGGTTAATTACGTTTACTGATGGACAGTTATATGTAATTTTTGGATTTGTGGCTTTTGTGGTGATTATGTTTATCATGTTCTTCAAAGCCACTTTTATAGCAGTAAACTTGTTTTCATCTATCTTCTTCCTATTCTCTATTTTATTCAAATTGTATTTGGCTTTAACGGGTTCTAAATCAGAATTACATGAAGTAGTTTCTAAAGAAGAAATAAAATCGGTAAACGAAGCAACACTACCAGTTTACACCATTCTTTTACCCGTATTCAAAGAAGATAAATTAATACGTAAACTAATTTGGAATCTAAGAAGCTTAGATTATCCTCAAGAAAAGTTAGACGTAAAATTATTGCTTGAAGAAGTTGATGATAAAACCTTAAATGCCGTTCGTAATTTAGATTTTCCTGCCAATTTTGAGGTAATTGTGGTGCCATCGCATCCACCACAAACAAAGCCTAAAGCTTGTAATTATGGGTTGCATTTTTCTAGGGGAGAATATTTAGCCATTTACGATGCTGAAGATGTACCAGATAGTGATCAGTTGAAAAAAGTAGTTTGTCAGTTTAGAAAATTGCCAGATGAATTTGTAGTATTACAAGGAGCATTAAACTATTTCAACAAAAACGAGAATCTACTAACAAGAATGTTTACACTCGAATATTCTTATTGGTTCGATTATATGTTAACAGGGTTAGAAACCCTAGATGTACCTATTCCTTTGGGTGGAACTTCTAATCATTTTAAATTAGGAAAATTGATAGAATTAGGTGCATGGGATCCTTTTAACGTAACAGAAGATGCCGATTTGGGATTACGTGTATATGATAAAGGATTAAAAGTAGGTGTGGTAAATAGCACTACTTTAGAAGAAGCAAATAACGAATTCTTTAACTGGATTAGGCAGCGTAGCCGTTGGATTAAAGGATACATGCAAACCTATTTGGTGCATATGCGTAACCCTGCAAAACTAATTCGTAAAGTAGGATGGAGAGGATTCTTTGGATTCAACTTCTTTATTGGCGGTACTTCTTTTACTTTTTTATTGTATCCTATTTTATTAGCATTTTTTGGTTTGTACTTAATATTCCGTTTTTCTTTTGTAAGAAGCATTTTTCCAGATTGGGTTTTGTACATATCTATCTTCAATTTTATTGCTGGTAATGTATTGATGATTTATGTGAATATGTTGGCCGTATTTAAAAGAAGATACTACGAGTTAATTTTGTTTGCAACCTTTAATCCTGTGTATTGGTTAATGCACTCGAGAGCAGCATATAAAGGCTTATGGCAATTAATTACCAAGCCTTTTTATTGGGAAAAAACAAATCATGGTTTAAGTAAATTGTCGTCTACAAGTCAAGTAGTAACTCCAGATTAATGAAGAAAGTAGCAGAAAAATATATTAATGGAATTATTGCAATGACATTATTAGTGTATTATCTAATAATGGCGTGGATTCTGCATCGTACAGGATACGAGCATTCTGAAAACTTGTTTATTGCAGAAAAAATTAAAATATTATTCGAATCTGATCAAAACACATTGCTAACACTAGGTACCACTTTCCCTAGTTTAGTGTTTTTATCATCGTTGGTGTTTACACCTTTTGGGTATTTATATGGTCCAATCTTAGCCTCTACAGCTGTTACAACTGCTCTTTTTTACATGATTGTAAACGACTTTAGAGAAACCTCTAAATTACCTGCTGCAATTTATATTCCATTAGTAACGTTGTTATTTTTTTTACACCCAGGATTATTGTATTCAGCAATTTCTGGTAGAGGTGTTGCAGCCATATTGTTGTGTTTTTATTGTGTATTCAAAAGCCTATTTAGATATTATCGCACACAAACTACTTTTTACTTGTCAATGGCAAGTTTGTATTTAACAGCATTGGTTTTTTGCGATTATAATTTTATTTGGTTGTTATTGGCCTTTTTCCCTTTCATTGTACTGGTATCTTTAGAAGGATTGAAAATTAATAAAGATCAACCACCCATTTTGCAATATTACGAGTCGCTCAACAATCGTTCTCAACGAAGAAAATTAACCAATAGAGCGGTAGCCATTTATATAGTTGTATTCCTTTTACCATTTGGTGCCTTGGCTTTGTTTCAATATTTAAATGAAACCCATGCTGGTGACGCAAGTTATTATTCAACCAGCCAATATGCTAACTGGCACATTTTGGGTAACGTACCTATTGGAGAGTTAACTGTTGTTGCTGATACAAATAGCAACGTTAATTTACAAAACCAACTAGTATTTCATATTTATGTATTACTATTAAATCCACTGCTGATTTTGGTATTTTACTATTTTAAAGGAAAGCTGTATGAACTCTTTACACTCATTGCACCCTTTATTTTGATGGCTATTTTGATTATTGGAATGCAGTATTATTTTACAATTGAATATTATCTCATATTCTTAATGCTAGCATTTCTAGGACTTTCATTTTATGCTGGAAAACGGTTCACTAAAAAAGTAACTTGGTTTTTATTCTTTAGTGTTGGCTTGTTGAATGTGTTTATGGGTATTTTTTATTTTAAAAATACAAACGATCTTGAAGAAAGGGAGTTTTTTGCTGAAATTAGAAATTATAAAAACTGGTTGGGTGTAAAAAATTCTAGTGAAGAATTTGAAATTGCTTCTTACATTTCTTCCATTGCAGATATCAACAACAAGGTTTTAATAGATGATGCTGCAGCTTTTGAAGTAATTGCCCACATGAAATCTTTAGAAGGTGTGGTGTTGCCTTTAGATAAGAGTTTTTTAACCATTATTGAAAATCCAATTGTAACCATTCGATATATGGTAATTGCTAAAAGAACAAATAAGCTACGAACTTTTAGTGTATTAAACGATTACAACCTTGCAAAAATGGAATCTAAGCGACAATTTGTTACAGAATTGATGTTCGAAACAGATAATTGGGCTGTATATCGATTGTTTCAATAGTTTGTTAACCAGCTGTATTGCTACTATTTAGCTGTAGTTGCGACGCTCCGTTCAACGCTTTGTTCGCTATGCATCTACTAATAAAAACAGGCTCAAAGAAATTCTTTGAGCCTGTTGAATAATTATTCGAAGAAACTGTGTTATTATAATCTTTCAATAATACCTGCAATACCTTGTCCACCACCAACACACGCAGTAACCATACCATATTTCTTTTGTAAACGTTGCATATCGTTCAAAACCTGAATAGTAAGTTTTGCACCTGTGCAACCTAAAGGATGACCTAAAGCGATAGCTCCACCATTAATATTTACTTTCGATGTGTCTAAATCTAGTTCTCTAATAACTGCTAAACTTTGTGATGCAAAGGCTTCGTTCAATTCAATTAAATCAATATCAGCAAGTTGCATATTCGCCTGTTTAAGCACCTTAGGAATAGCAGCAACTGGTCCAATTCCCATAATTCTAGGATGAACACCTGCACTTGCACAGTTTACCAATCTTCCTATTGGTTGCACGTTTAATTCTTTCACCATACGCTCACTCATTACCAATACAAAAGCTGCACCATCACTTGTTTGGCTACTATTTCCTGCGGTAACAGTTCCACCAATGGCAAATGCAGGTTTCAACTTAGCTAATCCTTCAACTGTAGTATCTGCACGTAATCCTTCGTCTGTATCAACGGTATAATTTCTAGTAGCTTTTTTTCCTTTTTCGTTCAAATAAACTTCTTCTACTTGTATAGGTAAAATACCAGATTTGAAATATCCATTTTCAATAGCAACTTTTGCTTTTTGATGCGATTGATAAGCAAATACATCTTGATCCTCTCTACTTACATTAAATTCTTTGGCAACAGCTTCTGCAGTTAATCCCATGCTTAAGTAATAGTCAGGCTCATCTTTTGTAATGCTATAAGATGGTACTGTTTTCCAACCTGCTGTAGGTACCAAGCTCATGCTTTCTGTTCCACCAGCAACAATACATTCAGCCATGCCAGTTCTTATTTTGGCGGTAGCCATTGCTATACTTTCTAATCCACTTGCACAGTATCTATTTATAGTAATACCAGGAACTTCAATTCCTAATGCTTTTGCAGCAATAATTCTTCCGAATTGTAATCCTTGTTCTGCTTCTGGAACAGCGTTTCCAACTATTACGTCGTCAATTAATTTTGTATCTAATTGAGGAATAGAAGCGGCTAATCCTTTAATAACTTCAACCGCTAAATCATCAGGTCTAAAAAAACGCAAACCACCTTTTTTACTCTTTCCAACAGCAGTTCGGAAACCTGCTACAATGTAAGCTTCTTGCATGGCAAACCAATTTAGAAGCCAAATGTAATAAAAAGTTGTTTATGCAACTAAATTTGATTCGTTAAGATTTTTTGAAAACAGATAATGGAGTGATTACATTATTTATAGTATTTAATTGTGTCAATAATTGATAAATTGTATATGGGTATTATTTACGTTGAATATAATTTCCTAAATTGGTGGCTCAAACGAAACAAATGGCAAATAAAATTCTTGTAACAGGTGGTTGTGGCTTTATTGGTTCACATACAATAGTAGATTTATTAGAAAATGGGTTTGACGTAATATCAGTTGACGACAATTCTAGATCTACAGATATGGCTATAAATGGAATTGAAAAAATTACAGGTAAAAAGGTTAAAAACTATCATGTAGATTTAAAAAATTTTGATGAAACGCAAGCTATTTTTCAAGAAAATAACGACATAGTTGGTATTATACATTTTGCTGCATACAAAGCAGTAGGAGAATCGGTTGATAATCCTTTAATGTATTTCGAGAATAATTTATTTTCATTAATTAATTTATTAAAGTGTGTAACTGAGTTCAAGGTTCCATACTTTGTATTTTCTTCATCATGCACTGTTTATGGAAATCCTGACAGTATTCCTGTAACAGAGCAAACACCTACCAAAAAAGCTGAAAGTCCGTATGGAGCTACCAAGCAAATGGGAGAAGAAATAATACAGGCATTTGTGAAAAAAGAAGATAGTGCAGCTATTTTATTGCGTTATTTTAATCCTGTAGGAGCTCACCCTTCTTCATTAATTGGTGAATTACCACTGGGTAAACCTTTAAATTTAGTACCTGTAATTACACAAACTGCCATAGGTAAAATTCCTAAAATGAATGTGTTTGGTTACGATTATGACACAAGAGATGGTAGTTGTGTAAGAGATTATATTCATGTATGTGATATTGCCAATGCACATACTTTGGCATTACAATATCTAATGGCCAATAAAAATAAAACCAAGTGTGATGTTTTTAATTTAGGTACTGGCAATGGTGTAACTGTTTTAGAAGTTATCAAAACTTTTGAAGAAGTAAGTGGATTAAAATTGAATTATGAAATGCATCCTAGAAGAAGTGGTGATGTAGTTTCAATTTATGCAAATAACAATTATGCTGTAGAGCAGTTGGGCTGGAAAATTAAATACGATATTGTAGAAATGATGCGTACGGCTTGGGCTTGGGAATTAAAACTAAAAGCAGAAGCTGACGCAGTTCAGAATAACTAGTTAAAATGCTATTAAGCAACTCAATAAAAGCAAAAAGGATTTTTCGATATCGAAAAATCCTTTTTGCTTTTATAATCTTATTCACTCAAAATAATTAGCTTCTCATCATTTCTAATGGTTGACCATTCCAATCTGGAAACAAAGTTTTTATGTCTTTAACATTTAAATGTTTGTTTGCAACAGTACTAAATACACTTCTAAAATCTGTGGTTACAGGTAAATCTCTTTTATCTTCTAAATCTTCTAATGCAAGGCTTTTAATGTTGTTGTACACTTTCCCACCTTGTACATCGTTACCCAATACAAACAAACAACTTGCTCGTCCATGATCGGTGCCACCAGTACCATTTTGATGAGCTGTTCTTCCAAATTCAGTCATTGTCATTACTGTTACATCATCTTGGAAGTTGCCCATATCTTTCCAAAAAGCATCAATGCTATCACTAAAATCTTTTAAGTTTCTTGCTAGAGCACCATTTGAAGTTCCTTGGTTAAAATGAGTATCCCAACCACCACTTTCTGCAAATGCAACTTCTAAACCCACATTCATTTTTATGAGTGTAGCAATTTGTTTTAACGAATTACCCAAAGCACTTGCAGGATAAACAGCACCATTAGCAGGTTGATAGTTTTTAATGTTTTTTACATCCAACATTTTCATTGCATCAAAACTTTCTTTACCAGTTCTATTCAATAGTTTAGAAGTAGTAACATCGTATAATTCTTCAAACGATTTTGCTGCTGTATTTGCTCCCATCGGATTTCCTTTCATTTGTATAGCAAAATCTTGAAGGTTATTGATCGCTAGAGCTTCATTATCGCCATAAAAACATCTTGGTAAAGAACTAGTAACACTCACAGCTCTAAAAGGTGTTCCTTCATGGCCTGTTAAACCTACTGCTCTATTTAACCATCCGCTTGCTGTACCTTTTCTAAATGGTGTTCCAGTTTCCATAAAGTCTTGAGCATCAAAATGACTACGTGTATTATTGGGGCTACCAACTCCATGAACAATGGCTAATCTATTCTCTTTAAAGTAGGGAGCAAATGCTCCAAGGCTTGGATGCAAACCAAATCTTCCATCTAAATCAGTTAGGCCTCCTTCGCTTGCTAAAGGACTCATATATAAGGTTGGTCGTAACTTTTTTAAATTGGTATCTGCATAAGGACTAACAGCCATTAAGCCATCCATGGCACCTCTTTGAAAAATACAAACCATTATTTTGTTGCGTTTGTATGGTTGCAAAATTTTGCTGCTGCTAGCTGCACGAGCTAAGAATGTAGGTAATCCTCCCAAACCTGCTGCAAACATTGCCATTGCACCGTTACGCATAAATACTCTTCTATCCATAAAATATTTTTAATAATGAATTGGAATATGGTTATAAAAAATGAAAATTATTTTTTCTGAAACTCAGGACTACCAATAATTACACCCACTACTTGACCAATCATACTATTATTACCTGTAGAATAAGCTATATTAATGGCAGCATTATTTTTTTTGCTCAAAGCTGCTTTTTCTGTTTTTTGTACCTGTTTTTTTGAAACGGTTTGCATTTGCATTGCATCGTCTGTTGTGGTAAGCATATCGCTGCTAGATGCATACATATTTGGTGTTGATTTTACAGCTTCTTCAATTTTTTTTGCAAAATTTCCTTCACCTAAAACCTTTGTTAAACGTTCAATATTTTTATCATGATTTCTTTCTGGCAATAATATTTTACTGTAAGTTGTAAGTGCATCATGCATACTTTCTGGCTCATGGTTTTGATTCAGTTTTAGTAAATGTTGCTTAACACCAGGAATTTTATCGGTAGAAAAAGCCAAACCAAAATTCATTCTATTTAATAAAGAACCAGTATTAATCCAATAAGAAGCTTTGTCAGGAAAACCAGTAGGAGCTAGATAGTAATAAAATCGTTGTCCCATTTTTGTACACCAATTAAACAATTGAAATGGATCGTCAACTGTTGCATTAGTGGCTCTTATACTACTAACAACAAGTTCGAATGGACTTTTAACCTTTTCATTTGCTTTTGCAGCATTCCAAAATTCTTTACTATTTACCATTTCAATTAATACAGCTTTAATATCGCCTTTCGATTTTAAAAAAGTTTCAGCCATTTTAGTAACGAGCTCTGCTGGTGGATTATCAGATACAAAACGAGTAGCCAATTTTGTACTGATAAACTTAGCTGTTGATGGATGAGCAGCTAGCATTTGTAATACTTTTACGCCTTCTTCGTAACCTCCATTTTCAGGAAATTTTACCCCTAATATTGTTTTTTCTTTTTCATCGTGTTTATCTACCCTGTATAAAAAACCATCCTTAATAATAAAACCTCTTTCTGTCATTTTAGTTACACCAATTCTATCTACCAAAGCTCTCCCAGGAGAATATTTTGATAGCGGAAAAACGCCCCATCCTGTTAAAGCTCTTGCAACTTGTGTAACATCACTTTGTGTATAGCCTCCATCAACACCCATGGTGTGTAATTCCATCACTTCTCTTGCAAAGTTTTCGTTTAATCCCTGTGTGTTTCTTTGGTTTAAAACCTGTTTGGCAATTTTACCTTCCATTGTAGATTGATCGGCTGCTTTTGCTTCTAAATTTTCTTGAAGCTTTTTAGCAACCATACTGTTATTTACTTTTGGAGCCATTTTATTATCGTTGCTAACACTACTAGCGTTGTCTAAATATTCTAGCATGGCAGGATGTTGTGCAGTGGCAATTAACATGTTAGAGAAATTACCAACAACATTGGGTCTTATAGCATCTCTTTCATAAGGTAAAATGTATTGAACTGCTTGATTTTTAGTAAGCGAAACATTGAAATGATTAAACCAAAAATCTGTCAATACTTCTTTCAATTGATTGTTAGAATAAATGGCTCGTACCAATTTTTGATTAATTAATTCTTTGTTTAATTCTGCTACAGGTTTAAAACCTTCTTCTATCATAATTGCCCTTATCTCATCTCTATAATCTTTTTTTGATGTAGCGGTACTATCTTTTCTGTAGTCGATTTCATATTTTTTTCTGGCAATATTGGCAATTGTTCCAGGATTAGGATAAGTGCTAACAATTTGCGTTAAGCTTAAATTTAAGGTGTTAAAAGTTGCCAATTTGTTGTTTAATGAATCGTCGTTCATATTTCCTTCTAATTGTTCGGCAAACCATTTTTCTACACCCATTTCTGCAACTTGATCTACTTCATTAGGCTTTGCACCAAAAGTAAATCTGCTTAAAAGGTAAGCAGCAGCTTGTTTATTGGTAAGTCCTACTTTTTTATAAGGCATATTTATCTTTAAACCTTTCGACTCAAAGTTTACGGCGGTGAAAGCACTAAACATTTGAATAGAAACAATAGCCGTAAATAAGAAGAAAACTTTTTTTGTATGCATGGCAAATAATTTTAAACAAAGTGAAGAAAACAGTCAACTGATATAATCATTAAAACCGAATGCTACCTATGATTGTAAATGAATTCAATAGTTTAAAATGTAATCTAAATTATTTTAGATTCTTTTCTTGTTATATTTTATGAATGGAATACTTATTTTTTGTAAGCCTAAGCAATGAAGGTTTCTATGTTTTATTGGTTTCTATATTCTTTTACATTTGTACATTATGAGTAAGTTTTTATTAGTTGGATTGGGAAATATTGGTGCAGAGTATCACCATACAAGACACAATATTGGTTTTGATGTTGTTGATGCATTTGTTTTGAAACAAAATGGAATGTTTAAACTAGATAGATTGGCACATATAGCAGAAGTGAAATGGAAGGGTAGAATCTTTATATGTATTAAGCCTACTACTTACATGAATTTAAGTGGAAAAGCTTTTAAATATTGGATGGATAAAGAAAAGATTGCACTTGAAAATACGCTTACAATTGTAGATGATTTAGCATTGCCAATTCAAAAATTAAGACTCAGAGGAAGTGGAAGCGATGCTGGGCATAATGGTTTAAAAGATATACAATTGACTTTAGGTACTGATCAATATCCAAAGCTAAGATTCGGTATTGGTAACAATTTCCCAAAAGGCATGCAAGCTGAATTTGTTTTGGGAAAATGGGGAAAGGAAGAATTACCAATTGTTTCGAAGAAAATTGAAAAATGCGTAGAAGCTATTGAACAATTTGCAACTATTGGTATAGAAAAAACCATGAATTCTGTAAATAATTTTACTATAACACAATAAGTACACCTCTATTTCAGTTATTGGTAGTGGAAATATAATGTATGTAACAACGGCTTTAGTTGATAAAGTTGGTACAGATACAAAACTGTAAGTTATATAATTACTATTTTAAATGTACTACCATGAAAATTTTCTGCATTGGGCGGAATTATAGTGAGCATGCAAAAGAATTGGGAAATGATATACCCGAAGAGCCGGTTATTTTCATGAAACCTAAGTCGGCATTATTGCAACTACAAAACCCGTTTTATTATCCTGAATTTTCCAACGAATTACACTACGAAGCAGAAATTGTGCTTAGAGTTTGCAAAAATGGAAAGTATATACAAGCCAAACATGCAAGCAAATATTATAACGCTTATACTATTGGAATTGATTTTACTGCAAGAGATATTCAAGCCGAATTAAAGAAAAAAGGATTGCCTTGGGAAAAGGCAAAAGCTTGGGATAACTCAGCTGTAATTGGTAAATGGATTGAGTTTTCTTCAGAATCAATTCACCAGCCTATTCAATTTTCGTTGCAGATGAATGGAAAAATTGTGCAGCTAGGAAATACTAAAGAAATGATTTTTTCGTTTAACGAAATAGTAGCACATATCTCAAATTATTTCTCACTCAATATTGGTGATTTAATTTATACAGGTACTCCTGCTGGTGTGGGTGAATGTGTTGTAGGAGATGTGTTAGAAGGATTTGTAGAGCAACAAAAAATGTTTGAACTAGAAATAAAATAAAATATCACAATAACCTTTTTTTGAAAATTAAACGTATTACTTCATGTTAAACCGAGATACATTGTTGCAGGCCTACAGGCTGATGGTCACGGCGAAAGCCATGGGTGACACGTTTGAAGCCAATAGACAGGTTTGTAAATATGTACATTCTACTTCAAGAGGGCATGAGGCTATTCAAATTGCAGCTGGCATTCAATTATTGCAATGCGATTGGGTAAGCCCTTATTATAGAGATGATAGTATGCTACTCTCTCTTGGATTTACAGAATATGAATTGATGTTACAATTATTAGCAAAGAAAGACGACCCATTTTCTGGTGGTCGCTCTTATTATAGTCATGCTAGCAATAAAGATGGTATTAGAACTTCCATTATTCATCAAAGTAGTGCAACTGGTATACAAGCAATTCCTACAACTGGTTTAGCTCAAGGTTTACAATTTTTAGAAAATAGTAACTCTGCTTTATTAAAAAAAGGAGAAAATGGTGAAAGCCCAATTGTAGTATGCTCAATGGGTGATGGTAGTGTTACAGAAGGAGAGGTGAGTGAGGCATTACAATTTGCTGTTTTAAAGCAATTACCTATTATTTATTTGGTACAAGATAATCAATGGAGTATTAGTGCTACTGCAGAAGAAACAAGAACTTCTACTGCATACGAATATGCAGCAGGTTTTAAAGGCTTGCATCGTTTGCAATGTGATGGTAGCGATTTTATGCGTAGCTACGAAACTATGCAACAAGCTATAGCTTATGCAAGAGTAGAGCGTAAGCCTGTATTGGTACATGCTAGAGTGCCTTTATTGGGTCATCATACAAGTGGTGTAAGAAAAGAATTTTATAGAGATCGAGAAGATTTGTTACGTCATGGATTGTACGATCCATTACCTAAAATGCGTTTATTGTTAAGTGGTGCAGGATTTAGCGATCATGAAATAAACGAAGCAGAAGCAGATACACAACGTATTGTTGCAGATGCTTTTGAAAGAGCAATGTATGCTGCAGAGCCAGATGTAAAATCTGTTGAAGAAAATGTATTTGCACCAACGCCTGTAGTTTCTGAAAAAGGTGTAAGAGCACCAAAAGGAAACGATAAAATAATGATGGTAGATGCTGCTTTACATGCCATCGAAGAAATTATGGAAGACCATGAAGAAGCAATTTTATATGGTCAAGATGTGGGTAGAAGATTAGGTGGTGTATTTAGAGAAACAGCAACTTTGGCCGATAAATTTGGCGACGCTCGTGTGTTTAATACCGCTATTCAAGAAGCGTATATTGTAGGTAGCACAGTGGGGTTATCTGCTATGGGTGTAAAACCAATTGTTGAAGTACAATTTGGCGATTACATTTATCCAGGTTTTAACCAATTGGTAAGTGAAATTTCTAAATCGAATTATTTAACGAATGGTAAGTTTCCAGTAGGCATGGTATTACGTGTACCTGTGGGTGCATACGGTGGTGGTGGTCCTTATCATAGTGGTAGTATTGAAAGTACTTTACTTACAATTAAAGGTATTAAAGTAGCGTATCCATCCAATGCAGCTGATATGAAAGGATTGATGAAGGCAGCATTTTACGATCCTAATCCGGTAATTATGTTAGAGCATAAAGGTTTGTATTGGAGCAAAGTTCCTGGTACTGATGATGCTAAAACAATAGAGCCAAGCAGAGATTATATTTTTCCTTTGGGTAAAGGAAATGTGGTTTTAAATGCTGATGCTACAAGCGTTAAAAAAGGAGAAAGTATTTGTATAGTTACTTATGGTATGGGGGTTTATTGGGCAAAAGCTGCAGCCAAAAAATATCCCGGACAAATTGAAGTGATAGATTTAAGAACTTTGTTTCCTTTGGATGAAGAATTAATTTTTGATGCTGTTTCAAAGCATGGAAAAGTAATTGTATTAAGTGAAGAACAGCAAAACAATTCTTTTGCAGAATCATTATCACTTCGAATTTCGAATAATTGTTATCACTTTTTAGATGCTAAAGTAGAAGTTATTGGAGCATTGAATTTGCCTGCAATACCTATTAACATGGCATTAGAAGCTGCTATGTTACCAACGGTAGATAAAGTAATTCAGCGAGTAGATAAACTATTAAAATATTAGGCTTAACAAGCTAAAATACAAGTGGCTGTTTCTTTAAATAGAAGCAGCCTTTTTTAATGCCTTTCAAAAAGTTTGAATTATATAGTTTTTATTGAATTTATTATTCAACAAAATATTTCTTGCGACCATTACAATTCAGTAGTTTTAAATCATAACCATTCAAATTCATTCAAATGAAACCTACAAAATCTACAGTAGTTATATATTGGATTACTACAAGCTTATTGGCACTTTTTATTTTACCAGGTATTTTTTTCGCCAATAGTGAAATGGCAATTGAAGGAACCAAACATTTGGGTTTTCCGCTTTGGTTTCATTGGGAATTGAGTATTGCCAAATTTATTGGTGGCATTTTGCTAATTATACCAATGATTCCGAAACGTTTAAAAGAGTGGACTTACGTTGCCTTTGGAATTGATTTTATCTCAGCTTGTATTGCACTTATAGCTACAGATGGTTTTTCTGCAATGGCACTGTTTCCATTGTTTACAATGGCTTTGCTAATTGTTTCTTACATCACCTATCATCGTGTGTATAAAGACAAGCCTTTTTAAAGTATTGTAATTTGTAGTTTATTGTTGTATTTTTTCTTTTTCTAAAGAATAACAGAGTTGTGCATTCATTAAACCAAAGCGTCTTTCGCCTTTTGAAATATAGTTCATAAAAGGTTTTCCATTTTCACGCCATCCTTTTCCCATACTATCTTTTCCATTTACATACAATATTTGCTTCAAAGGCTTTCCACTTGCATAATATTCTTTAAACCAACCATGGTAATTACCATTTTTAAACTGATAGCTAAATCTCAAGTTACCATTGTTCCACCAACCTGTATGCAGACTGTCTTTTTCACCTAAATGATAATATCTAACCGCTTCTTTCTGTCCGTTTTCAAAAAAACTATACGTCCAGTTTTGTTGTTTTCCTTCAAAATAAGCAGCAATATTTTGTATTTTATGGTTGGGATAATTTGATTGAATATAACCTGAAAAAAGTTGCTTTTGATATAAGTAAAAACCATTCGATAGTTGTAATAAAGTGCCTGTATTGAGCACAATTTTATTAGGAATAATGATGCTTTTTTGTGTAGGTGAATAGCTGTTGTTACAAGCTGTAAATGCTATAAATACTATGCAAATCCATTTGCTCATATTTCCTTTTTTAATCGCTTTATATCTGCTATCAAGTTTAAAATTTCTATTTCAGATGTGCCTTTATAAACGCCTCTGATTCTTTTTAATTTATCTATCAATACAATGTTTTCGGTATGTAAAAAATCTGTTTCATCTTTTTTTACGCCCAAATCTTCATCTGCAAAATATCCGTTTCTTGCAATCGAATAAATAGCACTTCTATTTCCCGTTACTAAATGCCATTTATTATTTATGATACCATACTGCTTTGCATATTTTAACAATACCGATGTGCTATCTTTTTCTGGAGTAACAGAATGAGATAGTAGTAAAACATCTGTATCCTCCTTAAAAGCTTGTTGAACAGCAATTAAATTGTTACTCAACTTTTTGCAAATGCCAGGGCAAGTTGTAAAAAAGAAATTAGCAACATAAATTTTGTTCGTAAATGTTTTTTCTGTTACGGTATCTCCTAATTGATTTGTAAATTGAAACGAAGGAATGCTATGAATAGTAAGATTTTTATCATTGTTATTTTCTAGCCAAATAGGTGTGAAAGAAGCATCAATATAAATGGGTAACGATGCTTCTTCTTGTACCGTTTTTGTTTCATTTTCAATACAGCCATTAAAAACGATAACGGTTAATATTAATGCAATTTTTAAAGTTCTATTGTTTATAAAACATGTATTCATTTTCTTTCAATATTGTTATCCATTGCATTCGTAAAATAAACCTTTTTTCAATTAATTTTTTGGAGCATCAGGCTGTTGAGGCATTGGTGGTTTACTTGGTCGCATCTTTTTTTCTACCTCAATGTATTTTTTATATTGCTCATTGGTAAGCACTTTTTGAATGCTTTCATCTCTTTGTTTTGCCAATTTTTCTACAATTTCTCTTTTTACAGGTGGAGGCGGAGGTGGTGGAGGTTCTGTAGGTTTTCCTGCATTGTTTTTATTCTTTTCCATTTCTGCGAAAAACGCTTTGTAAGCAGCTGTTACTTTTTCTTTTTGAACAGCAGATAATGTTAATTCTTTTTCTAACTTGTTAGTAACATGTTTTAGCCTTTCAGCATCGTTTGGTTTATGTGGAGGCTGTGGTTGTGCAAATGAAATACCTGCTGCAAAAATGCTGGCAACAGATAGGGCTATTATTTTTTTCATTGTATTTGTTTTAAATGAATTAATTGTTGTGAATCTTTTATGACTTTATTCTAAAATGGACTTATTGTGTAACGGTACCTGCAGTACCATAAAATCCGTTTCCATTAATGTAAGGAACATCGGCCGTAATATGATAATGATAAATGCCATTTGGATAATCTGCTGTTGCATGACTATGACCATGATAAACATCTAACATGCTATTGGTAACAGTTGCTCCATTTTCTTGTGGACCATACAATGGAAATCCATCCAATAAAAAACCGATTAAGGCACTCTTTCCTTTTGTAGCAGTAAGATACAATGGTTCAATATGATAGTGATATTGACCACTCATTTGTGGATGCCCATTGTACTGATCAAAACTATTGATTTCGTTGGTTAATGGTGCATTGCCAGCAGCATATTGATTATAAATAGGTACACCATTAATAGAAATACCCATTGGCCCCATTGGGGTTGCAGCATGTGTGCTGCTAACTGCTGGATTGATTGGAATTTTAAAAGTAAAATTTTGGGTAACGATGCTATTTGGATTTTTTGCAAATGCAGTATTGGTGCCGTTGTAAGCTTCATAACGACTATCAGTAGTAGCAAAATATGGACTTTTATGGTCAGGTACACCATTGCTTTTTAGCACTACAAAGTTGCCTTCAACAGATATAGTTACAGATGTGTTGAATTTAGAAAAAACAGTAGGAACTGTAGTTGATGTAGTAGTAGATGTTGTGGTTGTTTCATTTTTTTTACAAGAAGTACATAAGCCAAATACTATTGTAAGAAAACTGAAAGAAAAAATGTTTGTAAACTTCATGATGGCTGTTTTTAGTAGTTGATAATGAGATACTTGATGAGATACTTTTTTTAGTTAAAACCTTTGCTGTAATAAAAATATTATGGAGCTTCTTTTGGTGGTGGTGGAAATGGATGTTCACCATTTGGTGGTGGGGGTCTATTATCCTGAGGCGAAAAATCATGTTCTCTCTCTTTTGGAGGCATCATTCTTGGTGGAGGTGGTGGGCCAATTTGCTTCAATACATCTTTAATAATGGCATCGAATTTTGTTTGTTGTTGTGGTGTACATAGTTTTCTTACCTGCTGAAAATGTTGAAAATTCAGCAACTCAATTTCTTGTTCAAGTGAGGCGATGGCAGCACTTTTTTCTTGGATAATATTGTTAGAAACAGCAGAGTCTGAAAGCAGCTCAAAAAAGTTTTCTTTAGCTGTTCTTAGTTTTTTTCTAATACTTCTTGTGCCTTGTTGATGTTGATTTTTTAACTCATTAAATGCTTGTTGCTGAGCAGAATCTAGCGATAATTGCTGTATTAAAAATAAAGCAGCACCATCTTTTCTAGCTGGAGAAAACATTCCATTTGCATCTTTTTCTTTTATCCTCATTATCCAAAACGTTGCAAGTGTAGCAAGGTTTAAAATAATTAAGAAGAATACAGCAATTGCCCACCACTTATTTTTTTGAATTGCTTGTTGCATTATTGAGCAGATTTTTTATCGTTATTATAAATTGTAGAAACCGATAGATTGTAATCTTGTACAAAACTTTGTAGACTTGCTTCTTGTGCTGATTTTGGAATATTGTTATTTAGGTTGTTGTCAGAAACTAGGGTGCTAATAGCAGCAACATTCAATATCACAAAAACCATTAAAATAGCTACTGTATATGCAGGCTTAACTGATAATGAAGAGAGCAAGTTTTCCCAAAAATTACTGCTGTTTTGTTGTTGTAAACGAGCTTGTAATTTGGTATAGAAAAAGGGGGGCATTTCTGCTCGTTGAATATCATTGATGCTATTTAAGGTATCATCTATTTGCTTATTGATAAAATCATTAGAAGTCATGGTGTATCATTTTAACGATTCGTAATATTGTTGTAATTCTTTTCTTAAATTCTGTTTGGCTCTGTGCAAAAAAGCTTCTACAGAGGCTACTGTTACTTGCATTATTTCTGCAACTTCTTGATAGCTTAATCCTTCTATTTTATTCAATGTAAAAGCAATTTGTTGGTTGCTTGGTAATTGTTGAATTGCTTTAAACAAAATAGCTGCTTGTTCTTTATTTGCTAATGAAACACCTGGATGATAAAAATGAATCGATTCGTGTTTTACTTCATTGTTTACACCAAACAGACTTTCGATAATTGCAAATCTTTTTTTTCTTTTTTTGCGTCTTTGATAATCCAGCGATTTTGTAACGGCAATTCTATACAGCCATGTAGAAAACTTCGACTCGCCTTTAAATTGATGTATAGATTCGTATACTTGCACAAATACATCTTGAGCAACATCTTCTGCATCTTCTTTATTTTGAAGCATACTTAAAATGTTATTATAAACCAAATGTTGGTATGTTTCTACCATTTGGGTAAATGCTTTGACATCTCCATTCTGTATGGCTTGTATTAGCAGTTGTTCGTTCAAATACGCTGTTAATAGTTTAATGATGAGACGATACTTTTAAAAATAACCTTCGCCTTTTTTAAATTTTTTTAGTGAAATTAAATTGAGGTTATCAGAGGAATTAAGCGTTGTTTAGAATATTCAATATTTTAAATAGCCAAATTAGTAACGATGCTGCTATACAAATCGTTGGGGTTAAATGGTTTGGTTACAAAACCATTCATACCTACTTCGGCTGCTTTTTCTTGAATATCAATAGAAATTGAGGCTGTGAGTGCAATAATTGGTGTTTGTGTATTAAATTTTCTTATTTCTTTGGTTGCAGAATACCCATCCATCACAGGCATTTGAATATCCATTAAAATTAAATCGTATTGATTGGTTTTTACCATTTCTAATGCTATCGCACCATTTTCGGCTTTTTCTACTCTTGCATTCCAATTGTGCAACATGGTTTCTGCAACAAATACATTAAATTCAACATCTTCTACAAGCAATATTTTAATGTTGTGAAGGTCTGATTTATCTGTTAAACTTACTTCTATAGGTTCTTTAAAAGTAGCTTTACTGGTTTTAAAACGCAGTGTAAAATAAAATGTTGATCCTTTTCCTAGCTCACTTTTTAGTTGAATTTCGCTTCCTTGAAGGGCAAGTAAGCCTTTAATGATGGTAAGTCCTAATCCTGAACCACCAAATTCTCTTGTTATATCGTTGTTGGCTTGTGTAAATCGTTCGAAAACAAGTGCTTGTTTTTCTGGATCAATTCCAATTCCTGTGTCTGAAACTTCAAAGTATAAGTCTATATAATCTTGTTTTTTGGCAATTAGTGAGGCAGTAATGGTAATGGTTCCGTTCGATGTAAATTTTACAGCATTTGATACCAAGTTATTTAAAATTTGTCCTAAGCGTAAATCATCACCTTTTACAAAGTTGGGTATTTCATCATCCAACATTACTTTAATCGTATTTCCTTTTTCTTCTGCTCTAACTCTGTTTCCTAATTTTATTTTTTTCAAGAAAGATTTTATTTCAATATCCCTTTCTCCGAAATGAATTTTTCCTTCTTCAATTTTGCTAAAGTCTAAAATATCATTAATTAAACTCAGTAAGTTTTCAGAAGAAATTTCCATTACTCTCAACAATTCAAGTTTAAATTCATCCAAGCCTTCTTGATGTTTTAGTAATTCTATGGTTCCAATAATAGCGTTTAAGGGTGTTCTTATTTCATGGCTCATTACACTTAAAAACTCACTTTTTGCTTGAGCTGCTTTTTCTGCTATTATTTTTGCTGCAATTAAATCTGCTTCTAAAGCTTTTGTTTTCTTTATTTGTTCTGAAAGAAAACCGATGATGCTAATAATATTGTCGTTATTATCTGTAAATGAGTTGGCCGTTTCTGGGTCTAAAGCAACAATGGCATCTTTTAATTTTTGAATAGATTGTTGGGTAATATCGTTTTGTTGCTTTAGATTTTTTGTAGCAATTGTATATTCTTTTTCGCTAATTGCAAATGCATGTTCTGTAATTTTTTTATCTCTTTCATACATCGAAAAATGTGAATCTATAGTAGATACAAACTGCGAAAACAAATCATCTGTAGGAATATTGTTTTCGTAAATTTTTTCAAGTATGTTTTGTACAATTTTATTGGTTGGCATTTGCTTAAGTCTTTGAATGGTATGTTATAACTCGGAAAAAGTGGTAATGGTCATTGTTTGGTTGTGTAATTCACAAGTAGCGTTTACATTGTATGGAGAAATTTCGCCGTAAGAGTAAAACCCTGTTATCATTGTTTCTTTTCCAAAAATATTTTTTGCTGCTTCCACTTCTTCAAACGTTCTTTCTTGTAAAATTAGCTTTCTTCCAACACAACTAATTAAAATAGCTAATTCAGGTGCATTATTTTGGGTATAATTTAGTGTTTGTGTGGCAGCTTCAGACGAGGCACTAATTAGTTTTTCGAAATTCGCTTTCATTAAACGTACTTTACTTCCTTCAGGTAAATTACCGGCAAAAGTCATTGTTTTATGTTGTTCATCTATGGTAAGTATGGTTCTTACCAAATTGGTACTTTCGTTATTTACCTTTAGCGATAAAGGAAAAAGCAATGCAGAGCCAGGCAATTCATCTACATAAGGACCTAAGTATTCTTTATATAAGTCTAATGCATTTTCATTATCCAATTCATACAAAACATTTTGATTGCTTTTTGTAACAATTCGTTCTCTACCAAATTCATCCCAACCACCTAACGAACTATGTCCTATTTGAATTTGATTGCCATAAAAACCAATTGCAACAATTTTTCCTTCACTTGCCACTTCATTTAATCCAACTAGGGTTTGTTTAAATCTTGCAGCATCACCAGCCAAACCACCTGTTACTAAAATTTTTTCCGGTTTGTTGTGGTTTAATCCATTTACCAATTCACTTCCGTTAATAAAACTTCCATCAGATATTACAAATACAGCTGTTAAATCGTTTGATTGAAGCTCTTTCATTAAATATTTACCAACCTCAAAGCTATTGTTGTGTTGATGAAAGTTGGTACGAACAGCTTTAACCTTTGTTTTTTCAAAAGCGATAGCAGTTACAACAACTGTATCATCGTACACTTTATTGTCTAAAATTTCACCAGATGTAGATGCAGAAACAATTGTAGCACCCTTATATTCTTCTTGTAATTTATCGTAAATAATAGCACTGCCAACCAAATGTGTAGCACCAAATGCAAATACCAAATCAGCATTTTCTATAGAGGGTTGTAAAGCAGTCCATTGATTGTTTTGAAAGAGTAGTTGGGAAGTTTTCATAAGCAGGTTGTTGTCAAATAAATCAATACTGATTTTAGAATGAAAAAGTACAATTTTTTTTTGAATAATATATAGTACTGTAATTGAACTTAAATTATAATTGAAAAAACAGAACCGAAGCGAATGTGTTTTTGTTTTAAAAGAATACATTCGTAATAATATTTAGCGATTATGTGCCGTTTAGTTTACTTAATTATTTCTATATGCTTATTTAGTTTCAACGCATTGTCTCAAGCCGATACTGAATTTTGGTTTGCTGCACCTGCTATTACAGCAGGGCATGAAAATAAACCCATCACACTTCGTTTTTCTTCTTATGCAAAACCTACTACAATAAACATAACACAACCAGCAAATCCACAATTTGTACCTATAAATATTTCTTTAAATGCTAATAGTGCAACTAGTGTTGATCTTACTGCTCAAATTGATTTGATTGAAAATAAACCGGTTCAAAACGTATTAAATTATGGAATTAAAGTTGTAGCAACTGCACCTGTTTCAGCCTATTATGAAGTTGGTCAAAGATTAAATCCAGAAATTTTTCCCTTTAAAGGAAGATCTGGTTTAGGATTAAGCTTTTTAATTCCTTCTCAAACTCGTTTTGATAACAGAGATTTATTAAATCCTTTGGCTAGAAATGGTTTTGTAATTGTTGCTACAGAAAACAATACAACCATAAAAATAAACTTAACAAGTGATGATTTGGCAGGAAATTTACCCAATGTACCTTATACCATTACACTACAAAAGGGACAAACATATGCTGTAGCATCGGCTAGTCATTTAGCATCAAAGCATTTAGGTGGTTCTACAATTCAAGCAGATAAACCTGTAGCAGTAACGATTTACGACGATTCTGTATTGTTAGGAACGAATTATGATTTAGTGGGTGATCAAATTGTGCCTGAAATAAATACAGGAACTGAATTTATAGTTGTACGTGGTGCTTTATCTTTTAGTTCATTTCGTGATACTGACTTTTTTTATGTTTGGGCTACCGAAAATAATACCGAAATAAAAGTTGGTGGCGTTACTGTTGCTACGATTAATAGAGGGCAATCTTTTGAGGGCAGACTTACCACGTCTAGTCTCTATCTTCAAACGAGTAAGCCATCATATGTTTTTCAATTTACAGGAATAGGACAAGAAGTTACAGGTACTTCATTACCTAGCATTAAATGTACAGGTTCGTCCAATGTATCATTTGTAAGGTCTACAAATGAGCCTTTCTTTTTAAACATCTTAAGTAAGTCATCTGATATTGGTAGTTTTTTAGTGAATGGAGTAAGTGGAATTATTACGCCTAATTTATTTGAAGACGTAATTGGCACAAATGGTGTTTGGAAAGCTGCAAGAATTTCGATTACCAATTTGCCTACAATTAATACTTTTTTTCCTGCTGGAATTGGTGTACAAGTAAGCAATACTTCTGGACTATTTCATATTGGATTTATTAATGGATCTCAAGGGGTTGGCACTCGAATTGGCTATTTTTCTAACTATGAATTCTTAGATATTGATGCAGAGGTTTTAAGTAATCAATGTTCTGGTAGCGATATTCAACTCATGGTTGCAAACCAATCGAATACGACTTATAATTGGAGCGGGCCAAATGGCTTTGGTAGTGCTGTTTACAATCCTGTAATTACAAACGCATCACCTACTAATAATGGTAAGTATTTTGTTAAAGTGCAAGTGCAAGGTTGTGGAGAATTTACCGATAGTCTCGTTGTTAATATCGCTGCAAAACCAAGTGCTATATTTACCAAAACTAATGATACCATTTGTTTTGGTAGCAATGTAACTTTACCAATAACATTTACAGGTAAACAACCTTGGACATTTGTTTTAAATGATGGTATAAAAAATGATACTATTCATAACATAGTTTCTAACCCTTATTTACATGTTGTAAGCCCTCAAAATACAACTACATATCAAATTGTAACTGTCATCGATTCTGCATTGTGTATAGCTGCTACACCCAATAGTTCATCTCAAAATCAAAGTACTATCCTTGTTCAATCGCTACCAACTGTTACAATAAATGCACTGGATACAACATGCATTGGTCGTATAAAAAAATGGCAATTGAATTTTACAGGAAAACCTCCATTTGCAATTGAATATAATGATGGAGTTCAAACAATTCGTATTAATAATATTACAACTGCAACTTATAGCATTGAACTTAATCCTTCTGTAACTACTAATTATTCAATTACAAAAGTTACGGATGCAAATGGCTGTACAAATAATACGGTAAAAACCACACGTTTAACTGTATTGAGCAAACCCTCTGTAAGTTTTGCAATACCACCAGAAATTTGTTTAAGAGATTCTATTTTTCTGAAGAATGTTTTTGTGAATAATGTAAATCCAATAACAAATCTATTTTGGAGTTTTGGCGATAATACATTTAGTAATCAAGATTCTGTTTATAAAAAATATTCCAATGCTGGAAGTTTTACTATAAGTCTTTTTGCGGAAAATAATCTTGGTTGCTTCAGCGATACGATTAGTTTGTCAACGGTTGTGAATCCTTTACCGGTATCAGATTTTACGTTTACTGCTTCCTTTTATTGTGAGCAGCGACCAGTTGATTTTATGAGTACAAGTAGTTCATCTGTTAGTACCATACAACGGTGGAATTGGCAAATGGG
>JBHYCS010000002.1:0-283718 GCA_051861445.1 Chitinophagaceae bacterium | reverse complement strand
TAGGCAAAGGTGCAAGCACTTACAGAAGAAGGAGAAAGCAACAGAAGGAAGTAGTAGTGCTAGCGGCATAAAAGCTTATAAAGAAACATCGGATATTATGCAAGCAATATTCATAAACCACACTTTTTTAGTAAAATAAAATAGTGTGGTTTTTTTATGCACCATTCCAATGCTTCACCAAAGCATCAAAAATGCAACTCCATATTTCTTGCTCCTGCAACCCATTCAATGAGTCATTCATACGGCAATGTCAATTATAGACATATTTTTTTATTCTTCATTTTTTGTTCAAATCTACATTTTCACGAAACCGGTTTCGTGAAAATAAACGCTTACACACGTTTAACTTGCTTCATTTTTTGGCAACTTGCTAGTCTTAAACAGTTTCTTGATAATGGTTACTTATGTGTAACCCTTAATATTTGTATAAATGATTGCTAAGTTGCCGTTACTATTATTAAGTATTTCAGCATTGTTTTGCAAGGTTAAAACCTTTGCACAAAAAGCAAGTAGTACTTACATTTTAGATATGGTTCATAATAATCCTGGTGAACCATTAACGCAATCTAAATTCAATAATCCACAGCAATTAGCACAATTTGGTTACACAGGTAAAGTGGTAAATGATTTTACATTTGCTCATGCGGCCATCACTTTTAAAAAACTAGATTCTACTATTTTTCCAAGCGGTTCTAAAGAATTGGCTTGGGTAAAAAATGCAGCAGAGAACGTTCGAAAACAAATTAAAGAAGCACATGCTGCCGGTATTAAAATCTATTATTTCACAGATATTATTGTATTGCCTAAAAAATTGGTATCGCTTTATAAAAATGAAATTTGCGATGAGAATGGCAAGATTTCTTTTGAGCGTTCTAAAACCTTAGAGATTCATAAAATAATGTTGGATGAGTTATTTGAAACATTTCCAGATTTAGATGGATTGGTTATTCGTACTGGAGAAACATATTTAAATAACGTACCTTATCATACAGGAAATGGCCCAATTACAAATGGAGAAGCAAGCCATATTAAACTGATACAATTATTGAGAGAAGAAGTATGTGTAAAAAGAAATAAAACCATTTTTTACAGAACTTGGAGTTTTGGCGGAATGCATGATAATGCAGATTATTACTTAAACGTAACCAATAATATCCAAGAGCATCCTCAACTCATTTTTTCTATCAAACACACTCAAGGCGATTATCACCGCACATTCAATTTTAATCCAACACTTGGCAAAGGCAAACATCCTCAAATTGTAGAAGTACAGTGCCAAAGAGAATATGAGGGAAAAGGTGCTTATCCCAATTATGTAATGGATGGTGTAATCAATGGGTTTGAAGAGTATAATACCATAAAGCCACAGCAGCAAAATAAATGTTTAAACGATATTAGAAACAATCCCAATTTTAAAGGTGTTTGGAGTTGGAGCAGAGGCGGTGGTTGGGTTGGTCCATATATTAAAAACGAATTTTGGTGTAAATTAAATGCTTATGTTATTAGTCATTGGGCTGCAAATACACAACAAACTGAAGAGCAAGTATTTAACCAGTTTATGCAAGAAAATGGCATAGAAAAAGAGTATCAAAAAACGTTTAGAAATCTTTGTCTTTTATCTGCAAAGGCAGTATTAAGAGGTCATAATAGTGCGTCGTTACCATTTGAAAATGATTGGGTTTGGTGGATGAGAGATGAGTTTTTAGCAGGAATAGATTCTACATCTGGTATTAATACCAACAGCTCTGAAGGATGGCTATACCAAGCGTTTTCTAATTATTATAACAATGGCTTACTAACTAAAGCTATTGACGAAAAGTACGAATCGGTAAAAATTTGGAAAGAAATAGTTTCACTTAGTAAACAAATAAAAATGACCAATATAGAAGACCAACAGTATTTGTATGTGTCTTCTCAATATGGATTATTATTACACCAAATCATTGCAGAAGGTTGGAATATTATGGCACTTGGTTTTACTGGTGATAAAACAGGTGTTTATGCAAAAGAAAAATTAGCTATTGCTATAAAAAAGTACGATCAATACTGGAAAAATTTTGAATCGTTCAAAGCGTCAAACACACAAAGTGCAAGCTTGTATAAACCTTATGCATTCATGTACATTGGTCCAACCTATCATTTAACAAAAGGGATGGCAGCATCTATCGATAAGTATCGAAAATTAGTGCAAGCACCCACATTTACCAATACAAATAAAGTGTTCCATTAATTTAATAAAAGACAACAAGAAATGTATAGCATTAAACGTTTAGCACCAGTAATAATAGGTTTATTTATAAGTCCAATTGCTACAACTGTTCAAGCACAAGACCAACGAACGCCTTTAGATATTGTAAAAAAAATAGGCGATAAATTAATTAATGAAACGCCCTATAAATACAAGCTTACATTACCTAAGCCTAATACATTATTAAACGATGTACATGTTTTAGATTTTGGTAGAACCTTTCAATTAGGAAAAACAGCAGTTGCTTATGCATACACCACATTGCATGTAGATAATGATATAACATTTACCATGTATGTAGAACATAATGATGGATGTAAAATTTGGCTAAACAATCAACAAGTGTATTCCAAAACAGGGGATAAAAAAATTCATTTACGCTATGAAGAAAGAAGCATCGAAATGGAAACTAAAATTCAGCTGTCTTTAAAAAAAGGCGTAAATCATTTGCTCATTAAATCTGAAACAAAAGGAAATGAGTGGAAGGTATACATGCAACCACCATCTATAAAAGGTGCTATTGTAAAACAAGAGATACAGTACCCAACAATTGGTTTAAAACATGCACAAGATATTGATGCTGCTGTTTCTAATATTAGCAATTGGATAGTAGTGGGTGCATTTGATAACCCAACTGTAAATGGAAAAAGAAAAGGAATTGATATTGTATATGCACCAGAAAAAGGAATTGAATTTGGAAAAATGTACCAAGGAAAAAATGAATTGGTTACATGGTCTGTTCCAAAAATTGATGTGTTGGGTGATGTAATTGATCCAAAAGAATGGGGTACAAATTATAACTGGAATTATCACAATGGTGGTGTAGCATGGGCTATGCAACAATTAGCAGAAGTTTCAGCAGATAAAAGGTACAACGATTATGCAACCAACTTTTGTAACTTTCACTTAGATGGAAAACCTTTTGTGGTACATCAGGTAAACAAACTAAATGCATTCAATTCTGCTAATAGTTTATTTATCAATACGCCATTACTAGATTTTACTTTGGCACCTTCTTTACCATTTATTTATCGGTTAAGAAAGGAAACAAATTTTAAAGAAAAAGAAAACTATACACAGTTTATAAATGGAATGTTGAATTATGCAGCGAAAGAACAAATTCGTTTGCCACAAGCAAATATTTATACACGTACAACACCTGTAAAATATACTACTTGGGTAGATGATATGTTTATGGGAATTCCATTTTTGGTGCAAGCATCATTATATGCTAAAGATGCAAAAACAAAACAACAGTTTTTAGACGATGCTGCTAATCAAGTATTAGGCTTTAATAAACAAGTGTTTGATGAAGATGCTAATTTATATGTTCATGCACATTATTCAAACAGTACAGTAAAACTACCTCATTGGAGCCGTGCCAATGGTTGGGGAATTTGGGCGGTTACAGAAGTATTAATGAATTTACCTAAAACAGATAGTCGTTACCAAGCCATTTTAAAGCACTATCAAACACATGTAGCTGCTTTGGCTAAACTACAAGACCCATCTGGTTTTTGGTTAAATGTTTTAGATAGAAAAGATTCGCCAAAAGAAGTATCTGGAACAGCCATTTTTACAATGGCAATAGCAAGAGGAGTTCGTTTAGGTTGGTTAAATGCAGCAGAATATACACCAAAAGTGTTAAAAGCATTTGATGCATTAAAAACAGAAATTGATGCAGATGGTACGGTACATAAAATTTGTGTAGGAACCATGTGTTCAGAAGATGTTAACTATTACATAAACAGACCGTTTTACGATAACGATACTCACGGATTGTTTGCGGTTTTATTTGCAGGTATTGAAGTTCATAAAATATCACAGAAGAATTAGTTTTATCGAATGAAAACAAACGCATCATTCAAAACACTTCTGGCATTATTGGTTGTTACCAATGGTGCAGTTGCACAAGTTGCAAAACAAAAAACTGTGTCCACAAACCACCCTTCCATTTCAAAAGTTTGGGTGGCCGATAATGGAGATGGAACGTATAAAAACCCCATTATTCATGCCGATTATTCAGATCCAGATGCAATTAGAGTTGGAAACGATTATTACATGGTTGCATCTAGTTTTAATCAAGTGCCTGGTTTGCCCATTTTGCACTCCAAAGATTTGGTAAACTGGAAGTTAATAACCCATGTGTTTAAACAGCAGCCACCGTATGAAAGGTTTAAAACAGTACAACATGGTGGTGGTGTTTGGGCTCCTGCAATTCGTTATCACAAAGGTGAATTTTATATTTATTATCCTGATCCTGACGAAGGCATTTATGTTGTAAAAGCCAAGCAAATTCAAGGGCCTTGGACGCAGCCTTTGTTGGTTAAAAAAGCAAAAGGTTGGATAGATCCTTGTCCGTTTTGGGATGAAGATGGAAATGCTTATTTGGCTAATGGAATGGCAGCTAGTAGATCTGGCATTAAAAGTGTTTTAATTATTAATAAAATGAGTGCTGATGGCACCAAATTGTTAGATGATGGTGTAATGGTTTTTGATGGACACGACAAACATCCAACTATTGAAGGACCTAAGGTTTATAAAAGAAATGGCTACTATTATATTTTAGCACCTGCAGGTGGTGTAGGTAAAGGATGGCAATTGGCTCTGCGTTCTAAAAATATATACGGTCCTTATGAAGAAAAAATTGTGTTAGAACAAGGCTCTACAATTACCAATGGACCTCACCAAGGAGCACTTGTAGAAACCCAAACAGGCGAAAGTTGGTTTTTACATTTTCAAGATAAAGATGCATATGGTAGAATTGTGCATTTGCAACCTGTAACTTGGAAAAATGATTGGCCTTATATGGGAAAATACAATGCTTCAAACGGATTGTACGAACCTGTGTTAACATATAAGAAACCCAATGTTGGCAACACTTTTGCCATACAAACACCACAAGAATCAGATGAGTTTAATAGTAACGAAATAGGTTTACAATGGCAATGGGCAGCAAACCCTCAACCAGGATTTTGTTTTCCTGCTGGCGGTAATTATGGATTTATACGATTGTTTAATTTACCTGTTCCTGAAAATGAAAATAATTGGTGGAATGTGGGAAATTTACTTACCCAAAAATTTCCTGCACCTGATTTTACAGCAACTACCAAAATTCATTTTACACCACGTACAAATGATGAAGAAACTGGTTTAATCATTTCAGGTATAGACTATGCGTATATTTCTCTGAAAAAAACGGAACAAGGTTTAGTTGTAACACAAACAGCTTGTATTAATGCTGAAAAAGGAAAACCTGAAACAAAAACAACACCTATTGATGTAAAAAGCAATACCATTTATTTTAAAGTAAAAGTGTCTAATTTTTTAACTACAGCAACTACTCCAGCATATTTACAAACTGCTGAAAATAGTGTGTATGGTAATGCAACTTGTCAGTTTAGTTATAGTGTAGATGGTGTTCAGTTTATAGAAATTGGAAAACCATTTGCAGCAAAAAAAGGAAAATGGATTGGTGCGAAAGTAGGATTGTTTGCAGTAAGAAAAGGAACAACCTACGAAAATGGTTATGCAGATGTGGATTGGTTTAGAATAGCAAAAGAGTAAATTTTATAATCAATATAAATAGTAGTCACATGAAAAAAACAGCACTCGTATTTTTTGCAACAATTGGTTTATTGCAGCTAAATGCACAAACCAACTTATTAGTAGATGGTGGTTTCGAAAATTATAAACCAGGTGCCTGTACTTTTACTACACCAAGTGGTGGTAAAGTAAAAGGAATGTCTGGTAAATGGCAAATGGCTTTTGCAAAAGGGGCTTGTCCAGATGGTTGCGGAAAAGGATCTGCAGCAATTATTACTACCGATAAAAAAGCGGGTCTTAATGCTATTGAAATTAAAATAGATAGCCAAGTAAATAGAAATGATATTAAGTTATTACAGTCTATAAGTGGTGTTACAGAGCCAGGTGTCTATGAGTTGTCTTTCTTTGTAAAAGCTTCTACAGTTAGCCCCGTTGCTTTAGATGTTTTTAAATCTACACAACCTAATAGTAACAATGGTGTAATGCCATTTACTGGCAACTTTACTGCTAATACAGAATGGCAACAGTTTAAATTAACAGTAGATATTAGTGAGTGGACAGAAGAAGAAAGAACCGAAATGAGAATTTCAATTCGTGTAAACAATAACAAGGCGTTACCTGTTGGTCCTTATCCAAAAACATTTATGATCGACGATGTTGCTTTTGTAAAAAAATAATTCCTCTTTTACCGTTGATGATATTTTATTGTCATCAACGGTAATTTTTAACTTCTTCTCTCACTTGCTTAACCCAACGATATGCTATACCGATTCTGTGCAATTATAGCCATTGCTTTTTCCTTTGCTTTTATATTTCTTCCAAAACAAAAGCCAGTATTGTATTTAATTGGAGATTCTACAGTTGATCATGGCTCAGGTAACAACGATTTATGGGGTTGGGGAAAATACTTGCCTCAATTTTTTGATACCAATAAGGTAGTCATTCGAAATTATGCACAAGGTGGTACTAGTACAAGAACATTTTTTACTGGCGGTATTTGGGATAAAAAAATAAATAAACGTGGCTTATGGGATACCGTTTCAGTCAACATGAAAAAAGGTGATTTTTTAATGATACAGTTTGGATTAAACGATAATGGAAGAATTGATGACAGTGCAAGAGCTAGAGGAACGTTGAAAGGAATAGGTAATGATAGTGTTTTAATTTATAACCTTGTTACTAAAAAACAAGAGGTTGTGTACAGTTTTGGATGGTATTTACGCAAGTTTATACAGCATGCAAAGCAAAAAGGTGTAACTGTAATTGTCTGCTCTACTATACCTACCAATAGGTGGAAAGACGGCAAATTAATAAGAGGTGAAAATGGATTTGCAGAATGGGCTTTACAAGTTGCCAAAGAAGAAAATGTATTCTCTATCGATTTAAATAACAGAATTGCAGACGTATACGATAGTGAAGGCGAACAATTGGTAACAACAAAATATCACATTGAAAAAGATAAAACACATACCACTTCTCAAGGTGCAATATTAAACGCTTCTATCGTTGCACAGGGTATTGCTGATTTACAAAAATGCCCTCTCAAAAATGCTTTATTAAAAAACAAATAGCAGCCATATGAAATTTTTTTTACCCATCAGTATCTTCCTTTTTTGCATGGCTACATTTGCCAATGCACAAAGCAATCTTTTAACAAATAGCAGTTTCGAAGATTTGCCCGTAAACTCAAGTAGTTATATGACTACAGGCAACGGATCATTAACTGGAAGTGCATCTAAACAATGGCATTTAGCTTTTGTAGGCAACAACTTTCCCACCTGTTCAAACCAAAGTTGTGGTACTACAAACATTGATACAGCCTTTAAAAATACGGGATCAAAGTCGCTAAGAGTTAACATTACAAAACACACCAATAGAAACGATATTCGATTGTTTCAGTTTATAGATACTGTTAAAGTTGCAGGACAGTATGTGTTAAAATTATTTGTACGTAGCGATGTTGCTGGTTATCCTTTCACCATCAATATATTTAAGTCTACAGAAGCAATGAATTCTAACGGAATATGCACTGTTGCTAGTCCTTGCCAGTCTTACACTACAACAACCGGTTGGAAACAATATAAAATGTATGTAGATTTAAGTACTTGGACTACAGCAGAAAGAGATAGAATGCGTATTTCTATTCGTCCAAATACAAATACAGCAACACCTACAGGTCCATATCCAAAAGTATTTTGGTTCGATGATATTACTTTTCAAGTTGTTAACCCAGCTGTTGAATTAAAAGAAACAGCGATTGATGTAATTAGAGAACGCCAACAAATGGCTTTAGATTCTGGCTTTACAGCAGAAGCCAATGCACTTGAAAATGATATTGCAGTAATTAGCAATAGCAATACTGCTTTACCAGTTGTTCCTAAAAAAGCACTTGGTTTTAATCCTGTTCCTACTCAAACAACAGCTCTTACAAACCCATATATTGCTGCCTTAGAAAGTTGGGCTGCAACTTATTTAACACAAACTTTTGTACCCTTTAGAAAATCTACTAAAAATAGTGTTGTTTTCCCCAAATCTTACGATACAAGAACCTTAGGAGAAGTATTAGAAAACCTGCATTGGCTTGTTGTTTCTCCGTTGAGTAAATACCAGAATAATCTAGAACTATTTAGAAGATTTTTACATATTGTGTATGCCACTTCAGACGATTATGTAATGAATGGTGGTGGTGATATTAGTGCCACGGCTGGATTTACAAATAACTCAATTAACGATTGGTTTGCTGCACCAAAAATTTGCTATGCATGGATGATGGCAGATACCTCATTCAGTCAATATATTCCACAAACTTTAATTACAAAAATGCGTCAAGCGGCCGATACAATGGGGCTTCGTTTTAATACATTAGGAGAAACTGAAGTAGACTCTTTTTTATATACCAATAGAGATATTTCTTATGCAGAAGCATTGGTACAAGCAGGAGTATACAGAAACAATGCAACTTGGATTAACTTGGGAAAAAGAATTGTAGATAGTGTGCATTTAGTAGGTCTTTTTCCTGATGGTGCATATTGTTACCGTAAAATGCAAAATGAGGTTACCAACTACCATGGTGGAACGAATAATTCTTTAGCTAAAATTTGGAGCATGATTGAATATCAACCTGCTTTAGATTGTATAGCAAAATCTTGGATGTTCGAAATCTTAAGTATTGAGAAAAAAGATGTAGGAGAATTTTATACAGCAGGTGCTTGGAAAACCATGTGGAATGGCTCTTCAGGATTTTCAGCAGAACCATTGTTAGCAGTGTCTCAAAACCCGTATTTAAAAACAAAGTTTGCTGAGTTTAGAGCTGCTTATGGCTTTAGAGAAGAAATGGTACTTTCTTTAGCATATTATAATCCCAATATTTCATCTCAACCATTACCTAATAACTACGTGGTGTATGATAGAAACATTCAAGGACCAAGGGCTAGATATGGAAATTTTTCTTATGGTGCAACTACTCGTGTGGTTTCTTATCCAGGTATGAGAGAGCCTGGTTTGCAAACTGTTATCGGAGCTATGCAAACAAAAGCAAGTAGCGATACCAATATTGACGAATTAGATGCTGCTTTAATGGCTGTTCATAGTAAAGTACATGTTCGAAAAACAACCAATAATACTCAATGGACAGATTGGGGTTATATGCTTACCAATACAAATGGAAAAGTATGTGTAGGAAGAACTGCATCTACAGTTTCTACAAGCGGCATTTTACAATATCAAACATCTGGACCAAATGCATTTGAAACAAATTGGTCGTCTTACCAACAATGGATTACATTGCCTGATAGAGTAATCGGAATTGTAGAAACCTATCCTACAAACAATGTAGCTACACAAGCATTTGAAATTGATGGTAGAGTAAGATTTACTTATGGTAGGGCTGCTGTAGTAAATCCTAAATATATGGTTACAGAAGTTGCAGGAAGTAGATATGCTTATGGAAAATTTAGAACCATTATTCACAACCACGATTTTACAACTGTTAGCGTAGATACAGCAGGCATAGTAAGAGACGATTTTAGAAACTCTATGGAAATTATTTTCCGTTACGATTTATCAAATGGCAATACTTTATACAGCTATCCTGCCAACACTAAAAAATACTTTATTGTAGAAATTAGAGATTCTGCTGCTGTAGGTAATGCAACGGTTACAAGGGTAAATACTGGCTCAGTTAAAGGTTTAGTGGTACAGTTAAATGGTAAAGCCTATGCATCTTATAGAAATGATGGTAATGCTACTAACATTTCGTTAGGAAATGCATTTATCAATGGAAATACACACCAAGTTTTATTTTCTAGAGGCGATAGTATTACCAAGCTTCCTGTAAATATTACTGCTAACAATTACACTATTCCTGCAAACGAACAAGTGCTGATTATTTCTACTAATACACCATCTGTAGATACAGGTAAGGGATGGCAAAATTACCCACAGTTATTAGCAGCCAATAATAACTATGGCAATAAAGTGGTTACGTTACCATTGGTATTAAATAGTTTTTCTGCAACAACTAGCAATTGTACAACCTCACTTAATTGGCAAACAAGTAAGGAAGTTGGTGTTAAAGCTTTTGTAGTAGAACAAAGTGTAGATGGCGTAAACTTTAAATCAGTAGATACACAACTTGCAAAATGTAATAATCAAAATTCAAGCTGTATGTATACAAGTAAAATCCAGCAGTTATTACCGCAAGTTTTTTATAGATTAAAAATGGTTGATGTAGATGGATCAATAAGTTTTAGCAAAACAATTTCTGTGAAAAATAATTGTAATAGTAGTAGTAAACTTACACTATTGGCTAATCCCGTTCTAAGTAATAATGTACGCTTTGCAATAGACAATGTAGTGTTAGAAAAAATGCAAGTGAGCTTAGTAACACAAGATGGTAAATTAATCTATCAGTCTACAATTGCACCCAATAATGGTATTTACAATTTTGCTCTACCAGCATCTACAGCAAAAGGCAATTATATTTTACGAGTAAAATCTAGTCAGTTAAACGAAGTAAAGTCAATTACTATTCAATAAAATAAAGAGGAGTAGGCAACAAATTATAACCTACTCCTCTTTTAGTATTATTATTATCTTTTTTAAACAAGGTTCGTATGAAGCAAATTGTTATTCTTTTTTCAACGGTTTTTATGTTTACCTATTCTTTATTTGCAACTGTAAAACCCAATAGTTTATTTACCGACAATGTTGTTTTACAAAGAGAGGTGCAAGTGCCCATTTGGGGAACAGCAGCCGATGGAGAATCAGTAACAGTTACATTCAACGGTCAAACACAAACTACAGTAGCTAAAAATGGTAAATGGATGGTTGTTTTGCAGCCGTTACAAGCAGGTGGCCCCTTCACATTAACTATTTCAGGAACAAATACTGTTACTATTAAAAACGTTTTAGTTGGTGAAGTTTGGTTGTGTAGTGGACAAAGCAATATGGGCTTTCCGGTTCGTTCAATTAGGCCAATTGGCAACGCTATGAAACTCAATGAAGTACTTACAGAAGCTCAACAATTTCCTTTAATTCGTCAATTTACCATTCCATTAAAAAAGTCATTAACCACACCTGAAAAAATTGATGATGTTAATGGCAAATGGTTCGTTTGTGATAGTAATTCAGTAAAAAACTTTTCTGCTGTAGCTTATTTTTTTGGTAAAGAATTGTATAAGAACGTAAAAGTACCAATTGGATTAATCAATTCTTCTTATGGAGGTACAGCAATAGAAAATTGGATAAGTAAAGAAGTATTGAGTTCTTTTCCTGAATCTCAATCTATTTTAACCAACTACGAAAAGTCGTTGGGTGAGTTTCCTAAAAAATTAGAAGAGTACACAAAAAACGAAAAGTATTTATTAGAAGCGTATTCAAGAGATTCTGCCGATGCTAAAAAATACAATACAGAAATGCCTCGTAAACCAGCTGCACCAATGAGTCCGGCAGAAAGAGGTGGACCAACAGGTTTATACAATACCATGATTTATCCATTACTTCCTTTTGCAATAAGAGGTGTAACATGGTATCAAGGTGAAGCAAATGGAGGAAGAGGAAAACAATACAGAACCTTATTACCTGCATTAATTGATAATTGGAGAAAAGATTGGAAAAATGATAAGCTTCCGTTTTTATTTATACAAATACCAGGTTGGAAAGCACACACACCAGAATTAAAAGAGGCTCAGTTATTAACCTATCAAAAAATACCCAATACAGCAATGACGGTTATTTACGATTGTGATGATACGAGTGATGTGCATCCAGGAAATAAACAACCAGTGGGTGAACGCTTATCCTTACCAGCAAGAGCTTTAGTATATGGAGAAAAGAAATTAACCTACATGGGGCCAATTTATGAAAGTATGAAAGTAGATGGCAATAAAATAATCATCAGCTTTACACATGCACAACAATTGGTTGCAAAAGGTGGAGAAATTAAAGACTTTGTAATAGCTGGTGCAGATAAAAAGTTTGTAGCTGCAAAAGCAGAAATAAAAGGCAATAAACTAATTGTTTACAACGAAACTGTAGCAAATCCAGTGGCTGTAAGAGCAGGTTGGCGTTTATGCCCACAAATTAATTTATATAATGAAGCTGGCTTACCCACTTCTCCGTTTAGAACAGATGTTGATTAATTCATTCACATACTTATGATGCGTTTTATTTCGGTTTTATTATTAATCGTTACCTCTTTTGGTGCTGTAACTGTTCATGCACAAAAAAAACGAGTATCTGAAAGAGCCGAAGCATCTCGTTCTCCTGTAAATCAGGTGTTTCAGTTTATGTATAGCGGCACTTGTACTAGTTGGGCAGATAGTTCTAAAACCAAATCAACACTGTACTTGTGGATTCCTGAAAATTGTAAAAAACTACGTGGACTTTTAATCTTATGTACCAATGTTCCTGAACACATGTTGGTGGGTCATGCAGCTATTCGTAAAGCTTGTGAAAATAATGACTTAGGAATTATTTGGAGTACACCATCGTTCATGAATTTTCGTAAAACTGTTAAGGATGGAAAAACCTTGAACATGGCAATGGAGTATAAAACAACCGTAAGTTTTTTGCAGCAAATGCTGAATGGTTTGGCAGAAAACTCTGGATATGCAGAAGTAGCTACGGTTCCATGGTTGCCTATGGGTGAGTCTGGTCATTTATTAATGGTAGATGCCTTAATGGAATATAGTCCTGAACGTTGTATTGCTGGTGTATTTATCAAAAACAATCACTTGCCACCAACCAATAGAACCATACCTACATTGGTAGCATTTGGTACAGCACAAGAATGGGGGCAAGATGCTGTTGACATTCGTACTCGTTGGAATGATGTAGATAAAGCGTATGAAAGTATTTTAACACAACGCAAAAAAAATCCTCAATGGCCATTAAGCTATGTTATTGATGGTTCTAGTGGCCATTTCGATTGCTCTGAAAAATTGGTGAATTACTTTGCTAATTATATTCAATTGGTTACAAAAGCTAGACTAAGCAATGATGGTAGCAATACATTAAAACCTATTGATATAAACAGTGGTTTTTTGGCCGATATACCCATTCCTAATCATGAAAAAAATGTAGTTACTAATTATACAAATGCTTCATCAACTGCTACTACTTGGCCTTGGTTTTTTGATAAAGAGAGTGCTTTAGAGGCACAATCTTTTGCAGCTATTAATTGGAAAGCAGCTACACAAATACCTGCTTTTTTAAATGATAGTGGTTTTGTTGCTCCGTTTGTTTTTAACGGAATTTCAAAAATTATTCCTTCAGATTGGGGAGAAGATGGAATGACATTTACTGTAAAACCAATTCTTCTCGATAAAATTCCAGATAATTTTAAAATGGGTGCAGGTGAAAAACTAGCCAAAGCTGCACATACACCTGTAATTGAATGGGTTTGTGGTCAATATAAACCAATTGGCAACAATAAATTTCGTGTTTATTTAGATCGTTCTTGGCCCAATACAGCCAATTACATAGGCGTTCGTCAACAAGGAAATGACAGCATTCGTAGTATTTTTCAACCTGCTGGGTTAACCCTAACTAAAAATAATTCAGGTAAACCACAGAAAATTACTTTTGATAAAATAGCCGATGTACAAGTTGGAACAAAATCTATCCAACTTAAAGCAGTTGCAGATTCAGATTTGCCGGTTGAATTTTATGTGTTAGCTGGCCCTGCAATTATAGAAAATGGAAAAGTTGTATTTACAAAAATTCCACCATCAACAAAGTATCCTGTAAAAGTTACAGTGGTGGCTTATCAATGGGGAAAAAGTACAGAACCAAAAGTACAAATGGCACCTTTTGTTGAGCAATCATTTTATATAATTAGACCTTAATTGTATACTTTTTTAAATATTCACTACATGAGAAAGAATTATTTTATATTGCTAATAGTTATTATCAATGTATTTCTTTCTTCTGCTCAATCTTACAAAAACCCTGTTATTCCTGGCTTTTATCCCGATCCTAGTGTATGTAGAGTAGATAGCAATTATTATTTGGTAAATAGTAGTTTCGAATATTTTCCGGGAATTCCTATTTGGACAAGCAAAGACTTAATTCATTGGACTCAAATTGGCAATGTGTTAAATAGAGCCTCTCAGTTACCACTTGCTAATACAAAACCGAGTAACGGAATTTATGCACCTACTATTCGCTATCACAAAGGAATTTTCTATGTTATTGTAACCAATGTTAGTGGAAATAAAGGCTATACTAATTTTTATGTTACAACTACAGATCCTGCTGGTAAATGGAGTGACCCCATTTTCTATGATCAAAACGGCATAGACCCTTCTTTGTTTTTTGATGATGATGGAAAGGTTTATTTTTTATCGAACAGAGCCACAAAATCTACTGATGAACGAGCCATTTATCAAAGTGAAATAGATATTAAAACAGGTAAGCGTTTAAGCAATATCCAACAAGTATGGAAAGGTAGTGGTGGCAGTTATGTAGAAGGCCCACACATGTACAAAAAAGATGGTTATTACTATTTGCTTACAGCAGAAGGCGGCACAGCTTATGGGCACATGGTTGCAATTGGTAGAAGCAAGAATATTTGGGGGCCTTTTGAAAGTTGCCCACACAATCCAATTCTTACCAACAGAATGGCTTATAACAATATTCAAGGCACAGGTCATGCAGATTTGGTACAAGCATTAGATGGTAGTTGGTGGATGGTTCATTTAGCATTTAGACCAGCTGTTGATGGTATTCATTTTATTGGTAGAGAAACCTGTTTAACACCTGTAGAGTGGAAAGCAAATGAATGGCCAGTTGTAAATAAAGTTGGACAAACCGATGAAATTATTCGTCAACTTCCGCCTTTTTATCATCATCAATTACCACTTCCATTTACACAAAAAGTAACTACTTCTTTTGATGAACCTATAGGGTTAGAATGGTTGTATTTACGTAATCCTGATAGCAGTAATTATTCTTTAACAAAAAGAAAAGGTTGGTTAACTTTACAAGGTAGTTTATATAGTTTATACGATTGGGCGTCGCCTACATTTATTGCTAGAAGACAGCAGCATTTTAATTTTTCTGCTGCTACAGTAATTGATTTTAACCCTACAAAAAGTAATGAGGAAGCAGGCTTAACGGTGATGATGGACAATCGTTTTCACTACGATTTCTATATTACAACTACTGGTAAACAAAGAACATTAAACCTTAGATACACTTTAGATTCACTCAATCAATTATATAAACAAATACCATTGCCACAAGGCAATGTAGAATTACAAGTAAAGGGTGATAAACGCAACTATACTTTTTCTTATAAGCACAACAATAATATTACCAATGTGGGCACACTCAACACTCGTTTTTTAGGAACAGAAGTTAGTGGTGGCTACAATGGTGTGGTAATAGGAATGTATGCCACAGGTAATGGAACAAAATCTACCACTCCAGCTTATTTCGATTGGTTCGAATATTCACCACAATAAACTATTAAACAGTAACAAGTAGCTCATTTATTTTCTAGAAATAAACGGCGGTAATTACAAAAATGAAATTATAACGAAACCGGTTTCGCAAATTTAAAGCCCTAAACATATGCGTTAGGGCTTTATTCTTTATTAATTTACTCAACTTTATAGGTTTTAATACGACTTGCAAAAAATAAAACTACCAAGGGTGCTTTATATTTAAAATACGCCAATGAAAAAAATTATACATATTTTACTCAGTATAAATGTTTGTTTTATTTCAGTTGTAACTGCACAATCTATTACAACACCGCCTCAAAACATGGGTTTGCCCTATACAAAATCTACTCGTTCTGTTGCTATAGAGGCTATAAAAAATGTAACAGCACTATTTGTAGGAGGAAGATATGCTTATGTAAATGGATACAAAGTAAGGCTAGATACTATTGATATATTACGCTCTGAAGCTATTAAACGTAATAACTCTGTTTTTGTACCCATTGCTTTTGCAGGTGTAATAGCTCAAGAAAAATGTACCTACAAACCCATACCAAATGGCTTAGAAATTCTACAAGATAAGTGGGTGTATGATGTAAATAGAATGAAAATAACTATACCAAGTTCTATAGCAACTATTACTAAAAATAATATTGTATATGTTGATATTATTGCTTACGCTGCATATTTAAAGAAAAAGACTTTACTTACACCAAGAGGTTTATTATTAATTGCTGATACTACCATTCAATACAATCAACAAAACAAACAACTCGATGATTGTGTAATTACTCTTTTTGACACACCAGAAAAATTTGCCGATCCTGCTATAGCTACCGAATATATTCCAACATTAAAAAGACAAGGTGCTTGGACAGATTATGTAAAGGTTACTCCAGCTCAAATGCAAATTTTGCAAGGAGAAGAAACCAATTGGAAATTTACGCCAACATCAGCCTATAATTACGATGGGTTTAATAAAACTTTACTAGGCTCTAAAGTACCTGCACCGGGTGTTTTTCCAAGAATATTATTTAGCAATGAAGATATTCCTATGCTAGCTAAAAGGCTTACCAATAGTAAGCTTGGTCAAATGTCGATGATTGAAATTGAGTACTTATTTAAAAATTCATGGTGGAATGAAAACACGAGTGATGGTAAAATTTTTAAACAATTGTATACAGGAAACTTAGCCAATTTACAATGGCCAGAAAATACAAAAATACCCAACGCACCACCAACTGATGTACCACATCAATTTAAAGACCAGAAGCCAGGAATTTATAATTCTCATATTAGTTATGTGCCAGAATGTTTAACCAATATGGCTCTCTATTGTTTACTTACCAACGATAATGAACATGGAAAGCAAGCAGCAACTGCCATAGCTAACTATTTTAAACTAAGAGAACCTTTCATAGATGAATGGCTAATGGCTAGTGAAACCGAAATGGCTACATCTTATACAAAAGCAGATGGAAAAATAGTAAAAGTAGATGGGAATGGAGCCACCACAACTTGGCGTAATTTACATGGTGTAGTTGCACACATGAATTTAGGATTGGCATTAGATTTTGCAGGCAAATGGATGAGTGAAGCAGAAAAAGAAATCATGGTTCGTATTATTGCTAAAGCCACGTATGGTAGAAGAGCTTATAGTCAAGATGGCCCTATTCGATTTAGAGATATTAATTGGGCAACTTGGGATTTACCCAACTTTTTAGCCATCACTGCTATTGAAGGTTTAACAGGTTTTGATAAAGAGGTTTATGCTGCCAACGCAGAAACCGTTAAAGCTTTTTGTGAATGGGGTATTGATGATAATGGTGTGGTTTATGAAAGTAATGGTAAAACACCAGGTGGTTTTCAATTTCATACATTAAGTATGATTGCTTTAGTAAGAAGAGGCGATAATTTATGGGGGCATCCACATGTTCGACAATTGTTACAAGCCCAAGTATTAATGACTTCTCCAAATGGAAAAGTAGTAGTAAATAGTGGCACACAATACATACCATTTAGTCAGCAATATCTTTCGTTACAAACGGTAAATATGTACAAGGCATTTTATCCTAATAATATTTATGCCGATTATTTATTAAGCCAACCTCGTTTTTTTGCTGATAAAAACGATGAGTTCTATAGACATTGGTTATTAGATGATTTTAATGCAAGTGATTACAAGAAAAAAGTTGCTAGCTTAAAGCGTTTACGAATGCCTAGTCCTACTTATCCAGGCTTTGTACATTCTTTTTTATACGATACCGATTTTGAAGTAGTAAGTAGAGAAAAACTGCAACACAACTTAGCTTTTAATGCACCTACACATGGTGTTTTTTCAGCTTATAGTAACCATACAGATACTGCTACTTGGATGATCATGATGGTTAGGCCTAATCACTACTTAGGTGGTGGTCATCACCATGCAGATGCAGGGATGTTTCACTTTTCTGCTTTAGGAGTAGATTGGTTTACAGAAAGTCCTTTTCCACAAGCATACGATGGTAAATTTCATAACCAAGTTTTGGTAGATGGAAAAAGCCAACCAGAAGCAGCATCAGGTTTAGGTACAGGCTATCAAGCAGCAGCTACTTATATAGGTGCAATACACAACAACAATGCAGCTTTTGCAACTACAGATTTAACCAATAGCTACACCTATCGATGGCAAACACAGCCATCACCTATTTGGGAGCCTAATTTAAAAGCACTTCAATGGGAGTTAGATCCTTCACCAAACAATTTAAAAATGTTTGCAGGAACAGCACGTTACAAAATGCGTCCTTGGTGGGCAACTTATAATTACTCTAATTACATAGCTACTTCTAGAGCTTTATTTAACCCAATGAAATATGTGTATAGAACCACAGGTTTAGTAAGAGGAAAACATAGCTATGGTTTAATTATCGACGATTTAAAAAAAGATAGCCTACAACATCATTATCAATGGACAGCCATGTTAAACGGTGGCGTTTGGCAGGCAAATGTTTCCAATCTTCAGCCCAATCAAATTGTATTGGCAAAAAGAAATTATCAAGCTACAGATACCATCAACAAACCAGCTATACAACCGATTGCAGGCGAACCCATGTTATTGGTAACGTATTTAACGGAGCAAACTTTACAAGATAGTTCTGTTCAGGTAAGATCAAATGTTGCAAACAGAGCCATGTATATGGCTAAAACAAATTGGTATCAACAGTTAGAAGTAAACACAACAGCAGTGCAAGCAAACTTTAGAATATTATTTATTCCGTTTAAATATGGAGAAGACTTGCCTTTAATTAAGTATCACAATAATATAGCAACCATACAGTGGAAAAATAGCCAAGTAGATACAATTGAATTTAAAGAAAACAAAAACAGAACACAGGCTCAAATATTGCGTAATTCTAAAACAATTATTACAACTAAATAGCAGTTTCATTATGTGCAAAAAGTACTATCAATATTGTATTACAACGTCATTTGCTGCGTTTTTGTTAATACAAAAAGCGTTACAGCAAATAGAAAGTGTAAACTGTTTTATAACGAATAAATTTTTGTATGTAACCAGCAACAGTAAGTCTATGAAGCTGTAGTTGCGTCGCACTCTTGTACGTTCTTATCGCTATTCAACAAATCCATAATTATATCAACAATCTTAATACATGAACAAACTATTCATCTTTGCCTCTTTCTTCATCATACAAGCACAAGCACAACAATTGTATGTTGCACCAAATGGCAACGATAATAATGCAGGAACCATTCAACAACCATTAGCAACCATTCAAAAAGCCAAAGACCTCATTAAAAATATTCAAAAAGAAAAAGGCTTATCAACAGGAGGAGCTACCGTTTTTTTACGTGGTGGAAATTACACTTGTACCAACTCTACTTTGTTTACAAAAGAAAATAGTGGCGAGCAAGATAAACCCATTGTTTACCAAGCTTATCAAAACGAAATACCACAACTAATTGGTGGATTAACAGTTGCACCTCAAAATTGGAAACCACTAAGTAAATCTGTACTTAAAAAAGTACATCCAAATGTTAATCCTAAACTGTTAGTAGAATTAGATGTAGCTGTATTAGGACTAAAAAACTGTAAGCAATTTGCACCCAAAACACAGTTTACAACAGAATGGTTTATCATCGATTTATTTGCCAATGGCAAAAGACAACAGTTGGCACAATTTCCAAATTACAATCAAAATCATTTAGGTAAAAACGATATTGGTTACACTACTTGTAATGGTTCTAAAGACAATTTTAGTTTCTATTTTGGCAATAAAGGAAAGCCACAAGATAAAGACACCACCAACGAATTAGATGCCGATAATACCAATAGAAGTCAACGTTGGCACAATGCTTTAAAAGACGGTTACGAAATTTGGTTAAAAGGTTTATGGAGAGTTCCTTGGGAGCCATTTACCATGAAGGTAGAAGAAATTAATCTTACAGATCAATCAATCCGTTTTATCAACCAACCACCACAAGGTATGGGTTCTAAATACTCAGCCATTGCTAGCGAAGATCCTTTGTGGAGAGTTGGTAGCGGTAAAGAAAATTGGTATGCTTTAAATTTATTAGAAGAAATTGATCAACCAGGAGAATGGGTTTTAGATACTAAGAATCAAAAGTTATATTATTATCCACCTGCACCCATTGAAACTTTAGACATTATGATTAGCGATATGAAGTCGCCAATTTTACAAATCAATGGTGCACAACATGTACAGTTTAAAAACATAACTATACAAGGTGGTTTAGGCACAGGCATCGAAATCAATAATTCCAATCATATTGTAGTAGCAGGTTGCAACATAAAAAATGTAGGTAATACAGGCATTAGTATTAGTATTAGTAATGGTAGCAACCACACTATTCAATCCAACAATATTGCAGAAACAGGTGGTTGGGGAATTGAAATAAAAAATGTAGGTAATAGATATCAATTAGTTTCATCAAATGTGCTAGTTAATAACAACCACGTTCACCATGTAGGTAAATTGGCTTTTAAAGAAGCCCTTATTATTCAAAACAGTGTTGGTGTAACCATCTCTAATAATTTAATACATGATGTTCCAAAAGGAAGTATTAGAACCGATAACATTAATAACTGCTTATTCGAATACAACGAAATACACAATATTGCATTAAAAGAAGGAGATACCGGTGTGTTTTACAGTTATGGTGGATGGAGTACTTATGGAAATATTTTTCGCTACAATTTTTCTCATCATACCAATAGAGCCAATGGTTTTTATAGCGATGATGGTGACAGCGGCGATTTTTATTATAAGAATATTGTTCAAGATTGTATAAGTGCTGTAAAGTTTGGTGGAGGGCATGATTTAATTGCTGAAAATAATTTAATTATTCAAAGCAAAGACCAAACCGTTGATGATAGAGGAAAGGATAGAAATTATAGATTAGGTACTAAATACGAAACCAATTTAACGCAGTTTAAAATTAACGAATCTCCTTGGAAAGAATATGGCGAACAGTTGAAAGCAACACATCAACTCTCCACACAATTATGGAGCGATATTTTGAAGCCAGAATGGATGCCAGAATTACCCAATGGTAGCAGAATGAAAAACAATGTAGCCATTGCATCGGGCAAATTTGTAAAACGTACAGGCAATGTTGAAGTAGCAGATAACACAGCGATTCCGTCTATTGTTGATGCTCAATTTTTTGATTATGCCAATATGGATATTCGTTCTAAAAACAAACAAATTCTTGAAAAATTTCCTGAGTTAAATGATGTTTTTGTTAAAATAGGATTACAAAAAGATGCATATAGAAAAACCATACCTACAAGAAAAGAAACAGGTGGATTAAGTAATAGAACAAATGCAGATTTGGTAGATGCAGAAGATAAAATGATTGATAAAGTAAAACCCAATAAGCCATAGCAATGAAGCAATTATTGATTGTATATAGCTTATTATTTGTTACTTCTGTTACAGTAATGGCACAGAAAAAGGTAACATGGAAAAACTTAGACAGTATTGCTAAGAATATAGATTCTATTGTGTACAAACGGGTAGATGGAAAAGAATTACAATTGTATTATTGCTTAGCTAAATCAACTAAAAAGCTACAAAAACATCCTGCTGTTGTTTTTATACATGGCGGTGCTTGGACGGGTGGAACTGCCAATGTCTTTTATGCTTATGCAGCTTATTTAGCTTCTAAAAATATTGTTGGTATTAGTATTGATTACAGACTTATTCAACAACCTACAGACGATATAATTAATTGTATAGTAGACAGTAAATCTGCTATTCGATTTATCAAACAAAATGCCAATCGCTTTCAAATAGATACCAATAAATTAGTGGTTTGTGGAGAATCTGCAGGCGGTCATTTAGCGGCTTCTGTAGAGCTTTTTGATGGATTTAATAGCACAACTGATAATACCACTATTAGTACAAAACCAGCTGCTTTAATACTTTTAAATCCTGTATTAAATGTTGCTACAAATACTTTTTTAAAATATGTAGATGCAACTGTTTTGAAGTCTAAAAATAAAGTTCCAGACTCTGCAACATTGGCTCAAAAATATATGGATAAAGCTATAAGCATTTCTCCATTATTTCATGTAAATAAATCATTGCCACCCACTTTAATTATTAATGGAACCGCCGATAAAATTACCCCTATTGAATATGCACAAGCCTTTACAAATAAAGCGTTGCTGTTTAAAAATAATTGTGAATTAATAGCATTACCTAATGTTGGTCATGCATTTGCAGTACCACATTACAAAGCGTCTGAAGCCAATGTTGTAGAAACATTGGTAACCATCGAAAACTTTTTACGAAAATTAAAATACTTAAAAGGAAAGTCAACTATAATCAATGGAAACGATGAAAACTGGATTATTAAAAAATAAGTCTACTCAATTAAAGCAAGTATTACAATCTGTAATTGTAGTAAGCAGCATGAGTGTTGCAATAAGCAATATTGCAATTGCACAAGTAAACCCTTTGTTTAAACAGTATCAAAACGATACATTGCTGCCAACTGATAGTCGTTTATCAGAAATGCCAGTAAAAAAATTTACAGCAACTGAGGTATTAAACAAAACAATTCCGTATAAAAATCCATATGCTACTGTTAATAATCTATCAACGCAAGGCTTCGATGCTACAAGAATAGGAGCTCTTTCTGCTAAAGGTGTATATCCTAGATTGTTTACAACTCCTGCCGATTTTGATGCCATTCAAACAAGGCTTACTACAACAGCTATTGGTAAGCAATTATTGTTATTGGCTAAAAATGAATTAGATAAATTAGTGGGAGGAAATGGTGTTCAAGGTAAAGCCTATCAACAACTACTTAATACCGATACTATTCAGTTACCAACAGGTTTTAATTATAGCGATTTTGCAAATCAATTATCTATTCAAGCATTATTGGCTCAGCTAAATAAAGACAATGCAACTTTAGAATCTGTCGGAAAAATTGCTGGTAATTTTTTACAAGTGTGGATGCGTTATGTACAAGCAATTCCAACTGTGCCAGGTAAAGAAATGATGGTGAAAGAACAGGTGTATAGTCATGCAAGCATGGCTAAGCTATTCGATTTTACAGCAGTTGCTATGAGTGCTGCACATAAGAAAAGCTATATACAATTTATGTTAAAAGAAACCACTGGAAAATATGGTGATGGTATGCAATTACCCAATCATTGGCGTAGATGGAATCATATAGCTTCTGCATTAGAATATCCATTAGCTGTATTGTCTATTGAAAATGAAAAAGGATACGATAAACGCATTTTTGATAGAGGATTAGAAGTGTTGCAAGATTATTTAACCTATACTTATTCGCCTGAAGGAATGAGTAATGAAGGAATTACTTACACGTTCAATCCTTTTGTAGACGATTTATTGCTAATGGCAGCTGCTGCAAAAAGAGGCAATCCACAATTTTGGGCACACCCACATTTTCGTCAAATTCCAGATTGGTTAATACATGCATTGTCTCCTAATCCCAATGCTTTATGGACTTCTCATGGCGATACCGGTAGTGCATCAGACCTTCCTTGGGTAATGATGATGATTATGAAATATTATTTTCCTGCAGATGAAAAAATAGATTATTTGTTAGCTAATTCATTACCAAAAAACATTACCAAATTACCCGATGTAAGTGCATTTGTTTTTACAACAGATCCTTCAAAAACAAAAGATGCATACAATGGTGTGCCTGCTGTAACAATGCCACTTACTTATTTTTCACCATCAAGGGGTTCGTTTATTGCAAGAAATAAGCGGAACAAAAATGGTATTCAATTTCAGCTAGATGCTCGTCAAGATATGTACTTTCAATCGCATGATCATTCTGATAGAGGAAATTTTGAATTGGCTGCACATGGACGTTTGTGGGTGGTTGATGGTTGGCGTAGCACAGAAAGCAAATACCATTCTGTAATTACAATCGATGGAAGAGGACAAGGTTATTTTGGAACGCCGGCAGCTTGGGTAAATTATGTAGACAATGCAAAAGCAACTTTTGGTGTAATAGATCAAAAATATGCATACGATTGGATGTGGTTAAAATCGCCAGTAGCAGATATGTTATCGGGTAAAACAGTAGAAACACAATGGCAAAATGGCGTATATGCAGATGCTGCAAAAACTTTAAAAAAATATTATCCGAATGCACAGCCACAAAGAGATCCATTAAGAAAAGTAGCAGAATATTTTACTGGAAATTTAGCCACCAATCCATTAATTTGGAATGAAGATACTTGGCCAATGCGTTTACCAAATTATCAAGTAGCACATGCATTTAGAACGGCTGGTTTGGTAAAAGGAAAATACGATTATGTGTTAATTGTAGATGATATTCAAAAAGATAATCAAGAACGTTTGTACGAGTGGTTAATGCCAATGCCATTAGATGTAGAAGTAGTCTCCATTAAACAATTAGTAGATGTAAAACAAGAATCAGGAGCATTAAACATTGGGTTTAATACATTAAGCAACAAAGGAATTCAAGGCGATTACGACATGCTTTTGGGCGATAAACGCATGAAAAGAAATATGCAAGAAGTAGATGTTGCAGCTGGTGAATTAATGAGTGCAGGTAGATTTACACCACAAAAAGGAGATCCACTTTTATTGGTACGTGTTTTAAACAGAACAGCAGCACCTCGACCAAATTTAGAACCCAATCCTAGATTAGAAGTAATTGAAAAATTGAAAACCGAAGACATGCACCAATTCTATTTAAGAACAATGGATATTGGTAAAAGACTGGTTATTCCATCTCGTTCTGCAAGTCCAGATTTTAAAGTATTGTTATTTCCTCATTTAAGTGGAGAAGCATTGCCACAAACCAAATGGAATGAAGATAGAACCATACTTACAGTAACCTTTAAAGACCAAGTTGATACTTTTTATTTTTCAAAAACCAAAGAGGGAAGAACAGGTGTAAAACTGGTAAGAGATAACGAAACAATTTTTAGTTTTTAAAATAGATGGTTATTCAATCTTATTGCTTGTTGCATAGCTGTGTATTAAAGTTTTAAAATTACGTATGAAAAAAAATACCGTGTTTACATGCATTCTAATTACAAGTTTTCTAGCAGTTCATGCACAATCATTTTCACCCATCAGCTATTCACCCACGATTAATAAAATTGAAGTGAATGCAGACAAATGTCCAATACAGTTGTATGTTGCTAGCAACGGAAATGATAAATCTACTGGGAAAAGTTTTAAACAAACCAATGGCAATGATGGTCCCTTTCTAACACTTGAACGAGTAAAGCAAGAGATAAGAAACCTAAAACGAAGTGGTAAAGTTTTGGCAGGTGGCATTGCTGTTAATTTGTTAGGTGGTGTTTATGCTTTAGATAAATCTTTTGAATTGTATGCAGATGATAGTGGAACAGATGAATCACCTATCATTTACAGAGCATGGAAAGAAGAAGATGTTCGAATTATTGGTGGAAAAAAACTTATTGCAGCAGATATTTCACCAGTTACCAATAAGGCTATTCTTGCAAGAATTCATCCCAATGCTCGTGGTAAAATTGTACAGTTTAGCACCCAAAAATTAGGCATTCAAAACAATTCAATTTTCCCAGATATTTTTAGTGATGGTGGAAATATTTTTGAACTTTTTTTTAATGGAAATAGATTGCCTTTATCTAGATGGCCAGATGAAAGTAACACTACTATGAAAGAAGTGGTAACAGTTGGTGATAATAAAATACCTGGTACATTTATTTATCAAGATAGCACACCCATTCATCGTTGGCTTAGTAACAATAATATTTGGCTAAAAGGCTTTTGGCGTGTTGGTTGGGAAAATCCGGCAATTAAAGTTGCTGATATAGATACTGCTCAAAAACAAATTTCTTTTAAAGTAGGAATGCATTTAGGTATTGGTAGCAAATACCATCGACCAAAAGGTTCGGGTAAAGAAGAATGGTATGCCATTAATTTGTTAGAAGAAATTTCTAAACCAGGTGAGTGGTGTATCGATTTTAATACAGGTACGGTTTACTTATGGCCACCTTCTGATTTTACAAATGCAGATATACTGGTATCTCAATTAGAACAGCCAATAGTATCTATTAAAAACGCATCTAATATTGCATTTGAACGCATTACGTTTGAGGGATCTCTTGGCGATGGAATGGCAATAAGCAAAAGCAATAAAAACCTAATTGCTGGTTGCACTTTTAGAAATTTAGGTGGAAGAGGTGTTGTATTGGATGGAGAAAAAAGCGGTATTCAAAGTTGTAATATGTACAATTTGGGAAAAGGCTGTATTGTAATTTCTGGAGGAAATAAATTAAAACTAATTGAATCTGGCAATTATGTAATCAACAATCATTTACACCATTATGGTGTGTTACGTTCTCAATATTCTGCTGCTATCGATTTGTACTACGACAATAAAAATGCAGATGCAGTAGGCATGTTGGTTGCCAACAACTTAATTCATCATGCACAACGAGATGCCATTTTGTTTGCCGGACAAAAAATTGTATTTGAGTACAATGAAATTCATCGTAGTGGATATGCAACAGCAGATGTAGGAGCATTTTACTCTTGGTTAGATTGGACTATAAGAGGTATTGTAATTCGGTATAATTATATACATCACACTGTTGGTGGTGTAAACCCAGATGATGGATCTTCTGGCACATTTGTATATGGAAATATTTTCTCAGGAAACAAAACAGGCGTTTGGATTGCTAGTGGTCCTGATCATCAAGTGATGAACAATATTTTCATCAAAAATGAAGGACCAGTTTTTGGCATGGATGATAGAGGGAGAAGTAGAGGATATGCTACCAACAAAAAATTGTTAGCAGGTGTTGCTAGTATTAATGCAACACTACCACCTTGGAGTATTGAATTTCCAGAAATGGCTACGCTTTTAAATAGTCGTCCTGAATTGCCATTAAGAACACAATTTTCAAAGAATTTGGTTTGGATAAAAAAGGGAGAGCCTACATCTATTAAAATGAGTAAAGAAAATAAAATAGATACAACGCTTATTCGTATCGATAAAAATTTTGTAACAGATAAAGATCCTGGATTTATCGATGCTGCAAAAGGCAATTTAAATCTTAAAGCAAATGCTCCTGTGTTTGAAGTAATTAAAGATTTTCCCAAAATTAAATTCGATAAAATGGGATTGTATATAGATAAGTATCGAAAAAAGCTTCCAAGCTTAGAAGAAGCTGGTCGTTTGCCATCTCAAAATCCATGGAAAGAAACAGATACCGATACATATTTTGGAACCTAAAGAATTGGAAAGTTATTGCATAAAAGGATTTTTTTAAACAATAAAATTGAATAAAAAGCCAAGAAAGGGTTCTTCCGATTCATAATAATTGTACCATATGAAAATACATTTTTTAATAGCTTGTTTGGTTATATCAGCAATTGGTACTGTTCATGCACAATCAACAAGTTTTCTTTTAACATCATCACATCTTCATCAAAAAATGCAAGAGGTGTTAAAAGAGAAAGATGTAAATGCTACTACAATTTTACCATTACAAGAAGACCCATTTAAAAAATACATTAACACAAAACCACCAATAATTCGTTGGCAAAACAATCAAAAAGATTCTGGTGGTGTAATTATTCAAGAAATTACTTTTCAGTTAAACGATAGTTCTGAGGTTTATGCTGTAATTGCTTCGCCCAAAACCAAAGGCAAACATCCTGGTATGCTTGTGTTGCATGGAGGTGGTGGACAAGCTGAAAGAGATAAAGCAATTGCATGGGCTCAAAGAGGTTATATAGCTGTAGCACCTGATTTGCCCGGTATTGCAGAGCCTAAAAAACTAACAATCACAAAAGGAAGATGGAATAAAATGGTGTATGGAGCTGAAAGATACATTGCCAATCCTGATGTTACTTCTAGTGTAATTTTCGATGCAGTTTTAGCCGCTTTACAATCGTTTTATCTATTACGTTCTCAACCCAATATTGATAAGAAAAATATAGGAATTGTAGGCATTTCTTGGGGAGGCTACATGTGTACCATGCTTTGTGGATTGGTAGGCAATCAAGTTAAAGCAGGATTCTCCATTTTTGGAAGTGGATTTTATGAGCAAACATCTCAATTGCAAACGCTCCTTAAAATGCCAGCTAAAGAAAAAGAACAATGGCTACAATATTTAGATGCAGGTACAAGAGCAAAAAACATACAAGCATCTTTTTTTATTGCAGGAGCCACAAACGATTTTTTCTTTTATCCTAAAGCTGTTCAAAAAACACTTGATGCAATTGATTCAGAAAAAAATCAAGTATACGCTCCTAATGTTTCTCACAAAATTCCGCTACCAGGGGGTTCATTTGAAGATTCTGTAAATAATGAAAAGTTTACTCCTACTGCATTTCAACCATTTCATACTCCAAAAGGCAATCGAGCCAATTGGTTAGCAATGGAAGTTCCATACATGGAATATTATTTAAAAAATAAAGGCTTTCCATTTCCTACAGTTACGGTATCTAAAGCACTTGATAATAAAATAGTTGAAGTTGTTGTGAATAGTAAAATACAAATCAATGAGGTTCAAGTTTATTGGAGTAATCGTTGTGCCGATGTAAAAAATTGTCAGTGGAACGTAATCAAAACAAATAAAATAGAAGTTGCAAAATACCAATTCGAATTACCAAAAGAAGCGATGCAATGGTTTGTAATTGCTTCAGATGAAAGACCGGTTTCTGTATCTAGTCGTTTATTTTTCGAATAACAATCAACTCAATAATTATAACGAAATAACTATGACTTGAATATGGAATTATTATTAGAGCGTCTATTTTAATCGATACTAAAAGTGATTTATGAAAATATATTCTTTAATCGTTTGTTTACTTGCTACAGCTGTTTTTGTTGTAACTGCACAAACTCCTAGCTTATCTAAAAATAAGTATGGTGCAACACAACTAGTGGTAAAGCAAAAGCCTTATTTATTATTGGCAGGTGAGGTATATAATTCGTCAGCATCTAATATTAGTTATATGCAGCAATTGATGCCAAAAATTAAAGAAGCCAATATCAATACTTTATTGGTGCCTGTTTCTTGGGAAATGATTGAGAAAAAAGAAGGTGAATTCGATTTTTCAATTGTAAATGAATTACTTGCTTTGGCAAGAAAGCATCAAATTAAATTGGGTATTTTATGGTTTGGAACTTGGAAAAATGGCATTTCACCTTATGCACCTTTATGGGTATTAAAAGATGTAAATAGATTTAAACGAGTTAAAAGTATAAGCAACGAAAATACCATGACGCTTTCGCCTTTTTGTGAAGCTACTCTACTTGCAGATACCAAGGCTTATGTTGCCTTATTAAACCACATTAAAAAAATTGATGCACTAGAAAATACGGTAATTGCTATTCAAGTTGAAAACGAAGTGGGTGTATTTGCACAAACAAAAGATTATTGTAAAGAAAGTATCGAGGCATTTCAAAATCAAGTTCCTACAACACTTATTAACTATCTACAAAAAAATATAAATTCTTTGGAGATTGAATTGAAAAATGCTTGGGAGAAAAATGGCTTAAAAAAAAATGGAACATGGACAGAAATTTTTGGAGTAAATGATATGACAGATTTGTTTTTCATGGCATGGCATTATGCTTCATATATACAACAAATTGCAGCAGCTGGAAAAAAAGTTTATGCATTGCCAACCTTTGTAAACTGTTGGATGCCTGCTACACCAACACCTAATCCTAGACCAAACTATACAACACCGGGTAAATATCCAAGTGGTGGACCTGTAATAATGGTAGCAGATATTTGGAAAGCTGCAGCACCTGCTATTGATATTTTAACGCCAGATATTTATGGTAGCGATTTCGATTTGCAAGCCAGTTTTTTTCATAAACCCAATAACCCATTGTTTATTCCAGAAACCAATGCAATACCTGGCAGAGCCGTATATTCATTTACCCAACACAATGCCATTTGCTTTTCTCCTTTTGGAATAGACGACAAAACCGATTTGGTAAAAGAAGAGTACGGTTTATTGCAACAATTAGCTTCAGTTATTTTAGAAAACCAAGGATCGAAAAACATGCTTGGCTTTTACAAGAAAGATACAACTAGTAGTATCGATATTCCTTTCAATCAAAACACAATAATTAGAGTGTATTTTAAACGTCCGTTTAACAGAGTAAATGAGGTAATAGATAGTACAGCTAGTGCTTATGGCGTTTTTATAAAGCTAAATGAAGAAGCCTTTTTAATTGCAGGAAAAAATATTTGGGTATCAGCTTTTAGTAATAATACTACTTCTGAAACTTGGATTAAACAAGCAGAAGAAGGAACGTTTAAACATGGTAAATGGATAACGAATGGCATTCACAACGGCGATGAAGCAGGATTTTTATGGAGCAAAAAAACACCTGTTTATCGCATTAAGTCAGATCCTACAATTGTTCCATTTAGTAATACCCCTCCTGCCATTTTTAAATTTCAAGTTGTTTCGTATTCAAAATAATGATTTGTAAAATGAAAAAAATTATTCTTTCCATATATGCGGTTTTACTTGCTACAACCATGTATGCACAGCAAACAAAATCAGTAGTGCAACATGTTCAATCTTTCCAAAATATTCATCATCCACAAATAGCCTATTGGTTTTTTAACAAAGAAATGGTGGTTGAAAATGTATGGAAAGCTAAAATTGATAGCGTAGCAGCAAATAGTAAATACACGTTTATCTTTTTAACAGCAAGAAATGGATTAGATTTTTTTGATGCAGATAAAATGAAACCCATTTTTGAAAATCTAGTTGCTTATGCACATAGTAAAGGGTTACAAATTGGCTTGCAATTATGGGGAACAAATAAAAATACTACAGAAGCAGCTTGTGAAAGATCTGTAATTGAAAACGAGACTTTACTAGATGCAACAGGTTCTGCAACTATTTACAATAAAGCAAAACATATTCGTACACAAAGCGGTAAGCCGTTTAAATCTTCGTTACTAAAAGCATATTTATTTCATAAAACAGCAAGTGGTTTTTACAATCCTTCTTCGTTAATTGATATTACAAATCAGTGTAAAACAGTTATTACAACAGATTCTAGTATTACTGTAAAAATTGAACAAGATAAAAAGTATGCAGGTAGCACTGTTTACATAATGTCTCAACATTTTTATAAAGTTTCTTCTAATCATTCTCAAGAAGCTATAGATAAGTTCGTAAATATTCTACAAGCGTATAAAGACATTCCTTTTGATGGAGTGGGATTAGATGAATACACCAATTTAAAACTGTTTGCCATTTGGGAATTGCAAAAAGCAAATGCTACACTAAGAGAAAGATTATACAGTGTAGATATGGCCAAAAAGTATAAGGAAATGTATAACTACGACATTGAAAAAGCTTTGTTTGATATGCGTTACGCACCTACAAATAAGCCAGAAATAAGAATAAAAGCCATTAATACGTATATGGATGTAATGCGTAGAGGTTCGTTAAATGTAGAAACCGCTGTGTATGATTGTGCTAAAAAAGTATTTGGAGTAAAAACATTTGTAGGATTGCACAACAGTCACCACAACCAATTAGATGGCGATGAAGTTTGGCAAACAGGTATTAATTGGTGGAATGTAAAAAGAGATTATGGACATGCTGATGAAGAAACGCCAACACCTACACAAATGGGCATTGCATTTGGCTACCCCAAAAACATGTTGTACAACATGTTTTACGATAAAAAAATAGATCGCATACAAGAAAAAGCTTGCACAGACTTACAATATAATATTAGAACACATTACCATGCTATTAACGACGTTCAAAATTGGGGTGTTAGCGTAGAGCAGCAACAAGCATTACAAAAAATAAATCCGGTTGAAAACTGTGCTAGATTATTAAACCATTTTAACCCATCATTACCAGAAATAAAATTATTAGTTGTGTTTGGTAGAGAAGCATTAATGAATTGGTATCCCGATTCTTCAAAGAGAGGTTTGTGCGATATTAATAGCCAATTGAAAATTGAAGAAAAGGCAAAAGAAATTTGGGAAGCAGGATATTTAAATGCTTTAGTACCAACGGATGTTATTGAAGATGGAAGATTAATAGTAAATGCCAAAGGAAAGCCCATTTATAATAGACATGAATTTGATGCTATTGTTTTTTATATCCTGAATATGCAAAAGAAAAAACATTGTCTTATCTAGAAAAATATATTCAGTTAGGTGGAAAATTAATGGTAGAAGGCAATGCTACTAAAGATTTTTTTGCAAATGATATAGTAGCAAGATGGAAAAAAGTTACTTCAAAAGCAATTGCTCAAAACTTTGATATTAATGCAATAAAACAGTTGGGTGTAAAGAAGAATAAGTTTAGAAATGCTATTAAAATGCTAGATGGAAGTTGGATTTTTTCTGATTATGAAACATTCATTCAGAATAATAATTCAGTGTTTAAGCAACTGATAGATGGCAATGTTTATGAAGGAAACTATTGTGGATATGCTGCTATTAAAGTAAAAAATAAAAGCATTGAAAAGTTTGCGGCAACATCTATTCAATCATTAAAAATAAATGATAAAGTAGTATTTGCTTTGAGTGAACCTGCCGATGTTTTGATTGAGAAAAAAGATGCAAACTATATTATAACACTTACTGGTAAAGATGTTCAAATTATTACCGATCAATTATCAACGCTTTATTAATGAAATCCATTCAATGTATAAAATACAGGACTCTAACTGTAGTATTCATAACCCTTTTTTTTCAACTAAATGCACAAGTTAAAACCAATATTAATTGGGAAAATATGTTGTCTAAATATGATTTGGTTTGGACAAAAATGCCTCTAAATTATTATGAAGGTCCTTATGTTGGTAATGGATTGTTAGGTACCGTATTTTTTAAAGACACTATTTTACCCAATACAATCGGCTTTGAAATTGGCAGAACAGATGTATACGATCATAGAACTGCAGAGCAAATAAAAAATAAATATCCTTGGCCTAAAGTTCGTTTACCTATCGGAAAATTATTACTCTCTACAAAGCAAAAAATTGATTCAATTTATTTTAGAACTAGTTTATGGAATGCAGAAGTTAATGGTACTATTTACACAGCCACTGGTAAAATAAGTGTACGATGTTATGTTCCGTCTAACCAAAAAATAATAGTAGTTGAATACAATGATGCACTTGCTAAACAACAAGTAAATATTCAGTTTAGACCAGAACAAGGTAACAATGCAAGGGCAGAAAGAAGACCAATGGCAGGTAAACCATACGAACCAAATCCACCGTTTATAGTTTCTCGTAAAAATGATATAGAAGTTATACAGCAACCATTGTTAAATGGAGATGATTATGCAACCGCTTGGAATAAAATTCAGCATAACAATGGAACACATTCTATTTATGTTACTGTTGCTAATAATTGGGCAGAAGGTATTCAACCATTTTCTGCAAGCAACTTACAGGCGGAAGAACAACTAAAAGCTGCAAGAAAAATAAGTGAACAAACAATTCAACAACAACACAGAGATTGGTGGCATCAGTTTTATCCAGCAAGTTTTGTAAGTATTCCTGATGCTAGAATACAAAGTTTTTATTGGGTGCAAATGTATCGTTTAGCAAGTGCAGGAAGAAAAAATTTACCAGTAATCGATTTATTAGGTCCTTGGTATAAACCATCTGTTTGGTTATCAATTTGGGCAAACTTAAACATACAACTAACGTATTACACAACAGGTATTACCAATCATTTAGACTTAGAAGACGCTTACTTCAACACGATTGAAAAGTACCAACAGCAATTGATTAATAATGTGCCAAAGAACTTTCAAAACGATTGTGCTGCCATTCAAACAGTTGTAATGTTTAACGATTTATCTGGCAATGTTTTTTTAACTACTGATACTGCAAGCAAGCAAAAAATGAGTTTAATTGCTTTGCCATGGATAATGCAACAGTTTTATACCAACTATCGATATACCATGAACGATGAACAACTGAAAACAGTTATTTATCCACTCATGAAACGGGCTTTTCAAGTATATGTAAGAGTACTCTATAAATCGTCTGATGGAAAATATCATTTACCACTTACATTTTCAGATGAGTATGGAGAAGATGTAGATGTAAGTATGAATTTAGCTTTGGCTAAATGGGGTTTCAAAACATTAATAGCATGTGCAGAAAGATTAAAAATTCAAGATACCATGTTGCCTATTTGGAAAGATCGATTACAATTTATGGTTGATTATGCAACTGATGAACGAGGTATTAAAATAAGTAAAAATCTTTCTTTTAATAAACCACATAGGCATTACAGTCATTTATTTTCCATTTTTCCATTGTATGAAACCAATATCGATAACCCCAATACCAATATTGAATTATTAGAAAAATCTATTAAAAATTATACAGGTTTAAACGGAGATAACTGCATGTATAAATTCAATGGAGCAGCCTCTTTATGGGCTGCGTTAGGAAAAGGAAACGATGCATTGTATTGGCTTAAGCGGTCTTTAGAAGTGTTACCTTATTCTGTACCTACCGTTACAGCCAATGGTTTTTATAGCGAAAATGGTTGGCCAACTTTCGAATCACCCATTGCATCTACTCGTTCCATGTTAGATATGTTGCTGCAAACTTGGGGAACTAAAATACGCATCTTTCCTGCTATTCCTGATGAATGGAAGGATGCTAGTTTTCATCAACTAAGAGCAGAGGGTGGTTTTATGGTTTCTGCAAAACGTACTAATGGAAAAACAAACTGGGTAAGCATTACAAGCAATGCTGGTGAACCTTGTATTGTTGAAGTAAAAGATTGGACAGGTAATATTTTTAGTTCAGATAAAAAAATAAAAATTGAAAAAATTAAAGAGGGTGTGTATAAAGTTCTCTTGAAAAAAAATCAATCAGCAGTATTGTATCAAAAGCTTGAGAATACCAATTTTCAAGTAGAGCCAAGTAATCAAAATGAATTTCATTGGGGATTAAATTAAAATATATGTTGAAACAAAATTTCTTTATCGCTATTATATTATCTGTAAGTGCTGTATTTGCTCAAAAGCAAGACACATATATTTGGTACAAGCAGCCAGCCAAAGCTTTTGAAGAAAGCATCGTTTTAGGAAATGGTACACATGGAGCTAGTGTATTTGGTGGAATTAAGAACGAAAAAATTTATTTGAATGATGCCACTTTATGGAGTGGTGAACCTGTGAATACAAAAGAGTATGAAGGTATTTATAAACATTTACCTGCTGTAAGAGAAGCATTGGCAAAAGAAGATTATCCAGCAGCACAAGAATTGGTAAAGAAGCTACAAGGCAAGTACAGTCAAAGTTACATGGCATTAGGTACTTTGTATTTACAATTACAGCATGATAGTGCTGCAACCAATTATCATCGTTCGTTAAATGTAGAGAATGCTATTTTTACAGTTAGTTATCAATTAAAAGATGTTCAGTTTAAAAGAACTTATTTTGTTTCTCATCCAGATAAGATATTTGTTATTCATTTAACGGCTTCTAAAAAAGGAGCTTTAAATTTTAATATTCTCTTTAATAGTGTAATGCGTTATGGTGTTTCTACTAAGCAAAATACACTAATTGCAAACGGCTATGCACCTTACCAACAAAATGCTTCAGTTGGTGGTGTGCCAGGAGATATTTTTTTTGATTCTACAAGAGGTATTCATTTCAGTTCACAAATAAAAGTAAAGTTGGTAGATGGTAAACAACAAGCAACTGATTCATCTTTGCAAATTACCAATTCCACCGAAGCGTTTATTTATGTATCCATGGCTACTAGTTTTAATGGCTTTGATAAAGATCCTGTAAAACAAGGGAAACCATATGAAAGTATTGCTGCCAATCAATTAGCAAAAGCATTAGCAAAAAATTATACAACACTTATTAACGCACACACAAAAGACTATCAGCGGTTTTTTAACCGTGTGCAGTTAAATGTTGGAAAAGATACAATTCCGAATTTACCTACCGATGAACGTTTACAACGTTATGCAACAGGTGCTTCTGATAAAGCCCTAGAAGTTTTATATTTTAATTTCGGTAGATACCTGCTAATTAGTAGCTCTCGTACACATGCTGTTTCTGCAAATTTGCAAGGCATTTGGAACTATCTTGTTCGTCCACCATGGAATTCAAATTATACCACCAATATCAATTTGCAAGAAAACTATTGGCCTGTAGAAATTGCCAATTTATCAGAACTACACCAACCTTATTTATCGTTATTAGAAAACATTGCTATTACAGGTAAAGCAACAGCAAAGCACTTTTACAATTGTAATGGTTGGAGTGCTGCACACAATTCTGATATATGGGCAATGAGCAATCCAATAGGTAATGGTAAAGGCAACCCACATTGGGCCAATTTTACTACAGGTGGTGCATGGCTAAGCACTAATATTTGGGAGCATTTCAGCTTTACACAAGACACAGCATTTCTAAAAAAATATTATACTATTTTAAAAGATGCAGCGGTATTTTGTTTAGACTTTTTAGTTCCTGATAAAAATGGAACCCTTATTACCTCACCTTCTACTTCACCAGAAAATCAATATCTCAATAATAAGAATTATAAAGGTTCTGTTTTATATGGAGCAACGTCAGATTTAGCAATCATTAGAGAATGTTTTTTAAAAACGATTCAGGCTGCCAATGTTTTACAAACAGATAAAGCGTTTATTCAAGAATTACAAACAGCACTGAATAAACTATATCCTTATCAAATAGGTGCTGCAGGTAATTTGCAAGAATGGTATTACGATTGGAAAGATCCAGAGCCTAAACATCGTCATCAATCACACTTAATTGGTTTGTATCCAGGTAATCATATTACGATTGATAAAACACCAGCTTTAGCAGCAGCCTGCAAAAAAGTGTTAGAAATTAAAGGCGATGAAACCACAGGTTGGAGCAAAGGTTGGCGTATTAATTTATGGGCAAGATTAAAAGATGGTAATCATGCCTATAAAATGTATAGAGAACTATTGAAGTATCAAGAGCCAGATGGTAAAGTAATTAATTATAGTGCAGGCGGTGGCACTTATCCTAATTTGTTAGATGCTCATCCACCTTTTCAGATTGATGGAAATTTTGGAGGAACCGCTGCTGTAGTAGAAATGTTAGTGCAATCAACAGATGATATGATTGAACTTTTGCCAGCATTACCAGACACATGGAAAGATGGATCAGTAAAAGGTTTAAGAGCTAGAGGCGGCTTTACTGTTGATATAGTTTGGAAAAATGGAAAAGTAATTGCTTACACTATTAACGCAGTAAAACAGCAACGTAAAATATTGGTAAATATCAATGGCAAACAACAACTCGTACAATCAAGTAATACAATGGTAACTGTCAAATAAATCATAATGAATAAGCTCAATCTAACAATATTATAAAAAGCTTTTTTCCCAAACAATCAAATAGTTATATGCACACAATTAAAACCATTTTTGTAATACCGAAATACAATATAAAAAGGTATATGTTTATATTGTTGTGCATACAACTTTTATGTACACATTTGAAAGCAACCAACTATTATGTTGCCAATAATGGTAATGATGCCAACAATGGAACATCTACAAGTTTACCTTGGAAAACGATTGCTAAAGTAAATGCTAGTATGTCTATTTTGCAAGCAGGAGATTCTGTTTTGTTTAGATGTGGAGATACATTCACCGATCAATTGTTGGTTACTAAAAGTGGTACAGCAAATGCTTTTATTGTATTTGCTAGTTATAGTACAGGTCAAAAGCCTATTATAAATACAGCAGTTACTATTCAAAATTTTACACTTACAAGTACACCTAATATATGGGTTGCTAATTATACAGGAGCATTAAGTAATATTCGTTATGTAACAGCCAATAATGTAATTCAGCCAATGGGTAGATTTCCAAATCTTTCTGCCGAAAACGATGGTTATTTATACCATGATCAAGCTTGGGCAGATACAATGATTAGAGATGCTGCCATACAAAGTAGTACTTTAAATTGGACTGGTGCTACTTTGGTTGTTTTATCTACACCTTACAGCGTAGATATTTGTTCAATAAAAAAACATACTAACGACACCATTATTTTGGCTACACCTACAGCATACGATATGTATGCAGGCTATGGCTATTTTATACAAAATCATTTATCAACCTTAGATACACAGGGAGAATGGTTTTTCGATAATACACAAAACAAGCTATTCTATTTTAGTACCACAAACCCCAATAATGTCACTATTCAAGTGGCCTCAACAGATTATAGCATCAGAATAAATGATAGAATTAATTTTATCAGTATCAACAATATTCATTGTCAAAATGCAGATAGTACAGCTATCAATTTTAAAAGTAGTAATAATATACGTGTTAGTAATTGTAGCTTTTATAATTGCTTAAATGGTGTAAGAGGTGATGGTTGTAGCAATATTTCAATTACCAACAATCAGTTTAATTATATTCATAACAACTCCATTTGGTTTTCGAATTTAAATGCAGAAATTATTTGTACCAACAATCAAATTACCAACAATGCCTTAATACAAGGCTTAGGAGTTGGTGGTGGCTCTGGTAGTAACAATGCTTGTTCTTTTCTATGTACCAACGGTGTTATAACCAATAATTTTATAGATAAAACAGCATATATAGGTATAAGAATAGAAGGATATAATAATTTAATTGCAGAGAACAGAATTAGTAATTTTAATTCGTTGCAATTTGATGGTGCTGCCATTTATAGTTTTGGTACAACATCTACTGTAAGCGGTAATATTCGACAATATGGATTAAATATAATTGAGAAAAATGTAATTAAAAATGGCATTGGTTACAGAAAAGGAACTAGTTCTGGCGATGGAATTAATAGACAGCCAGGAATTTATATGGATTTTTATTCCCTCAATAATCGCATCCAAAAAAATATTTTATACAATACCAATGGCATCATATTAAATGTAGGATCTAACAATCATAATGTTCATGACAATGTAATTTATAATAGCGATTCTTTCAATTTAGCTCATCCTGATATTGCAAATATTCATGTAGATGGCGGCTCTTCATTAGATACTGTTTCAAATAACATTTTATACAATATTTCTAATAAACCCATTTTAAATCCTTATAGTGTTATTACATTAGATAGAAGAACTGTGGCCGGTCAAGATTCTATTTTACCATTTGTGCCACGTAATAATAGTGTAACCAAAAATATTTATTTTTCTAATCAGTCTTATCGTCATTTACCTATTACGGCAAGTTTTGCTTATTTTAAATACAAGCATTTATTTACGCAAATAGATTCTAATTATTATTGGCAGCCTTTTGCTTTAGACACATTTGTAGCTAGTTATATTGATAGTGGTTTTACAAGAACAAAAGAAACATCATTTGGCTTTTCTGCTTGGAAAAGATTGGTTGAACCGAATAGTATTTTTAACATTGGTAATGCTGAATATCCATTTTCTTATGGTAATGTTATAAGCAATATCATCACCTCAAATAATACTTTTTCAACAAACATTTCAGGATGGAGTACCGATTCTGAAAATGCTACAAATGCTGTGTATTGGTCTGCTTCAGGTGGTTTAGATGCAGGATGTGCAACATTAGATTTAACCAATAGCAACAATAGCAATATGGTACTTTCTAGTGCTCGTTTATCTCGTTCAATTGGTGCAGTAACCAATGGTTTTGTATATCGATTAAAATTTTCAATGATTGCTAATAGCAATGTTGGTGAAATAAATATTTATACTTCAGGAGCCAATAGCACTTCAAAAACATATACCACTAGTACCGTAAGACGAGAGTATACTGTTCCTATTTCTTTTAGTAATGATGCAACTTCTAACACTTTGTTTTTTAGTATTCACAATAAAGGATTAAAGGTGTTTATTGATAACATTATTCTTGAAAGAATAGCTATTACACAAACAAATCCAAATGATGTAGTTGTATTTGAAGTAAACGATACATCTGTTGTAAAAACAGTTCAACTTGGTAATAGTTTCTATAAAGATTATGCTGGAAATTATTTTACGGGAAATGTTATCGTTCAACCTTACAGTGCTCTTTTACTTGTAAAAACGGCTATTAATCCCCTTCCTGTACAAATTGTTTCTTTTACAGGAAAACAAACAGATGCATATAATGAAATACAGTGGACAACAGCCAACGAATTCAATATTCATCATTATCAATTAGAAGCAAGTAGTAATGCACAATCTTTTTCACCGATTATTACTTTAAATGCACAATCATCTTCATTCAATACTTATCGTTATACTGATTACAACAATCAATCAAATCAATATTATCGATTGGCTATTTTCGAAAGAGGCGTTAATACAAAATACAGCTCAATCATTCATTTGCCCAATATTTCAACCTTAAAAAACAAGCTAACGGTATTTCCTATTCCTCATTCAAATCAACAAAGCTTAACTGCACAATTAGTGTATCATCAATCTTCTAAAGCAGTTTTACAAGTTCTTCATGCAAATGGTTCTCTTATTAATCAACAATCTATTCATCTACATAAAGGCATCAATCAATTTAAAATAAATTCATTAAATGCAGGTATATATATTGTAAAAATAGAAACTAACAATGGAGAATTATTTCAGCAAAAAATCATCTTTTAATATGAACAATTATCAAGATAAATTTCTAAGCAAAACAGTTAAAGTATATAAACAAACAATTGCTGTATACTTGTTTTTCTTCTGTTCTATAACAACAATTGTACAAGCACAACAAAGAGCCTATTATACCGAACCAACTTGGAAGCCAAGAGCAGTTTTGCCGTATGAAGATGCTATACATGATAAATTTTGGCCAGCTTCTCCATCAATAAAAGTAAGTTATGCAGGAGAAGGTTTTGATGAACAAAGACTTTCTACACTTCCTGCTGTTGGTGAGCATCCAAGGGTACTCATTACACCAACTGATGTTGAAAAAATACAGGCAAAAGTTGCTTTAGGTAACAATGCACCCATTGCTTTTAAAACAATGTGGCAACGAGTAGCTCAATTAAAAACACCTTTTTATGCATTGGTATCAAATGATTCTGTTTTGGGTAGAAAACTAGCAGAGGAGTTGGTAGAAAAATTAAAATCGCTTACACTGAAAATTCCAGAAATGGATAAGCGTACAGATAGAGATAATATTTGGGCTGTTGAGCGTTCTATTATTGCAGATGGAGATCCGAATCCACCAACAGAAATATGGGATTTATTAGACTATGATTATCTACATAAATGGATGACTCCAATAGAAAGAGAATTAGCAAGAACAGTAATTGCAAGCATTATTAAAAAAAGGATTTCTAATTTCTTAATGGTTCCAGATCATTTTATGATTAATAACCATGAGGGTTTTGGAATGGAATATATTCGATTAATGTTGTTGATAGAAGGAGAGCCTGGCTTCGACGAACAATTGTTTCAGTTAGCAATCAAAAAAACAAATGCCATGCTTACTTGGTATTTAAGTAAAGATGGTATGTGTTACGAATCTATTAAAGGATGGTTAAATACTTCTGCATTTGTAGCCGTTGGTTTACGTAAAAGAGATTTGCTAAAGCATGAACATTTAATGGCTAAAATGAACTTTTTTTTAGCAGCAACACGTTGGGAAAACAATACTTGGTTAATGCGTGACGAAATGAGAGCCTCATCTTTTCATGTAGCTTGGATGATGCATTATTATTTCCCCAAAAATGAACGCATCGATTTTTTATACCAAACAAGTTTTTCTACACATCCTTTTCTTACAGATGCATCTATTAAATGGCCCGATCCTGTGGGTATTTGTTACGAGTTGTTATTGTTATTTGCAGATGAAGGAATTGTATTGCCAAATGGAAAAAATATAGATTGGAATAACCAAATAAATATTGATAAACTTAACTTACCAGTCACTTGGCATGATAGTACAAGAGGTTATGTAGAAATACGAAACTCTTGGAAAAAAGATGATTTAAAAGTGGGCTTTGTTTGTAAGCAAGATTTTTTTTACGGTGGTCATGAAGGCTCTGAAAACAATCGTTTAACACTTTGGAAAGATGGTGTTAATTGGATACAAGACAACAATATGTTGGCTACAAAAGCCACCTTTTTACAAAACATGCTTACAGTAGATGGAATGGGTTGTCAATGGCCACCTGTTGCAGGTAATTGGTTGGGTATTCAAGAAAGTAAAGATGCTGTATTAGCAGTTGGTGATGGAAAAATGGGTTACAGTTTTTCTAAAGTTATGCAAGTACATCCGCTTGCTTTTCCTTCGGCAAATCTTCCATATTATAAGCCTTTTACAGAAGGAAATTTTGATTTAAGTAGAGATCTTCAAATTGCATATCAACCCTCTACCATTCGTTGGAATCATGGTTATGCTCATACCGATTATGGTCCATGGAGCGGAGAAACACGTTTAGTAGAAAGTTATAAGCCATTTAATACAATGCTTAAAGCTTATAGAACCGTACAAGTTGCTAAAGGAAAATACCCATACTTATTGGTAATTGATGATGCACAAAAAGATAATCAATCGCATTTATTCGAATGGAATATTTCTGTACCTATTGATGCCGAATTGGTTGAAGCAATTACACCCGAAATTGTTTTTCAAAATACCGAACCTGCTGCAAATAGAATGAGTGATTTAATTATTGCTAAAGGACCCATTAAAAGAGATAGTGCTACAGGCAAAGCTATTTTAAAGAAAGGTGATCCTTTGTGTTTAATAAGGGTGTTATGGAGAAATACCAACTATGGATTTCCAATTCCTAAACTAGAAAAATTTCAAGGATATAGTTTGGTAACCATTCCTGCGATTGCAGTTTCACCAGAATTTAAAGTGTTGGTATATCCATATAAATATGGCGATCCTTTACCACAAACAGTTTGGAATAAAACTAGAACTGTTTTGAATATTGAAATTAAAGAACAGAAAGATGAATATCAATTTTTAAATACAGATGGTGGAAGAACTGTGTTTCAAATGCAACGAAATGCAAAGCCTACAATTAATAGTGCAGCAACACCTACACAACCTGTTTTAATTATACGCAATCAAGAATATAATCCAAGTGATTTTCGTTATACAAGACAGGAACAAAAAACGCCAGTTTATTTAATAAATAATCAAACAACGCTTCAATTTAAATATCCTGAAGCACCTGCAGAAATCAGGTATACACTAGATGGTACAGAGCCAACCATTACATCTACTATTTATAATCAACCAATTATTATTAACAAATCGTTGGTTGTAAAAGCAAAAACATTTTATACAAATTGGAAGTTTGGAAATAGCAATGCAAGCAACACTACTATTGCTCAATTTATTGTTAAAAAACTACCACAAGCAATTGCTGATTTACCAGCTTTGTCTAAAAATGGGTTAAGTGTGCAGCTATTTGAAATCAATACAAAATTGTACGATGATAAAGGCTTTTTTGATAGTGCTAAAATTATGTTGCCCAACTTAAGCAACTATAAACCTAGCTATGCAACTTTTGTAGAAGATTTTCAGTTGCCTATGTTTACACCTACCAAACCATTAGCTGAACAAGTAAAAGGTTTTTATAAGTTCTCCGGTTATTTTTATGCCAAACAAAATGGCGTTTATACATTTCATGTAAACTCATGTGGCCCTGTTTTATTAGAATTAGCCAATCAAACCGTTGTAGAAGAAATAGGTGTGTTTCATCAACAACAAGCTGTACGAAAAGGAGAGGTAGTTTTAGCAAAAGGTTGGCATGCTCTACAACTAATTATTTGTGATCCTCTTTTTTGGAATAGCAATAGTTTACCCATAATGCCATTTTCAGTTAATTATCAAATTGAAGGCGGTGGCTTACAAAATATTTCTAGCACCGATATTAAATCAATCAATCCATCCACAATTACTCAATCAAATAAACAATGGTTACAGCCAGTTACAAATATTCCAATGTTAGAGCCTGGATTAGAAATGCAATTATTTGATAGAACAGGTAAAAGAAGAGATGCAGATTTTTTAGATATAGATCAAGTTCAGCCTATTGTAAGTGAACAAGTACAAACTATGGAAGCTGCCAATAGTAGAAATAGTGTAAGAGTTTACAACGGATATTTTTATGCAGCTACTACAGGTGAATATCAATTTCAAATGCCTTATAGAGAGGGGGCAAATGCAGGTTTAGGTGGCACACAAGCAAGCTGTCAAAGTCAATTAAAAGTTGGAAATACAATTGTTTTGCAAAGAGGTGTTTATGGAAGAAATTTATCAGGAAAAGCAATGCTGCTGCAAGGTTGGCACAAAATTTCATTGCGTTTTGGAACAGGAGAAGCAAGCTGTACTGTACAATTACCAGATGAACAAATAATTAGTTTAAATGCAAATAATTTATACCGATCATCATTGGTGCAAATTCAGGTAAATGGTGTTGCAACACAAAAGCAACAGCTAGAAATTTATGATAGTGTAACACTCAATTTAGTTTTTAATAAGGCTACTAATGCTCAAATTCGTTACACACTCGATGGGTCTATACCAAATTTGCAATCGCCAATTTTTAAAACAAATATTCAAGTTCATCAAACTCAAATATTAACTGCAGTAGCTTTTGTTCAAGATAAAGCCGTTACTGCACCTAGTATTATTCAGTTTAAAAAAGTATTGGTTCCAGAATCTGCATCAATGGGAATTTTACAGTTTCAACAATGGAATGGTACTTCAAGTTTATATCCTATTCAAGCAAAGTATAAAGTTTGGATAAGTCCAGTTTCTAAACCAGCAACAGGTATTCAAGGAAAAGCATTGCAAGTGAAAGCAGTTAATTCGTTGTTCTCTAAAAATGTAGATGTAAATGTTTCTAGAGGTAGCACCAATAAGCCAGGGTTAAAACTCTACGAAATGGTGATGCGTGAAAATGCACTTACGGTTGCTGTTTGGTTTAAAACAAATGAACTAAATGGTAAGCTATTTGGGAAAGATGGTTACAATGCTTTTGGTAAAGGATATAAAACCATTTCTTGTGCCTTAAATAATGGCAATATTACTGCAATGCCAAATAGATTGAACGGTGGAAAAATTAAATTGAATGAGTGGCAACATGTTGTACTAACTGCTAGTGAACAAAAAATGTCTTTATACCTTAATGGAAATTTAGTTGCAACAGCCGATGGTACAAAAGATATTATGACCGATGCATTAGACTTTTTTACAGGAATTAATGCAGAGATAGATTATGTGCAATTATTCGATAGTTTTTTACAAGCCGATGAAGTAAAACGATTATACAATTATCGATTAAAGTAACTGATACACAATTAAAAAGTTATGAATTGTAAACTAATTATGTTCTATATAAAAAGTATTGTTTGCTGCTTTTTGATTTTAGCTTCAACTTTTATACAAGCACAAACAGTAAATATTTATGTTTCACCTACAGGTGCAAGCACAGGCAATGGTGCTAGTATTACTAATCCTATTACATTGGCACAAGCAAGAGTAGTGGCAAAATCAAATGCCAATGTACCTTGTACTATTTGGTTGTTAGATGGAAACTATAGAACCAATAGAATTGTTTTAGATGCTACCGATGCTAGAACTGTCAATGCACCATTAAACTATCGAGCAGTTAATCAACATAAAGCTATTTTTCAACCGATTAATTTATTAAGCAGAACCGATTTTCAACCTATTCCTGATAGTATAAAAGCTAGAATTATAAATACTACAGCTAAATCAAAAGTGGTTCAATTAAATCTTACAAACTATAATTTATCTAACATGAATGTGTGGCCAAACGCCTTTGAAACAGGAACAGTTCGTTGGCCTATTTTTTATAGTGATAGTAACATTTTACCAATGTCTCAATATCCAAATGATACGGGTTTAATGCGAATAAGAACAGTACTTACAAATGGTAGTAATCGCTCTGTTCCTGGTGGAAGTTTTAAATATAGAGACGATAGAGGAAAATTTTGGGATAAAGCAGTAAGAGATGGATTATGGTTAAAAGGAAATTGGCGTGTGCCTTGGCAAATATCATTTATAAAAACATTATCTATTAGCACTGTTGATAGTATAATTGTACAAACAGTTGGTGTTAATGGTGGAATTGGCGATAAATATACACAGCCAGCAGGTAATGGAAAAGAACCTTACGTTGCAATAAACTTAGTAGAAGAAATAGATAAAGAGGGAGAATGGGCAATTAATTTTTCTACCAAAATGTTATATATGTGGCTGCCAGAAAATGGGCAGTTATCTTATGCAAGCGATCATTTGGCATATCCTATTTCTTTAACGAATGTAAATTATGTAAACATTGAAGGCATTGCCATAAAAAGTGGTGCATCAGACGGAATGTTTCTGAGTAATTGTAATAATGTAACCATTGCAGGTGCTGATATTTCTTATTGTTCAGGTAATGCAATTAGTATTATTGGTGGCAGTAATTGTGAGGTTAAAAGCTGTAATTTATATGAGCTTGGACAAGGTGGTGTTATTGTTGCACCTGCATCTACAGCAGCATTTAATGCAGATCAACTATTATTAAAACCATGTAATCACAGAGTGGTTAACAATCATATTTACAATTTTGCTAAAGAAGTAGCTATTTACAGTGCAGCCATTAATTTAAAAACAGTAATTGGTGCTTATGCAGCCAATAATAAAATTCATGGAACACCACATGTAGGTATTTTATACGATGGTAATAACAATGTAATGGAATACAATGAGTTGTTCGATATTATTAGAACCTATGAAGATATGGGTGCTTTTTACAGAGCCACAGGACCCAAAAGTAGAGGTAATAAAATTCGATACAATTATGTACATGATTCTCCTTTAGGCAAAAGCACTTTTTACGATAATGGTTCTCAAGGCGACAGCTCTTCTTATAATATAGATGCCAATAATTTGTATGGAATGCAAAACAATGGCGGTTATTTTAATACGTACACCAATAGCATTGTTATTAACAACAATCCTGCTACAAACATTAATGTTACAATAGATACCGATCCATCATTTAAACCTTTTTACGATAGTTTAAAATCAATCTATAATGCAAGTGCTGTGTATAGATCTGCTTATCCAGAAGTTGCAGATATGGTAGCCAATGCAACAATTAACAAAGCATATACTTCTCGTATTTGGCCAAGACTTACATGCAATGTTTTTATTTCAAATACCCAAGTAATTCGTAATGTTTCAGATGCTAGTTTGTTTAATACAGATGGAACAACGAATTCAACTTATGCTCAAACACAACATCCATTTACATCGTATAGATTTGTTGTGGCAAACAATTTAAAACTTTCTGGTATTTTAAGAAACCCAATAAAGCCATTTTTAATTGATAGTTTAAAAAGAACTGGAGCTTTTGCAAGAACTTGTAGTACCGATTGGCGTTTGCATAGAATTGGATTATATACCGATTCTTTTAGAACAACATTAACCAATAATCAAATTATTCAAGGCATTAAACCAGAGATAAGTACAACAGTTACAAGTAACAACAACTTTACATTTCCCACAACATTAACCTTACGAGTAAAAGCAAAAAATCCAAATATTGCACGTTGTATCTCAAGTGTTAAATTCTTCGATAATGGTAGTGAAATTACATCTATCAATCCAACCGTTTTAGTAAGCAGTTTCGATTCTGTTGTATATACTGTAAATTGGTTATCAGCAACACCGGGTAATCATTCTATTACAGCAGTAGTATACGATGCACCGAATTGGCAATTTGCTACAACACCTATAAATATAAATATAGTAGGGAGTTTGCCGTTACAATTAATATCATTTACTGCTCAACAAAATGAATGTAAAACCCAATTGCAATGGGTTACAAATAATGAGGTTAATGTGCAACAGTTTCAACTACAAACAAGTAAAGATGGTATACAGTTTCAAGTTTTACAAAATATAGCTGCACAATGTAATCAGGAAAACAAAAAATGCAACTACAGCACAACTATACTACAACCAGAGCCAGCTTTTTATCGGTTAAAAATGATAGATGCAACAGGTGATTTTACGTATAGTAAAACACTCTCATTGTCAAATCATTGTTACCAAAATCAACGAATTAAAGTATATCCAAATCCTGTGAAAAGTCAGTTAACTTTTCTATATCAGCATATCGGAGCATCAACTAAAGCAAACTTGCTAATAACAAACGAAATAGGGAAAATTGTATCTACACAAGTAATACCAATTTACAATGGCATCAATACAATACACTTGCCTACATTTCACTTGTCAAACGGTGTATATTTATTGCAAATAGCACCACACAATAATAAATTCATTACACAAACAAAATTTATCGTAAATAAAGAATAATGTAATCATAGATAGTACTACTAGCAGCAACCGTTGCGTCGCACTCTTCAACTGAATATCTTTATTCAACAAACCAACTTTTTTCAATGCATCAACTACATTTATATCTTCAATTTAAAAACAGTATGAAAAAAAATTCTTTTTTTATAATCTTAATAACCATCTGTATTTCTTTTCAAATACAAGCACAAACAAAACAAGTATTTAAACCTATTCAATTAAAAGTTAGCAATCAATCAAATCTTAGTATTGAGCAAAAAGAAGTGTTTGTAACATTGTCAAAAGTATCAATGCATCCAAACAAACAATTCATTTATCCCATTGTAAAAAATCAATTGAATCAAATGATTGATGCACAACTTATACAATCATCCTCCATCAAAAAAGAAAAGCAACTATTTTTTCAAGCCAATTTAAATGCACATGAAACAGCAACGTATACGCTTTCTTGGACAAATATTAAACCTACAATAGTCAATAAAGTAAATATTCGTTTTAGAAAAAGGACGTCTAAAAATGGCGAATTAGTGAAACTTAATTCAGACACATTTTATCCCAATATGTTGTTGAAGCTTATTGGTTTTCAACCATATCAAACCGATGGCCCAACATGGGAAAACAACAAAGTAGGTTTCAGACATTATTTTGATGGCAGAAATGCAAAAGATGTTTTTGGAAAAAGAATAGAAGCTATTAGTCCAGATAGTGTTGGCATTTCTTCAAAAGGCGAAGTTGAAGACAATTACCATGTTTTAAAAGATTGGGGTAGAGATATTTTACCAGTAGGTACAGCCAATGGTCTGTCTGTAGGTTTAGGCGGCATTGGATTGTTGCAGAAAAATCAATTGTACAGAATTGGTGTTACCGCTAATGATAGTGTACATACTGTAGAGGCTACAAAATTGAAGATTATTAATAATGGTCCTCTGTATGCTTCCTTTTCTATACAATATCAAAATTGGAAACCCAATGCTACGTCAACCTATCAAGTGCAAGAAGAGCCAACTATTTGGCCCGATATGTATGCTTATCAAAATACGGTAAATGTACAATCGTTGCAATTAACCGATACTTTGGTTGTTGGTTTGCCAAAAGCCGCAACCAACAAACCGCTACAAACATTTGAAACAGAAAATTGGGTGGTATTGTATACACACGACTATCAAACATATAATAAGGAATATATTTTAGGTATGGCTATTATTATTCCAAAGACAACCTATCAAGGATGGGGAAAATCTCCAGATGCTGGTGCTTTTGCATCTAGTTATTTTGCTAAATTAAAACCAGTATCTGCAAAACCAATAACGTATTACAGTGTCGCTTGTTGGGAATTGTCGGATGTACGGTTTAAAAACGAAGAATTTTTTGTAACATATTTAAAATCATTTATCGATAAAATAACAGCTACAGTACAAGTGAAAATCATAACTGCTAAATAATAAATTATATTGAATAATTAGCTAAGGGTATTGTTATTCATATATATCTGCTTTTTTTAAATAAAGTTTAGAAGTAACGCCAGTAATTATTTTATTGTACATTACCCTCTTCTTATGTATCTTCTCTAATTGCTGCATCTTGATAATAAAAAAAAGCGAAACCGGTTTCGTAATTTTATCAATTACATTGCCATAAATAAGATTACTTGCAACTTGAAAATACAATATATATTAAATTGTATTGGTTATAGTTTCTAGTTTATAAAATAGCTGCCAAATGAAAAAAAAGTCTCTTTCCAAGATGCTGCTTCAGCAAACCTTTTTCAATTGTTCCAAAATATTAATACATTTTTTGGTTGTTACGTTTTTATTAATGCAGGTAAATAGTCTACAAGCACAGGGTAATGTTACAATTACAGGTGTGGTTACAGATGGTGTAGGAGTTGCCATGGAAGGCGTTTCTGTAAACATTAAGGGTACTACCAAAACAACGGTAACAAATGCTGAAGGCAATTACAAGATTCAAGTACCAAACAAGAAAGCTTTATTGGTATTTAGTTTTGTGGGTTATGCTACTACTGAAAGAGGAATTGGTGCTTCTAACAAATTAGATGTAAGTATGAAATTGGAAGTTTCATCTTTGAATGATGTAGTGGTAATTGGTTACGGACAAGTACGTAGAAAAGATTTAACAGGTTCGGTAGCAAAGGCTAGTGTAGAAGACATGCAAAAAGCAAATGTTACTTCTTTTGCTGATGCCTTAGGTGGAAGAGTTGCTGGTGTAAGAGTAAGTTCTAACGATGGACAACCAGGTTCAGCTCCACAAATTATTGTAAGAGGTAGTAGTGTTACACAAGATGCATCACCGCTATATGTAGTAGATGGTTTTCCGATAGAAAACTTTGATTTAAATTCAATTAACCCAAATGATATTGAATCTTTAGAAATTTTGAAAGACGCTTCTTCAATAGCAATTTATGGAGCTAGAGGTGCAAATGGAGTCGTTATTATTTCTACAAAACGAGGAAAATCTGGTCCCACAAAAGTTACGTATAACTTTTCTGCTGCTTTTCAACGAGAAACAAAACGTATGGAAATGTTGAGCCCTTATGAGTTTGTAAAATTACAGTTAGAGTTAGATAGCATTAGAAGTACACCAACATCTCAAGTTAATCTTTTTAGAAACAGATATATTGACCCTACAAAAGGCGTAGATTTAGATTACTACAAAACAGTAAGAGGATTTGATTGGCAAGATTTGGTTTTACAAACAGGTATATTACAAACACATAATGTTAGTGTTAATGGTGGTAATAAAGATACACGCTACACTATTTCTGGAAATTTTGTAAATCAAAAAGGTATCATCATAAATACTGGAATGAAGCGTTATGATGCAAGATTTACAGTAGATTCTAAAATAAACAATAAGTTTAGAATTGGTACTACCGTTAGTTATGCCAATACAACTACATTTGGTACTTTGCCATCGGCAAGTCCTGGAGGTGGTGTTATTGCTAATATGTGGGGTTTTAGACCGGTAGATGTTTTAAATGGGCCATCTTTAGAAGCTTCAGCGTTTGATAGCACTACTTTGGGCGATAATCCAAATACCACTTTTGTGCCTGATAATTTGGTAAATCCATTGCAACAAGCACAAAACGAGTATAGAAAAAATGCTACAACTACCGTTATTATCAATGCTTTTGTAGAATATAGTTTTTTGAAAAATTTTAAGTTTAAGGTTTCTGGCGGATTTAACTCAACACAGCCTACCTCTGAAGTTTTTTATAATTCAAAAACTTCTCAGGGTACTTTGATTACCAACGCTCAAGGTACACCTCTTAACTTAAACGGAATTAATGCTCAATTAAATTCACAAACAAATAGTAATTACATCAACGAGAATACATTAACCTATAAAACAAAAATAGGTACAGATCATTCTATTGATGCTTTGGCAGGCTTTACTTATCAGTATGCACAAAATAGAGGTTCAGGTTTTAGAACTATTAATATACCCAAAGCAATAGAATATTTAGGCATTAATAGTATTAGTTCTGGTCAGGCTGCTACACCATTAACAAGTGCATCGCATTGGCAACTGTATTCTTTTTTAAGTAGAATTAATTATACTTATAAAGACAAATATTTGTTTACGGGTACAGTACGTACCGATGGTTCTTCACGATTTACACCTGGCAAACAATGGGGAACATTTCCTTCAGCAGCATTTGCATGGAAGTTTTCTAAAGAACCATTTGCACAAGGTTTAAGCAAAATATTAACAGAAGGTAAATTTAGAGTTAGTTACGGCTCTGTCGGTAACAATAAGGTAGGAGATTTTAGTTACCTGTCTCAATTTGGTAATTTACAAAATAGTGCTGGTTATCCTATCAACAATGTGTATGTACCAGGTATGGTTCCCTTCTTTTATGGCAATGATAATTTAACATGGGAGAGAAGTCAAGAACTTGATTTAGGATTGAACTTAAACTTATTTAAAGATAGGGTTAATATAGAGGTTGATTATTATAACAGAATTACCAAAGATTTCTTGATGGGGGTTCCGTTACCTTTTTATGCCGGATATGCTAATGGAACTAATACACAGTTTCAAAATGTAGGCAGGGTACGCAATAGTGGGTTAGAATTTACTATTAGTACAACCAATATCAATAGCAAGAAATTTAATTGGACTAGTAGTTTTAATATTAGTTTTAATCAAAATAAAATTCTTGATTTTTATGAAGGATTTGAGGTTCGACAAACAGCAGCTCAATTTCCTTCTATCCCAACTGCATCACAGCCAACAGGTTGGATAGCCGTAGCTAATCAACCAATTTCTCAATTCTTTGGTTATGTATGGGGTGGCGTATATCAATACACCGATTTTGATAAATTGGCTAATGGAACCTATGTTTTAAAATCTGGTATTCCTAGTTATACTACACCAGCAACAACGCCTATACAACCTGGAGATCCAAAGTATTCTGATATTAATGGAGATGGTATAATAGATGTAAATGATCAACGAGTTATTGGTAGAGCACTGCCAATACACATAGGTGGTTTAAACAACAATTTCACCTACAAAAATTGGTCATTAAATGTATTCTTGCAATGGAGTTATGGTAATGATATTATAAATGCAAACAGATACATTTTTGAAAGTGGTAGCTACTATATTAATACCAATCAATTTGCAACTTTTGCCAATCGTTGGACACCCAACAATCCTACAAACGAATTACCTAGAGCTACGTTTAATTTAAGAACCGATATTGGTGGACAGACAAGAATTTCTGACAGAATTGTCGAAGATGGATCTTTTTTAAGGTTAAAAACATTGGCTTTAAATTATTCTCTTCCTGCTAATGTTTTAAAGAAAATGAAACTAAGCAATGTACGTTTTTACATTACAGTTCAAAATTTATTAACCATTACTAAATACACAGGTTTAGATCCAGAAGTGTCTACTTTCCGTCAAGCTAATCCAGCCAATGCACCAGCAGGTTCAACGGGTCAGTCAAACACAGCAGGTACTGGTTATACATTTATTCAACCAAGTAGTAGTTATACTGTACTTTCTCCAGGGTGGGATTATACGCCATATCCAAGAGCCGTAACATATACATTAGGAGGATCTGTAACTTTTTAAACTAACGAACGTATGAAAAAACAATATTATATTCTATTATTTGTTATTGCTACTTGCTTTACCAAGTGTAATAAAGATATAAGCTTAGAACCAATTATATTTCAGCCAACAACATTTGCTACTGAAGACCAATTAGAAGCCCAGCTTGTAGCTGTTTATGGCTTACTGAATCAAGAGCAAATGTATGCACAAGGCTTGTGGGGTTATTTTGCTACAGCAACAGATGAAGGCTTTAGAACCGATGCTGCAACAGGTACTAATACACAAGTATTTACCGAATCTTTACGTTCAAGCAATAGTGAAGCTACATATGCAACATTTTGGCGTTTATGTTACAGAGGTATAGAAATGGTTAATGTAATTATTGATAACATTAACAAACCTGTAATGAACGAAATAAAACGTAAGCAAATTTTAGGACAAGCAGTATTTATGAGGGCTTTTTACTACTATTTGCTCACTAGCAATTTTGGAGATGTGGTATTAAAAAATACACCAACAACACAAATGGGTACTACTTTTAACTTGCCTAGAACAAGTTCAAGGGTAATTTATGATTTTATTGTAGATGAAATGAAACGAGCAGATACTTTGGTGCCTGTGATGTCGCAAATAAATAACACATCATTAGTAACACAATCAGCTGTTGATGCTATGTTGGCAAGAGTTTGTTTAAGCATGGCTGGAAACCCAATAAATGACAATACAAAATATCAGGAAGCCTTATTCTGGGCCAATAAGGTTATTAATTCTGGGTTACATCAATTAAATACCACACCACTAAGTTTTTATAGTACCGTAACATTTGCTGCAGGTGTGCCTACAGCACCAGCATATAGTAATGTGTTTACAAATAATATGCAAAATACGGTTAGTGTTGCTGCAGGAAACTCAGAAGGAATTTGGGATGCCGCTTTTCTTTCAAAATCTAATGTTACAGGTGCTTATGCTAATACAGGTTATACGGTTAGTCAACAATTAGGTTCTTTAATGGGTATCACTAATAATAGTACTACGGGATCTTTTGGTCAATCAAATATTAATTCTTTTGGCTTTTCTAATGCTTTTTATCGTTCTTCTGCTAAACTATACAATTTGTACGGACCAGGAGATTTAAGACGAGATTGGAATATTTCTCCTTATATCTTTAGAAATACAGTAAGTGGTCAATCTCCAATACTTTCAGTTATTATTACGGGAGGTGGTGGTTCAGGAGCTAGAGCCACAGCAAGGGTTTCTAATGCCAATCGAATTACTTCAATTACGATTGATAATCCTGGTTCAGGTTATACAACGGCTCCAACAATAAGTTTTCTTTCTACAGCTGGTTCTGGTGCAACAGCAACGGCAACTGTTTCTGGTGGTGCAATTACAGCAATTACAGTAGCAAATCAAGGAAGTGGTTATCCTACAAGTTACGATAGACCAGTTGGAAAATGGCGTAGAGAGTATGAAACTAATTTAGCTGGTGTTACAAGAATAAACAATAATACATCTTGTAACTTTCCGATTATTCGTTATGCAGATGTATTGTTAATGGCTGCTGAAGCCGATTTAAATGTAAATGGTGGCACTCCTTCTGCACAAGCTGTTACTTACTTTAATCAGGTTAGAAGAAGGGCTTATGGTGCTACCAACTTAAATGCTGCATTGCCAATAGCAGACGTGACAACTTTTACGATGCAAGATATAATGGATGAAAGAAGTAGAGAACTTTGCTTTGAAGGTGTACGCCGTCAGGATTTGATACGTTGGGGTGTTTATACAAATGTAATGCAAGGTTTAGTAAATATAAATACAGCGGCCGCCCCAAGTGCTTTATTGGTTGCGTCAAATACTGCAGCTAACAATTTTTTGGGTAATCCGGTTAAGTTTACTTTGTTTCCTATACCTGCAAACGAAATAATAGCTGCTCCTAATTTAACCCAAAATCTTGGCTGGTAAGTATTTTTTAACCTCTTTCAAATATTAATCTATGTATTTATATAGTATCAAAAAAAACATTTTACAAGTAGCTTTTGTGTCGTTGCTATTGTTTTCTTGTAAAAAAGTGGACGTAGATGAACCTGTAGATTTTGTTGTAAATAGCGATAAAATTACTTACAAAGCAGGTGATACGGCAACATTTACTTTTTCTGGAAAAGCCGATTTAATAACTTTTTTTTCTGGTGAAATAGGACGTAGGTATGAAAATAGAACTAGAAGAATTGCTGCTGGCATACCAAGGCTTTCTTTTCAAACGAATATGACACAAGGAGTGCTAGCAAACCCTGACTCAATTCGATTGTATGTTACCACTAATTTACGAGGGTACGATTCTACTAACGTAGTAAACGCAAATTGGGTTGATATTACAAATAGAAATACAAAATGGCCTGTTGCACTAACAACAACTTTTACAAGTTCTGATACCATTAATTTGTCAGAATTTAATACTGCTGATTCTATAAATATTGCTTTTAGAGTAATAAATAAGCAGTATGCAACTGCTGCTCAGAGAAGATGGCAAGTACAAAATCTTGTACTAACCAATACGTTACCTGATGGAAGAATAACCAACCTGTTTTCTACATTTGCAAATACAGGATGGGTTCAGGCGAATATTAAAAATAATCCTGCACCAAACTTAACTGCAACTACAAATAACTTTCATGCTTGGAATGTTGGACAGGCTGGTGTTAATGCTTTAAATTCAACTTTGTTAATTTCTAGCAGAGCTTGTAATAGTAATGGAATTCCTATTCAAACTGCTTATCCAATTACTTTTGATCCTAGTACAGCTAACAACATGGCAGAGAATGATGATTGGTTAATAACGTCAGCTGTAAATTTAAAAACAACCAATCCAGATGTAGGAGCTGGAATAAAACGAGCAACAGATGCAACTTTAAAAACGTATCGTTATCGATTTGCCACACCTGGTACCTATGTAGTTACTTTTTTGGCCCAAAATCAAGCATTAAATGTGATTAAAGAAGTTGTGAAACAAATTACAATTACAGTAACTCCTTAAATGTTATTTAATCTTAAATAGAAAAGGGTGCGTCAAAATTTTGACGCACCCTTTTCTATTTCGTTTTCAAAACGTATTCATTGTATCTAAGTAGTTTCTTGTATAATACTTTTTAATTCTGAAACTTGATCTAAAAGTTTAAATATTTAGTGAGTATTTATTAATGCTTTACTTGTATTTTATGAGTGAATATTTGACTATCTTCTTTTATTTGTAACATGTAAAAACCATTCTGTAAAGGTGATGTGTTTATAGAAATTTTACCATCTTTTTGTTCTTTTAGGCTTTCATAAACTACCCTGCCAGTAATATCAGTAATTGTTATGTGTATCTTTTGATTTACTGGTACTGTATTTCTGTTTTGAAGCTGAATGTATAACTGATTATTACTAGGGTTTGGATAAATGCTGATACCTATATTTTGAGGAATATAAATAGATAAGGTTTCGCTATAAGTATAGCTACCATCTTTATTTATCTTTTTCAATCTAAAGTAAATTCTTTGACCTTTATTTTCTAGTACATTGGCAGTAAAATTGTACGTTTTGCTTCCATTTGCTGGCACAAAACCTATATTAAAAAATTGGCTACCGTTTACACTTTTCTCTACTGCATATCCATTTAAATTTACTTCACCAACAACATCCCATTGTAAATTAAACGATGATTCAGATAGCTTTCCTGAAAATAGAGAAATGGTAGCAGGTAAAACAGATAAACCTGCACAACTGCCATTCCAAACTCTTTGAACGTATTGTGGACTGTCTACAAACGGATTTCTATTACCTTGAAACAAAAATCCTGCATTATTTCTTGCAATTTCTTTAGCACTTACTGGGTCTTGATTGTGCCATTTTATCATTAATTGTAAATAGGCTGTTCTTACACTAGGAAATGTATTAAAATCAAATGCTTGTGCATTTTCTGTATTACCTGAATAACTTGACATTTCACTTTCGTACATCGTTACAAAGTATAAAAAAGCTCTAGCAAAATCACCTTTATACTCATTAATGGGTTCAAAAACAGTACCTGAAATACCTGCAACTGAAGAGCTACCCATTTTACTACCATTTAAAAAAGTTTGACTAGCACTTGCAACTTCACCATAAGGTTGATTACCTCTTCTATTATTTACATATTTATCAGTTGGAAAAATATGGTGATAATCTGTAGTTGGACCAGGTGTTCCTGTACTTCCAGAAAACCAACTTTGTGGTACAGAATGTTCTCTATTGTATTTATCGCCTTCACTACCGCCTCCGCTTCCTTGATCTTGCTGTCCTCCACTACCTGTACCTGGTGTAAAATTGTAAGGATCTAATCCACTTGGGTTATCAGAATACATATCCCAAATTACTTGTGCAGAGCCAGACCCAACTTCTCTAGGTTTTACATCAGAAATTAAATATTGAGACCACAGTTCACCATAGGTTTTGGGCGAAATACCATTATTAATAATGTTTTTTAATGCTGTTTTTAAAGTTGCACAAGTTTTATTGGCAGCATTATTATAGTATCCTGTTGTTGGTTGTCCAAGACCATTCAACACTAAAAACAATCCAATAAAAGCTAAAAAGAATTTATTCATGTAATTTTTTAAAGCACAAATGTACAGGTACTACATAGTTTATTTACATGATGGCAGCCTTCATTTAATGAAATATTAATTTCTATACATAAAAAACGCCTCTTGGAAAAGAGGCGTTACTAAAAGCAACATAAGAAAACCAAACAGTGTAAACGGCAATATGTATTGCCTTAGAATACACAGTATTTTACCAATTGCTAAATCTTACACCAACTGTGTATGGATATTGCTCTAAACCAGTACTTTTTTTATGAAGCGTATTTAAGCTGTAGCTACCGTATAATCTTACAGGGCCAATTCCTAATTCACCAACAGCTGCAAAACGCCAAGTTTCTAAGCCTAAATCACCTTTGTATTTTACTTTTCCACGTTCATCGCTAATTTGTTTGTTGCGGCTAGCTATTAAATAACCAGCACTAACACCAGCACTTACAGTAAAACCATTGCTTTTATTAGGCGTAGCGTTAATGTTGAGCATAAGTGGAATGGTTAGATAACCTGCATATAATTTGTTTTTCGAAAAACTAATAGAATCATTAAACATATATGGGTTTGGATCTTTTCTTAAGCTAACACTTCTCTCGTATCTAAAATTGTACATTTCTAATCCTAAGCCATATTTTAAGTTTACTACATTTTTAGTAACATTTAATTTTTGCATAAAAAACCAAAGGTTTACGTTTGATGATTTGCCTGTAGAAAGTGATGTACTATTGGCATTAACTGCACCACCTGGTCCAATTTGTTTTAAATACCCCAAACTTTGAGCCGCTGTATAATTGGTTTGATCTCTATAATTAGCAAAACCTAAATCTAAAATCCACCAATTGGTACTTAAAGCACTTTTTTTAGGTGTTTTGTTGGTATTGATGGTAATATTGATGTTCTTCTTACCGTCTTTCGATGGTTTCTGAATTTCTGTAACACCATTATCTTTATTCTTTTTGATAATAATAAAATTACCAGCTTTAATTGTGTCTACAGTTTCGCTTTGTTTGGTGCTATCTGTTTGAGAAAAAACCATAGTGGTAGCTAGTAGCATGCTTGCTACGAATGTTACTTTTTTCATTGTATGTTGTTTTTGAAATTACTTGTTTACGGCAAAAGATGATTTTACAGCAGATTCATCTTCGTTTTTGGCCTTGTTTCCTAAAAGTCGTGATGCTTTTCTTAAGAAGCCACGTATTTTATCTTTATTTAACTCTAAGTTTCCTACGTAGAGGCTTTTATTTTCGTTATCGGTATCTAATTCTTTATATACTGTTGTTTGTGCTAATGAAGCATTTTGCTGAATGTTATTATCATTCGTTGCAGCTACTAAAGTTGTAGTAGTAGGTGCAATTTGCTGTTCAGTAATCTTTAATTTTTTAGGCGATTCTATACTTACCAATGCGTCTTTGTCTTTTATATTCGGTTGTTGCTGAACATTGTTGTTGTTAATACTTTCATTTTCTACGTTGGCTTTGTTATTCAGTACCAATGTTTCTTTTTGAATGTTTGGTGATACAACAATAGCAGGCTTTATTACTTTTTTGTTTTGTTGTAAACTGTTGTTATTTACAGCAGTTTGTATTTTAGTAGTTTTTGCTGTGTTTGTTGCTGCTGCTATAGTGTACGTATTAGCATTTGTTTTTGTTACACCAGAAGCAGTATTTTTTTCATTTAATTGAATAGAATTACTAGTAACAGTTGGTTCAATTACTTGGTTATTTGTAGGTACAATGGTATATACAACAATACCTAAACCAATTAAAACTGCAGCAACAGCAATTCTTGCAAAACGCATCCAAACAATTGGGCGTTTATTTTCTTCTTTCTTATATAACGCTTCCTTATTAGGGCATTCAACAATTTCTAAAGGAAGTTTTGTTTGTTGTAATAAAGAAAACGCAGCTTGATGTTTTGTATTTGTGGTTAAATGATGTTCTAAATTCTTTTTTTCGGTTTCTGAAAGTTCGTTATCAATGTACAATAAGGCAGTTTCTTCAAAATTAGCATCGTTAATTGTAGATTCATTTTTGAATAAGAATGATTTGTCAAATGCAAGAGATTCTTCTGGCAACAATACGGTTTGCTGCAAAAGATGTAATTCTTCCTGTAAATCAGGATGTTGCATTACAAATGCTTCTACGGCTGCTTTTTCTACTGCAGATAGTTCATTATCTATATACAGTAAAAAAAATTCTTCGTAATTGTTTCTATTAATAATCATTTTACCTTTTTAAATCGTTGATGTGTTACAATACATTTTCAGAACTTACTAAATAGTTTTTGAGTGCCAATCTTGCTCTGTGTAAATATACTTTAACTTGACTTTCATTTAAATCCATTATTTTACTAATTTCTTCGTAGCTATAGCCTTCATAGTCTTTCAACATAATTAAGCTTTTCTGTGTTTCGTTCAATCTATTCACCGCTTCCATTAATGTTTGTTTAGTGTAGTTGTTAGTAGATTGATGAACCACTTTTGTATCGTCTGAAAAATCTTCTTTTAAAGTTATTCTTTTATGTTTACGAATATGATCAATCATTTGGTTATAAGCAACCGTAAATAAATAGCTTTTGCTTTTTTCTGCCTCTACTTGTTCTCTATTTATCCATAATTTTTCAAAAGCAGTTTGCACAATGTCTCTTGCATCTTCTTCGTGACGTAAATTTTTCACGATGAAACGATACACATTGTCTGCATATGTATTTACACATTGGTTATATTCTCTTTCAGTCATAAACAGCAGAAATGATGAAAAATGTTGCTTTTGAAATGTTATACGTTGTTTAAAAGAAAATGTTACAATTACAAAGAAAATATTTTTTCTACAGTAAAGTCAATAAAAAAAGACCATTTCGTTTGAAGAAATGGTCTTTCCAAATATGTAAAATTTCGTGGAATTATTTTAATCCTTTTTCGCTAGAAACAGTTAGTTTTTTACGACCTTTTGCTCTACGGCTAGCTAAAACCTTACGGCCATTAGCTGTTTGCATACGCTTACGAAAACCATGTACTGTTTTACGGCGTTTTTTATGTGGTTGAAATGTTTGTTTCATTTTAATTTTTTTTACGAACCCAACAATATTGTTTTCAACGTTATAGTAGTCACCATTCCCACTATTTTGTGAAAGGACGGCAAAAGTAAGGGTTTATCCACAAAACTGTACAAATTCTATCAATTTTTTTTAATCATTTCCTTATTTCTATATCCAATCTTAAAATACTAACAATTGTTCGTTAATTTGAAGCTCAATTAAAAATACATTTTAAATATAAAAGCATGAATAACCGTTTTGTAGATAGAATTAAAGCAGAATTAGTAGACATAGAATCTGCTGGGTTGTTAAAAAAAGAAAGAATTATTACAAGTGAACAAGGTGCTGAAATAATCGTAAACGGAAAAAAAGTATTGAATTTTTGTGCAAATAATTATTTAGGCTTATCATCTCATCCAAAAGTTATTGAAGCTGCACACAAAGCAATTGACACACATGGTTATGGAATGAGCAGTGTTCGATTTATTTGTGGCACACAAGACATTCATAAAGAATTAGAACAAAAAATTGCTCAATTTTTACAAACAGAAGATACCATTTTATATGCAGCAGCTTTTGATGCCAATGGTGGTGTTTTTGAACCATTGTTTAATGAAGAAGATGCTATAATTAGCGATGCTTTAAACCATGCATCTATTATTGATGGTGTTCGTTTGTGTAAAGCCCAACGTTATAGATACGAACACAATAATATGGCTGATTTAGAGCTAAAACTGCAAGAATCACAGCATCTTAGAAGTAGAATTATTGTAACAGATGGTAGTTTTAGCATGGATGGAACGATAGCACAGCTAGATATAATTTGTGATTTAGCTGATAAATACGATGCAATTGTAATGATAGATGAATGCCATTCTTCTGGTTTTTTGGGAAAAACAGGAAGAGGTACACATGAATTCAGAAATGTAATGGGAAGAGTTGATATTATTACAGGTACGTTAGGTAAAGCTTTAGGTGGTGCAAGTGGTGGATTTACAAGTGGAAGAAAAGAAATTATTGAAATGTTACGCCAACGCTCTAGACCTTATTTATTTTCTAATACAGTTGCCCCAAGTATTGTGGGTGCAAGTATTGCTGTTTTAGATATGCTAACCGAAACTACCGAACTAAGAGATAAATTGGCATACAATACCGAATATTTTAGGTCAAAAATTACAAAAGCTGGCTTTGATATTAAACAAGGCGATCATCCAATTGTACCCATTATGTTGTATGACGCTGTATTAGCTCAAAACTTTGCTACTCAACTTTTAGAAGAAGATATTTATGTAATTGGTTTCTTTTTTCCTGTTGTACCCAAAGGTTTGGCAAGAATACGTGTACAATTAAGTGCTGCACACGAAAAATACCATTTAGACAAAGCCATTGCTGCATTTATAAAAGTAGGTAAGCAGTTGGGAGTAATTCAATAAACACCGCTAAAACATAACATTTAGAGCCTGTTTAAAATTGTTTTATTAATGAGTGTAAAAATAATTTTAAATAGGCTTTTCTATTATTTCTACAATTATTCTACATAACAAACTGTAGTTTCTGTTGTTATAACAAATATTTCAAGATGGTAGGTTTACATTTGCAACTTAAAAAAGTGTTTATGCGTTTAATTATAGTATTTGCAGCGTTCGTATGTATTTTTTTGCAGGCTTGTTCTCCCAATAATGTAACAATTGATAATTCAATTAAAGCAAATTTTGATAGTAGTAAAGTGGATGGCTGCTTTGCTTTATATGATAATGGAACAGGACAGTTTTCTATTTATAATTTAAGCAGATACAAAGACAGTTCTTATTTACCAGCATCAACTTTTAAAATTGTAAACAGTTTAATAGGAGTTGAAATTGGTAAAATTGTAAATGAAAACATGGTTATAAAATGGGATGGTGTGGTAAGAATTTTTTCTAATGGAGATACTGCACATGCTTGGAATAAAGATTTAACCATGAGTGAAGCTTTTAAAGCTTCTGCTGTACCTTATTACCAAGAAGTAGCTAGACGAATTGGTAAAGACACCATGCAAAAATGGATAGATACATTACAATATGGCAATAAAAAAATGGGTAATAAAATAGATTCTTTTTGGTTAAATAACACTTTAAAAATAAAACCAGATGAGCAATTAGGGCTTGTTAAAAAACTATATTTCGATCAATTGCCATTTCAAAAGCGTACCCAAGAAATAGTAAAAAAAGCAATGTTGCAAGAGCAAACTACCAATTATGCATTAAGCTACAAAACTGGTACAGGTTCTAATGAAGCTGGAAAAAATATTGGTTGGGTTGTTGGTTGGATTGAAGAAAATCGCCATCCTTATTTCTTTGTACTAAATATAGAAGCTGAACCATCTGTAGATATGCAAACTGTTAGAAAGAAAATTTTAACCGATGTGTTGCGTAAATATGGCTTTTTTGAAGGCAAAAAATAAGCTTTAACAAAAATAGATACTACAAAAACACTAGCTTAGAAGCTTCTTTACAACTACTTGTTTGTATTAAACAACCATATGCTTCAATTTCAGTATGTTCATTTATTATATCTGCTGTTGTTACTTATTCCTTTAACAGCATTGCTTATATATACAATTCGTTGGAAGCAAAAAATAAAGAAACAGTTAGGCAATCAACAATTAATTGGCTATTTAATTCGTAACTATTCATCTAAAAAATTCGTTCAAAAAAATATCATTACGCTTATTGCCATTGGTTTACTAATCATAGCAATGACCAACTTAAGAAAGCCATTGATGAATAATGATGCAAATGTTACAAATGGCGTAGACATTGTAATTGCTTTAGATGTAAGCAAAAGCATGTTGAGTGAAGATGAAAAACCAAATAGATTAGAAAAAGCCAAACAATTGATTTATGCCCTAACCAATCAACTACAAGGCAATAGAATTGGATTGGTTGTATTTGCAGGAAAGGCTTATTTGCAAATGCCATTAACAGCCGATGTTGGTGCAATTAAAATGTTTGTAGGCAATGCAAACACACAATTAATCAATACTCAAGGTACTGTAATTGGTGAAGCTTTACAATTGTGTAACAATAGTTTAAATACACAAGAAAAAAAATACAAAGCAGCTATTTTAATTACCGATGGTGAAGACCACGACAATACAGCTTTAGACGCTGTTAAAAAATTATCTGAAAAAGGCGTTATACTTCATACAATTGGTGTTGGTTCTGTAGAAGGAGTACCCATAAAAGAATCTGCTACCAATGATTATAAACGAGACGAAAACGGACAAACCATTATTTCGAAGCTAAACGAAACATTATTACAATCGCTAGCACAATCATCAGGAGGAAATTATTATCAATTGAAAAATGTAAACGTTGTAGCTAACGATTTATTTACCGAAATAAATGGTATGAATAAAAAATCGATTCATAGCAGTGGAGGTTATGTGCAATACCAATCATTCTATTTCATTTTTGTTTCCGTAGCAATTTTGTTATTATTTGTTGAGTTTTTTATGAGCGAAAAAAAACGAGTTTTAGCTTGAAGTATCTAAATATCATATTTCTATTAATAGCAATGCCTCTTTTGGCGTTTACACAAAATGCTACAAAAACTATTGTAGAGGGCAATCAATTGTATCAACAAAAAAATTGGTTAGGTGCACAATTGGCTTATGAAAAAGCATTGCAAAAAGAAGCGAATAATACAACGGCTTTATTTAACTATGCCAATGCATTACACAAACAACAGCAATATTCAAAGGCAGTAGCAGTTTTAGATGATGTAATTGACAATTCTAAAAACGACCCATTATTGCAAGCAAAAGCATATTACAATAAAGGTGTAATGGCTGCACAACAGCAACAAACAGAGCAAGCAGTTCAAGCATTTAAACAATCCTTGAAGTTGAACAATGCAGACGAGCAAACAAGAGAAAATTTGCAAAAAGCATTACAAAAATTACAAAAGCAGCAACAAAAACAACAGCCACCACCACCTAAAAACGAATCCAATAAAAAGCCCAATGAAAAACCTTTAACCAAACAAGAGGCCGAAAAACAACTAAATATGTTACGAGAAGAAGAAAAACGATTGCAAAAAGAAATGCAAAACAAAAAATACAGTCCTACAATTAACAAGAAAGATTGGTAATACTTTATAAAACAATAAAACGAAAATACTATGGCAGCAGATTTTTCTAACAAAGGCATTGGCACTAAATTTATACATGCAGGTGTAGAACCAGACCCTACTACAGGTGCAATTATGACACCTATTTACCAAACATCAACTTATGTGCAAGCTGCACCAGCAACACATAAAGGATACGAATATGCTAGAAGCCAAAACCCTACAAGATTTGCTTTAGAAAGTGCATATGCTGCAATTGAAAATGCAAAATATGGTTTGGCTTTTAGTAGTGGTGTTGCTGCTACCGACGCTGTAATTAAGTTGTTGCAACCAGATGATGAAGTAATTGCAGCAAACGATATGTACGGTGGTACTTATCGATTATTTACTAAAGTATTTGAAAAATTTGGAATAAAATTTATCTATGTCGATACTACCAACGTACAAAATATTTCAGCAGCAATAACGCCGAAAACGAAATTGATTTGGATAGAAACGCCTACCAATCCACTAATGAACATTACGGATATTGCAGCCGTAGCCACTATATCAAAAGCTTCTAAAACTATTCTTTGTGTAGATAATACGTTTGCATCTCCATATTTGCAAAATCCACTCGATTTAGGAGCAGATATTGTAATGCATTCTGCAACCAAATATTTAGGTGGCCATAGCGATGTTATTCAAGGTTGTTTAATGATGAATGATGTTGAATTAAGAGATCAACTATATTTTATTCAAAAATCTTGTGGTGCTGTGCCAGGTCCTCAAGATTGTTTTTTAGTATTAAGAGGCATAAAAACATTGCATGTTCGTATGCAAAGACATTGTGAAAATGGCGAAAAAGTTGCCCATTTTTTACGAAATCATCCAAAAGTAGCTAAGGTTTGGTGGTGTGGTTTTACAGATCATCACAATCACAATATTGCTCAGCAACAAATGAGGGGTTTTGGTGGAATGATGAGTTTTGAATTGAAAGATGCAAGTGACGAGAATACCAAACGAGTTTTATCATCTACACAAGTATTTGCATTGGCAGAAAGTTTAGGTGGTGTAGAATCGCTAATTAATCATCCTGCAACAATGACCCATGCTTCAATTCCAAGAGCAGAGAGAATAAAAAATGGATTATCTGATGCATTAATACGTTTAAGTGTTGGTATTGAAGATGTGGAAGATTTAATTGCTGATTTAAATCAAGCAATTGGTTAATAGTTGTTATTTATTTACAGTAGAATAGTTGAAGATTTTTGGTATAAACAATCGTTTAAATGCGTTGTTAGGTAATACAAAATGATAGTATTTCTATTTTCGGAAATATTTATTGTACAAACATAAACGCAATAAAATATCTTTGCCCCATGAGTGTAGATACATTAGCAGCACCAACACTTACAGCAAAAGACTTTGCTACCGATCAAGAAGTTCGTTGGTGTCCAGGTTGTGGAGATTACTCCATATTAGCACAGGTACAGAAAATTATGCCTAGCATTGGTGTGCCAAAGGAGAATATTGTAATCATTAGTGGTATTGGTTGTAGTAGCCGTTTCCCATATTATATGAACACGTTTGGCATGCACTCTATACATGGGCGTGCAACTGCTGTAGCAAGTGGATTAAAAGCTACAAGACCAGAATTAAGTGTTTGGATTGTAACTGGTGATGGTGATGGATTAAGTATTGGTGGAAACCATACCATTCATTTATTACGTAGGAATTTTGATGTAAATATTTTGTTGTTTAACAATCAAATTTATGGTTTAACCAAGGGGCAATATTCACCTACATCAGAAGAAAATAAAGTAACTAAAAGTACACCTATTGGTAGTATCGATCATCCATTTAATCCATTGGCATTAGCAATGGGTGCAGATGCTACTTTTATTGCAAGAAGCATGGATAGAGATCCAAAACATTTGCAATCAATGCTTACAAGAAGCCATCAACATAAAGGTTCATCATTTTTAGAAATATATCAAAACTGTAATATTTTTAACGATGGAGCTTTTGAAATATTTACCGAAAAAGGTTCTAAAATGGATGAAGTATTATTTTTAGAACAAGGAAAACCAATGGTTTTTGGAGCGAATAAAAATAAAGGCATTCGACTAGATGGTTTAAAACCTGTTGTGGTAAATTTAGAAGAAGGTGCAAGCACAGATGATTTATGGATTCACGATGAAAAAGATTTTTATAAAGCCCAAATTTTGGTAAGAATGTTCGATGATCCAAGAATTGAAGGGCATTTTCCAAGACCGTTTGGCGTATTTTATGAAACAGAAAGAGCTTGTTATGAAGATGTAATGGCAATGCAAATTGAAGAAACCCTTGCTACAAAAGGAAGAGGAAACCTAGATAAATTATTAAGAGGTAAAGAAGTTTGGGAAATTGTTTAATAAATTTTAGTATAAGAAAAGCGGCTACTTACAAATGTGGGTAGCCGCTTTTTCATGTATAAATAGTCGTTGCTAAAATTTCGATTAAAATTTATTTAAAAACCATTTATATTTCAAAATCTTTCCTATTTATCTTGAATTTTAAAATTTAAAAAACATTTATCCGTTTATATTTGTGCATATACGCAAACAATTAATGAAAAAAATTGCTTTTTTATTCTGTATAATTTGCTTTTCAACCATGCAAACGCAAGCACAAATGTTGGAAAGTTTTGTGCATAAAGGTGAAGTAGGAGCTTCTATTGGTTTAGGATCATATTTTGGCGATATTAATAATACAGCATCTTTGGCTAGGCCAAAATTTAGTGCAGGCGTGTTCTATAGAAAACAGTTTAATAACTACGTGGGCTTAAAAGTAGCAGGTAGCTACAGTTTTTTAGGATATTCTGATTCATACAGTAAAAATCCTGTTCAACGATTAAGAAACTTAAGTTTTAATACCGATGTATGGGAATTAAGTGTTAGTGGCGACTTTAATTTCTTTAAATTTTATCCTGGTTTTGAAGAATATAAATACACACCTTATGTAAGTTTAGGAATTGGCGTTATTAATTACGATCCTTATGCATATTTAGCTGGAGAAAAATATTTTTTACGCTCGTTAGGAACAGAAGGGCAGGGTAGTGCAGCATATCCTAATTTAAAACAATATGGTGCTATAGCCGTTGTGATGCCTTTGGGTTTTGGAATAAAGTATAACATTAATCATAAGTTTAACGTTTTTGGTGAAATAACTTACCGATTTACTACTACCGATTATTTAGATGATGTAAGTGGTTTATACGCAGGTACAGACGCTTTTCCACTCGACCCAAATACAGGATTTCCGCCACCTGTATTTTTTTTACAAGATAGAAGTTACGAGTATGGAAATGGAATTGGTATTAAAGGAAGACAAAGAGGCAACTCTAAACAGAAAGATGCATTTGCAACTTTTCAGATAGGTGTTTCTATCAATATACAATCATATCGTTGTCCTACTTACTAATTGAAAATGTATAATTTATACTCTTTCAATGATTGCTCCCAATTGTTGTAAACGAGTATCTATGTGTTGATAGCCTCTATCAATTTGCTCGATATTTTGAATAGTACTTTTTCCTTCAGCACTTAAAGCTGCTATTAATAAAGCTTGTCCTGCTCTAATATCGGGGCTGCTCATGGTAATTCCTCTCAAATTGTGTTTTCTTCCTAAGCCAATTACAGTAGCTCTGTGTGGATCGCACAAAATAATTTGTGCACCCATATCAATTAATTTATCTACAAAAAACAATCGGCTCTCAAACATTTTTTGGTGAATCAAAACACTACCAACAGCTTGTGTAGCCACAACTAACATAATACTAATTAAGTCTGGTGTAAAACCTGGCCAAGGATGGTCGTAAATAGTAAGAATTCCACCGTCTAAATAAGTAGCAACTTCATATTTATCTTGTGCAGGAATATAAATATCATCATTATTTATTTCAAATTGAATACCTATTTGGGCAAACTTGTCTGGAATTACACCTAAATGAGCAACACCTGCCCCTTTAATAGTAATTTCACTTTGAGTCATGGCTGCCAATCCTATAAAACTACCCACTTCAATCATATCTGGCAACATGGTATGTGTAGTTCCTCCTAGTTTAGCAACTCCTTCAATAGTAAGTAAATTACTACCAATGCCACTAATTTTTGCACCCATTCTATTCAGCATATTGCAAAGCTGTTGTAAATAGGGTTCACAAGCTGCATTGTAAATGGTAGTTATTCCTTCGGCTAAAACCGCAGCCATTACAATATTTGCAGTTCCTGTAACAGAAGGTTCATCTAACAACATAAAACTTCCATGCAATTCAGTAGCAGTAAGTTTAAAATAATGATGTTCGCTGTTGTACTCGAATTTTGCACCCAATTTTTCAAAACCAATAATATGGGTGTCTAATCTTCTTCTGCCAATTTTATCGCCTCCAGGTTTGGGAATATATGCTTTTTTAAAACGAGCAAGTAGTGGGCCTGCTAACATTACAGAACCTCTAAGTTTTCCTCCTTTTTTTCTAAACGCATCCGATGTAAAATAGTCTGTATCTACATTATTTGCAGTAAACGTACAACTGTGTCTATTAATTCTATTTACAACAACACCCATATCTGACAACAACTCTATTAGCAAGTTTACATCTATAATATCTGGAATATTGTGAATAGTAATGGTTTCTGAACTTAGTAAAACAGCACTCAATATTTGTAAGGCTTCGTTTTTTGCACCTTGTGGAGTTATTTCTCCTTTCAATTGTTTTGCACCTTGAACTATAAATGATGACATGTTGAATGGTATTGAATGATAGTAAAAATAAGGGTTTGAATATGGAAGTATTCTACTTTATGAAAGAGATTTTTTTTATGAACAAAGCTTGCAATATACAGAATAAAAAAAGCACCAGAAAACGATGTTTACTGATGCTTTTTGCGGTTTTATAATTGACTTGCTTACAATTTTGAGTAATGAATGGTTGATATATTTTTTAGTGTTTGTGCTGCATTTTCTGGAGTAATATCTCTTTGAGGATTGGCCAACATTTCGTAGCCCACCATAAACTTTTTTACGGTAGCACTTCTCAGTAAAGGCGGATAAAAATGCATATGCCAATGCCATTCTGTATGTTCTCCATCATTAACAGGTTGCTGATGCATACCAGCAGAATAAGGGAAAGAGATATTAAATAAGTTATCGTATTTAATGGTTAAAAGCTTCAGAATATCTGCTAATGCAGCAGCTTCCTCGTTATTAAATTGAGTGATGTTTTGAACATGGCGTTTACTAATAATCATGGTTTCGTAAGGCCAAACAGCCCAAAACGGAACTACAACTGCAAAGTGATTATTTTCTAAAACCACACGTTCATCTTTCTGTAATTCTAATTGTAAATAATTACTCAATAAACTAGTACCATTTTTTTGAAAATAGGTTAACTGTTGTTTACTTTCTTTTTCTATTTCTAATGGAACAGAAGAAGAGGCCCAAATTTGTCCATGTGGGTGTGGATTGCTACAACCCATGATTTCCCCCTTGTTTTCAAATATTTGGATGTACTTGATATTTTCTTTAGCAGCAAGAGTGGTAAATTCTTCCTTCCACAAATTAATCACCGCCACAATATCATTGGTTTCCATTAAAGGAAGTGTGAGTTGATGATTGGGCGAAAAACAAATGACCTTACAAATACCGCTTTCACTGTTGGCAACTAATAGGTTGTCTTCATTTACGTTACCCACAGGCGTTTCTGCAAGCAATGCAGAAAAGTCGTTCACAAACGAATATGCTTGTTTGTAATCAGGATTTACGCTACCATCCATTCTCGTATTTGTTGGGCATAAATAGCATTTAGGATCATAAGTAGGTCTGTTGTCAGCAGGTGTATCTTCTACTTTACCTTGCCAAGGACGTTTCATTCGATGAGGAGATACCAAAATCCAATCACCAGTAAGAATATTCAATCTAGTATGAGAGTGTTCGTTTAAGTTAAACATAGCAGCGAAAAAGTAAGCGTTTAAAAAAAAGGAATTAACATTTAAATAATTTCAGTACCATTTTCAATAGAAGCAACATAATAGGTAAGCGGAAGCTGCATGGCATTTTCATAAGCCGGTTGAATAGAAGCAATAAGCTCATCAATTGCATTTTCATAAACAAGATTAATGGTGCAGCCACCAAAACCACCACCCATCATTCTAGCTCCTAAAACAGCAGGATTATGACGAACAAAATCAGCCAAGAAGTCCAGCTCCTTACAACTAACGGCATACATTTGGCTCAATCCATGGTGTGTTTCAAACATTTTTTTACCCAAAGCCTCTAAATTACCATTGTTTAAATCTTCGCATCCATTAATCAATCGTTGAATTTCTTGCACTACAAATCTGCTTCTTTGATCAATTAATTTGCTTTTAGGAAGTACGAGTTCATCAAGCATTTGTTCAGAAACATCTCTCAACGATTGTACAGAATTGTATTTTTCTTGTACCCAAGTAACGGCTTGTTTACATTCATTTCTACGGGTGTTGTATTCAGACGAAGCCAGTGAATGCTTCACGTTGGTATTGAGTAAAAGAATTTTGATGCCTTCAAGTTTAAATGGAACATATTGATAATCAAGCGATTGACAATCGAGTTGAATAACATGATCTTTTTTTCCCATCATCGAAGCAAATTGATCCATGATGCCACACATGACACCAGCAAATTCGTGTTCAGCTTTTTGAGCCATTAGCACCATTTTTACTTTATCGATGTTGGTATTGAAAAGTTGGTTAAAGGCAAAAACAGTAGCACATTCAACAGCAGCAGAAGAAGACAGACCAGCCCCCATGGGTACATCACTAGACAGTACGGCATTAAAACCACGTAGTTGCACACCTAATTTTTGAAATTGAGCTACCGAACCCAAGATGTAGTTAGGCCAGCTAATGTCACCAATGGGTTTAATGTTATGGATATCTGTAGAGAAATGTTCGTTTAAGTCTTTAGCGAAAAGATGAATTTCATCATCATCTCGAAGAGAGATGGCAATGTAAGCTGCTTTATCAATAGCAGCAGGCAGCACAAAACCATTGTTGTAATCGGTATGCTCACCGATAATATTTACTCTACCTGGTGAACGAACAATGAGGTTGGGAGAACTATTGTATACACTGTAAAATGCAGATTCAATTATTTGTTTCATGTGATTAAAGTATAATTAAATAAAAAACAGAAAGGTTTAATTTTTAACAAATTTTGCTGTTTTTATACCTGACGCATCTTGAAAAAGGAATACATATGTACCCGCTTTTAAGTGAGCAATATGTACGGTTTCATTGGTACTATTGCTGTTTAGTTGTTTGCTATAAACTTGTTTTCCATCAAGACTAAAAATTTTGATTTCTGCTTTTTCATTTATTTTTTGAAGAACAACATTCAATGCATTTGTAGCAATTGTGGGAAAAATAGAGAATTGCTTTTCTTCATCAAAACGAACTACTAACGTATTGCTGTAAGTAAAAGTTCCATCGTTATCTATCATCTTTAACCTATAAAAACAAGCAGCATTGTTGGTTTGATTATCATCTTCATATTTATAAAAACTACCACTTGGCTGCCCTTTGCTTGAAATAGTAGCAATAGCTGTAAAACTGTTTTGACTATATCCTTTTTCTAAAACAAAATGACTAAAATTAACCTCTGATTGTGTTTGCCAGTTTAGTGTAATTTTTTTATTGGTTTGACTGTAATTAAAACTTTTTAACGATACTGGTAAAGATGTAGTGATAAGATTGGCATCAGAATATCCACCAGTAATTACTAAATCTGGATCAGTATCTGTTGTACCACTTCCAATTAAAAAGGATGCACCTGTTGCAGAAGCATCAAATGGGGTGATTCTAAATGTAATTGTACTAGATGGAGGAACATCTTGTAGGCCAGCAATTTTAGATAAATCAACAGGACCAAGTACATAGGTACCCGTTGTTCTTGTAGGGCCAGATAGTGTAGCAATTGGATAAAAGGCTCCACTATTTAACTGATAATCTATTTGATATTGTATAGGACCAATATTATTGATACGAATATTAAACTTATCGATTGAATGATAGTTTACTGATTTTCCGTTTGTTGATTTTAAACTAAATCGTAAAAACTTGTTTTCACTTACGGCTGTTTCAGCAGATGTAGAAATAGAATAATCTGTAGCACCCCAAAAACCATTAGCCGATGTTGTAAAAGGAAGATCTAAACCAGAACCCCTTGTAATTGGTAAAGGTGCTGTCATATTTGAATGTAGCATTGTAGGTGCAAATGTGCTAACAGATCTGCCTCCTTGTGTAAAACTTGAAGGTTCCCAACTTGCAAGTATTAAAGGAAAAGCAGGTCGAGTATCATAAATATTTTCGCTGTAAGCATTTACAGATGCATGATCGGAATAAATTTTACCAGCAGCTGATAATACACCATTGTTTCTTGCAGGAATATCGTTTCCAAAAAAGTATGCATACCGTTCTACATTAGGGTTTGCATCTAACCATGGTAATGCTAGTCGCATAAAACCTTCATGAACAGATGAAGGACGGTTGATATTTGCATTAAACTCAGTTATCCAAATTGGTTTTTTAAAGTAATCATAAACAGCATCAATATGGCTTTTAAATCTGTTAAAAACATCGGTTGGATTCGGATTTTCATTTAGTGTAGATAAATAGTTTCCCCAATCGTACCAATGAATGGCTACGAAATCGAAAGTCATATTTTGTTTTGAAATTTCTACCGAAAAACTGTCAAGCCAAGTTCTGTATTGAGATTCGGTACAAGCTGGAGAACCCATTCTTTTTCCTGCACGTAATAAGTTTCTGTATGGAGTTACTGCATTAACAACAAAAATATTTGATTGGCTACGATGGTCTGGTTCGTTAAACGCTAAGTAATGCGTAAGTGAATCTTTGGCAATTACGTTATTTACATTTGTGGTTGAAGCACCACTTGATCCCCAAGCCATTGGTACAAATTCTCTTGTAGGTGTGGAAACGTCATTAAATCCCCAATCATAAAACCAACTTACATTTAATGCAATCACTTCATCATTATTAGTACCACCAGAACCTTTCTTTTTTACGGGTGTACTTGGCAATCGTAAAACACGAATAAAAGAAACTTTATTTTGTAAAACCAATGCAAGATTTGCATGAATAGCACTTTTATTAGCCATATACGTAAATCGTTCGCCGCTTCCATCTTCGTTTTCGGCAATTGTAACCATAAATCCTTGACTGAGAGATATAGATTTAATTTGATCATTCAAACCATTTGGAATATTATTTCCCGTGTAAATAGTTCTAACAACACATGTTGCAGAAGTACCTTGAAGGTTATAATTTGAATAAATAGTTAGTTGAGCAAATGCATGTTGTGCAATAAAAAATAAGAGATTAAATAGTAACTGTTTTTTCATAAATCGTTTGTGGTAATTTTAATTATACGTAAAAAGTGGAATAAAAGATGTTTGTTATCTTTTATTCACTTTATTAGTTGATTTTCACAGTTATTTATAATGATTTGAGTTTATTTATTGCCATGCAAAGATTTGACCTATGCCACCGTTTGCATTTAATTCACTTTCAGGCACTGGAAAAACATTTGCTTTTAATGCTTGGTATAATGGTCTATAACCTGCTACATTATCAGCAGTAGCTCTTTGAAAAGCTTCCTGTAATTGTCCCCAACGTTTTAAATCGAAGTAGCGTAATCCTTCAAATGCCAACTCTATTCTTCTTTCTTTTTGTACAATTGTTTTTAATTGAGCTTGTGTTCTATTTGCACCTTCACCCACAACGTTTTCTATTGCTGGCATTGATACTCTTGCCCTAACTCTGTTTATTAGTGTATATACTTCTGACAACTGATTTAATTCAACCAAAGCCTCTGCTCTCATAAGTAATACATCGGCAAATCTTATTAAATAAAAGTCTTGACCTCCTGGGCTAAAAGCTGAGATACCTGTTGGAGATGCACTACTACGTATATATTTTTTTTGACCAAAACCTGTAGCAGTATTTCCTGTAAATGCTCTATTTAAATCTGTTAAAAAAATATCGTTTCTAAAATAAATAGAAGCAGCTAATCTTGGGTCTCTGTTTGCTTTTGGTGTAGTAGCATTGTATAATGGCGATGATGTAATTGGTCTTCCATCTGTACAATTGTAATCGTTTACCAAATTACGCATTGGCTGTATATTAATTTTTGGAGCCTGTAAGAAAGTAGCCGAAAAAAGTTCTGTATTATTCGAAATTCCATCTTGAAAAAAACGAACAGAAAAAATAATTTCGTTAGATAACTCGCCTTGTTCGGTAAATAATTGTGAATAATTGCTGTGTAAATTATAATTTAAAGCCATTATTTGTGTAGTAGCATCTACAACAGCTTGGTAGTTTTTATTATAAAGTTCAAATCTTGCTAGTAAGCCGAGTGCAGCACCTTTTGTTGCATAACCAAACTGACCAGCAGGATAACTAGTTGGTAAAACAGCAATAGCTTCGGTTAAATCTTTTACAATTTGTGCAGATGTTACAGCATAGGTGCTTTTTCTTGCAGCACCTTCACCTGGATCTTTTGGTTCTAGTATTAAAGGAACATCTCTAAAATAAATTGCCAAATTGGTATAAAATAATGCTCTTAAAAACAATGCTTGACCCAAGTATACTTTTTTAACAGAGTCTCTAATATTTGCAAGTGGAATTTTTGGAATGTTTTCGATTGCAGTATTGGCTCTAAAAATACCTCTATAAGAAGCTCCCCACAATCCTCCAAATAACCCATGACTAGGTGTTATATTTCCTTCCATAAAATTGCCTGGTCCTTCGAACTTATAATTACCGAAGCAATTGTCGCCAATTCCATCAAAAATTGGAAGCCCGCCTATACCATTTAAATTACCACTGTACAACGATCTTTCTTGCAACACATCGTATATTCCATTTATTGCAAGAGCAGCATCTTGTTCATTTTTCCAAAAATTCTCAGAAGAAATTTCATTAAGATTTGATAAATCTAAAAAATCTTTTTTGCAGCCAAATGTGGCAATAACTATAAAAAGTATAAAGATTAATTTTTTCATCTAATTGTATTTTATTGTATTAGAATTTTACGTTTACGCCTGCAGTATACGTTTTGTACAAAGGGGTTAATTGATCTGAGTTATTACTTCTTGTTCTTTCTGGATCGAAATTTTTCATTTTTGTGAATGTTAATAGGTTTTGACCACCTATAAAAATTCTAAGTCTTGAAATAGCATATTTTTTTGTAAATTTTTCTGGTACATTATACCCCAATTCAAAATTCTTCATGCGTAAATAAGATACATCTTGAATATAAAAAGTAGAAGTAATTGCGGCACCGTTATTAATACCACCTAGACGTGGCAATTTAGTGTTGGTATTGGTTGGCGTCCATCGATCAATCCAATAGCTTAATGCATTATTTCTATCTCCCTCCATTGGTGTTTGACCATTTGCTTTTAACAATCGGTCAATATCGGCTAACCCTTCAAAAATTACAGATAGGGTAAAGTTTTTCCAACTGATATTAGAGTTGAAATTGTAAATAAATCTGGGATGAGGATTTCCAATAATTTCTCTATCTCTAATATCAACAATACCATCTGGTTTTCCATCGGGCCCAGAAATATCGGCATATTGAAAATCTCCTGGTGCTGTTAATAAACTAGCAAATTGTCTTGGTGCTGCTGCAACTTCTGCTGCTGTTTGAAAAATTCCTATTACTCTATATCCTAAAATTGCTTGAAACGGCGAGCCTGCTCTTACAACACTTTCAGCAGTTACTGTTGAGGCTGCACCATTACCTAAACTAACCACATTGTTTTCTATGTTATAAGTTACACTACCACCAATGTTGTAACTAAACGCTTTTTTCTTTTGTTGATAATTTAAGATAATTTCTACGCCTTTATTTACCATGCTAGCAGAGTTTCTAGATCGTAAATTTGTAATACCTAAAGTAGGTGCTAATGGAAAGTTATTGTACAATAAATCGGTACTTAATCTGTTAAAATAATCGGCACTAATGGTAAGTTTATTACCAAAAAATCCTGCATCTATACCAATGTCGTATTGATTTACTGTTTCCCATCTTAATTGTTTACTGGCAAATGTAGTTTGTGCTACACCGGTTACAGGTGTGCTTGTACCTAAGAAATAATCTACACCACCATTAAGTGTTTGTTGAAAAATATAATTACCAATATTATCGTTTCCTGAAATACCCCAACTACCTCTTAGTTTCAATTCGGAAATCCATTTTACTCTCGATAAAAATCTTTCGTCTTTTATTCTCCAACCTGCAGAAGCAGATGGAAAAATACCGTTTCGTATGCTATCAGGGAATTTGCTAGAACCATCTCTTCTGATATTAAATTCAAACAAATATTTTTTATTAAACGCATAGTTTAATCTTGCAAAAACAGATTCTACAGCATCTTCTTGTGCATTACCTGAAACTACCGGATTTAATAAACCACCACCATCGAATTCTTGAATATCGTTATTGGGAAAGCCTTGTAATGAGCCTGCAAAACCATCAGTACGATTATATATTGCAGAATGACCAATTAGAACGCCAATATCATGTTTTTTGAAAATTACTTTATTATACCTTAGTATATTTTCGGCTAATAATCTGTAACTAAAAGTAGTATTGTTTCTTAAAGTATTTACTAAAGTTTGCCCCACTACATTACCCGCCCAATCGTATGTTAAATTGGTAGGACTAAAATCTGAAACATTGGTGTTATTTACATTTACGCTTCCACTTGTTTCGAAAGATAAGTTTTTATGTAGTTGTACTTTTAAGCCAATTCGTTGAGAAACATTTATTTGATCGCTTCTGTAATCGCCTAAAAAACCTCGTTGAATTGGATGTGTTATAGGTAAACTAGCATTTACTTTTAAATAAGAACCATCTACAGTTCCATAATTTCCGCTTGAATAAAATACTGGTACTGTAGGTGCTGAACGTTGAAATTGATTAATTATTCCTGTTTCTCCTGTGATAGCATTAGGGCCATTACTTGGGCCTTTAAATGTTGCCCAAAATGCATTAGTAACGCTTGAAAGTGTAAGCCAATTGGTAATATTTGAATTAATATTTAAACCTAAATTATATCTTTTTGCATTAAACTTACCTTGTACAACAGCACCTTGATCTAAATAGCCTAAAGAAACTCTGAATGATGTTTTTCCTGCACCACCTGAGAGAGCTATATAATGATTTTGAATAGGAGCTGGTTTTAAAATTTCATCGCTCCATTTTGTATTTGCGTATCTATCAGGATCTGTTCCGTTTCTAATTGCATCTATTTCAGCATCAGAATATCTTACTGCACCCGTTGGACCATTTGTATTAAAATCTCTTTCGTTACGTAACAATGCAAAGTTTACTGCATCTAAATATTGTGGTATTACTGTAACTACTTGCCTACCGAAATAATTATTATAAACTACACTAGCTGTACCTACTTTTCCTTTTTTGGTAGTTACTACAATTACTCCATTAGCACCTCTTGCTCCGTAAATAGAAATTGAAGATGCATCTTTTAATACAGAGATAGTTTCTATATCTGCTGGTGATAAACTATTAAATACATCCATTGTAGAGTATTGAATATTGTCTATCACTACCAATGGTGTTGAATTACCAAATGTACCTACACCACGTATGGTTACACTAGATTCATCTGTACCTGGTAAGCCACTTGCTTGAGTAAGTTGTACACCTGAAAATCTACCATACATTAATTGTCCTGTGTTGGTAACAGGTTGATTAACTGTTTCATCGAACTTAACAGTTTGTGCTGCACCAGTTTGATTTATTTTTTTTTGTGTACCATATCCAACCACAACTACATCTTCTAATGTAGAAACAGCCTGCTCTAATTTAATTACCTTAATAGTATTATTCCATACAACGGTAGCTGTTTGAAAACCTACACCTGAAATTTGAAGAACCGGATTTTTATTGGGTGTTTGCAGTGTAAAAACGCCTTTATCGTTGGTAGCAGTTGCTTTTTTAGTTTTTAATTCTACAACCGAAATACCAAAAAGGGGTGTACTGTCTGCACCATTTACAATTGTTGCTTTTATGGTGATGTTTTGCGAAAAAATTGCTGAACTAAACAAAAATAATGTTAAGCAGGTTGTAACTGTTTTGTAGAACAGTCGTTTTGGAAATGCAAGCATTGTTAGAGAGTTTATTTACAAACACTAAATAACTAACATTAATCTACATTCATAAGAGTAGTTGCATCAAAATAGCGGTACATTTAGTTCAATGAAATTTTGAGATAGAAGTGCATGTAAAACAACCAACAGCATTACTATAACTTGTATTTGCAAAAGAGCGTATTTAAAACTTCAGTTTATTTAATTTAAGGTTTAAATCAATTAGCATTATACATAGGATTCTTTATTGGTACTTTGGCTTTGTTTTTTTCAAGCCAACAAAAAAGAGTTTGCTTTAATGCAATAGCCTCTTTTTTATTTAGCGAAGCGATGTTGTTTTTTTCGCTAATATCTATTGATAAATCAAACAGCTCTACATCGTCTGTTTCGTAATAATAAATCAATTTATAGTTTCCTTTTCTAATTGCAGCACTTGGCTTACCACCTTGGTTGCTGTAATGTGGATAGTGCCAGTATAATTCTCTTTCTATGTTTTTTGTTTGCTTCAGCAGGGAAAAAATATCATCACCATCAATGTCTATAGTTTTCTGATAATTATTGTTGATTGTTTTTGCAATTGTAGGAAATAAATCTGCTGTTGTGGTTTTGATATTTGAAGTTAGACCAGAAAGAGCAGATTTTTTTGAATACATTATCAATGGCACTCTTATGCCACCTTCATACAGCCAACCTTTGCCGGCTCTTAAATTTCCATTTACAGTTGGGCTACCTTCTGCTGTACTTAAACCACCATTATCTGATGTAAAAATAATGAGTGTATTTTCTTCAATTCTTTGTTGTTTTAGTGTTTCAATAAGTTTGCCAATATTCCAATCCATATTTTCAATCATGGCTGCATAAACAGCATTATTTTGTATGGTTCTTCTTTTCCAATCTTTCTCAAATTGCATCCATTTTTCATCTTTTTTAAATACCTCTTTCTCTTCAATAGCTTTTTGTTTTTGTATGTATTTTTCTATTAAGGGTTTGGGTGCTTGTAAGGGATTATGAACAGCATACATGGCATAATACAATAAGAAAGGCGAATTTTTATTTTGTTTAATAAAATTGATGCTTTCGTTGGTTAATCTATCTGTAAGATATTCTCCTTTTGGTCCGTCTTTTAATGAAGGGTTTTTATATGGCGTAAAATATCCACCTGTGCTATCGTTTATTTTACCGTTTGGTCCGCCCTTACTCCAACCACCACTATTTAATTGAAAACCTTGCTTTTCTGGCCAAAATGCTTCTTCTTCTCCTAAATGCCATTTACCAGCTATCATGGTTTTGTAGCCATTTTGAACTGCATATTCTGCAATTGTTGTTTCTTTTAAAGCTAATTCATAAGCCGTAGCTGGTCCAATTAGTTTTTCATATGGTTTGGCTTTTCCATTTTCTTGTCTCCCTTTAATCCAGTCGGTAACGCCTGTTTTTACAGGATATTTTCCTGTAAGTAAACTTGCTCTTGTTGGACTACAAACAGGACATGTGGCATAGTTCTGTGTAAATCGTATACCTTCTTTTGCAAGCTTATCTAAATTAGGCGTTTCGTAAAATGTACTTCCATAGCTACTAAGATCGGCCCAACCTAAATCATCTACAAGAATGATAATTACGTTGTTTTTTTTATTTTTTTGTTGTGCTTGTGTATTGATAACGTGTACACATAGCAATAAACAAATTAGAAGTTTCTGTAGCATTGAATGAAGCATTAATTATATTGAAATAACTGTAAGATGTATTGTTACTTTTTCTTTGAACGTACACATCTAAAACCTGTATGTTCTAAACCTGTATCTGGACTACTTTTCATTCTTCTAGCAACCCTATATCCACTACAATAAGAGTCGTTGCACAAGAAACTTCCACCTCTTAATACTTTTTTGGGTGTATATGGATCTTGTGGATCGAAGCTTTTTGTAGCACCTAGTGGATTTTTCGTTTCTTGATTTTCTATTGTAGAATAATATTGATTGTTGTACCAATCGCTACACCACTCCCAAACATTACCTGCCATATCAAATAAACCGTAGTTATTAGCAGAATATGTTTTTACTGGAGAAAGTTTATAATAACCATCTCTTTGGTTGTTTTTATATGGAAAATCACCATCCCAACTATTGGCTTTTGAATTGCCTTTTGCTATTGGTTCGTTTCCCCACGGATAAATATTATTCATTAAACCACCTCTTGCAGCAAATTCCCATTCTGCTTCAGTTGGCAAGCGTTTACCTGCCCATTTACAATATGCCATTGCATCGAACCAGCTTACATGCACTACTGGATAATTATCTTTTCCAATGATGTTACTATTAGGCCCTTCAGGATGTTTCCAATCTGCACCTTTTACCCAACTCCACCATTCTGAATAATTGTTTAGGTTTACTGGTCCATTACTTGGTTTAAATACCAATGAAGCAGCTACAAGCATTGATTCATCTGGCTTTGGTGTATTTGGTGGTAATGTTTTTTTTAATTCATCCCAATTGGGTTTTCTTTCTGCTGTAGTAATGTAGCCTGTTGCTTCTACAAATTTTTTAAATTGAGCATTGGTTACTTCTGTTGCATCTATAAAAAATGAATCTACAAATACTTTGTGCTTTGGATATTCGTCTTCTGAAGCTTGTTCATTATCACCACCCATACTAAAACTTCCTCCAGGAATTAATACCATGCCATGTAAAGATGAATCTTTAGATACAACTGCTATTGTTGTGTCTGCTAAATTACCAAATCTTGCAGGTACTTGCATACAAGAATGTGCAGAGTCTTTATTAGATTGATTGGTATTTGTTTTTTCGGCATCCTTACAACCACTAGTAAATAACAGTAGCATTTGTAAGGATACAATAATCGAGAAATTGCTTGATTTATTTTTCATGTGAGCAGCATATTGAGCCACTAATATAGTTTGGTTTAATTATTTCTGGCTTTTAATTAGCTCAAGTAGTTGTTGCATTTCTTTTACTTTTTCTGGATTGTCTACAGCAACATTTTTTGTTTCTCCAATATCATTTGCAAGATTATATAATTGAGGTTGCGGTAAATTACCTAATTCTGTATTGGTGTCTTTGTTTATTTTGGCTCCTTTAGATGGTTCTATATATTTCCAATCGCCAACGATTAATGAAAGTGTTGAGTTAATAGATTGCTCTACCAAAAATTCTCTTCCATTATTGCTTTTGTTTAGTAAAACAGTAAGGTTGTTTTTACTATCAGGTGCTTGTTTATCTTCAACATTTGTATTTGCTAAACTGGCTAAAGAGGCGTACAAATCTATTTGACTAAATAAAGCATTATTTACTTTTCCACCTTCTATTTTTCTTTTCCAACTTACAATAAAAGGTACTCTTGTTCCAGCTTCAAAAGCACTGTATTTCCCACCACGTAATACACCACCTGGTTTGTGAGATCCTAGTTGTTCAACAGCATTATCTTTATATCCATCATCTACAACATGTCCATTATCGCTTGAAAAAATGATAACTGTATTTTCTAATAAACCGTTTTTCTGTAAACAATCTTGAATTTGTTTTACTGTCCAATCTAGCTGTAAAATTACATCACCTCTTGGCCCCATTCCGCTTTTGCCTGCAAAACGAGCATGTGGTAACCTTGGTACATGAATATCATGTGTAGCAAAGTATAAGAAGAATGGTTTTTCTTTTTGATTTTTAATAAATGTTTCTGCTTTTTTTACAAAAATATCTGCAAAATCTTCATCTTTCCATAAAGCAGATTTTCCTCCACTCATATATCCAATTCTGCTAACACCATTTACGATAGACATATCATGACCATGTGATGGCTGCATTTTTAATAATTCTGGATTCTTTTTACCGGTTGGTGCATTTGAATCGATTGGTGCTTTATAACTTACTTTTATAGGATCGTTTTTCTCTAAATTAATTACGTTGTGATTTTCTACAAATACACAAGGAACTCTATCGCCTGTTGCAGGAATTAAGAATGAATAATTAAAGCCAATTTCTAAAGGACCAGGAGCAATTTTTCCATTCCAGTTTACACCTTTTTCATCACCCAATCCTAAATGCCATTTTCCAATTACACCTGTATAGTAACCTGCTTTTTGTAGCATGGCTGGTAGCGTAACAATATTGGTTGGAATTATTAAAGTAGCATCGCCTGGTGCAATACCAGTTCCTTCTTTTCTCCAAGCGTATTTGCCTGTAAGCAACGAAAAACGAGAAGGTGTACACGTAGCAGATGTAGCATGTGCATTGGTAAACCGTACACCAGATTTCGCTAATTTATCAATATTTGGTGTAGCAACTGAAGTAGCACCATAACAACTTAAATCTCCATAGCCAAGATCGTCTGTGTAAATAACTATAATATTTGGCTTGGTATTTTTTGCGGTTGACTGAGCATTTGAATTTACTAAACAAGCAAACAAAAATATTAGTAGTAATTTGTAATTTTTCATTGTATATTTTATTTTAAAACGGGTTCTATAGTATAACTGTATGAATAGGTTTTATAGGTTAAAAGATACTCTTTATGCGGAAGAGCACCCCAACTATTATCGCCACCAACACCTCTTTGATTAAGATCGATATGCACTGTTGTAAAAGATCGTTCATTTAAATCTGAAGGGTGTTGTTGTTTTTTAGTAACACCAGGGTCTAAGTCTTCTGTCATGTAAGGCAATGCACTAAAGCAAATTGGTTGTAAGCCACTAATTTTTACACCAACGTTTTGTTGGTTGTATAACTGAACCCATCTAATATCTGTTTTATATCCATTTTCTTGTGGACGAATGTAGTTTGATACAAACTGATTTGCAATGGTTTGTTTGTAAATTCCTACAAAAGCTGCCGTATTTCTATCACTATAATTTTCCCAAGGACCTCTACCATAAAAATCTATTTGTGTGTATTCTTTTGGCATCGTAAAACGCATGCCAAAACGAGGCATTTCTGGAATTGATTTTTTAGGCATTTGAATATTGGCAGTTACAGTAATTGCACCATTGTTATGTATAAGATAATTTAAGTTGTAAGCAATATCTGCCGCATCTATTTTATAAAAACATTCAATTAAAAACCCATCATTTGTTTGATTATTTACTCTGGTAGAATCTAGCTTAAGTAAGATATGAGCATTTCTCCAAAAGCCCAGTTTTTGTGGCATTTGATTGCCAAAGTCGTTATCGGTTGGGGCTCTCCAAAAGTATGCTTCTGGATAAGATAGCATCACCAGTTTTTGGTTAATGGTGTAAGCAGTAAGCTTTCCCAAATTTGTGTTGAAAGTACCTTTTATATTGCCTGATGAAAAGTTAATAATATTGTCTTTTTTACTTACTTGTAAATTACTAGAATTGTTTTTTACTACGTTGGCAAAATAGGTGTTTGTAGCAACAAATTGTTCTCTTGCAACTTCATGATTTGCTGGTACCAAAGCCGTAGCATTTTTGGTATATGCAAATAAATTTAGAGTTATTTCTCCATCGTTGGTTATGCTAGGAAGTTTTAAATTTAACTCAGAGGTATTTGTTACAGGCGTATTTAGGGTAAAAATATCTGATGCTATTTCAACACCGTTTTTATACAATATCCATTTGAATTGATAGTTAGATAAATCGGTGAAAGCGAAATTATTTTCAACTAAAATTTTTCCATTCTTCCAGTCAATGGGTTTAAAAATAATGTCTTGGTAAACTTTTTTTACTTCATAAATTCCTGGATGAGGAGTTCTGTCGGCAGCAACTAAACCATTGGCACAAAAATTTTCATCGTTTTGTAAATGACCTGCACCAAAATCGCCACCATAGCCCCAGTATGTTTTTCCGTTTTCATCTTTTGCTTTTATTCCTTGATCTACCCAATCCCAAATAAAGCCTCCTTGCATGTGTGGACTTGACCTAATGATATCAAAATATTCTTGAAAATTACCACTGCTATTACCCATTGCGTGAGAATATTCACACATAATAAATGGTCTTGTTTTGGTTTTATCAGCGGCATACTTTTTCATGTAAGCAATAGAAGGATACATAGGGCAAACTATGTCTGTATTCCAATCTTCTAAAGATTGTTCAAATTGTACTGGTCGGCTTTTATCGTTTTGTTTCAACCATACATAAGCATCATAAAAAACTTTACCATTACCAGATTCATTACCTAAACTCCAAATAATTACAGACGCATGGTTTTTATCTCTAGCATGCATTCTTGTAATTCTATTTAATATTGATGGAGCCCATTCTGGTAAGTATGCAGGATGATTTGTAGTATCTATTTTACCTGGCAATACACCCATTCCATGAATTTCAACATTTGCCTCATCTACAACATACAATCCATATTCATCACATAAGTTTAACCATTCAGGATCATTAGGATAATGAGCTGTACGAACTGCATTAATGTTGTATTGCTTCATTAGCTGAATATCTTTCAACATCAATTCTGTTGTAGGCACATGACCTAATTTTTCATCATGTTCATGTCTGTTAACACCATGTACCATTATTTTTTTCCCATTTACAAGCAATTGAACATTCTTAATTTCTATCGTACGGAAACCAATTTTACTTGCAGTAGCATGTATTACAGCACCAGTAGCATTTTGTAAGGTAATAACACAGTTGTATAAATTAGGGTTTTCTGCACTCCATTGTAGCACATTGTTAATAGTGCTTTCGAAAGAAACTTGTATTAAACTATCGTTATTTATAGATACATTTTTTAGATTAGTGTAAACCACCTCTCCTTTGGCATTTAATAACTCTATCAAAACCTTAGCTTCCTTAATTGTATTGCCTTTAAACTTTCTTAATACGATAGATGCATTGAATAATCCATTTTTGTATTGATTATCAAGGCTGCTTTGAATAGTAAAATCCCAAAGCGATAAGTTTGGTAAAGCATAAATACACACATCTCTTTCAATACCTGTTAAACGCCAGAAATCTTGGTCTTCTAAATAGCTGCCATCGTGCCAACGGAATACTTGAACTGCTAATAAATTATTACCTTCTTTTAAATATGGAGTTATGTTGAATTCTGCAGCTAGTTTAGATGCTTTATTAATACCAACTTTTTTACCATTTACATAAATAAATGCACAGCCTGTAATTGAGCCAAAGTGTAGCATTATTTGTTTGCCTTTCCATTCTGTAGGAACGGTAAATTCTTTTCTATATGTGCCTACAGGATTATCATTACCTACCAAAGGAGGATTTTTGGGAAAAGGATAAATAATATTGGTATAAATAGGTAAACCAAAACCTTGTAATTCCCAATTAGAAGGTACGGTTAAATTGCTCCAAGTTGAATGATTGAAACTAGGCGAATAAAAATCAGTTGGTCTGTTTTGAGCTTTATCGGTATATAAAAACTTCCAAGTACCGTTTAACGATTTATAAATCGAAGAAGCATTTTTCTTATGTAATTGAGCATCTACTTTTTTATCGAATACAGTAAAAGCGGCACGACTAGCCTCTTTGTTTTCATCTATTAAAGAAGGATTTTCCCAATCGTTTTGGCGACTTTGAGCCAAAGTATTTTGAATGGTAAACAATTGTAACAACAGAAATACAAAAACTGCTGTTCTTTGTAAGATAGAAGAATTACTATTCATAAGTGCAAGAGGTTTGCAACCGTTTATTGCTTGGCTTGAACTTTATTTTTATCAAATAAATAGCCTACAAAACAATTGTATTAAATGCATTAGAGTTTAAGTGGCTAAACTATTATAAATGAGTAGATTGTTCTTCTCAAAATAAGGGGGCATGTGTGGCAAACATGCTGAGTTGGTATATAATTATGTTTGTTTTATTTTTTAAATTCTGATGGGCTAACACCAAATTGATCTTGGAATCGTTTTCTAAAATATTTTATGTCATTAAAGCCTGCGTCTTGTGCAGCTTCGGTAACAGAATAGTTGCCGCTTTCGAGTAATTTAGCCGCATAATTTAACCTTGATGTTCTAATAAACTCATTTCCTGACATGCCTGTAACAGCCTTTAGTTTTCTATAAAATGTAGATCTACTCATAAACATATTGCTTGCTAATTCATCATTGTTGAAATCGCTATTCGATATATTTTCTTCAACCAACTTCATTAGCTTAAATAAAAACTCTTCTTCAAAAGACTTTATTTCAAAATTATTTGTGCCTAGAAATACCTTTTTAGCATACAAATCTTTAAGTGTATTTCTAAGATTAATAAGGTTATGAATATGTACTAAAAGCAACTGTGAATTGAATGGTTTTGGTAAATACACATCTGCACCTTCTTGAATGCCTTGTACATGATGTGCCATATCTGTTAGTGCAGTAAGTAGAATAATGGGGATATGTGAAGTGCCTTTATCAGATTTTAACGTTCTGCAAAGTTCAATACCATCCATTTCTGGCATCATTATATCGCTTACAATTAAGTCTGGTATTAGCTCGAAAGCCTTGCTTAAACCTTCTTTACCATTAGCAGCTGTTATTACTTTAAATGAAGGGTTAAGTATTTCGTAAATGTATTGTTGAATATCTACATCGTCTTCTACAACTAATATAATGGGCAACTCAAGTTCTGTATTTGTTTGTTCTAATTCTTCTTGCATATATGTTGAATTTAAATTGTTATCGTTTTTTAGAGAACTGTTTATAATAGGTGTATTGGCAATATTTAAAGCAGATGTTTCTAAGGTAGTTGGTGGTAATGACACCACAAAAGTACTGCCCTTTTTTAAGGTACTTTTTACGCTAATATTACCGTTATGTAATTCTATTAATTCTTTCACAAAAGATAGTCCAATGCCTGTACCAGAAATGGTGGTAGCATCTTCTTCTTTTCCACGATAAAAGCGATCAAATATTTTGTCTATCTCTTTTTCAGGAATGCCTTTACCTGTGTCTTCAATTATAATTTCGCAATATTGAGCTGCATTTTTTTGAATGGTTACTTTAATTTGTTGATTGTTATCGGTAAACTTAAATGCGTTAGATAAAATATTATACACAATAATTTCTAGCTTATTTTGGTCGAAATTAAATGAGATATATTTTTCTTTAGATTCAAACGAATAAGCAATGTTTTTACGATTGGCTTCATCTTTAAATAATAAATAAATATCGTAGCAAAAAGAAACGATTTCACCTGCTTGTAAGGTAAGTTTTAAGTTACCTGTTTCAGCCTTTTGAAAGTCGAGCAATTGGTTTACCATACGTAGCATTCTTTTCGATTGCTTTTGAACCATTCTTAAACTTTTCTCAACAGTTGTTTCTAATTTTTTTCTTGTTAAAATGTCATCAATTGGCCCTAGGATTAGGGTAAGTGGAGTACGAAATTCATGAGAAATATTTGTAAATAATCGTTCTTTAAATAGGGTTAACTTTTTTTCTTGCTCTCTGTCTAGTTTAGCTACAATAAGCTGATTTTTTAAAGCTTGTTGTCTTAAGCCCAAATGTCTTGTAAGCCAAAGTAGTAGAATAAATACAGTGATGTAAATGGTATATGCCCACCATGTTTTCCAAGGTGGAGGTAAAATTTCTATGGTTAGTTGATGTGGTATTGGATTCCAAATTTTATCGCTATTGCTTACCTTAACTTTTAAGGTGTATGTGCCTGCTTGTAAATTGGTAAATGAAACGCCATGTTCTTTTCCTGCATAAATCCAGTTTTTATTAAATCCATCGAGCATATACATGTACTCGTTTTTATCTGGAGCATGATAATCTAGTGCTGCAAATCCGATGGAGAAAATATTTTCTGTATGATTAAGTGTGATGCTTTTAGTTTCGTAAAATGGTTTTGTAAGAATGCTACTATCGGTATTAGGGTTGCCAAATTCGTAGTTAAGATTGTTTACTTTTAAGCTAGTAAAAAAAACAGGTGGCTTAAAAGTGCTAATGCGTATACTATCTGGAAAAAAGTAGGTAACACCTTCTAATCCACCAAACAAAAATATATTTCCCTTATTTTTAAAAGAGGCATTTTCAGAAAATAGTAAAGATTGAATACCATCTCTTTTATCAAATACTGCTAATATATTTTTCTGATGGTTAAGCCTTACAATACCTTTATTGGTGCTTGCCCAAATATTGCCAGATTCATCTGTAAGAATAGAGTTTATATAATCGCTTGGTAATCCTTCTTTTGTAGTGTACTTGGTTACAACAAGTTCATTGTTTTTTACATCAGATATTTTATTTAAACCATATTGTGTGCCTGCCCAAATATTTCCATATTTATCTTCTGTTAGGCTTAGTATTGTATTGTTACTTAAGCTGTTTTTATAGCTGCTATTTTGGTTAAATACACTAAAGCAATCGGCTTTTTCATTATATAAGTGTAAGCCTTTGTAGGTGCCAACCCAAACTCTTTTTTTAGAGTCTACCAACAAGGAGCTAACTCTTTCGTTTTGTAGTGCACCACTCACACCAAAAGAAGGTAAATATTTTTTAAATATAGGCTTATTCTTACTGGTATATCCTATAATACAAGACAAACCATTTTCTTGTGTTCCTATCCATATTTTACCAGAAGAATCTTTGGCTAATGTGCTTATTTTAAAACCACTAATTGCATTGCTATCTTTTTCGTTGGGTATAAATATGTCTGTAATTTGCGTATTATTTTTAGTGTTTTTTATTCTTAATAAGCCCTTTGCAGAGCCTGCCCATAAATAGTTATTATCACTTAAAAATGCCCTGCTATCTTTATCAGAAATTACGGTAAAACTATTACGTGTTTTAGACTTGTTGAACGACTGTAAGTTTTGCCAATTGCTGTTATATTGTATGCCACCGCCTTTTGTGCCTACCCATAGTTTATTGTATTGATCTACAAAAACCGATAAAACATGTGTACTACCAATGATTGAATGCTGATTGTTTTTGTAACCAATATTGATAAATTTTTTTGGGTTAAGCTCAAATTTAAAAATACCTAAACCATCGGTTCCAATCCATAATAATCCAGACAAATCTTCGTGAATCGTTAAAATAATTTGATTATCGTTGGTATATATACCAGGTATATGTAAACTTATTTTTTCAAATGTTTCTGACCTTCTATCAAACTTAAAAAGACCGCCACCCCAAGTGCCTACCCATAAATTTTCTTGAGAATCTAAGAATATACGGTAAGTGTTGTTTGAGCTAATTGTTTGAGAACTCTTTTTTTCGAGTTTAAAATTTTTGAATGTTTTGGTAGAAAGATTTAATTGAAACATACCATGTACCCAAGTGCCTAACCATAAACAATTGTAAACCTTGTCATACACAATAGAAGTAATGTTTATATTGGAAATATTGAAATTATAAGTATAGTCATTAGTTAAGTTATTGTTCAAATGTTGTAAACCTTTATCAGTGCCAATCCAATAACCATTGTTACCATCTGGCTGAATATCAAAAGTTTTCCAAGCGGTGTTGAGTATAGTAAATTTTTTTGTTTTTTTATTTAAATATTGAAATCCTTTCCATGTACCAATCAATAGTTTATCGGTATCGGTATCTAATAAAGACAATAAATAATCTGCATTAAAGTCGGTAGCAAAAACATTATTATTGGGGTAATTGGTAATAATACCAGAATTTATGTTGTAGCTGCTTAATCCACCAGATTTAGTGCCAATCCAAATATTGTTGTCTTTTCCATTTTCAAGTACCTCTATCGATTGGCTCATTAAATTTTCTCCTTTGCCAAAGTCGTGTTTTATTTGCTTCATTTCATAGCCATCGTAGCGTTGCAAGGCACCTCTAGTGCCAAACCATAAGAATCCCTTTTTATCTTGAATAATAGAAGTAACATCGTTGTTAATAAGCCCATCAGAAATGCCAATAAGAGAGGTTATGGGTTGTGAAATAGCTTGATTAAAAGCTAGCAATAAAAATAACCAGTAGATGATTTTTTTCAATGGCAGAAGCATAATTACCTACTAAAATAACTCTTTATTGATTACTATAACTATATTACTTGTTGATGAATTGTTTATGTTTAATGTATTTTGTAGGATACTATAAAAAAACAATAACAGTTACAAACAACACTATTAGTAAAACATATATCAATGCAAGTTTTATTTCTATAGCCTGTTGATCTTTTTTAAAATTTTCTTTTTTATGTTTAGAGAACATGTTTCTATAATTAGTGTTGTTGAGTAGAATGTTTAAATTGTTTCAGCTCGTTTAAAGCATGAACTCTTGTTTTTCTATTGTTAAGTAAATCGTCGTGAATCATTAGCGTTATCGTATCCCAATCTTTTCCTTCTGTCCAAAGCGGTTTTATTTTGTCTTTTTCCCAATCCAATAATTTCTTTTTTAAGAGTGCAAATGTTTGTGGATTTGTTTTTTTAATGTCAATGGTTTCTACTAAGTCATTACTTAAGTTGTAAACACAATCTCCTGCTTTTTTTACCGATACTAATTTGTATTGATTGTATCTTACTGCTGCTGCTGCATCTTTTCGCCAAAATAAAACTTCATGTGGATTGCCACTTTTTGACCCTTTTAAAAACGGAATTAAATTAACACCATCTAACTGATAGTTGCTTTGAATAGGAATGTTTGCTGCTGCAAGTGTTGTTGGAAATATATCTAATGAAGAACTTAATCCTGTAATCTTTTTTTTGTTTGAAAATAGTTTAGGCCAGCTTACAATAAACGGAATTCGATGGCCTGCTTCAAACTCATTGCCTTTAAAACCTTTCAACGGCAAATTGATAGATTGATTGTTGTGAGCACCACCATTGTCGCTTAAAAAGAAGATGAGTGTATTATCGAAAATGCCTTGTTTTTTTAGTTCGGTTATCATTTTTCCTATCGCTCTATCTAAAGCAAATGTCATTGCTGCTAAATACTGCCTTGGATGATTCTTAAATTTATCTAAATCGGCATTTGTAGCTTCCATTGGTGTGTGTACAGCATTAGGAGCCCAATACATGAAAAAAGGCTTCTTACTATTTTCTTGAATATAGTTTACAGCTTTATCTGCCAAAACATCGGTTAAATATCCTGTAAAACTTACTTCGTTTTTATTTTCAAGCAATGCTGTTCTTGCACCTTTCTTATCGTCTTTATTGGGCTGATAAAAATAACTTCTACCACCACTTAAAAATCCATAGAAATAGTCAAATCCTTTTTGTAAGGGTTGTTGGTTTACATTATAACCTATATGCCATTTGCCAAAAGCGGCAGTTGTATATCCGTTTTTTTGTAAGATGCTAGGAAGCAATGTTTGTAAAGTATCTAAACCTGTATAGCCATCACCTTCATTACATTCATATCCAAAACGTTGTTGGTATTTGCCTGTAAGTAAACCAGCTCTTGATGGACTACATACTGTAGAAGAAACGTGTGCATCTGTAAAAACGGCTCCCTTTGCTGCAAGTTGATCAATATTTGGTGTAAGTAAATCTTTAGAACCCATAAATCCAAAATCGGCATAACCAGCATCGTCAATTAAAATAACGATAATATTGGGTTGATTGGAATTAGCTATTTTTTTTTCTGTATTTATAAATGCCATCGCCAATACTATTGGCAACAGAATAAATATGTTGGCAATTGATGTGTTTTTTCTTTTAATCAATTTAAAGTGAATGTTTTTTATCATTGTATTTCAATTGCTCCTAAATCTGGTTTCCCTTTTATCGGATTTCCTAAAATATCTTTTTCTACTTTTAGTCCAATTTTCAACCCAATTAAGTCGTTTTGAATTGGTTGTATGTTTATTCCTTTATCAGTTATAAGTTGTGTATTTGTAGGCAAATAATCATTTAGTTGAAGTCCTCCTTTTTTTGCAAATACAACATCTCCAATTTTAAAATTTTTATTTTCAATTGAAAGCTCAGAAGGCCAGTTGGTTGAATGTAAAAACAAGTTGTTATCAACCCATGCATTCGATACATTTTCTGCATCTATTTCTTGTTTTTTTTGGTCGCCTTTAACCATTTGTGCAGCTGCTTCGAAATAAAAAATATTGTTCGCCATTAATATACCTCTTGCACTACTGCTAATTGCAAGTTTTGGAGTAATATTTTTTGAAACATAAACTGTATTGTTATAGAAATAGCTATTATAAGGGCCTACATTTTTTTTATCATTACCTTGATAGCCACTTAGCCAAAACGTTTTTCCTTCTTGAAAAGCACCATTTTCTCCCTTTATTCTAAAACCATCATTTACACTAATATTGTATCTGTAAGCACAATTGTAATTGTTACCCAAAATTTCACAAAAACCACCGGCATTATTAGCACTAAAATTGTATTGAACCACAACATCGTTACAGTTATAATCTATGTGCACACCTGCAGAATCGCCAGGTCCGTTTGCATTTTCGAAACGATTTTTTTCAATTAAAATATCACTACAACTCCATGTCCATAAACCACTGCCTCTTCCCCAATTTCTTGAGTCTTTCGTAGAGCCAGAATGATGAATATTGTTATGATGAATATGTGCATTGGTTACTCCAGAAAATTGCATACCAGGCCCTCCTGTGTCGTATACTTTACAATATGCAACTTCTACTTGTTTAATTCCATTTTTGGTAGCTGTGAATTTTAAGCCAGTATGGCAAACATTCCAAATTTCAGTACGGGTTACTTTGATATTTGAAAGTACACCTGTTTTTGTATTATTAATGAAGCGAATTCCCCAACCATAGCTTTGTGTGCCATTAGCCGTTTTGGTTTCAGCAGCAGACCGTACAAATTCTGGAGAATTAAAAAAAACATCATGCACTTTAACATTATCAATTTCAATATTTTCAAATGCTTCTTCTGTAGTTACTTTCACTAATATTCCACAACGCATTACATCTTTTGATAAAAGCGTATTATTTGTATAAGGTACAGTTGCTGTTAATTCAATATCTTGAATTTTTATGAACGAACAGTTTTCTACAAAAATTGCATTTAAATTTTCTCCAGCATCTATTTTTGGATTTTCATTGGAATTTTTATAAATGTATTTAGCAATTACTATAGGATGGTTAGCAGTGCCTTTTACATTTTGTAATAAAAGCATTCCTATAAATTGTTGTCCTGATGCAAATAATATAGAGTCGCCACCAGTTAATGATAACTGATTAATAGCTTCTATTGTTTTAAATGGAAGTGCTTCAGTGCCTTTGTTTGTGTTTTTACCAATAATGCTATTTACGTAATAAGTTGTAGCTTTTGCAGTACTTACAATGCATACAAATAGCAAACTGTACAATATCTTTTTTATGAACATACCAATAGTATAAGTGTTATAACTAATAAATTATTACACCAATAGCTTGGTATTGAAGCCTAATAATTTATAATAGTTAAAACTACTTACAACCTTTTAAATAAGGTGTAATTTCACTCTCAAATAAAGGGGGGTAATTGTTCAAACAGTTGTTGTACTACGATAAACTAGATTTTTTCGAGTAATGCGATGTTGATATATTTTTTAGTGTTTGTGCTGCGTTTTCGGGAGTAATATCTCTTTGCGGATTTGCCAACATTTCGTAGCCCACCATAAACTTTTTTACGGTAGCACTTCTCAGTAAAGGCGGATAAAAATGCATATGCCAATGCCATTCTGTATGTTCTCCATCATTAACAGGTTGCTGATGCATACCAGCAGAATAAGGGAAAGAGATATTAAATAAGTTATCGTATTTAATGGTTAAAAGCTTCAGAATATCTGCTAATGCAGCAGCTTCCTCGTTATTAAATTGAGTGATGTTTTGAACATGGCGTTTACTAATAATCATGGTTTCGTAAGGCCAAACAGCCCAAAACGGAACTACAACTGCAAAGTGATTATTTTCTAAAACCACACGTTCATCTTTCTGTAATTCTAATTGTAAATAATTACTCAATAAACTAGTACCATTTTTTTGAAAATAGGTTAACTGTTGTTTACTTTCTTTTTCTATTTCTAATGGAACAGAAGAAGAGGCCCAAATTTGTCCATGTGGGTGTGGATTGCTACAACCCATGATTTCCCCCTTGTTTTCAAATATTTGGATGTACTTGATATTTTCTTTAGCAGCAAGAGTGGTAAATTCTTCCTTCCACAAATTAATCACCGCCACAATATCATTGGTTTCCATTAAAGGAAGTGTGAGTTGATGATTGGGCGAAAAACAAATGACCTTACAAATACCGCTTTCACTGTTGGCAACTAATAGGTTGTCTTCATTTACGTTACCCACAGGCGTTTCTGCAAGCAATGCAGAAAAGTCGTTCACAAACGAATATGCTTGTTTGTAATCAGGATTTACGCTACCATCCATTCTCGTATTTGTTGGGCATAAATAGCATTTAGGATCATAAGTAGGTCTGTTGTCAGCAGGTGTATCTTCTACTTTACCTTGCCAAGGACGTTTCATTCGATGAGGAGATACCAAAATCCAATCACCAGTAAGAATATTCAATCTAGTATGAGAGTGTTCGTTTAAGTTAAACATAGCAGCGAAAAAGTAAGCGTTTAAAAAAAAGGAATTAACATTTAAATAATTTCAGTACCATTTTCAATAGAAGCAACATAATAGGTAAGCGGAAGCTGCATGGCATTTTCATAAGCCGGTTGAATAGAAGCAATAAGCTCATCAATTGCATTTTCATAAACAAGATTAATGGTGCAGCCACCAAAACCACCACCCATCATTCTAGCTCCTAAAACAGCAGGATTATGACGAACAAAATCAGCCAAGAAGTCCAGCTCCTTACAACTAACGGCATACATTTGGCTCAATCCATGGTGTGTTTCAAACATTTTTTTACCCAAAGCCTCTAAATTACCATTGTTTAAATCTTCGCATCCATTAATCAATCGTTGAATTTCTTGCACTACAAATCTGCTTCTTTGATCAATTAATTTGCTTTTAGGAAGTACGAGTTCATCAAGCATTTGTTCAGAAACATCTCTCAACGATTGTACAGAATTGTATTTTTCTTGTACCCAAGTAACGGCTTGTTTACATTCATTTCTACGGGTGTTGTATTCAGACGAAGCCAGTGAATGCTTCACGTTGGTATTGAGTAAAAGAATTTTGATGCCTTCAAGTTTAAATGGAACATATTGATAATCAAGCGATTGACAATCGAGTTGAATAACATGATCTTTTTTTCCCATCATCGAAGCAAATTGATCCATGATGCCACACATGACACCAGCAAATTCGTGTTCAGCTTTTTGAGCCATTAGCACCATTTTTACTTTATCGATGTTGGTATTGAAAAGTTGGTTAAAGGCAAAAACAGTAGCACATTCAACAGCAGCAGAAGAAGACAGACCAGCCCCCATGGGTACATCACTAGACAGTACGGCATTAAAACCACGTAGTTGCACACCTAATTTTTGAAATTGAGCTACCGAACCCAAGATGTAGTTAGGCCAGCTAATGTCACCAATGGGTTTAATGTTATGGATATCTGTAGAGAAATGTTCGTTTAAGTCTTTAGCGAAAAGATGAATTTCATCATCATCTCGAAGAGAGATGGCAATGTAAGCTGCTTTATCAATAGCAGCAGGCAGCACAAAACCATTGTTGTAATCGGTATGTTCACCGATAATATTTACTCTACCAGGTGAACGAACAATGAGTGGTTTTTGATTACCAAATTGTTGATGAAATGTAGCTAAAATTTCGTTTTTCATGTTGGCTTTTGTATATGTTGATTGAGAATTGTATTGAAAAATAAATAATGTATAAATTTATTAAACTTTCTGCAAGTTAATCGTATGAACATTCAAAAGTGTATAAATGACGTTTAAATTTTAAAAATAAAAAAAACACCATCAAATAGATGGCGTTTTTTAGTGATATGATGAATTTATAAAACAGCTTATTTGTTAAAAACGCTTTTTAAAATTTCTGTTATTGTTATTTGGTCTACCTGGTGCACCACCGTTTCCATTATTGTTTCCGTTTCTATTATCTCTTGGTCCGTTATTTCCATTTCTATTATTATTCATTCTGTTGCCACCACCATTATTGTTGTTGTTTCTTCCGTTATTTCCGTTTCTATTTCCAAAATTTTGCCTACGGTTATTGTTGTTTCTTCCACCAAATTCTTCTCTTTCAAAGTTTTGGTTTCTGTGTTTAATATATGGTGTATTGCTAAACTCCAATTCTCCACCGGTAATGGTATTCAATTCACTTCTTATAGAATCGTCATGCACCAATTCTTTATGCCAATTGCTGTAGCTTAATTTCATGTAGTAAGCAATAGAGTTGGCAAAAGCCATTTTCTTTTCAGGATCTTCTTCTTTCAATGCCTTATCTATAACCAATTCTAAATTTTTACCCAAATGAGCAAATCTTGGATAACGACGAGGATATTTCATTGGCTCGCCTTTTTGCTTGTATGTAGCTTTTTCAGGAATTGGATATGGACTATCTACATCTAACTTAAAATCGCTGATGGCAAATAAATGATCCCAAAGCATGTGTCTAAAATCTTCTACATTACGTAAATGTGGATTTAAAAACCCCATTAACTCAATTACGGCTTTGGCTTGTAAGTTGCGTTTTTCTCTATCTTCTATGGTTAATAAATATTCAACCATTCTTTGTATATGTCGTCCGTATTCTCTTAAATTTAAGTGATTTCTACTTGTATTGTATTGTATCATAAAGTGGGTATAAAACTGCCTAATTTTTAAAACAACAGTTTGTGTAAATGTTTATTTTTTTAATAAAAATGAAAATGGAATGTGTAATCTTTTACTCCATGCCTTTTCTGAGTGATTTTCACCTACAAATGCTTTGGTAACCCACTGAGCGTTGGTGTATCCTTTTTTTTGCATTGTTTGGTTTACAAGTAATTGGTATGGTTTGTAAAAACTGTCCAAATCTACAGTACCATAGTCAAAATAAAACCGATGATTTTGAGGCGAAGGTAAGTTTTTAAACAAATAATTGTTAAAAGCTTTTGGAATAATGCCATCATTGTATTTGATGTTGCCGATCCAGTGGGTAGAAATACAAGCAGCGGCACCAAAAACCTGTGGATATTCACACATGGCATACATAGAAATTAAACCACCCATGCTAGAACCTGCAATAAATGTATTTGCTTGATTGGTGTGAGTAGAAAAAATAGAGTCGATAAATGGTTTTAATTCTTTTACAATAAAGGATAAGTAATTATTGGCTTGTGTTTTACCTTTTAAAGCATCTTTCAACAAACTGTCTTGCATTGTTTTTGGTAAAGTATAGAATGGCTTTTCGGGAAAATATTCTGAGTGTCTATACACACCGTTGTTCCAAATGCCTACTACAATACATTCTTTGAAGTTATTGGTAGCAAAAAGTGAGGTTAAAGTTTCATCTACTTTCCATTCTTGTTTGTTCCAAGTAGTGGTACTATCAAATAGCATTTGCCCATCATGCATGTACAATACAGCATATTTTTTTTGGGTATTGTAATTAGCAGGTAACCATACATCTATATTTCTAGCATCTACAAAAGCAGAACTAAAGTTTGCAAAACGTTGAATGGTACCGCTTGATGGTTGGGGAATTTGAGCTGTTACAGGATTATCCAAAAGAAATAATGTAATTATTATTAAAACAATATGTGTTACAGTTTTCATTTTACAATCGTTTTTCCATATATACCACCTCAGGTAAAGGATTTTCGTAATAAGCAGTTGTTTCTTCAAATCCAAATTTTTTGTACAATTCAATAGCTGCTTGTAAACGTACCAATGTATCTAACTTCATGGTTGTAAAGCCTAAGAGTTGGGCTTCTATCAAAATTTGCTTCACTAAAAAATCGCCAATTTTCTGTTTCCGATAGCTTGGCTGAACATACAATCGTTTCATTTCACAAACATTGTTGCCTAAATTTTGCAAAGCCACACAACCCACCGGTTTTTGGTGTACATAACAAATTAATAAAGCCCCTTTTGCTTCAACGCCATATTTGTACAGTGGATTTTGCAATTCTTCATCAAAACTTTGAAAACAAAGATTTTCGTTTAATTCATTTGCATATTCCTCAAACAGTTTGATTGCATGGTTTAATGCTTCGCCTGCTGTTGTAATTTTTTGAATTTGTACCATTATATTTTAGCATTCTACATTATTGTTTGGCAGCCCAAGCATCCATTTTTTTCTCTAATACCTCTAATGGCATACAAGCGTCTTTTAAAAATTCATCATGAAAGTTAGCTATGTTGAATTTTTTACCCAATTGTTGTTCATATTTGTTTCTGAGCATTCTAATTTTTAAAGCTCCAATTTTATAGCTCAATGCTTGTGCAGGAATAACCATATATCTTTCTATTTCTGCTGTAGCACCATCTTCACTAATGGCTTCGTTTTCCATCATGTATGTAATAGCTTGCTCTCTTGTCATATTTTTTGTATGAATAGCTACATCTACAACTAAACGAATGGCTCTGTGCATTTCATCGCCTAAAGCACCCATGTATTGATATGGATTGGTATATAAACCCAATTCTTTTCCTAAACTTTCACAATACAAAGCCCAACCTTCTCCATAAGCACCATACCAACTAAAACGACGAAACTTAGGCAATTGCTCATTTTCTTGTTGTAAGCTCACTTGATAATGATGACCTGGAATGGCCTCGTGTAAAAACAAACTTTCCATGCCACTCGTTGTGTTAAACTTGGTTGCATCTACAATAGGTACATAAAAAACACCTGGTCTTTTTCCATCAGCACTTCCTTGCATATATTCAGCACTTGCACTTGCAGCTCTAAACGCTTCAGTTTGGCGAATTTCGAACTTCGATTTTGGCACATTGGTAAACATGGTTTTTAAGAAAGGCTGCATTGTTGTGTGAATGTTATTAAATGCAGCTAAAACCTCATCGGCAGTTTTGTAAGGCATAAATTGCTTATCGGTTTTTAGGAATTCGAAAAATGCTTTTAAATCGCCTTTAAACCCAACTTGTGTTTTTACATTTTCCATTTCGGTTTTAATACGTTGCACTTCTGCCAAACCTGTTTGGTAAATTTCATCGGCAGTTTTGTTGGTAGTTGTCCAATATCTAACCAAATAATTGTAGTATTTATCGCCATTTTTAACATCGTTAATGCCACTAGTGGTTCTTGCTTTTGGTAAATATTCATTCTCTAAAAACAATCCTAATTTTTTATACGAGGCAACAATATTTTCTTGAATGGCTTTGGTGTATTCAGCAGTAATTCTTTGTTTATCTTCTGCCGAAAAAATTGCAGGCAATTTTTGAATAGGGCCATAAAATAAATGTTTAGTAACATCATCTGTTACCATATCTTTCATTTGTGGTAACATTTTTACAACCAACGATTTTGGTAAAACTACATTTTGCTCAATGCCTCTTTTAAAATAGATAATAGCACTATCTGTCCATACACTAAAGGCTTTCATTCTTTCTAACCAATTGTTATAATCTTGAACAGTTTCAAAAGGTTGATTGCCCTCACCACTACCTAATTGCCCCATAGAAAGTGTTAAACCATCAAACTGATTGGTAGGCATTAAATGGTTGTTATAGGTTAATCCTTCTAAGCTCATGTTCATTTCTCTCAAGAAAATATCATAGCTAATTTGGTCGTTATTGTTTAAATTTTCTCTTTCAAATTTGGTAACTAAAGTCTTGTATTTACTGTAAAAATCGGTTAGTTTTTTTCTGTAGCTATCTGTAAAATCAGCATATAATTTATCGTTGTATCTATTGTCTCCTGCTGCTGTAGCTTCTAAAGGAAACAGTTGTAAGCGTTCTTCATAATATTGTTCAAAAAGAGCAGCAAGTTCTTTATTGGGTTCTTTTGTTTGATTCATATTACTCAATTTACAAGCAGATAAAAAAAGGGTACAACAGGCAATAGCCAATACTAGCTGCTTCATTTTTATTGATTTAATTGGTTAACAATTGTTATGTAAATTAATGTAGGCAATATACGGTTTAATAAGAATAAAAGCCTTCACCCGTTTTTCGACCAAGTTTGTTTTCGTTAACTTTCTGCTGTTGCAAAGTAGATGGTTGCAAGCGACTTGGTTTTTTCAATTGTTCGTATACAATTTTACTTACGTTAAGGTTAATGTCTAGCCCAATTAAATCCATTAGTTTAAAAGGGCCCATTTTAAATCCTAAATTTTCCATCGCTGCATCTACTGTTTCTATTGTAGCCAAATTGTTTTCTACTAAACGCATGGCTTCTAAGTAATAATGCCTAGCAACTCGGTTTACAATAAATCCTGGAGCATCTTTACACACAACAGCTACTTTATTTAATTGCTGTGTAAATTGTATTAACTGTTCAGTAAATTTTTTATGGGTAAATGGCGTTTCAATAATTTCAACCAACTTCATTAAAGGAGCAGGATTAAAAAAGTGCAAACCCATTATTCTTTCAGGAAAAGATATTGTAGCAGCAATTGATGCTATAGAAATTGAGGAAGTATTGCTTGCAAGAATAGTATGTGGCTGATTAATTGCTGCCAATTGTTCAAACAACTTTTGTTTCGCAAATAATTCTTCAATAATTGCCTCTATTACAATATCGGCTTTGCAATCTTTAATTTGATGCGTATATGTAATTCTTTGAAAAATGTTTACAGCTTCTTGTTCTGTTAGTTTTTGTTTGCTTACATAACTATTTATGGTTTGTTCTATTTGCTTTTTACTTTTTAATAATGTTTGTTCCTGTACATCAAACAAAATAGTTGTAAATCCATTTTGTGCACATAACTGTGCAATGCCACTACCCATTGTGCCGGCTCCACATACAGCAATCGTTTGTATTTGCATGCAATCGTTGTTTTTGTAAAGATAATTGCTAACACAATACCCATGTTTTCCACTTATACGTTTACCTAGTTCAGTAACACAGGCAAGTTTGCTATTTTTACGGCATGGCTTTAGAACAATTAGACCTTTTTGGAAATATAGTATCAGAAACTACTACAAAAAAAGATAAACCAACCGTAGAACAAGCTATACCTGTTACAACGAGCAGCGATAATGCTATGTTTATTGCTGAGCCTGAAAGTAAAGCCGAAACAGTTGCAGATATGCAACCTATTCAGCAACCAACTGTACAACGTGCAATTGCAGTGAAGCCAGATGCTTCTTTAATTTTTTTAGAAGATCAACAACCAACTGATGTTCCTGTTTATAAAGATGATAAAATTGTTGTAAAGCTAAAATCAAAAGTCAGCGATAAATCCACAGAAACAGAGCAAAACCAACATACACAACTATTAAACAAACGAGGAAGAAAATCGTACAAAGAATTAGAAGCTACAGCAGATTTGCTTAATATTCCTGATGATGAAACTTTGCAAAAAAAACTGTATTATGGAATTGGTGAAGTGGCAGAATGGTTTCATGTAAATGCATCACAAATACGATTTTGGGAAAATGAATTTGATATATTAAAACCTCGTAAAACAAAAAAAGGAGATCGACTGTTTAGAATAGAAGATATAAAAAATTTACAGTTAATTTATCATTTGTTACGTACTAGAAAGTTTAGTATTGAAGGTGCAAAAGATTATTTAAAAACACATAAAGAACAAGCCGATGTTAATTTTGAAATTACCCAATCTTTAACCAAGTTTCGTTCTTTTTTGTTAGAGTTAAAAGCCAATTTAGGTAACTAATTGTTGTTGTATTTATTTAGAAGAATATATCATGAAAAATGTTTTCTCTTTTTTAATTATAGTATTGTTTATCAGTTGCACACATTCTAAAAAAGCAGTTAATTATACAACTACTAAAGACGGAAATAGAACGGTTTTAAAAGGAATAATCAATAGAAGTATTATTGAAAATGATACAACCTTTAAGTGGTTTAAAGAGAATATGAAATATGGCATGCCTGATGCTGCCGCTGTTGAAGCTTTTAAAAATAAGCAAGATGCATTTTCATTAATCGTTTTTGGAGGAACATGGTGTGAAGACACGCAAAATTTGTGGCCAAGATTTTTTCAATTAATTGATAAAAGTGGGTTTCCAGAAAAAAAGATACAACTCATTACCGTAGACTTAAAAAAACATACTATCAATAATTTACACAGCCAATTTGCTATTCAAAATGTTCCAACATTTATCGTAATGCATAAAGGAAAAGAAATAGGTCGTGTTGTTGAATATGGAACAATGGGTGATATAACAAAAGAACTAGGTGCTATTGTAAATGGAATTCAATAATTAAAACAGCCATCCAAAAAGTAAACAAGCCAATACAATGTATGGTGGTTTTATGTTTGAGAATTGCAAAATGCAAAATGTAGCAATCAACACACAAAAATCTGCCAATGCCAATGTAATGTTGGATGTGTTTTCATGAATTAAAATATCTTTAATCAAGTACATTGTTGCTCCACACATTACACCAACAACTGCAGCATTAATGCCTTCTAACGATCTATAAATAACAGCGTATTTTTTTAGGTTGTGCCAAACAGGAAAGAAAAAAAGAACTAATAAAGCACTTGGTAAAAAAATACCCAATGCTCCTAAAAAACAGCCCAATAACTGTGTGGCTACGCTATTGTCATTTCTTAAAACCATTCCACCCGTAAAAGCACCGATTGAAAAAACGGGTCCTGGAATTGCCCTTACAATACCAGAACCGGTTAAAAAATCGGTTTTAGACATTTGTAAAACATCTCTTTTACTTTGTTGAATTCTTTCTGTTTTAGGTCGTACTACATATTGTTCATACATCATCGGCATCAAAACATCTCCACCTCCAAAAACCAAACTGCCAAAACGATAATTGTTTTCAAAAACATTAAATACTTTATGATTGTTCCAATTTTCTTTGGTTGATGTTTCAGATATGTAACCTGCAATACCAAATAAGGCTAAAAAAATAACCATATTACCCCATTTGATTTGTTTTGGAGGAATTCCTTTCTGCGGAATTCTTTTGCTACTAATGTTTGTAACTATTCCTGCCACAATCATTAATGAAGGAAATATCCAAGGACTTTTGAAATAAAAAAATGTAAGAATAGATGTAGCAATTAAAATAATTCTTGTAATAGTATTATTTATGGCAATTTTATAAATACGAAAAGCAGAATAAGCAATAAAAGCTACTGCCATTGGTTGCACAAACCGAAATATGTTTGTACTTATCGATTTATCTGAAAAATAATCTAACAGAAAAGATAGTGCACCCATAATTACACAAGCCGGTGTAATCCAAATGCTTAGTGTGAGTATAGCAAGTAAAATACCACCTCTTTTGTAGCCAATTAATGTTAGCGTTTGTGTAGAAGATGCACCAGGTAGCATGTTACAAAAACTCACAAAGTCTAATAATTCTTTTTCTGTAACGTCTTTTCTATTGTTTACAAATGTCTTCAACATCATTCCATAATGACCCTGAGGACCACCAAATGCAGTAATGCTATGCAGCAAAACCGACTTTAAAAAAGGAATGTGTCTGAATAACTTTTTCAAAACAACAGGGGTATTTACTTAAACAAGGTAAAGTAAAAAAAATTATTCGATACTATTTAAAATAGTCCCTGCTTACTTAATGAAAGTGTTAATTGAATGAATGATAGTAATTAGGCTTCGTCTGCTATATATTCTTTTTCTTTTTTCCACCATCTGTAGCCAATAAATGCCATAACTGCTAAAGGAGCAAACATTAAATATAAAATACCCGTGTTTAAAGAACTTGCAGGACCTTCACCCAATTGTGAAGCAGTTTTTGTACAAATGCTACACTGTGCAAATACATTATTTGTAGAAACACAAAATAGTAATACTGTAACAACAAAATACAAAAGCTTATTCTTCATACACACCTTTTAAAAATGCAAATATAAACCTACTAACAAGTAACCTATTTTCTTGTTTACAGTTTATTTATATTCTAACAGTAATTTTTGAAATTATTGGTACGAATTTTATTACAGTTGTCTTAACATACCACAACTCTTCTGAAACATTTTATTCATTGCTTGATTTAAATAAGTTAAACTGTATCATATGAAAAAAATGTCTGTTGGAATTTTTGGTTTTGGAAAAACAGGAAAATTTGTAGTGCAAGAATTTTTAAAAGATTCATTTTTCGAAGTAAAGTGGGTAATTCGAAAGTCGAAAGTTGAGGGTATAAAATATGCCAGTACTTTATTAGGATTTGAGGATAATGTTGCTCCCATTTATGGTCTAGACAACATAACATCTGATTTTTTTAGAACAAACAGCGTGGATATTATTATCGACTTTTCTGATTCTAATAGTTATACAATTTACAATAGTGCAATACAGCGTGGAACCAAACTTGTTTCTGCAATATCTAAGTATTCAGTTGAAGAAATTGACGCTTTACAAAAATTAGCCTCTTTTGCCGCTGTTTTATACTCACCTAATATTACTTTAGGTATAAATGTCTTGTTGTTAGGTTCTAAAATATTACAAAAAATTGCACCTCAAGCCGATATTGAAATTATTGAAGAACATTTTAGAGATAAAAATGAAACATCAGGAACTGCATTGAAAATTGCAGAAGCATTATCGTTAGATGCTGAAAAGCATGTTAATTCTATTAGAGTTGGAGGAATTATTGGAAAGCATGAGGTTATTTTTGGATTACCCAATCAAACTATTCGGTTAGTTCATGAAAGTATACATAAAGCTGCATTTGGTCAAGGAGCTATTTTTGCAGCAAAAGCACTTTCTACCAAACCAAAAGGATTTTATACAATGGAAAAAATTATTACAGATATGTTCGATAGTAACTTACCAGTGTATTAAACGGCTTGTGTACACATTTTTGAAAAACCTTATTCAGACACAACTACATTTCTATTGAAACTTTCTTCTAAAGAAATAAATGTTTCTGTACGCTCAATGCCCTTAATTTTTTGAAGTTCATCGTGTAAAACAAATCGCAATTCTTGAATGTCTTTACAAACAATTTCTGCAAACATGCTATAATTACCTGTTGTGTAATTTACACGAACAATTTGAGGGATTTTTTTCAATTCTTTAGCAACAGCATCGTATAACGAACTTTTTTCTAGGTAAACACCAATAAAAGCAATTACATCGTAGCCTAATGCTTTTAAATCTATGGCTAGTTTTCTACCTTTTACAACTTTTAGTTCTTCTAGTTTTTTGATACGTACATGAATCGTTCCACCAGATACAAATAACTTTTTGCCCAAGTCGGCATACGATATTTCAGCATTATTCATCATTTCTTGAATAATTTGAAAATCTAACTTGTCAAGATTCAGTTTTGTTGTCATTTTACGACCAGTTTTAAAATCTATTCAATATTAAGACAATTTATTTGAACAATATCTATATTTTAAAAAAATTTCTTGAAATATTTGCAACTAAAAGAAAAATTATATTAACATTGCAGTCCTAAGTTTTTGAAAAGCCTGCAAAATAGGCATTATTTACTGTGGGGTGATGAAATTTTTGGCAGACATGCCCTCTTGTCTCGAGGGTGGGGAGTTCAGGATAAACGTAGCATAGAGCCGCTTGGTAGAAATACCTGGCGACCAGGGTCGACCACTCAACTTTGTGTTATGGCTAACTGCCTCGTGGAGGTTCGATCCCTCCCCCTACAGCTTCAATCCGATGAATATTCATCGGATTTTTTGTTTTTATACCGTTTAGTTTCCTACTTTCAAATGCTCAAATATACTTTACAATGAAATATTTGCTTTCTTTTCTCTTGCTTTCAACATCGATTGTAGTTTATGGCCAAACAAATTCTATGAGTCCAGTTGAAAACTCGAAAGATTCTGTGAAACAAGTTATTGAAAATATGTTTATTGCCATGAAAAATGCCGATACGACATTGTTTCAATCTTGTTTTCATAGCACTGCATTTTTACAAACAATAAGTGTAAACAGAGAAGGAGTTGCACAAATACGAAATGAAAATATTGCTGCATTTATTAAGCAGGTAGGCAGTTTGCCCAAAAATGCTGCTGATGAACGTATTCAGTTTTCATCAATACTTGTTGATGGAGATTTGGCAAGCGTTTGGACGCCTTATTCTTTTTACTTTAATGGTCAATTTAGCCATTGTGGTGTAAATTCATTTCAATTGGTTCGAATAAACAATGTTTGGAAAATTCAATATTGCATTGACACTCGTAGAAAAAAGCCATGTTAGTATTTTAAATAAAAAACCATCTCTAGAAAGAGATGGTTGATACTTACTAACCCCTATATAAAATATTTTATTCGACATCTGTTGCAGCAGGTGTTCCTGCAATTGTTTCTGCAATTTTTACCCTAATTTTTGTTTCAATTTCATTTGCTAGTTCTGGATTGTCTCTTAAAAGGTTTTTAACAGCATCTCTTCCTTGTCCTAGTTTATTACTTTCGTAGCTAAACCAGCTCCCACTTTTATTTACAATTCCCAATTCAACACCCATATCTATTATTTCACCCAATTTGCTAATTCCTTCACCGAAAATAATGTCAAATTCAGCGGCTCTAAATGGTGGTGCTACTTTGTTTTTAACCACTTTTACTTTTACATGATTGCCTATTGCTTCATCACCATCTTTAATTTGTGCAGACCGACGAATGTCTAAACGTACAGAAGCGTAAAATTTAAGAGCATTACCACCTGTTGTTGTTTCAGGATTGCCAAACATTACCCCAATTTTTTCTCTCAATTGGTTAATAAATATGCAAATTGTATTGGTTTTATTGATGGTTGCAGTTAGTTTACGTAAAGCTTGGCTCATTAAACGTGCATGTAAACCCATTTTACTATCGCCCATTTCGCCTTCTAATTCACTTTTAGGTACCAAAGCAGCAACAGAATCGATTACAATTACATCTAAAGCACCTGATAAAATTAAACGATCAGCGATTTCCAATGCTTGTTCTCCATAATCTGGTTGAGAAATTAATAAATTATCTACATCAACACCTAATTTTTGAGCGTATGCACTATCAAAAGCATGTTCAGCATCAATAATGGCACACATGCCGCCTTTTTTCTGTGCTTCTGCAATAATATGTGTTGCAATGGTTGTTTTACCACTACTTTCTGGTCCGTATATTTCTACAATTCTTCCTTTAGGAACGCCACCAACACCTAAAGCGGCATCTAAGCCAATAGAACCGGTAGAAATTACTTCCATTGGCTCTTTGCTTTTTTCATTCATCATCATTACACTACCTTTCCCATAATCTTTATCTATCTTATCCATTGTAAGCTTTAGGGCTTTCAATTTTTCTGCGTTCATCATATTACGTATTATTTATCCATCAAATTTAATAACAAAGCAAAACTATGCTAATTTACTTATTCACACTAATTAATTTAGTATTTTTTGCTAAAAATTTCGGTTTATAACATTTTGGGTATACTTTTTTTCATTTGAGCTAATTTTAACCCTTTGTTTGTAAGCAATTCTTTTACTTTGCCACTCTTGTACATAACAAGCTGTTTATATAACCTAATTACGCATGAAAAAAATAGCATTTATTTTAGCTAGTATTTGTATCGTTTCAAGTTTACAAGCTCAAGAAGCACCAAAAAGTGCAGAAAAAAAATCTAAATCAAAAGAACCCAAACCTGCCAAAGTAGTTTTACCTAAAAAAGATTGGAGTAAAGTTGATTTAAGTAATAGAACGGCCGACCATTTGGTAATTCAATATGGAGCTACTAATTGGACAAATACACCTGATAGTATTAGAATTGGAAGTGGTTTTAGTAGGCATTTTAATGTTTATTTTATGTTGGATAAACCATTTAAAACCAATCCTAAGTTTAGTGTTGCTTATGGTGCTGGTTTTGGAACTAATCATGTTTTTTTTGATAAACAATACGTTGATTTAAAAGCCACAAGTGCAAGATTGCCGTTTAGGTCTGGGCTTGTTGGAACCGACTCTTCAAATTTTGATAAATTTAAATTGACCTCTATTTATTTTGAAATACCTGTAGAGGTTAGATTTTTCGGTAATCCAGAAAATACGGCTAAAAGTTGGAAAGCTGCTGTAGGCGTAAAAGTTGGAACTTTATTAAAATCGTACACCAAAGGCAAAAACCTAGAAACCAAAAACGGTGCTAGCATTTACGGACCAGGATATATTTCTAAAGAAAGCAACAAACGTTTTTTAAATGGAACAAGATTGGCTGTTAGTGGACGATTTGGTTATGGTATTTTCTCTGTTCATGGCGAATACAATATTTTAGGCGTATTAAAAGATGCAGCAGGTGCTAGAATGAATAGTTATAATATTGGTGTAACGATTGGTGGATTGTAAAATTTTACAATCTGTATAAAATATTAAAGGCTATCTAACAGTATTGTTGGTAGCCTTTTTTCTATTTTACAACTATGTATACTGCAATGTTGTTAGTAGTATTGTGGAATGTAAAGCAACTCGTTTTTAATTGCAAATAATTTTCTTTTCAATATCATTTATTCATGCAACAGACAACTTGGAATTTCGATAATAGTTACACAAAATTACCATCAGATTTTTTTGAGTTTCAACGTCCAACACCTGTACAACAGCCAAAAGTATTGTTGCTAAACAAATCATTAATACATGATTTGGGGATAGATTATTTGTTAGAGGATAATGAAACGACTGCTCTACATTTATCTGGAAATATTATTCCTTCAAATGCGGAACCAATTGCCCAAGCTTATGCTGGTCATCAATTTGGCTATTTTAATATGCTAGGTGATGGAAGAGCCATTTTATTAGGTGAACATATAACAGCAAAGAATCAACGATTCGATATTCAGTTAAAAGGATCAGGGCAAACGCCATTTTCTAGAAGAGGCGACGGAAGAGCAACTTTACGTTCTATGCTAAGAGAATATTTGATTAGTGAAGCCATGTTTTATTTGCGTATTCCAACTTCTAAAAGTTTAGCTGTTATTGGTACAGAAGATGTGGTGTATAGAGAACAACTACACAAAGGTGCAATATTAACAAGGGTAATGAGCAGCCATATACGTGTGGGTACTTTTGAATTTGCAAAACAATTTTGTTCGGTAGAAGATTGTAGAATATTTACCAACTACGTTATTAATCGGCATTATCCTGAATTGGCAAATGCTGAAAATCCTGTATTAGAATTTTTTAAGACAGTTGTAAAAAAACAAACCGATTTGGTACTTAATTGGATGAGAGTTGGTTTTATTCATGGTGTAATGAATACAGACAATACAAGTATTGCTGCGGAAACATTTGATTATGGACCTTGTGCTTTTATGAATGTATTTAACCCCAAAACGGTTTTTAGTTCTATCGATACACATGGTCGTTATGCATTTCAAAATCAACCAGCAATCATTAAATGGAACATGCATATTTTGGCAGATACATTAATGCCTTTAATTCATGATTCAGCGACTGAAGCAACCGAATTGGTACAACAAGTTATGAACGATTTTGATGTGTATTATGTAGATCAATGGTATACAATGATGTTTGCAAAAATTGGTTTAGAAGATGGAAATGAAAACGATAAACCACTGATCAATGAATTGTTACATTGGATGTATACAAATAAAGCAGACTACACAAATACATTTTTTTCCTTAACAAATGAAGCATTAGAAGCAGATAGTAATTGGCAGCCTGATGGTTTAACCGATTGGCTAACGAAATGGAAAAATCGAATAACAGAAAAGGACATTACAGCTGCAAAACAACTGATGCAACAATACAATCCTTGTTATATTGCTCGTAATCATTTAGTGGAAGAAGCGTTAGACAATGCGGTTAATGGTAATTTTTCTATGTTTAACCAATTGCTGCAAATTTTACAACAACCGTATCAACTTCAACAAGTAGATGAGCGGTTTCAATATTATTCACCCACATTTGACAATACTTATAAAACCTTTTGTGGTACCTAAATTGGCTAAATCTCAATAGCTGTTAAGATAAAATTTTATTTCGAGCAATTAAGCAACCACCCATTACACCGGCTTTATCGGCAAGTTTTGACAATTTAAATTGTGTATCGCTATTTACTAAACTTAATGAATATTTATTTAATGATGTTCTTGCAGGCAAACGCATATAGTCGCCAGTTTTAGCAATAGGACCACCTAGTATTACTAATTCTGGATTTAATAGGTTAATTAAAACCGCCAATGCTCTGCCTAGTTTTTCACTAAATTCTGACAATAACTCAATTACCAACATATCTTCATTTTGTGCTGCAACTACCAAATCTTCAAGTTTTATATCAGCTGCATTTTTCCCTTTTTTAATGATATTCGATGTGTATCCTTTTTCTAATTTTTCTTGAAACATTCTTAGTAATGCAACGCCAGAAACCTCCGTTTCTAAGCAACCTTTTTTACCACATTGACAAATAATTTCGTTGTTGAAAAATGGCATGTGACCAAATTCTCCACTAAAACCAGATTTACCATAATACACTTTTCCATCAATTAAAACGCCCAAGCCTGTGCCATAATCTAAATTTACAAACAATACATTTTTTTCATTGGTAACCACTCCACTACAAAACTCTCCATAAGCCATTGCTCTAGAATCATTTTCTAAAAATGTTCTAATACCTAATTCCCTTTCAATTGTTTGACTTAGTGGCTCTTCTTGAAAATGAAAAAAACTATAGCTGTAACCTGTAATATTATTGATTCGTCCAGATAAATTAATCCCTATTCCTAAAATTTTATCTTTCGGAAGTTTTTCTTCCTTTATAAAATCTTTAATACAATTGATAAGGCTTGTTAATGATTGTGGTGTGTTTTGAAGACTGTAAGGAATATGTTCTTTAATTTTTACCAAGTGTTTTTTAAAATCGAGTAGTCCAATATTTACCGAATATTTTTTACATCGACACCTAAAAAATAGCCAGCATCGCTTACCAATCCATAAATATTGGCTCTTCTGCCACCAGTAGAATTTATTTTTCCTTCATCTCTCAATAATCCATCTTCAATTAACTCGTTTACAAGACTTGTTATTTTAGGAGTGCTAATAGCCAATTCTTTGGCCAATTCTGCAATTGTAGTATCACCGTTTGTATCTACCTGATTAATAATGGCTTTTTTGAGGGCTTTGTTTTTATAAGCAACACCACTGCTAATACCATCTTCTGAAAAAACTTCAAAAAGTTGCTGAGCTGTAATCATTTTGCTAAGATATTAACAATTATACATGTCTAAATCATTAGGAATAGTAGATTTTGATTTGTAAATAAATAAATTATTTTAAAAAGTATTGCCAAGTTAAAAAAAATAAATAATATTGTTCATTCACTTTTGAAATTATAATAATTATACATGGTAGAGATGAATTCGATTGCAACCGAACAAATGCCAGCCCAAACTGCCAATTTACTTGCAGCTTATGCCGATATGTACAAGAACGAATTGATTCATAATATTTTACCTTTTTGGTTAAACAACAGTAGAGACCATGTAAATGGGGGCTACTTTACCAGCTTAACAAGAGAAGGAAAAGTATTTGATACCGATAAATTTATGTGGTTACAAGGTAGAGAAGTGTGGTGCTTTAGCTATATGTATGCCAATCTTCAGCAGAACGAAGAATGGTTAGAAATGGCCAAACAAGGTGCAGAATTTATGGAAAAATATGGTAAAGATGCAGATGGTAATTGGTATTTTTCTTTAACTGCCGAAGGCAAACCGTTGGTGCAACCATATAATATTTTCAGTGATTGCTTTGCAACCATGGCATTTGCTGCTTTAGACAAAGCATTACCTAACGATGCGTATAAAAAAATTGCTGTAGACACTTTTGAAAACATCATTAAACGTCAGCACAATTGGAAAGGCCAATATAGTAAGGCTTATCCAGGCACAAGACAATTGAAAAACTTTTCGTTGCCAATGATTTTGTGTAATCTCTCTTTAGAATTGGAACACATTATAGGAACAGAGCAGGTAAATAGTTTTATACCAACAGTTATTCATGAAGTAATGAATGTTTTTTATGAACCAAACTCAGGTTTAATACTAGAAAATGTTGCTTTAGATGGTTCTTTTTCCGACACATATGAAGGCAGATTAATTAATCCAGGTCACACGATAGAAGCTATGTGGTTTGTGATGGATTTGGCTAAAAGAGATAACAATACTGCATTGATTCATAAAGCTGCTGCCATTATGCTAAATGCATTAGAATTTGGATGGGATAAAGAATATGGCGGTATTTTTTACTTTTTAGATATTAAGGGGCATCCTGTTCAACAATTAGAGTGGGATCAAAAATTATGGTGGGTGCATGTAGAGGCTTTAGTAGCACTAGCAAAAGCGTATACACTAACAGGCGAAGAAATATATGCACAATGGTTTACCAAAGTTCACGAGTATACGTGGAGCCATTTTAGAGATCTTGAATATGGTGAGTGGTTTGGTTATTTGAATAGAAGAGGAGAAGTGTCTTTGTCTTTAAAAGGTGGTAAATGGAAGGGATGTTTTCATATACCAAGGTCATTGTATCAAATATGGAATACTGTAAAATAATGAAGAAGAAATTTGCCATAACAATCATCTTACTGTTTTTATCTGTTCCATTAATTTGGGCACAAAAAGTATTATATACCGATGTGTTAGTAGTTGGTGGTGGAACTAGTGGAACAGCTGCTGGTATTCAATCTGCACGGTTAGGCGTTTCAACAATTATTGTAGAGCCAACACCTTGGCTAGGTGGAATGCTTTCTGCTGCAGGTGTAACGGCTACAGATGGCAATCATAATCTTCCATCAGGTATTTGGAATGAGTTTAGAGAGGCTTTATATACCATTTATGGTGGTCCGAATAAAGTATTTACAGGTTGGGTAAGCAACACACAATTTGAACCACATAAAGCAGATAGTATTTTTAAGAGTTGGGCAAAAAAAGAAAAAAAGTTAACTGTTTTATTCAACTATCAATTTCAAAAAACGATTAAAAGAGGAAATCAACTAATTGCAGTTGTTTGTAAACACACCAATAACAAGCAGGTTGTTACAATTTATGCCAAACAAATTATCGATGCAACAGATTTGGGTGATGTAATGGCAAGTGCAGGAGCAAAGTTTGATGTTGGAATGGAAAGCGATGCTGTTTCTGGTGAAAAAATGGGCTTACAGCAATCTAATGATATTGTACAAGACCTAACATTTGCAGCCATATTAAAAGATTATGGAAAAGGAGTAGATAAAACAATTCCACAACCAGCTAATTATTCTCCTAACGAATTTGATGGTGCTTGCACAGATTTTTATATAGATAAATCAAAAAAAGCCCCTTCTGTTAATGCTCAAAAAATGTTAGAGTATGGCAAACTTCCTAATAATAAATACATGATTAATTGGCCAGGAAATGGAAACGATTATTATGTAAATAATATTGGAATGAGCCAACATCAAAGAGATAGTGTTTTAGAATTAGCTAAGCAACAAACTTTACGGTTTGTATATTTTATTCAACACCAACTAGGGTTTAAACATCTTGGATTTGCAGAAAATGAATTTCCAACAAAAGATCAATTTACGCTAATACCTTATTACAGAGAAAGCAGACGATTAAAAGGTTTGGTAAGGTTTAATATTAACCATATACTTCAACCACTTGCTTATAACTTATATAAAACAGGAATTGCTGTTGGTGATTATCCAATCGATCATCATCATAAAAAAAATCCAAACGCTCCACAGCACTTAGAATTTCCACCAGTACCATCCTTTAATGTGCCTTTAGGAACATTGATTCCACCAAATATTCAAGGCTTAATTGTAGCTGAAAAAAACATAAGTGTAAGTAATGTAGTAAATGGAACTACACGTTTGCAACCTTGTGTATTATTAATTGGTCAAGCAGCTGGAACACTTGCTGCACTTGCAGTTCAGCAAAAACAATTTGCCTCAAAAGTTTCTATTCGAAAAGTACAACAAACCTTGTTATACCATAAAGCCATGATTATGCCTTATATAGATGCAGGTATAAAACATCCTCAATTTGAGGCTATTCAAAGAGTAGGGTCAACAGGTATTTTAAAAGGAGAAGGAAAACCATTTAAGTGGGCAAACCAAACTTGGTTTTATCCCGATAGCAGTATCAGTGAAACATTGTTTGTAAAAAGTGTGCATCAATTTAATACTGTTTTTTTAAAGAATGAGCAGCCTAGTAATGTAGAATTAACCACCGATAAAGCCATTTTACTCATAACGAAAATGATTAATCAACACCCACAACTTCGATTAAAGTATACTACCAAAATGAATGACTTATCTGCTGATATGAAACAGTTGTTGCAGCAAAAAAATTTGTTTACACCAGCAATTACACGTAAGGCATTGTGTGTATTGCTAGATGAATATATCAATCCCTTTTTCTTAGAAAATATTCAACACCAGCAGAAAAAATTTTAACAAACACTAAAACAAAACTTGACGTATGAAAAAAACAAAATGGGTATTTCTTTTATTAGCCTGCTTTTTTTGCGTAGAGCAGTTGCTAGCACAAACGGCAAAGCTATCTGGAAAGGTAGTAGATGCTGCTACAAATGAGCCACTTGCAGGCGTTACAGTAATTGTAAAAGCAACAAAGAAAGGTACAAGTACCAATGTAGATGGTTCGTTTACACTCAACGTTAAAGATGGAGAAACAATAGAATTTTCTTATCTAGGCTATGCCACTATAACCACAAAAGCAACAAATGATGCAACTATAAAGCTTACTGCAGTAACTGGTAGCAATTTACAAGATGTAGTAGTGGTGGGTTATGGTACTCAAAAGCGAAGTAAAATTACAGCTGCTGTTGCAACTGTTAAAGGTGAACAATTAATTGCAAGACCAAGTTCAAATGCAAGTATGGCTTTACAAGGTTTTGTTGCAGGCTTAACAGTAAGACAAGGATCAGGACAACCTGGTGCAGATGGCGGTCAGTTGAATATTAGAGGCGTAGGTTCTATTAATGCTAGTAGTGCTCCATTAATAATTGTAGATGGTGTAGAAGGCGTTAGTTTAAATGATGTAGATCCGAACATAATTGAAAGTATCTCTGTATTAAAAGATGCTGCATCAACTGCTGTTTATGGTGTACGTGCAACAAATGGTGTTATTTTAGTAAAAACTAAAAGAGGTGTAAATGGTAAAACTTCTCTAGCATTCAATAGCTTTATTAGTCAGCAAGATCCTACAAATATGCCTAAAACATTGTCTTCTGTAGATAACATGTTATTAATGAATGAGGCATTAACCAATGCTGGTCAAGCACCTTTGTTTCCTCAAACACAAATTGATTTATATAGAAATACTGCTCCTGATAATTTTTCAGTATTTAACACTGATTGGCAACGTTTAATTTTTCAGAATAATGGATTGCTTCAGAATCATAACGTAATTGTAAGTGGTGGTTCAGAAAAATCATCTTTTTTAGCTTCAGGAACTTATTTAAGCCAACAAGGCTTAATTGTTAACAATAGGTTTACAAAATTTGATTTACGTTTAAATGGTGATGTAAATATTACTAATAAAATAAAGTTTACAACAGACCTATTTTATACTAGAGCAAATAATTTAGTACCTACAGGTGCAGCACCTTCAACTATTATCCAAAGAGCTATATCAATGGCACGCCAATTTCCTGGAAAATTTGAAGATGGCAAATATGGTGATGCAGGACAAAGTAATGCCATTAATCCAATTGGATTAGCCGAAATGAGTGGCACAACTGAAACCGAAACACCAACCCTTTCAATGCGTTTTGCTTTAAAAGCAGAGGTAATAAAAAATCTATTTGTAGAAGTGGCTTATAATAATCGAACTGCGAATTCAAGAACTATTAGCGGTAGTAGACCTTACGAAGTATATGTACCCAATTTAGCAACAGGTACTTTATTGCCAAGCCCATCTAATCCATTAGCAGGTGGTATCGATTCTTCTATTGGCTATGCTACCAATAGATTTAACTCAAATCAATATTATGCGTCTTTGTCTTATAATTTTGATATTGCTAGAGAACATAAATTTAAAACACAAGTTGGTTTCCAAGCTTTAGATAATACAACAGAAACATCTAGTGCTACTCGTTTTGGATGGCAATATTTTGATAGACCTTATTTGAATTTAGGAACTTCATCTGCACAACCACAAGTAAGTGGAGGTGGAACAGATAATTCTAATGCAGGTGTATTTGGTAGATTGAATTATGATTATAGAGATAAGTATATTTTCGAATTTAGTGGTAGATGGGATGGTTCGTCAAGATTTAGCCAATTGTATAAAAAACAAAATGGTTGGTTTTCTGGCTTTTCTGCTGGTTGGGTAATTAGTAAAGAGGCTTTTTTTGAATCGATTAAATCAATCAGTTTCGCTAAATTAAGATTATCGTATGGTAGTTTAGGTAATCAAGAAGTTGGAAGAGGTAACTACACATTCGTTGCCGCTTTAAATCCTGGAACTGCTAACTATTTTAACAATATTCTTACAAGAGGTTTTTCTTTAAACAATGTACCAAGTTTAAACCTTTCATGGGAAACTTCAACCCAAAAAAATATAGGTGTTGATATTGGATTGCTAAAAAACAAGTTGAATATTACATTTGATTATTATGAAAAAAATGTAAAGGATATGATTATTGATAATCCTTTACCATTATTAGCAGGCTATACAAATGCACAATCTGTAGTACCAATTAATGCTGGTGAAATGGTGAATAAAGGATGGGAATTTTCTGCTACTTATAAAGAAACATACCGCAATTTTCGCTATTCAATAACAGCAAATTTATCTGACGTTACCAATAAAGTTTTATTTACAAACAATCAAAGAATTACTACAAGTGCTGGTTTAATTGCTGAAGCTGGTTTCCCTATTAACTCATATTTATTGTATAAAACCAATGGATTATATCAAGTAGGAGATAATTTCAGTGTACCTACAAATGGCACAAGACCAACAGGTGCAGGCGATATTAAGTATGTAGATATGAATAAAGACGGAGTAATTAATGCAGACGATAGAGTATTAATGGGGAATAATTTTCCTAGATATGAATACAGCACTGATATAAATCTTGGTTATAAAAACTTCGATTTAAACATATTTATTTATGGAGTTGGCAAAAGAGATAACTATATCAGTGGAATAGGTGTAGAACCATTTAATGCACCAAACTGGATTTCAAGTGGATTTGTTTCTATGTTAGATAGATGGACTCCAACGAATCCAAATGGAAAATACCCAAGATTGTACACAGGTGGAAATGGAAACTATGTAGGATCAGATTTTTGGTTGAGAAATGGAGCGTTTTTACGTGTAAAGCATATAACGCTTGGTTATTCATTGTCTAAAAAATTAATGGATAAAGCCAAATTGCAACAATTTAGAGTTTATGTAAGTGTTGTTAATCCGTTCACAATCTCAGATTATGAGCCAGGCTTCGACCCAGAAATTAGTAACCAAAATGGAGCATTTTATCCTATTATGCGTACAGCAACCGTAGGATTTAATATTAAGTTTTAAAAATTAAAATGCTTTTATTCATTCACTAATCTGACAAAAAATACTATAAATGAAACAAATAAATAAGTATACATTCATCTTACTGCTAATTACCACTTTAGGTATTGGTTCATGTAAAAAATATTTAGATCGTACACCACTAGATACCATTACATCAGAAGCATTTTATTCAAATGCAAATGAAGTAGAACAAGCACTTACAGGTGTATATAATGCTTTTGGAGCTAGAACAGTTAGTCCTGGATATAATAATCCAACACCATACTATTCTAAATTAGATTTATATACAGAAATTGGTTTAGAACGTGGTTTAAATGGAACAATAGGTAGTGGAGCCTATAATGCTACTAATGGTACAGTACAAGAGTTGTGGGGAGCCTTTTACATCACTGTTCAAAGGGCTAATAATTTACTGTTTTTTATGCAAAAAGCACAGTCTGCAATGTCAACTGCAGATTATAATCGTGTACAAGCTGAAGCAAAAATATTAAGGGCATTGGCTTACTGGCATTTAATTGCTTTATATGGTGATGTTCCGTTTTATACTGCTCCTCTAGACAATGCAGAATTATTAGCACCTAAAAGAACTTCAAAAAAAGTAATCATTGATTTTTTAGTTGCAGAAATGAGAGATATAGCTGCTGCATTACCTTGGACACCAGCACAAAGAGGTAGAGTAAGTAGAGGTGTTGCTTTAGGAACAGCTGCTCGTTTAGCTATGTTAGATAAACGTTATTCTACTGTAATTTCTTTAACTGATGAAATTATCAATGCAAATGTTTATGGATTAAATCCTGTGTTTCAGAATCTATTTAGAAAAGCTGGTCAAGAAACAAATGCTGGTAATGAAATTATGTTTTATTATCCATTTGGAGATGCCGATGCTGGCTCATTTAACTACTTACAATTGGTTCAGGGTTCAAGAAATCAAGGTGCTCAATCAAGCCACTTTCCTACTCAATTTTTAGTAGATTTATTTGAGTGTAGAGACGGATTAAATATTGCACAATCTCCTTTATACAACCCTGCTCAACCCAATCAGAATAGAGATCCAAGAATGGCACAAACAGTAATTGTACCAGGAGATACAAGTATAGTGCAAGGTCAAACAAGTATTGTATTTAATTTCTTTGATCGTTTACAAACACAATTTAACCCAACAACAAGACAAATTATTTTTTCTACAGTTGCTAATCAAGATAGTGCTAATCCTTTTGGTCCAAGACAAAATGGTGGCGGTAATCTTTGGAAAAAATATTGTCAAGATAGAGATATAAATGGTACTGCAGGTAATACCTATAGAGTTGGTTGGGTATATATGAGATATGCAGAAATATTATTATTAAATGCAGAAGCTAAACTAGAGAATGGTTCACCAGCAGTAGAAGTGGCAACAATTGTAAACCGTGTTAGAACAAGAGCAGGTATGCCAAATGTTTCAGCAGCAGTTTTGTCAAATGCTAATGCAATGAAGCAGTTAGTTCGTAGAGAAAAAACTGTTGAGCTAGCAAACGAAGGTTTACATCTTGCAGATATGCGTAGATGGGATGACGGTGCTTATGCAGCTAAAGTAATGGCAGTTCAAATTTATGGCCAACCTAGTTGTAGAATGCAATTAGTTCCAGGAGTAGGTCTGCAATTTACTGTGCCAGCACCTCCGCCAACTTTCGATCCTGTATTACTTGTACCTATTTCTTGGCCAAATGCTGATGCATTACGTTTAAAACGTGAGCTGCGTATTTTTAATGCAAATCAACATATTTTGTGTCCAATTCCTCAAGTAGATATTGATCGATCTAATCGTAGTTTAACCCAAAATGATAATTGGTAATTTTTATAAATTTTTTATCTCAAAAGGCAGCGAATTTTCGCTGCCTTTTTTAAATTAAGTTTATGATAAAGCAAAGAGATACAAGCATAGATGCTTTAAGAGGTGTTGCTATTTTGGGAATGGTTTTGTCTGGAAGCATTGCTTTTAACGGTGTTTTACCTGCATGGATGTATCATGCACAAGTACCACCACCTTTGCATCAATTTAACCCAACAATTTTTGGGATAACTTGGGTTGATTTGGTTTTTCCTTTCTTTTTATTTGCAATGGGGGCTTCAATTCCTTTGGCTTTGAAACATAAAATTCACCAAAATTCATCCCCGTTGTTTTTTATAAAAATTGCTTGTAAAAGATTTTTATTATTAGCCTATTTTGCCCTCTTTACACAACATTTAAAACCTTGGTCAATTAGCTCAACTCCAAATATTCCAACTTATTTGCTTTCTCTACTAGCCTTTTTATTGTTATTTTTTCAATTGTACACTGTTAGCTTTAGTCAATCTAAAATATTGTTTTATAGTAAATATTTTTCCTATTTAATTGCTATTGGTTTATTGTTTGTATTGCCTTTTAAATCTGGTTTAGGATTTAATTTTTACAAGAGTGATATTATTTTAATGGTGCTGGCAAATATGGCTTTGTTCGGAATTATTATTTATGGTTTTACTGCTGATAAACCATGGCATCGAGTAGCTATTTTACCAATTATTATGGCCTTTTTTCTATCATCGAAGGAAACGCATTTTTCTTGGGTTAAAGCCATTTATTCTTTCTCTGAAATAGGAAGTTTAAAGTTTGATTGGCTATATCAATTTTATTTTTTGAAGTATTTATTTATTGTAATACCTGGCATGTTTGCAGGTGAAATGTTAATGAAAATAAACCAAAAAGAAAATGATGAAATGCATCAAAAATTTAAGCATTCAATTATAATAATACTACTCATTTTCTTGCTAATTCTTACTAACTTAATTGGATTATATACACGGTATTTGTTTGTAAACTTTATTGCATCAGTGCTTATTTCTTTTGCAATTATAATGTTATTAAGTATGGAGAAAGCAGAGCAAAAAAATATGTATTTAATTCCCATAAAAGTGGGAATATATTTATTGTTTTTAGGGTTGTTTTTTGAATCATACGAAGGAGGCATTCGAAAAGATAACTCAACGTACAGCTATTATTTTGTTACAAGTGGACTCGCATTTTTATTAACCATTTCTCTTAAATTAATTATCCAACTATCTAGCAATAATAGAATAATACATTTTTTCTCAATGAATGGTCAAAATCCAATGGTAGCTTATGTTACAGGCAGTTTATTACTTACTCCATTATTAAACATAACTGGTTTACAAGGCTATTTTAATCTATTAAATGAAAATGCCTTTGCTGGCTTTTTGAAAGGAGTAATCTTTACTGTTTTAGTATCTTTAATAACCATATTTTTTACAAAAAAGAAATGGTTTTGGCGTACATAAACTGCAATAAATATTTTATATAAGCCATTGATAAAAATGTATCAATGGCTTGTGTTTTATTTTACTTTTAAAATTAGTGTTCCAGCTTCTAAAAGTTGTTTGTGTTGTATTTGTTGAGTAGAAATGGGTTTATTATTTAAAATGGCAGCGAATAACTGCTTCCTTTTTTCATTCTTAGTTTCGCCTTCAACTTTTATGAATAATTTTTTTCCATTGGGTAATTGAATGGTTGCATTATTTATAAATGGTAGTCCAAAAACATAATTTCCTGAAGCAGGGTTTAATGGATACATTCCTAAAGTAGTCCAAATATACCAAGCACTCATTTGTCCACAATCATCGTTTCCGCTTAATCCATCTGGTCCTGTTTTGTAAACACTATCCATCACTACTTTTAACCATTTAGCTGCTTTTTCAGGTGCACCTAAAATTGTATACATATAAATGATGTGATGACTAGGTTCGTTTCCATGAGCATACTGACCAATTAATCCTGTAACATCTGCTGAAACGTTTTCACCATGTAATATGGATGGTGATGTAAATAATGCATCTAGCTTTGCTATTAGCTTTTCTTTTCCTCCAAATAAATTTGCAAATCCTTGTACATCGTGTGGTACAAAAAAGCTGTGTTGCCAAGCTGTGCCTTCTACGTATTGACCATCAAAACCATGTTCAGAAAACAATGGATCAAAAGGTTCTACGAATTTTCCCTTGCTATCTTTCGCTCTCATAAAAGTGGTTGCACTATCAAAGAGTTGTTTATAGCTCAATGCTCGTTTTATAAACAATTCATAGTCTTTTGTTTTTCCTAATTTCTTAGCCACTTGTGCTATACACCAATCGTCAAAAGCATATTCTAAAGTAATGGTAACACTCCATCCATGTTTATCTTGTGGCACATATCCATACTGAATATATTCTGGTGTAGCTCTCTGTTGCTGAAATGCACTTTTACGCATAGCTGTATAAGCCAATTCATAATCAAAGCCCTTCATGTTTTTTAAGATTGCATCGGCAATAATTGGCACACTATGATAGCCAGTCATAGTGTTGGCTTCCCAAGTGCTTAAATCCCAAACAGGTAATAAACCATTGTCTTTATACAATTGCAACATACTGTTAATCATGTCAGGCAATCTCTTGGTTTGTGTAATTGTAAACAAAGGATTTAATGCCCTAAAAACATCCCATTGAGAAAATACGGTGTACTTATTTTTACCTGTAGTAAATTGTTTTTTTAAACCATCATGTGTTTGATATGCACCGTCTTCATCACTATGCACAACAGGTGCTAAGCAGGTTCTGTATAAGGCAGAATAAAACTGAATTGCTTGTGGTTTGTTATCGGTGTTTATCTTAATTTTTTCCAACTCTTTTTCCCACAAATTATCTGCAGTTGTTACTACATTCTCAAAGGTTTTATTTGCAGTTTCATTTAAAGATTGTAGTGCTTTTTCTGTACTTACAGAACTAATTCCAACCCTTACGAATAAAGCGTTTGAGGTTGCAAACTGCAAAGCTGCTTTTACATGTTTACCAATTGCTTTTTTATTCGTTTGTAAGGAATCGTCAATAAAAATATAGCTACCTATTTTTTCAGAAAATTTTGCAGCAAAATATACTTTTTGTCCTTTAGCCCAACCTGTACTAAAGCGATAACCAACAATTGTATAATCATCTACAATTTGCAACATGCCATCGGTACTTTTATCCCAATTAATTCTAAAACCCATATCAAATCTTAGCCATCCAGTTTTGTTGGGAAAAGTATATTTATGATAGCCATTTCTTGTGGAAGCTGTAAGTTCACAGTTTATGTTATTATCTAATTTTACTTGGTAATAACCAGGTTTTGCACTTTCATTTTGATGATTAAACGGAAGTAGAATTTTTTCGTTTCGTATTTGGCTGGTATCTGTAAGTGGTAATACTGAAATATCGCACCAATCGCCTATTCCTGTTCCACTTAAATGTGTATGACTAAATCCTGCAATTGTTTTACTACTGTAATGATAACCACTACACCAATCCCAACCTTCAACGCCATTATCAGGGCTTAGTTGAACCATACCAAATGGAACGGTAGCACCAGGATAAACATGACCATGACCTCCTGTTCCCAAAAATGGATCTACGAATGCAGTAAGTTTTTGACTGTAAACAAAAAAGCTGCACACTAATAGTACAGCTAATAAAAAGCATTTTTTCATGCGATTGTGTTTGTTTGTTCAAGGTAGTAATAATACCTATTTAATGTATGGATATTGATCTTTAAAGAATGCAGGTTTATCTTTAATTCCTTCATAAAAGAAAAAACATTCTCCTTTAAAACCATTGCTTCTATTGGTTTGAATCATTTGGGTTAAGAATAAATCTGATACTAAATAAGTTCCTGATTTTATTAATACTCCTGGATAAAATGGAACAGAAGTATTTTTATAGTATGATTTTTGTTGTGCAATGGTAGCATTATAAGCCGATATATCGTATCTATAACATTGTGGTAAAATGGCATCTACAAAACTACTATCTACCCAAGCTGGCCAATCTTGCAAATATTCATTCAAAGCAAATGGATAAGCACTTGGACTCATGGTAAATTGAATATTTGGCTTTAACGTTTTTACTTCTGTACGAAGTCTTTTTAAAAACGCAGTAAGTTTTTTTGCTCTCCAACTAATCCAACCTGCATCCATTGCATTTGTAGGAGGATTGCTTCCGCCGTTTTCTGATTTATACAAGTTTACTGTATAAGTATCGTAACCAGATGATGATGGAACAGCAGGTAAACGATCATCGCCTTGAACCCCATCAACATTGTATTTTTCAGTTACTTCTTTAAATAAATCAATCATAAATTTTTGTACCTCTGGGTCAAAAGCATTTAACCAGTCAAAACCATTTTTTACTACTAAATTTCCACTAATATCCTTAGCTGCCCAATTTGGTTTTGCAGCCACAATAGGTCCACCACTTGCAGAAAAAGATGCAGCAAATCCATATTCAAACCATGCATGCACTTTAATACCAACAGCATGTGCTTCTGTTATCATTTCTTGTAAAGGGTCTCTTCCTGCAAAGCGTTCAGAAATTGGTTTGCCAATTAAATTGTTCATAATAGTGCTAGGATACATGGTTCTACCATTGTTATACACAACCATAAAAATATGATTGATATTTGCAGCCTTACAGTTTAATACGGTTTGTTTAATATTATCTCTGCTGTCAAGAGCTGTACTTGCAGCCGTAGTTACCCAAGTACCTCTTAAGGCATTTACATCCCAAACGGGTGGATTTGGATTGGTACCGCCACCGCCACCATTAGCAGGAGGTGTATAACTTACAGTTGTTTTTTTAGAGCAGTGAATGCTTGTTAAAATAACAAAAGCAAAAAGTAGTTTAGTGAAAGAAAATGTACACAATCGTTTCATGAATTAAAATTTACACAACGAACTTAAATAAAAATTTATGAATCTTGCACTTGTTAATAAAATATTTTATTAACTTTCACTTTCTATTTATAAAATTAATTAAAGTGGATACACCAAATAGCAAAACTATTAACCCCATTTTTTGGATACCAACTACATGGTTTGCCATGGGTTTGCCCTTTGTTGCATTAGCAGCTGCTAGTTCGTTAATGTTTAAAAACATGGGTATTTCAGATGCAAGTATTGCGTTTTGGACATCTTTAATTATGCTACCATGGACAATAAAACCACTATGGGGGCCATTTTTAGAAATGTATAAAACCAAAAAATTCTTTGTTTACATTACTCAAATGTTTACAGGTGTTTTGTTTGGATTGGTTGGTTTAAGTTTACAATTAGACTATTTTTTTATTATTTCTATTGCTCTTTTTTCCATAATTGCTATTAGTGGAGCCACACATGATACAGCAGCAGATGGTGTGTATTTGAATGAATTAACACCAGAATTGCAAGCAAGATATGTAGGATGGCAAGGTGCTTTTTATAACATAGCAAAAGTATTATCAGGTGGTGTATTGGTATATTTAGCTGGTGAGTTAGAAAAAAAATGGGGCATACCAACAGCATGGATGTTTGTTATGTTTTTGTATGGATTAATAATGATTGCTTTAGGATTTTATAATAAAAAAATGTTGCCATCTGGTAAACCATCACAACAAGTTCAATCTATTGAAGAGGGATTTGCTACTTTAAAAGATGTTGTGGTTACCTTTTTTCAAAAGAAAAATATTTGGTTTAGTTTGGCATTTATTGTGTTTTACAGATTTGCAGAAGGACAAGCCATTAAAATAACACCACTATTTTTTAAAGCATCGAGGGTAGAAGGTGGCTTGGGCTTATCTACCTCTGATATTGGTGTTTTGTACGGTGTTTGTGGTTCTATTGCATTTGTATTAGGTTCGGTAATTGCAGGATATTTTGTATCTAATAAAGGTCTTTCTCGTAAAACATTAATGGTATTGTGTGCCTTTTTTAACATCCCTTTTTTGGCATATACTTTTTTAGCGGTAACCCTGCCTCAAAATTTGTATGTAATTGGTGCTGCTGTTGCTATAGAATATTTTGGCTACGGTTTTGGGTTTGTGGGTTTAATACTATTTATGATGCAAAATATAGCACCAGGTAAATACAAAATGGCTCATTATGCTTTTGGTAGCGGATTAATGAATTTAGGATTTATGATTCCATCAATGGTGAGTGGTTTTGTAAGCGATTATTTAGGTTATAAAGAGTTTTTTATTTGGGTATTAATAGCAACTATTCCTGCATTTATTGTAACATGGTTGGTGCCTTTGCTAACAAAGGAAGAAGCAGAAATGTTAGAACAAAATGCGATTGCTACAACATAAAATTACCAATATGAACAACTTACGATTTGCTTTGCTATTGTGTTTTGGGGTTTTGCAAACACACAGTAATGCACAAACTTTAAAATGGGATTCTAGCTATCAAACTACCTATTATGTTCAAAAAGTTACCTTATTTAATCAACTGCCCAATACCAAAAAGGAAATTGTTTTTTTAGGAAATAGTATTACCGATATAGGTGAATGGGCAGAAATTTGGCAAGATATACATGTAAAAAATAGAGGGATAAGTGGAGATAATACGTTTGGAGTTTTGGCAAGGTTAGATGAAGTGGTATCTTCTTTTCCTAAGAAAATATTCATTATGATTGGTATTAATGATATTGCTAAAAATATTCCAGATTCTATTATCCTTCGTAACTACAAAAAAATTATTGAAACCATTCAACAAAAAACACCTAAAACACAATTGATTGTACAGAGCATTTTGCCAACGAATCATTCATTTACACAGTTTGCAAATCATCAACACAAAACTCAACACATTATTTATGTAAACAAAGAATTAGAAAAACTATGTGCTGAAAAATCTATCGTTTTTGTAAATCTATTTCCACTTTTTTTAGATGACGATAATAAATTGAGTACAACCTATACAAACGATGGATTGCATTTGAATGGAAATGGATATATGCTTTGGAAAAAAACGTTGCAGCAACATAAGTTGATGCCATAAACTTGATAAAAGATTAAAACCGTATGAAAATTACAGGAACATTTATTGATGAAATTAGCCACGATATTCCACATCAAAATTGGGGTAAAAATGAGTGGGAAATAGACTTTCAACATATGAAAGCCATAGGTATTGATACTGTAATTTTAATTAGAAGTGGATATAGAAAGTTTATTACTTATCCTTCTACTTATTTAATTCAACATAAAAATTGTTATACACCTCCTGTAGATTTGGTAGAGCTTTTTTTACAGCTTGCCAATAAATATAACATGCACTTTTATTTTGGATTGTATGATAGTGGCGAGTATTGGGATACCGGAAATATGATGGCCGAAATTGATAGCAACCGTTTTGTTATTGATGAGGTTTGGCAAAAATACGGTCATCATCCATCGTTTAAGGGTTGGTATTTAAGTATGGAAATTAGCAGAAAAACAAAAGGTGCTATTGAGGCTATTGATACATTAGGTAAACAATGTAAGGCTGTGAGTAATGGTTTGCCAACATTTATTTCTCCATGGATTGATGGTAAAAAAGCTGTAATGGCTGCATCTTCAACCATCAGTAAAGAAGAGGCAATTAGTTTAAAAGAACATGAAACAGAATGGGATGAAATTTTTAGTGGAATCTCTGAATCTATTGATGCCGTTGCTTTTCAAGATGGGCATATAGATTATAATGAATTAACTGACTTTTTTTCTATTAATAAAAAACTTGCTCAAAAATACAATTTACAATGTTGGACAAATGCTGAAAGTTTTGATAGAGATATGCCTATTAAATTTTTGCCCATTAAATTCGAAAAACTACGTTTAAAGTTAGAAGCCGCTGCTGCTGCTGGTTACGATAAAGCCATTACTTTCGAATTTTCACATTTTATGAGCCCACAATCTGCTTATATACAAGCTCATCATCTTTACAATAGATACGTAGAATATACACAACAGCTAGATAAATAATGAACATGAAAAAAATAATTGCTTCCATTTGTTTTTCAGTATTAGTCCTTTGTTCTTTTGCCCAAACACCTGTAGAACCTATTAGAGGAACTTGGGTTACCAATGTTGCAAGTGATGCTTTAATGTCTTTGGAAAAAGTAAAACAAACGGTTGCTACATGTAAACAAAAAAAACTGAATTCAATTTTTGTAGTGGTGTGGAATGGTGGTGTAACCATGTATCCTAGTAAGGTAATGCAAAATTATATTGGCATTGCACAAGATACTGTTTATAAAGGTTTCGACCCCATAGCTGCTATTGTTGAAGAAGGTCATAAACAAGGTTTAAAAGTACATGCTTGGTTTGAATTTGGCTTTTCTTATGCTTATAAAGACAGCAACTCAGTTTGGAAAAATAAATACCCTCATTGGATGGCTAAAAATAATATGCAACAACCACTTGTAAAAAATGGTTTTTATTGGTGGAATGCCATTCATCCTGAAGTGCAATTATTTATGAAGCAATTGGTAAAAGAAGTGGTTGCTAAGTACAATGTAGATGGCATTCAAGGAGATGATAGACTGCCAGCAATGCCAGCAGAAGGAGGATACGACCATTATACAACGCAATTGTATTTATCAGAAACAGGAAAAATGCCACCAACAGATTGTAGAGAAAAACAATGGTTACAATGGAAGGCTAATCAATTAAGTTTATTCGGAAAAGCTTTATATCAAGTTGTAAAAAAAGAAAGATCCAATTGTTTGGTCACATGGTCACCAAGCATTTATCCTTGGAGTAAAGAGCAGTATTTACAAGATTGGCCAACATGGGTAAAAGATGGCTATGCAGATTATATTTTGCCACAGTTGTATCGGTATAATATACCCGCATATGAAAAAGTTTTATTGCAATTAAAGCAACAAGTAACTCCAGCTCAAATGCAAAAAGTTTTTCCCGGAATATTAACCTCATTAGGCGATGGCTATTTAGTAAATCAACAATTATTAAAAGAAATGATTCAACTAAATCGTAAACATGGCTTTATGGGTGAATGTTTGTTTTATTACGAATCGCTCAATAAAATTCAATTTATTTATTAAAAAAATCAATTAGTAACGATGCTACGTATTCTTCAAATTGCCATTATTGTATTGAGTTTTTCTTGCTCAAAAAAAATAGAGTCAACAACTACTATTCCTCCAGTTGTTCAGCCACCTGTAACACCAAAACCAACCTTAATTACATTGCCTGCTGGTTGGAAATTAAGTACATCTTTTGGTGTTAATTTTCCTACGGGTATTCAAGTTTATCAGTTCGATACCATTCATGCAGGAAAGCAGGTGAAAGCAGTTTGTGTTGCTTATGATAGTAAGATAACAACCATCGATTTTAAACCAGTAATGTCTGCTACAGCAATTACTCCAACTGCATTTGCAGCTGCTGAAACAGGAACCGTTTACGCATGTATGAATGGCGGTTATTTTGGATCAAATCAATCATTTAGTTTGGTTAAATACAATAATATAGTGAGTTCTGCAAACATTAAAGCACTTACAAGAGCATTTAATGGTAATAATGTTTCTTATTTTCCTACAAGAGCAGCTTTTGGTGTAACATCAACAGGAGTACCTTCTATAGCTTGGATTTATAATGTTGGTACTGGCAATAATTTAATTTATAGTTATCCAAGCCCAAGTCCAAATATGTTAAACGTAGCTCCACAACCTCAACCAACTGAAACATTTCCTGCAAATGGATCTGTTTGGAATACAGTAAGTGCAATTGGTGGATCACCGATGTTGATTAAGAATAACAATATTCAAATTACCGATGCTGAAGAACTGATTTCAGTAAACAACACTACATCTAGGCCAAGATCTGCTATTGGTTATAATTCAAACGGAATTGTAATGCTAGTTGCTGTTGAAGGCGACAATGCACCAACTTACACAGGTATTAATTTAGCAGATTTAGCTACGCTTTTAAAAAATCTAGGATGCGTTGAAGCTATAAACCTTGATGGTGGGGGATCAACTTCTTTGGTAATTAATGGCGTAAAAACAGTAAGACCAGGTGATAATGGCGTAGAGAGACCAGTGGTGAGTGCCATTATTATTAAGCAAAAATAAGTAGTAGTTAAATGCATAAAAAAGGGTACATCCAAGTAATTGATGGGTGCACCCTTTTGTATTCTTCAGAAAAAGTTATCTAAATGCCTGAATCATTCCCATACTTTCAACGGCCATTTTTTGGTTATATTCAAATGCAATTTTCTTGTAGTTAATTGTATCTACAATTGTACCAATGATACATAAGCCAAAGGTAAACAAGTACAATATACCCATACCTATTTGCCCAACAATAAAGCGTTGAATACCAGCAACTGCAACAAAACCAATGATGCAGCAAATAAGAACCGTTTCTGCTTTTTTTCTTTTGCCATTATACACAGAAACAAATGTTTGTAGTTGTTGTGGTGTTAAGTCTTGTGTAATTGCTTGTAAATACGCCAATTCATCAGATTCAACAGATGGGATAAGATTAATAAGATTTGGGTGCATGTTTGTTTTGGTTTTTAGTTATAAGTATAAATATTCTCCACAATATAATTAAAGTTCCAAATATTCCAAACGGATGTGCTTCAAATGATTGTACCCATTTTAAATGCAATGCATAATGAATAGAATGACCAATTCCACAACCTAAGCAATAAGGAATACCAACAGCTTTAAATACACAAAAACTTGTTTCATTTGCATTTACATTCATGTAAAATAACAATATCAACGCAGTTGAAAAAAACAGCAATTCTAATTGAGATTGAAGAAAAGCAATTCGTTTTTTCATTACAACAGAATTGTATTATTTACCAAAAGCAGCAATATTGCTACTGAATATTTTAACTGCAATAGCTAATAGAATAACGCCAAAAAATTTACGTACAGCTAATAAACCTGCAGGCCCTAAAGCTCGTTCAATAACTCTAAGCGATTTTAAACCAATGTAAATGATTATTAAGTTTATTAAAATACCAGCCATAATTACAAGGTTATCATAATTGGCTTTTAAGCTCATTACAGTTGTTAAAGTACCACTACCTGCAATTACAGGAAACGCAATGGGTACAACATTTCCAGCTTTTCCATCTTTATCTGCTTTAAAAATTTCGTGGCCCAAAACCATTTCTAAACCTAGTAAAAAAATTACGATAGAACCTCCAACTGCAAAAGATCGAATATCTAAACCTAAGATCTTCAAAAAACTTTCACCAAAAAATAAAAATGCAATCATTAATGCACCAGAAACCAATGTAGCTTGTGTAGATTTTATGCCTCCCATTTTTTCTTTCAAAGAAATTAACAAGGGTATAGAACCTACAATATCTATCACAGCAAATAGTGTGAAAGTAATGGTAAGCAGTTCGTCTATTTTGAAAGTCATGATTGTTTTTTTGTAAAAATACAAAACAAAAAATGGCAATTAAAAACAGTTTATACAGCTTAATTATTGGTTATTTGTTGAAGTAGAAGGTTTGTGCTGTTCACCAGTAGCTGGCTCTATATTGTGCAAAATTTCATAGTTAAAACCATTGCTAGTTTTAGTAATTTTTACAACACAACCATAATACAGTTTAAAAGCTTCGAAAGATTGTTGTAAAGGTGTATTGGTAATGTGAGAAAGTATACTTCTAATTACGCCACCATGGGCTACAATTGCTGCTGGTAAAGTTTCTTGAATAATGGTAGAAAAATAATTGGTAACTCTAGTGTATAAATCAATATAGCTTTCACCTTTTGGCATGGGAATATTTACAAAATCGTTCATAAATGGGTCTAGCTCTTCTTTACTAATTTCATCCCAATGTTGCATTTCCCAAATACCACAATTAATTTCTTTTAAATGCGGATGATGAATGATATTATTGTTTGGAAATAATTCGCTTGCCAATTTGCTACAACGTTGTAATGGACTGCTATAATGTGTTTGAATATTTGTAGGCAGTACTTTTTTAATTAATGCAGCTTCCTCTAAAAAAGTATTTGTAACAGGTAAATCTGTTTGTCCATAGCAAATTCCTTTTTGTATATCAGGAGTAGTGTGTCTTATTAAATATATTTCCATAAACTAACTTATCATTCATTAACCAAAACACTTCAATTGTTGGTTTGTTTATTATAAAAATTTTGTAATTGCAATTATAGCCACATAAAATACGATTTCGCAAATTTGTTGAGTAGCACCTAAACAATCGCCTGTATAGCCACCAATCCATTTTTTAAAATACAAACCTGCCAAATATTGAGTAATTACAACAAAAGGAATGGTTAGTGTAAAAAATAGTGGTAGGGCTAAAAAACCAATGAATGAGCCACTGATTGCTATTGTTAATTCAAGGATTGATAATTTTCTGTTTGCCAATGGTTTCGACTTACTACTATCTATATCTTGAACATATTGAAGTTGTTGCATTGTAAATACAGCCATTAATCTACTAAAGCTATGTGCTGTAATTATGATTGTTAGTAGTTGTAAGGTAGAAGAGGTAAGCTGAAGCGATTGTAATAATAAAAATTTAAAACCAATTATTCCAATCAATCCAACAACACCATAAGTCCCTAATCTACTATCCTTCATGATGGTTAAAATTTTTTCTTTTGTCCATCCTCCACCAAATGCATCACAGCAGTCTGCAAAACCATCTTCATGAAAAGCCCCTGTTAATAAAATACTAGCCAATATAGAAAATGCAATACATAAATTAGTTGAAAAAACATCAATACTAAGCCAATAAATCATAGCACTAAAAGCACCAACAAGTAAACCAACCCAACTAAAATAACGTGCTGATTGTTGCAACATATTTTCACTGTAAGGCAAATTTTTACCAACAGGAATACGAGTAAAAAACATAACAGCAGTTAGAAAAATTCTAAATTCTTGTTTCATGAAGATGTGGTAGATACGTTAGCACTTTCAAAGCTAGCCATTTCTTGTAGCATTAATATAGCCGATTGAATAATGGGTATTGCAAGTGCAGCACCTGTACCTTCTCCCAATCGTAAACCTAAATTTAGTAATGGCTTTGCTTGTAAAAATGCCAACATTTTTTCATGACCTTTTTCATTGCTGCTATGTGCAAAAATGCAATTGTTTATGACCGATGCATCGATAGTTGTAGCAACCAATAACGCTGCTGTAGCAATAAACCCATCTACCACAATAACCATTTTATTTTTAGCTGCCTGTATAAAAGCACCTACCATCATTGCTATTTCAAAACCGCCAACTTTTGAAAGTAAAAGAATGGGTTTATTACCAGCAAATTGTAACTGATGCTTTGCATATACAGCTTTTAAAGTTTCAATTTTTATAAGTAGTTGTTCGTCTGTTAATCCTGTTCCTCTACCAACACATTCTTCAATATCAATACCAGTTATGGCACTCATAATTAATGCAGCAGAAGACGTATTTGAAATTCCCATTTCTCCAAAACCAATGGTATTACATTCTTGTTCAAATATTTTATTCACCACATTTTTACCATGTTGAATAGCTGTATGTACTTGCTCTTCACTACAAGCATGTTCGTTTAAGTAATTGTTTGTTCCGTAATCAATTTTTAAATTCAGAAAATGATTGCTGTATAAGTCTTCATCAAAATCTTCATTCACGCCAGCATCAACAACAATCAATTCAATTCCGTGTTGTTTGGTAAACACATTAATAGCAGCACCACCATTTAAAAAATTGAGAACCATTTGAGCTGTAACTGCTTGTGGATATGGATTTACCAAGTTTGTAGTAGCAATGCCATGATCGGCCGCAAACACAATAATATGTGGGTTTTGAATTATTGGGTGAATTGTATTTTGAATAATGCCTACTTGCAATGCAATATTTTCTAGCATACCCAATGAACCCAATGGTTTTGTTTTATGATCAATAATGTGTTGTAATTCTTTATCTATAAGCATTTGTGTATACTTTTTATATTGTTTTAAAGCGTTTTATTTTGTTGAAATTTGTACCTAAGTATGTATAAGCAATCAATACAAAGGCAGTCTGGATATTTTAATTCTATGGCATTTCTTTCTTCGTAAGTTAGGTGTATTTTGTTACACTGACACTCTAAAACATTTCCCACTTTACATTCGAATGTTTTTAAACAGCAGCTACAAACTTTTATTTCGTGGTTAGGCATTTTTTAAATGGTTAAAAGCGTTTTAAAACTGAAGTAAATCTGTTTTAAAACGCTTTTATTAAACATCAAATACAAAAATAATTACCAATTAATTGTTAATCCTGCATTGAATAGCAATGGTATGGAATTAAACCCTCTTAAATCATAAAATTTTCTGTTGGCAATATTTTGTAAATCTGCATAAAATTTTATGTTATTGTTGAGTGTATAATCTGCATAAGCACCCCAAATAAAATAATCGTCTAAAGCAACATCTGCACGTCTATATCCACCAACATCGTTTCTACTACTCACATATTTTCCATTTACACTTACAAATAAAACTTTTGTAGCTTGATAGTTAATAGCAAAATTCAAGCTATGTTTTGGTCTACGTAGTAAATAGGCATAAGAGGTGTCTTTAAACGTAATCCGATTTTGGGTATTTTCTTGCCCTGTAATAAATGTGTAATTGCTCGTAAGAGAAAGTTGTTGATTAATCTTCAAGTTCATTTCGTATTCTATACCTCTTGCATATTGACTAGCAAAATTAAAATAACCTGTAGGATATCCATTGGTGTTTACATTACTATAATCTATTCCATCGGTAACATCTCTATAAAAAAATACCAATCTGCCATTGAAGCTTTTGTGTATGTACTGTGTACCAATTTCGTAGTTAACGCTTTTTTCTGGTTTTAAGTTTGGATTTCCACCAATACTTGTTCCTGCAAATAGTTGATACAAACTAGGAGCCTTAAATGCAGTGGCAATGCTACCAAATACTCTAAAGTGATTATTAAAAATATAAGATGGATTAAATGAGTAAGTATAGTTATTGCCATACTTTGAATGTTGATTATATCTTCCTCCCAACTCTAAATTAAAGTGATTGCTGTTGTAAGCAATAGAACTATACACTGCAAATTGATGCATTGCAGTATCTGTAAACTTAGAGTTAAATGGTCCAAATTGGCTTAATGAATTAAAACTGCTAAAAAAAGAAGCATATCTATAATCTGTTCCTACTAAAACAGTAATTTTTTTTGCCAATTTGATGTTGCTATACAATTCACCAAACTGTGCAATTGAATTAAATTTGGTAAGTGCAAAGTTGGTAGCATTTGGTATGGTAGCATTATCATCAATTACCCTATTCGATTTAGTATATTGATAATTACCTACAACACTAATTTTATCTTTTTTCAAACGAAGACCTAATCCACTAATATGGCTTTTGCTAAAAGTAGTTATGTTTCTTTTGTCTACAAATGTACCAGCATCTATACCTGCTTTGTATTCGCTATATTGGGTAAATGCTTTAAGAACTAAATCTTTCGTAGCTTGATATTGAATGCTTCCATTGGTTGCAGTTCCATCGTAATAGTCATTGTCAAAATTTCTACCATTTTTACTAGTATCTACAGCAGCTGAAAACCCATCAGATTTTAGTTTTGAAAATCTTGTGGTGTACATCCATTTACCCATTTTACCAAAAAGTTGAATATTTTGTTTAGATGTATTTCTATTTCCTGCACCTACAGTTGCTTTTACATTAAGTAGTTTAGTTGTGTTATTTTTAATGGTAATTATATTTACAACACCAGCAATAGCGTCACTACCATACAATGTAGATTGAGCACCTTTACAAACTTCAATTCTTTCTACATCGTTGATAGAAAAAAGATTTAAATCAAAATCGCCGTTAATTTGAGATGGATCGTTTACAGGAATTCCATCTAATAAAATCAATGCTTTTCCACTTCCGGCTCCACGAACAAATAATGATTGGTTTGTACCTAAATTGTTAAAGGCACCATTAATGGTAATACCTACTTGTTCGTTCAATAATTGGGCAACTGTTTTGCCGCCACTTTTTTCAATTTGTTCTTTTGAAATTACAGTTACTACTTTACCTGTTTGCGATTGTTTCTGCTCAATTTTATTGGCTGTAACAATTACTTGGTCTAAGTTTTTTCCTTGCAGAGTGTCTTGTTGCTGTGCAAGTAGCGTTGCTGTTGTAGTACACAACAGGGTTGAAAGGAGCGTTAATTTTTTGCTCATTGTTTTTTGTTTTAAATGTGTAACAATGAGCTTTCAGGAAAATAAAAAAACGGAGAAATATAAACGGCTGTCTGCAGCTAGCCTTTTACATTCCATGCTTTTCACCCGAAAGCCGTGAATGAAATTGTATAAGGCAGGTCTTCTGACTTTGGCAACACACTTCACCTTCCCGTTGTAAACAGTGGTTTTTATTGAAGTTGTTTTTATGTATTGATACACAAAAACTGCCTTACAGCTACGGGGATAGTCCCAGAATTTCACTGGATTCCCTTTTAATTCTTATTGAATTGGTACACTTTTAAGAGTGCTTTTATTTAATAAGAAACCAAATACACAACAAAAGTGCTGTTAAGAATTGAATAATGCAAAATTGTTTTGTAAATATTTTTAAGTTACTTTAACAAAAAAACAAATTGTTCTATTAAACCTTTCGATGTTTCAATGTATCTACATTTTTAAAATACACAAACCATGAAACAAATAACAAAAGTATTTAGCGTAGCTTTATTAGTAGCTGCTCCGTTTTTTATGAATGCACAAACTGCACCAGCGAATGCACAAAAAGAAAAAGTAAAAGAACGTTTAAAAAATTTAACCCCTGAACAAAAAGAGGCGTTAAAAGAAAAGGCAAAAGAAAAATGGAACGAAAAAACACCAGAAGAAAAAGAGGCTTTAAAGCAAAAGGCAAAAGCTAAATATGATAGTGCTTCTCCCGAGCAAAAAGCAAAGTGGAGAAAAAGATTGGCAGAAAGAAGAAACGGCTAATTACCGTAATAATGGTTTCAATAAAAAAGGTAGTATAGATAAATGCTACCTTTTTTATTTGTGGTAAAATTTGGTGCAATTCATTATCTTACTTTTATTTTTCAGCAAATAACAAGTAATACATGCAGTCGAATGGGCAAAAGTTAAACCTATTTTCATTTACTATGATTGTTGTAGGTTTAGTAATTGGTATGGGCATTTTTAGAACAGCAGCTACCTCGGCCAAAAATGCAATTGAACCTTCAGTTTATTTTGCTGCTTGGATTATTGGTGGATTTGTTGCTTTATGTGGAGCTCTTACTTATGCAGAAATTGGAAGCCGCTATCCTGTTACAGGTGGATATTACAAGGTGTTTTCTTACGCTTATCATCCTAGTATTGCGTTTGCTATTAACTGCATTATTTTGATTAGTAATGCTGCAAGTTTGAGCGGTGTTGCCTTAATTGGTAGTGGTTATATAGCCAAACTTTTTCCTCAATACGAATGGACAGATATACACAAGGCATTAATTAGCTGTGTAGCCATTTTTATTTTTTATGCTATCAATTTAATGGGGTTAAAAATGAGTAGTAAGGCTCAAAATATATTGATGATTATTAAAATGGGAATGATTTTAGTTTTAATAAGTGCTCTTTTTTTTCCTGAAGTTTATGCAACACAAACTTCAACATTGAATATTGAAAAAGCCATAGTAAACACACCAAATATCAGTTGGATTCAAAGTTTAGGCATCAGTTTAATTGCTGTATCGTTTACGTATGGTGGCTATCAACAAACAATCAATTTTGGAAATGAGGTATATAAACCTGCAAAAAATATTCCAGGAGGTATTTTTATCGGAATAAGCATCATTATTGTTTTATACTTATTTGTAAACTTAAGTTACTACTTAGTAATTGGTTTTGAAAACATGAAGAATGAAAGAGAAATTGCTTATGTGGTTATTAATAAAGTGTTTGGAAGTAAAGGTGCCGATATCTTTTCCTTCTTTCTATTTTTTGGGGTTTTGGCTTATGTAAATGCTTTATTAATGAGTAATCCTAGGGTAATGTATGCCATGAGTGAAGAAGGAAGTTTGCCTAAAATATTTGCCAAACAAAATGAAAAAAATAATGTGCTAGTAGTTTCATTAACAGTATTTGCTGCAATGTGTATTGTAATCTTATTTTTTGCCCAAACATTTGATAAAATTTTAAACTTCACCATTTTTTTAGATTGCTTTGGAATGATTGCTTCTAGTGCTACTATTTTTAAATTACGTAAGCAAACCAAACATTTAGATGGAACAGGCATTTTTAAAATGAAATTTTTTCCTGTTTTACCATTGATATTTATGGCTACTTATTTATTTGTTGGTGTAAGTATTGCCTTGCAAGATATATCAACGGCTTGTATAGGCGTAGGTGTATTAACAGCATTTATAGCCATTTATTTTTTATTCAAAAACAAAATATTTAATGCTGCTTAAATGGATATTTCCTATATACTAAACGAATATGGAGAAGATAGAAACGAGTATTTTAGGGCTGTTGCTCCACCAATTATTCAAACTTCAAACTTTGCATTTAATACGGTAGATGATTTACGTAAAAGTTTTGAAGATGAATACAGTACTTGGTTGTACAGCAGAGGCCTAAACCCAACTGTTGACATTTTAAGAAAAAAATTAGCAGCTTTAGATAATGCTGAAGATTGCTTGGTATTTAATAGTGGAGCTGCTGCCATTTTTGCTGCGGTTTTAGCCAATGTAAAAAGTGGTGATCATATTGTTTCGGTAAAAAATCCGTATACATGGGCAGCAAAGATGTTCGAAGAAATATTACCTCGTTTCCAGGTTACACATTCCTATGTTGATGGCACTGATGTAAACAATTTATTCAATGCCGTACAAAATAATACAACTGTTATTTACTTAGAAAGCCCAAATAGTTGGACGTATGATTTGCAAGATTTAGCAGCAATTGCTTCATTTGCCAAACAACATCAAATTATTACAATTTGCGACAACAGCTATTGTACACCTATTTATCAACAACCAATTGCTTTAGGAATAGATATAAGTATACAATCTGCTACCAAATATATAAGTGGACATAGTGATGTTGTTGCAGGTGTTTTAAGCGGCAGCAAACCTATGATTACTCGAATATTTAATAGCGAGTACATGAATATTGGTAGTGGTATTCAACCCTTTAATGCATGGCTTTTAATACGAGGATTAAGAACTTTACCCATGCGTTTAGAACGCATAACTACAACTACGCAAGCAGTTATAACTTATTTAGAAAATCATCCTAAAGTAGAAAAAGTAATTTTTCCATTAAGCAAGTCATTTCCACAGTATGAGCTAGCAATTCGTCAAATGAAAGGTGCTTGTGGACTAATTACTTTTGTAATGAAGACGAATTCTGTAGATGAAATAGAGCGATTTTGTAATGCTTTACAACATATTTTAATGGCAGTAAGTTGGGGAGGCTACGAAAGTTTAATTATTCCAAAATGTGCAGGAATGCCAAAAGAACAATTTGATGTAACAAAATTAGAACACAGAATGCTTCGTTTATATGTGGGTTTAGAAGATGCTGAATATATTATTAAAGATTTAGAAACAGGTTTTTCTACTTTAAATGCTTAATTGTAAGTTTTTTTTGTTAAAACTGTCATTTTGGAGCTAAAATACTAAAATTTAAATAGCAAGTTTTGCACACATGAAACCCTTTCCGTTATTTTGTTGTACTATGAGAGTATTATTAGCCCTTATTACTGTAACAATTACCTTTAATGTAACTGCTCAGACCAATGCTGAAAAATGGGATTTACGCAAATGCGTAGATTATGCTGTAAAAAATAATATTTCTGTAAAGCAGGCAGATGTACAAGCAAGATTATCTGCTTTGCAAATGAAGCAGGCTAAAATGTTTCAATATCCAACAGCATCATTCAACACCAATTTAGGGCCTCAGTTTGGTAGATCAATTGACCCTACCACTAATATATTTACAAATACAGAATTGTTTGCTCAAAGCTATGGTGTACAGGGTGGTATTCAAGTATTTAATTGGGGAAGAATAAAAAACAATATTGCCGCTGCTGAATTTTCGGCAAAAGCTGCTCTTGTTGATGTTGAAAAAGTTACCAATGATATTTCTTTAAATGTTGCAACTTTTTATTTGCAAGTATTGGCATCGAAAGAGCAAATGAATATTGCAAGTGTACAAATTGCACAAACAAAATCGCAATTAGAAATAACCAGAAAAAGAGTAGAAGCGGGTGCTTTACCAGAATTAAATGCAATAGAATTAGAAGCAAGATTAGCAAACGATAGTAGTAATTACATCAATGCTCAATCTACCTTTCAGCAGAATGTTCTTACACTTAAAGGTGTGTTAAACATTGATGCTGCTTTACCATTTGAAGTAGAAACGCCATCAATAGAAAAAATTCCTTTAGAAACGTTAGCCGATTTACAACCAGAATCGGTTTTTCAAATGGCTTTAAATAATTTGCCAACTCAAAAGTCTAACCTATTAAAGGTAAAAGCTGCTGAAAAAAACATTTTGGTAAATAAAGCTACTTTATACCCAACAATTTCTAGTAACTACTCACTAGGTACAACTTATAATAACAAAGATGTAAACTTTATTACAGGTGTTAAAACACCCTACTTCGATCAAATTAACAGAAACTTTAGACAAAATTTAGGCATTGGTGTTTCTGTGCCAATATTTAATAGTGGGCAAAATAGAATTAATTATGAGCAATCGAAGCTAAACCTTACTTCAGCCAAAGTACAAGAAGAACAAGACAATCAAAAACTAAAACAAGATATTTATACTGCTTATAACAACGTAATTAATGCAACTCAAAAATTTAATGCAAGTAAAAAAAGTGTAGAAAGTTCTCAAAAAGCATATGACTTTGCATTAAAAAGATATGAAGTTGGATTATTAAACACTTTAGATTTAATTACGAATCAAAACAATTTATTAACTGCCAAATTGCAATTAATTGCTAACCAGTTCGATTATGTTTTTCGTATGAAATTGCTTGAATTTTATAAAGGAAATGGTATGAAATTATAGTTTGCTGAATAGTGAATTCAACCGTTGAAGAGTGCGACGCAACGGCTGTTGAATAAAGAATAAATAGCTGGTTACATTATAAATATTGTATTTTAACAACCGAAACTTTTAAATATGAATAAGACTTTGCTTTGGATAATTATTGGTGTGGTGGTTTTGTTGGGTGGATTGTATGGCTTAAAAGCTGCTGGAATAATTGGTAAAGAAGAGGGAATAAAAGTTGCTACCGAAAAAACAGCACTGAAAACCATTATTGAAACCGTAAATGCTAGTGGAAAAGTATATCCTGAAATTGAAGTAAAGGTTAGTCCTGATATTAGTGGAGAAGTTGTTGAACTTACTGTAAACGAAGGTGATTCGGTAAGAAGAGGACAAATTGTTGCTCGTATTTATGCCGATATTTATGCTTCTCAAAGAGACCAAGCTGCTGCAACTGTTAGTCAGGCAAAAGCACAATTATCGAACTCAACTGCTAGCTTGGATGCGTTAAAAGCATCGGTTGATCAAACTAAGGCTGCATACGATCGGCAGAAAAAATTATTGGATGAAAAAGTGATTTCTAAAAGTGAATTTGAGCAAGCATTGCAAGCTTATGAAAGTGCAACTGCAAATTACAGAGCTGCTAAAGAAGGTTTAAAAAGTGGTGAAGCCAATATTAAAAGCGTTGAAGCACAATTGTCAAGAGCTAACAAAGACTTATCTAGAACAGTGATTACGGCTCCAATGGATGGCGTAATTAGCTTGTTGGCTGTAAAAAAAGGGGAACGTGTAGCTGGTAATAGTTTTAACGTAGGTACAGAAATGATGCGTATTGCTGATATGAATAGCATAGAAGTACGTGTAGATGTGGGTGAAAACGATATTCCTAAAGTAAAATATGGTGATACTGCATTGGTAGAAGTAGATGCTTATAGCAATAGAAAATTTAAAGGTATTGTGTATAAAATTGCCAACCCTAATACCTCTACTTCACTTACAACGGCTGCTACAGATGTTACCAATTATAAAGTACATATTCGTTTATTACCAGAAAGTTATAAAGACTTAGTAGTAAAAGGTAAATTTCCGTTCAGACCAAATATGAGTGCAAGTGCAGACATTCAAACAACTACAAGAAAAGATGTTTTATCTGTTCCATTAAATGCTGTAACTACAAGAGATAGCAAAGACGATAAAAAAGACTCAACAATAAAAAGTAAAACAACAACCACTGAAACATCGGCTGATGTTGAAAACACCATTGAAGAAGTTGTTTTTGTATTGCAAAAAGATGGAACTGTAAAAAAAGTGAAAGTGAAAACCGATATACAGGACTTGAACAATATTCAAATTATTGAGGGGCTTAAAGTTGGTGATGAAGTAATTGTTGCACCTTATAATGTGGTGAGTAAATCGCTTAAAAATGGCGACAAAGTACAAGTAGTTGCTAAGGATAAATTATTTGATGACGGTGCAAAAAAGAAGGATGAAAAATAGAGGTTGATGGTAGCGTTGTTGAGAAACTACACTTACAATTAAAAATCAATCTCAGTAATGTTAATAATACCTAAATAATTTATAAATTATAGTGGTTTTTTCTATTGTATCATAAAACTTTCTTAAAGTAAATTCAGCGGCGATTCAAATTTTGGCAAATCACATATTTTCCCTGAAAATTTTATTTTATGCCTAAATTTTTATCTATTCTTTTGATTTCATTTCCATTTTTCACATTTGCTCAAAACAATAGTTTACCTAATAAAACACTTCAAGAAGGTACGTTGATAAAAGTTGTACTTCAAGATAACATTAGTGGTAAAGAAGTAAGCGTTGGTGATATTGTAGAATTTGAGTTACATGAACATATTTTAATAGATTCTAGCATTGTAGTAGAAAAAGGAGCAAGAGTTACAGGTTTAATTACTAAAGCAGAACGCTCTAAAGCATTGGGCAAAAAAGGAAAGCTAGCGTTTAGTATCGACTATTTGTATTTACCAAACGGAAAAGTTGTAAAACTAAGAAGTCAGGTAGAGAAAAATTTAAAAGGTAGTGGAGCTATGGTAGCTGCAGGTGCAGTTGTTTTATCCCCTATTGCTTTGTTGTTTAATGGAAAAAATGCTAAATATTTACGTGGTGAAGTATTTGTGGCTTATGTAGACAAGGAAACTGTATTGTAACTTGACTAGCTATGTTTATATTAAATGGTTAATATAATATTCTTGCAAGCCCTCTTTATCGATAAATAAATAGGGCAACCATTTTTTTTCGGTTGGTAAATACACTTCTACCGATTTGGGTGAAGGAAATAATTTATAATCGAACTTATCTACAGTAGTGCTAATGTAGCCTGTATAGTACAATTGAATATTGTGTTGCCTTGCAAAATCGATTTTGTTAAGAATTAAAAATTTGCCTAAGCTAAATTTTGTATAGTCAGGATGATAAAAGTTGATAATTCCTGCAATTGTAGAAAGCCCTCTATCAAAATATCCCACAGCAATTAAGCGTTGATGGTCTCTAACTTCAATCATCCATGCATCAAAAGGATTTGCAAAAGCAGGCATGTGTAAATATTCGTAGCAAGTTTCACAAGTAGTAAAAGGCACACTATTTCTGTATAAACTATACAATGCTTCTTGTTCTTGCGAAATTGATGCTGGCAAAAAAGAAACCACAAACGATTTACACTTTTTTCGAATTGATAATGCTGCCTTACCTTCTATAATATTGTTAACCTTTGTTCTCAACCAAAACACTGGATAGCTTTTTCCTTCATAATCTAAGAGTGTTTCATTGGTTGTAAACATTAAATGCTGCATTCTATAATAACCATGTGCTAAGAGTTGGTCTAAAATAATACCTCTAAACCCATCAGCTTCAGGGAAAATATAGTCTTCTAGTGCTTGCATGAAGCCTAAATGTTTACTTAAATAATGAAGTTTAAAACCATACTTAAAGAATTTAATCTGGCTTATTCTAAAATAGGACTAAGCCATTTTTCCATTTCTGCTGCATCCATTCTTTTACGAGCAACGTAATCATCAAATTGATCTTTTTGTATTTTTCCAATACCAAAATATTGACTTTGCGGATTTGCAAAATACCAACCACAAACAGATGATGCCGGATACATTGCCAACGATTCTGTAAGCGTAATACCTGTTGCTGCTGTTCCTCCTAACAAATGAAATAGCTTATATTTTTCTGTATGATCGGGACAAGCAGGATAACCTGGTGCTGGTCGAATACCTACATATTTTTCTTTAATTAAATCTTCGTTGCTCAATTGTTCGTTGGTGTCGTAAGCCCAATATTCTTTTCTTGTTTTTAAATGTAAGAACTCTGCAAAAGCTTCTGCAAAACGATCTGTTAAAGCCTGCAACATAATTTTATTGTAATCGTCTAGCTGTTGTTCAAAGCGTTGGATATGTGGTTCAATACCTTCAATTGTTACAGAAAAAGCACCAATATAATCAGTTGCATCTGCATTTATTTCAGCTGGTTTTATAAAGTCGGCTAAACTTAAATTCGGCTGATTGGCTGCTTTTTTTATTTGCTGACGCAAAAATTCTAATTGTATTTTTTCATCACCATTATTTACAGTAACCGTATCAGCTGCTGTAGCATTGGCTTCCCAAAAACCAATTACACCCTTTGGTGTAAGCCAATTTTCTGTCACCATTTTATCTAATAAGGCATTTGCATCATTGTACAATTTAGTTGCTTCTTTACCAACAATTTCATCTGATAAAATATCTGGGAAATTTCCATGCATTTCCCAAGCAATAAAAAATGGTTTCCAATCGATAAATGGTCTTAAATCTGATAAAGTAACATCAGATATTAATTTTATTCCTGTAAATGTTGGTTGAATTGGGGTGAAATTATTCCAATCGATGGCTACTTTATGTGTAGCGGCTTCTTTGTATGGTAAATAGGTTTTTACTACTTTTTTATTATCAAAACCTTCCTTTAATTTTTGATATTCGGCTTGTGTTTGTTGCAATAATTCTTGCTTATTATCTTGGTTTAACAAATTACCTGCAACAGTTACACTTCTACTGGCATCTAACACATGCAATACTCCATTATCATATTCTGGTGCAATCTTAACAGCTGTATGCATACGACTTGTAGTAGCACCTCCAATTAATAAAGGTTGAGTCATATTTCTACGCTTCATTTCTTTAGCTATATGCACCATTTCATCTAATGAAGGCGTAATTAAACCACTTAAACCAATTATATCTACGTTTTCTTTTTGTGCTGTATCTAAAATTTTATCTGCTGGTACCATTACACCCATATCAATAATATCGTAACCATTGCAGCCTAAAACGACACCTACAATATTTTTTCCAATATCATGTACATCACCTTTTACGGTAGCTAATAAAATTTTAGCGGCACCTTGAGTTTCTTCATTTACGGTGCCTGCGGCAATGTGTGCTTGTTTTCTATCTTCTCTTTCTTGTTCAATATATGGGGTTAAAACGGCCACACTCTTTTTCATTACCCTTGCACTTTTTACCACTTGTGGTAAAAACATTTTACCTGCACCAAACAAATCACCAACAAAGTTCATTCCGTCCATTAATGGCCCTTCAATTACATCTAATGGTTTAGGATATTTTAAACGAGCTTCTTCTGTATCAGCATCAATGTATTCAGTAATTCCATTTACCAAAGCATGTTTTAAACGTTCTTCTACACTTGCATCTCTCCACTTTTCGTCTTTAACTTGTACCTTTCCTTTTGCTTTTACGGTATCTGCAAATGCTATTAGTTTTTCTGTAGCCTCGTTATTATCATTGTTTCTATTTAAAATAACATCTTCACATAAGTTTCTTAACACAGAATCAATTTCATCGTAAACAACCAATTGCCCTGCATTTACAATTCCCATATCCATTCCTGCTTTAATAGCATGATATAAGAAAACGGAATGCATGGCTTCTCTTACATGCTCATTTCCCCTAAATGAAAATGAAAGATTACTAACACCTCCACTTATTTTTACTAAAGGATATTTTTGTTTGATAATTCTTGTGGCTTCAATAAAATCTACGCCGTAATTATTGTGTTCTTCTAAACCTGTAGCAACAGCGAAAATATTGATATCGAAAATAATATCTTGAGGGTCGAAACCTACTTTCTCCGTTAAAATTTTGTAGGCTCTTTCAGCAATTTCAACCTTTCTTTGCATGGTATCTGCTTGGCCTTTTTCGTCAAAAGCCATTACAATTACAGCAGCACCAAAATCTTTACAAATAAATGCTTGTTCTATAAATTTTTCTTCGCCTTCTTTCATAGAAATAGAGTTTACAATGCAACGCCCTTGAATGCATTTTAAACCAGCTTGAATAATTTCAAACTTTGAGCTATCTACCATGATGGGAATTTTGGCAATATCTGGTTCGCTTTGTAATAGATTGATGAATGTTGTCATGGCTTGAACACCATCTAACAATGCATCATCCATATTTACATCTAAAATTTGAGCACCATTTTCAACTTGTTGACGAGCAACTGATAATGCTTCTTCGTATTGATTGTTTAAAATTAAACGAGCAAACTTTTTGCTACCAGTAACATTGGTACGTTCTCCAACATTTACAAAATTTGTTTCTGGACGAACAACTAATGGTTCTAATCCACTTAATCTTAAATACGGTTTAATTGTTGTTGTACTCATATATTTACCACAAAGGGCACAAGGGTTTTCACTAGGTTCACAATGATCCGTTGATAACTCTTTTTATGCCATCTTTAAATAATGTTGTATTAAAATTTATTAATAATCCCAACTTACAATTAGATAACTTTAAGTAGGTAATCACTTGTGCCAAATGAATGTCGTTTAAGGCTTCAACTGATTTTATTTCTACAATTAATTTACGTTCTAATAATAAGTCTACTCTATAACCTATATCTAGTTTTACTTGTTCATAAATTAAGGGTAACCCTTTTTGTTTTTCTATAAATAATCCTTTGTTAACCAATTCAAAATATAAACACTCTTCATATGCACTTTCTAGTAATCCTGGACCTAAGGTTTTGTGTATTTTAAGTCCAGCTTCAAACACAATTTTAGCCAGTTCATTTTCAGACAGTTCTTTATTGGTGTGCATTGTGAAAAGACTTTGTGTTCTTTGTGGTTAAAGAATTTCGTTTTCTAACACTGGTAATCTTCTTGGCTGAATGGTTTTTACATGTTCTGCTATATGCTGAATATGATCTGGTGTTGTGCCACAACAGCCGCCTACAATGTTTACAAAACCTTGTTTTGCCCAATCTTCAATAAAATGTGCTGTTTGGTGTGGTTGCTCATCGTATTCACCCATTGCATTTGGTAAACCTGCATTTGGATATGCAGATGTATAACAAGCTGCAATGCTGCTTAATTCCTCAATATGTCCACGCATTTCTTGAGCACCTAAGGCACAATTTAAACCAATACTTAATGGATTGGCATGTTTTACTGAAATGTAAAATGCTTCCAAAGTTTGTCCACTTAAGGTTCGTCCACTTGCATCAGTAATTGTTCCACTAATCATAATTGGTAAAGCACCATTTTCAGTTGCTCTTGCATCGGTTTTTGGTAAAGGATTTTTTCTGAAAAAATTATTGATGGCAAAAATTGCAGCTTTTGCATTGAGTGTATCAAAAATAGTTTCTACCAATAAAATATCTACACCACCATCTACCAATCCTTTAATTTGCTCTGTGTATGCTACTACCACTTCATCGAATGTAACGGCACGATAGCCTGGATTATTTACATCTGGTGAAAGGCTTAATGTTTTGTTGAGTGGGCCAATTGCACCTGCAACAAATTTTGGATTTGTGGTTTGTGTTTGTTGCTTTTGCTGATGATATTGTTCAATTGCTTTTTTAGCACATTGTGCAGAGGCAACATTTAATTCGTATGCTAAAGACTGCATATCATAATCTGCTTGTGCAATAGTGGTGCTACTGAAAGTGTTGGTTTCAATAATATCTGCACCTGCATTGAGATATTGTAAATGAATGCTGGTAATAATTTCTGGCTTAGTAATACTTAACAAATCGTTGTTACCTTTTACATCGGTATGCCAATTTGCAAAACGTTGTCCACGATAGTCGGCTTCTTCAAGTTTGTATCGTTGAATCATTGTTCCCATGGCACCATCTATTACCAAAATTCTTTTTTCTAATTCTTGCTGAATACTCATTTGCTATCCCTTTTTAAAATACTCGTTTATGATGTTTATTGTTGAATAATGTGATGTAGTACAAGTGTGCGACGCCACTACAGCCAAATAATGTGCTGTTGCTGACTACATTAAAAAACTTTTTGAACTAGTAACGAGTAACAAATTCCGCTGAGGTGTTTGGAAATGCGATTCGTTTATTAGTTCAACATTTTTTGAGCAGGTTGAACAATAAACAAATCCGCCTGCTACTGCAAAAGTAACAGGCGGATTTGTATTTACCAAAATAGGTTTATTGATTAGTCATATTTAGATGTGACGGTAATTTTCATGTCGTTGGCAATAATGCTACCAATGTCTTTACCCGTGAGACCAAATTCTTTGATTTTGATGTTAAAAACGCTTTTTGCCAATACTTTTCCGTTGTTTACAGAAATAGTTCCTTTGGCAGATACTTTTTTGGTAATGCCTTTAATGGTTAAATTTCCTTCTACAACTACAGGAAAATTGCCATTTTTATCGAAACGCACTGTTGCAATATTGGTAACATTTCCTTTGAATTCTGCTTTTGGAAATTTATCGCTTTCCATGTAATCTTTCCCGTTAAAATGCTCTTGCATTAATTCGTTTTCGAAACGAAAACCTTTAATAAGTAAAGAAAAGCTTACCAAACCTTTATCGGTAAGTTTACTTATTGTTTGGTTGTTAAAAGCTTCAATATCTTCAGTTGGTGTATGTGAAAAAAAACTTACAATAGCGGTTTTGGTGCTGTATATTTTTTGTGCTTGAACAGCTGCTGCTATTGATACGATACTAATTAGGGTGAGAATCCATTTTTTCATGTTATACAAATTATTTTTTGGTAATGATTGCTTCGTTTAATTGAACATCGCCTATAAAACCTGTAAACAAACCTTTTACCGTAATGTTTGCACCAGATTGAATATTGTTTTCAACTGTTTTTAAACGGCAAGATACGTTAGACATTGGATCGTCGCTTAATAATAAAATAGTTGTGCCTGTAGAATCTGTAGTGGCTTGCTGAACTATGCCTGAAACTTCAATCGCTTTATTGTTGTATTTAGCATAGGCAGAATCTTCATTGGTTTGAAATTCTTTTACTATGTCTTTTGCCGAAATAGTTAACGCAGCTTCAGATTCTACACTTCTTCTAAAATGTGTAGGCTTGTAAAATACAAAATACCAAACACCTATTGCACCTGCAATAATGGCTACTAAAATGCCGATTAAAATTTTCTTTTTCATTAGATTTATAAATTAAATAAGATGATACTTGTTTGAAATATGGACACAAAAATAACCATTAATAACCGTACTGAATTACAATTTACGGAAATTAATGGTTAAACATTGATTGAATAAATGAGTAAAAACTACTTAGAATGCATTTTTCTTTTTAGCTATTCTAAATACCCTAGATACATTAAAGCCAAAATGAATATCACCATTTCCCCAATCGCCTGTGGTTTCATGAATATAAGTAGGAGCTGTCATACCTGTAGAATTGGTAAAATGTAATTGAAAAACGTGACCACCTGTTTCGATATCTACGCCTACAGCTAACGAATTTTTATAACCATTCCATTTATTAAATTGGTAGTAATATTCTGCATTAATGCTAATTCTTTTTGAAACTTTTTGTCTTCCTCCAATTCCTACAGAAAAACGATCATTGGCATCGTTAGCATTCGGTACTAAATTGTAATGAACCATTGTAGGCATGAGTTGAATAGAGGTTTTATCGTTTATTTTTCTTGCCAATAAAGCTTGAAATGTATACGATGTTTTATCGGCTGTTGTTCTTGGTTTTGTAGGGTCGGTGTCTTTGATGGTTTTTACTGTAGTTGCAGCAACCAATGTTACCGATAAAGGCATATTTACTTTACCAGTACTTTGCCTAAGTAATTTGTATTTGGCAAAACCTTCCATTTGTTTTTGAAAACCTGTACGGTTAATGCCTACCATCAATCGATCGGTAATGCCAAAATCAAAACCTATAAATGTAGTGGCATTGTCTAAGCCAAATAACTCATACAAACCTGTATTGATAAAACCAAAACGGTGGTGTACTCTAAAATCCATCATACCTGCACCTACAGTTTCTACACTATGTCCATTGATTAGTCTAGAATTTTTAAAAGTAGCAATGGCATAATTTGTGGTGTTTTTGTCTTCGTTTTTGCTTTCTTCAGCCGCTGCTGCAAATAAATCTGTTTGCTGTGCTATTACAACTGTAGGTGCAATAAATAAGATGCTAAATAGAGCAGAAATTATGTTTATTTTTTTCATGTTTTTTGGGTTTATTCGTATGTACTTTGAACTGTAATTTCAATTTCTTTGGCTATTTTATCGCCTATATAACTGCCTTTAATTCCAAAGTTGGTAATTGTAATTTTAAAAATACTTTTAGCTGCAATTTTTCCATTTTTTATATCAATAGTACCTGTGGCGTTTACTTTTTGTTTTACACCATGAATTTCCATATCACCATTTACGCTAACAGGATAACTACCATCTTTAGAAAAATTTACTGTATTTATATTGGTGATGTTGCCAAAAAAATTGGCTTTCGGAAATTTATCACTTTCCATATAGTTTTCGTTGAAATGCTCTTGCATCAAAGCGTTTTTAAACACAAAACCTCTAATAGCTAAAATAAATACCATTTGTCCATTGGTAGATAGTTTAGCATTTACTTGATTGTTAACCGCTTCAATGTTTTCAACTGTTGTGGCAGAAAAAAACTTAACCTTAGCCGATTTTGTTTGGTAAATGGTTTGTGCTGATAAATAGCTACTAAACAGGCACAATAAAGTACCTACAATTATTCGCTTTTGCATAGTTATGGGTATAAAAAGATGATAAAATTCTAATTGTTGGGGTAACCATTTGCTATCCAAATACGAACCTTGGCAATGTCACAATCTGAAAGTTTAGGAGCATTTTTTGGCATCGGACTGAAGCCGCTATTACGTTGAATAACGTTGAGCAATAATTTAGATGCAGCATATGGTCTTATTGCATTGTAACTATCTAATACATAGCCAGCACCTTGACTGTTTGCTACGTTAGCAGCATGGCAACTATTACAATTGGCTGCGATAATATTTCTTACTTCTACACTATAGCGTACAACTGCTGTATCACAAGTTGCAGCAGCAGGATAAGCAATTGCCTCTTTTTTATATTGACAGCTCTGAATAGCAACAATAGCAACACAAGCAACTGCTATCAGTAATATTATTCTTTTCATAAATCAGTAAAAATTAAACGATGAAAACAAGTTACTGCTATATACGAGATGGCTTTGAAAAAGGTTGCTTAATGCGTAAATCGATATTTATTTTACATATTGTTGAATAGGTAACCTATTGGCAATGCTTCTTGCTAGTGTCATTTCATCGGCAAATTCTAATTCTCCACCAAACGCAATGCCACGAGCAATTGTGGTTACTTTAACAGGTAAATGCTGAATCTTTTTTTGAATATAATAAATGGTAGTATCGCCTTGAATGTTTGGGTTTAATGCAAATAAAATTTCTTCAGTTTGCTCCGCTTCAATTCGGCTTACTAAACTTTCGATATTCAATTGGTCAGGTCCAATTCCGTCTAATGGAGATATAATTCCACCCAAAACATGATAAGTTCCATTGTATTGTTGCGTACTTTCAATAGCAATAACATCTCTTATATTCTCTACCACACAAATTAATTGTTGTTGCCGATTTACATTGTTGCAAATAGTACAAATAATACCATCACTAATATTAAAACAACGTTGGCAAAACTGAATATCTCTTCTCATTTTTGCAATGGTTTCACCAAAAAATTGCACTTCGTTTACATTTTGCTTCAATAAATGTAACACCAAACGTAAGGCTGTTTTCTTACCAATTCCAGGTAATTTCGAAAACTCGGCAACTGCATTTTCTATTAATTGTGATGGTAATTGCATGGGCTAAAAACAAGAGTGCAAATGTGCAATTTATTTTGGTAGAAATTTACTTGCATTATTGTTAGGGCTAAAATTATAAATACCGATATAACACAAAACAATTGTGTAAACAACCATATCTATCTTATTACAAAATGTTGAGTATAAAGTTGTATTCAATCATTAAGAAATGGTAAACTATGTTATGGAAGAGAGTTATTCACATTTTGATTAACAAAGTATCAATAAGTAGAAATAGACGAATACAATTGATTACTAGATCAAAAATTGATATAAACCACTAAAAACGCTGTATTGAACCATTTTTTAAAACAGTATGCTTCCATACTAATTCTTAACAAATGTGGTTTAACCCACTTTGCTGTACCTGTTTTTTCACATACTAGCGTTTTAGGTTGATATTAAGGTATTATTGCAGTAGTATGGCATATCGTTTTATGTTAAAAAAAATCGTTATTTTTTTATTTTTTGGTGGTTTAATGCTATTAAACAGGCATTGTATTGCACAAGAGTCGATGATGCCAGATGTAAATTATGTTTTCCTGCAAAAATTAATTGATACTGCAAAAGCATATTATCCTAAAATGAAAGCCTATCAAAAAAGGATACAAATAGCTGCAGATAATATTAAAAAGGAAAAAAGAGGTTGGGGCGAATTTGTAAACTTCTCCATGTCGTACAGTCCTTCAAATACTGTTACAGCAACGGGATTAACGTTATCGGGTTATCAAATTGGTTTTGGATTTAATATAGCTGCCGTTTTACAACGACCATTTATTATTAAACAAGCAAAAAACGAATTAGCAATTGCAAAACTAGATATTGAAGAATATCATTTAAACATTGAAGCAGAAGTAAAAAGAAGATACTTTGCTTACATACAGCAACGAGCAGTTTTAAAATCGCAAAGTTCAACAGTGATTGATTTAAGTAGTGTTGTAAAACAAAGTAAATATCGGTTTGAAAAAGGCGAAGAAAGCTTAGAAAATTATAGCAAAGCAATTATTGCTTTAACAGGACAAAAGCAAATTGTAATAGCAGCAGAAGGAGCAGTACTAACGGCAAAAAGTACATTAGAAGAAATATTGGGTAAAAAATTAGAAGACATTCACTAATGGAATTAACTAACTTTCTTAATTTGTTACGAAGGCGAAAGTTTATACTTATTGCCGTGCCTTTATTGGCTGTAACAATTACCTACTTTATGGTAAGAAAGTTACCAGATATTTATATTTCTAAAACAAAAATAGCAACAGGATTAGCCGATCAAGGTGATGCAAAAATTTTTGATTTCAAAGAAGGTTTTGTAGAGTCAAAAGTAAACCAGCAATTCACTAATTTATTACAAACCATTCAGTTAAAACAGCTTTTCGATCAAGTATCGTATCGATTAATTTTACATGATTTAACTTCTGATACTCCTTACAGAAAAAAAAGCAAACTTGTTGAAGATTTAGATAAAAACCTAGAGGCAAAAAAACATGCCATTGATGTTTATACAACGTTTTATAAACAAAAAAAAGCACTATCACTTTGGGATGAAGACCAAAAAGGATTGAGTAAAGTAATTGCTTCTATGGGTTATGATGAAGCATCTTTAAAAAACAAATTAACCATTTACCGACTCAATAACAGCGATTTTATTGTAATAGAATACGAATCAGATAATTCTTATTTATCTGCTTTTGTAGTAAATGCTTTAACAGAAGAGTTTTTAAATTATTATATTAATACAGAGAGAGAGAATCAATTTAAAGCAGTAGATTTTTTAGATAGTTTATTAAGGCAAAAAGAAGGGGCTTTAAAAGTAGATGTTGGTAATTTAAAGAGTTATAAAATAAAAAACAGAATCTTAAACTTAAACGAGCAGGCTAAAATTTTATATACTCAAATTGCCGATTTTGAAACAAAAAGAGAATTAGCACTTAAAAATATCAGTTCATATCAAGGTGCTTTAAAAGAAATAGATGCCAAATTCGATCCGAAGGATAAATCCTACTTGAACAATATTGCCATAAAAATTAATACAAATATTAGTAGTACCACCGATAAATTAAAGTTATTAAACGAAGCCTTAATTACTAGTAATTATAATCCTCAAATTCAATTGCAAATTGATTCTTTGAACAAAGTTCAAACAGAAGAAATTAAAGAAGCTGAAAATCGGTATTTACTAAATCCAAGTTTAGTAAAACAACAATTAATCAACGAAAAAGTAAAATATCAAATTGCTTTAGATTTAGAAGTATACAGCTTAAGTGTATTAGACAAAGAGTTGGCACAATTAAACAAACGCTTCGATGAAATTGTACCCCATGAAGCTGTTGTTCAATCTTATGAAAGTGCGGTAAACTTGGCTACCAACGAATACATAGAAATACTTAAAAAATATAACCAAACAACTATGGAAGCTAGCTTTAGTGTAAAGCTACGCCAAGTAGAAATAGCCATGCCTGGCCCTGCACAACCATCTAAAAAAATGATTTTAGTAGTGTTGAGTGGATTGCTAAGTTTTATTTTTTGTATGGTGGTGTTTTTTGTTATTTTCTTTTTTGATGAATCTGTAAAAGTTCCAAAAGAATTAGCTGATAAAACAGATACTACTATTTTAGGATTTATACCATTTGTAAAAACAGCATTGTTAGACTTGCCACTTATTTGGAAGCAAGAAAGTGACGTATCTAACAACTATTTTAAAAAATTATTACGCTCTACTCGTTACGAATTAGACCATGAATTGCAAGACGATAAAATTGTTGCCATAACTAGCATTGTACCAAAAGAAGGTAAAACTATTTTATCGTTAAGTTTGGCTTATGCTTATACCATGATTAATAAAAAAGTATTATTAATTGATGGAGATTTTTCAGAGGCTGCAATTACAGAAATTACACAACCAACCGTGTATTTAGAAGATTTATTATTGGGTAGAAAAAAAGATTACGACATTGTTGTAAAAGATAAAATTGCTGTTATTGGAGCGAGAATTACAGATTTATCGCTTTTTGAAATTGCAGGAAAAAGAAACATTGTTCAGCAATTAGAGCAATTTAAAAATAGGTTTGATGTAGTATTGATAGAAGTACCTTCACTAGAAGATCTGAATAAAGCAAAAGAATGGATTTCTATTTCTGATAAAGTTGTGGCAGTTTTTGCGGCTAACCAAACCATTAACTTGGCAAAACAACAGCAAATAGATTATTTGAAAAGTTTTGGAAAACAGTTTGCAGGATTTATTTTAAATAAAATTGGAAAAGTAACTGCAAAAAAGAAAAAGCAGAAAGCATAAATTGTGAAAGCAAAATAAAACACCATGTCGATAACTGAAGTTGGACATATTTTTTGGATTATTTTTCAATTCATTATTGGATATAACCTTGTATTTCCAATCATTATTTTACTTGTTTATCTCCTAAAACCTAAACCCAATTGGGCAGCTAAAGCAGTGCAAAGTAATGTAGAAACAGATTATGCCATTATTGTAACAGCTTACGAGCAAACGCATACTTTACCACCTGTTATCGATTCGCTTTTACGTTTGAAATATAGTAATTACCTAATTTATATAGTTGCAGATAAGTGTGATGTTAGTAAACTTCATTTTTCAGATGAAAGGGTAATCGTTTTACGTCCACCAGAAACATTAGGTAGCAATACAAGATCTCATTTTTATGCCATCAACCATTTTAAAAGACCACACAAACGCCTTACCATTATTGATAGCGATAACTTGGTTGAACCAAACTATTTAATAGAGTTAGATAAATATTTTAATGCAGGATTTATTGCTGTTCAAGGTGAAAGAAAAGCTAAAAATTTAGATACAACAGTTGCTTGTGTAGATGCAGCAAGAGATGTGTACTATCATTTTTTCGATGGAAAAATTTTATTCGAAGCTGGTTCTTCAGCCACACTTGCAGGTTCAGGAATGGCATTTACAGTAGATTTATACAAAGAGTGTTTAGGACATTTAGATATTACTGGTGCTGGTTTTGATAAAGTGTTACAAAAAGAGATTTTGGTACGTAAGCATAGAATTGCATTTAACCAGAATGCAATTGTATACGACGAAAAAACATCACAATCAGAACAATTGGTAAAACAAAGAGCAAGATGGATTAATACTTGGTTTCGCTATTTTAAATTTGGATTTACCATTATGGCAAAAGGAATAACTGGCTTTAATTGGAACCAATTTATTTTCGGTTTTGTATTGTTGCGTCCACCATTATTTATATTCTTATTGTTGTCTGTTTTGTGTATGGGCATAAGCATATTTGTAAGTATTACAAGTTTTTTAGTTTGGATAGCTGCGTTTTTTCTTTTTGTATTGGGCTTTTTTATTGCTCTCTTGTGTTCACCAACTGATAAACGTATTTATCAATCATTATGGGGTATTCCTTCATTTATCTTTCATCAAGTATTATCTTTATTAAAAGTGCGTAAAGCCAATCAATTTTCGGTAGCTACACAGCATTTTCATGATAAAACCATTGAAGAAATAAAGTAAAATATTTTTCAATATGCGTATTGAACCAACCACACAGCACAAACTAAAAAAGAAAGAAGAAACGCAAAAGAAAATAGACTTTTACATGCACAAAGTAGCTATTGGATTTGTTTTATTTATTTTGGTTTTTCTGTTTTTAAAAATGCTTTTACCTTCTTCTGTTTAAATGAGTTTATTTCAGATACCCATACAACCTGAAAAAAAAAGTAAGTGGCAATTAATTGTGACTACACTAAAGCGTTGGGTAATCATTGAAAAATTAAACAACGTTTTTGGAATTTGTTTAGTGGGTTTTGCAGCCTGTTTTTTTTCGTTTGCTATTGCCAAATTAGGTTTTGTAATTGGGGTTTTGTTAATGGGTGCCATTGTTGGTTTACCCTTGGTTTATTTTTTAGTTACCAATATTCAGCTGGGTATTTTAGCCTATATAACATTGGCCTATGCTATCATGTTTTTGCTAAGAATGGGTGTGAAATTTCCACTCGGTACTTTAATGGATGGAATGTTGGTTTTATTTTTTCTAAACTTTTTTATTCAACAAAAGAAAAAGAAAGATTGGAGTAGAATGAAGGGGTCTGTAAGTACCGCCATTTTAGTTTGGATTGTGTACAATATTTTACAGGTGGGTAATCCTGCTGCTGCATCAAGGGCGGCTTGGGTGTATACTGTTCGTACCATTGCTGTGGTTGCATTAAGTTATTACATCTTCGTTTTTAATATTCGCACCAAAGCATTCATCAAAACGGTTATCAAGTTTTGGATGTTTTTTTCTGTGTTTGCAGCTTGGTATGCCTTTAAGCAAGAATTTTTTGGCTTCTTTCAGTTTGAAGACGATTATTTACATTCTAGCGATGAAATTCAATTATTGCTATTTATAGCAGGGCATTGGCGTAAGTTTTCTATTTTTTCAGATCCGGTTACGTTTGCTTATAACATGGTGGTGGCAAGCTTGTTTTGTATAGCATTGTTAACAGGGCCATTATCTTTTTCAAAAAGGCTACTCGTAATTTTTTTCATCTTCTCTATGTTGTTTAATATGGTTTTTTCTGGTACAAGAGGAGCTTTTCCATTAGTACCTGCTGGGCTAATGTTGTATGCGATTTTAAAGTACAGTAAAAAAATCTTGATTTTTGTTTGTGTGGCTGCTGTTTTTTTTGTAGGATTAATATTTATGCCCACATCTAATCAAAACATTCTTCGTTTTCAATCGGCATTTCGCCCAAATGATGATGCATCATATAAGGTTCGTAAAATTAATCAGGCACGTATAAAACCGTTTATTTGGTCGCATCCAATTGGTGGTGGATTAGGTTCTACAGGAGAATGGGGTAAAAAGTTTTCACCAGGCACTTATTTGGCAAATTTTCCACCAGACAGTGGTTATGTACGTGTTACTGTTGAGGCTGGCCCCATTGGCTTGCTCATTTTTGTAATTATGATGTTTGTAATTATGAAAACAGGTATTGATAATTATTATAAAATTCGAGACCCTGAATTAAAAAGTTATTGTTTAGGTGCTACTTTGGTAGTTTTTGCGTTTAATATTGGTAACTTTCCGCAAGAAGCATTGGTACAGTTTCCATCGAACGTATATTTTTATTTAGCTGCAGCCATGATTGGAATTACTTTAAGAATAGATCAAGAACAAAATAAACTAACAGCCCATGAACCCTAATACCTTAATTACAGGAAGAGATATTGTAGTAGTTGGCCAACAGCCATGGGATGTTGAAATTGGTAGCAATTGTAAAAATATTGCCTTAGAATTTAGTAAGCATAATCGAGTTTTATACGTTAATTCTCCTCTTGATAGAATTACCTTGTATAAACATAAAAATGAGCCTAAAATTCAAAAAAGAATACAGGTAATTCAGGGAAAGGAACCAAGCATTGTTGTTTTGCAAAACAACTTATGGAATTTGTTTCCAGATAAAATGATTGAGTCTATTAATTGGATAAAAAGTCAATTTATTTTCGAGTTTTTAAATAAATGGAACAATAAAAAATTTGCTCAATCTATTCAAAAAGCAATTGATGCATTAGGGTTTAAAGATGTTATTTTATTCAATGACAACGATATGTTTCGTTGCTTTTATTTACAAGAATATTTAAAACCTAGTGTAAGCATTTATTATTCAAGAGACTATATGCTTGCTGTGGATTATTGGAAATTGCATGGTGAAAAAATTGAGCCAGAATTAATTGCAAAATCCAATGTTTGTGTTGCCAATTCTACCTACTTAGCTAATTATTGCAAACAATACAATCCGCATTCATACTATGTAGGTCAAGGTTGTGAGTTAGATATTTTTATGAATGCACATACTACTCAAAAGCCATCAGATTTACAAAACATTGCATCGCCAATAATTGGCTATGTGGGTGCTTTACAAAGCCTACGATTAAGTATAGAAATAATTGCCCACATTGCTACACAACAGCCCAATTGGAATATTGTATTGGTTGGCCCAGAAGATGATGATTTTAAGAAAAGCAGTTTACACCAAATGCCTAATGTACACTTTTTAGGTTCTAAAGAACCATCAAGTTTACCTGCTTATATTCAAGCATTTGATGTGTGTATTAATCCACAAATTGTTAGTCAGGTTACAATTGGTAATTATCCAAGAAAAATAGATGAATACTTAGCCGTAGGAAAACCAGTGGTAGCAACCACCACAGAAGCTATGAGCATTTTTAAAGATCATACTTATTTAGCCAATACAAAAGGAGAGTATGTACAGTATATTCAACATGCTTTAGAAAATAATAACGAAACATTGTACCATCAACGAAGAGCTTTTGCAGCTACACACACTTGGGAAAATAGTGTAGCAGCTATTTATGAAGCCATAAAAAATGTTATGCTCTAATTTGCCCAATCACATTCATCAATACCTCATTTTCGTAATTATTTATTTATGGCCACAAACGCACCATTAACCATTGTTGTAGCAAGCGATAATCATTATTTAATTTTATTAGCCGCTTTAATAAAATCGATTGAAGATACAATTCGTCCCAATCAACCTATTGATATTTATATTATTGAAGATGGAACCACATTGGCTAATAGAGAAAAATTACAACGCTCTATCAACCCATCTATTACAACGCTTCATTGGCAAAAAATGGAAGAAGTAATTCCTGAAGGAATGAATTTGCCATTAGATAGAAGTTCTTATCCGCTTAATATTTACATGCGATTATTTATTCCGTATTTTATTCCAAAAGAAATAGAAACGGTTTTGTATTTAGACGTAGATATGATTGTGCAAAAAGATGTAACTACTTTGTTCGAAAACAATTTATCTGATTATGTTGTAGCAGCTGTATTAGACCCAAGAATAATTACGTTTGATAATAGTTGGGGTGGCGTTTTAAATTATGCCGACTTAGGTTTACCAGGTAATACCAGTTATTTCAATACAGGGTTGTTATTAATGAACTTGGTTAAATGGAGAGCTCAAGGCGTTACAGAAAAAATTATTCGTTGTATTGATGAGCATAAAAAATTTGCCAATTATCCCGATCAATATGGGTTAAATGTGGTGCTTGCTAATCAGTGGTTGCCATTAGATACAAAGTGGAATCATTTTTCTACCATTGAACCCAATGAACCTCCATTTTTAATACATTTTGTAGAAAGAAAACCCATTTATCAATCATATAATTACAATCAAAAATTCAAAGAGATTTTTTATAATTATTTGAATCAAACGGAATGGAAGAATTTTAAGCCAATTGGAGAATCTTCTCGTTACATCAAAAAATTAAAAAATGTTGGTGATAAGGTTTTGCAAATGCTAAAATTAAAATAGAACCACTACAAACCAATTGAATCTATAATTTATTGGTACTTTTGACCGCTATGGGACATAAAAAATTAGTTCGTTTCGAAGCTATTAAAGGCTTTAAAAATGTGTTAGAATATCCTGAAAATATGCAGGGAAATTGGCATTCATTTTTTCAAAATCAACATCCAATTACTTTAGAATTGGCTTGTGGTAAAGGTGAATATGCTGTTGGTTTAGCAAGATTAAACAATCAAATAAATACAATTGGTGTAGATATTAAAGGCAATAGAATTTGGAGAGGTGCTAAAACTGCATTGGATGAGCAATTACATAATGTAGCATTCTTACGCACTGAAATTGATAAAATAACCCAATATTTTGCACCAAATGAAGTAGCAGAAATTTGGATTACTTTCCCTGATCCTCAACTTACTTTATCTAAAGCAAAAAAGCGATTAACACATCCTAAGTTTTTACGCTTATATCAACAAATTTTACAACCCAATGGAATTATTCATTTAAAAACAGATAGTCCAGATTTATATCAGTTTACCAAATTGGTAATAGCAACTTACAATCTTACCATTATTACCGATTATGACAATGCTTATCAACAAAGTAATATTTCTGATGAACTTAAAATAAAAACCTACTACGAAAGCTTAGACATAGCTAACAGTAAAAGAGTGCATTATCTATCTTTCAGTATCAATCAATTATTACCGATTGAAAAGGATGCTATTTTAAAACAGTTGATGTATGAACAAGCCACTAGTTGAAAACGTTGATTTTTACTACGATGAAGGTGGCTATATGGTTTTAACAGCTCATTATCATTTACAAAAAGGTCATTGCTGTGGTTATGGTTGCAGACATTGTCCTTACGATTTTGAGTGTGTTCCAGAACCTAAACGTTCAGAAATGTTGGCCAAACAATTAACAACTGAAGAAGCACATTCTAATTATGCCCACCAAAAAAGCAACTAAAAAAAGCAAACTTTCTCAAGTTTTGCCAAGCGGCAATAAAGACATTTCTTTTTTTGAACAAGTATACGATGTAGTAAGAGAAATTCCAGTAGGTAGGGTAACTACTTATGGTGCAATTGCTGCTTTTTTAGGTACAAAAAGTAGTGCTAGAATGGTAGGTTGGGCAATGAATGCATCTTTTATAGTATTACCAAAGGTACCTGCTCAAAGGGTAGTAAATAGAAATGGAATGTTAAGTGGAAAAGCACATTTTGCAACACCTACATTAATGCAAGAATTGCTAGAGGCAGAAGGTATTACCATAGAAAATGATACCATTGTAAAATTTGAAGAAATATTTTGGGATCCTTCAATAGCATTGTAGTTATTTGCCTCTTTGAATATGAATAATTTTTAGGTTTAAAGTAAAGAGCTCTCCATTTCTTTGAACCACAACTTTTAAGGTAGAACCAGCACTTTGTAATGTATTTTTAAACGATTGTATGTTTTTAGAAAAATTGGTAGCTACACCAATAATAATGTCATCTGGTAAAAAACCAGCTCTTTCTGCAGGAGAACCACCAATTACATCTACTACTCTAATTTCGTTATCAATTTGGTAAATACCTAAGCCTGTATATGCATAATCAAAAGCATCGGTAAAATGAGAATTTGGGGTTAAATGAATTGCCTGTTCAGGATAGTTTAAAATAACATTAAACCGTCTTAATAAATCATTGCCAATAATTCCACCTAAAAGTGGATAAGACGTTAGATTATATTCATCGTCAAAAATAGAAACGGGTACATTTCTAAATTTAAATGGTCCTAGTTTTAATGATTTAATTACTGTAGTATTCATTCTTTTTTTACCACCTAAGCCTTCTGCTTGTGTAGGATATTTTTTCCGCTTTCTTCCAATAAACAAACTGTCGTTTACAATATCTTCAGAAAGTAATAGATTAAGACCTGCACCTGTGTCTAGTATAAACCTACTAAATACTGCACGTTCATCGGCAACAGTAGCTTCAAAAATTGGTAATGGTATAAAATTAGGATGCATTAAATATCCACCTTTCGGATATTTAAAATTGCCTGCAGTATATACTTCCATTTTTTGAACATCATAATTAATGCGTACAATAAATTTTTTCAAAAAACTATACCCAATAATTCCATCTACTTTAAAACCATACACACTTGTTAAAATGTCGTAGTCGTTAATATGAAAATCTAAACTATCTACACTTAATCCGGGTAAATTTAAAGTGTGGTTATACGTAAAATCTACCTTACGCATACTTGCAATGCCACGTATGGTTTTATTACTCTTTTCTCTTTTTAGTTGTAATTTTTCTACTGTAGCAGAATCAAAAGAAATGCCACCACTTCCTGTATCGAAAATAAAGTTTAAAGAATCTTTGTAATTGTCTACTGTTGCTTTAATTACGATAATGCCACCGGTAAGTTGCGTAAAAGAAAACTTAGTTAGTAATAATGCTTTTGGTTGTCCAAATTGTTCTTGAGCAATAGAACTATATGCAAGTGGCAATAAAATAGCCAAGCATAAAATTTTATGTAATTTAAAAGTCAGCAGATGTATCATTTGCAAGCAGTAGTGCACTAATATACAATCTAAATACTAGTTTTAATTATTGTGTTATAGAATCGATAGATTTAAATAATCGAATACCCAACGCATCGCCATTTGTAGCATTATTGGTAAGTACAACCACTACTACATTTTTGTTTTTATTAATGGCAATTAAACTTCTACAACCATACGTTCCTCCACTATGATGAATGATATTTGAATTATCATTTGATAAATAAATCCATCCTAAGCCAACTTTTTCTGTTGCACTTGTAAATGTAGGTAGATGACTAAGTTGAATAGATTTATGAATTGTAGAAGTAAAACTTGGCAGTTGGTATTTTCCATATTGCAATAAATCGGTTGTATTCGATTTTAATGCACCACATGCTGCTAAGCTTTTAAAATTCCAAACAGGTACTTCCTCACCTTTCTCATTATACCCTTGTGTAATCCCATTTTTTTCTTCAGCAGATAGTTTAATTTTTGTGCTGTTTAATGTAAGAGGAATCATTATTTTTTCTTTCAACAATACATCAAAAGGTTTTTTATAAATGCGTTCTAAAATGGTTCCTAATAAGCCAACAGCCAAATTGCTGTAACCGTATTTTGAGCCAGGTTTTGTAGTGTCTTTATAATTCTTTAAAAACCAAAACAATGCTTTGTCATCGTAGTTTTCGTAAGGCTGTAAATAGTTGGTTACAGTAAAATTCATGTTGATAGGAATTCTAGGTAAACCAGATGAATGATTAGATAAATGAGCCAAAGTAATGCCATTTAAACCTTTGTTTTTTGCTACAGAATCGGGCAAAAATTGAATAATAGGATCGGTTAATTTTACCTTTTTTTCAACGATAGCTTGTGCTAATAAAATACCCGTAAACGTTTTAGTAATAGAGCCAATTTCGTACAATGTTTTGTTGGTAGGTAATTGTTTATTGTCTTTTTTAGTTTCGCCATAATTATAAAAATAGTCTTTACCATTTGCATAAACTGCAATGCTTAATGCTACATTTCCTTCAGTATTAATGTAGTTACTAGCCAAAGAATCTACCGTTTTGTCTAATAAACTTTCTTTTGAATTATCTGTAGCGGCTAATTGTTTTTTTCTTGCATCTTCTTGATAAGGTTGAATAGCAAATACCACAAATTTTTGCAACGAGTCTGTACTTATTAGTAATTGAAATGGTACAACACCTTGCATTTTATATTTTAAAATACCGTTTTTGCTACTCTTAAATTCGAGATTGCTAAATGGTAATAAGTTAATTATTTGCTTATTAAAAATAGATTGCCAACTGCTTTCATTTATATTTTTTTTGAATGCTTCCGACGCTAGCATGTAAGCACTATCTTGCTTTTTATAATTGAAATAGTAAATTAGCTGTTTTGCAACAGCATCGGTTTGTTTTTCTTTTTCTGAAAAATTGTTTTGTGCATTGCTAAATTGTAGGCACAAAAAAGCGACCATAAAAAGTAAAAATTTCATATTATGTGGTTGAATGTGTGTCGTATTTTTCTCAGCATAAATACACAATTATTTATAATTAAATGAATTGTATTTTTAGTGCATGCAATTTTATAATATTCAAGTTTTGTGGAGCGATATTCCACAAATGCAAACGCTGCAACTGCAAAAAATTCAACCTCAGTATTTACGGGTTTTACAAATTTCTTGGGGCATTTTTTTTGCCATCTTCGCCATTATTGCCATTGGATGTTTTATATGGATAGAAGAATTGAAAAATACAATAGTGATTGTATCTGCGGTTGCTGCATATCTTCTTGCACTAATACTCACTTTTGTATTGATAAACATTGCTTTTAAAACCAAAGCGTATGCCATTAGAGAAAAAGATATTGTTTATAGAACAGGATATATTTTTCAAGACATTCATATCATTCCACTCAATAGAATTCAGCATTGTGTGGTTCAAAGTGGGCCAATTGAAAGAAAATATCATTTGGCATCGCTTAGTTTATACACAGCTGCTGTAGGTATACATGATATTACTATTCACGGATTATTGCAAACAGAAGCAGAACAATTGAGAGAATGGATTTTACAACAGAAACAATTTAGCATTAGCCAAGATGATGGACTTTAGTTTACCACAAAGACAGTCGATAGCAGCTTTGCTAAATATAATTGTACGCACCACTAAAACTACTTTAGGATGGGCTTGGTTTATTTATGCATCCATTTTGCTCAAGCAAAACAACGATCAACAAAAGGAAGGAACAAGCTATATTTTGTGGGGAACTGTAGTAATTTTAGTATTTATTATTGGAAGAAGCATTGTTGAATGGCTACGATTTACCTTTTATATTCAACAAGAACAACTGATTGTAAACAAAGGAATTTTTACAAAAAATCAAATGATTATTCCGATTGAAAAAATTCAAACGGTACATATTGAACAGCATATTTGGCATCGAATGACGGCTACTTGCAAATTGATTATTGATACAGCAGGAACCAATAAAGAAGAATTAACCATTCATGCATTACCAACCAAAACGGCTGCTGCTATAAAAACACTTTTATTGCAAGAAAAACAGAGTGATACTCATTTTCAAACACCCAATAATCAAACAATCATTTCACTTTCTTTTACTGATTTATTAAAACTAAGTTTTACAGCTAATCATTTAGAAACGTTTGTTATTATATTCTTTTTTACCATTGGTAAACTAGACGATTTGGGAAAACTGTTTCATTTTTCTTCCACAGATTGGATTATTGAAAAAAGCATGGAACAGCAACAAGCTAACTATTCTTGGCAATTAATTTCTACAGGCATAGCTATCGTTTTGCTGTTTTCTGTAGCAGCTTCTATTATAAGAATGGCTATTAAATATTATCACTTTACCATATCGCTTTCTACAAAAGGATTTGAAGCAGGTTGGGGGCTTATACAACATAAACAAGAAATTATTCCGATTCATAAAATTCAGTTTATTGCTTGGAAATCGAATTGGATAAGAAGAAAAATAGGCATGTATTTACTGCATTTAAAAGCAGTAGGAGAAGATGAGTTGAAGAAGAATCAAAAGATACAAATACCTATTACTCAATTGGCTCAATTGCAAACAATTATTAAACATTATCAAGCCAATATTCCTTCCCAAATAAATACAGACATCAATACTGTACATCGGTCTTTTTTTTGGAGAATGTATATTTTATTTCAATTACCCTTTTTGGTGATTACAGGTGGTGTTTTGTTTTTTTGGATTGAATGGAAGGCTTTACTGCTTATTATAATTGCGGTTTATTGGTTAATTGCTGGTTTATATAAACTTAAAAATTTTCAATATTGGATTACTGAATCAGCCGTAGAAATTCAAACAGGTGTTTGGGGTAGAAATTATACCGTTTTAAACTGGAAAAAAATTCAATTGGTAAGTATAGCTCAATCTTTGTATCAAAAAAGAAAACAATTGGCAACATTAGAAATGCATACCGCTTCAGGAACAATTAAGCTTCCTTATATTGATGTTGAAAAAGCTTATTTTTTAGCAGATTATATTACCATGCAAATTGAAATGAAAGAAGAAGTGCAGGAGCAAAATCAAGAAAATAACACAAACGTTAGCCAACTCATTCCATAAGCCAAAGCAGTCATGTAAACAAATTGTATGGTTGGCCATTTCCAACTTTTGGTTTCTCTTTTTACAATAGCCAAAGTGCTCATACATTGCATAGCCAATACATAAAATACCATTAACGATAAAGCAGCAGCAAGTGTATAAACTTTTGTGCCATCAGCATGTGTGGCCGTTTGTAGCTTGTTTTTTAGAGACGATTCGTCATCTTCTTCTACACTGTATAAAGTAGCCATTGTGCCCACAAATACTTCTCTTGCTGCAAAAGAAGTAATTAATGCAATACCAATTTTCCAATCGTAACCCAATGGTTTAATAGCAGGTTCAATAGCTCTACCCAAAATTCCTGCATAAGAATATTGTAATTTTTCGGTAGATAATTGTTTTTCTAAACTAGCTGCTAAATGAGGTTGTTGCTGTATTTGTAAAGCATATTTGTTCTCAATGTTTTGCATGGTATCACCAGGTCCGTAAGAGCTTAAAAACCAAAGTAATAAACTAATTACCATAATTACTTTACCAGCATCGGTAACAAATATTTTAGCTTTTTCTACCATTGTTACACCAGCATTTTTCCAACGTGGTGCTCTATAAACAGGAAGCTCAAGAATAAAGAAACTTTTCTCTTTTATATCAATAAAAAACTTGGCAATATAGCTAACAACCAAAGCCATAAACGTTCCTAAAAAATACAAACCCATCATTACCAAACCTTGTAAACTTAAAAATCCAAAGTAGTATTTATTGTCAATTACCAACGATATTAAAATGGTATATACAGGCAATCTTGCACTACAACTCATCAGTGGTGTTACCAAAATAGTAAGTAATCTTTCTTTTTTATTTTCGATATTTCTTGCACTCATGATGGCAGGAACAGCACAAGCAAATCCACTAATCATCGGCATTACACTTTTGCCATTTAGCCCAACTTTACGCATCAGTTTATCACTCAAAAAACTAATTCTAGCCATGTAGCCAGTATCTTCTAAAATGGTTATAATGCCAAATAGAATCATAATTTGAGGAATAAAAATTACAATGCCTCCTAAGCCTGCAACAATGCCATTTACCAATAAATCAGACCACCAAACTGTAGGTAAATGATTGTTTAGCCAAGTACTCATACTTACAAATAAACCATCAATGCTGTCCATTGGATATTGTGCCAACCAAAAAACACTTTGAAACAATAAAAACAATACGGCTAGTAAAATAATGTAGCCCCAAGTTTTATGTAATAAAATGCTATCTAATTTATCTGTAAATAACTTTTTCTCTAATGGATCAGGTTCTACAACATTTTGTTGCATAATGGTTTTAATGCGTTGATAACGCTGCATAATTTCTTCTGCTTGCGTTTTGGTAGCATTAAATTTATGTTCAACTTCTATGTTTTCAATAGCATGTTGAGTGGCATTGTCTAAAGGAAAACTTTCATGATTAATTAAGTAGTGTACAGCAGCATAATCGCTGAGTGTAGGCTGTAACTCTTGTAAAGCTGTAATAGAACTGTTTGCTAAATTTTTATTATCTATAAAATCTCTAGCTGCAACTTTATGCAACGACTTACTTACTTGGTATAAAACCTTTTTTAAATTACTAAGTCCCTTATTTTTTCTTGGATTTACCAATACAACTGGTACACCCAAATCTCTTTCTAACCCATTTACATCTATCTGTATACCTTTTTTTTCTGCCAAATCGTTCATGGTTAAGGCAACCACAACAGGTAACTTTAAATCGATGATTTGACTACAAAACAGTAAGTTTCTTTTTAAATTACTAGCATCTGCTACCAATAATACCACATTTGCTTTTACTTCTTCATCGGCATTCATCAAAACTTTATATGCCACCCATTCATCTGCTCTTCTAGGATATAAACTATAAGTACCGGGTAAATCAATTAATTCGGCTTTTACTTCTTCTTCTAAGGTAACAATTGCTGTTTTTTTATCAACTGTAACGCCAGGAAAATTGCCAACTTTTTGGTTTAATCCTGTTAATGCATTAAACAACGAACTTTTGCCGCTGTTTGGATTACCCACTAATGCAATATGTAGATTTGTTGTTTTCAATGTAAGAGTGCAAAAGTAAAGTTGCACACAAGTATATGGTTACGAGATTAGGAACAGAATTATGCCGCTTTAGGTAAAATATACTGAATGGCTACTATTTTTGTGCATTCTTAAACGATGATATATGAAAAAAATTGGGTTGTTGCTTGCTTTAGTTCCTTTTTTAGTTTTTGCTCAAAGCAAAAAAGCCCTAAAAAAAATGTGGGCAGAACAGCAAAAGGTAAATGCCTTATTAACTGCACAACTTCAAAAGCATGTACAATATTTAGCAGACGATAAATTAGAAGGCAGACGAACCGGAACAGCAGGTGAATTATTAGCCGTAAAATATATTGTAAACGAATATGCACAAGCTGCCATTTTACCTAAAGGCACCAATGGATACGTTCAGCCATTTGAAATTAATGAAGGTAAAATAGTTGACGACAAATCTTTTTTAAAAGTAAACAATCAAACACTCACTATAAATCAACACTTTTTTCCATTGGCATTTAGTGCTTCATCTCAAACAAAAGCTCAGGTTGCATTGGCATTAAACGAACGCAATAAGCCTTGGTTTAAAGATGTAAAAGATTGGTTAGACGATAATCAACAAAATCCGCATTACGATATTGAAAGCGATATTAAAAAATACATTGATAGAGTAATACAAAAAGGAGCTACAGCATTATTTTTATACAACTCATCTAATCAAACAGATAACATTCAGTTTAATAAAAACGATAGTTCTTTTACTGCTGGTATACCCATTATTTATTTAACAAAAAGTGGTATTGCTGAATATTTTAAAGATGCAGCAGCTACTCAATATATTGAATTATCTGTTGCTATTCATGAAAGAAAAAGAACAGGTCATAACGTAGTGGCTTATATTGATAATCAAGCTGAAAATACGATTGTTATTGGTGCTCATCTCGATCATTTAGGATATGGTGAAGATAAAAATGCATTGGATGCAGGCATGCTTATTCATAATGGTGCCGATGACAATGCAAGCGGAACTGCTGCTGTAATTGAATTGGCTAAATTATTAAAGCAATCTATCACTGCTAAAAACAACAATTATTTGTTTATTCATTTTAGTGGGGAAGAATTGGGTTTGTTGGGTAGTAAATATTGGTTACAACATCCAACAATTGCAATAAAACCCAATTACATGATTAATTTAGATATGGTTGGAAGATATGATACTGCCAAAAAATTAACGATTGGTGGCTATGGAACTTCTCCTATGTGGCAAACTGTTTTTGAAACTACGATAAATAGAAATTTGGTTTTTAAATTCGATAGTTCAGGAAGTGGCCCAAGCGATCATGCTAGTTTTTACAGAGCCAATATTCCTGTTCTATTCTTTTTTACAGGCAGCCATGCAGATTATCATAAAGCATCAGACGATTGGGATAAAATTAATTACGAAGCACAACGTGAAATTGTACAGTACATCGTTAAGTTAATAGAAACTACCAATACAAAAGGCAAGTTAACATTTACAAAAACAGCCGAACCTTCAATGGGAAGAAGCACTCGTTTTACAGTGAGTTTAGGTGTAATTCCTGATTATGGATTTACAGGTACAGGCGTAAAAATTGATGGTGTAAGTGCTGGAAAAATGGCCGAAAAAATAGGCTTAAAAGCTGGCGATATTTTATTGCAACTAGGTGATTATAAGTTTGCAGATGTAAACAACTATATGCAAGCATTATCTAAATTTAAAAAAGGCGATACCACTAAACTTACTATAAAACGTGGCAATGAAGTTTTGGATTTTGAAGTTAGTTTTTAAACTTAATAATAGTTTTAAGCTATTGCTTATAAAAAATAACAATTAAAAGCTATTAACTTAAGTGCCATATTTGCACATCGATAAAAAAACGATTGCTACAGATTTGCTATATGATGTTTGAATACAAAAACATTTAAATCACATATAGTATGAGTAACAGAGTATTATCAATTGGAAGTCAATTTCCAGCGTTTAAGAAGAAAGCAGTAGTATCTATCGAAAAAGGAAAAGAGTTTGTAGAATTAACCAATGAAACTTCTGGTAAATGGACGGTGATGTTTTGGTGGCCTAAAGATTTTACGTTTGTTTGTCCAACAGAAATTGCTGAATTTAACAAAAAAGCAAACGATTTTTCTGACCGTGATGCCGTTTTAATTGGAGCTTCTACGGACAGTGAATTTGTACATGCAGCTTGGAGAAGAGACCATAACGATTTACGTGATTTGAAATTTCCAATGTTGGCAGATACTTCAAAATCTTTAGCAGAAGAATTGGGAATTTTAGATGCAGAAGAAAAAATTGCTTACAGAGCAACTTTCATTATCGATCCACAAGGAATTGTACGTTGGGTAAGTGTGTACGATTTAAATGTAGGCCGTAGTGTACAAGAAGTATTACGTGTCTTAGATGCTTTACAAACAGATGAATTGTGCCCTTGTAATTGGACAAAAGAACAAGAAACACTTACTGCACAATTGAATTTAAACTAAATTTTTGATTACCCCCTAGAAGATGGAGAGGCTTAATTGCAGCTCCATTTTTCTTATTATCATATTGTTTTATTATGAGTACTTTACAAACCATACAAAACGAAACATTTGTAAACCTGTTAAACGATTTACAAATACCACATTACGTTTCTACTAGTAATGTAGAAGCATTAATACAAACCGATGCAAGATTTATAAAAGATTTGAAGATTAACGTAGGAAACGTTTTAAGCAACACACAATACCTAAATAGAAAAGAAGCATTGTTATTGGCTTTAAGTGTTGCTATTAATGAAAAGTTCGATTTATTAAAAGATGCATTTACCAATTTAGCAAAAGAAAATGGTGCTACAGATGCAGAAATTTCTGAAATAGTTGCTTGCACTTCATTAATGAATACCAACAATATTTTTTATCGTTTTCGTCATTTCATGAAGAAAGATTTTTATACCAATCAACCTGCTGGTATTAAAATGAGCATAATGATGAATCCTGTGTTGGGTAAAGAATTTTTTGAGTTAACTAGTTTGGTATTATCTGCTGTAAATGGTTGCGAAATGTGTGTAACCTCTCATGAGCAATCTGTTTTACAACATGGAAGCAGCGAAAGCCGTGTATTTGAAGCAATTAAACTAGGAGCAATTATAAAAGGTTTAATTACAGTGTTAGCGTAGTTTTTGGTTGTGAATATAAATAGAAAACGCTACTGTCTTTTAAGCAGTAGCGTTTTTGTTTTAAATATATTATTACGCATAAATTTGTTCTACTTCTACTTTAAACTTCTCCATTACAACCTTTCTTTTTAAACTCAGTTTAGGTGTCATTTCGCCTGTTTCAACACTCCATTCTTTAGGTAACAATACAAATTTTTTAATTTGTTCTACCTGATTAAAAAAGCAATTTAGCTGTTCTACAATCTGGTTGTAATGAGCTATTACTTTAGGTTCTTTAATAGCGGCCTCCATTGTAGAGAATGAAATATGGTTTTCTTTCATCCAATTTTTTAATGCAATTGCAGATGGAACAATGAGTGCTCCAACATATTTTCTCTCAGCACCTACAATCATGATTTGTTCAATAAACGGACTTTCTTTAAACTTATTTTCTAATGCAAGCGGAGCTACATATTTGCCACCGCTAGTTTTAAACATTTCTTTTTTCCGATCGGTAATTTTCAAAAATCCTTCTTCATCAAAAACACCAATATCACCTGTATGCAACCAACCATTGATTACCGTTTCACTGGTTAAATCTGGACGTTTGTAATAACCTTCCATTACACAAGAACCTGTTACCAATATTTCTCCATCTTCTGCCAATTTTACTTCTATGCCTTCAATTGGTGGGCCAACTGTTCCAAATTTTTGTCCATTCAAAGTTTTTCTATTTACACAAATAACCGGACTATTTTCTGTAGGTCCATAACCTTCATACACTGGTATTTGTGCAGCATTAAATATGCGTAACAACTTTAATTGGCAAGCAGCACCACCTGTTACAATAAATCGTACACGACCACCAAGTGCTTCTCTCCATTTTTTAAAAATAATTTTATTGGCAAGTTTTAATTGGAAATTATACCAAAAGCCTTTATTCTCTCTGTTATCATATTGTTCGCCCAAAGCAACTGCCCAAAAAAACAAGGCTCTTTTTATACCCGTAAGTTCGTTGCCCTTGGTCATTATTTTTTCAAATACTTTTTCTAATAAACGAGGAACAGTGGTAAAACCATCGGGCTGAATTTCTTTTAAATTATCGCCAATTGTTTCTAAGCTTTCTGCATAATAAATGCTAATGCCACTATACAAATAAATGTAAGAAACCATTTTTTCGAAAATATGGTTCAATGGTAAAAAGCTTAACACTTTACTCTCTGGTGCATCTTCAAAAGGAAAACTTTTTTTACTAAATACCACATTGGTATAAATATTATTGTGGCTAAGCATTACACCTTTAGGCGTACCTGTTGTGCCAGAAGTATAAATGATAGTAGCCAAATGTGCTGTAGGAACACTAGCTTTTATACGGTTCATGGCTGCCATATTACTGTCGTTGGCTAACGCTGTAATTTCTTGCCAATGCAATGCACCCGATACTTTATTAAACGTATAAATGTTTTTTAACGAAGGCACATTGTTGCTAATTGTTTTTACCTTTTGCAATAATTCTTCATCGCTAACAAATAAATATTTTACAGCAGCATCATTTAAAATAAATTCTATTTCGTTAGGGTTTGTAGTTGGGTAAATAGGCACCAAAATGGCACCAATTTGCTGCACTGCAAAATCTGTAAACAACCATTCTGGTCTATTGTTACTGATAATTGCAATTTTATCAGAACCTTCAGCAGTCATATCGTTACCACTTACACCTAATTCGAGTAAGCCAGCACTCAACTGATTTACAATTTGTTGCACTTGTTGTGTGCTATACGTTTTCCAACTACCATTTTCTTTGGCAGCCAACATATCTGTTTTAGGGAAGTTGGCAAGTTGATAATCAATACAATCGAACAAACGTTTTAAATTTTCCATACCGCAAAATCGTTAGAAGTACTTTGAATATTAAGCAAAAGTTGAAATTCAAATTTAAACATACAAAATTTAACCACAACTTTAAAAGAATGTATTTTTTGCGTTTGAATTATAACCCATGGTTTTGCAGGATTTAAAATATATTTTGTTAAATGCATTTGCTTGAATGCTTATAAAATTTGTAATTTGAAAAAAAATAATCATGCTAAGCCATAAAATTCAATTTTTACAACAACAGTTTATTCCTTTACTACAAACACTTTCACCTAATCAAAAAGGAATATGGGGTGTTTTAAATGCACAACAAATGGTAGAACATTTGGGTGATGCCATTAAAAATGCAAGCGGTAAACTAATTGTTCCACCATTATTATTTGATGAACAATTAGAAAAAATGAGAACTTTTTTAATGAGTGATAAACCGTTTAGAGAAAATACAATAAATCCTTTGATGGATAAAAATGGAATACCATTACGTTACCCCAATATGCAAGCAGCCATAGAACGTGTAGAAAGAGAATTGCAATATTTTTTTGAAGTATTTTCTGCAAATCCTGATTTAGAAACACGAAATGCATTTTTTGGAGAATTGAATTTTGAGATGAATGTGCAGTTGTTGTATAAACATGCTGTTCATCATTTAAAACAGTTTGGGATATTAGTAGCAGATTAATGCAAAACAAATATAGCCCCAGCCTAGGTTATTGTCCCCACTAACTAGCAGAAATTAAAACTCACATCTTAGTTTCGTAAAGACAAAAACTTTGGAGATTGTATATTACAATAAGCAAGGCAGTTTAGCATAAAACCACAGATTAATGGTTTGTAAATATCAATTATATTTGACACGTTAGTACAAGTTTAAAACGATTATATTCAGTTACTTCGAAAAAGTAGTTAATGCAGTTGCAAATGAGCAATTTATAAAGCAAAAGTTTTAAAAGTGGTAACTAAAATCTAGAATTCATTTTCATGCAAATTATTCATAAAATAGATCATTTCTTTTTTTCAATTTTCCCTAAATTAGAAGTGGGGGGGGGTAACTTATTAATAATCAATGAGTTAGAAAAGTATTATACTTACGGGCCTTTTAAACCGAAAGTAACCATTGAAGGTGAATATGTTACCATAGAAATTGATACCTCAACCATTATTTCTCAAGAGCAAGATTATAGAAAAACAGTTGCTCTGTGTGAAAAAGGCAAGTATGCCGAAGCCAAACCAATACTCCAAAATTTAATACAAAAAAATCCTACCAATTCTGAATACCACAGAATTATGGGGCAAATATTGTCTGATGAAGGCAATCAAGAAGAAGCCACTAATTGCTTAATTGATGCCCTACGTTGGGATTCGAAAAACGGATGGGCTTTATTGATGATGGGAAACATTTTTGCTAAGTTTAAAGATGATATTCCTACCGCTATGAAGTATTACGATCAAGCACTCATAGCTAATCCAACAGACAATATTACCATGAATAATATTGGTGCTAACTTAATGAATCAAGGTAAAATTGAAGAAGCAAAAAAATATTTTTGGGAAGCGATTAAGATAAATGACAGTTACCCAAACACACATTATGCACTTGGATTAATTGCAACAAAAGAAAACGATTTGCCATCTGCATTCTTTAGTATTGTTCAATCCATCAAATATTCTAGTACCAATGATTCACTTCATAAAAGTGCTGTAAAAATGGCTTTTGAGCTAGCAAAATCATTAACTAATTCTGATAACGGTAAAAGAATTTTTAGAGAATATCGGCACAAATTAGAATTTGAATGTGGTAAAGAAATTGATATTGTAGTAGATGCAGAAATGCCAACAGCGGCTAAAATAGAATTTGCAGAAAACTATGATAGACCCAAACACATTGTAAAATATAAATCCAATTATCCAGCCGTTGAGCATTTAATTATGCATGAATTGGTGCATTTAGATTTTGTAATTGAAGCAAGAAAGGAAGATTTAAATCAATTGTTTGTCTCTAATCAAGAGCATCAATCAATTTTTATGAAGTCTATTGAACCATCCATAAAAAAATTGAGCAGATTAGGATTTAGTGACGTTTCAATAGCAGGTTATTCAACTTCATTATTTGAAGGAATGAATCGTCAAGTATTTAATACACCGATTGATTTATTTATTGAAAACTTTCTGTTCAATGAATTTGCTGAATTAAGACCATACCAATTCCTCTCTTTATTTGCCTTGACAAAAGAAGCATTAAAGGCGGTTACAGATAAAAAAGCGATTGAGCTTTCCCCAACTGATATTCTTTCAAAAAGTAAAATATATAATCTAGTAAATGCAATGCAGTTTAAAGAATTGTATGGTATAGATTTTATTAAAGATTTCAATGCAACCTCGAATGAATTAAAGCTAGCCACTAGTTTTTACCAAGAGTTTTTACAATATAAAGATAATAAAGAGCCAGCTGAAGAATACGAATTGGTGTTGCATTGGGCAGAAGATTTGCAGCTAGATAAGAACTTTGAATTGGTAAGTGAAATAGAATACAGAACCAAAAGAACCGATATAGACAACCTACTTTCCTCTATAGAAAAAGATCCTTACGATTTAGCATCTAAAGACCCTTATAAACAAAGGGAAATGAACAAGTTTCAGCAATCACAACAAAGCATTGGCACCAACATGGCTGTTGTGATGTATATGGTTGATGCATTACAGTTTTTTGAAAAAATGCCTACCGAAGAAATTAAAAAAATTGCATTTGAAATAGCCATGCAAGGCACACAAGGCTATAGACCCGATAAAGATGACTACAGAATAAATTCAACACCCAATAAAACATTTTCAGGGTATCACATTTTGGCTTACTACTATGTTAGTTGGGCTTTGGCAATTCCTGAAATGGTGTCGCAGCTACAATTGCCATATGATGATGAATACAGATTGGCTTTAACCATGTTTAAACCAAATAAGTAATGAAAGAAAATGAAGAAATAATTCAAGCACTTTTAAAATTTAGAGATGAAAGGGATTGGGAACAATTTCACAATCCTAAAGATTTAGCACTTGCAATTAGCATTGAAGTAGGAGAGTTATTAGAATTATTTCTTTGGAAAAATGCGGAAGAAGCAAACAGAGAAAAAGTGAAAGAAGAGTTGGCTGATATTTTTTCTTTTGCGTTTTTGCTAGCAGAAAAATATGGATTTGATGTAAAGCAGATTGTTCTAGACAAGATCAAAACAAATGGAGAAAAATATCCTGTAAATAAGGCTAAAGGCACAGCAAAAAAGTATGATGAATTATAAAGATTTTGAATTATCAATTCAAGTATCGGAGCCTTATGCTTTTAATCTTGAATCTATAAAAGAAATTGAAACAAACCAGTGGGTCAAAAATCAGTGGCCACTTGTATATTTTTTGAAAAATGAAGGGGTAAGTAAAGCTTACATAGGTGAATCAACAAATGCAGCTTTAAGATTAAAGAACCACTTAGCAAATCCTAAGAAAGCAAATCTCTTTCAAACTGTTAATATAATTGGAAGCGATAAATTTAATAAATCAGCTACGCTAGACTTAGAATCGAGACTCATACAATACATTAATGCAGAAGGCACTTTTACTACAGAAAATTTAAATCTGGGTCTTCAAAATCACAACTACTATCAACAAGATTTATATAAAAATTTATTCTATACCGTTTGGGAGAAATTAATTGAAAAAAAGATTGTTTCGAAGTCACTTGCAGAAATTGAAAATTCAGAATTATTTAAATATTCACCTTACAAATCTCTAAATGACGATCAATATAAGTCAGTATTAGAAATACTTAATTCTATTAATAAATCAGAAGGAAACTCAATCTTTGTAAGTGGTAGTGCTGGAACAGGAAAAACAATATTGGCAACCTACTTAATGAAACTTTTATATAGTGATGTTTACGATACAGAGGATGTTGAATTAAAAGAAGATGATGTTTATGAAATTGGTTTAATTAAAGAATTTCAGAAAAAATATCCAAAAGCAAAAATAGGTTTTGTAATAGCAATGACGCCATTAAGAGAAACCATAAAAAAGGTGTTTAGCAATGTTCCTGGATTAAATAAAAAAATGGTTATTTCTCCATCTGAAACTTTTCAGTTAGGAGCAAAATATGATTTATTAATTGTAGATGAAGCCCATAGATTGAGGCAGTTTAGGAACATAAGTTGGATGGGTGAGTTTAGAAAGAAAAATGTTCTATTAGGTTTAGGTGATGATGGCAATGAGCTAGATTGGATAATAGCAAATAGTAAGAATCAAATATTTTTTTACGACTCAGCCCAGTCTGTTAAACCTTCAGATATAGATGAATATAAGTTTATTAAAGTACTGAATAAACAGAACACTTTAAAACTCAGTTTAAATTCTCAAATGAGAGCAAAAGGAGGAAATGATTACATAACATTCATAGATGATTTGTTAAACTGTAAGGCTACAAAAAAACCTGATTTATCTACAGATTTTGAATTAGCGTATTTCGATTCATTGATTACTCTTCACGACAAATTAAAAATTAAAGAGAAAGAAAATGGGCTTTGTAGGTTGGTAGCAGGTTACTCTTGGGAATGGAAATCTGACCCTAAGAAGAAGCCCAAGCCTAATTTAGATGCTATTGATATTGAAATTGAAGGGTTGAAATTTCAATGGAATAAAACAGATAAAGATTGGATAACATCAAAAAATTCTTTTGAACAAATTGGTTGTATTCATACCACACAGGGCTATGATTTGAATTATGTGGCAGTTGTTTTTGGATTAGAAATAGATTATAATCCTGAATTGAATACTATTGTAATTGATAGAAGTAAGTATTTTGATAAAAATGGTAAAAATGGTGTTACCAATATTAATGACCTTAAAGCTTACATAATAAATATTTATAAAACAGTTTTGTATAGAGGCATTAAAGGAGTATACATTTATGCTTGCAATTATAATTTAAAACAATATCTCAAAAAACACTTAACAGTAAATGTAGAACTATCTGAAAATGCAGAAATTGAACAGAATAAGCCAAGAATAATTCCTTTTGAATCAGTAAAGCCATTTGCAAATGCGGTTCCTATTTACAATATAAAAGTTGCTGCTACTAATTTTACAGATCCTCAATTTTATGAAGAATTTCATTGGGCAGAATTGCCTATGCAAGTAACTCCAAAAAAAGGGTATTTCATAGCACAGGTTATTGGAGAATCAATGAACAAAAAAATACCCAATGGTTCCTATTGCTTATTTGAAGAATATTCAGCTGGTAGCAGAAATGGAGAAATTGTACTTGCAGAATGTACCAGTATACAAGATGGAGATTATGGCTCTGGATATACAATTAAAGAATATTCAAGTGTTAAAAATTCTACGGAGGATACTTATCGCCATGAATCAATTGTTCTTAAACCCTTAAGTTATGATGATTCTTTTGAGAACATTGTTTTATATAAAGATGATCTAATTGAATTTCGAATTAGAGGAATATTTAGGAAAGTTCTGAATTGGTCTTAATTCAGTTTTGAAAAGAACCGATGTAGAAAAACGTTTTGTTCATGAAGATTAACTTTATTCCTAATAATATCTCTTACAAAGCTAGAAACGTTGCATTTCCGCCCTTGTTGGTACAGAAAAACCTACCAACAAGGGTTATTTAAAGCTATGCAAAGAAAAGATGCTGGAAGATTATTCGATAAATGTTTTTTACTAAGAAACGGTTCGTGAATAAACGAACCAAAGCGGTAAAGGCTTTAAAAGAAGAAAACGCTCGTTTCATATTATTCCCCCTTAAACACAGGATTTCTTTTTTCTAAAAATGCTTGTACACCTTCTTTAAAATCGGCTGTTTCAGATGCTCGGCGTTGCATTTTATCTTCGTTCATAAGTTGTTTTGCCTTTGTTGGTGTTCTTCACCAACAATTCAGCCTTGGTTAGTGTCCCCACTAAACAACATAAACTACTATTTGCATCTTCGGTTCGTGAAGACACAAACCTTGGCGATTAGTCTTATATGCATTCCCTAGTAGCATAAAAATTGTAACAAAATATTTTGCTACAAAAAATTTGCTACAAAATTGTAGCATAATAATTTTACATAAAAATTTTGCTACATGGCTAAAAAGCAATTTATACGAGAGCAATTGGGCTTATCGCAACAACAACTAGCAGATTATTTAGGCATAAGCTGAGCATTATTAAGTTTAGTAGAAGCCAATCAACGTAGTTTGCCAACGAATGCTAGTATCAAAGAAATACAGTTAATACAGGCAATTCAAAAGGCAAATGTGCATCTAAAAATGAAAGCATATAATTAGAAACTGATTCACTATTTTAAAATCTCATTTTAAGCTAGGTTAATTGTAGAGAATAAGATATGTAGGGTTAGAATCTGCACACTAACGATTTATCGTTAATGGCTATATTTGGCATTGTACGAATAATACAATAAAGTGAATAAAAACTTTGAGAGGGGCAACAAAATTGAAATCAATTACGATTTCAACAAACTAACAACGCAAAAGACAAGCAACAGGAAGTTGGCAAAAGGTTGTTGGAGCTTACCGTTATTCACGCAGACATTTTTAATCAGTAAACGATGGAGTTAAAAATTATACACAACACATTGCTTGAACGATACCTTGAAGTTTTGCCAAAAGGACTACAAACTGCTTTTGATGCTTTAACTGACGCTGAATTGTCTACCCCTAACTTTAGCTTTTATACATCTGTTGCTTCTGTGTTTAGCAGTAAAATTGAAGGGGAAAACATTGAATTAGATAGCTATATCAAGCATAAAAGAGATGGTATTTCTTTTCAGCCCGATTATACCAAAAAGATTGATGATTTATACGAGGCTTATGTATTTGCTCAAAATAATAAACTTACAGAGGAAAACGTAAAAGCAGTTCATAAATTATTAAGTAAGCATATTGTAGCCACAGCTTGGCAAGGGAAATATCGACATCAAAATATGTATGTAGCCTCAGATGAAGGAAGAATAGAATATGTAGCCGCTTTGCCGCAAATAGTGAAACAAGAAATGTTATATTTTTTTCAAGATATAAAGCTATTGTCAAAAAAATCTTTGACAATAGAAGAAGTATTCTTTTATGCTGCCATGATTCATTTGGTATTTGTAAAAATTCACCCGTGGAATGATGGCAATGGCAGAAGTGCTAGGTTAATAGAAAAGTGGTTTTTAGCAGAGCAATTAGGCAGTAATGCTTGGTTTATTCAGAGTGAAAAAATGTATTACCAACAGCATCAGAACTATTACCAAAATTTAAGGGCTTTGGGGCTTGAATATCCAGAATTGAATTATGAAAATGCCTTGCCATTTATTTTAATGCTACCTAAAAGTCTGATCTATAGTGGTATATGATTTAGTTGATTACTATGATTAAAGAAGAATATAAATACTCGGCATTCACATTGAAAATGGTTGGATGTGCTATTATGGTGCATAAAGCTCTGGGGAATGGATTCCTGCCTTTGTTGGTGTTGCTTTCACCAACAAACTTGTAGATAAAAAAAGTTGTTGGTACGCTCAGCATTGGTTAGTATTCCCTCTAAACAGCATAAACTACCATTTGCATCTTCGGTTTGTGATAACACAAACTTTGGCAATTAGTAGCATAAAAATTGTAACAAATTATTTTGCTACAAAAAATTTGCTACAAATTTGTAGCACTATAATTTTATAGTAAACTTTTGTTACATGGCTAAAAAGCAATTTATACGAGAGCAATTGGGCTTATCGCAACAACAACTAGCCGATTATTTAGGCATAAGCAGGGCATTATTAAGTTTGGTAGAAGCCAACCAACGTAGTTTGCCAACGAATGCTAGTATTAAAGAAACACAGTTAATACAGGCAATTCAACATGATGCTCAAGAACCATTGCTACAATTGGTACAGTTTACAACCCAACAAAATGAATCTTTTCAAAAAATATTATTGCAGCGTAAGGCCGAGGTTGTTTACGAGCTTGCTTTAGCAAAAAGAAAGCTCAAAAAATTAGAATTACAATATCAACAGGCAGTAAAGGCATTACACACTGCCAATTATTTACTCAGCAATTTACCAATTGGTGCAAAAAATAAATTAGATAAACTATGGCTGGAATTACTGCTAGAAGAATCTATGCAAAAACTTGAAGCTTGTGGTGAAGTTGCTCAACAAAAACTACAGCTTAAAATAAAATTGTTGGAAAAAGAAATGGCTTTGTTGTTAGAAAAAATCATGTAGTTTTCTTTTTTTCATACTTGTCTGCTTTTTGAAGACTTGATTGATATGGAGGTGATAAATTAATTTCACTCTACCCCTTGATATGTTCTTTTTAAAAATTAGCACTTATTTCAACTTTTAATACATCATCAACAAAAAAAGGCTACTTTCTATACACTAGAAAATAGCCTTTTCAACATTATTTAAAACAGTTTACTTTATTTCTTTCAATAGCTCTTCCACAGCCGTTTCTAATTGTTGGTCTTTACCTTTTATCAATTGCTCATAATTATTCATCACTTGAATGTCAGGATTGGTTTGGCTATTTTCTAAATACAAACCACTTACAGTTTTGCAACCCAATGGTGGAACACCCCAACGAATGCTATTGTCTTGCAAAGCTTCCCAAGCTGCAAACGTACATGTGCCAGGAACAGGCATACCTACAAGCTTGCCCAGTTTTAGTTCTGTGTACATAAATGCGTAACAATGTCCATCACTATAATTGGCTTCATTGGCTAGAGAAATACTTGGTTTTGTCCAACGGAAATTCGGCTCAGATCCGTTACTACGATTATCGGTTGTGTAATCCATAAACTTTTTGCCACTTAAAAACATGGCTAAATCTGCTACTAAATCTCCACCACCATTAAATCGAGTATCTATTACTACTCCTTTTTTCTGAACATATTTTCCCATTACTTCTTCATACGTATTTCTATAAGCACCATCATTCATTCCTGGAATATGTACATAGCCCAACTCACCGTTGCTTAATTTTTCTACCTCATCTTGATTTCTTTTTACCCAACGGTCGTACAATAAATCGTTTTGCTCACCTATACTGATTGGCTTTACTACTACCTCTTTTTTAGTACCACCATTGGAAATAGTTAACAGTGTTGTTTTACCAGCTTTACGATTAAGGTACATGGCAAAATCTTTATTGTTGTTAATTGTTTCACCATCAATAGCTTCTATAATCATTCCCTTTTGTAGTTGTAAACTTGCTTTATCTAAAGGTCCGTTTTTAATAATTTCTTCAATCTTTAAACCATTTCCTTTATGTGTAAAATCTATAAATATTCCTAAGCTAGCAGTAGCATCGCCATTGCTATTAAAATTATTATAGCTAGCACCGCTATGGCTTACATTCAATTCACCCAACAATTCACTCAGCATTTCGGCAAACTCGTAGTTGTTGCTAATATGGGGTAAATATTTTTCGTAATCGGTTTTTAAAGCATCCCAATTGGCTCCATGCATGGTTTGTGTGTAGAATGTAGTTTTGGTTCTTCTCCAAACATGTTCAAACATAAATGCTCTTTCAGCAGCTACATCTACCAACATTTCGCTGTTGAAACGGATGGTTTCTTGTTTGCCACTATTGGGTTCTATTTTAATAATATTGCCATTGCTATTGATAAAAATATTTTTCTGTTCTTTATCCCATTGCATGCTTCCACCATTACTATTTAGTGGTACAAGCATTTTTGTTTCTTTTGTACGAAGATTGGTGGTCCATAAATTATGACCCTTTTCAAATCGGGCTAAGTAGTACAGTGTTTCTCCATCTTTACTCAATAAAACGTCTGAAAGAATAGAGGAGTGAATGGTAAGTTTTACTTTGCGTAATTCCAATCCATCCCAATCTATCACAACACTGTCTTTCTTCTCGGTTTTCTTTTTTGTAGTATCGGCTTTTGCTTTTGTTTCTTCTATTTCTTTTAATAAAGCATAGTCTTCTTTGCTTAAATTAAATTTGTCAAAAGCATCTTGACTAAAAAACAGAGCGTATACATCTTTTTGTGAGTTACCACTTTGAGCTACCGATTTTAAACCATCTCTATTGCTTTGCCAAATCATTGCTTTTCCATCCAAAACCCATTTTGCAGAACCATCGTTAAATCCACTTTGGGTAAGATTGGTAAGTTTACCTTTTCCATCGGCACTAATTAATCCTACTTCACCTGGTGCAACACCAGGCATTGCATAATCGAACAACAACCATTTACTATCAGGGCTCCATTTGTAGTATTGATCGTTATCGCTCATGCTAAACAATTCTTTATCGGTTAAAATGGTTCTAATTTGTTTAGTGGCAATATTGAAAATTTTAAGTGTCATTCTATCTTCAATAAATGCAATTTCTTTACCATCAGGAGCATAAGAAGGTTGATAGTTTTCTTTATTGTTACCAATTAAAAGTGTTTCTTGCAATAGGGTAGATGCATAAAAATAAGGTTCTTCTTTTCTTACAATTTTGGTTTCAAAAATTTTCCAACTATTACCTCTTTCACTGGCATACAATAATGCTTTACTATCTGGTGAAAAACTTACACTACGTTCTTGTTCTGGTGTGTTGGTAATGCGTTTGGTAATGCCACCATCTATACTAGTAACAAACACTTCTCCACGAACAATAAAGGCAACCTCTTTACCATTTGGTGCAACAGCAATATCTCTTGCTCCACTAGAAATATTTACTAATTTTTCAGTATTATTTTTTTGATCAGCAAATATGGAAATAGCTATTTTAACAGGGCTTTCGCCTACTTTTTGCGTATAAATTTCTCCATCGTAACTATAGCATAAAATACCATTTTTGCTACTACTTAAAAAGCGAACAGGATGCTTTTTGAAAGAAGTTATTTGTACTGGCTTTTGATTGCCTTGTAATGAAAGCTTATGTACATTAAAAGTACCTGAAGCTTCACTTAAATAAACAATAGATTGGTCGTTGTCTGCAAGTATGGGTGTTCTGTCTTCGCCTACAAAATTTGTAATTTTTTGGTGCGTAGCTGTTTGCGTGTTGTACATCCAAATATCTCTAGCAATAGCAGATACTTGGTGTTTACGCCACATATTTTCACCGCCTTTTTTATCATGATACAATAAAAAGTTACCATTTTTACTTGTTTTTACATCTTCTGCTGGCGTACCTAAAACTTGTTGTACTTGGCCACCTTGTACATTTACTTTGTATAATTCTGGTTGTGAGCCTGTAGGAAAAGAACGGCTACTAGCTACATCCATTCTAGTTGCTCCGAAAAAAATCGATTGATTGTCGAATGAGAATTCGTAAGGATATTCAGCCGCTGAATGAAACGTTAAACGTTTTGCTTCACCACCAACAGCAGCAATGGTGAAAATATCGAAATTACCATATCTATCACTAGCAAAAGCAATGGTTTTGCCATCATGGCTCCAAACAGGCATGTAGTCATGGGCTTCATGAAAAGTAAGTGGCGTAGCTGTTCCACCCGTTGAAGCCACTGTATATAAATCGCCTTTGTAAGTAAAACAAATGGTTTTACCATCGGGAGAAATAGCCGAATAACGTAACCACTGTGGACTTACTTGTGCAAATACGAAGTTTTGTAAACACAAAAAGAACAAACAAAAAACAAGTAGCTTTCTCATATACATTGTTGAATAAAGTTTAGGAATATTTAAAGGTAAGTTTGATTTTGGTTGAAGGAAAAATTTATGATAAATGGCAGAAACGAATCAATAAATAAAGAATTTATCATAACATTTTTAACTAGTATTGTTTTCTATAAATAATTACGATGCCATTTTTATATATGTTATTGTTGGGTTGTCGCCCAAAAGGAAGAAATACAGAACAACATGATGTATTGTTTACAATTGGAGAAAATACCAAAGATTTAATACCATCAATTGTTGAATTTTGGCCAGAAGCAAAAGGCGTAATTCATGTAGATGCATTTAGAAAAGTAACAAACGTAAATGGATTTTCGATTACTGTAGTACCTAAGAAAGCGGAATTGTCTACACAAAAGCATTGCTTATTTTTTATCAATTTAGGAGGCTACAAACCCAACGAATTTGATGAATTTCATTATAAAATGGTGGTAGTAGCAGAAAACAAAGCCGATGCCATACAACAAGCCAAAACTTCGGCATTTTACAAACATGTTGGTTTTAAAGGAGCTCCATCACATATTGATGATAAATTTGGAATTGATGTAGATGATTGCTTTGAGATAAAAGATATTTTACCAACAGTATTTAAGCAACAGTATTCAATCAACATTGAACCTGCATTAACACCACAAGTACAAGATGAAATGCATTTGGGTTATTTTAAGTTAGATAAGTTGTGAGCCAAGAATTGATTTTCGTAATTAAAATACAATATTCTTTAAATAACTTTTGCTGGCTCATTCGGTTTTGCATAAGCATATCTTGCTAAACGATTGGTAGAAAAATAACCATCGATACCCAAACTTGTAACTGAGTTAATTTCATCTACATTTAAAAATCCATCGGTATTAATAATTGATTCTTCCTCAATAATTACATCTGTAATTGCACCAATTACAAAAAAAGTATTGTTGTGTTTTATGGGTACAATTTCCACCAATTTCATAGCATATTTTACCAAGCTTTCTGCAACAAAAGGTACTTGTAAATGATTGGCATATTGCATTTGTAAACCAACCGCTTCAAACTCATTAATGTCAGCATCATATTTTGCACTTGTTTGGTGTGCTTTTTCTACAAATGATGGATGAATATGGTTAATGGTATAAATGCCTGTTTTTTCAATATTGGTTAATGTATGTGGTGCTGCAGCTAATGGTCTATTTACAAAACCAATTAAAGCAGGATCTGCACCTAAATGCACTACATTATTAAATATGGCTAAGTTGGGTTGCTGCTGTTCATTAATAGTTGCAATTAACTGTACCGGTTTAAAGCCTGTTAGGCAATTAATAAAATTGGCTCTATAAAATCGTTCCCAAGTTTTTATGGTTTCTATTGAAAATTGTTGCATACTTTATTTAAGGAATAAAAAGAAAAAAAGTTGAGCCAAAACCATAAAAAAGTAATTGATTTATTGAATAGCAAAAGCATAAACAAACAAAACAATCACTACAAATACATGTGTAAACAAAATCGCTTTTTGATAAACGGGTCTTTGCTGCCATTGTATTTTGGGGTTAAATGGATCGAAAATTAATGCAATACCCAAATTGCTAGCTGCCGTTGTATAATCGGCTTTAACAATATAGTAAATAGATAGTAGCACAAATAAGCCATAAAAAATAGGCATTATCTTTTGGGTTTTATCAGCTGATTCAGTAGTGTTTTTCTCAATATCGGTAGTCATAAATTTACAATTTTACTGTTTCTTTATTGGTAGCAACATTGTATAATTTATTACAGATGGCTGTGTAATTTATTTTGCCACCTCAATTTTTACCTTCTTGTTTTTAATTCGTTCATCTTTAATTCTTTGTAACACATCGGTTACTTTATTTTTTCTAATGGCTACAAAGCTGCTAAAATCTTTTACATCAATCAATCCAATATCTTCTTTTTTCAGTAATCCTTTATTTGCAAAAAAACCTACAATATCTATTTTATTTACCTTGTCTTTTTTGCCAGCGGCAATAAACAAAGTAGTCCATTTGGGTTTTTCAGGTAAACTAACAGTTTCAGGTAAGTCAATAGCAGTAACAGGTTCAGTTACATATTCAGGCACTGTTTCGTCTGAGCTTAAAATTAAAATTGCAGTTCCACTAGCTTCCATTCTTGCTGTTCTGCCGTTTCTATGCGTAAAAATATCTGCTGTATGTGGCAAATGATAATGAATAATAAATCGAATGTTTTTTATGTCTAAACCTCTTGCTGCCAAATCGGTTGTAATTAAAACTTGAGTAGTACCATTTCTAAATTTGCACAAAGCACTATCACGTTCATATTGTTCCATTGCACCATGATAAAACTCGTTCGAAATACCTTTTTCATGTAGTAATTTACTTGTACGTTCAACCGATTCTCTATGGTTACAAAACACAATAGCAGTAGTATTTCCTAAATAGCAAAGCAATTGAAATAAAGCATCAACTTTATCTTTATTGGAAGAAAAAACCGTTTTTATTTCTAAGCCTAAACCAGCTTTTTCGGCATCTAAAAAATTTAATTTTTCAGGATTTTCTAGGTGTAAAAAATCTGGTATTTCTACTGCTTCTGTTGCTGATGTTAATACTCGTTTTTCAATATTGGGTAAAGATCCAATGATAAAAGATACTTCTTCTTGAAAGCCTAGTTCTAGTGATTTATCAAACTCATCTAAAACCAAAGTAGTAATAGTTGTTGTAGTAATATTTCCTCTTCTTATATGATCGGCCAATCTACCTGGCGTTCCAACCAATAAAGCCGGAGCTTCAATTAAATTGTTTTCTTCAATTTCACGTTTATGCCCACCATAGCAACAAGTAATTTTAAAACCTGTTTGCATTTGTTTAAAAACCTGTTCTATTTGCATAGCCAATTCTCTCGATGGCACAATAATTAACGCTTGTGTTTGCTGCACATTTTTTTGAAGCAATTTCCAAACGGGAATTAAAAAAGCCAATGTTTTTCCAGAACCTGTTGCTGACAATAAAATGGTATTATTCACCTGTTGCACTGCTTTAATAGATGCTTCTTGCATTTCGTTTAAAGCCTCTATTTTAAGTGCGGCTAAAACATCCTGAATATCTTTTGTATTTTCTTGCATAGTTGCAAACGTACGAAAGTTTAGATGGAAGCATTTTTGTACACCAACTGTAGTAACATTCATCGGCATTAGTCCCGCTTTTCGCTACAAGTCCTCGCCACCAAAGTATTGGTGGCTGTGGGCTTTCCGCTTCAATCGGGTGTATATTTTCAGCAGAACGTATCGCTTTTCAGCTAGTTCTATTATTTAAAAACTAGTTCCTGAAATTTGATTATCTATCGTTTATTGAAAAATAATTTTTGAATATCATTATTTATTTATTGTTTTTCAATAAATATTTCTATGTTTGCAGCATCAAAAAATACAAGCTATGTCTACAAAAAACAATTTTATATGGAATGCCATTCAAACTATTTGTTGGATCATTTTTGCAGGACTGTGTGTGCAAACAGGTGCTTTGCTATTTAATTTTATATATAGCTTATTTAAACCCATAGCTACCCACAATCTGCATCTTGGTTTAGATTTATCGTCTATTTATACGCAAAACATTACCAATTATGTGTTTCTGTTTAGTTTTATAATTGCAATTTCTACCATAAAAGCGGTTGTTTTTTATTTTGTCTTAAAACTATTTACAAAACTAAAATTGGTAAAACCGTTTACAGAAACTGTTTCAGCATATATTTCTACCATAAGCTATTATGCTTTTTCTGTAGGAATTGTTAGTCATATTGCACACCATTTTACTAAACATTTAATACACAAAGGTTATGATGTAAATACTGTAGAACGCTATTGGAATGATAGTACTGCTTATTTAATGTTATCTGCTATTCTCTTTGTTATTGCACTTATTTTTCAAAAAGGAATTGAATTACAAAACGAAAACGACTTAACTGTGTAAACTATGGCAATAATTGTAAACTTAGACGTAATGATGGCCAAACGAAAAATATCGCTGAATGAACTTTCAGAAAAAGTAGATATTACGCTCTCTAACTTATCTATTTTAAAAACTGGAAAAGCAAAAGCTATACGGTTTAGCACATTAGAAGCAATTTGCAAAGCACTCGATTGTCAGCCAGCAGATATTCTAGAATTTAAACATGATGAGGTTTAAATGATTTTAATATTATAAAATGAGTGTAGTAGTAAAAGTAGCAATAAGCTATAAAACTACATTTGTAAAATATGTGTACCCAATTTGAAACACTACTTTTGTAATTCAATTACCACATATGGCAATACGCATTTTTATTACCGGCGGAACTTTTGATAAGGAATACAATGAGTTAAATGGACAATTGTATTTTAAAGACACACATATGCCAGAATTGCTAAAATTAGGCAGAAGCCGTGTAGATGTTGAAATACGAACATTGATGATGATTGATAGTTTGGAAATGACGAATGAAGATCGATTATTAATTGCTCGTCAATGTCAGCAAGCAGTAGAAGATAAAATTATTATTACACATGGCACAGATACCATGTCATTAACAGCAGCAGTTTTAGCAAAAGAAGTAATCAATAAAACCATTGTACTTACAGGTGCAATGATACCTTACAAGTTTGGTAGCTCTGACGGATTATTTAATTTAGGCAGTGCACTTGCCTTTGTACAAGCATTACCTAAAGGCGTTTATGTAGCCATGAACGGACGATATTTCAATTGGGATAATGTTCAAAAAAACAAACAAACAGGTGCTTTTGAAGAAATAAAAAAATAGAATTTATACCAAAGCAATTCCTTTGTCGGTAAATACAATTTTCTTTTGTTTATATAGATTTCCTGTAGTCATTTTAAACGTTTTTTTACTCATTCCAAAAACTTTATAAATTATTTCAGGTGCAGTTTTATCATTATAAGGTAAGGTACCGCCATTTTCTTGCAATAAACGCAATACTTTAGAAACCTCATCTTCTACACGTTGATATCCTTTTTTACCAATAGCAACATCTATTTTATTATCGACATAAATCTTTTTTACATATCCTTTTAGTTCGTCGCCAATTGCTATTGGTTTAAATATTTCATTAAAATAAAGCAATCCTTTGTGCTGGTTATTTATAAATACGGTATACCCTATTTCTGTTTTTCTAAATACTAAAAAATTTATTTCATCGCCTTCTTGTACTGTAAGCTCATCATTATTCATTAAAAAATCCAATCGTTCTGTAGCGGCAACTCTATTTGTTTTTTCATCGATGTATAATTTCACCAAATACTTTCCACCCACAATCATATCGCTCAATTGCTGAGCTCTTGGCACAAATACATCTTTCATTACCCCCCACTTTAAAAAAGCCCCAAAACTAGTAATGGTTGCGGCTTCTAACAAAGCAATATCACCAACTACAGCTTTAGGCTGCATGGTTGTGGCAATTAATCTATCTTCATTATCGTGGTAGACAAATACGGTTATTTCATCGCCTCTTTTTGCATTTTCGGGTAACCATCTTTTGGGTAATAAAATACCTTTGTTGCCATCGTCTAAGTAGGCACCAATTTCTACTAAACGTTCAATTTTTAGCGTGTTATAATTGCCAATTTTTATATCTATTGCTTCCATATCTATTGTAAAGATAACATTCTACAAAGCAGGTAAATAGAAATTGTTTTAACCATCTTAACAATACAAATACCCTAATATTTTTAAATACAAAAACATTGCATATACATTTGCAGCAGAACGACCCTTAAGTACACATGAGTAGTATTAGAACAAACATCACATTTATTGCCCTTATTTTATTAGTAGCTTGTGAAGGCAAAAATAAAAACAATCATATTGCTTTAAAAGATAGCATTCAGCTTAAAAAACCTGGTACTAAAATACATTTTGATAGCACAAAACGATATATCTATTTAACTTGGGATGATGGCCCACAACCTGGTACAATTACGTCTAAACGCATTTTTGAACAAGAAAAAGTAAAAGCTACTTTTTTTATTATTGGCTTGCATGTTAATGATGCCAAAAAGCGGCAACTGATAGATAGTTTAAAACAAAGTTATCCGCAATTTTTAGTGGCTAATCATAGCCATTCACATGGTTTTAAAAATCATTATAAAGAGTTTTATACACATCCTGATAGTGCAGTAAAAGATTTTTTACAAGTGCAGCGTAAATTAGATATTCCTGTAAAAATTATTCGATTACCTGGCAATAATTCTTGGGCTGTAAAAAATGTACAGAAAGGCCCTAAACTTACGACTGCTGTTTACAAACAGTTAGATTCATTGGGTTTTGATGTGGTAGGTTGGGATTTAGAATGGCAGTTTAAAAAAGGCGATGTTCCCATACAAAGTGCAGAACAAATGGCTAAGCATGTGGCAACTTATTTTGAAAAAAATGAAACAACTGTGCCTAAACACTTGGTTATTTTAGCACATGACAGAATGTTTTCGAAACAAAATTTTGCCGATTCTCTAACAAAATTTATTCGATTGGTACAAAAAGATAAACGAAATGTTTTTGAAACAATTGATCATTATCCGTTGCTTAAGAGTTCAAAATAAAATGGTGATTTCTAATATTGAAATCACCATTTTATTCAAATTATAAAACGTTTACAATTTCTCCATTTCATCATTCACAAACTCCATTAACGTTTTAATATAGTTAGGCGACAAATCAAATTTTAATCCTGCCGCTTCATACAGCTTAGGTAGTGTTTTTGTGCCGCCTAAACTTAATGCTTGAATATAATTTTCTAAAGCTTGTTGTGGATTTTGTTGATACTGCATCCATAAACCTATTGCACCTAATTGAGCAATTCCATATTCTATGTAATAAAATGGAACTTCGAATAAATGCAACTGTCTTTGCCAACCAATAGCTCTATACATGTCTAAACCAGTAAAATCAATACTATTGGTAGAAAATTCTTGTAAAATATGCATCCATGTAGTTGTTCTTTCTTCTACAGTGTGTGTAGGATTTTCATATACCCAATGTTGAAATTTATCAATAATGGCTATCCAAGGAAAAATAGTAATGGTTCTTTCTAATTGATGTTCTTTTGCTCTTCTTAAATCAGCTTCATTTTCAAAAAAACTTTCCCAATGGTTCATGCTAAATAATTCCATTGCCATGCTTGCTACCTCAGCAATTTCCATTGGATATTCTTTAAAAGCACTTAACTCTAAAGGATGTGCTAAAAAAGAATGAATGGCATGTCCACCTTCATGTACCATAGTGGTTACATCACTCATTTGACCAGCAGCATTCATAAAAATAAAAGGTGCACCACTTTCTGCAAGCGGACAATTATAACCACCAGGAGCTTTACCTTTTCTACTTTCTAAATCAAAATGTTGTAGTTCATCCATTTTACGTAAACAATCAGCAAAAAATGGATTCATTTTCTCAAAACATTCAATTGTTTTTGCTAATAAATCTTTGCCTGTAGTAAATGGTTTTAATGGTTCAATTCCACTTGGTTCTGCTTCCGTATCCCAAGGTTTTAAAACATCTACACCAAGCTTTGCTTTCTTTTTAGCATAAATTTTTTCAATTAAAGGCAATACATGTAGTTTAACTGCTTCATGAAAATTGTAACAATCTTCTTTGCTGTAATCAAATCTACCCATGTCTACAAATTTGTAGTCTCTATAATTCTCAAATCCAGCATTTACAGCTATTTGGTGTCGTTTAGCAATTAAAGTACTATACAATTCATGCATCGCATCTTTATCTAATAAACGGCGTTGTTGGATTTTTGTGTATACCTCTTCTCTTAAATTTCTATCATCGCTTTCTAAAAACTTAGCAGCTTGTTGTAGTGTATATTCTTTACCATTTACTTCAACAGTCATCTTACCTGCAATAGCTCCATACTGTTGTTGTAAAACACTTAGTTCTGCTTGAATAGGAATATTTTCTTCTCTAAATAAGTCAATATTTTTCTTAACACTTCTTAAGTAAGTAAAATATTTATCAGCATCTAATTCTGCTATAAAAAGCGATGCAATTAGTTTCTTATTCAACGCATCTGCATAAGGTTGCAACTTCGGTTGAATTTCCATACAGAAATAAGTAAACGCTTCTTCCAATGCTTTATCTGTAGTGTCACAAGTCATTTTTATTTGACGCCAACAAGCATCTTCACTTACCACTGCTTCCAATTCACTCATATCTTTTAACCACAATTCTAAATCGGCTTTCGAATCAATATTTCTGTCTAATAATTGTTGAAAAAAAGGTTCTAAATTTTCCCAAGTGGTAACTGTAAAATCTTTTGACAAAAACGTTCTTACTTGTTTTTGAATAGCTGCACTATACGTCATAATCTATATGTATTTAAGCGACAAATTTAACTGAAATTAATTGTTGATTCTTTTTCTATTTAGTAAAGTTTATTCGTTTGTACGCCAGCATTTGTAACATTATTCAACTACAGACCTGCTTTTCGCTACAAGTCCTCGTTTGCCTGCCAAAGGCAAGCAAACTGTGGGCTTTACGCTTCAATCAGGCGTAGATGTTTGGCTGAATTTCTTCATTCAACTTTTATGCGATTTCAACTTGTTCAAGTGTTTGTAAAAAAGTTTCGTCTACATCGGCTCCAATACCAAAATCGTTGTTCAACAATAGCTTCATTCCATCGTATTGTACACCACCAATAACCGGATCGGTTAAATGCCCCAATAAACAAGTATCTAAGTCATAAAAACGAATAATATCGTTAGCCATTGCAAAATGTACTTTAGCAGTAAGTGCTACTCTACTTTCAAGCATTCCACCCATCATACAAAACACATTGTTTTTTTTGGCTACCTCAACTATTTGTAAAGCTTCGTAAATGCCACCACTTTTTGCAAATTTTATGTTGATGTACTTAGCGGCTTTATTGCGTATAATTCGCTCAGCATCAAAATGAGTGTACACACTTTCATCAGCCATAATTGGTATAGGAGAAATGGTACATAATTCTTGCAATAACTCGTCATTATGGGTACGCATTGGTTGTTCACAAAAAGCAATATTAAATTGTGCTAAACCAGTAAGGGCAAGCTTTGCATCTTCAAAACTCCAACCTTGATTTGCATCAATTCTCAATTCAATTTCATTGCCAACTGCCTTACGTATTTGATAGATACGCTCTATATCAATTGATGGTTCTTTACCTAATTTTACTTTAATTTTTCTAACTCCTTTTTCTTTAAAAGAAACAGCTTGTTCAGCCATTTTTTCAGGCGAATGAATGCCAATAGTTAAATCGCTTTCAATTGTTTTTATTGTTCCACCTAAGAAAGTATACAAAGGTAGTTTTGCATGTTTAGAAGCAATATCGTACAAGGCAATATCAAAAGCACTTTTAGCTGTATAATTTCTTGCAGTAAACAAGTGCAATTCATTCATTCTATCTGCAATATCTAATGGGTTTTTGCCAATCCATAAAGCAGCAAATTCTTTAGCCATTTCATAGCAGGTAGCTTGTGTTTCACCAACAATCATAGGAAAAGCAGAACATTCACCTACACCAATAATTCCTGCATCGGTATACACTTTTATAAAAATATTTTGAGCAAAGTGCATAGTACCTGTAGCTATGGTAAAAGGCACCATTGGAATAGAATATTTATAAATTCGGATAGATGTTATTTTCATAAAAAACCCTTTAAAAATGAAAGATAAAACTTTCAGTAATTAAAGGGCTATTAAATAAAACACTTAGGTAAATTGTAGATTTACAAATACCGTTCTGCTTTTTTCCAATAAGCAAAAAAGCTATTGAAATTGCCACTTACATTTGGAAACAACCAGCTTCTACTTTCTTCAGTTCCTTTGTAATGCTTAGTTGTAGGATGCTCTTTATATATAATCTTTTGATTGGAATAATTCTCATTTATGTATAAGTTCATTAACTCATTAAACGAACCAACAAATATTTGCAAGCCAGTAATATTTGTTGTTCCTAATTCTATTATAAAATCAAGTACTTTTTTACTGATAGGAAATTGCTGAAAATGACTAGGCTCTAACAATAAAATTCTATTTGCATTTTTTGTTACATGCCAATAGGGATCTAAGTTGTACGAATTGTAAACAAACAATGGAAAATCTGCATTTAACTGTAGTTGTGTATTTGTAGGCAATTCTGTTTTCAGCTGCAAATCTGTAGTAGCACATAATACATCTGGAACATCCATCAGGGCAATATGTTCATAGCTATTTGCTAGATAACCTTTTGTTTGATTGCTTTGTGTGTACTTACTAATATTCTCTTGATTGGCATAATATTTTTTACTGCTAAAACTTCCAGCTACCCATTGCCAACTGAGTATATTGCTAGCAATATCTCCATCAAGCAAATGATAATACAACCATTGTGCAGGCATTTTCCAATGCGATTTTGCAACGTTACAAGTAAGCATAGCAGTGTACATTCTGTTATGATTGTGCATGTAACCTGTGTTGTACAAATTTTCAATAGCCACATCAATAGCATCAATTCGAGTAGATGCTTCTACAATTGCAGTTGGAATTTGATGATGTTGCACTTGCTGTTGAGGCTGCTTTACATCGGTAAAAATATTATCACCATAAAACTGCCAAATGCGTTGAAAATATTCACGCCAAGCCAATTCTTGTAATAACTTTTCTGCTTCGTATTTTTTATACTTAGCAAGTATAGATTCTTTAATTTGTGGTAAGCTAATAACGCCTCTAGCAATGTATGGAGAAAGATAAGTTACAGCTCCATTGATGAAATTTCTTGTTTTAGCATATTTGCCCGGATGAATATTTTGCATGCGTTGTTCGATAGCAGCAATGCTTGTGGGAAAATGTATTTCAGCAGCATTCTTATTTTCAAAATCTGATTCAGAAAACAAAGTATTTGTAGGCAATTGATGCGTTTTTAATTTACTCATATTCTAATTAATTTATGTTGTCTTAAAACATCTAAGGTTAATGGATTACCGTCGTTTAAATTTTTATAATCAACAACATCACACAAAAACATTCTATGATCACCTTGTTCTACATTTGAATTCGGAATTACACTTGATGCGTTTAAAAACATCACTGCTAAAGCATCTTTTAAAATAGGAAATCCATTCCATTCTGTAAGCAGTTCACGTTTGTTTAATCTTGCAATCTTATCAATATTATTTCCAGATTTTTTACCTAATAAATCTACCAATCGGTATTGATTTTCGTTGAGTAATTGTAATATAAAAGTGGGGTTTTTCTCAACTAGTTCTAATGTTTTTGTTCCTTCAAAAATGCCACAAATAAAGCGTTTGGGCTGCATACTAATTTGAGATGCATAGGTAATTATATGCATGTTACAATTACCTTGTTTATCTTTACTGCTAATAGAATATACAGGTAAATTTACTCTATTCCATGGTCGCTTTGGCATTGTATTTATTTATCTAATTGATGTAAAAAATGTTGTGCATTTTGCAGATGTTTCTCTCTTTTTTCTACGCTCATTTTATCAAAAGTTCCCACTAGCATTCCTAATCTTGGATTGCTTAAAAAGAAATTTCTATGCACATGCATAAACCGCCAAAACAAACCATCCCATGTTTCTTGCCAACTACCTTTTGCATAATTACTCATCTTCATAATGTAATTGCTTCCACTTATGTAAGGCTTTGTAGTCATCAATCCTCCATCAGCAAATTGTGTCATTCCATATACATTTGGCACCATTACCCAATCGTAACTATCAATATACATTTCCATAAACCAACGATATACTTCATCAGGATCAAATTCACACAGCAACATAAAATTGCCCAAAATCATCAATCGTTCAATATGGTGATTGTAGCCAGTTTTTAAAACTTTTTTAATGGCATCATCAATAGGTACAATACCTGTAGTTCCGTTATAAAATGAATTTGGAATTTTTCTCGTAAAACTCCAATAATTGGTTGTGCGTTGTTTTGTTCCTTCACGTTCATATACCACTCTTATAAATTCTCTCCAGCCAATTATTTGTCGTATAAATCCTTCTAAGGAATTGATAGGAACTTCTGTTTTAACAGCATAATCAAGTGTAGCTTTAATTACTTGGTTTGGCGTTAACAATCCAATGTTCAACATAGGCGTTAATACACTATGGTATAAAATGGACTCGTTTGCAACCATAGCATCTTCGTAAATACCAAACTTTGCAAAACGCTGTTGTAGAAAGCATTCTAGCCAATCAAATGCTTCTGTAAATGTTGTTGGATAAAAAGAATTATTAGTAAAAAATGAAGTGATTAATCCATAGTTTTTATGGTAATATTCTTTTACATAAAGTTGTGCTTCAATTACCCATTTATTATTATTTGGAAATGGATATGTTGGAATAATTTCCTGCTTAGGAAAGCTACTTCTATTTTCTGCATCAAACGTCCATTTTCCACCTGTAGGTTTTCCATCTTTTTCAATTAAAATTTGTCTTTGTTTTCTTTGCCATATATAAAAATCTGTCTGGAAATAAGATTTCTTAGAATCGAAAAAACTAGCAGTACTTTCAATGGTATTCATAAATAATGGTGAACTATACTTTGTAATATGAATACCCAATTGATTACAGGTTTTATCTATTGCTTTTTGTAGCCAATTATCTACCACATCAACATAATGAATATGCGTATATCCTTTTGAAAATAATTGGGTTAAAACTTCTTCTATTTTAATAGCTTTTCCTTTAGCTTCTTCATATAAAATATCAAATCCTTTCTCTTCTAAGTACGCTTTATAAAACTGCATACTTGCTCTATGTAAAAGAATTTTTTGTTGATGAAAAGCATATTGCTGAAAAAACAAATACTCTTCTATCAATACAACATTTCTTCCTTTTACAATAGCAGGATTTTCTTGAAACAATTGGTGGGGGAAAATGATACTTATTTCCAAAATATGAGCTTTATTTTCTTTTTCTTGTTTTACAACAATTTCAATTTATAAATGTTCTATAAACGCAAATCTTATCAAGCAATTCAAAAAGCTATTTATGGAAACGTTGAAAGGAAAAAATGTATTAATTGTTGGTGCTACAGGAGGTATTGGAGAAAAAGTTGCTAAACTAATTACAAGTAGTGGTGGAATAGCCTATTTAACGGGAAGAAATGTGGCAAAATTGGCAGCGGTTGCACAAGAATGTAATATTGGTTACGATAAATGTTTTGAAATGAATATTACAGATGAAAGTTCTGTAAACAATTGTGTACAACAAATTTTAGAAAGTGCAGGAAGCATAGACATATTGGTAAACGCAGCAGGAATAGGCATTATTAAGCCAATGGATACACTTACTACAGCAGATTTCATTGCTACTTTACAGACTAATTTAATTGGTACATTTTATCTTGTGAAAGCCGTTCTTCCTAAAATGAAGGAATTAAAAAAAGGGCTTATCATTAATATTCCTGGTGTACTTGGTAAAGTGCCTATGGCAGGTGCAGCCGCCTACAGTGCTAGCAAGTATGGTATTGTAGGAATGATGCAAAGTATTCGAGAAGAAATTAAACGAACAGATATACGCATTACCAATTTATTTTTAGGAGGTGTTGATAGTCCTTTTTGGGATACAATTGACTTACGTGTACAACGAGATAAAATGGTGGTAACGGAAGAAGCAGCTAAAGCAATTTGGTTTTTATGTCAACAACCAACAAGCGGTGTTGTAAGTGAAATGGTATTACAACCATTTAACCATCAAGCAATTTAAAAAATATTTATTCGATAAAAGTATTGATATCACTGCATTTCAGCGAAATCAATTTCTTTGCAAAAGAAATATTTTAAAAATTTATTTGGAAATTACAAACAAATGAATTCACCTTTGCAATGCAAAAAGTAAATAAAATGTCACGCTCAAATAAACATATTGAAACACTAAAAGGCTTTTATCCTATGGATATTGCAACGAATAGTGAGGCGTACAATTTTATGCGAAAAAGTTAACTCAATTAACAAACGATATAAATAAAAAGCCTCACAAAATTGTGGGGCTTTTTTTATTGTTCATCAAAAACAAAATATATGCAACAACATCATACAACGCTTACAGTTAAAGCTATTCAGCTATTTGCATTTGACTATTCGTTTAAAAAGCAAATGCGAAAAAGCATGAACCCTAAGGTTAATATAAAACAGCAATCGGATACATATTTAGCAGCAAGTTAATACTACTAGCTGCTGTTGAAAGCCCGATTGAACATTATTCAGTCGGGCTTTTTTTATGCATAAAATAAAAAGGAGGAACATACAATGACAAACAAATTTTTTATAAAAACACTAGTTAAATGTTTTGGTGAGGCAAACACCATTCAAATGTTGAATCAAATACAAAAACCAATTATTAACAAAAAGGCAAGAAAATACAAAGCAAAGCTTAAAATATAGGCAATGAAAAAATGAAATGCCTTTAAAACAAAACAATATGTACACAATATTTATAATAATTATTTTATTAGTAGTTGCCAATTTTATAGCACCCACTTTTAAAACCATTATACAAAATGCATGGGACTATTTATTGAATAGGCATTCTAAAAAAATGGAAGCTTTCGACGAATATTTTATTGAGCCAAAAAGATTTTATTGGAACGTTTATAAAACGCTTCCTTCAATAACCTACATAGAAAATCTAGATATAGCAGCTGTTTTAAGTAAAATTCAAACAGGGGAATTTGGAAATATAAAAGCTATTTATCAAAGAAACTATTACAATTGGCAAGAACAGCGTTTAGAGTTTGAAAGAACACTAATTCAACTAAGCAATAAAATAGTAATTAGGCTAAAAGACGATTGGGTAGATATTTATTTCAACATTCAAGACAATCATAAAATTGTTGAAATGGTAGAGGCACTAAAAACGCTTCAAATGCCAGAAAAAAAGAAAGATTTTGAAATCAATATCATATCGTTAAATGGCAGCAGTTTAGATTTAAAAACGTTGTCTATTGAACCCACTAATCTAGATGTTCATCTATACTATAACGACGATTTTATAGCAATAGATGCCATAATAAAAGAACGTTTAAGCAAAGAAAAAGACAAGGGAATTGTTTTATTACATGGGTTACCCGGTACAGGCAAAACCACATATTTAAGACACTTAATAGGTAGTTTAAAAAAGAAGGCAATGTTTGTGTCACCTGCTGTTGCAAGCAATTTAATGAATCCAGAATTCATGGATTTATTACTTGATAATCCAAATACAATTCTTGTAATTGAAGATGCAGAAAACATTATTATGGATAGAAGATACAGTAGCCAAAGCAGCGTTAGCAATCTTTTAAATATTAGTGACGGATTATTAAGCGACTGTTTAAATGTTCAAATCATTTGTACGTTTAATAGTGATATTGCTTTGATAGATAATGCTTTATTGAGAAAAGGACGACTAATTGCAAAATAAGAATTTGGAAAATTAAGTATAGAAAAAGCCAATGCGTTAAGCAATCATCTTAACCTAAATAAAACGTTTTATCAACCCATGACAATTGCAGAAATCACCAATCACTCAGAGGAAATTGAAACATATCAACCCAAAACAAATCAAGTAATTGGTTTTAGACGATCATTGGAAATGTTAGAGAATTAAAAAACTAAAAGGGCAATAGCAGATGGTAATTTTTATGAACCCATCGCTATTGCTACTATTAAGCTGTAGTGGCGTCGCACTCTTGTACTACATAAAGCTATTCAACAAGAATAGCAAACCACAACAACTGTTCAAACAACAAACAAAACAAAAACATGAAAAAGTTACAAATAACAGCAAAAGAATTAAGAGCAATTGGTTATCCAGAGAGTCCGGTGATACCAGTGGCTATGCAAGTAATAGAAAAGCATTATAAGTTTGATACAAAAGAAAATGCGTTAGATATATTACAAGCTATATTACAAAATCCTACCAACTACACTACGCATGAAATACTTGGTGTAATTGCAGAAAAATTAATCATTAAAAAAACAGAGGAAGGTTCTGAAATTTCATTAAACAATACAGGTGTGCATTTTAACACTTTTGGTGCTGAACAAATTGAGCAAGGAGCATTTCAACAAATGTACAATGCAGTAAAATTACCTATTGCTATTGCAGGTGCATTAATGCCAGATGCACACCAAGGTTATGGATTACCAATTGGTGGTGTTTTAGCAACCAATGATGCAGTAATTCCTTATGGAGTTGGTGTTGATATTGGTTGCAGAATGTGCTTAAGCATTTACGATATTTCAGCCACAGATTTAAAAAATAGAGAAGGGTTTTTTGTGAGAGAATTACAAGAAGCTACTTTATTTGGCAGTGGTGCACAGTTTAAAGAACCATCGAACCACGCAGTTATGGAACATGCTGCTTTTAACGAAATAGAGCTTTTAAAACAATTACAAAGCAGGGCTTGGCGACAATTAGGAAGTTCAGGAAGTGGTAATCACTTTGCAGAATTTGGTATTGTAGAATTAACAGAAAAAGATGAAATATTGGGTGTTGAAGCAGGCACTTATGTAGGGCTTCTTACACATTCTGGTTCAAGGGCTTTGGGTGCAAATATTGCTAATCATTACACCAAAATTGCTATCAATAAAAGACGTTTACCGCAAGAAGCAAAAAATCTTGCATGGCTTGATTTACAAGAGGAAGAAGGCCAAGAATATTGGATAGCTATGAATTTGGCTGGCGATTATGCAAGTGCTTGTCACCATATTATTCATGAAAAAATTGCCAAACAGTTGGGTAGAAAACCAATTAAAATGGTTGAAAACCATCACAATTTTGCATGGAAAGAAATGTACGAAGGAAACGAGGTAATTGTACATAGAAAAGGGGCTACACCTGCTGGAAAAAATGTTTTAGGTATTATTCCAGGATCGATGACTGCACCTGGATTTATTGTAAAAGGAAAAGGTGAAATAGCATCTATACATTCAGCTGCTCATGGTGCTGGTAGACAAATGAGTAGATCGAAAGCGATGGCTTCTATTACACACCAATCATTAAAAGAAATTTTACAACAAAATGGTGTAAAGCTTTTAGGTGGTGGTTTAGATGAAGCTCCTTTTGCTTATAAAAACATAGAAACTGTAATGGCTTCGCAACTAAATTTGGTAGATGTAGTTGGAAAATTTATTCCAAAAATTGTAAAAATGTGTGGAGCAGAAACCAATCAATGGCGTAAACCAAGAAAGGATAAACAATTGGTTGAAGGAGAGTAGATATTTGATGTAAAAAAGGTTTTATACACTTTTAAATTGTTGATGTATCAACCGTTTAAACCTGTGTATAGAACCTTTTAATTGTTTATTGTTTTGTTGCATAAAGAACAAAACGTACAAGTGAGTGACACAACAGCAGCTGAATAGCATTACTACAGTTGGTTACAAAACAATTATAGCTTTTGAATAAGTCTAAAGCAATTTTTAATGACTTTTATTTCTAACTTTTCGGCTGTTTCTTTTGGCTCTCCATCTATATGTAATGGTGCTAGTTTTACATTGTTAATGGTAAGGTTTGCTGCATGAAAATACAATACATGTTTGGTGCTGATAGCTTCTACCAAATCGTGTAGTTTATTGTTTCCTCTTATTTGTTTTAAAATTGCAAAAGGAAGTTTTGCTTTGTTCATTTTTTGAACTACTACAATATCTAGTAGGCCATCACTTAAATCTGCTGATGGAGCAATGGTAAAATTGTTGCCGTATTGATTACTATTGGCAATACTTATAAAAAATGCTTCGGTAAAAAATGTAAATCCATCTACTGTTACTTCAAATTGATAGGGGTTGGCTTTAAAAAAATTAAGTAAACTTTGTTGTGTATATGTTAGTAATCCTCTGCTACTTTTGGTTGAAAAATCATGGGCAACTTGAGCATCAAAACCAACGCCACTAAGCATGCAAGAGAATTCGTTGTTTACTTTAAAGGCATCTACATATTTTGATTGACCATGAAAAATAAGCGATAAAGCATCTTTAGGTTTTTTTGGAATTCCAGCTGCTAGTGCAAGTCCATTTCCTGAACCCATTGGTATAATACCAAACTGTACATTTACATCGTTTAATGCGTTTACAATTTGGTTTACTGTTCCATCTCCACCTACCATTACTATATCAGTAATGCTTTCTTTTTCAATTTTTTCTCTTAGAAAATCGTAATTGCCAGATGCATTAGTTGGTACAATTTCAAAAGGAATTTGTTGTTTTGTTGTTAGCGTTTCTATTAGTTGTTTTACCTCTTCTTTCTTTGCTGTACCTGAAACAGGATTGATCAAGTAAATTATTTTTCTATTCATAAAATCCATTCTAAATGCTATTCAGCAATACTGCTATTCAAATTGCTACTTAGTAAAAATAGTGCCACACATGGAATTGGTTGTGATAGCTACACTGTTTTTGCAAATAATTGTGTTTAGTAAACTATTTGCTTTCAATGTTTACCAATGTAGCAATGCACTAGCCCATGTAAAGCCACTGCCAAAAGCTGCCAAACAAACTAAATCGCCTTCTTTAATTTTTCCTTTTTCCCATGCCTCACACAATGCAATGGGAACACTTGCTGCTGTAGTATTTCCGTAATGTTGAATATTGTTATACACCTGATGATCTGCTAAGCCTAATTTTTGTTGCACAAACTGAGCAATTCGTAAATTAGCTTGGTGTGGAATAAGCATATCAATATCTGATGGCTGTAAATTGTTTGCAGTTAATGCTTCTACAATTACTTCTGGAAATTTTACAACAGCTTTTTTAAATACTGATGGACCATCCATAAATGGAAAGTTTTGAGCATTATCAATCATTTCATGGCTCATAAACATTTGTCCAATTTCTGCATCGGTAAACGTTGCATAATTTTTTTCGGCCCAATGATTGGCATGTGTGCCAGGATTGTACATAGCTAATATTTCTGCACTTTCACCATCACTATGTAAATGTGTGCTTAATATACCTTGATTGGGTTTGGTAGTTGGTTGCAACACTACAGCACCAGCACCATCACCAAAAATTACACTCACATTTCTACCTCTTGTACTAAAATCTAAACCAAAAGAATGTTTTTCGCTACCAATTACAAGTATGTTTTTGTACATACCTGTTTTTATAAATTGATCGGCTACACTTAGTGCATATACAAATCCACTACATTGGTTTCTAATATCTAATGCACCAATTTCTTTCATTTTCATGGCACGTTGTACCAAAACACCACAACCAGGAAAATAATAATCTGGCGATAATGTTGCAAATACAATAAAATCTATGTCTTGTGGTGTAATACCTGCTCTTTCAATAGCAATGGTGGCTGCTTCAACAGCCATTGTAGTAGTGGTTTCTTCGGTTCTGTGTGCGTATCTCCGTTCTTGAATGCCTGTTCTCTCTTGAATCCAAGCATCGTTTGTTTCCATGTATTTGGTTAAATCATTGTTAGAAACAACGTTGGCTGGTACGTACATACCAATCCCTGCAATTTTACTAAGTGGCATAAGCAAATCATTTTATCAAACTACGAAAGTAGGGTAAATGTGTGTATGCTTATGCATTCATATTAGTTGTTTGATAAAATTATACTACTAGTGCACATTTTGCATGGTATTATCTACAGCTTGTAACAAGGCCATAATTACAGGATAGAACTCGTGTTTTTGTGGATTTTTAGCTTTTAGATTATCGCTTAATTTATCAAAAATCATTAAGATATTATCTTTTGTAACGCTTTCAACTTGCATTTGACTAGAACGATGAATTTCATAATCATCTTTCAATAAATCTAAAATTCCTACTTCTAAAATTTTAGATAATTCTTTTATGTGAGAAACGGTAAGTTGTGTGTAGTTATTTTCAATTTTACTGTAGGCATTTTGTGAAATACCCATTTGTTTAGCTACGTAATCTTGTGTGTAATTTCTTAGTTCTCTGTACTTGCGAATGGTTGTTCCTGGCATAGGGTTTTCTAGTTTTTGGTTTGACGTTTGGCATACCAATATTGTTTAACGATATTTAGTAAAATTACCGCTAATAATAACACAAAAGCATACAAAGGGTTCACTATAGAAAAAGAAAGTGGCATAATTATTTAAAGTTACCTAGTTTTTGAGTTTTGTGCGTAAAAAAACCTGTTAACATTATTACAATTTCTTTCACATCACTTTAAAAACAGATTATTGGGTTTTGGTTATACCAAAATAGATTCAATATTTTTAAAGCCCTCTTCAGCTGACAAGTGATTCCATAAAATTTCATAAATAGCTAAAGCAATAGGCATATTTGCTTTAATGGTTTCGTTGGTTTTAAAAATACACTTGCTTGCATTGTAGCCTTCTGCAACCATGTTTAACTCTAATTGTGCTGCTTTTACGCTATATCCTTTACCAATCATGTTGCCAAAAGTTCTATTTCGGCTATATAGTGAGTAGCAGGTAACCAATAAATCGCCTAAATAAACAGAAGCCGAATAATTGATGCTTTTTTGCTCTTCTTCACTTTCTTTTTCCCAAACAACTTTTTGACAAAATTCTGCCATTTCATGAGCACTATTGGCAATATAAACACTTAAAAAATTGTCTCCATATTCTAATCCATGAGCAATACCTGCACCTAATGCATAAATATTTTTTAAAACAGCCGCATATTGAACACCCAATATATCGTGGTTAACTTTTGTTTTTAGGTATTCGGTTTCAAAAAATGAGGCTAAATGGGCAGCTGTTGATTCTTCAATTCCAGAAAATGTGAGATACGATAATTTTTCTGCTGCAACTTCTTCAGCATGACATGGGCCCAATACTGTAAAATAATCTTGTATAGAAAACTGAAAACTATCAGCTAAGTAGTGGTTTAATAACTGGTTGGTTCCTGGTAAAATTCCTTTTATAGCCGAAATTATTTTTTTGCCCTGCAATGCATTTGTAGGTAAAGCTGATAATGCATTTACTACATAAGCTGATGGAACTGCAATTACCAACACATCTGATGCAGCTACTACTTCTTCAATATTATTGTTTAATATTAATTGTTTGGTATTAAAATAAGCTGCTCCTAAATAGTGTGGATTGTGTTTTCGTTTTTGTAATACAGCAATGGTATTGTTATTTCTTATCCACCAATGAATAGAATTTCCGTTATCAGTTAAAATTTTAGCCAATGCGGTTGCCCAACTTCCGCTTCCAATTATTCCAAATTGCATGGCATGCCTTGTTAGTGAATAACAAACATACGAAACGTATGATAAACAAAGAGAGATGCTATAGGATTGCTTGCAATGAATTAAGACTTCCCTTTTTATTCTTTGATAAGAAGGAGTACTTTATTAAATCTGTCTGAAGCTAATTCCATTATTGTTAAGGAATTTAATTTCTAGTATCCATTCCCCAAATTAGTTTGGTACGTAAGGTAGATAAAAAACTATTTTCATTTAATCTAACTAAATTGGCATCAAATCTTTCTTTTTTTACCGCAAGTTGAATATTCTTGTCTACAATTTCTCTACGAGCATCTAAAGCACAAATAAATTGATCGGCTCGGCTTTCTATTTCAAAAGAAATAATGCTGCTATCAGGTACAACAATGCTTCTTACATTTAAATTGTGTGGTGCTACAGGTGTAATTACAAAACTATTCGATTCTGGTAAAACAATAGGGCCATTACAACTCATACTATAACCTGTAGAACCAGTAGGTGTTGCCACTATTAAACCATCTGCCCAAAATGTATTTAAAAATTCACCATTTAAATAGGTATGAATTTTAATCATTGGTGCAGTATCTCTTTTATGAATAGCAAATTCATTCAGTGCAAAAGGGTCGTTTCCAAAAAGAGGAACGCTAGCATCTAAGTGTAAAAGGCTTCTTCTATCTGCAACAAAAGTTCTGTTTACAATAGCATCAACAGCTACTTCTAATTCGTCTTTACTAATGTTCGCTAAAAAGCCCAATCTTCCGAAATTAATACCTAAAATGGGTATTTTTTTGTCTTTTACCAATGTAACAGAATCTAGTAAAGTACCATCTCCACCAAGGCTAATTAAATATTCTATTTCTGGCGTTAAATCATCTGAACCACTAAATGGTGTTATGTTTTTTCGTAAATGCTCTGGCACAGCATATTGTGCAAGCATATCTTTATACATTAATACGCTTATATTGTACTTTTCTAATTCGTTTAATAAAACTATCAATGGCGTTTCTTGAGCAAAATCTAAACCTCTGCTATAAAGTGCTACTTTCATTGTGGTTGTTTGAATTAACTAGTGTTACAAGTTTTAATGTATGTATCAAAACTTGAAAACCATTATTGATAATCTAAATATAAACCTCTTACACCTAATTGGTTAAAACTGTATTCTATTCTAAAAACAAAATCGTAAATAGAAACAATGTCTAATCCAATTCCTCCGCTAAAAATAGGCTTATTATTTAATACACTATTTTTTGCAAAATTACTATGTGCATATCCTACATCGGTGTACATTTTTAAGTATACCTTAAACGGAATTTTATTGTATGTTTTGCTTTTGATATAGGTTTTTAAGTTGTAGCCAAAAAGCTCTTGAAAAATGGTTGCTCTACCTAAAATTCCTGCATTGCCATCAATAACATTGTACTCGTAGCCACGCATTTGAAAATCGCCAAAGCCAAATAAACGTTGGTTGGTAAATACGGTTTCATTTGCAAGTTTTATGGTGGCTGCTGCCGATACATTTACAAATGCTTTTTTCCATACATGTTTTGCATATAAAGCACTAAAACCCAATTGCCATAAATTGGTAGCAGCAGTTAATCCACGTTTATAAACATAACCGCTAGCTGTAAATCCTTTTGTTGGATAAGCAAAGTAATCGAGGTTAAGATACCTAAATCCGTAGTAAAAATCGATGTATTGTTGACGGTTTTTATTTGCTGCAAAATACTGTGGATTTAATTTTAAAATAGTATCGGCAACCCATTCATTTACATACGATAATCGAAAAGAATGTCGCCAAAGCTGGTCGGGACGATAATTGTATGTAACGTCTTGTCTAGTAAGTTTTCTGATTGTTTCTGTAGATCTAAAAAATACTTGTTTATTGGCATTGGTATTAATATTTACCTCTTTTTGAGTGCTTTGAACAACACCAATGTTAAAGCCATGTTTTAATTTTTTGTCTAAAAATGGTAAATTGTATCTAAAGTTAACTTGTTGTGTGTAGCCTGTAATTAACCAAATATTTAATTCATCATTTCTACCAGTAAGATTGCCTTGAATAAATTTTAAACCATAATTTACCCGATCTAAACTACGTTTTTGATCTACCCACCATTGGTTAAAGTTTCTGTCTATTAATCTAAAATAGGGTGTCGGAAAAAAATACCAACGTTCTTTTACTTCAATTTGTATATCTACCAATCCGTTGTTTTCTGCTGAAACATAAATTTTTGCAATTAAAAATAGAGCAGTGTTAAATACTAGGTTTCTGCTAATCTCTAGCTGTTTTTGTAAAGCTGCTATGCTCAGTGTTTCGCCTGTTTTCACTGTTATTTCTCTAAAAATAATATAATCTTTAGTGCGTTTATTGCCTTTTAATTGTATACTTTTTATGGTAACTATTCTTTGGAGAGCGGTGTCTATTTTTTGAGAAGCACTATCTAACTGTTGTGCCATTACATTGCTACTCATACAAAAAAACATGCAACCAAACAATGCAATAACAAAACGCATAGATAAAGAAAATTAAAAATTGAAATTATAACATTTAGCACAACATATTCTGTGTTTAAGCATTACTACTATATTTTACTTAACAGTTCCAAACATATTTTTTTATGATTTTGAATAGAATCAATCGGCTTTGAATACTATTCAATTGATTGTAAAATTTGATTGATAAAATTAGAGTAAAGATGTAATAAAGATTACCTATATAAAAAAACCTTACCAGTAGGTAAGGCATTGCAGGTTGGTATTGGTTGTAAAAACTAAGCTAAGTGAGCATCAATTTGTTCTGAAAGCAAAGCAAAAATTTCGTCCATGCTTCCTTCGCCTTTTATTGTTTTCACTTTATCAAACTTTGCATAATAATCAGCTACTACAGATGTTTTGTTGCGATACTCTTCAATTCTGGCTTTTATGACAGCTTCGTTCGTATCATCGCTGCGTCCGCTTGTTAATCCTCTGTTTAATAATCTTTTCACCAATTCTTCTTCACCCACTTCTAATGCCAAAACAATTGCTATTTCTATTCCATTAAGCTTTAATAATTTATCTAAAGATTCAGCCTGTGCTTCTGTTCTTGGAAATCCATCAAATAAAAAACCTTTTGCTTCAGGGTTTTCGTCTAATGCAGAACTAATCATTCCAACAACAACTGCATCTGGTACTAATTGACCGGCATCCATTAATTTTTTTGCTTCTAATCCTAATGGTGTTTGAGCAGCAATTTGGCTACGTAGTAAATCGCCTGTAGATAAATGTTTTAAGCCATATTTAGCTATTAACTTTTCACTTTGTGTACCTTTACCACTACCTGGAGGGCCGAATAAAATAATGTTTAACATTATGGGTTTAAAACTTTGTGAAACACAAATATAGGTATTGGTTTCAAAATTCCTTTAACAAAACCTTATAATAGTTGTAATTGTAATACTGTAAGTTGTAGGTGTTAAACACGTAATAAACTAAAACATCTAAACTATTCGAATATGCGTACATGTATTTGTACTCTATATTTTGAATGGTTGAAAAAATGTAAACAGATTATTAAATTAAATTTATGAGTAAAAGTTTCATCTTTGGAATTGCCACTTTGTTAATACAAAGTTGTTATAGCCAGCCAACAGTTTTAAAAAACAAGCATATGGATAGTAGTAAAAACAATAATCCGGTTTATTCGAAAACCGATCAACAAAAAGTAAACTTAAAAGACGATGAGTGGAAAAAAATTTTAAGTCCAGAAGTATATTTTATTGCACGTCAAAAAGGTACAGAACGACCTTATACAAGTAAGTTTGAAAATTTTAAAGAGGTGGGTACTTATTATTGTGCTGCATGTGGAAACCCACTTTTTAAAAGTGATACCAAATTTGATAGTGGTTGTGGATGGCCAAGTTTTTATGAACCAATTAGTAAAACTGCCATTATTTATACACCTGACAATAGCCACGGAATGGTACGAACAGAAACACAATGTGGCCGTTGCAAAGCCCATTTAGGACATGTTTTTGAAGATGGACCACCACCAACAGGTTTAAGGTATTGTATTAATGGTGTGGTATTAGATTTTGAAAAAGCCCAAGCAGCTGAGAAAAAATATAATGCCGAACAAAAGAAAGGATAATGTATTTGGAAATGAAATGATAAAGCCGCTTTATGAATAATAGAGCGGCTTTTGTTTAGTATGGGTAGATTAAATTTTTTCGCTTTTTCGCTTTTGTTGGTGTTGCTTTCACCAACAAAATTGTAGATAAAAAAGTTGTTGGTATGCCATGCACATAAGCAATACGACATACCAACAACAACGGCTGAAAAAAAGTTGTTGGTATGCCATGCACATAAGCAATACGACATACCAACAACAACGGCTGAAAAAAAGTTGTTGGTACGCCATGCACATAAGCAATACGGCATACCAACAAAGGCTAAAACTGCTGAAAGAACTATCTAGCGGCTATTATATTACCTCTATTATACATTTTCTACTTTCAGTACTGGTTCTCTTAATAAAGGATTAATCGCATCCGAATTCAACATAAAAGAAATTATCCCCTTTTTTTTGGTTGAAAATTAAAAAGGCTTCAAAAAAAGTAAATGTATTAAATGGTGCCACTTTTAATTGTGTAACCTCACTTGTAGTAGTTAAGGTATAAATTTCATAATTCTGATTTTCAAATTCGACTAAATAATTAAGTGCTATTTCTTTTGCTTTTTTTCGTTCTTCAACAGGAATATTATCATATACAAGTTTTGTGATAATGTATTCTACTTTTATTAGCATTTCGTCATAGTTGATACGCTCAAAGTCTTCTGTAAAAGTAATTTTAGACAAATGATAATTTCCATACTGAAAGCTTATATCATGTAGTGCATTTTTGCTATAGCTCGAACGTTGTTCAAATCTAAATCTTGCCACCTTAGATTGTAAGAAAATAGTTTCATAACTACTGTGAAAATGCTGTTCTACTTCTTCATTGTTAAAATTTATACTATAAAACAAGAAATATAGCCAGTCTTGAAAACAGGTTTTATTATATACTTTTATAATCATAGTGAAAATCTAATTTTAAAAGTCCAATTTGATGTTGTCGATTTTATTTCTATTGTCGGTTCTGAGCTAGATGTTGAAATTCCATAGAAATTAATTGTAAATCCAGGGATACTAAAATTTTTACCAATACCACCATTTGACGAAGTAAATGTGTTTGGAAGATTTCCTGTAACATTTTTCGAAAATTCATCAAAAAAATTATGGGCATCACTTGGGTCATAGTTTATTTTACCAAAACCTTGAGTACTATTTGGGTCTATGTGAATTTTTTCTAAAATTCCTCCAGTTTTATCTTTTAAAGTTTTGAACAATCCTTTTAAAGCATTATCGGGCAGTCTCTTTATTTTTTCAATTACAGTCCAAACTTTTTCAGCTGCCTTTTTTAAGTCGTATAACTCCTTAGCTGTAGATAATGCATTAACCCACGGTACTTTTTTTGCCAATAGATGAATTATATCTAAAACTGCTTCTAAGTAATCACCATGGCTTGCATTTTTAATAGCATCTTCAATATCGCTAAAACCAGTCATATTGCCTAAAAATTTTTTACCAACTTTTATTCCAATTTCTAGTAATAAATCTTTAATTAACTCCGTAATTATTGGGTTGTTATTGGTAATAGAAGATTGATATCCCTCAACTAATTCTAAATATTCTGGATCATTCATCAGCCTATCTAAATGAATATTTAGAATTTCTACTAATTGGTCGAAAGGAATGTTATCATAAATTCTATTAAGTGCTTTGTGAATTTCATCAACTTTATCAGGATGTTGATTCAGCCATTCTGCTTGTTCATGTGATAATTGTAAATTGTCTATTAAATATTGTAGTTGAGCTGAGTACTGAATTCCATTTACAGGCGTCCTTCCTGTAGGAAACCAAGGTTCATTTGGATCTTCTTCCCAATTAGGTGGTAAGCTCGGATTGTTGGGATAACTGGGTGATGTATTGCTACCTCCACCTAAATTAGGATCTACATAACTTGGAGGTGTATTGGTTGGTGGTGGTGTAGGAAAAACACCTAACCAACCGCCACCACCACCTGATGGAGGAGTTGGTGTTGTACTCGTTGGTGGTGGAGGTGTGCTTCCACCATTGCTAGGTGGTGGTGTACTGCTACTACCTCCGCCTCCACCTGGTTCAAGCATTTTTCCACAGGGATATTCTAAAGTTGGAGGGATAATTATAGGAGCACCACCTTGACACGTAATTGTAAAATGCAATACAGGTGAACATGAAAAATCAAGATTCAAAAAGCCCAAAAACAGTTGTGATATTGAAATGTATATATGCCCATCCTTACATCCCTCGTCAAACACCATATCACTATTTTCTGTAGCTGTTTTATTGTTCGAAAAGCTTACGACCACATCTTTAAACGTATAGTTATAGGGTACTGGTAACTGTAGTTCGTTTTTATGATTGATGCTTTTTTCGAAATGGGCAAATACAGATAGTAAAACACCTTTGGTTTTAATATCTTCTTTGCTACTTGGTGGTGTTTGCAAAATAGCCGCTTTGTTGTAGGTTTTGTAAGTAACTGTTCCATCTAGGCTTTTTTGACAATAGATATAAGCCTTTATTTCTTTGGTTACCGTATCTTGTAAGGGAATAAATAATGTGGCTGTAGAATTGGGGTTACTTATTTGGTTGCTATTGATGGCATTGATAGCTACATCGGTTACATGCACTTGTTTATTGTATTCTGGTGCATATATGGGTATATTACCTGTAATTTTTTGCCAATTCGGAAAGCCATTTCTTTGAGCAAAAGCATATAAAAACGGTGTCTTTTCTTCTGTTTTTCTAATGTTATCAATAATGTAGTTTAATTCTTTAGATACATTATCAGGTGTATTTAAAAACCTATCTACTACTTTTTTCTGTTGTTCTGCAGATGGTTGCTCTACCATCAGTATATCATTTTTTTTACTACAGCTAATGCTTATAAATAGCCATGTAAGTAGTGCAACCATCATTTTTGTTGCAAAAATTTGTTTTTTCATTTGTTTAGGGTGTTCAATTGTTATAAAATCATGTATTGTGTTGCCTTTAAGAGGCTTTTATTCATCTTAAACATCCAATCATGCCTGTTATACATGCATCATGCTCTCTTTTACATGCATTGTTGTATCATCAACATCCATCAATGCCTGTTTAGGTGTGTTGAATGCCTGTTTTAGAGGCATTGTTCTATGTTGAACAGGCATTTTTCTATCTAAAACATGCAATTTGTCAGCATGAATATGTGTAAATGCTTATTTAAGTGACAATAATGCATGTTTTGACTAAAGATGTTTATGATTATTATCGGTGTTAGGATGGATTAGTGGGTGCTATTTTTTTGCTACGCTTTGGAAAACGAGTTTGTAAATCTTCGTAAATAGCTGCAATACCGGGTTCGTTGCTACGTTGTGCGGTTTTTAAACTATTATAGAAAATTAAAGAGGCATCGTAGGCTTCGCCACCTGCTACCATTAATGCATCTTCTACCGAACGGCAAAGGGTATTCAGCTGTTGGTAAATGCTGTACAAATCTCTTGCTAGTGTAAAATCTTTTTCTGCCTCTTCTATATCTAAAAAGGTAGGCACTAATCGTGGATTTTGTTGGGCATAGTCAATGGCTTTTTCTACAAATCCAATGGTTTTATCGCCCATTTTGGCAAATTCTAAACGCTCTTGTGCAGATAAATTAAATAGCAGTACATCTTTTAAATTGTCTGCAATAGCTGCAATACTGTTGGTAACTGCGGTTTTGTTGGCAGGCGTAAGGCTTGCACTGATTTGGTTGGTTTGTGACATATAATTTCGATTTTAATAGTATCGAAAATATATATCTGTTCTCGATTAAATAATGGGATTTTTCCCATTTTGGCTTGGGAATTCTCCTAAAAAAACCTTGGGAAAACTACTAAGAAAATGTATTGTTTTTTTATTATTCATCTATTCAACAATACTGTTATTGAACCCGTCATTTACAATATTGCTTGTGTAGATGCTATTGCTTCTCCCCAAAAAATACTTGCTTTTTCATCGAATATGGTAGTTGCATCTGTGGTATAAAATAGTCGCTTACCTTCTTGTACTAAGCTATTGGCTATTTGTGAGTGCTTTTGTAAATAAGTAACTAAGCTTTGTGCAACAATTGCCCCTTGTGATACAATTTGAATGCCTGTGGGTGTAAACTGTTGTATTTTTTGTAGAAGTAAAGGGTAGTGGGTACAAGCTAATAAAATGGTATCGATATTGGGTTGTTGATGTAGCAAACGCTGAATATGTTGTTGCACAAAATAATCGGCTCCATCACCTGCTTGTTCATTGTTTTCTACCAACGGAACCCACATAGGACAAGCTTCTTGATACACATGTACATGCGGATAAAACTTTTCTATTTCAATAGGATAGGAGTTAGATACTACGGTGCCACTTGTTCCTAAAATGCCTACATAATTGGTTTTGGTAAATGTGCCAATTACTTCTGTGGTGGGTCTTATTACCCCTAATACTCTTTTTGTTGGATCTATCTTTGGTAAATCGTTTTGCTGAATGGTGCGTAATGCTTTGGCAGAAGCGGTGTTACATGCCAATATTACTAAAGGGCAACCTTGATTAAAAAACCATTGTACACAGCTAAGTGTGTATTGATATACTGTTTCAAAACTTCTTGTGCCATAAGGGGCTCTTGCATTATCGCCTAAATACATGTAATTGTATTGTGGTAATGCTGCCACTATTTCTTTTAGTATGGTTAGTCCACCATAGCCACTATCAAAAACGCCAATACAACCTTTGTTTTGCATGGTGTAAAGTAACTATAAAAAAGGCATTTGAATTGTAATTTTCAAATGCCTTTTTGTTGCGGAAATATTTGTAATAGGTCTACACTTGATTTGTTGTTTTTTAAAAAGTGTACTCTGTTATTGGTAAACAATTTTTCCACTTTTGTCTTGAAACAAAAGTGGAGCAAAAGTTCAAGGCTGTGAAAAAATTGGCTAAAAATTAATTTTTTACTCAAGCTAAACAAGTTCAAGCTTTTGATTCAAACACCAAACAGTAGTATGACATTTGTACAAAATAACTTTACTCAGATGGAGAATATGGTGTTTAGCTTTTAACCGTAAAAAATTAATTTTCTGAACGCCATTTTTTCAATGCCATTGTAGCACCCAATTCTTAAATTACTTAAAGAACCACTAAAAAATAATTAACAGAAATAAGAAATGGTATTTTCATTCATCATCATATTTCCGAAATTTTTTTCTGCTAAAGTGTTATACTGTTTTATAAGTAACTACCTATTCATCTCCTGTTCTTGCAGAAGCTGCATCTATTACTTTACCAAAAAATACCGCATTTAAAAACAGTTTAGTGCTACCTAACCAAAAGGCTCTAAAACATGGATTGTCTGCAATATTAATAACCCTACCACTACCAACTGTATTTACAATTACAGCAGCAGAATTTTTTACTGCATCTAAGTTTTGTTTGCTTACCCAACCACTTTGTAGAGGATTGTTGCCGTAGGTAAATGGTGTGGCAAAAGGGTTTTTACTTTTTTCCATAAATACTTTATTGGCTTTAAATAGGCTTACATTTTTTTGAGCATAGCCATAAGCTAATGGATGTGTAAGATCGGCACTTGCACTAAAAATAGCTCCACTCATTTGTTGTGCACCTTCAATTTGTTCTCTTTCAACGTATGATAGTTTTTGTGTACTATCAGTTGCTTGTTTTAGTTTTTTAAAGTTTACATTGCTAATTCCATTTTGAGCAGCCCAAGCAACTGCTTCTTCTGTTACCACCAAGTTGCCACCATTTTGTACCCAAGCTTTTAGTTTTTCTTTGTTTAAATCGGTATAGCTGCCACCAACCATTACAATGGTGTTGTACTTGTTTAACTCTACTCTATTAAACATATTTATTTCTAGGTGTGATGAAGGAATTTGCATGCGTTGATCTAGCAAATGCCATATTTCACCTGCATCTGTAGCGTTTACGCCTGTGCCAACCAATAGGGCAATATTGGGTTTGTTTAGAGAAATAAATTTGCTACTACCTAAATCGCTTCCGCTGTTTACATTGCCACTGTTTACCGCATAAATGTGCAAACTATTTTCTTGTGCAATCTTTTGAATAAGGGTATATAAATCGCTACTATTCATTTGTTGTAAATGCACAGGAATGAATATAGTGCCGTAGTTGAAATTTCTATTTCCATTGGCAAGAGCAATATTAAAATTATTGGTAGCTACTTTTGTAAGAATACCTGCTTCTTGTAAGGCATACAATGCTTTAGGTGCATACAATTCGTTCCACTCAAACAAGTATGCATAATTGCTTTTACCACCTTCTACTACACCTGTTGGTGTTATGTTTTGTTCAAGCTTTGCACCTGCAATAGTTGTGGTGGTTTGCTCTGTATAAGGTAGACCAAAAGCCAAAGGCATTGTCCAACTAGTAATATCATAAAACAAGCTATCTTGATATACCAATTGCTTATCGAAAATGGCTTTTATTAAACCCGATTGAGGTTGATTAAGAGGAACAAAATAGGAACTTCCTTTTTCAAATTCACCATTGTTAATATTGGTATTTATGTGGTGAACATCTATTTCATGTCTACGTAACATTTCAATAAATAATGCTGTTTTCGACACATCCTTTTTATCGCCAAAAACATATCCTTTTGTAGTGCTAGTTGCTGTGTTGTTTACTGCATTTTTAAAGAAATCTCTTTGATATTCTAAAAATTCTTTTCTCAAAGCACAAGATCCTTCTAAGGTAGATAGTGCTGTTACAAACTGATTTTTGATGGTTGCTGGAAAACGAAGAACACCATTGCTAGTTTGTTGTGCATGACCACGAGACGATGCTTGCTCAAACAAAATACCAATGCCACCATTAATATCTGGAAATGTAGAACCTTTACCATAGTAAAAATCGTCGTAGTTTTCTTTGGTAAAATATAAAGAGCCAATTCTATCTAAATTACGAGCATGGTATTTACCCAATTTACCAGTAAGTTCTTGGTTTTTTTCTGGTGTTAATGGATTAACCCTTGAAGGAACACCGGGCTGAAAAAAGAAGCTAGCATTGCTGCCTTGTTCATGATGATCGGTTAGAACATTGGGTTTCCAAGCATGAAACCAACGCAATCTATTTTGACTTTCAATATGCACAGCTGGCAACCAATCTCTATTTAAATCGAACCAATAATGGTTAAATCTTCCACCGGGCCAAACCTCGTTAAACTCTCTACTATTTGGGTCTGTAACAAGGTTTTTACTTTTGTGTTGGTTGGCCCAAGTAGAAAAACGTTGTAAGCCATCTGGGTTAAAAGATGGATCGAATAGGATAATAGTATTGTTCAATAAATCATCTATTTGTTTACCTTCTGCAGCAGCTAAATAGTAAGCAGTAAGCAATGCAGCATTTGAACCACTTGGTTCGTTGCCATGAATAGAATGACCAATGTATACAACAATTGGCATGTTGCTAATATCTACAGAACTAGACTTAGTTGGGTCTGTTAATAATAAATGTTGTTTTCTTATTTCTTCAAGTTTATCTAAATTCTTTTTTGCAGAAAAAATAAGTAATACCTGTGGTCGGCTTTCATAAGTTAAACCCATCAATTCCATTTTTACTCTGTTGGGTGCAGCAGTAGCAATGGCTTTCATATAATTTACTAAACGGTCGTGTGTAATATGCCATTCACCCACCTCATGATGAATAATTTCTTTTGGTTTGGGAATACTTGCATTATAACCCACACTATCTGGAAGATAATAAGCTAAGTTTTGTGCCGATACTTGAAACACAATACATACTGTAATTACAAAAGCAAATAGTTTTCTCATAAACAACAATATTATAAATTGAAAGTTAAGCAACTGTACTTAAATGTATGTATAACAGCGATAAAAGGTTGTATAATTTGAAGATGGGTATGCTTGCATATAGTTAAAACAAAATACAGTTATAGAATAGCAGCAGCACTTACATAACGCCAATTATAATTTTTATCTGCATGAGCATCTAATGCCACAATCGGCTCATTTAAACAACTTGGTTGAAGAATATTTTTAGCTACTAGTTTTTCTTTTCCTGCTTGTATCATTTCTACCATTGCTTTCGATTGCATCCATTGTTTTTGTGGAGGTTCGTAGCCAATTTTTCCTTTACGCCAAGCAATGGATTGAGGTAAAAGATTGGTTGATGCTTTTCTTACAATCCATTTGGTAAAGCCATCTCTTATTTTATAGTTATCTGGTAATCCAAATACAAATTCAACCAATTCATGATACAAAAAAGGCAAACGAATTTCGGTACTAAAAGCCATTGAATTTTTATCTGCATAGCGTAACAATTCTTCTAAGCCATTGGTTGTTGTATTGTAACGAAGCAAATCTGTAAGGCTATGTATAATTGGTTTTTGTAAAGAATCGTCGTTGTAATATTTTCTGTAAAAATCTATATCTATATGTGGATGATGCAATTGTAATTGAATGGCTTTTTTTTGCAGTTGCTGTGCTGCTTTTTCAGGAAATAAAGCAGCAGCATAGTTTTTGTAATTCCAATTTTTTAAAAATTCATTTTGTTGCAGTAACTGTTTTTCTTTTTTAAATAGCGTAAAATTTTGCTTCATTAACTGCTGTAAATACCAGGGAATATACTTTGTGTAACCACCTAATATTTCATCAGCACCTTGTCCGTCTAGTAATACAGTTACGCCTTTTTCTTTCGCCATTTTATACACCATAAATTGTGTAAATACGCTACTGCTTTGTATTGGTTCTTCTTGATGATACATGAATTGTTGCCAATAGTTTTGTAAGTCTACAGCAGAAGGTGTAATGAAATGACTATTAAAATTGGTGTGTTGAAACTGTTGTTGAAATGCTTGAATGTAAGCAGATTCATCTTTTTCAAAATCAGGGAATATAGCAGAGAATGTGTTTAAACTAGCATTATTGTTTTGGAGAATTGTTGCTGCTATTGCACTACTATCTAAACCACCACTTAAAGAGCAACCAACTGCTACATGACTGCGTAAACGCCGTTCAACCGATACTTGTAGTAGTTGTTTAAATTGATGAATAATATCGTTTTCAGAGAGGTTTACAATATCTATAGAAGTGGCAGAAAGTGTATACCATTTACGCATTTGCACTTTGCCCAATTTTGGTTGAATGGCTAAGTAATGAGCAGCAGGTAATGATAAAATTTGACTATAAAATGTTTGTGTTTTTTTAATAGGATTTTGTGTAAAACCAAGTGTAATGTAGTTCAATATCATGGTGCCATTCAATTGTTTGGATACACCAATTTTCCATAATGCCTTCATTTCACTAGCAAAAATAAATTCTTCAAACTTTCCTCTTTGTTGATAGTTGGCATAGTAGTACAAAGGTTTCTCGCCAAATCTATCTCTAGCAATAAACAGCTCATCTGTTTTACTATTGTAAATAGCAAATGCAAACATGCCATCAAAATGATGCAAGCAATCTTTTCCCCAATAATCAAAAGCAGCAGGAATTATTTCTGTATCAGATTCGGTAGTAAATACATAACCAACTTGCTGAAGCTGTTGTTTTAATTCGATGTAATTGTAAATTTCACCGTTATAAGTGAGGTTATAATGTAAGTATGCAAATGGCTGGCTTGCTTTAGAAGATGTATCTAAAATGGCCAATCTTCTATGACCTAAGCATACGGTATTGTCTTCATTTTGCCACATACCTTCACCATCTGGCCCTCTATGTTGTAGCGTTTGCAGCATTTGCTGCACTCTTTCTTTTTTTTCTAAAGATGAATGGGGAGAAATAATACCTGCAATACCACACATGCTAATTATTTAAAAATGTACTTGTAAAATAACAGCAAAAAAGTATTATCGTTCGCCTTTAAAAAACATTCTTTTAATGCGTCTAATGGTTCCTTTAACAATGCCACCATCTATTTGAATACGCCTGTCGGTTGTCCAAACTAAAGCGTTAATGTTGGTAACATAATATAATTTCCCAAAACCTTTTTCTCGAAGTTTTAATGCCAACCAACCATCTTCATTTGTTCCAGGAGGATGATTAAATCCATCAACTTGTAAGCCCTGTTCTCTTCTAAATCCTGAATTAAAACCATACACATTTACAGCCTCATCTTTAATATATTTATTTAGCCAACGCATAAAATCTGCAATGTATTCGTAAAAGAAATAGGTAAATCTTCCTGTATTTCCTACGGGTATAAACGAAAATCTACCATATACTGAACATACATTTGGATATTTATCAAAAGGCTTTACCATTTCTTCAACCCATTGTTTGGGATAAATAGAATCTGCATCGGCATTTAAAACATATTTACCTGTAGCATGTGCTAAACCTCCATTTCTTGCATTGGTAATACCCTGTTTTGTTTCCAATACACAGGTAACACCACATGCTTCTACTAAACTTGCTGTGTTGTCTTTTGAGTTGTTGTTTACTACAATAATTTCCACCGATTTTGAAGTGATATTATTGCAGAGAGAATATAGGGTTTGAACAATATTTTTTTCTTCGTTATATGCAGGAATTACAATCGATACTTCTGGTTCTCCGCTTTTACGCAATTGCTGATAAGCTGCTTTTGTTTTCTCTTTTACATCGGTAATTTTTTCTAAAGCATCCCAACATTCTTGTGCATAAGGCGTAATGGCTATTGGTCTCATGTAACAGTTATTTCTATTTTTTAAACGGGCTAGTTGAATTTTCTAAGATAATGTTACACCATTTTTTTTATAGAGCAACAATTAAATTGTATTCTAAATGTACTGTGTTTTTTGTTGCTATTGATTGTTTAGCCTTCAAATGCATTCATCACTTCAATTACCTTTTCTATTTCTTCGAATGTATGGGCAAAGGAGCAAGGTAAACTTAACGTTGTTTGATGAATTGTTTCTGCAATAGGATATTGTTTGGTTTTAAACAAATGTTTTAGTGCATTTTGTTGATGTGGAGCAACAGGATAATGAATTTCTGTTTGAATATTGTTGTTTAATAAATAAGCTTTAAGCTCATCTCGTTTTGTTGTTCTAATGTTGTAAATATGGTATACATCAAAATAAGTTGCCGTATCTGAAATGTCTGGCAAAACAAATTTAGAACGATCTAGTTTTGTATTGTATAAATGAGCAATCGCCCTTTTATGGTTATTTATTTCAGTTAAAAAAGGAAGTTTAATGCTTAAAAATGCAGCCTGAATTTCGTCTAAACGAGAATTGTAGCCCACTACTTCGTTATGGTATTTTTTGCTAGAACCATAATTACGCAATTGTTTTAAAGCCAAATAATCGGCTTCTGTTTTACAGATAATAGCACCTGCATCGCCTAAAGCTCCTAAGTTTTTTGTAGGATAAAAACTAAAGGCAGCAAAATCGCCGAATGTGCCTGCAAGTCTTCTATTGCAAGTAGCTCCATGAGATTGGGCACAATCTTCAATCAATTTTAGTTGATGTTGTTGGCAAATGGTTTCTATAGCCTCCATTTCACAACATTTGCCGTATAAATGCACCACCATTATGGCTTTTGTATTGGGTGTAATACATTGCTCAATAGCTTTTGGAGAAATGTTGTATGTATCTAAATTAGGTTCGGCTAAAACAGGAACTAAGCCTGCTTGCATAATTGCTAAAATACTGGCTATATATGTATTTGAAGGAACAATAACTTCTGCATTTTCTGGAAAATTGCAAGCTTTTAAACTCAGTACCAATGCATCTAATCCGTTAGCAACGCCAACCACATAAGGTGTATTGTGCCATTGGGCAAATGCGTTTTCAAAAGCTGCAACTTCTTTACCTAAAATATACCAACCACTGTTTAAAAACTCATTGAAACGAGATGTAAATGCGGCTTCAAATGGTTGATTTAGTTTTTTTAAATTTTCGTACGGTATCATTTTTTTTCGTAAGGGTCAAAAATATAATCTGCAGGATCAAATGCTGTAGAAGCAAGTACCAATAAAATTGCATCTGGGGTAAAATGATGCATTACATGCCAATCTTTTGGTTCTAAAATCAAGCATTTATCAGGCGTATCTAAATTAAATTCTTCTTCAAATTCGCCATTATGATTGGTGATAATGCAACTTCCTTGTATGCAAATTGCCGCTTGCCTTGTTGAATGGTGTCTATGACCACCTCTTAACGATTCGTCTACACCATAAATGTAAAATAGTCTTTTAATTTCAAAAGGAACTACTCTGTCTAATACGGTAAGTGCACCTCTGTTGTCTTTAAATGTTTTAAGCGTAAGTAGTTCTGCCATTTTAAATGTTCTTGTGAATATGTGTATCTATTAAATCTAAAATTTCTTTATCGTGACTGCTTTTGAATTTTCTTGCAAATAAATGTTCTGTCTGCATTAAATTTTCAAAATCTTCTTTACCCAATGTTTTAGGATGTGGACCACCAGCAGACCAATCGATATATCTACAATGGTTGTTGGTAACAGCCTCTTTAAAATGCGAATTCATTAATATGGTTTGAAACACAAACTCATCACAACCCCATGAGTATTGAAAAAAGTGTAACAGTTTCGGATTTTTTTCTACCGTATCTACCACATAATTAGCAGCTTCTTGTGTAAGCATCCAAAACATGGCTTTACCATAGATTACTAATTGTAGTGGAATTTTTCTTGGGCCCAGTAAAAAATTAAAAATTCGTTCTAATTTGTATTTACCCCAAAATTTAAGGTTTACAAAATGGTATCTATTTAATTTAGATAAATCTTCTTTAACGTCTTGTTCAATGTTAATGGCTTCTATAAACAATTTACCATTGTGTTGTTGTAAAAATTGAAGAATATATTCAGCAGGTTTAATAGGATAATCTTGACCGCTTAAAAAATTAATATATCCATATTTTATACCCGTAGATTCAATTTCCTTAATGCAACTAAAGGTTGCTTTTACGGTATTATAACCTGCCCATCTTACCTCAATTCTATTTTTAATGAGATAAACATTTGGTAAATCGGCTAAATATAGATGTGGCTGAATATCAATTTTCTTGTCAACATGTATATAAAAATCAAAGTCAGGATGTGATAAGTTTCTTATCATCCTTTCGGTTTGTTGAGGGTCTGTATACGTAAGAATTAAATGTGCAACTTTCAAAATCGGTACTGCTTAGTTAGTTTTCAGAAATTAAATTTAGATTAAAAAAATTAATTTTAAGGTTTTTTTAATCTTTCGGTTTTTTGCAGTAGAATATTGAAATTAGGTTTTTAAAAAAGTTAGGATTTTGTTTTAAATGTAAATCCTAAATAGTTGCTATCTGTTTTGTTGGTACAATTCCACCAAATTGCCTTCAGCAACTGCTTAATAAATGCTACATCTCCATTTTTTATATATGCAAATATATTTCTTGGAACAACGAGTAGTAAAAAATAGGCATAGAAAATTATTTGCTGTAAAAAATTTGCATTTTTTCTGATAAATAAAATTCTATTTCTATTCATAAAATACTCTTTTAGAGCACTGTTTTTCCCAACAGAAATTGACTCTTTATGAAAAATTAAAGCATTCATATTTACCCATGCTTCTAGGTTTTGTTGCTGTATTCTATCGCACCAATCTATTTCTTCGTAATACAAAAAAAAGTTTTCAGCCATTAATCCAGCCTTATCAATGGCATGTTTACTCACCATCATTGCAGCACCATGTATATAACCTGTTTTGCCTGTTAAGTGGTTGTATTGCCCTTTGTCTATTTCAAATTGACCAATGCAACTATTTCTTGCTGTGAAATAATTCATGGGTGTATAGCCAGCATACTGCAATGTTTCTGGCTGATCAAAGTATTTTATTTTGGGAGAAATAATTCCTATTTGTGGGTGTTGATTCATGGTGTTTACCAATGTTTCAACTAAACCTTCTGTAAATTCGGTATCATTATTTACTAGAAAAAAATAATAACCTGTTGCTGCTTTAATAGCAACATTGTTGCCACCTGCAAAACCTAAATTTACTTCACTTCTTATAAACTGTACGTTAGGATATTGACGCTGCCAATTTGGTACAGGATTTTCTTTGCTTGCATTATCTACAACAATAATTTCTATATTGGTATAGGTATTGGTTGCAAAAATAGATTGCAAAAGTGCATCTGTAACATGGCTGTTATTGTAGTTGACAGTAATGATAGATACTTTTTGCATAGATTCTTTTAACATACTTGAATTAAAATGTGGTACAAAAGCTATTGTGTTTTAGAATCTATATAATCTAAAATAGCTATGTCAACCGATTCGTTAAACTTGCGAGCAAATAGTTTACCACTATTCATTAGTAAATCGGCATCTTGCATGGTTAATGTTTTCGGACTAGCTTGTTTTTCGCTCCAATCGATATATCTTAAATTATCGTTCACCATATCTTTCCTAAATGGTGAGTTGTATAAAATGGTTTGAAAAATAATTTCATCGCTTCCCCAAGTTAATTTAAAGAAGCGTTTTACTTTTTTATTGTTTTGTAAATATGCTACTATGTATGATGCATGAACAGGAGCAATTGTAAACCATTGAGAACGACCTACGGCAATTAAATCGTTGGGTAGTTTTCGTTTTGGAGAAATCATTTTTATGATTCGTTCAATAAAGTATTTACCCACAAATTTGTAATCTGTAAAATGATATTGGCTTAATCTTGTAATAGCTTCATGCCATTCATCTTCAACCAATAAATATTCTGTAAAGGCTTGATCTTGATGAGTATTTAAAAATTGATAAATGTTTTCTGCACTTTGTAAAGGATAATCTTGACCGCTAAGAAGATTAATATAAGAGTACTTTTTTTCTGAAGCTAAAATTTCTTCAAAAGAATTGATGGTTGCTTGAACAATACTGTAGGCTCCCCAAAAAACCTTTTCTCTTTTTTTAATAAATGTTACTTGGCTAAATTCTTCTAAATAAAAAAATGGTTCAATATCGGTTTTTGCATCGATGTGAATGTAAAAATCAGCTTTATGATGTTGTAATTTTTTTACAAGTCGTTCTAATTGTTTAGGGTTAGTATGGGCCAATATAAGATGTGCTATTCGCATTAAGGGGTTACTTTATTTTTCTTGAATAGTTTAGCAGTTAAAAAAGTTAGTTCGGTGTAGCCTGTTTGCAAAATACCACTAAATGAGTAATGAATATGTTTTTTTAAATGAAAATATCCAAATAACAACCCAGCTAATAAGGTAAATGGTGTAGCAATAGCAACGCCGTACAGGTTTTTGAAAAAGTAAAATCCTAAAAATGCTACTGACATGTTTACTACTAGCATTACCAAAACTTTATAAAAATTTATTTTTGGTTGATGAATAATATCCAATGTAACTCCATTGAATCGATCAATAGGATATAAGATAGCAAAGAACATAAACATTCTTAAAATATTGGGTGCTTCTGTATCTAAGTATTTTCCACCGCCTAAAAGGCTTACAGCAAAATCTGCTAAAAAAAAGGTGCCAATAGCAACAGGAATAAACACATAAGTAAGCATACCTGCATACTTTTTGGTAATATGGGTAACTTGTTGCATGTCGTTATTATTATAAGCCGTAGCCATAGCAGACATACCTGTGCCAATAAAACTTCTTAATGGTATTTCTATTATTTCCATTAAACGATTGGGAATATTGTAAATAGCAACAGCCGAAGGGCCAAGCGTAAAGTTGATCACAAACGTATTTAAACTACTTAAAAGGTTAGAGCTAATATTGGTGGCTAAACTGTATTTACCAAAGTGAAACAGTTCTTTAATAGTATCTTTTGATTTGTAAAAAAAAGTGTTTAAACGTGCATGACCACCAACTACACAAATAAAGCTTGTTAAAATGTTGGTGCCTAGATTAATCCAAAGTAAACGTTCAAGGCTAGATTCTTTCATAATGGCCATTGTGGCAATTAAAACAATCATAGAACCGCTATTGATAAAACGTAACCACAAAATTTTAAAGTAATCTTCATCTGCAACCAAAATCCAGAAAGTAACATTAAATGGTAATGAACTTAGTATTGTAATACCAAACCACTTAATAACAATAATTGCATCGGTAGCTTGTACTTGTTGCAACCAAAATAGCGAAATAGCATTTATTCCAATTAAAATTGCTGTGAGTGCAATTGCCAAATACCAAACAGAACCTAATACATTTTTTGCTCTATCAGTATCTGTACCAGCATAAAATTTAATGGTAGCTGTGGTTAAAAGTCCATTTCTTAAGGCGTCTGCTAAACCTGTAACAGTTAAAAAGTAAAACCAAATACCAACATCTGCTTTTTCTAAGGCTCTATACAAAACCCAAATTGTAGCCACACTAAATACAGATATAATTGCATTACCAACAAGTGCTAAAAAGTGTTTATTTTTTAATTTAGATAAAAAAGATAATTTCATTTTGGTTGTCTATACACTGATTAAAACAAGGGTACAATCGATAAAATTCAAGATTTTTTTCGAATTTTTCAATAATTTATTCTATATGTTCAATTAAATTGCTGCTTACATTCGTATTTCATTCAACACATTGTTGTGCCTAATGCCAACTTCAAAGGAGTTTAAAATATCTAATAGAAACTAATGTATAATGTATTGTTAGCATCTGTAGGTGCTTTTTTTGACGCACCAGCAGAAATTCCTTATTTATTTAAAAAAGCAGATTGCAACGTACATATTTTTTGTGCAAAAGAATCTTGGCTTACTGCAAATTCATTTCATGATCAATGGATTGAAGCATCAAACAATGAACAAGAATTTGCTCAGCAACTTATTGAGTTAGTGCAACAAAAGCAAGATTTCTATAATTGGGTGTTGTTGTTAGATGACGTAACGGTAAGAATAATGAACGAAACAATTACCAACGACATTTTATTCTCAAAAATATTACCACTTACAAAAATTGAGAACCGATATATTTTATCTTCAAAAGCAGGATTATCAGCCGCTTGTCTACAATACAATATTGCAACGCCAAAATTTATTAACTATACGCCTGAAACTACAACTGAAACGATTTTTTCATATTTACAATTTCCTATTTTATTAAAAGAAAACTTTAGTTTTTCAGGTTTAGGTATTCAGTTTTGTGCAACACCAAACGAATTTGAAAATTGTTTACAAAAAGTAAAATCTACCCATCAATTGGTGTTGCAAGAATTTATAGAAGGAGAAGATATTGGCGTAGAAGCCGTTTTTAAAGATGGTAAATTGGTAGCTTACAATGCTTCAAAAATATTATCGTACATGTATGGAAAATTTTCTTTTACCACAAGACGATTGTATTACAAAAATGAAGTTTTAGCAAAAGAACTACAAAAAACAGGATTAGCATTTGGTATTAATGGATTTGCAAGTATGCAATACATATTTCACCCTCAACGCAATACATATTATTTAATTGAAGCTGATTTAAGAGCCAACGCTTGGATGGTGTATAGCAGATTTATGGAGAGTAATTTTATTTATGCACTTCGTGAAATGACGCAAGGTAAAATCAGAATTTATTTCCCTACAACAACACCTTTAAACAAAGAAATAGAAATTGCCATTTTTGATAGAGATTTTAGACGTTGCATTAAACAAAAAGACTTTGTTGGCATTTGTAGGTGGTTATTTAATTACAAAGGCTATTGGCGTTTTTTGCCTATTTATGATACCGTTTTTGCAAAACGCATTTTTAAAAAAATGCTAAAAGATCTATTCAAAATTAAAAACTGAGTATTTTTTGAATAATATTTCATGGCGTAAAAAGGATATTCTACTACAAATATCTATGTTAAGAGTTGTAGAAATTGTACTATTTACGGTTCACAAGCTTTTTTGTAGTATTTATACTATAGCTTTGCACTTAATTATGCGTTGTAAATATTTACTATATTGTTTAATATGTTTACTTTCTACTTCATTTCTACAAAGAGGAAATGCACAATATAGCTACATTGGAACGTACAATTTTGAAGGAACACCAAATTATTTAATTACACCAAGAGATACTATTTCTGTTGCATTTAGAAATAATGTAGAAGCTACTTTACCCGAATATAGGCCTGTACCTATTTATAATCCCACTTATTTAACAAGCACCAAGCCTGAAACCATTAACTTAAAAGATTCAGCAGATGTATGGATTACGTTTGTAGATGAAGGTGCAACTTATAGAAATGCTTTAGGCTATTATTTATTTAATACAGATGCCCCTTTAACAACTCCACCTTCACCCAATAATATTAAAATTATTTTTCCAAATGCCTCAAAAGGTGGTTTTGGTGGAGGATTAACAGCTGGTGATAAAGTTTTTTTAGGAACATTTCCTGGAAAAACAGGAATTGGTTTTGTGTTAATTGCTGATGGATGGAATGGCAGCACTGTTACTGCAGGAAGATGGAGTTTGTTTTCAAATTCTAGATTTAATCCTGAAGATTCAGTTGCCTTAAAAAAGCACATCGTTTTTATAAACGATACAAATTCTAATAGAATTGTGATGGGCTTTGAAGATATTAGAAGAGATACAGTTACAGATAATGATTTTAACGATTTACTAGTATATGCAACAGTTTTACCCAAAAAAAATATTGCTGATGTAGATAGTTTACCGCCTATTGTAACTGTAGGTGATAGCGTATACACAGGTAATTCTGGTGGATTAGAAAGTGAGAGTTTAGGTGATATAATAGCTCAACGAACATTTAAACAATATAAAAAAGGAGAACATGTAAGTGTTAATTATAAGCTACTTACACCTTTGCAAAATGCAACTATTGTAAACAATTCTGTTGCTACATTTAGTACACAGAACGTTAAGTTAGAAAATGTAATGCCAACAAGGGTTTATGATAATGGTTACACGGCTTATATTACAACACCTACAGATTTAACCAACTTTACAAATGCGGTAGAAGTACAATCAATCGATTTTACATTGCAACAAAAGTGTAAAGCTGTAGCTTTTGCTACGAAAACATTAGGCTCTGTTTATACGCATACAAAACCCATCTGTGATCGATTAAAAGAAGGTAAGTTATTGCAAGTTGAAAACTTTACACTTCGTGGTTTAAATTTTGTACGCTATACTTTACAAAAAGAAAACAATGTAATTGAATATGCTACCAGTTTTACATTAGGAACAAAAATGGGTAGACCTACTTTTTCTTTACAATCTAATTGGTTAACTAAGGATTATGTAAATGAAGAAGAAATGTACAATTTTCAACTTTGGGCAACTGCACCCTATTTAGTAACAGACTTGTTGTTAGAGGTTTTGAAAAAAGTAGAAGCTATTGCTCCAATAGAAATGATTGGCAATAAAAATCCGTTACCGTTAGTATATGTTATGGAGGGGAGAAGAATAAAAGAAAACATTGTTTTAAAAGTGAACAATAAATCAAACAATAGCTCAATTGTTTTTGAGATGGATGAACGTTTGAATGAGTTTTCGAACAAGCAAACAAAAACAGTTACGCTACCAATTGCACCAAATGCAATATCTACCATAGCAATACCTGTAAACGATGCTTATGAAAGTGATTGTAGACTTTTGGTAAATAACCAAGTGCAAGATTTGTTATACATGAGCGATGGAACTTGGGCATTAAATTACGACACCACAACTACCAAAGTAAGTAAGTTTGTTGTTAGCAATGCAACTGCAAACAAAATAGTAGCAAACGAATATCCATTATTTAGAAATGTTCAGTTTCAAGCAAAATCTTCTAATTATATTACTGCATTTAAGGTTTTAAAAGGTGGAGGTGGAAGCGAAAATTTAACCGATTATCAATCTATTCGTTTTAGTGCAAAGGGCAACAACATTTTACGTATAACTATTCTTAAAAAATCAATTACTCGATTTGAAGATCAATATACGTATACCATGCCTTTAGGTGAAAGCATGCAAAATTATGCTATCGATTTAAAGTCGTTTACAAGTGCTATTAGCAATAAGACATTGTTGGCAAATGATATTACAACAGTTGTGTTTTCCATAGAAATTCCTTCTGGAAATGCAACAGATATTGATGCTGCATTTAGCAATGTTGTATTTAGTAAACAAAACTTTGAGTATATTAATCTAGTAGCAGAACAAGAAGTTCGAGTATTTCCTAATCCTGTAACAAATGGATTGTTTACATGTGCATTTAAAAGTAACGTGCCTGCCAATGTAACAATTAAGGTAATGGATATTGCTAGTGGTAAATTAGTATATAAAACCGTTTTTAATGCATCAAAAGGTATTAATACTGTTCCTTTAAATATTCAAAATAAAACGGTAAATGGCCTGTACGCATTATCTATTGAAAGTAGAAATGTTACATACAAAACCGTTCCATTATTCATCAAACAATAAACCGTTTTTTTCTCTATTCATTTAATTACGAGAATACATTTATCTTCAAATAATGTATTTCTATTTTGGCTTTTACAGCTCTATACTGCTTATATTTTTTGTACACGGATTGGTGTATTGCTTTTTGCTTTTTAAAAAGGGCATTGCTAATGATACGAATGCAGATAAATGGCTAGGCTTATTTCTTCTGCTCTCTGTTTTATACATTGCTCCTTGGATGCTAGGTTTTGCAGGCTGGTACGATACTCAACCGTACAGAGACATCTTGTTTTACATTCCATTTCAGCATTTGTTTTTTATGGGGCCAATTGTATTTTTTTATGTACAAAGTTTGCTAAACCCATCTTTTCAGTTTCGTAAAAAAGATAGCTTGCATTTTATACCAGGTATTTTATACTTGCTATACGCACTCATTGTATTTATTACAGATAAATGCATTTTGCATGAATACTACTTTTATGCAGATGGAGCCGATAAAGATTTTGCTGCTTGGTATCAAATTTTAGGTTGTGTTAGTATGATTATTTACTTTTTATCAAGCCTAAAATATTATACGGTTTATAAACAATTGGTACAACAAGTAACGAGTTATGCCGATACTGTTTTGTTTACTTGGGTTCGAAATTTTTTGATTGCTTTTTTAGGAATTTTAATTGTACGAATTTTCTTTTTTATACTGTCTATTTTCATTGATGTAGACTATGGTGGAAATTGGTGGGGATTTTTTGCATTTTCTATTCTATTTTATTACATAGCAGTTTCAGGATATGCCAATGCTGTAAAAACCAAAATGTATTTTAAAACCAATTTATTTACACAGCAAACAACCCTTTTATTATCTGCACCTAACCAACAATTACAAGAAGAAACTTTTACAATTTTTGAAGAAGTAGAACCAAACAACAATACCGTTGCTATAGAAGAAGATACAGTTGAACTACATAAAATAAATGAATGGAAAGAAAAGCTATTGGAAGAAATAGTAGGAAACGAGTTGTATAAAAATGCAGAACTATCGTTAACCGATCTTTCAAAAAGGTTAAAAACCAATGCCTCTATTTTATCTAAAACAATTAATAAAGGCTTTGGTATGAATTTTAATGACTTTATTAATTATTATCGAGTACAAATGGTGATAGAAATGTTGCAGCAAGGTGAACATAAAAAACAAACCCTTTTAGGAATAGCCTTTGATTGCGGATTTAATAGTAAAGCCACTTTTAATAGAGCATTTAAAAAAGTAACACAGAAAAGTCCGAAAGAATGGATAGAACAATCGTCTTAAAACAATACCTTACTTTGTCTCAAATCATGTTTTGAGGCGATTGCCATTGATGAGAAAATGATTTTTGCTGAAAATTTAGATCATGAAAAAAATAATTTTCACCTCTTGTTTCTGTTTTTTCAGCTTATTTGTTTTGGCACAATCGTCGGCTAATTTGCAAAAGGTTGTTTTTAAAAACAATACATTTTTACCTAAAAAAATTGTTTTAATCGGTTATTCGCCAAACGATGTTGGTAATAGTACAAGTGTATTTTATTTATTTCCGTTTGTTCCAAAACAATTCAAATTTGCTGCAGGTACAAAATTATATGTTGCAACTAGTTTACAAGTTGATAATGTAATGGGAGGTAATAGAATTGATAGTCAAACACCAACCTATGTTGTAAGTGCATTGGCCAATAAACAAACAATAACTATTTTTTAAAAAGAAATTGTGGCTAGTAAACTTTATTCGTTTAATTCGCATTTTCAAATAAAGTTAAGATGCCAATAACCATTGCAAAGCCAGAAAATATAGATGCTTTAGTACAGCTTGTAAATAGTGCATACCGAGGAGAATCTTCTACAAAAGGTTGGACTACAGAAGCTCATTTATTAAAAGGAAGTTTAAGAACAGACCGCTCTGATATTGAAGATATTTTTGCCGATAACCAATCTATAATTTTAGAATTTAATAATAATGACAATGAGTTGGTTGGTTGTGTTCATTTGCAAATTCAAGATACAAAACTGTATTTAGGAATGCTTTCTGTATCACCTTTGCAACAAGCAAAAGGTATTGGTAAACAGTTGTTGCAAGCAGCAGAAGCGTATGCAAAAGAGAAATTACTTTCTGCCATTTTTATGACAGTGATAGATTTGCGTACAGAATTAATTGAGTGGTATAAACGAAATGGTTATGTACCAACTGGTGAAACAAAACCTTTTGATATTGATGAATTATTTGGCATTCCTGTAGAGCCACTTCATTTTATTGTATTAGAAAAAAATATTATATTGAGTTAATACCTTTTTGCTACATATTTTCTAAATCTGCTTTCATTTGTTCAACAACAATATCAATGTAGTTTTTAAACTCATTTACTAATGAAACAATGGCAACTTTTTCTAGCATAGAATGTTTATCAATATGCTCTAATATTTCTATTATAGGTTTAAGACTATTAATGTTTAGGCTATGAATTGTTGCTTTAAGTTTGTGTGTTAAAAATGCAATTTGTTGCCAGTTTTCTTCTTGACATAATGCAACCATTTTATCAACATCTGAAGGCACTTTTTCAATAAACATTTTAAGTAACGACTTTGCAAAAACGGCACTGTTGTTACCAAGTTGGTTAATGGTATCTAAGTTATATAAACGCTCTTCTATAGTCGTATTTGTTAAAATAGAAGCATCTTCAATGTTTTTAATATCAGGTTCAGTACTTAAAAAATTATTTACAGTACTAAATAGTTTTTGTTCGGTGTAAGGTTTGGTTACAGAGGCATTCATGCCTGCATCTAAGTATATACTTTCGTTTCCTTTTAAAGCATTTGCTGTAAGAGCAATAATTGGAATGTTGGCTTTATTACTATCGGTTAATTCTCTAATTGCTTTGGTAGCTTCAATTCCGTCCATTACCGGCATTTGTATATCCATTAAAATCAAATCGTAATGATTGGTTTTTACTTTTTCTACAGCATCAAAACCATTGTAGGCAATATCAATTTCAACGCCCCAAGATTCTAAAATATGTTTAATAATAAATCGGTTCAATTCTACATCTTCTGCAACTAATATTCTTTTTTTGCCAAGTTTTTCTTGATCAATACCCGTAAGATCGTTGTCTTTAATAATTTCATTTTCGTTACCTAAATCAAATGGAATAATAAAGGTAAATGTTGTACCTACATTTTCTTTACTTGTAACACTTATTTGGCCACCCTGCATTTCTACAAGGCTTTTACAAATTGTTAGCCCTAAACCTGTGCCACCATATTTTCTTGTAGTATCAGTTGATGCTTGAATAAATGGATCGAAAATAATAGCTAGTTTATCATTGCTTATGCCTATACCAGAATCGATAACCTTAAACTGCAATTCAGTTTCTTTTTCATTTACGCTCACCGTTTCAGCACTAATTGTAATGCTACCTTTTTGTGTAAATTTCAGGGCATTACTAATTAAATTATTGAAGATTTGACTCAGCCTAAACGGGTCGCCTTTAACCACTAAATTTTTAGGTAAGTTGTTAATGAGTTGTAAGAAAACACCCTTCTCTTCTGCTTTGTATTGAAAAGATTGTAATGTGGTTTGAAGTTTTTCACCAATATCAAAATGTAAACTTTCAAACTCTAATTTGCCGGCAGCAATTTTTTCAATGTCCAATACATCGTTTACTATTACCAATAAATTATTGGCAGACTCTTTTATAAGCTTTACATAGTTTTGTTGTTGGATGGTAAGTTTAGTTTTAGAAATTAAGCCAGCTATGCCTAAAATACCATTCATTGGTGTCCTTATCTCATGGCTCATGTTAGCTAAAAACTTCTCTTTTGCCAAGGCAGAATCTTCTGTCATTTTCTTAGCAATTAACAACTCGTTTTCGGCTTTAATACGATCTGTTATATCTTGAGAAAAACCAATTACATATGGTTGCAAACCATCTTCAATTACTTTGTAGTTTTTATATAGTAGGTATAAACTATTACCATTTTTATTAAGTACTTTAAACAAGCCATTGGCAACTTCTTCTTTTTGAATGATGCTTAAATAGTTTGTTTTAAACTTGTCTGCATCTCTTTCTTCAATAAATGCTGTTAAGTTTTGTCCAATCATTTCGTCAGATGAATACCCTAATAAATTACAAATAGCTGGATTTACCGATAAAATATTACCATCTAAATCATGTGTGCAAATAAGGGCTTGGCTGTAGTTAAATAAATCTCTATAGCGTTTTTCTTTTCTTTCAATTTCTTTCTCAATAGTGCGTCTTTCGGTAATATTCATTCCATAACCAATTACCATTTTTACATTGCCTTGTTCGTTTAAAACAGGGTACATATTGCGTAAATGATATTCGGTTTCTCCATGTTTATTGGTAATTGTTTCTTCCCAAACCAACATTTGTTTGCTCTCAACTACCTGATTAAAAAGTGTTCTTCTATCATGTGCAATTGACATGGGTTTGTTTTTTAGCAAACAATAATCTTCATCTTTTTTGCCAATCATCCATTTTCTTAACACTTCATCTTTAACGGCAATCGGATTTAAAAATAAGTATCGATGTTCTGCATCAAAAACAGCAATGTCTGAAGGAATTTCATTTAATACACCTTCATAAAATTTTCTTTGTTCTTCTAATTTTTGTTCTGCAATTTTTTTATCGGTAATATCTGTGTGTGTACCAATAAATCTGGTAGGCTTATTTTGTTCATCTCTAGATATAACCATTCCTCTATCAGAAATCCAAATGTATTCACCTTGTTTATTTCTAATTCTATATTCTCTTTTATGATGATTGATAAGCCCTTTTTGATATGCCTCATCATCCTTATCAATTAAGTGTAAATCTTCAGGATGCACTCTGCTTCTAAACTCTGCAACATCACTCTTCAATTCATCATCTTCGTATCCAAGCATTTTTTTGTAGGCTACTGAAAAGAAGGTTTTGTTTTCTATACTATCATATTCCCAAACACCATCACCTGCACCTTCTAAAGCAAATTGCCATCTTTCTTCTGCAATTCTTAACGATTCTTCTGCAAACTTTCGTTGTGTAATATCTTCTTCTAAAGCAAAAAATTGTTGCACATTTCCGTTAATATCAAAAATAGGCTGGCCATTTATTTTTACCCAATAAGGTTTGCCTTGCTTGCTATAATTCAATATTTCACACTCAAAAGGAAGGGCAGATTGTATTTGGCGTCTTAAATAGTTAATTGTGTTTTTATCGGTATTGTTTCCTTGTAAAAAGCTGCCGGGTGTTTTACCAACAACTTCTTCTAAACTGTAACCAGTAATGGTAGAAAATGCTCTATTAATCCATTCAATTTTGCCTTTTGCATCGGCAATAATAACTCCATTTACAGTTTCTTGGGCAATTAGTGAAAACTTCTTTAAATCGTTCTTTTGTTTGTTAATGGTGGTTAATAGGCTTTTGCTATCGTTATTTACAATTTCTTGTGCTTTTATTAAATGCAATAAATCTACTAAAGGGTCATGTGCTGCAAAATGATTAAGCGTAAGTTCATTATCTTTAATTTCTTCGATCGATTTAAACCAAGGAGTACCTAAAAACAACAATTCATTGGTTGCTTCAATATATTCTAGTTGTCCTTTTAGGGTAAATGTTTTGCCTAAATTGTATTGAAAAATAATGAGTTTATTGGTGAATGTTTTTAAGTTATCGAAAGTAAACGTATTAATTTCTGGTCTTTTTACACTAAAGCAACTGTTGAATAAAGCATTTATTTCTGCATGTTGGGTAATTTTTTTTAGACTTACTCCTTTTTCTACAATACGCAAATCGGCATCAATAAGCATGTAGAAAGGAAACAATCTATTTAATTGTGTGCTTGTAAAAGAAAACTTCGATTCCGTACTTATCATGGTTACCAGCTTATTTTAAAAATCTCATGCGTATGCCCATCTGCTTTCTTTTGTAAAATATCAATTGTAATTGCAACAGCGTACATTTTACCTAAACCTTGTAAAAGCCCTAAAACAAAGGCTTGCAAGCCCTCTCTTTTAGATTTGTAATGTAAGTGTAAACTATTTTCTGTTACATGACTTACACTAAATTCTGGCGGTGTTACTTTTGGAAAAAGTAAAATTATCCTATCATGAAAATTCGGTAAATGAATTAAAAAATCTTTTAAATTATCACCACCTGCTGCCATTAAATCACCATATTTTTTCTTTGCAGTATCTAAAACCCAAAATTCCCCAAATAATGTAAGCACATCTTCTACACTTACTTGTAATTCTTGAGCAGCTGTTATAGCCAATTTAAATGTAATAGCATCGTCATAGGGTTCGTTGCTTAAGAAAAAGTCTACATCTACGCCACTTCTTAGCTTAATATCTTCCCATTTTTGTTCACCAAATTGTTGGGTAACTAATTCTTCAATCGATTTATTTACAAGTCCGTACATAAATAATACTAGGGTTTATGGCAATAGAAGCAATTTTGAAATTCGGTTATTAAAGGTAAATAACAAAACTATCAATCTTGCCTTAATTTAAAACAATTATTTACCTAATAAAACTTGTGTTTATTTTTTAAACAGTAAAATGTTTAATTAAAACAGAAGTTTATAGAATTTTTGCTATAACAAGTTAAACAATAATCTGCTACTTTCGTAATGTAGCTACGTTGTAGAGAGGAATTATCAGCGTATACCAATTTTTTATTAATAACTGCTTATGAAAACTGCTTTTTGGTTCAGTTTGTTCATTATTTTTTATACATACTTAGGCTATGGTATTGTTTTATTTATCATGGTATTGATAAAGCGAATGGTTAAAGGTAAATTTAAGGCTCCTAATTACGATTATCTACCAAGCTTAACGGTGGTTGTAGCAGCTTATAATGAAGCCGATTTTATTGAACAAAAAATTAAAAACACATTACATTTAGAGTATCCAAAAGATAAAATTGGATACATTTTTGTAACAGATGGCTCAACGGACAATACACCACAAATTGTAGCTCAGCATGCAGGCATACAGTTGTTACATAGTGCAGAAAGAAAGGGTAAAATTGCTGCTATGCATAGAGCGGTACAACAAGTGAAAACCGATATTATTGTGTTTACCGATGCCAATACATTTTTAAATAGTCAAGCGTTATTAAATATTGCAAGACACTATGTAAACCCTAAAGTTGGTGCTGTTTCTGGTGAAAAAAGAGTGCAGATAGATGAAACTGCCGATGCAACAGTAGGTGAAGGAATGTATTGGAAATATGAAAGCAAATTAAAATCTTGGGATTCAGAATTATACTCTGTAGTTGGTGCTGCTGGTGAATTGTTTAGTGTAAGAACAAGCTTGTATCAACCTGTGCCAGCAAATAGTATTATTGACGATTTTATGATTTCGATGCTGATAGCAAAAAAAGGATACACCATTGTTTATGAACCCAATGCTTATGCATCTGAAAACACATCAGAAAATATTAAAGAAGAGCTAAAACGAAAAATTCGTATTGCTGCTGGTGGCATTCAATCTATTGTTTGGCTTAAAAGTTTATTGTTGCCCATACAATATCCACTACTTAGTTTTCAATACATTAGTCATCGAGTTTTAAGATGGACAATTACTCCATTTTTTATGATAGCCGCATTTATATTGAATTGGATAATTATTGTTGAAGAACCCTCTCTCATTTTTACATTGCTTTTAATTGGCCAGGTTTCTTTTTATAGCATGGCTTTGCTTGGTTGGTTTTTTGAGAGTAGACAAGTGAAAGTAAAACTGCTTTTTATACCCTATTATTTTTGTATGATGAATTGGGCTGTTTTAGCAGGAATTGTTCGTTATCTAAAAGGAAACCAATCTGTTTTATGGGAAAAGGCAGGTAGAAAAATGAGTTAGTGATTACTTTTTTTTAATAAATTAATTTATAAATAAAGCTTATCAACCCACATTTTTATGGAGCATTTGCACCATTATACAACTCAATTAGAATGGACAGGTAACAATGGTTCTGGAACAAATAACTATAAAAGCTATGAACGTAGTTACACTGTTTCTGTAGATAATAAACCACCCATTTTAGGATCTTCTGATCCTGCATTTAGAGGCGATGTTACAAAATACAATCCAGAAGATTTATTAGTCAGTTCTTTATCGGCTTGTCACATGCTTTGGTATTTACACTTGTGTTCAGCAGCAGGAATTATTGTAGTAAGCTACACAGACAAAGCAACCGGAATAATGATAGAAAAACAAGACGGTAGTGGGTGTTTTACAGAAGTTACATTACACCCTACTGTTTTTGTTGCTGATAGCAGTATGATTGAAATGGCAACACAACTTCATAAAAAAGCACATGCTTATTGCTTTATTGCCAATTCGGTTAATTTTCCGGTTAAACATTTGCCTGTAATAAACGCTATTTCAGTATAAGTGCTTTTAAAATTGTTTTCTATTCTTTCAAACAAAATATTTGCAGCCAAATAAGATTACGTATTTTAGGGCTTATGAGAACCATTCTAACTGTTTTAGGAATTCTATTGTTTAGCATTCAAACAATAGCCCAAGACTCTTTAAAGCAAGCTGTAAAACAAGCTGCAAAAATTATTGATATTCATTTTACAGAAAAAGAAATTGATACCTTGTTAGAAGGTGTTCAAGAAAACCTAAGCAATTTTAAATTGCAACATAAATTTAGCTTAAACAATAATGTGCCAAGTACTTTGTGGCAGAGCCCATTATTACCAAACATGCAGTTTAATCAAAATCAAATGCCCATTCTGTGGCAAATTCCTGCTAATGTTGAACTGCCTGCAAACAAAAACGATCTAGCATTTTATTCTATCTTACAATTGGCTAGCTTAATTAAAAATAAAAAAATTAGTTCTCTTGCATTAACACAGTTTTTTATTGATAGACTCAAAAGGTTAAATGATTCTTTAAATTGTGTAGTAACTATTACAGAAGATACTGCTTTATTGCAAGCAAAACAGGCCGATGCATTGTTGGCAAAAGGTATTTACAAATCGGTATTACAAGGTATTCCTTACGGGTTAAAAGACTTATTTGCAGTAAAAGGTTATACAACAACTTGGGGTGCTGCACCTTACAAAAACCAAGTGATAGATGAAGATGCTTTTGTTTACAATCAATTAAAAAAAGCAGGTGCTGTATTGATTGCCAAATTTACATTGGGTGCTTTGGCACAAGGTGACAGATGGTTTGGTGGACAAACAAAAAATCCATGGAATTTCCGTTTTGGTTCTTCAGGTTCATCTGCCGGTTCTGCATCAGCAACAGTAGCAGGATTGGCACCTTTTGCAATTGGTACAGAAACTTGGGGTAGCATTGTTTCTCCATCAGCAACTTGTGGAGCTACAGGGTTAAGACCTACTTTTGGAAGTATTAGTAGAAGCGGAGCCATGACATTGAGTTGGAGCTTAGATAAAGTTGGCCCTATTTGTAGAAGTGCAGAAGATGCTGCAATTGTGTTTCAATATATTCATGGAACAGATGGTAAAGATTTAAGTGCAGTAAATATGCCTTTTAATTTTCCTGCAAATAAAAAATTATCTGCCATGAAAATTGGCTACGCCAAAAATTATTTTGACAGAATAAAAGACACTACACGTTCTGAATGGAAAGTGTTGAACGAGTTTAAGAAAATGGGTGTAACACTTATTCCTGTTAACTTTCCTGATAGTGGTGTTTACAACTTTAATATAATGGATGTAGTAATTAGTGCAGAATGTGCAGCCGCTTTTGATGATTTTACACGTAACGATATCGACGATCAACTAACTGCTCAAGGTAAATATGATTGGCCAAATACCTTTAGAGTTGCAAGGTTTATTCCTGCTGTTGAATACATTAATGCCAATAGACATAGATACTTGTTGATGCAAAAAGTAAATGAAGTGGTAAATGAATTTGACGCCATTATTTGCCCAACAAGAGGAAGTGGAAATCAAACTGCAATCACCAATCTTACTGGTCATCCTGTTGTAGTTGTTCCTACAGGTTTTGATGCTAGAAACCAATTGCCAACAAGTATTACTTTTATTGGAAAATTATTTGATGAATCTACCATTTTAAGTGTTGCAAAGGCTTATCAGCAAGCTACAAAATGGCATCAAACACATCCACCAAAATTTAAGTAACACTATTGATTGTAGGATGCTGACAATGTTTGTAAAACAGCTGTAGCGTTTTCATTAGCATCAACATGATTGCATTGAATAGTGCAAACTTGTTCATATACATTGTTGCGTTTGTTCAAACCAATATTGTATAGTTTGTCGTAGTAGTTTAATAAAATTTTAAAACAATTGTATACATCATCTTCTAGTAAAAAGTGAATTGCCTGTTTGGCATCTAAACCACCTAGTTTTTTCTTTATTCTAACAATTGCATTCACCAAATCGCTTTGTTGGTGTTTGCCATAATCACTTACAATGTATTTTAATCGTTCTTCAAAAGGAATATCTAAGAAGAAAACCTTTTGTTGACGCATCTGCTCGAACAATGGTTTAGGAATATTTACCGAACCAATTCTTTGGCTTTCATCTTCTATAAAAATATAGGGTAGCGATTTGTTTTTGGTATTTTCTTTTGCCTGTAACAGAGAATTTGCCAATATATTTTCAAACATTTCTTGACTAGGTTGTGCAGGTAAACCAATGGCTCCAAAAGTAGATCCTTTATGATTGGCAATGGCTTCTATGTCTACTATTGAGCATCCTCTTTTTTGAAGTTGATGCAACATTTTTGTTTTACCGCTACCTGTAAAACCGCCAATAATTTGAAAAGAATATGGTTTATTAAATTGTTGTAAAACCCAGTTTCTATAAGCTTTGTAGCCGCCAACAAGGGTATATACTTTAAAGCCATATAAATCTAATAACCAAGCAACACCTGCACTACGCATGCCTCCACGCCAACAATGTACTAATAGTGTTTCTTTACCAGTGTAGGTAGTGTTTCTTTTTTTACAAATGCTTTCTACATTTTGTAGCATGGTAAGCATTTTAGGGCCGAAATATTGGAGCCCAATTTTAATGGCCTCTTCTCTACTTTGTTGTTTATATGTAGTACCAACAACTTTTCGTTCATCGTTATTAAACAAGGGTAATGAGTAGGCGTTTGGAATATGTGCATATTCAAATTCGCCTTCGCTACGAACATCTAGTACAATGTTGTTGGCAGCAAGTGCCATAAATTCATCCACAGCAAGTTTTATAATAGCCATACCTGTAAATGTACTGTAGGTTTTGCTAGATAGAAAAGTTTACGTTAGTCTATATTTTTTTGAAAGAAAAATAATGGTTGCTAATCGTTTGAAAAAAGTAGTTATTTTCTAATTATTACTTTAGTGCCAACAGGAATAGCCGTAAATAAAGTTTTTACATATTCGTTTTTGGTGCTTACACAACCTTGAGTCCAATTTTGAAATAAGTCAACAGCAAATTCTTCATGTGGCCAAGTGCCATGAATGCCAATTTCTCCACCAATTTTTGCATCTTGAGGAATAATTCCTTTTGCTTTTCGATCGTTGAATTTTTGAATACTTTCTTCTGTTGGATAATCTAATGCAAAAAATTTATTCCATTTAGCATGTGGTCTTTTAGCAATAATATGAAAAGTTCCTTCAGGTGTTTTTCTATCTCCTTGCATCATTTTATCTCCTAAATCTTTACTTCCAAAAACACAAGGATAGGTTACTTGCCAATTATCATCTTCATCATACACCAACATTTCGTAGTCGCTTTTATCTACAACAATATAATAATCGTCTTTACTTGGTAAGGTTTTAAATGAGGTATTTACAAATAAAATAATTGCTATTGCGAAAATGAAAAAACGTTTATTCATAAATATGCTTTGCATTATAACGAAAATTACAACAAAACATTTTATATACAGATTGTTTTTTTTGTTACATCTAGATGTAAAACAAAAGCCGCTGCAATTTTGCAGCGGCTTTTGTTTGTTTGGTGAATGAATGCTTTTAAAACCAACTACCTGTAAACGATTCATTTACGGTTGAAACATTTTTAAGCTTTCTTTCTCTATTTTTTCTTTTAACTCGATGGCTGATTAATGAAACAACCATCAATGGTAAAAACAAGATCGTAAGTGGTGGAATACCCATAAAGCTAATCCATTTTCCTCCAAACATATTACGCATTGGTCTACGTAAACGTTCTGCAATTAAATACATAGCAGGAACAATAATTAAGGTCATGAAGAAAGCAAATGCTAAACCAAAAATGATTGTCCATGAAAGCGGCTTCCAGAATACTACATTGTCACCACCAAAGAAAATACGTGGATTTAATTCTGAAAACAATGTTACAAAGTTAATGTTGAAGCCAACAGCAATAGGTATAAAGGCTAAAATAGCAGCCAATGCAGTTAACAATACTGGAATAATACGTGTTTTACCAGCTTGAATTACAGCTTCTCTTGTTTTCATTCCTCTTGCTCTTAATTCATCTGCAAACTCAATTACTAAGATACCATTCTTCACTACAATACCTGCTAAGCCTACAATACCTAAACCTGTCATTAAAACAGATACTTCCATACCTGTAATTGCAAAACCTAAGAACACACCAATTACGCTAAATATAATTTCTGTTAAAATAATTACTGGTTTACTTACACTGTTAAATTGAATTACCAATATAAACAAGATGGCAGCTAAAGCGATAATTAATGCAGAGAATAAAAATGCACCTGTTTCTGCTTGTTGTTCGCCTTCACCAGTTTGTTTGATAGTAACACCATCGGCTTTATTTTTAAAGTTAGCAATATGACCAGCTAATACAGTATTTACGGCAGTTGCATTGTAACCTTGTGTAGTTAATACATTTGAGCGTAAACTAATTAAACGTTTTTGGTTTTTACGCTTTACACTACCTAATGTACTAGATGGCTCAACTGTAACCAACGTACTGATAGGAATGTTTTTGAAACTACCAGTTGCAAAATCTCTGAAGTAAATTTTCATATTCAATAATTCAACTAAATTCTTTCTTTGAATTTCGTTGTTGCGTAATTGAATTTTATATTCTTCTTTTCCTTCTTTAATTTTAGAAACTTCTCTACCAAACAATGCGGTACGAATAGCCATACCAATTTGAGCTGTTGAAACACCTTCTATCAAAGCTCTTTCTCTGTTTACGTTTAAAGTAATTTCAGGATTGGTAAGGTCTACATCCATCTTTAATTCTTCTACACCAGGCACTTGAATAGAGTCTAGATAGTTTTTTAAATTAGTAGCCGTTTTTATTAAACCATCAAAATCTTCGCTAGCAATTTCTATATTAATTGGTGGATCTGTTGGTGGACCAGAACTTTCTTGGTCTACTGTAATTTGTGCACCAGGTATGCCTTTCATTTGTGCTCTTATTGAATCTAAATAAGGTCTTGTGCTTACACCATGTCTGTGTTCAAATTCGACAAAAGAAATCTGAATTCTACCCAATTCGCTTCTTGTACTTCTATCACCTGCACTTGGATCGTTTGCACCCAAAGCAACGTTACTAATTACACTTTCAACAACTGGATTTGTTTTTCCATTTTCTAATCCTAAAACAGTATTTACACGTTTTTCAAGAATTTGGGTTACGCTATCAGTAAAACGAACATCGGTTCCAACGGGTAACTTTAAGTACACATAAATTTGATTGGGATCGCCTTTAGGGAAAAAGCTAATTGGAATTCTTCCAGAGCTTACTGCTGCTATAAAAATGAATAACGAAATAAAGAATAAGCCAATGGTTCCTAATAATAAATGTACAGGTCTCCATCCGTTTAATGACCAACGTAATAAACTTTCATAATGATTCATAATCCATGGCAAAACTCTGTTTTGGAAAGCATGAATAGCATCGTCTAAAACATAAATGTTTAATAAAACAAGGAGCATGAAAAATATGAGAAGATTACCCAAAAATGTATAACCTGTTAGGTCTAGAATTATACCAATACCAATTACAATCCAAAAAATTGGTTTTTTGAAAATGTCGCTTTTTTTCTTTGTGTGTCCATCTTCTGCATGATTCATAAAATCAACCGCAAAAACAGGATTCATTACAAATGCAACCAACAATGAAGCAGCTAAAGTAAAAATGAGCATGGTTGGTAAATACACCATGAACTTACCGATAATACCTGGCCAAAATAAGAGTGGAAAAAATGGAGCTAATGTTGTAAGTGTACCTGCTAAAACGGGTACAAACACTTCACCTGCAGCCATACGAGCAGAAATTGCAGATGAAATTTTTCCTTTTCCTTCCACGAAAATTCTATGCGTATTTTCAATTACCACAATAGCATCATCTACTATAATTCCTAATCCAAATAGTAGGGCAAACAATACGATGAAGTTTAGGGTAACGTGTGTACCAACAATTAAATCTGCTGCTGGTAAAAACAAGAATGCTACAAACATACTTAGTGGAACAGAAAGTGCCACAAAGAAGGCATTGGTAACACCCATGAAAAACATAAGAATAATTAATACCAATGCAAAACCAATGATTATTGAGTTTACTAAATCGGTAAACGATGTTCTTGTTTTTACACTTAAATCACCTGTAATTACCGCTTTTAAATCTGTTGGATATAAAATGCCTTTTCCTTCATCTACAATTTTTTTAACACCTTCACTTGTTTCAATCAAGTTTTCGCCACTACGTTTGATAATGTTTAGTGTTACTACGTTTTTACCATCTAAACGGGCATAACTATCTTTTTCTTTTGTGGTATCTTTAATGATAGCAATATCTTTTAAATAAATGGGATTGCTTTGTCCATTTTTTAAAATGATTTTCTCAATATCATATTTTGTTTTTAGTTGTCCTTTTAGTTGAAGGTTACGTTTCATGTTTCCTACTTCTAATAAGCCACCAGAAATATCTAAGTTTTCTCTTTGAATAGCATTGCTGATATCATCGAAAGTTATACCTGATGCTTGCATTCTGTAGTTATCTACATTAATTTGAAACTCACGTTCAGGAGCACCAACAATATCTACACGATTTATTTGTGGTAAATCTTCAAGCTTATCTTTTAAATCGTCGGCATATTTTTTTAAACGTACCAAATCGTAATCACCACTAAGATTTACATACATAATAGGTTGTTCGCTAAAGCTAACTTCCAATGCTGTCGGTTCTTGTGTAAGATCGGTTGGTAAATCTTGCTTTGCTTTATCAATGGCATCTTTTACTTTTTGCAAAGCAATATCTGTTTTTACATCGGTATCAAACTCTACCATTATTGCACTAAAATCTTGTTGAGATGTGCTGGTAAATTTTTTAATTTTTGCACCTGTAATGCCCTTAATTTGTTTTTCAATGGGTCTTGTTACAAGGTTTTCGATGTCTTTGGGCGAATTACCTACATAAATAGTTTGTACATAAATAGTAGGAATTACAATATCTGGAAATTGTTCTTTTGGTAAGGTTACAAATTGCCAAATACCTGCTAGCGATACAAATAGTATTGCTAGGTAAACGGAGGTTTTGTTTTTAATACTCCATGTGGTTGGTCCAAATTCTTTGAACTTGCCCACTATATTTTCTAATACACTCATAGTTGTTTGTTTTGCCACATTTTTTGTGTGGATGATGCAAAAGAGTTAGCTATACAACAATACACGAAGCTTTGTGTGTATGTAAATAGCTTACGTTCACCATTGTTATTAGGTAATAATGGTTGTGTTTATTTGGTAGTAATTAACTGTCCATCATACAACCCTTGAAAGCCTTCGACAATAATTTGATCTCCTATAGATAGGCCACTTTTTATTTCTAGTCTATCTCCATAAAAGTCACCTATAGTTATTGCTTTTTTCTTTGCTACTAATTTGTTACCTTCTTTTACTGCTACCATTACAAACTTACCTTTATCATCGTTTTGTTGTGTGTTTACAGGAATGGTAATAGCTTTATTGTTGTTATAATCTTGAATATTTACAAGAGCAATTTGATTTGGACGAATAGCATTGTCAGAAGGAATTTTTCCCTCTACATAAAATGTTCTACTATTTGCATCAATTAATTTATTGGCTACACTAATGGTAATGTCATAGGTTTTACCGATATCTGGTAAGCTTACCTTCATACGGCTACCTACATTTACTTTACCAATATAGTTTTCTGGTATTTCTGCTGTTACTTTTAAGTTATCGGTATTTACTACTTTTATTTGTGCACCAACGCCTTGAATTACACCTGTAAAAAATTCGCCAACACGTACGTTCACATCTTCTGCAACACCACTAACATCGCTGTAAACATTGCAAAAACTTAGTTGTTCTTTGTAAATTTTTACTTGTTCTTCTTGTGCTTTTAATTGTGCTTCTAATGTTTCTACATTATTTTTTGCAGTTAACAATTGTACTTCTGTACCTATGTTTTGCTCCCATAAATTCTTTTGTTTTTGATAAATGGTTTTAGCAAAAGATAGTTGCGATTTTGTTGTTTGTAAGCTTTGTTCAGAGGCTATTAAACTCTGCTTTGCAATGGTATTGTCTAGCTGTAATAATAATTGTCCTTTTTTTACAGCATCGCCTTTTTTAACGAACAATGCTTTTACTTGTCCACCACCATTTTTTGGAGTGATGTAAGAAATATTTACTGCTTCAATTTTTCCTTGTAAATCTATAAAGTGTGCAAAGTTTTCTGTTGCAATAGGTGCTACAGCTACCAACTTTGTATTTTCTGGTCTAGAAGATGGGTCTAATTTAAAAATTTCTGCTTCTAAGCTAGCTATTGTACTTACAAGTTTGGTTTGTTCTGCCTTTAGTTTTTCTAATTCTGCTTTTTTCTTTGCAATGGCATTATCACCTTTACTACCACAAGCAGCTAAAGAAACTACTGCAATAGTTAGTACCATTAATTTGTGTATTTGTTGCATATTGTTGATTTGATTGTTATGGGATATTTTTAAAGTTTACCTATTGCTTTTAAATAATCTATTTTGGCAATAATTGCACTGTATAATGCATTTACATAATTGGTTTGTGCACTAATTAAATCGGTTTGTGCCAATGTAATTTCGGTATTGCTTCCTGTACCAACCTCGTATTTTTTCTTTGTTTGATTATAAACCGATTCTGCCAAATTCATGTTTTGTTTTTGGCTATCCATTGCATTTAAAGCTGTTTTTAAAGTAATGGTTGCTGTAATTACTTCATTATCAATTCGGTTTTTGTAATCGGTAATTTGATTATCGGTTTGTTGTAAAGCTATTTTTGCTTGTTGAATTTTTGCATCTTTTGCAAAGCCACTAAATATGGGTACAGAAATATTTAATCCTATTTGTGAAATGGTAAACCAATCGCCTCTTCCAAAAAAGTTAAACTTATCTCGTTGAGCATTTTTTGCATAACTACCACTTAATGCAATGGTTGGTAACTGACTAAGTTGATAACGTTTTACATTAAACTCGTTTAGTTTTTTGCCCAAAGAAGCATACTGAAAATCTTTTCTGTCTGTATATTGATATGCATCTACCAACACACCATTTTTAATATCTTCTTCTTTAATGTTATCGGTAAGAATAAGAGTGTCTTTAACAGGCATTCCCATTAAAGTTTTTAAACCCAAATAGCCAATTTCTACACTGCCTTCAATATTGGTTTTTTGTGTATTTAGGTTCGCTAATTGAACACTTATTTTATCTACATCTAATTTTTCGGCAAAACCATTTTGGTATAATGCCCTTGTATCGGATTGTAATTTTTTTAGTCTTGTAATGTTGGCATCAATTAAGTCTATTTGTGTTTTTGCAACAACTAATTGGTAGTAAATTTTATGAATGTTTAGTTTAATGGCTTCTTCGGTTACTTCAATATTTTTCTGTTGAAAATCTAAAGAAGTTTTCCTTGCTTGTAGGCCAATAAATACTTGTCCATCAAATAATAATTGTTGTAAAGCAATAGATCCTGTTGTGTTCCATTTTCTACCAAAAGCTGCTTCAATAAATCCGAAGTTATTTGGCATTGTAATGGGTTGACCACTTCCATTTCTTACACCCTCATCTACCAATACGGCATACGTAGCAGGTGAAATAAAATTGGGAATAGATTGTACAGCGATATTTGGACTAAATGACGAGTTGATGTTTGCTGAAACACTAGGTAATGCAGCCGCTGTTATTTCTCTATTTTGCTGTTGTTGATTTTTAAAATTGAGTAACGCGTTTTTAACTTGTGCATTGTTTTTTGTAGCGTACTCTACAGCTTGTTGAATAGAAAAGCTATGTTTAGAATTGGTTGTTACAGTTGTTTGAGCAGTTGCTACAAAACTGAACACCAGCATACTAAACAACCATCCTATTTGCAAGGGTTGTTTTTTTATCATATTGTTGTTGTTTTTGTTTCTCTTTGATTTTGGTATTCAAGCACTAGTTTTTGTCCGTTTTCAGATACAATTCCGTGTAAAAAATGCTTGGTTATTTCATTACAAATATTGGCTAGTTGGTATTTACCTTGAGGAAAGTAATCGGTATTAAAAATCGAAAACATAGATGCTAATCTAAATCTGGCAATTATGTCTGTATTTAAGTCTTCTCTATATATTTTTTCAGTTATACCTCTTTCAAGATTTTCTTTAATTACGTTGTACATGAATTTATTGTGGTGATCCATGAAACGCTTGTATGTTTTCGGATGATATTTTTCTAAATCATAAATGATGGAAGGATTTAAGTTGGCAAACATTTCTTGCAACATATCCATGGCTAAAAATATTTCATGAACAGCATTCTCACTTTTATCCTTATGATCACCACATTCACATTCAGTATTATTAATTTCTATATCTACAACAGCAGCAACTAAAGCATCTTTATCAGCATAATATTGGTAAATAGTTTTCTTAGAAATACCTAAATGTGCTGCAATTTCATCCATGCTTACACTTCTTATACCGTACTTCATGTACAGTTCATGCGATTTGTGTAAAATTCTTTCTTGGGTTTCCATAATTGTATAAAATCGGGAGCAAAACTATGGAAACTTTTTTCGTAATTAGAGTTTCCATTCATTATTTTTTTTGTTAAATAATTGTGAATACATGTGTTTATTTTCTTAAATAATTGATAATGAATGCGTTAGATGAGGCGTTTTTAATTATCTCCAGCTTTAAAAAATTCTAATTTATTTTACAGTATATTTTTAAACTATGATGTTTGATAGAGCAAGTCGTAAAGCAGCCACCAAAAGTGTGTTAGCTAGAATATTACAGTTTTTTTTACAGGGTTTAATTGTAATTGCACCAATCGGAATTACCATTTGGGTTGTTTTAGGTTTGTTTAATGCTGTAGATAATATTTTGCCTAATATCATTCACAGTATTGCTCCTAAATTGGTGATTAGAGACGAAAGCGGAAACCTTGAAAAAATTCCAGGTTTAGGATTTATTGTAGTAATCAGTTTGGTAATAATTATTGGTTGGATATCATCTTTGTTTGTAGTTGGGCGTTTGGTAAATGTGTTAGATAAAGTTTTAGAAAGCACACCTGGAATAAAATTTATTTATTCTTCAGTGAAAGATTTTTTAGAGGCTTTTGCTGGAAATAAGAAAAAATTTGATAAACCCGTTTTGGTAAATGTAGATGGAGAAAATGTATGGAGAATTGGTTTTATTACGCAAGAAACAGTAATTGATTTTGGACTAGAAAATCATGTAGCTGTTTATGTACCACACTCTTATGCAATTAGCGGAATTACTTATTTTGTGCCACCGCAAAAAATTAAATTTATAACAGAAGTAAGTGCAGCAGATGCTATGAAATTTACCGTTAGTGGCGGTGTAACACATGTATAAAAAAGATACCCTTTTTACAGGGTATCTTTTCTTCTAATTTTTATCTGAATAGCATTTTCAATTGGTTTGTCTGCAATCATGGTTAAGTAGCCGCCACCGCCAGCACCGCTTAGTTTCCAACCAAGGGCAACATCTTTATATTGTTCTATTTGTTCAAAAATAGAGCTGTCTGCCATGTTTGGAAACATTGCAATCTGAGCTTCAAAAGAGGCCTTAAAAGCAGCACCGAAATCTACCACATTTTTTGCCAAAATTGCTTTCCAGCAGTTTTCAGTTGCATCTGCTAAAGCTTTAGCATTGGCTTCATTAATATTTGTATTGTCTAATACAGAATAGGTTGAATTTCTTGGGCCTAGTGTTACCAAAAAAATATGCTGTTCTATCCAAGATAAAAGACTTTCATCATGAACCGATTCTATTGAATTTGGCCAATAGTCGCCAGCGTAATTTAATTTATTTAGCCCAGGTAACACAATACCTAAAGCATCTTGAGAACCGGCTACTTCTTTTGTACCAGGAGGGTTTTCATAGGTAAATAAAATTTTGGCTAATTTCTCTTTATCGCCAACATTTGGTATTTCTGTACGCCAAAGTTCTATTGCTTTTTTTCTAGTGCTAGAAGCCATCCCACTTCTATTGTTAAACTCTAAAGTTGGTTCAATCGAAATAGTTAAAACTGAACCTGCATAATGTTTCGAAACAAATGGTTGATCTAACCAACCACCTGCTAAATCTACTCTAAAAGGAATTTGACATTCGGTTCTTAAACTTGTAGTAGAACGAGTTGGTAAATTTTCATGTGGTAAACGTTTAAAAATTTGGTATTCAATACCTCTTTCTTTACACAATGCCGCTTTTGCAGGTGTAGCTCCATCCTCATTTACCAAAAAAATGTCTGGTTTAATTTCATCCATTTCTTTCACAAAATCTATAATTCCCATGCCACTGTTTATTCGTACTTCCTTTACTGCTGATAACGCCTCTAGCATATATTTACGCTCATCTTGTGGCGTTACAGGATATCTGCCTTTTAGCTGAAAAACGTTTTCATCGTTTCCAATGCATGCATACACTTCTCCCAATGCTGCTGCTTCTTTTAAAAATGCTACGTGACCACTATGCATTAAATCGAAACAGCCCGTAACCATTATTTTCTTTTTATTTTCCATAGGTAGAAGAATGTACTTTATTTAAAAAATAATAAATATATTTTAAGCCATAAAAGTAACATCAATTGATATATAATACATGCAATCGATAAACATATTATATATCATTATTTGTTTCTGCCAATTCTATGGCTGCTTTAAAGCGAAATCGTTTACTTTGCGTTTTCTTAAGCAATCATAGATGAAAAAGCATAATTTTAATTCAGGTCCATCCATTTTACCTACAATAGTTTTACAACAAGCGGCACAAGCCATTCAAGAACTAGACAATACAGGTTTATCAGTATTAGAAATAGGGCATCGTACGCCTTTTTTCATTGCCATAATGGAAGAAGCAAAATCATTGGTTAAAGAATTAATGCTGTTAGATGATGCTTACGAAGTTTTGTTTTTACATGGAGGTGCTACTACACAATTTATGCAAGTACCGATGAATTTACTAAATCAAACTGCTACGGCTGCTTATTGCGATGACGGCGTTTGGGGAAGTAAAGCCGTAAAAGAAGCTTCTCTTTTTGGTAATGTAGCTGTAGTAGCAAGCTCAAAAGATAAAAATTACACTTATATCAACAAGCAGTTTTCTATACCTGAACAGGCTGCTTACTTGCACATTACAACCAATAATACGGTAGAAGGTACTCAATGGCATTCTATACCTGAAACAAACGTTCCTATTGTAGCAGACATGAGTAGCGATATTTTTAGTAGACCAATGAACTTTAAACAATTTTCGGTTATTTATGCAGGTGCTCAAAAAAATATGGGTGCAGCAGGTGTAAATGTATTAGTGATTAAAAAAGAAATTTTGGGTAAAGTAAATAGACCAATTCCTGCAATCATGGATTATCAAAAACATATAGAAGCAGGTTCTTTAATGAATACACCACCTGTATTTGCTGTATATGTTGCTTTACTTACTTTACGTTGGATAAAAGCAGAAGGTGGCTTGGTAGAAATGGAAAAACGAAGCAGAGAAAAAGCAAATTTATTGTACAGTACCATTGATGCATTATCTGATACATTTACAGCCCATGTTGCTAAAGAAGATAGAAGCTTTATGAATGCTGTTTTTTTCTTAAAAAATCCTACTCATGAAACACCTTTTTTAGAGTTGTGTAAAGAAAATGGAATGGTGGGGGTAAAAGGTTATAGAACAGTTGGTGGGGTTAGGGTAAGTATGTACAATGCTTTACCACTAGAAAGTGTAGCCACTTTTACAGAGCTAATGAAAGATTTTGCACAAAAAAATAGCTAATCATTTGTTCGGTAATTCTTGAATTTATATCATTTATCAATTATTTATATTTCTAACATTATTATGAGCATTATTCAACCGTTTAAAGCTTTACGTCCACAAGCTAGTTTAGCAAAGCAAGTAGCAAGTTTACCTTATGATGTACTAAATAGTGCAGAGGCTAAGGTAGAAGTTCAAGGCAATCCATATTCTTTTTTATACATCACTAAAAGTGAAATTAGCTTACCCGAAACCACAGATATTCACAGCACAGCTGTATATGAAGCAGCGAAACAAAACTTAGATGCTTTTATAAAAAGAGATACGTTGTTTAGAGAGAATAAAGCATGTTACTACATTTATCAACTTGTAATGAATGGTAGAAGCCAAACAGGTTTGGTATGTGTAAGTAGTGTAGATGATTACGAAAATGACATTATTAAAAAGCATGAGTTTACAAGACCAGAAAAAGAACAAGACCGAATTAACCATATTAAAACAAGTGGAGCACAAACGGGTAATGTTTTTTTAGCGTATAGAAATGTAGAAACAGTTGATACTTTAATTGAAAAATGGAAATCTACTAAATCTGCTGCTTACGATTTTACAGCAGACGATGGAATACAGCATACCATTTGGATTGTTAGTGATAATGATACAGTTGAGCAAATTACCCAGCTGTTTGCAACACAAGTGCCATGTACTTACATTGCTGATGGTCATCATAGAGCTGCATCTGCTGCTAAAGTAAGAAAAGCCTTAGGTGATAAAGCAACAAAGGGAAGTGATTATTTTTTAACCACACTTTTTCCATCGAATCAGTTGTATATTATGGATTATAATCGTTTGGCAAAAGATTTGAATAACTTATCAGACGTTGAATTTTTAGCCGCTGTAGCTCAAAAATTTGATGTGCAAGTAATGGGAAAAAATGCTGTAAAACCAAGTGTTTTGCATGTTTTTGGAATGTATTTAAGTGGTATATGGTATCAATTAACTGCAAAAGAAGGAACTTATACCAACGATCCTATTGGAGTTTTAGATGTTACCATTTTACAAAATAATTTATTGGATGAAATTTTAGGAATTAAAGATCCTAGAACAGATAAGCGTATAGATTTTGTTGGTGGAATTAGAGGCTTGCAAGCATTAGAAAAAAGAGTAGATAGCGGAGAAATGGCAGTAGCATTTAGCTTGTATCCTGTAACGATTGATCAATTGTTTGATATAGCCGACAGTGGAAATGTAATGCCGCCTAAAAGTACTTGGTTTGAACCAAAATTGAGAGATGGATTACTTACACATTTGATTTATGAGTAGTCGTTTGCTACTTTAGTTTTTATTGCCGATAGCTGTTGTTGCTGTACAAGAGTGCGACGCCTATGCAGTTGAATAAAGTGATACAGCTGGTTACATAAAAGTTACTGCTACACTGTTTTGATTTTTATAAACTGAAAATGTATTTGCATGAAATATTTATGGTTGCTTTTTGTATTAATGAGTATGAATTGCTTTGCACAAACGGGTGAAGAAAATTATCAACAAGCAAAAAAGTTGATGCAGCAAGGCGATTTTGAAAAGGCAGCCATTGCTTTTAATGCAGCCATAAAACAGTTGCCTAATAATAATGATATAGCTAAAGATTATGTGTATTTATTGTGTTTACAAAAAGAATATGCACAAGCTATTGCAATTGGGAAAAAAATAGTGGAGCAGCCTGATGCAGATGTACAAGCGTACCAAGTTTTAGGAATTGCGTATAAAGGTAAGGGTGAGTATGCAGCAGCAGAAGACTTGTATTTAAAGGCTTTGAAGAAGTTTAGTACGAGTGGTTTGTTGTATAATGAATATGGAGAATTATTGGCTTTGTGGAATAATTTGCCCAATGCCATTTTGCAATGGGAAGCAGGAATTGAAGCCGATCCAAATTACAGTAGCAATTATTACAATGCTGTAATGTATTACAATAGGTTTGAATTGAAGCCTTTTTGGCAAATTCAATATGCTGAGATATTTGTTAATTTAGAAAGCTATAGCCAAAGAACTTCTGCCATTAAATCTGTATTAATAGATGCTTATAAAAAATTATTTAATGTAGAGGCTTGGGAAAAGTATAGCGTTTATGTAAAGAACAATGCATTTGAAAAAGCTTGTTTTAATACAATGGCAAAGCATACAAGCATTTTTAAAATAGGTATTGGTGTTGAACAAATTACCGCTTTTAGAACTAGGTTTTTACTAGAATGGTTTTTCACAAAACAAAATGAGCAATTTCCTTACAGAATGTTTGACCAACAACAATACTTAGTTAGAGAAGGTATGTTCGTAGCGTACAATCAATGGATGTTTGGTGCAGCAAGCAGCCCTGCTGCGTATCAAGTTTGGTTAAATACACATGAACAAGAAGCTGCTGCGTTTAAACAGTTTCAACAAGGTAGAGTATTGAAGTTGCTAACTGGTCAATATTATCAATAAATTATTGTTGATTTACCACATATTTGTTTTCTATTACAGAACCACTGTTAACAAACTGATTGTCTTTTTGTACATGTAAAGCTCTTACAATATCTACATACTTAATGCAAGTACTGCTATTGTTAGCATGAATAAATTGGTTGTTATACAAATTGCTTTGTTGAACGCCATGTAACATAATAAGTGGTTGGCTGTGATTGCAATTATTGATTACATTCTGATTAAATTGTAACATTGGCCCCATTGTACTTTCATCATTTCCACCTCTGTATAAATCAAGAATTGCACCTTTAATATTTGAAAAGCGGTTGTTTTGTAATTTTATTTTTTCAACATTATAATAGCCTTTATTGTCTTGTTCATCATTTAGTATAAATAGATTACTATTTATATTTTGGAAGCTAGTATTTTGAATAATAATGCTGTCTGCAACGCTTGATTTAGATGCTTTAAATAAAGCTATTGCACTATTGATGCTTCCATAATTATCAATAATACTATTTAAACAACTGAAAGCATAGTGATTTGGATTTTCACTCGTGTCTGAAGTGATAAAGTAACTTGAATTTACGCCTTTAACATCGATATTTATATTGTCTAAAGTAAAAGATGAACCTGCTTGAATTTGTATTAAAGTAGGAATAAAGGTATTGGTGACCCAATTGATTGGATTGCCTTTTTTGGATAATGAAATGGTTATGTTTTTATAAACGATTATGGGCTTGCTGAATACATAATCAGTACCAGTAAGTTGAATATTTACTTGATTTTGTTGTGTATTAAAAGCTGCATAAACTTCATCTGCGTTTTTACATTTAATAGTAATTGCATTGCTGTTGGTGTTTGAAGATTGCTGATGAACAATTTTTGCTTTTTTGGCTTCGTTAAAGGCAGTCCATCTATTAAATCCAATGGTTTCAGGTAAAGCATATGCTAGCCTATTGGATAACTGTTGATAAATGCTATCTGGTAATATTCTTTTTGGGTTAATCGCTTGTATACTTACTTGAGATGGAGGTATATGGTTTATTTTTTCTTTTTTAAAACCACCTAATAGGTGTTGCTTTATGGTATTGCTTACAACATTATTTTTAAAATAAACACTATCGATTTTATCGTAAATATTGTAAAACAAACTGTCTTTATTATTAATAAATAAATTATTGAAAAAGTAAATATTTTTTGGAGGAACGCTACGTTCTGCATCACTGCCTTCTCCTAAACCAAAACTAGTACAGTTGATGTACGTATTGTAAGCAATAACTGCATCTTTTACAGGTAAATAACGATGTGGTGGAGAATTAAACACACCATTCATAACAGCAAGTGGCGATCTGAAATTAGCACCTCTACATTCAAAAAAAATATTATTAATAACCCAATTACCTTCATTAATTATTCTTGTTCCACCCGTTCCTTCTTTTCCATTTCCTAAAAAAATATTTCCTTCTATTGTGTTATTATTTCCATGTCTTAAAACCACTGTTCCTTGGCATTCTTTAAATATATTGTTTCGAACAATATTGCCACAAGATTTTATAGATACGATTTCTGTTTCTCCATCACAATTTGTAAACAAGTTGTCTTTTATAATTGTGTTACTATAAAAAGTGCAGTGTTGTGAAACGCCTATGCGTATTATTTCTCCACTATTCGACGCCAATGGAATGCGTTTTGTAAAATGGTTATTATCTATGCTATGGTTGTTATTTCTGCTTCTTTCATCATCTAAAACAACAGCCATTAAAACACCTAAATTTTTTTTATCGCCAAATATGCAATGATCTATTCTATTATTTTTTCCAAATAAAGCCACCCAATAATTATCGATTAATCTATTCTTGTTACTAAACTCAAGAATAGAGCAGTTTGTAATTCTGCTATTATTGGCAATTTGATTGTTCAATCGAAATTCCCATACATTTCCTTTATCTGCATATCCATTGTTAAATGTTAATCCACTAACTACAATATAGTTTCCTCCAATTCTAAGGCTACTTTTTCCTTCAATGGTAACGCTGCCAATTGTTTCAGCTTCAATAACAATGGGTTGTTTCGCATTTCCATTACAGCTAATTGCAAGAGTTACATCTTTCCAAATGCCATTTTTTAAAATAATAGTATCGCCTGCAACAGCTTGTTTAATAACTTCATTAAACATGGTAATCGATGCAACTTTTATTTTTTTTGCATCAATTGGATGAATACATATCAAAAAGCTAAAGGCTAGGCAAACATATTTTTTCATATAATCGTCATTTTGTTTTGGTAAGCTTGGTAGATGATTCTCTTATAAACAGTTTAGGTTTTAATACTATTTCTCTCGATGTCATATCTGCATCACTATTCATCATTTCAATAAAAAGTTTAGCAATTGTTTTTCCCATTTCAAAGCTTGGTTGTTCTACGCTTGTAATAGTTGGTGTAACCAAGTTGGTAACAGGCTCGTTGTTAAATCCTACTAAGCCAATATCATGCGGCATTTGTAGTTTTTTTTCTTTAATTGCTAGCATTGCTCCAATTGCCATTCTATCTGTAATTGTAAAAATTGCATCTGGTCTTCGTTTTGTCGATAGCAATTCTTTAGTAGCTACATAGGCATATTCTTGATTGAAATCGCAGTGAATAATTAAGTCTTTGTCAATTTTAATTTTATTGTTTCTTAATGCTTGTAAATAACCGTCAACTCGTTTATTACTAATGTCTAAATTTTTAGGTCCAGCCAAAACAGCAATTCTCTTGTAACCTTGGTCTATCAAGTGTTGTGTACCGAGTAAGCCACCTTCTTCATTATCCAGTCTAACCATTGGTGCAATTAAATCTGGACAAACTCTGTCGAAAACAACCATGGGCATTTTTTCCTGAATTTTTTTAAAATGATCAAGCACTTTGGTTTCACTTGAAACAGAAATAATAAAACCATCTACTAAGCTATCTGATAGTCTTCTCGTATTTAAAATTTCTCGTCCATAGCTTTCATTGCTTTGACATACCATTACCGTATAACCAGCCTCTAAGGCTACTTCATCAATTCCTTTAACCATTGTAGCCAAAACATAATCTAAATTGGGTACAATAACGCCAATGGTATGTGTTTGTTTTTTTAGTAAACTTAATGCCAATTGATTGGGCTTATAGTCTAGTTGTTCTGCTAAATTTAAAACAGCTTTTCTTGTTTCAGGATTTACATCATTTGCATTTCTTAATGCTCTTGAAACAGTAGAAGTAGAAATTTGCAAAGCTCTAGCAATGTCTTTAATAGTAGCTTGTTTTTCCATATGGTAGTGTAAATGTAAATGCAATTTAGAATGTTTTTCGGGAAAATACCGGCAGCGTTGCCGGTAACGCTTTCGGTGTTAATTAAAAAAAGAATTTCAATTATAATGCTGATTTGTTTAAAAAATTACAATGATTTTATTTAAAAAATGGAAATTATTCAATGCTACAATTTCTGTTGCTTCTTGTATTGCTGTTAATATTACACTGCCGATTGTAAAGCCTACTTCAAATAATGTCTTCTATAAATACAGTAATAACCTGTTTTAGGCTTTTAAATCAGCAGCAAAATTTTATTTATAAACAATCATAATTATGAAACAATTAGAGGGTAAAGTAGCAATTGTAACAGGTGGTGCAAGAGACATTGGTAGAGCGGTAAGTGAGAAGTTAGCAGCAGCAGGAGCTAAAGTTTGCATTAATTATTTTGGAAATGAAGAAGCAGCAAAAGAAACTGTATCAGCAATTATCGTTAATGGTGGTGAAGCGATTGCTGTGCAAGGCGATATGACAAAAGCCGATGCAATACATCATGTAGTAAAAACATGTACCGAAGCTTTTGGTAATACTATACATATTTTGGTAAATGTTGCTGGTGGATTAATGGGAAGAAAGTTATTGCAAGATATTGATGAAGAATTTTGGGATGCTGTTATGGATGTAAATTTAAAATCAGCTTTTTTAGTGTCTAAAGCGGTTGTGCCATATATGCATGATGGAGGAAGTATTGTGAACTTTAGCTCACAAGCTGCAAGAGATGGAGGTGGTTTTGGTGCCATTGCTTACTCAACAGCCAAAGGTGGTGTACTTACTTTTACAAAAGGTTTAGCAAAAGAGCTAGGGTCAAAAGGCATCCGTGTAAACTGTATTTCTCCAGGTATGATTAATACAACCTTTCACAACACATTTACAAAAGATGAAGTTCGTAAAAATGTAGCAGCGGCAACTCCTTTAAGGAGAGAGGGTAATGCAAGCGAAATAGGTGATTTGGCTCTGTATTTAGCAAGCAATCAATCTTCATTTATTACAGGTGCTAGCATTGAAATAAACGGGGGAACCTATTTTGTATAGCTTAACTATTTACATGTTATTTAAATCATTTCAATAAACGATTACATGCGATTGCTACTTACTATTTTATCATTTTCTATTTTATTACCATTGCTTGTGCTTGCACAACAACATCCTATTGCATTTGGTACAAAAGCAGATTTTATTTTTGTAAAAAATAGTTTACAATCTAATGCTTTATTAAAGCAGTCTTATGCCGATATTCAAGCTTCTGTTGATGTGTGGATTGATAAAGATGTTGATGTTCCCTTACCTAAAGATGCAGCAGGTGGATATACACATGATAAACATAAGCTGAATTATTTGCTCATGTATAATAGTGGATTGTTGTATCAGATTACGGGTAAAAAGCAATATGCATTGTTGGTAAAAAAAATATTTCTAAAATATGCTCAATTAAATCCTACACTTAAAAATCATCCACAAGCTACAAGTGCTTCACCTGGACGTATTTTTTGGCAGGCTTTGAATGATGCTAATTGGTTGATGTATGCAGGTTTGGCTTTCGATTGTATACACGATTATTTAACCCCAAATGAGCGAAAATTAATTATAGAAGGAGCTTTTGAACCAGAGGTAAATTTCTTTACCAAGGAATTAAAAGATTGGTTTAATCTGATACACAATCATGCAGTTTGGGCTTGTGCAGGTGTTGGTATGGTAGGTATTGCTACTAATAACGACAGCTATGTACAAATGGCTTTAAAAGGAACGAATAAAGATGGTAAAGCAGGTTTTTTGGCACATTTAGATGGATTATTTTCTCCTGATGGATACTATGCTGAAGGTCCTTATTATACTCGTTATGCTGTATTACCTTTTTATATGTTTGCCAATGCTTTGAATAATTATCAACCCTCATTGCAAATATTTAAATATCGAAACAATATTCTACAAAAAGCATTACATGCTGGCTTACAACAAACAGACTTGAATGGAGGGTTTTACACGTATAACGATGCATTGAAAGAAAAAACCTTTGTTTCTAATGAATTGGTAGAAGCTTTGAGTATAGCATGGAATATTTATGGGTCGGATAAAGGATTATTACCTGTTGCAAAAAAACAGAATAGAGTTACCTTAAGTAAAGGTGGAGCTTTATTAGGCTTTGCTTTACAAAACAAGCAAACCTCCATTCCTAAGTTTTATACCTATGAATCTGTTGAGTATAAAGATGGTGCAGATGGCAAAAGAGGTGGCGTTACTTTGATGCGTTCAGGAAAAGGGGACAGCTTAGCATCTTTGTTAGTAAAGTATTCTTCTCACGGACTTTCACATGGTCATTACGATAAATTAAACATTATTTTTTATAACGGTTACAACGAAATCTTAACAGATTATGGAGCCGTTCGATACATTGGTATTGAGCAGAAGTATGGAGGAAGATATTTACCTGAAACAAAAATGTATGCTAGCCAAACCATTGCTCATAATACAATAGTGGTAGATGAAACAAGTCATTTCAATGGAATTGAATCAGAAAGTGAGAAATATTTTCCAGAAAAAAAATACAGTAGTATCGGGTCAAAAAATGTACAAGTAATCAGCACTAAAGAAACCAATGCTTATAAAGATGTTGCTTTAGACAGAACGGTTTATTTACTGAAATTACCAACACATCAGCAACCCGTTATTGTAGATATTTTTAAAGCACAATCTAATAATCAACATCAATATGATTTGCCGTTTCATTATAACGGACAATTAATGAATACCAACTTTGCTTATCAATACAATAAAAATATACAAACTACAGTTGGCAAAGCAAATGGTTATCAGTATTTGTGGAAAGAAGCAGAAGCTAGTATTCAAAAAGAAATGGCTCAGGTAACATTTTTGAATGACCGAACTTTTTATACCATCTCTACCGATACTAAAGATTCTACCAATGTCATTTTTGCAAGAATAGGAGCCAATGATATTAACTACAATTTAAGAAGAGAACCTGCATTTATTTTTCGAAGAAAAGCGGCTCAATCTTCTTTTGTTACAGTTGTAGAACCTCATGGTCACTTTGATCCAATTGTAGAAATATCCACAAATACATATTCATCCATTAAAAGTATTCGTCAATTACAAAATAACGATGCTTATACAGTTGTAGAGATAATGATGAATAATATACCTGTTACTATTTTTCAAGCAAATAATAATAGTAATTCCAAGGCAACTCATTCTATTACAATAGAACAAAAAAAATATAGTTGGATGGGCCCATTTTATGTGCTATATAACAACCAACCACTTTAAACCTTAAAAAATTATTGATTCATCCAATAGACAATTATGGAAAACAATATCGATTTAAAAGCAATGGTGCAACCCTTTATTGAAGACAATGCAAGTGAATGGGAAGTAGTAGCAGAAGGTGTTACACGTAAAATAATGACCTATGATGACTGTATTATGTTAGTGAAAGTAGCTTTTGAGGAAGGGGCTATTGGTACTCTTCATCAACACTATCATACACAAGTTTCTTATGTAGCTAGTGGTGTTTTTGAAGTAGAAATTGGAGGAAATAAAAAGATATTAAAAAAGGGAGATGTTTTTCATGCAACACCAAATATTTTACACGGTGTTGTTTGTTTAGAAAAAGGTTTATTAATAGATGTGTTTAATCCAATGAGAGAAGATTTTATGAAATAAAATCACTTTTAATCAGTATTGAACTGAGTTCATTTTGTTATAAAATAAAAATTTCTGCCATGAAAAAAGTACGATGCTTGCTATTCTTTCTGTTCCTTTTATTATTCAATAATTGGGTTATTGCACAGAAGAAAACGATTACTGGAAAAGTTATAGACAAAGCCACAGGAGAACCTCTTATTGGTGCAAACGTATTGATTGAAAAAGTAAAAGGTGGTGTTACTACAAAAGAAGATGGATCTTATTCCATTAGTTTACCCAATGGAAAATCGGTATTAATTTTTTCTTATGTTGGCTATGCTTCACAGCTAATTACTGTTGGTACTAACACAACTATCAATGTAGAGTTGGTTGCAACGCCTTCAACTGAAAGTGAGGTAATTGTAATTGGTTATGGTACACAAAAAAAATCGAGTGTTACAGGGTCGGTTGTTAAATATAAAAATGAACGATTAGATGAGGTTCCTGTTGCTCGCCTCGACCAAGCATTACAAGGAAAGATGGCTGGTGTTCAAATACAGAATTTAACATCAGAAGCAGGTGCAGCGCCTAAAATTAATATACGAGGCACTACGTCTATCAGTGCTGGTTCTAATCCATTAGTTGTGGTAGATGGACATCCTGTTCCTGATGGATTGGCATTTGTAAATATGGCCGATGTAGAAAGTGTGGAAGTTTTAAAAGATGCAGCTTCATCAGCCATTTATGGTTCAAGAGGTGCTAATGGTGTTATTTTAATTACTACAAAAGAAGGTAAAGCAGATAAAGCTCGTTATAATTTAAAAGCTTCTTCAGGCATTAAATCGTCTTACAAATTACATCCTTTAATGTCGGTAACAGAGTTTACAAAATTACATTTTGATGAAGCAGCTTTAAGAGCAAATGATCCTACAGTGCCTGTAAACAGCAGAAACTTAATTACGCCGGGTGAAAGAGCTTCTTACGTAATAGAACAAACTTTACTTGATGGAAAAGGCACCGATTGGCAAAAAGAAGCCGTAAGAGATGCCAATATGAGCAATGTACAGTTAAGTGTTTCAGGTGGAAAAAAAGAAGTAAAATATTTTGTTTCAGGATCTTATCAAAAAGATGATGGATTAATGCATCATAGCTCATTTAACAGATTAACATTAAGAGCAAGATTAGACATGCAGTTGGGTAAAAAAGTAAAGTTGAATTTAAACTTTAACCCCTCGTATTCAACAAGAGAAAGACCAGCTACTTCTTTCATCGATTTTTATAGATTCTACTCTTTTCTACCAGTTAAACATACCGATAAAACAGCAGCTTTTGTAAATCAATTACCACAGTGGGCTGCTATTCGTCCTGGTGATTGGGCACAAGCAAGACATTTTAGTAATCTTACTTATAGTGGTTTAATGCCAGATGGTACAACTTGGAGTAGTGGAACATCTACTGTAAATCCATTCAATACTTCGAATAATTCTCCAAAGTCCATTATGGAAACTCGGTCTATCAATTCTGCAGATTATAGAGCATTGAATACCTCTGATTTAACAATAACATTAGCAAAAGATTTAGATTTTAAATCTAAGTTAAGTGCGTTTGTTTCCTACACTGATGGATTAGATTTTACCAATAGAAACTCTACGGCCGATGGATTGGTTAATAGAGGTGTTTATAATACTAGATTATTTATTGACTTATTAACGGAAAACACATTATCCTATAACAAAAAAGTGAAAGCACATAGCTTCAATTTTTTAGCAGGGTTTACAGCACAAAAAAACCTTATAAATGAATCGCAAACAACAGGTATTGATTTCCCAAGCGATAATATTCGTACGCTTAATACTGCCTTACAAATAGATCAGTCAAGTACAAATTCATTCAAAAATCAAATCGGTTTATTATCTTATCTAGGTAGAGTAAACTATAGTTATAACGATAAGTATTTGTTTACAGCTAGTTTCAGAACAGATGGCAGCTCTTATTTTGCACCAGGTAGAAAATGGGGAAGTTTTCCTGCTGTTTCATTAGGTTGGGTAGCTTCTAAAGAAAAGTTTATTCAAAATGTTAATTGGATTAGTCAGTTAAAATTTAGAGCTAGTTATGGAGCTACAGGTAATAATGCAATCGCAGATTTTGCTTTCGTAGATTTATTATATCCTTCTAATTATGCGTTTGGTTCAGGTGTTGGTACTACTACTTTAGGTGTAGCATTATCAAGAGATATTTTATCCAATCCAAACATTACATGGGAACGCACTTTTGCAGCCAATTTTGGTGTAGATATTTCTATGTTTAAAAGTAAAATTAACTTAACAATAGATGTGTATCAATCTAAAACAGATCAGCTATTGTTAAGGCAAGCAAGCATGGGCTTTACTGGTGTAAACGAAACATGGAATAATATTGGAAAATTAAGAAACTCAGGTATTGAATTTGAGTTGAGTACAAACAATGTGGTTGCAAAACATTTTACGTGGAAAACATCTGCCAATATTTCTTTTAATACCAATAAATTACTTGAATTAGGTGGTGAATCTTTTCAGTTGAATTATGGCGAAAGAAATGAAATTTATAGAGCTGGAGTTGGTAATCAGTTGGTGCAATTTTATGGATACAAAACTGCTGGTGTGTGGCAATCACAAGCTGAGATTGATGATGCTAGAGCAAAAGGATTAACCTCTAATTTAACCAATTATTTTACACCAGGTGGATTAAAACTGCAAGACATAAATAATGATAATAAAATTGATGTAGACGATCGTACCCAAATTGGGTCACCACTTCCAAAATTTACTTGGGGCATTACAAACAACTTTACCTACAAGGCTTTTGATGTAAGCTTTTTATTGCAAGGTGTACAAGGTGTGAGCCTTATAAATGGTGATGCTTTTTACAATGAAAGTAGAAGATTAAATAAAAACTATACAGCTAACAGATGGGTGAGTGCCATGTATCCTGGTGATGGAAAAACACCTTATTTTAATAATGGCTTTAATCAATTACTTACCGATTATGTTGTTGAAGATGGATCGTACATGGCCTTACGTGAATTAACAATCGGATATAAATTACCAACTAAAGTAGCTTCAATAGCAAAGCTTAGTGGATTGCGTTTTTATTGTTCGGTGCAAAATGCTTTTGTAATCATGGCCAATGGTTATAGAGGTATTAATCCTGAAGCAAGGCTTACAACAGGAGCTTATGCAACACCGCTTATTTTAGGATATCAACGTGGTGGTTTTCCAATGCCACGTACAATTCTATTTGGTTTAGATATTAACTTTTAACCTACTTAAAAAAGTAACTATGAAATCATTCATCTATATCATGCTTGCAATTACTATTACTAGTTGCAATAAAATAATTGATGTAATACCACAATCTAACTTAAGTACAATTACTTATTTTCAAAACGCTGCTGAGGTAAATGCAGGACTTACTGGTTGTTACAATGGCTTACAAGCTCCTATGCTTACAGAATGGATGCTTACAGACTTACGTACAGATGTTTCTAGACAAGGTTCTGCTAGTAGTTCTACTGTTGGTAACATTGAATTGAATGAGTTAGATATGTTTACAGTTAATCCACCACATGCTCAAGTATATAACTATTGGTCTAATACATACAATAACATTAGAAACGCAAATCTTGTATTAAAGACTTTAGCTGTTAGTTACGATTCAATTTCAGGGACAAACATTTATGGAGATATCACTATTCCTTCTACACAAGCTGAAAGAAAAAGAATGGCATCAGAAGCTTTATTTATAAGAGCGTATCATTATTTTAACTTGGTTCGTTTGTTTGGTGGTGTATTTATTTTAACAGAACCAATTTTAGCAGCAGAAGCCAAAAAGGTAAATAGAAGTAGTGCTGATGAAATGTATAAACTCATTATTGCTGATTTAAAAATGGCAAGCGATTCATTGAGTAATGTTCGATTTAGCCAAATACCTACAACAAGTTTAGGGAGAGCAAATGCATGGGCTGCAAAAGCGTTATTAGCAAAAGTATATCTGACTTTAAATAGAAAATCTGAAGCAATCGTTTTGTTGAATGATATCATTGCAAATAGCGGTTACAGCTTACAATCAAGTTATGCAAATGTGTTTTCTATTTCTAATGAAATGAATTCAGAAATATTATTTGCTATTCGATATAAAGCAGGTGGATTAGGAATTGGATCTCCTTTCGCCAATACATTTGCACCATTAAATAGTGGTTCGAATGTCGTAAATGGTGATGGTAGTGGATTAAATACACCAACTACAGAATTAGATACTGCTTATGTTGCCGCAGATGCTCGTAGAGCTTTACAAATTGCTTATTTTGGAACAGGTTCTACACAACGAGTGTACACACGTAAGTATATTTCACCTGTAACAATTGTAAGAGATGCAGAAAACGATTGGCCTGTTATTAGATATGCAGATGTGTTATTGATGTTGGCAGAAGCACAAGGATTTAGTGCATCTAGTATTGCTTTAATAAATCAAGTACGAGTAAGAACTACACTGCCTGCTCTCAATACTACTACAATCAATACGGTTGAATTATTTGAAGCCGCTTTATCTAACGAACGTCGTTTAGAGTTTGCTTTTGAAAACCATCGCTTCTTTGATTTGGTACGATTTGGTACAACCCTTACTTCTGTTAATGCTATTAATACCATTCGAGCAAATTTTGCAAGAGAGTATGCAAGACATTATAGTCAGTATTATGCACCTGTACCAACGTTAGCACAATTGCAAGCAAACATTAATGTAGATAAACTTTTACTTCCTATTCCACAAAGAGAAATTGATACCAATACACAATTGGTTATTCCTCAAAATAAAGGGTATTGATTTTTTATTGATCGGGTTTGGTTATTTCTTAATTCAATAGTATATGTTTTTAAAGTACAATAAACAACATCAGAAGCACTGCCTTTTAACATGGGTTTTTTGCTGCCTGTTTTTGTGTGTGGTTACTGCTCAAACATCTACATTGATAACAGTAGATGCTCAAGGTAAATTAATATATACAGCTGATTCTAAAGGGAATAGAATACCCGATTACAGTGGCGTTGGCTATAAGAATAGTGAATCACCAATTCCAAATGTACCGATAGTTAAAACCATTTCTCCTATTGTTGGTGATAATAGAATTCATATTCAAAACGCTATTCAAGAAGTAGCAACACTACCTTTAAATGCAGATGGATTTAGAGGTGCTATTTTATTGTCAAAAGGAACTTATAATGTTAGTGATACGATTCGTATTGCAACTAGTGGAATTATTTTGAGAGGAGAGGGAGAAAATGGTGATGGAACAAATATTATTGCTACTAAAATAGCACAACATAGCTTATTTTACATTGCAGGAACTAGTGCAACAAACACTATATCTTCTTCAAGAAAGGATATTGTAGATGCTTATGTTCCTATTGGTGCAAAAGAGATATCTGTTTCTACTCCACATAGTTTTCAAGTAAATGACAATGTTTTCATACATCGTATTCCTAAACAATCTTGGATTGATTTATTGAATATGGCTCAATGGGGTTGGACAACTTCGGCTTATGATGTGTATTATGAAAGAAAAATTACAGCCATAAATGAAAATAAAATAACCTTAGATGCACCAAATGTTGATGTAATTGATCCAATATATGCAGATGGAGAATTGGTAAAATTTACTGATAATCGAATTCGAAATTGTGCTATAGAAAACATGCGTATTTCATCTGTATATGCTTCTGAAACCGATGAACAACATGGATGGACAGCCATTGCTCTTCAAAACATTGCTCAATCTTGGGTTAAAAATATTGATGTATTATACTTTGGTTTTTCAGCTGTTCATATTCAATCTGCAGCTAGCTTTATTACGGTAGATAGTTGTAGAATGCTTGATGCTAGATCTCAAGTTTCTGGTAGCAGACGCTACTCTTTTAATGTAGATGGGCAACGTTGTTTAGTACAAAATTGTTTTACTAGAAATGGACGACATGATTTTGTAAATGGTAGTCAAACTGCTGGTCCAAATGTATTTTATAATTGTACAGCAACCAATCAATTAAATGATATTGGTCCACATCATCGTTGGTCTACCGGTATTTTATTCGATAATATTGTTGCAAACGGAAGCATTAATATTCAAAATAGAACCAATTCAGGAACAGGTCATGGTTGGGTGGCTGCACAAACAATGCTATGGAATTGTAAAGCCAATAACATCATCATTCAAGATCCTCAGGGCGATCATAGAAATTGGGCAATTGGTTGTGTGGCAGCCATAACTAATATTGGTGTGTTTACAACAGAGCCACTTGGTATAGTTGAGTCTGTTGGTGCATCTATAACATCTATACCTAGTTTGTTTAAGAGTCAATTGCAAGATAGATTATCAACAACGCTTTTATCCAATCAAATTCATCAATTTAAAGCAAACCAATTAAATCACTTCACTCAGCTTAGTTGGTCGCTTGATAATGATTTGAATGTAAATGTCATTGAATTGCAAAAAAGTAATGATGGTGTAAAGTTTTTTGCTTTTAAGCAAATATCAAAATCGATTCAAAAAAAATATTCGTTAATTGATTCATCTGTAAATGAAGCACCTCAGTATTATAGAATTCAATTACGATTGTATAACCAATCTACAGTGTATAGCAATGTTTTATTGGTATCTAATCATTCAGCAAAAGCATTACAGATATTTCCTAACCCTAGTAAACAGGTGATAAATATTGTTGGTATTCCTGATGATTCTGTTGTACGAATACTAGAATCATCAGGAAAAATTGTACATGCGTTTACAGCAGTGTCAGCGTCTACAAGCGTAAATACAACTTCATTTAACAAAGGCTTACATCAAATTCAAATTATCACAAAAGGTAAATTAATAACTACCAAATCATTTATAAAATCATAATAAAAAACAGATGCAAATACGATTTCAGAATAGTCCGAAAGAAACAAGTGAAATGAACACACAAGCATTACGTGAACATTTTTTAGTTCAACATTTAATGCAGCCGAATCGTATAGAGTTGGTTTATTCTCATTACGATAGATTAATTGTGGGAGGTGTTGTTCCTGTTAATGGGTCTATTCGTTTGGATAATCCAGACGAACTAAAAGCCAACTATTTTCTAGAGCGTAGAGAAATGGGAATTATTAATATTGGAGGGAAAGGCGTTGTAAATGCCGATGATGCTGCATTTAATATTGATAGATTAGAATGTGTGTATTTAGGAAAAGGTACTAAAGAAGTAAGCTTTACAAGTGAAGATGCCCAACATCCTGCAATGTTTTACTTGTTATCTGTACCAGCACATCATTCATATCCTAATAGAAGCATGACTAAAGAGGAGGCTTCTCCTGTTCATTTAGGTGATATTAGCACTTCGAACAAACGAACCATTTACAAATACATTCATTTAGATGGTATTCAAAGTTGTCAGCTTGTAATGGGTTTAACAGCTTTAGAAGCTGGTAGCGTTTGGAATTCAGTGCCTCCACATACACACACTCGTAGAATGGAAGCTTATTTCTATTTCGATGTTCATCCAGATCATAGAGTTATGCATTTTATGGGACAGCCACAAGAAACAAGGCATTTGATAATGGCAAATAATGAAGCGGTAATTTCTCCACCATGGAGCATGCATTTTGGTGTAGGCACTGCTAGTTATGGATTTATTTGGGGAATGGCAGGAGAAAATCAAGCATTTACAGATATGGATCCTCAGCCGATTGCTACATTATTGTAGTGTGTTTGCATACTTGTTGCATAGCATTACAATAGTACAAGTGTGCGACGCCACCGAAGTTGAATAAAGAGATACAGCTCACTAAACAATATATTTATGAAATCAATTTTTGCTTTTATTTTTTGCTTATTTGTAAGTTCCGTTTTTGCTCAAACCGATTCTGCAGTTATCAAGCCAGTTAAATATCCTAAAGGTTATGAAGCTGTAATAGACGCTATTTACCATGAAGTAAACGGATGGAAAGGAAGAGAAGATATTTACTATAATCCTACTGCTAAAAAACCCACTCCAATTATATTTAACATACATGGAGGTGGTTGGAAAAACGGAACAAAAGAGTCTCAAGGTGGCTTCAGCACTTTCTTTAAAATGGGTTATGCTGTTGCTAATATTGAGTATCGATTAACAGGGCAAGCCACTGCACCTGCAGCTGTTGAAGATGTACGAGCAGCCATTTTATATGTTGTTCAAAATGCTCAAAAATTCAATATCAATCCTCATCAAATAGTTGTAATGGGTGGTAGTGCTGGTGGGCATTTGGCTTTAATGGCTGGGCTTTTGCAAAACGATAATGTTTTCGACGGCATTTATAAAAATGTAAAAAATTATAGCATTGCTGCAATCGTAGATAAATACGGAATTGTAGATGTGTGGGATTGGGCTTATGGAAAAATTAAAACAAGTCGCTCTGCTACTGATTGGTTGGGCAGCAAAGCCAATGATGAAGCCTTTGCAAAATCTGTTTCTCCAATTTATTATGTAAAGAAAACGAGTCCGCCAATATTTATTGTTCATGGAGATGCAGATCCTACGGTTCCTTACCAACATTCTGTTTCATTGAAAAAGAAGTTAGATGAAGTGGGTGTAAAAAATGAGTTTATGACAATACCTGGTGGCTTGCATGGAAAGTTTACCAAAGAGCAAAATGATGAAGTGTTTGCAGCTATCGCTACTTTTTTAACTGCTTTGAATATTACAACACAATAATGATTAATAAGCCACTATATCATTTTTTATGTAACCAGCTTAGGTACTACTATTTGGCTGTAGTGGCGTCGCACTCTTGTGCATTTATTTTTCTATGCAGCTTTTTGTTCATCACATTACAATCATCTGCAACCAATTATATGGTATCTACTAAAGCAGATTTGCAGCAAAGAATGACCAATGCTTTGCCAGGTGATACGGTTATTGTTGTAAACGGTACATACAACTTTGGACAAATAAATTTTTCCAATACAAATGGTACAAACACAAGTAATTGGATTATTTTAAAAGCTGAAACAGTAAGTGGTGTAACCTTTACTGGCAATACTTATTTACAGTTTTCTGGCAAACGCATACATGTAACAGGATTTAGATTTACAACAGGAAATGCTGGTAACAATGATGTTGTTCAGTTTAGAAGCTCATCTACCAACTTAGCCTTTTTCTGTAGACTTAGTAACATTACAATCAATCGATACAATAGCGATTCTACAGGTTCTGTAGCTGGCACTTTACCTGATATTGATAATAAATGGGTTTCTATTTATGGCACCAATAATAGAGTAGATCATTGCACATTTATTCAAAAAAATAATGCTGGTGCAACAATCACTGTTTGGTACGATAATACCAATTATCCTCAACCATCAATAAGTACTTATCATCTTATTGATTCTAACTATTTTAATGGTAGAGGTTATTTAGGCGATAATGGTGGCGAAACTATACGTGTAGGAACAAGCACCACTTCTCGTACAGATGGATTTAATACGATTGCCTATAACCTTTTTGAAAATTGCAGACAAACCGAACCTGAAATTATCTCTAATAAATCTGATTTCAATTCTTACTACGCCAATACGTTTAAAAATTGTAATGGTGGTTTAACCTTAAGGCATGGAAGATATTGTAAGGTATTTAGCAACTTTTTTATTGTAGACGATGCAACAATAACAAGGGCTTATGGGATACGTGTAATAGATAAAGGTCATGTGATTGTAAACAATTATTTCGAAGGATTAAATGGCAATCGAAATAGTTTAACATCTGCTCGTTGTCCTATTATTTTATACAACGGACTTTCATCTACAAACGATACTGTTAATGCATCTAAAGCCTCTGGATATTTTCCTGCCGATAGCACCATTGTTGCTTTTAATAGTATTATCAATTGTAGTGGTGGTGCAGGAATTGTTGTTGGTTATACTGATGGTGGTGATAATACGTTTCAGCCCAAAGGAGTTGTAGTAGCCAATAATTTAGTGAAACTGATGAGTGGACAAGCAGCTTACATTGATGCTGTAAATACGGAACTAACATACACAGCTGAAGGAAACATTGTAAATGCTCCAAACGGTATAGGTTTGGTAAATACAGGTGGTTTTACATCAACAAATTTTACAGTTGCAGCACGACAAAACAATTTGTTTTTGCCACCAAGTATTGTACAAGATGCAGCTATTAATTCAAATACATATCAAGCATATATTCAAGGAAGAGATGTGTTTGGCAAAACTAGAAATACTGTTTTTGACGTAGGGGCAATAGAATTAAATACGGTAACGAATTCTTTGTTGTATAACGTTTTAGATTCTACCATGGTAGGTGCAAAAAATGCTGTTCAGTTACTCTCAAATGATGTTTTATTATTTACAGGAGAATTAGCCCAACACTCATTTGTGGATTTATCTTGGACTGTTACCAATCCAAATATATTCAGCTCATTTTGGGTTGAACAAAGTATCGATGGTATTCACTTTACTACAATTACATCTGTTATTGCAAGTGTACACCAAAGCTATTCAGTACAAGTAAAAGCATTGTCTACAAACGCTTATTTCAGGCTAAAATTGATTTATTCAAACGGAAGGTTATCTTATACCAATATTATTAAAATAGTCAGTGCTCACTCATCGTTGTATACCATTTACCCAAATCCTGCACACTCATTCTTTTATATAAAAGGCATTGACAGTAATGGTAAAAAATTACACGTTCGAATTATAGATATGTATGGAGAAGTTGTACTTCAAAAGATTATACATTCTCTTACACAATCAATTCCTGTAAATACATTGAAAGGTGGTAGTTACGTTGTTCAAATAATCGATGATCAATATCAAAACGTATTTAGTCAACTTTTAAAAATTCATTCAAAAAAATAATCATCATGCATCTTGTATATCTACTTTCTTCATTTCTATTTGTTGCTTGTGCAAGCAAAAATATAGTTCAAAATAGCAATACGAATATGCCTAAACGAACTATTCAAGTTGCCAATAGTACACAGCTTCAACAAGCTTTAAATAATGCCAAACCAAATGATGAAATTGTATTAGCAGATGGAATATATACTGGAAATTTTATTATTCCTTCAGCTAATAACGGCACAAAAGATTATCCTATTTATCTAATTGGTACAGCAAAGGCTGTATTAGAGGGCTCTACTATTCAAACAGGATATGTGTTGTATTTGCAAGCTAGTTTTTGGAATTTAAAAGGATTTACGATTACCAATGGTTTAAAGGGATTAATGTGTGATGAAGCTACCAATAACACAATAGAAGCTCTCACTGTTTTTGGAATTGGTGAAGAAGCCATTCATCTACGAAAATTTTCAAAGTATAATACTGTTCGTAATTGTATAGTATATCAAGCAGGACTAAAAACGCCTGATTATGGTGAGGGAATTTATATTGGAACAGCTGTAAGCAATTGGTCTAAATATACAAATGGAAAAGAGGATAAGTGCGATTCTAATTTGGTGGTGAATAATAAGGTTGGTCCAAATATTACCGCTGAATGTATTGATATAAAAGAAGGAGCCACAGGTAATATTATCCGTAACAACTTTTTTGATGCCACAGGAATTACGGGTGCAAATAGTGCCGATAGTTGGATAGATGTTAAAGGAAATTATACACTCATTGAAGGAAATACGGGCACAAACCCTGGAGGATCAATTTTTCTTGATGGATATCAAGTGCATTGTGTAGCAGCAGGATGGGGTAACTACAATACGTTTAGTAATAATAATTGTACTGTTAATGCAGCAGGCTATGGATTTAATATTGTTTTGAAAAGTAGTAAAGGAGAAGCTATTGGAAATAAGGTATTAAATAATAATACCGTAATTGGTGCACAAAAAGGTATTGCCAATATTGCTTTGAGCAATCAATAGAAACAAGGTATAGTTAATAATAGTTTAAATGATTTTTATGAAAGTGAAGGGTTTACGTTGGTGGATTATTGCATTAATAGGCATATCTACAATTATTAATTATATTGATAGAAGTGCCATTAATATTATGTGGCCATACATTTATAAAGAGTTTGGAATTGCTGACGCAAATAATAAGAATGCCCTAGCTTTAATCACCACTTTTTTTATGATTGCTTATGCAATTGGGCAAACTGTTACTGGTAAAATGATGGATGCTATTGGTACTCGTTTAGGAATGGCTGTTTGTATTATTGGTTGGAGTATTTCTATTGCGTTGCATGGATTAGCTAAGAGTTTATCTTCATTTAATATTTTTCGTTTTTCTTTAGGTTTATTCGAAGCAGGCAATTGGCCAGGTGCTACCAAAAGCAATGCCGAATGGTTTCCTGCAAAAGAACGAGGAATTGCACAAGGTATTTTTGGTGCAGGTGCATCTTTAGGATCGGTGGTTGCTGCACCATTTATTGCATCTTTATATCTTGCTTTTGGTTGGCGTATAACTTTTATTGGTATTGCTGCACTTGGTTTTTTATGGATTATTCCTTGGTTAATCATCAATAAAAATACACCTGATAAACACCCATGGATTACTGATAAAGAACGAGAACATATTGCAAACAATCATTTACAACAAATAACTACCAATCAATCAAACACCGTTTATACTTGGAAACAGTTGTTGCATTTTAAAAATACATGGGGTTTGCTTACTGCTCGTTTCTTTATTGATCCTGTTTGGTGGCTTTTTGTAACATGGTTGCCTACATTTTTAAAAGAACAATTTCATTTTGATATTAAGCAAGTAGGTGCATTTGCTTGGGTTCCTTATTTGTTTGCTGCAATTGGCGGTTTGCTTGGTGGATATTATGCATCTTATTGTATTCAAAAAGGAAAACAACCAGCAGAAGCACGTAAAAAAGCAATTACAATTGGCTCTGTATTCATGTTGAGTTCGTTAGCTGCTACAGCATATTATTTGCCACTGCTTCAAAATCATATACCATTAGCCATTGCCTTAATTAGTGCAACATTGTTTGGATTTCAATTTTTAATAGGCAATATCCAAACTTTACCTTCAGATTATTTTAGTGGTAAAAATGTTGGAACAGTTGCTGGTATGGGTGGAACAGCTGCTGTTTTAGGAACTTTAATCACTACATTATCTGTTCCTTTTATAACGCAAACAGGCTATGTTTCTTTCTTTATTCTAGGTACTGTTTTGGTTCCATTAGCATGGCTTTCAATCACTTTCATTGCTTCAAAATCAACAGTATAATTCTATGAAAAAAATAACGATTGTTCTTGCTTTTTTCATTCTACAATATTCCTGCTTTGCTACACAATATAGGGTAGCTTCTGTTACGGAATTTTCTACAGTTATGCAATCTTTGAAACAAGGAGATACGGTTGTTTGGAAAAATGGAACATACACAAATATGCAAGTTCGATTTCAGCCAAAATATTCAATCAGCTCTACCAAAAAAACGGTATTAATGGCTGAAATAGCAGGAAAGGTTGTATTTGCAGGCAACTCAAAAATTGTTGTAGATGGTAGCTATTTACAAGTAGAAGGTTTTTTGTTTTTGGGAGAATCTACTTTAGGTAATGAAGATGTACTTTCTTTTACCAGTATTAGTAAATATTGTAGAATTAATAATTGTGCTGTTACAAATTATTCGCCATCCGATTCTATGATAAACAATAATTGGATGAGTATTCAAGGAAGTTATAATGAGGTTGATCATTGTTCTTTTTATGGCAAAACAAATCAAGGTCCTTACTTAGTAGTACGATATACGATGCCTAAAAACTTTGTAGCAGGTAGTGATGCAGCAGAACCAGGTTATCATCATATTCACCATAATTATTTTGGATATAGAACAATGCCAACAGATAACGGAGGAGAAGATATGCGTATTGGTGATAGTAAAACTTCGTTCACAAAAGGTTTTAATGTGATTGAATATAATTATTTTGAAGAACATAGACTAGAGCCAGAAGTAATAAGTAACAAAAGCTGTGATAACATTTACCGCTTCAACACATTTATTGGAAATGATGGTGCTTTGGTATTAAGACATGGAGAACGATGCTTTGTGTATGGTAACTATATAAATGGAAAAGCCAATCGTGGACAAAGTGGCGGTATTAGAATTATTAACGCTGAACAAACAGTGTTTAATAATTTTTTGGAAAATATTGAAGGCGGTGCTCGTCAACCGATGAAAGCGGCAATTGCCGTTATGGCTGGATTAGAGGGTAGTGCTTTGAATGAATATTATCCAGCTAACAATGCTTTAATTGCTTGTAATACTGTAGTAAATAGTAAAGGAACAATTATACGAATTGGTGTTGGTAATGCAAGTAAGGGCAAACCCTTTGTATATCCTACAGATATTCATTTGATTGGAAACATAATTATGAATGAAACTAAAGCCGATATTGTAGCTATTGAAGGCTCATCTACATTAGCATCTTTACAACATAATTTGTGTGTCAATTGTAATTCTACAAAAGGTTTTGAAGTAATTCAAAACAGTAACAATACTTCACTAGAACAGTTAACTTCTACCCGTAATTCACTTGTTACAACTAAATTAATTGATGCTATTAGTCAGCGTTTATCTATTCATAAAATAAAAATTTCTTCAGCTGATATTACACAGTTTAATCCACTTTGGAAGCTCAATAAAAATCAAGTGGGTGTTAGTTTTCATCAACATTCAAACCCTTCTAATTAGCAAATAATTTTTTAAATCACTAAACAAGCTTTATGAAAAAAACAACTTTTACTTTCTTGCTTTTAATGGTTATTCTTTCTGTTAAAGCACAAACAACTTATTATTGGGTTGGTGGAGCAGATGCAACAAGTTTTACTGCAAATAGTAATTGGAACACACAATTAAATGGATCTGGTGATTCTAGAAGTGTATTGGGAGCTCAAAATACAGATATACTTGTGTTTGATGGAACCAATATTGGTGGAGCAAATGTTGTTACTGGCACTGTAAATGCTGTAGCTTCAAGCCATACTTGTGCTCAACTAATTGTTCGAAATGGTGCATCTGTTCATTTAAGGCGTGATGCTACAGGTAGTGCAACTATTACCATTAATGGTGGTAGCGGTGATGATTTAGTAGTAGATGCCACAAGTACATTAACCGTTGCTGGCCCATCGGCTAGTTTTGATGTATTTATTGTTTTAGCAACAGGTACTACTGGTAAAATAAATGGAACTGTATTTTTAAGTCCACTTTCAAATTCAGTACATACAAGAAGCTATATAACAGTACCAACTGGAGCAAGTTTATCTTTCGAAAATGGTGCTGCTATCCATATTACAGACTCAACAGCCTCTTCTGGATTCAACGGTTCTGCTGCAAATTCAATTACATTTAAATCTGGATCTTCCCTGTATTATTATTCAGGAAGAAGTCCTATTGGTAGTAGTTCAACAGTTCAGTTTGTTAATTTTGAAGTAGGCAGTAATCTCTATTTTAGAGGCTCTAATGTTCAGTACACAGATGGTGGTTCATATAGTTCATCTAGTTGGTTAAATAATAAAACGTTTGCCAATATTTTTGTAGAAAATGGTGCTACAATTACAGCAGATGGCCCTGTTTATAAAATTGAAAATTTAACAATTAGCACAGGTTCTACTTTTAGAACACATACAACGGGTAATACACCTATTTTAGGAAATTTGGTTGTTAATGGAACATTATCTGCAAATACTGGTGCAACAACCAATTCTGTAAACATGGCTGGCAATACACCACAAACAGTTTCTGGTTCAGGTACAATTAATATTATGTCTTTTGGTGTAGCCAATCACAGTTCTGTTACGTTACAAAAGAGTATCAATGTCTCTAACTTAGCAAATATTGTTGGAAGATTAGATTTTGGTGCAGATAACCAAATTACTGGTACTGCTGCATTTACGGCTAGAACAAATGGTACTGCTGGCGATTTAACAGGTAATACTACAGCTGGTTCTTATTTAATTACAGGTGTCACAGGCACACAAACTGGTAACACTAATTTAGCAGTTACTTGCACAACACCTGGCATACTCAGTGCCAATACAAATTGTACAGGTTTTGGAACAGGATTTATTTATTTATCTCAGCCTGCTTTAGCAACAGCTACTGGTGTTACACTGAAGTTTAGTAGTGATAGTGCTACACTTGTAACATCGAATGTGAATGGTTTCAGTGAAACAAATGGAAGCGTAATTACAACTGGAACTAAAGCATATCAAACAGGTACCAATTATATCATTAATGCTGCCACTACTTCTCCTTTTGGTGTTACAACAGGTAACACAACTGCCTTTGCAGGTAATGTTACGCTAAATGCTCCGATTACAAGTAATGCTACTACAAGAATAAGTGGTGTGTTAAGATTAAATAATGGTAAACTAACTATTAGAGCCACCGATACAATACGATTAACCTCACCACTAGCAATTGCAGGAGAACCATTCTCTAGTTCTAAATATATCGTAACTGAAAAATCTGTAAATACCGTTGGCGTTTTAAGAGCAGATGCAGTAACTGGAGAAAAGTTGTATCCTATAGGAAGCAGCAATTATTATTTGCCTGTATCACTTACACCTACTACTGATGATGCTTTTGCTTTGAGTGTTTTTGAAGGAGCTACAAATGATGGAAGTGTAAACGGAACTGCTTTTAATGCTACTCAAAAACAAACAGTAGTAGATGCAATTTGGAATATAAATAGACTCACTGCAAATACAGATGCAGCCAACTTGAAATTAAATTGGAATGCAGCCTTAGAGGGAAGTTCTTTTACAAACTTTACAAATCCTCAGATTGGTGTTTCAAGATTTGATGGTAATGCATGGACTATTGCATCTGCAACTTCTGCAAATAATACAACAAATGAAGTTGTTGCAAGTTCAAATTTATTCGGCTCTTTTGGAATCGGATTAATAGCAACTACGCTTCCTGTACAATTTAAAAATGTTACTGCAACAAAAGAGTTAGATAAAGCAGTTATTCATTGGCAGTCTCAAAATGAGTCAAGTCTCGATGTATATGTAATTGAAAAAAGTAAAAATGGTACCAATTTTACCGAGGTAGCTACAGTAAAAGCTGCTAGTAATAACCTAGGTTCAACCTATAAATGGATGGATATATCTAGTAATGAGCAAGTTGCATATTATCGCATTAAAGCAGTTGCTAAAAATGGAGTGTCTAAATATTCTCCTGTTGTTTTCATCCAACTTTCTTCTACAATTCAATTACGTGTTTATCCAAATCCAACCGATGATAAATTAACTATTAGTGGGCTTCTCGGCAATGAAAAAATATTCATTTATGATGCATTGGGTGCATTAAAAATGCAGCAATTTGTTAATGCAAACATGCTTGTTACAACTGTTCAAGTACAGAATTTGCCAAAAGGTGTTTATACTGTAAAAGTGGTTGGAAGTACTCATACTTCAACTCAACTTTTTTCAAAACAATAATATAGGTTTCATTCACTTATTAAAAGAGGAGCTATTGCATAATGGCTCCTCTTTTATTGTAAATAATCGATAACGATGCCGGTAACATTCTCGGTAATTGCAGTTATACTTTTATTCAACACATGTTGAATTTTATAAAACAAAAATTGATAAACAGCTCTTTTTTTTCGATAAATATTAAACGCTTAATACTGTTAAAATTCTTTGTTATCGATATTTTCATGTTTCTCATAGCGATTGTTAAATAGGCTTAAAAATTCTTACGATTTACTTCAACTTTTTCACTTTACAATAATATCAACCATATGAAAAGAGTCGTTACTTTTTTGTTTGCTTCATTGAGTTTTATTCATTTTTCCTTAGCACAAGTTGCAGCTTCTGGTGATTATAGATCTGCCGTAAGTGGCAATTGGTCAGATGCCTCTTCTTGGCAAATACGTGATAATATAGGCAATTGGTCAACAGCAACAGTACCACCAACTTCAATAAATAATGTATATGTTCAATCAGGGCATACAATACAATTAAACGGAAGTGCAAGTTGTGCCAACTTACAAGCAAATACAGATGGTATTATTACTATTGGTGTAGATACATTGAACGTTTTTGGTAAAATACGTGGTTATACAGGTACAGCCATTACATCAAATATTGATGATGTATTTTATACTTCTCAATTAAATGCTACAGGCTTAAGTAATACGATGATAACTACTAGTACAGGCTTATTACGAGTTGTTGGAAATACAAGAACATTTATTAATACATCAGAATGGTTAGGAAGTGGAATGCAAAATTGTAGTATCGAGTTTGCATTAAATGCCAATCAAACAGCTACCATTTTAACAGCGTTTAAGTTTAAATCAATCGTATTTGCAAGTGGTATTGTTGATTGTGGTAGTAGTGCAAGAGTAGGTGCAGACGATGGATCTGGTACAGGAACAGTAACCATAAAATCTGGTGCAAGATTAATATCGGCACGTTCAGGAACAACAAGTCAGGTAATAGCAGCATTAAGTACAACTAAATGTGGAACTGTTACTATAGAAAACGGTGGCATATTAGAACTTACAGGAACTACACCTGCTATAGATTGTTCTAATTTTATTAACAATGGAACTGTGTCTTATAATAGAGCTGGTACTCAAAATTTTTTGCAGAAAGGAACAGATGCTACTTCCTTCTCTAATTTTTCTAGTTATAGAATCGTTGAGTTAAAAAATACAAGCACAAAAACAGTAACATCGCCAATTACAGTGAGTGAGTTACTTCTTTTTGCTGGAACAGCATCGATAGGATTAACAACAGTGAATACGCTTACCATGCTTAACGGTTCTACAATTGAAAGAGGCGTTACTTCAGGAACATCTATTTCAAGCACAGCAAATACTGTTTTTTTGGGTACTAATGCTACCGATTCTGTAAATGTTAGAATAACCTCAACAATTAGTAATAGTGGTGAATTACAAAGTACACCAACACCTGGAAGAATTGGTACTTTAACGATAGCTACAGGTGTAAATTATACATTAACTGGCGGAAGAACATTTAGTAATCTTGTAAACAATGGTATTCTAACGCTTAGTCCATCTACTTCGCTAACATGTGTTATTAATGGAACTGTTTCTGGTACAGGAACAATAACAGGAAATGCAAATGCTAGTATTACACTTGGTGGAGCAAATGCAGGAAATGCTGGCGTTTTAAACTTTACTGTTGGTAGCCAAGTGGCTAATAACTTAACAATTAATAAAACTGGTACTGATGCTTTTGTTACATTGGGCACACCGCTTTCTTTACAAACTCTTGCTGGTACAGGATCATTAAATCTTACAGCTGGAAAGTTAAATATTGGTTCTAATACAATTTCGGTAACAGGTAATATTACTGGCAACGGTATTTGTACTGCAAATACCGTTGGTAAGATTCTAATGGCTGGAAAAGCATCTTCGGCTTCAATAGACAGTGTAACCGTCGATAATTTGGAACTAGATGATGCAGACGGCTTTAGCTTGAATAATAATTGTACAATCACTAAATTGCTAACCATAAAATCAGGAACACTTACAACAAACAATAAGTTAATTCTTTCGTCTAGTGTCTCAGGAACAGCTTCTATTGCTGCCGTTACAGGTGCTATTGTAGGTAATGTTTCCATCCAACGTTATATACCTAGTGGATTAAGAGGTTTTCGTTTTCTAAGCCATCCATTCAGTACTGCACAAACATTGACATCGTTAAAAGATAGTATTTTCATAACAGGCAATCACAGTAGTTTCGATGCTACTACTACCAATGCACCATCGGCATTTTGGTTTAACAACGCAAGCAACGCTTGGAAATCGTTCGATTCAGTAACAGAAGCAAGTTGGACAAAAGGATTAGGCGTTCGTGTGCTTATTCGTGGAGATCGTACACAAACAGGTACACTTACTGGTAGTAATAGTATAATACCTAATGCAGTAATATTAACTTCTAAAGGAATCGTTAATACAGGTAATCAAGGTATTGTATTAAATAATAATGGTTTTCATTTAGTAGGTAATCCTTATCCTGCTCCTGTAAATCTTAAAAATATAACCGTTAGTAGCGATGTTAGCAATATTTTTTATGTATGGAATCTGCAACAAGGTACAAGAGGTGGTTATCTTTCTT
>JBHYCS010000001.1:0-284126 GCA_051861445.1 Chitinophagaceae bacterium | reverse complement strand
AATAACTAATCTATCAAAGAACTTAAAACAAACCTAAAGGTCGCACTCTTGTACTTATACATCTATACTGAGCAAATCTATTGCTGATGCATTGCTGCATAGCGATTACAAACGTACAAAAGTGCGACGCAACGGCTGTTGAACAATGTTGATGTCGCTTGTTAAACAAATATTTTTATTAAAAACAATGTTCTATCATTTTAATTCCACCATTACCACACTCAATTTTGGAAGTGTTATAATAAGTTCATTTCCTTCTTTTTTTACGCCATTAAAAGCGGTTGGAACAACTACATTTTTATTTTCAAATGAATTTACATCGGTAAATTTTGGTGCTGTAAGTATTTGAGCTTGAATGGTTTTAAAGACAATATTTGGTAAACTTGTTTTTATAGTAATTGCATTGTTGGCGTCAATGTTTACCAATGAAATATGAATTGCACCAGAACTATCTTGAGAAGCCGAAACGCTTACTGCTGGTATTTTTTGGTTGTCTACCACGTAATCTGGTGAAGCAATATTGGTGTGCAATAATTTTGATTCTTGATGCACTTTATACATATCAAACACATGATAGGTTGGCGTTAAAAGCATATCGTTTCCTTTGGTAAGAATTACAGATTGTAACACATTTACCACTTGAGCAAGGTTGGCTGCTTTTACTCTATCGGCATGATTATTAAATATATTTAAGTTAATGCCTGCAATCAATGCATCTCTTAAACTGTTTTGTTGGTATAAAAATGCTGGGTTTGTATTTTTTTCAACATCTGTCCAAATGCCCCATTCATCAACTACCAAAGCCACTTTTTTATCAGGGTCGTATTTATCCATAATGGTCGAATGGCGAGTAACCAATTCTTCCATTTTTAAGGTTTGCTTCATGGTAGCAAAATATTCTTTCTCATTAAAAACGGTTGCAGAACCTTTAGCACTCCATGAACCCGTAGGAATTGTATAATAGTGTAGCGATAAACCCCACATTCTGTTGCCTACATTTCTCATCAAAACTTCTGTCCAATTGTAATCTCCAGAATTTGGTCCTGTAGCAATGCGTTTTAGTTTTGCATTCGGATAATTTCTTGCATACGTAGAATAGCGTTTAAATTGATCGCTATAAAATTCGGCAGTCATATTGCCGCCACAACCCCAACTTTCGTTGCCAATTCCAAAAAAGCTAACATTCCATGGCTTTTCTCTGCCATTTTGTTTACGTAAACTGCTTAATGGGCTTAATCCATCAAAATTTAAGTATTCAACCCATTTGCTCATTTCTTCAACAGTACCACTACCAACATTACCACTTATGTAAGGTTCGCATTCAAGTAGGCTACACAATTCTAAAAATTCGTGTGTGCCAAAACTATTGTCTTCTGTTACATTTCCCCAATTGGTATTTACCATTTTGGGGCGTTCATTTCTTGGACCAATTCCATCACGCCAATGGTATTCATCTGCAAAACAGCCTCCAGGCCAACGCAAATTGGGGACTTTAATTTTTTTCAAAGCTTCTACAACATCTAATCGAATTCTATCTTTTTTTTGAATAGAGGCGGTGTCGCTTACCCAAAATCCATCGTAAATGCAACGACCCAAATGTTCGGCAAAATGACCATAAATGTGTTTGCTAATTTTAGGCTTAGTGGCATCTTTATGTACAAGTAATTGAGCCGTTTGGCTAAAGGAAATTTGACTTAAAATACAGCCAAAAGTGAGTGCAGCAAGCATTTTTTTCATAATCGTTTTGTTTATTAAATGTGAATTATACACTTATTTTTAAAGTTCTAAAAAAAGCACAAAAAAGTTTGTGCTTCGATTAATTTTATTGAAGTATTGTATTTATTTTAAATAATTCTTCGCTTGAAAAATGGGTGTTCTCTAAACATGCAATTGAGTTAAGTACTTGCTCTGGTTTACTAGCACCAATGAGTACTGATGTAACTCGTTTGTCTTTTAAAATCCAAGCAAGTGCCATTTGTGCTAAAGATTGATTGCGTTCTGTAGCAATTGCATGTAAAGCTTTAATTTGTTGTAATTTTTGCTCTGTAATGTGTTCTGGTTTTAAAAATAAGTTTTTGGTAGCTCTAGAATCGGCAGGGATACCGTTTAAATATTTATCAGTTAACATACCTTGTGCTAACGGTGAAAAAGGAATACAGCCAACGCCTTTTTGCTCTAAAACATCTAGTAATCCATTTTCTACCCAACGTTCGAACATAGAATATTTGGGTTGATGAATTAAACAAGGTGTACCTAGTTTTTCTAAAATATCTATTGCTTCAGCAGCTAATTCTGCTGGATAATTTGAGACGCCTACATATAACGCTTTACCTTGACGAACCATTAAATCTAAGGCTTGCATGGTTTCGATTAATGGTGTTTGAGGATCGGGACGATGATGATAAAAAATATCAACATAATCTAATTGCATTCTTTTTAAACTTTGGTGCAAGCTTGCAAACAAATACTTTTTGCTACCCCAATCTCCATAAGGGCCATCCCACATGGTATAGCCTGCTTTAGATGAAATAATCATTTCGTCTCTGTAGCCATTGAATTCTTCCTTTAATATTTTACCAAAATTAGTTTCTGCTGTTCCAGGAGGTGGTCCATAATTGTTGGCTAAATCAAAATGGGTAATTCCATTGTCAAAAGCAACTTTTAAAATGTTTTTGCAGTTTGAAATGGTATCAACATCACCAAAATTTTGCCATAAGCCCAATGAAATGGCAGAAAGCTGAATGCCAAAAACACCACAACGTCTGTATTGCATGTTTTGGTATCTATTGTTAGAAGGAACGTATTGCATAAAAAACGTTTTTCATTAAAGTTACTTGCTTGCAAGTTGAGCATAAAACTTTAAATCAATCAAATTACCGGGAATATTTTTTTCGTTCCATTCGGTATGAATGGCTAATGCCGCACCAATTGCAGTTGCTTGTGCAACTGAAGCAGCAAAAACTTCGATATCTGGAAAAGCTTCAGAAAGCATATGCATATAAATGGTATTCTTACTAAATCCACCATCTACAAAAATTCTTTTCACATTGGTGTTTTTAATTACCAAATTGGTAGAAAACAGTTGCTGCTGCATGATGTCGGCAATTAAACAATGGTAAGCCTCTTCATAACAGCCGAAACTATTTAAGTCTCTGGTTGAAAAAGCGGATTGTTTTAAAGATGCTTTCTGCGTTTCTGAACTAAAATGTATATTGGATTTTAATTTTTTTGCAATATCATCATCATACTTTACTTTTTTGTAAAAGTCTACTGTTTTTTTAAAATGATGGGCTAAATGTTTTATTTGTTGTTCATGTTCGTAACCAGCAAATAATCTAGATGCTTTTACTGGTTTTCCTTGATAGGTCATATAGCACAAACAATCTAGCTGCAATTCTTCTGGAGTAAGTGGTATATGGTTAAACGGATTAAGTGTAATGCACCATGTGCCTGTAGAAATTAAAACGAATGGTTCATTAAACACAGCTAAGTAGGGAATTAAAGCTGCTGAACTATCGTGTAAGCCTGTACCAACTTGCATTGATTTATTTTTGTATTCAATAGTTGTGGTTTGATTGGTAGCAACAATAGGAGCAAGTTTATTTATCAATTGTTCTTGTTCAACCCAAGAATGATATTGGTTTTTTGTAAAATCCCATAGTTGAGTATGACAACCAATACTTGTAATATCGCTACAAGGTTTTTTAGTAATTAAAAACTGAATAAATTGAGGTAAATGCAAAGCATATTCTAAAGATTCAAATATGAATGGTTTCTCCTTTTTTATTCTATATAACTGCATTCCTGCATTTAAATTTCCCAAAACAGGAGAGGCGGTTTCGCAAGAAATTAATGCTTCACCGCCATATTTTAAGTAAAATGAATGCTGAAGGTTTGATGGGTAAGTTTTTAAATAATTATATAGTGGTGCAATTACTGTTCCTTCTTTATTGATATAAACAAAACTAGCCCCGTAAGTAGAAAAGTTAATAGCTTTTATTTGTAGCTTTTTAATTTCTAGTACATCATCTAAGGTTTTTATAACCCATTCTGAAAGTGCAGATATATTTTCACAAGTATCACCATCTTCATCAACTATTTCTTCAAATTGTTTGCTACGTTCTAATACAATTTGATAATTTTCATCAAAGCAAAAAAATTTCTTGTTGGTTTTGCCAATATCAAAAATGGCAACTACGGGCATCGATTTCATATAGCTACAATAAATACAATTCTTAAATCTGTTTTAACTATTGTGTTTTTACTTGATCTTGAGTTGAAAAACAATGAAAAATTCGAAGCTAATTGTAATGATTGAATAAACCATCATGCTCAATCATGCCCTTAAAAATGGTTTAGTAATTTATTATTTAGGAGCTTTTTTGTGTAAATAAATAATTACAAAAACGAAAATAGCATTAGGTATCCAAGCGGCAACAATCGGTGGTAAATTACCCTTTGTAGAAAAAATGGTTGAAAAACGATCGGTAATGATAAATGTTGCTGCGGTGATAAAGCCTACAGCTAAATGCACACCACTGCCTCCTCTAACTTTTCTGCCTGCTACAATTGCTCCAATAAGTGTGAGTAATAAAACAGTTACAGCGGTGGCATCTCTTCTATAACGTTCTACTTTTAAGTCGTTTAAACCTTCAGAGCCTCTTAATTCTTCAAGTTCAATAAATCTGTCTAATTCAGGAGTGTTTAATTTATCTTTTGTATACTTATCTCTGCTTAGGTCTAACGGTCTAAAGTTAAAATTCATTTGTTGCACAAACTGTAAGTCTACTATTTCATTAACAGGTAATAATTTTCTGCTAACAATGTTTTCTAGTCGCCATTTTTTGGTAGCAGTATCCCATTGAATACTTTCTGCTCGTACATTTTTTACAACCTTATTTTTTTCGATTCGATGCATGAAAAATGGACCGCCTCTTTTGGTAAGTGTATCATAGTTTTGAACACCTGCATAAGTAAACGAGTCTATTTTAAAATAAATATTGTTGTTGGTATTGTTTGTTAAAGCATTGTAGGTATTATCTCTATCAACATATCTTGCTTCAAAACTGCTACGAATTTGATTGGCTTGTGGAATAACATATTGGTTGGCTAGCCAAAGCATTAATCCCAATAAACTTCCGCCAATCCAATAAGGCCTAAGCCAACGGTTGTAGGTTGTGCCACTTGCTAAAATGGCAATGATTTCTGTTCTGCCAGCCATTTTTGAAGTAAAAAATATTACGGCAATAAATACAAATAATGGAAACAACAATGCAATGATGTGAGGAATAAAACCGTAATAATAATCGGTAATTAATCTATAAAAACTCAATTGAGATTTTACAAAATTGTCGGCTTTTTCGCTAGCATCAATTACCACAGCAATTACTGCAAATAAGAATATTGCAAAGAAAAATGTGGTGAGAAAGTTTTTTAATATATACCAATCTAGTTTCTTCATTGTTAGCTATGATTGCAAATATAAATGCCACAGTTTTAAAACAAGGGTTTAGCTTGTGAAGAAAAATATAATGATTGTATATAGGAAGGATACGGGCAAAAAAAACATCCTTATAAAAGGATGTACGAATTTTTCGGAATTCAATAGATATAGAGATTAGTAAGTATTGTAAAAGTACCGCTCTCATTTTTAATAAAGAAGTATCTATTGTGTTCGTGTATAAATAAAAATAAGCTTTCGGCTTTTCCACAAAACTGATTTTTGGGTTCTAGGAAAAAGCTATAAACGTTGTTTTAAAATGGGTATCATTTCATTTTTCCAACTATTAAAAGTATTGTTTACAATCTGTTTTCTAGCTTCTTTTACCAACCATAAATAAAATGAAAGGTTGTGAATACTAGCAATTTGTAATGCAAATATTTCATTGGCTATAAACAAATGCCTTACATAGGCTTTTGAATAATAGTTACTTGTTTCACATTCAAATCCATCATCAATACAAGAAAAATCAGTAGCCCATTTTTTATTTCGAATATTAATGATGCCTTTTGATGTAAACAACATTCCATTTCTACCATTTCTTGTAGGCATAACACAATCGAACATGTCTACACCTAAAGCAATATTTTCAAGAATATTCCAAGGCGTACCAACACCCATTAAATATCTTGGTTTTTGTTCTGGTAAAATAGAACAACATACATCTGTAAATTCATACATCATTTCTTCTGGTTCACCAACACTCAATCCACCAATGGCGTTGCCTGTAGCATTGCAATTGGCAATGTATTCGGCAGATGCAGTGCGTAAATCTTTATAGGTACTGCCTTGAACAATCGGAAACAAGTTTTGTGTATAGCCATATTTATCAGGTGTTTCAGCCAATCGTTTAAAACATCTATCTAACCATCTGTGTGTTAATTCCATGCTTTTTTTTGCATAGCCATATTCGCTAGGATAGGGTGGACATTCATCAAAAGCCATAATAATATCTGCACCAATACTTCGTTGAATATCCATCACTTTTTCGGGAGAAAATAAGTGTTTACTTCCATCTATATGGCTTTGAAAAACAACACCTTCTTCAGTAATTTTTCTATTTGCCGCTAATGAAAAAACCTGATAACCACCACTATCTGTTAATACAGGTTGATGCCAACCATTAAACTGATGCAATCCACCTGCTGCTTCAAGCACATCGATGCCTGGTCTTAAATATAAATGATAGGTATTGCCTAAAATTATTTGAGCTTTTACTTCTTGTTTTAGTTGTTGTTGTGTAACTGCTTTTACGCTACCAACAGTGCCAACAGGCATGAAAATAGGTGTTTGAATTGTTCCATGATCTGTTGTAATTTCTCCAGATCTTGCCTTCGAATTTGTATCGGTATGTTGTAATGAAAATGTAAGTGCAGCCATTCGACAAAAGTAAGGGAATGCATCATTTTATTGGTTATTAACGCTTTCTATTGATTGCTGCTTATTAAATTTTTAATTGCTTAAGTAAAAAACAATCTCTGTGGTGTTTTATTTTTCATGTGATTAATTTATTTGTCTTGCTTACTTTTGTAGCCAAATTTTACCTGTCCTGCAAACGGGTTTTTAAAATTGATAACCATGCCTGTACTACACAATCGTGTGAACAACGAAGAGTTGAAGCAACTTATGTTGCAAGAAACGGAAAAACGAACCACCATCAGTTTTTACCATTATTTCGAAATTAAAGATCCACAAGCTTTTAGAAACGAGTTGTATTTGCATTTAAATGCGTTGAAAGTTTTTGGTAGAATTTATGTTGCTAATGAAGGTATTAACGCTCAAATAAGTGTACCTGAAAGCAATTTCGAAGCAATGAAAGCTTATTTGTATAGCATAGAACCGTTAAATGATATTCGGCTAAATATTGCTGTAGATGACGATGGAAAAAGTTTTTGGGTACTGAAAATAAAGGTTCGGGAAAAAATTGTAGCAGATGGTATTGATGATCCTCATTTTAACATGTTTCAAAAAGGGAAATATGTAAATGCTGTTGAAATGAATACATTGCTAAAACAGCCAGATACAGTTGTGATTGACATGCGTAACCATTATGAATACGAAGTTGGGCATTTCGAAAATGCTCTAGAAATTCCATCTGATACGTTTAGAGAGCAATTGCCTATGGCAGTTGATATGATGAAAGGTAATGAAGATAAAAACATCATTATGTATTGTACCGGTGGCATTCGTTGTGAGAAAGCAAGTGCTTACATGTTACACAAAGGGTTTAAAAATGTGTATCATTTAGAAGGTGGTATTATTAATTATGCTCAACAAATACAAAAAGAAGGTTTAGAGAGTAAGTTTATTGGAAAGAATTTTGTGTTCGATAATCGTTTGGGAGAAAGAATTACTGAAGATGTAATTGCCAAATGCCATCAATGTGGACAACCAGCAGATACACATACCAATTGTAAAAATGATGGTTGCCATTTACTCTTTATTCAGTGCGAAAGTTGTGCTAAAGAATACGATGGTTGTTGTACTGTAGAATGTAAAACTTTGTACCAATTGCCAGTTGAAGAACAAAAGAAAATACGTGCTGGCATTGATAAAGGAATGATGATTTTTAATAAATCGAAAGTTCGATTAAGACCAAGGTTAAATACAGATGTTTAATATTTTTTGGTAATCAAAGGTTTTAATAAATCTTCAAGTCCATTCAGTTTTATTTCATAAAGCGTTTGTAAAAGCATTCCTAATTTTCCTTTAGGAAATCCTTTTCTTTGAAACCATTCTAAATAGCTAACAGGTAATTGATATAAAAGCCTGTCTTTGTATTTACCAAATGGCATCTTCATTTCTACAAGTTGAAGTAAAAGTTCTTTATTTGCACTAGGCTCTTGACTCATACTGCTTTTCATTATTCATTGCAATAATAAAAGTAAAATCTTGAGTAAAATTTTATTTATCAATCGCTTTCTTAGAAAAACGATTGTGTATTCGTTCGTACCATGAAAAACTGTTTATAATCATGAAAATTTTGGTAATTCGTTTTTCTTCAATTGGCGATATTGTATTAACAACGCCTGTATTTAGGTGTATGAAAATGCAAATGCCAACAGCAGAAATTCATTTTTTAACCAAACTTTCTTTTAAAGCCGTTACTGAACACAATCCATATATTCATCAATTTCATTATTTTAATGGAAATTTAGCTGAAACCATTTCAACCTTAAAAAAACAACAGTTTGATGTGGTAATTGATTTGCATAAAAATTTTAGAACCTTTAGAATTAAGCAAGCCTTAAAAGTTTCTGCATACACCTATCAAAAATTAAGTTGGCAAAAATTTTTACTCACACGTTTGGGCTTAAATTTTATGCCAAATAAACACATTACGCAACGCTGTTTAGATACAATTGCACCACTGGGTTTTAAAGACGATGGTAAAGGTTTGGATTATTTTATTACCGAAAAAGATAAGGTGCAACAACATGATTTGCCTATTGGTCATCGATTTGGATTTATTGCCATTGTTATTGGAGCATCTTATTACACCAAAAAATTACCTGTAGCTAAATTGCAAGCTTTATGCAACGCTATCAATCATCCAATTGTTTTAGTAGGTGGTAAAGAAGACGCTGCTGAAGGTGCTGCAATTGCTTCAATTAATCCTGATAAAATTTACAATGCCTGTGGTAAGTTTTCTCTAAACGAAAGTGCAAGTATTGTACAGCAATCTAAATTGGTAATTGCTCATGATACTGGATTGCTTTATGTTGCTTGTGCCTTTCAAAAACCTGTATTGGCCATTTGGGGAGGAACCTCACCAAAGCTTGCTGTAGAGCCTTATTATGGCTCTAGTTTACAAGGAGGGAAATATGCCAATTTTATAGTGCCCAATTTGGGTTGTCAACCTTGTTCAAATTTTGGCACCAAAACCTGTCCTAAAGGGCATTTTAAATGCATGAATAACCAAGATGTTGATGCTATTGTTGCTACAGCAATGTCTTTACTTTAATATTTTATTCATTCCTTTTACAAGCAATTTTTTTATTTTTTATAATTTTTTATCGTAAAAAAAGAATTACTTGTTATATAAATAACGTACCTTTAAATCAACGTTGCTAAGTAGCCCATTGAACAAGAATAACAGCATGGCTTTGGTGTAATAACCAATATCTGAGAAAAATTGAGTTAACATTTTTCACCTTTTAAATTTTGTTGCCATGGAACAGACACATCCCCACAAAACAAGTGAAGAAACAATTACCTACGTTGCTATTGCAGTGGTTTTAGTAGCCGTAGTTGCAGGAGCTGTTTTTTTACTTACAGGTAGCTTTAACTAGTTTTGTACTAGTTTTAAAGCAGGCAATGTTCATCTCTTTACACGTACCTTTCAGTAGAGATGAACATTTTTTTTATTTATAAAAGGCTTCTAAATGGGTTTATCTATACTGCTTTTTTCTTTTCTAGACAATTTTTTAAAATAATTGACGAATGTTCGTTTTTAGAATCTAGTAGTTATAGTTGGAAAGTTTACTCCAATAAAAAAGCCAACCTTTTGAGTTAGCTTTTTTGTATTGTTGTACATAATTTTAATTACTTGGTAGCTGGAACGGTAGTTGTATTTGCAGGAGCAGTTTGCTGAGGTGCAGGTGCAGCACCATTGGTATTAATTTTATTAATTAACGAGTCATTCGTTTTGCTGCTTACACCACCTTTTAAAAATAGGGTAGAGGTTAAGGCTAAAACTGCAATAATGCCAGCAAATAACCATGTTCCTTTTTCTAAAACATCGGTTGTTTGTTTAACACCCATTACTTGATTTCCTAAACCACCTACATTACCTGCAAGTCCGCCACCTTTTGGATTTTGAACCAAAACAATAAAACCCAATGCTATAGAAGCAATAACTATTAATGCTAAAAATAAATAAACCATAATTTTATATTCCTTTTAATTGTTGAATTCGATTGGCAAAATAAGTGGATTTATGAGGATCTAAAAAACTTAATTTTATATATAGCTGAATTGCCTTATCCACCTTACCTTGTTTAATAAATACGTCAGCCATTGTTTCTGTTACAATTTCTCTTGCTTCAATAGACGTTTTAGCAATATTTTGTATCGCTTTTTCTAGCTCGGGATCTGTACCTAAATCTTGTGGATTTGGGTTTACATTTTTCATTTGTTTTAACCAATCTGTAAAACGCCTAAGTTGAACGGTAAGTTTATCTTGTGGTTGCTTGGTTAAATCTATTTTTATACCTAATGCAGCAAAATAATCTACCGTGTGCAAAGCTTCATTTTCAAACTCTAACTTGGTATCTTTTTCTATTGGCTTGTTAAAATCTACCAATTGGTTGGTGAGCACAGAAGAAATATTATTGGTAAAATCTACACTCGAATCGTTGTTTTGCTCATCTATTTCTTCAGCTTCATCTTGATGGTAAGCCGCTTCACTAATGGCAACTGCATTAGCTCCATTTATATCATCATCTGCTCCAAAACCTTTGAAAGTGTATGATGGAATTGGAGTAGTAGATGCGTTATTTGAAATCGTAGATTCCTTTGTTTCTGAAACAATTGAACTGGTAGCTTTTACAGTCGCTTTTTTTCCTTCTAACAGTTCTCGTACCGATTCTAAAGTTGGTATTTCTAATTTGTTAGTAGTAGAAGCATTGAAATTATTGGTTTCGAAAACAGGATTTTGCAATAAAGATTCTTCTTGATTGGGTGTTGACACAGATTCATGCGTTGAAGCCGCTTCTGTATCAGCAGATGGAAACTTAAAACCTGCTTCTACTTCTTTTTCTTCTTGAAATGAGGGGAATGTAAAACCTGCTTCCACTTCCTCATTATCAAAAGCTGGTTTAAATAAATCTTCGTTGCTTGTTGAAGAGGATGTATAAGGTATTGTATAATTTGTTATAGTGCTTTTTGCTTCAACTGTCTTATTTTCTTCATTAGACAAAATATCTTCAAAAATGCTTGTTTCTGCTAATTGCAAATGCATCCACATGGGGTTACTAAAATACATGAGAGATTTTTGTAGTTGAGCAACATGTGCAAAACTACCTTCTGTTTTTAGTTTTAAACCCAATAAAAATTGTGTTGGTGCAAAATAGGGATAGTTATTTGCCAATGCCAACAAATCATCGCTGTTTACATCTGCCAATTGTTCTACGCCTGTGATATGATATAATGCTTGTTCTAATGACATATTTCGGTGAAAATACAAATAGATTACCAGTTAGAAAATAATCGGTTAAAAATTTCGTCTGTAATGTTTCTTACAATTTCATCTTGCAATTGCACTTCTGCTTGTTGTAAGGACAAATTTGCCGAAAAATCGAAGTTTCTGCTAACATCAAATTCGTCATTTTTATTTTCAACTGTATTTTTTACGATTAGATGAACAGATACGGTTAAACGGTTTCCTGTTGCTTGCGTTGATGAAATAGCAGTTGTAGAAACTGAATAATCTGAAATGTAACCACTTATTTGCAAATGAGCATCATCATTATTTGTTCGTACAAGTTTAGTTTGACTAACAATTTTTTGTTGTAATTTATCTGTAACTCTTGGACTTAACTGAGGATTAACGTATCTGGCTTTATTTTCTATAAAACCAATTTTGATGGTTTTTATTTTTGAATAATCAATAGATACATCTTTAAAAGAATAAATTCCACAACTACATAACAAGCTGACAAAAAATAGCATCAAACCAATTTTTTTAAGATTGTTACGTTTTTTATAATGGTCTTTTATATTCATTTTTTATGAGATAATGGGTAATGTTTATAAATCATCGATGTCGTATTCTTTCAACTTACGGTACAAGGTTCTTTCACTAATTCCTAAATCTGCACTGGCATCTTTTCGTTTGCCTTTGTGTTTTTTTAATGCTTTTATAATTAGTTCTTTTTCAATAGTCATTATGTTTAATGTTTCTTCTATTTCTTCATGGTGTTGAATATCATCTTCGTGTAAAAGAACAGGTTGAGATGTATTCGATGAAAAAACATTGTTCGAAACTACAGTTTGTGTGTTTGAAGGCAATTGTGGTAGTAATGGTTGAATTTCCGAATTCACGTTACTTGCATGAAAATCGTTCATTAAACTTTCTTTGGTAAAGTTTGCTGCACTTCCTGCTAAAGAAGGATTTTGTAAAATGTCTAAAAACATTTTTTTCAATTCTGTTACATCTTTTTTCATATCGAAAAAAAGTTTGTACAAAATTTCTCGTTCGTTAGCAAATTCACTTTGTGGAGCAGCATCACTTGCAAGCATGGGCATTCTACTAACAATTTTTTCGGGTAAAAAACGTCTTAATGCCATTGCATTCAATATGTTGGTGCTACTTAACACCGAAATTTGTTCTGCAAGATTTTTTAACTCTCTTACATTTCCAGGAAAAGGATAATTGATTAATAAATTTTTAGCCTCATCATCTAATTGTACAGGCGTTGTTTTATAACGTTCTGCAAAGTCGATTACAAATTTTCTAAACAATAAAGTAATATCTTCTTTTCTATCTCTAAGTGGAGGAACACGAATAGGAACAGTGCTTAAACGATAATATAAATCTTGTCTAAATTTTCCTTTTTCGGCAAATTCTAGTAATTCTCTATTTGTTGCTGCAATTACACGTACATCTGTTTTTTGCACTTTCGATGAACCAACACGTATAAACTCGCCTGTTTCTAAAACACGTAATAAACGAGCTTGAGTACCTAATGGCATTTCACCTATTTCATCCAAAAAAATGGTGCCTCCATTTACAGTTTCAAAATAGCCTTTTCTGCTATCAACAGCACCTGTAAACGATCCTTTTTCATGTCCAAACAATTCGCTATCAATTGTTCCTTCTGGTATTGCACCACAGTTCACAGCAATAAAATTGTTGTGTTTACGTGCAGATTGTGCATGAATAATTTGAGAAATAACTTCTTTTCCTACACCACTTTCACCAACAATTAATACGGTTAAATCTGTTGCTGCAACCTGTACAGCTGTGTTTAATGCATGATTTAAAGCTGGTGCATTACCTATTATTCCGAATCTATTTTTTATACTTTGTAAGTCCATTCTATAAAATCTTTTATTTCAACAAACGGTTATGCTTCAATTTCTCCCAACAAGGTAGCTCTTGTACAGTCGGTTACTTTTACCATTACATAATCGCCTATTTGATAATTGTAATTTTCTTTTGGAAAAACAATCGATTTGTTTTGCTCCGTTCTTCCGCCCCAATCTGTTTCACTTTTTTTGCTATCGCCTTCAATTAATACTTTAAAAACTTTTCCAATATCGTTTAAGTTACTTTGAGTAGACAATTTTCCTTGCATGTCTACAATTTCACTCAATCTTCTTTTTTTAACGTCTAAAGGCACATCATCTACAAAACGTCTTGCTGCTAAGGTTCCTGGTCGTTCACTATAAAAATACATGTAACTCATATCGTATTTCGATATTTCCATTGCCGACAAAGTATCTTGATGTTCTTCTTCGGTTTCTGTACAAAAACCGGTAATTATATCGGTAGTAATACCGCAATTTGGAATGATTTCTCTAATACGTTGCACTTTTGCTAGATACCATTCTCTAGTGTACGTACGATTCATGAGTTGTAAAACTCTTGTGTTACCACTTTGAATAGGTAAGTGAATGTAGTTGCAAATATTTTCATATTTAGCCATTGTAAACAAAACATCATCTGTAATGTCTTTTGGATGTGATGTGCTAAATCGAACTCTCATTTCTGGATTTACCAATGCTACCATTTCTAATAATTCGGCAAATGTGATGGCTTTGTCTTTTTGTTCATCAAACCAATAATAGCTGTCAACATTTTGCCCTAAAAGTGTAATTTCTTTAAATCCTCTATTGCTTAAATCAGTTACTTCTGCTACAATTGAAAATGCATCTCTGCTTCTTTCTCTACCTCTTGTAAAAGGAACTACACAAAAGCTGCACATATTATTACAGCCTCTCATAATAGATACAAATGCACTAATACCATTGCTGTCTAATCGAATAGGAGAAATGTCGGCATAAGTTTCTTCTCTGCTTAATAAAACGTTTACCGCTTTTTGTCCGCTTTCAGCTTCTTCAATTAATTGAGGTAAACTTCTATAGCTATCTGGACCAACAACAATATCAACTAATTTTTCCTCTTCAAGTAATTTCCCTTTTAATCGTTCAGCCATACAACCCAATACACCTACTAAAACAGATTTATTGGCTTCTTTTAATTTTCTAAATTCTGTAAGTCTTTTTCTAACTGTTGCCTCCGCTTTTTCTCTTATAGAACAAGTGTTTACAAAAATTAAGTCAGCTTCTTCTACATTTTTAGTTGCTCCATACCCATCTTTATTTAAAATAGAGGCTACAATTTCGCTATCGCTAAAATTCATGGCACAGCCATAACTTTCAATATAAAAATGTTTTTTATACAAATTTGGATCTTCTACAAACGGGGCAAATGCCTCTCCTTGTTTCTCCTCTGCATGTAATTCTTGGTGAACATCTAATAACTGCATGTAAAAAAGATTTTTAGCCTGCAAAAGTACAAAAAAGAATGTCAGTTTGGCAGCTATTTTAAAATTTATGATCTTATTATTATTATTGCAAAAACCAAGTATACATGCGATTATTTTTCTTCTTTTTTCTTTTATTATTTTGTATTCATTCTGCTATTCAAGCACAAGACCCTGTGGTGAGTAATTTGAGAAAAGAAATTAATAAGTCAGTAAAAAAAGATAACGACACTTCCACTTGGCGTTGGAAAAAAGGAGGATTGGTAAATTTTAGTTTGGCTCAAGGTTCACTGAGCAATTGGGCTGCTGGTGGCGATAATTTTTCATTGGCAATTAGCTCGTACTTCAATAGATATTGGCTGTTTAAAAAGGATAGAAATAGTTGGGATAATAGTTTAGATATTAACTTAGGTTTTGTACAAACAACAAGTTTAGGTGGTAGAAAAAATGATGATAGAATTGATTTTTTAAGTAAGTACGGCTACAAAATGGATAGTGTTGGTAAATGGTACTTATCTTCTTTATTTAACTTCCGTTCTCAATTTTTTGATGGTTATACATATAATAAGAATGTAGGAACTTTTTCAAGTACGGTGTTAGCACCTGCATATATTGTTGTTTCCATCGGTTTTGATTACAAGCCAAGCGATCGTTTATCTTTATTTGTATCTCCTGTAACTTCTCGTACAATCATTGTAGCCAATAGAGCACTTTCAAAAATTGGCTCTTATGGTGTAGATTCTGGTTCGATGGTGAGAAATGAAATTGGTGCTTTTGGAACATTGAATTATACCAATCCTATTGCAAAAAATGTAACGTATAAAGGCAGATTAGATGTGTTTTCTAATTATCAAAACAATCCTCAGAATATAGATTTGTTTATGACTAATCAATTTTCTTTCAAAATCAATAAATATTTCAGTGCAACTTATAGCCTTGATTTAATTTATGATGATGATGTAAGAATTTTTGGAAAAAATGGAAATTCTGCAGGTTTACAATCGAAAAGTTTAATCGGTATTGGTTTTTTAAAAGCATTAAACGTAAAAAGAACGGGTAATCGAAATTCTCTTGCTTCTAACTAAAAATTCCCTTCAGATTCATTTATAATTTAATTTTTTCATAATAAATACGTACACAAATTTCTAGGTAAATTCAAAAAATCTTTGCAATCGTTTCCGTAACAAATTTGTTTTCCCCTATTTTTGAAGTCATCAAAAAACTTTTACGAAAACTTGCTTATGAACAATCTACTTTTTTATGCAGTTCCTCTAATGGGTGTTATAGGTTTACTATACACTCTTATCAAATTTGCTTGGGTATCAAAACAAGACGCTGGTAACGAACGAATGAAAGAAATTAGCACCTATATAGCAGAAGGTGCAATGGCTTTTTTAAAGTCTGAATGGAAAATTCTAGGCTATTTTGTGGTAATTGTGGCCTTATTATTGGGTTTTATGGCTACGAAAAATGAAGGCAGCCATTGGATTGTTGCTTTGTCTTTTGTTGTTGGTGCTGTGTTTAGTGCAACAGCTGGCTACATTGGAATGAAAATAGCTACCAAAGCCAATGTACGTACAGCACAAGCTGCTAAAACAAGTTTAGCAAAAGCCTTAAACGTTTCTTTTACTGGTGGTGCTGTAATGGGTTTGGGGGTTTCTGGTTTAGCTGTGTTGGGTTTAGGAGGTTTGTACCTTTTGTTAAAAGCGTATTTTGCTCCAGATGCAGCTGCTAATTCAGAAGAAATGTTACGCACTATTGAAGTGTTAACAGGTTTTTCTTTAGGTGCAGAAAGTATTGCGTTATTTGCAAGAGTTGGTGGCGGTATTTATACCAAAGCTGCTGACGTTGGTGCAGATTTAGTTGGTAAAGTTGAAGCAGGAATTCCAGAAGATGATCCTCGTAATCCTGCAACTATTGCAGATAATGTGGGTGATAATGTGGGTGATGTAGCTGGTATGGGTGCAGATTTATTTGGATCTTATGTGGCTACGGTTTTGGCAACAATGGTGCTTGGACAAGAAACGATTTCTAATGATAATTTTAATGGTTTTGGCCCTATTTTATTACCAATGGTAATTGCTGGTGTAGGTATTTTATTATCAATTGTTGGAACCTTCTTTGTAAAAATTAGTGACGCTGCTGGCATTAGTACAGATGTTGTACAAAAAGCATTAAACATGGGTAATTGGGGTTCAATGATATTAACTGCAATTGCTGCCTATTTCTTAGTGAATTATATTTTGCCAGAAACAATGACTTTACGTGGTTTGGAATTTACAAGAAATGGTGTAGTTGGAGCAATAGCTGTAGGATTGGTTGTTGGTACTTTAATGAGCATAATCACTGAATACTATACTGCCATGGGCAAAAGACCTGTTTTAAGCATTATTCGTCAATCAGCTACTGGTCATGCTACAAACATCATTGGTGGTTTAGCCATTGGAATGGAAAGTACATTTTTACCAATTTTGGTATTAGCAGGTGGAATTTATGGTTCATTTGCTTGTGCTGGTTTATATGGTGTTGCAATTGCAGCAGCAGGTATGATGGCTACCACAGCAATGCAATTGGCAATTGATGCATTTGGCCCTATTGCTGATAATGCAGGCGGAATTGCAGAAATGAGTGAATTGCCAGCTGAAGTAAGAGAAAAAACAGACGTTTTAGATGCAGTAGGTAATACTACAGCAGCTACAGGAAAAGGTTTTGCAATTGCATCAGCGGCTTTAACTGCTTTGGCATTATTTGCAGCTTTTGTAGGTGTTGCAATGCCAGATAATCAACATATTGATATTTATAAGGCCGATGTTTTGGCTTCTTTATTTGTAGGTGGAATGATTCCATTTATATTTTCATCATTGGCAATAAGAGCAGTTGGTGAAGCAGCTATGTCAATGGTAGAAGAAGTAAGAAGACAATTCAAAACTATTCCTGGAATTATGGAAGGAACAGGAAAACCTGAATACGATAAATGTGTGGCTATTTCTACAGAAGCTTCTTTAAAGAAAATGATGTTGCCAGGTGCAATTACCATTATCGCTCCGCTTTTAATTGGTTTTACATTAGGCCCTGAAGCGTTGGGTGGATTTTTAGCAGGTGCTACTGTAAGTGGTGTATTAATGGGAATTTTTCAAAACAATGCTGGTGGAGCTTGGGATAATGCTAAAAAAAGTTTTGAAAAAGGAGTGGAGATAAATGGTGAGATGTATTATAAAAAATCTGATCCACATAAAGCATCTGTAACAGGTGATACTGTTGGTGATCCGTTTAAAGACACATCTGGACCATCTATGAACATTTTAATTAAGCTAATGAGCATCGTTTCATTGGTAATTGCTCCATCATTGGCTCAAATTCATCAAAAAGATGTTGCAGCAAATAAAGTAGAGAAAAAATTTGAAGTAAGAGTAATTGATAAAGAAGATGCCATTTTAAACGAAGCAAATACTGTAAATATTTCTAAAAAAGAATCGATTGACGAATTATTGGTTGCCTTAAAAAAAGATGGAGTTATTGAAGGTGATAATGTTTCCGTTGATATTGTAAACAATAAAATTTCTGTAAACGGAAAATTGTTATCAGATGAAGTAGCTAAAAAGTATGATATGTATTTGAAATAGTGTTTTAGAAAATCATCCACTTAAAACTGCCTCAATTAAAGCCAATAATTGAGGCAGTTTTATTTTTAGAAGGGTGAATAACATTGATGTGTGCATAAGCTATTTACTACAATATAATAGTATTTATTACTACAACAAGTAGTTGTATTAGTATTAACTTCACATTATCCAAATACCCATCCTATGATACTCAAATTAAAATCTCAATTATTGCTCATCACAACGGCTTCGGTTTTTGTACTTGCTTCCTTTACGGCTCCTTACACCAAAATGTTTGGGAAAACTTATAAAAAAGGGCAAGATTTTTTCTGCTGTAAAAACAATCAATTAGTTATTCATCACTATTATACCGTTCATTTTTTATGGCTTGAAGTAAGCAATGGATATACAGAAGAAACTGTAGGTAAAATTAAACCAGAAGAATGTAATATATCTTGTGATTAGTAGTATCTTATTTCCAAAAAAGCTAGCCCTTGACATCAAGGGCTTTTTTATTCCAATTAAATAGTAAACGTAGGCTTTGGTCTCTTGTAAAATATTTATAAATCCAATTGATAAATATTTGAACCCTATTTTTTACACCAAGAATTAATACCAAGTGCAATCCCATCCAAATAAGCCAAGCAAAAAATCCACCTAAATGTATTTTTGGAGAAGGAATATCTACAACAGCTAAATTTCTACCAACTGTTGCCATGCTGCCTTTATCGTTGTATTCGAATTCATTTAAAAAATGTTTATTTCCATTTAAAATTCGTTCGATGTTCAAAGCCAAATTGGTTGCTTGATTAATAGCCACATTGGCCACTTGTGGATGACCATTTGGATATTTTTTCGTTTGCATATATGCTAAGTCTCCCAAAACATAAATGTTATTTGAGCCAATCATTTTGTTAGTTGTATCTACTTTTATTCGATTTCCTCTTGCAATATTTTCCTCCTCAATTCCTTTTGGTATGTTTCCTTTAATGCCAGCAGCCCAAATAACTGTTTTAGAAGCGATAGAGGTTCCATCTTTTAATTGCACTGTTTGTCCATCATAATCAGCAACAACAGTATTTGTTTTTACAATAACTCCTAATTTTTCTAAATATTGTTGGCTTTCTTCACTACTTTTTTCACTCATCGATGCCAATGTTTTGTTGCCTCCTTCAAGCAAATAAATTTTCATATTACTAAAGTCGATGGTTGGATAATCTTTTGGTAAAATATGTCGTTTCATTTCTGCTAATGCACCACTTACCTCTACGCCTGTAGCTCCTCCACCTACTACAACAACGCTTAATAATGCTTGCAAAGTTTCGGCATTTGTTTCAGCAATTGCATTTTCTAAGTTTTGAAGCAACTTGTATTTTATATCCAATGCTTCAATGGTGGTTTTCATAGGAAAAGCCCATTTTTCTAGCTGAGCATTTCCAAAAAAGTTGGTATTTGCTCCAGTTGCTAAAACCAACAGATCATAAGAAAAAGTGCCAATAGACGTATTAATTTCATTTTTTTCTGCAATAATATCTTTCACTTCACCTAATCGTACTTCTACATTTTTACTTTTTTGAAATACTTTTCTTAATGGAAATGAAATATTGCTTGCATCTAAACCAGCGGTTGCTACTTGATAAAACAGCGGCTGAAATTGATGAAAATTGTTTTTATCTAATAAAATTATAGAAATGCCTTTTTTGTTATTGAGTGCTCTTGCCAATTTTAAACCTGCAAAACCAGCACCTACGATTATAATTTTCATGATTGTTGATTTTTCTTTTACACACAAATGTAATTGTATTTTCAGAAATTATTGAAAATATAGTAAGAATTTATAAAAAACTTTAACATTCTAAATAGCATCTTTGTAATTGAAAAACAGAAAATATGCAAGTACTAAAGTTTGGTGGAGCAAGTGTACAGGATATAGAACGTATTAAACAAGTTGAAAAAATTGTAGAAACTTATACAAACGAACATTTATTGATTGTTGTTTCTGCTATTGGCAAAACAACCAATGCTTTAGAAAAAGTAGCTTTTGCATTTTTTGAAGGAAGAAAAGAGGAGGCTATAGAGTTGTTTTCTGTTATAAAAAACCAGCATATTAATTATGCTAAATATTTGCTGGTAGTAAAATACAACAGTTGTATACAAAAATATACAGATGTTTTTACGGAGGTTGAATGGCTTTTACACGATAAGCCTGTAAGAAGTTTTGATTATTACTACGATCAAATTGTATGTGTTGGTGAATTGCTCTCTACTATTTTAGTGGAACATTATTTTAGAGAATGCAACTTAAACAGCATTTGGTTTGACGTAAGAGATGTATTGAAAACCGACAATAATTTTAGAGACGCCAATATTGATTGGAAGAAAACAAAAGAAAGTTTATCTGTCATCCAATTTTCAGAATATCCTATCTATGTAACGCAAGGGTTTATTGGAGCTACAGATGATAACGAAAGCACTACATTAGGAAGAGAGGGTAGCGACTATACTGCTGCAATTTTTGCTAACTTATTCAATGCCGAAAAATTAACCATTTGGAAAGATGTTGCAGGTGTAATGAGTGCAGATCCTAAACAATTTCCCCAAGCTGTTTTATTGCAAGAATTGAGTTACGATGAAGTAATAGAAATGGCTTATTATGGTGCTCAAGTAATTCATCCTAAAACCATAAAACCTTTACACAACAAAGGAATTCCTTTGCATGTGAAATGTTTTTTAGATATTAGTTTGCCCGGCACAATTATTCATAAAAAACATGTTAAAAATCTACCACCTATTTATGTTGTGAAAAACAACCAGGTTTTGGTGCATTTAATGAGTCAAGATTTTTCATTTGTGGGTGAACAACCAATGATTGATTTGTATGAAATATTTAAAATATTACAAATAAAACCCAACTTGTTACAGACTGGAGCAGTGAGTTTGCAAATTTGTTTAGATGATAAAACAGAAAAAATAGAAGCACTAGCCATTGCAGCTTCTTCTACATTTGATGTACAAGTAGAAAAAGATTTACAATTATTAACCATTCGACATTATACCAACGGATTATTAGAAGAATTAATAGCCAACAAATCGGTGCTTTTAATACAAAAAACAGTAGATACGGTACAAGTTGTGTTTAAATAATAACTACGATAAATGTTTGTGTATGGTAGCAAAAAAATCATCTTCTGTAAATGGTTTTACCATTACGTCGTTAATTCCTACTGCTAAATAACTTTCTAAATCACTTGAAAGACTTGTAGCTGTAAGTGCAATAATTGGCGTATTTGCTTTTTTAGGATTGGTATTAGCTCGTATAATTTCTGCTATTTCATCGCCATTAAACTCTGGCAAATGAATATCTGTTAATACAATATCGTATTCGTTTGTGTTGAATAGTTTTAGTGCTTGTGTTCCTGTTTTTGCCACATCAAAATGCAATTGAAATTTTTTAAGTAGCATTGAAACCAACATGATGTTTATTTCATTGTCTTCTATTAACAAAGCTTTTTTTTGATGAAAGTTGTATTGAAGTGAATTATCAGGGGAAGTTTGACTCATTAAAAATACTTAGTGTATTGTAAAAGTAGTATCTATTCGTTTCAAACGAGAATTAAAGGTTGATAATTTTTCATTTTAAACTAGAAGATATGCCATTTCTACATTTTTGCAATAAAAAAGCTTTCTATCAAAATAGATAGAAAGCTTTTTTTAAATATCAACAATCAATTAAATAATTAATAAAGCATCGCCGTAGCTAAAGAAGCGATATTTATCTTTTATTGCTTTTTTGTAAGCTTCCATTGCTAAATCGTATCCTGCAAAAGCACAAGTCATAATTAATAAACTTGTTTTTGGTAAATGGAAATTGGTTACCAAACTATCTGCAACACTAAAATCATAAGGAGGATGAATAAAATGATTAGTCCATCCTTCTGACGGTTTTAATAATTTTTGTGCAGTAAAGCTTGTTTCCATAGCTCTCATTGTTGTAGTGCCAATTGAGCAAACTCTATGTCCAGTTTGTTTTGCTTTATTTACAATGTTGCATGCTTCTTCCGTAATTTGGTAGTATTCTGCATCCATTTTATGCTTGCTTAGGTCTTCAACCTCAATTGGTCTAAAAGTACCTAAACCTGTATGAAGTGTAACTTCTGCAAAACGAATTCCTAAAATTTCGCAACGTTTAATTAATTCTTTACTAAAATGTAAACCTGCTGTAGGAGCAGCAACAGCACCTTCATGTTTTGCGTAAACCGTTTGATAACGTTCTTTATCTTCATTATCAGGCTTACGCTTAATGTATTTAGGTAATGGTGTTTCTCCTAAAAACTCCAACATTTCTTTAAAACTTTCTTCTGTATCATCCCATAAAAAGCGGATCGTTCTTCCACGGCTAGTTGTGTTGTCAATTACTTCAGCAACCAATTCTTCGTTATCGCCAAAATATAGTTTGTTGCCCACACGTATTTTTCTTGCGGGATCAACAATAACATCCCATAAACGATTGGGTTTATTCAATTCTCTCAACAAAAAAACTTCAATTTTAGCACCTGTTTTTTCTTTTCTACCATACATACGTGCAGAAAATACTTTGGTGTTGTTTACTACAAAAACATCTTTATCGTCGAAATACTCTAAGATGTCTCTAAAATGTCTGTTTTCCATGTTGCCGGTTTTACGGTCAACAACCATCATACGACTGTCTTCTCTTTTCTTTGTAGGATTCTGTGCAATCAGATTGAGGGGAAGATCGAAACGAAACTGTGATAATTTCATGTGTCTATTTAAAATTTTACGAAATAGTTCACATTAAGTGTATTTCAAGTGGCTACTTGAAATTCGCTTGATGTTACGGCATCAAATTTTTTGAAAGTGTGCAAAAGTAAGGTTTTCGCTTTAAAGTACAAGTTCAATTTTATGGTAGTATGTTCTTTTTAAAGAAATTATTTATCGTATGGATTTTTATATCCCGCTAATAATTTCACAATTAACTCGTTCAATCTTTGTTGTTGTGTAGCTTCTTTTTTTGCTGTAACTATCCAAAGAACATATTCTTTTTTGTTTGTAAAAGAAAGTTGATCAAATGCTATTTTTGCAGCACTATTTTCGGCAAATGCTAGTTGCATATTTGTAGGTAAAGTAATAGTTCTTTCTGTTGAATTTATAAAGCCAGATACATCTTTTGAGATATTTGTACATTCTTCTTTACCAGTATTAAGTATGCAAGAAAATGCAGACCATGTTTCATTGAATGATATTAATACACCTCTTTTTAATTGATATTTATTTAAAACTTCCCAACCATCATCTCTTGTAATATCAGTTTGTATGCCTGATGTTTTTTTAGGAAAAAATATCCAACTAGTTGTTAATGAAGTCATGTGTTTAGCAATTATTGCACTGTATTGTTCAAGTTCTTTTTTGTTTTGGATAAAACAATGTACGTGTTGGTAATTGCTGTTTTTATCGCTTGTATACTTAAACGATACTTCCTCAAGATGAATTGTGTAGATATAATTTGTAGGCTTGTTTAAAAGTAAAATACAATCAGTTGGTTTTATTTTCAATTTTTGTAATAAAGATTGTGACATTATGTATTTATTTAAAATGCGTTGTAAGGGTATGAAAGGTAAATGGCTTTTGGCTTCTGCCATTATCTTCGTGTTGTTTCGTTTGCTTTTACAAGAATAACTTCAATTTCGATAAATATGAATTTAAGCAATATTTTCAGAACAATTCTTTTGTTAAATATACTAGCAATTGGTAATGCACAAACTCCTGCTATCTATTCAAGTGCTGATATTTATTCTAATCTTAAAAAGCTGAAAGTATTAGGTAGTATTTTATACATTGCTGCTCATCCTGATGATGAAAACAACACTTTACTGCCTTTTTTGGCAAAAGAAAAAATGTACAGAACGGGTTATTTAAGTATTACAAGAGGTGATGGCGGACAAAACTTAATTGGTAGTGAACAAGGTGTTGAATTGGGATTAATTAGAACACAAGAATTATTGGCAGCGAGAAAAATAGATGGTAGTGAACAATATTTTACCAGAGCCTACGAATTTGGATTTAGTAAAAGTGCCACAGAAGCATTGAACATTTGGGACAAAGAAAAAATTTTAGCCGATGTGGTTTGGGTAATCCGAAAATTTCAACCAGATATTATTATTAACCGTTTTCCACCAGATGCTAGGGCAGGTCATGGTCATCATGCTGCTTCTGCAATTTTAGCAACGGAAGCATTTGCAGCAGCAGCTAATCCAAAAATGTTTCCAGAGCAATTAAAATTTGTAGATGTATGGCAAGCCAAAAGAATTGTTTGGAACACTTTTAACTTTGGAGGAAATAATACAATTGCTGATAATCAATTAAAGATTGATATCGGTAATTTTAATGCATTGTTTGGTAAGGGTTATGGCGAAATTGGTGCAGAAGCAAGAACCATGCACAAAAGTCAAGGTGAAGGTAGACCAAGAAGGAGAGGACAATTGTTTGAATATTTTAGTCATGTTGCTGGTGAACCTGCTACTAACGATTTAATGGATGGAGTAAACATTGGTTGGAATCGATTAGAAAAAGGGGATACGGTTGAAAAAATGATTGATAAAATTGTGTCTACTTATAATATTGAAAAACCAGAATTGAGTGTTGCTGCTTTTGTAGAATTACATCAATACATAACAGGTAACTTTTTACATACTCAATGGATTCAAAAAAAGCTATCTGAAATAACCGATTTAATTGAGCAATGTAGTGGCTTGTTTTTAGAGGCAACAGCCAATCAACAATATGGTGTACAGGATGATACTATTAAAATAAATTGTGCTGTAAATATTCGTAAAAAAATTCCCGTTTCAATTGGAAGTATAGCGGTAAATGAAAGAGATTCTAGTATTCAACAATTGTTAGAATTTAATCAAAATTATAGTGTAAATTTTGTAGCTGCACACACAGCAAAACCAGAAGATAGTCAACCATATTGGTTATTAAAGCCTCAAGAATCTGAAGGAAGATTTGCTATTCAAAACCCCAAAATGGTAGGTGAGGCTTGGTCGAAACCAGTATATGAAGCTCGTTTTGTATTGTTGTTTAATCAATACAGCATTACCTTTAAAAAACCTGTTTTGTATAAATATACACATCCAGTTAAAGGTGAAGTTTATCAACCAATTACCATTTTACCCAAAGTATCTTTATACATTTCACCAAGTGTGGCATTAACAAATATTCAATCGCTTCATAAAACACCTTTTGTACCTGACTCTAATATTCATGTGGTTGTGAAGCCTAATTTTACTATGAAAAATGTTTCTGTTTCGTTAATGGCTTTACAAGAAAAGGTAAAAACAGTTTTTACAAATAAGCTCATCAACTTCGAAAAAGACAAATCAATTACACTTGATATTCCTATTAAACAGTTTTATAATGGTAGTAAAGGTGCTTTTATGGGAGCAGCCGTTGAATTAGTTGTAAACAACAAAAAGTATGTGTTTTCAGAATACATTAAAACCATTAGCTACGATCATATTCCTGATATCACTTACTCGTTTAAAGATCAAACTAAATTTATTGAAACCCCCATTAAAACAATTGGTAAAAAAATTGGGTACATTGATGGTGCAGGTGATAAAGTTCCAGAAGCCCTGCTACAATTAGGTTTTGATGTAGAATATTTAGAAGAAAAAGATATTAATAACTCAACATTACAACAGTTCGATGCAATTATTACAGGTGTAAGAGCGTATAATATTCATGAATATCTCACCACAAAACATGAAGTTTTGATGGATTATGTAAAAAATGGAGGCAATTTAATTGCTCAGTATATCAGAAGTAATTCTGTGAATAATAAACCCATTTTAGTAGGGCCTTTTCCTTTTAGTGTAAATGCTCAATCTAGGGTTACTGAAGAAGATGCACCTGTAAATTTTTTACTGCCCAATCATTCCATTTTAAATTATCCCAATACCATTACAAAAGTAGATTTTGATAATTGGGTGCAAGAAAGAAGTACGTATCAGGCAGATATTACAAATGCTCAATACGAAAAACTTTTATCGATGAAAGATAGTGGTGATAAAACCGAAACAAATGGAAGCTTAATTACTACAGCATTTGGAAAAGGACATTTTACCTATGTTAGCCTTGTTTTGTTTAGACAACTGCCAGCTGGAAACAGTGGTGCGTATAAATTATTAGCAAATATTATTGCTCTAAATGCTACCAAACAATAACGGATGAAACAGCGAAAAGGAATGAGCATCGTTACCATTATTTTAATTGCCTTGGCGATTAGTTTGGTTTTGAAAAATGTGAAAATAGGATTACTAATTGGGCTTGCTTTAGGTTTATTGTTAAGTGGTATTATTAGTAGTAAAAACAAAAATTAAACATACAAATGAAAGAGCAAATTCCGCTGTTTAAGTCGTGGAAACACTGGTATTGGTTTGTAATTATTGTATTGGCGATTTTGATTGTATTTTTTTATTGGTTCACAAAATATTTTGCATGAGCTTAATCGATTGGTTGGTACTTGTAGTAACACTTGCAGGTATTATTACATATGGTTTGTATAAAAGTCGTACTTCAAAAAACTTAGAAGGTTATTTTTTAAGTAATAGAAGTATGCCTTGGTATTTAGTGCTATTAAGTATTATGGGTACACAAGCTAGTGCAATTACTTTTTTATCTGCACCTGGACAAGCATTTACCGATGGAATGCGTTTTGTACAATATTATTTTGGATTACCTATTGCAATGGTGGTTTTGTGTATCACTTTTGTGCCACTTTTTAATAAACTAAAAGTATTTACGGCTTACGAATTTTTAGAACAACGTTTCGATATTAAAACAAGAGCATTTACTTCCTTTTTGTTTTTACTTTCAAGAGGTTTATCAACAGGCATTAGCATTTATGCTCCTTCTATTATACTATCATCTTTGTTAGGGTGGGATATTTTTTGGACGAATATTGTAATGGGTGGGTTACTTATTGTGTACACAGTAAGTGGTGGAGCAAAAGCAGTTGCTTATACACAACAATTACAAATGTTGATTATTTTTTCAGGCATGTTTGCAGCAGGTTATTACATTGTTCACTATTTACCCAATGAAATGGGGTTTACAGATGCTTTGAAGATTGGAGGAATAAATGGAAAATTAAATGTAATTACTACAGGTTTTACCAATAATGGATTCGATTGGAAAGATAGATACAACCTTATTAGTGGAACGATTGGTGGATTTTTTCTTGCACTCTCATATTTTGGAACCGATCAATCTCAAGTGGGTAGATATTTAACTGCAAAAGATAATACCGAAAGTAAAATTGGTTTGTTGATGAATGGTTTGGTAAAAGTGCCTATGCAATTTTTAATATTGTTAATTGGTGCTTTGCTATTTACGTTTTATCAATTTAATAAAGCTCCTGTTTTTTTTAATAATGCAGTTGCTGGTAAAGCATTACAAACTTCGTATAAACCCACTTTAAATGCTATTGATAGCAATTATCAATTGGTTCAATTAAAGCAGCAACAACTAAGTAAAAGCTATCTTTCAACGCAATCAGATGTTTATAAAGATAGCTTGCAAAAAGGAGCTAAGCAATTATCCGTTTTGCAAAAAGAGTACAAAACAGTTTTAAAAAAGGCTGTTCCTTTAGCAGATACAAACGATACCAATTATATTTTTCTTCGATTTGTGATTGACTATTTACCAAAAGGATTAATTGGATTGTTGATAGCCATTATTTTTTTAGCTGCTTGGGGTTCTATTGCTGCAGCATTAAACTCATTGGCTTCTTGTACAATGATTGATTTTCATGTACGATTTAAAAAAGCAAAACAATTTGAAAACGACGATTTGAAATGTGCCTATGAATATAAAATGTCTAAACTATACACTTTTTTTTGGGGTGTTTTTTGCATTATTACCGCCGAACTTTCTACAGGTATTGGTAGTTTAATTGAAGCGGTAAATGTATTGGGGTCGTTGTTTTATGGGGTAATTTTAGGCATTTTTTTAGTTGCATTTTACCTGAAAAAAATAAAAGGCAATGCTGTTTTTTATGCTGCTATTTTGGGTGAATTATTGGTAGTAGCTCTATTTTTCTTAGATAAATATGAAGTAATTGGATTGGGCTTTTTATGGTTAAATGTAGTAGGTGCTTTGGCTGTTGTGTTCATTGCTTTTTTGCTGTCTGCATTTGGTGTTGATAAACAAAATACCGTATCTATAAATTAGTAATTCACTTGTTTATAAATACGGTATTCAATTCTGTTTTTGTTATCATTCAATTATTAGCGATTGTGTTACGCTAGTTGTTTGTGAATATATTTTTACAAAATACATTCCTTTCGATAGAGTGGTTGGTAATTGAATAGGATAATTGGTGTTTTGTGAACGATGTTGTATTGTGGTGTTCAATACATTTTTTCCATTGTTGGTAAATACAGAAACTTGGTAAACATCTAGTGCTACTTGGTTTAATCGAATGGTTGTTCTGTAGTTATTTGTTTTTGTAGGAAATAACATTACGTTAGTTTGTGTTAAACCATCTGTATTTGCAGCAAATACATTGCTAGTAGTTATTTTTCCATTTGCATCTACACTCGAAATTCGATAGTAAATTTTACCTAATACAGCTGCTGTATGATTGAATTCATATTGTTGAGTTGAATAGCTATTGCCACCAAGAGCTTTTTCTGTAGCAATTGTTGTAAAATTATTTCTATTGGCAGATTGTTCAATTCTATACAATTGAATGTTTCTTTCTAAAGCAGTCCATTGAATGGTATGTTTTTGTTGTTGGTTTACAAATACTTTTGTGCTAATAAACTGTACAGGTAAAGTACTTACAGATTGACTGCTTGAAAAAGCAATTGTAAATCTATTAAAATAAGAGTTGGTGTCACTTGATGTTTTAAATGTGTAATTATTAATCTGAGCCAATGTTAATGCAACCTCAGTTTGGGTAAATCTATCTCTCAAATAACATTTTAAACCGCCATCGGTAAAAGCAGTTAAATTAATTTTTAAGTTATAATCAGCATCGTTTACTGTTCTACTAATTCTGGTAGAAATTAAACATGCATTAGAAAGTGTTTTTCTACCATCAATGCTTAATAAGTTGCCAAAATTATTGATGCCGATATTTTCAGTTTCGTTCATCATTTTATTAGCATCTTCTGGACCTCTTTCGTCGTTAAACGTTTCTTTAAAGCAAACAACAGCTCCATCCATATTAATAAAACTTCCGCTTACTTTTTTCTCAAATCCAAAACTAATTTTCGAAAGTGTATTATTGGTTGTATAAATGTCTTGTTGTGCGTTTGCTAAACCAGTAAATAAAGTAGTTACTCCAAGTAGGCATGCAGTTAGTAAGTTTTTCATGGTTATTCATTATAAGGGTGAGTAATTGTTTTACAAGCGTAAAGTTGGTTATTAGTTTAACCAACTTTTATAGAAGCGGTACTATATAGAAGCGGCGTTCTATTCTATCTGTGTGTAGTGTAACTACTACTTACGATTAAACAACATCATTGATATATCAACTCTAAAAATGATAACGCTGTTTTTTAGATTTATTGATGCTAAAATCTCTTTTTTCAACAGCATATTTCGTTAGATTTTCATTGAATAACATGTGCAATTATTTTAGGCAATTATTTCCAAACAATTGGTTGTTTGTAGATTTCAGCTGTTAGATTGGTAAATGAATACGTTAATTGTTGATAGCTACTTATTTTCGCAAAAAAAATTATGGGAATAGCTGATAGATTAGCACAATTAAATAGTGAAAAAAGTGCTACTAATTTAAAAACAGGAGAAGATTTTTTAGCATTAAATGCAACTAAAGAAGGCGTAGTTACCACAGCAAGTGGTTTACAGTATTTGGTTTTAGAATTAGGTACTGGCGAAAAGCCAACAGCTACAAGTACAGTTACCTGTCATTATCATGGAACATTGATAAATGGTACTGTTTTCGATAGTAGCGTACAAAGAGGACAACCGGCTTCATTTCCTTTAAATATGGTGATAAAAGGCTGGACAGAAGGTTTACAATTAATGCCAGTTGGTAGTAAATTTAGGTTCTTTATTCATCCTAATTTAGGTTATGGAAATAGACAAGTAAGTGCACAAATTGGAGCAAACACAACACTTATTTTTGATGTAGAATTAATTAGTTTTAAATAGTAATTATTGATAAGTTAAACAAGTAATGATTATCAATAAACAAAACGGCTGTCTTTGAGTAAGACAGCCGTTTTGTTTATAAAGCGGTATATTCTGAAACCAATTAATCACCAAATTCATTTATTTAAAACTCAATAATGAAACCTATAGTTGGTAAAACATTGGCCTCATTATTATTCAATAAAAAAGGAATGCCGTTGCTTCCATTTTGTTGAATTGGTTGTCCATCTGTGGTTAAAAAAGCAGTGTTGGCTTCATTTCTTCTAAAGGTAAATGTTGCAGGAGCAAAGGTTTTAGCAACATACCAATTGGTAACATCTAAAAACAAATCGAAAGTTAGTTTTCTAAAATTCCATTTTTTATCTATTCTAATATCACTTGCATTAAATGCTTGTAAACGTTGTGTATTCAACTGTGTGTAATCTAAAACACCTTCACCCAAAGTTAAAAAATTGTTTCTGCTTGCAGCATCGTTAAACGGCGTAAAAGGTGCACCACCTTGGTAACGGAACTTTAATCCAATTTCCCAGTTTTTTGGTAGTTTGTAACCCAATGTCATGCTTACTAAATGCCTATTATCCCAAGCACTTGCAACATATTGGTTGTTACTATTGGTATATTCACTTTTGTAAAAGGTATAACTAAAAATTCCCAAAAATCTATTGGTTAACTTTTTCTGAGCAAAAAATTCAAAACCATAAGCCCTTCCTTTTCCTTTGGTAACCACGGCTTCGTTGCCCAAAACATTAAAATCGCTACCCAAATTGGCCAAACTAATCCCTTTTTGAACACTAATAGGTACATTTTGATACGTTTTATAAAAGCCTTCTAGCGTAAAACGAAGGTTATTACTTGGTAAATGTTCAATGCCAGCTACATAGTGATTGCTGATGGTATAATTTACATTCTTATTAGCAAAATTGCCGTTATTGTCTTTGAATCCTAAAATGGTGTAAGGGGCAATTTTAGCATATCTACCCACACTAGCACTTACATTCCATTTATCTGCTAACACATAGTTAATACTTACTCTAGGCGATAAAGTTTGTAAAGCATTTGTTCCATTGTTGGTAAATGTATTTACATCGCTTCTTACACCAGCACTTAAACCCAAACGATTGTTCATAAAACGTTTTCCTACTTGCACAAAAGCACCCATTTTCCCAAATTGAAGTGTGCTATTAAAATTATTGACAACCAATGGAGCTTCGCTAATTTTTACAAACGTATTGTTGCTAAAATTCACCAATTGAGCAGTAAAACCGTAAGCCAATTTTAGTCCATTGAAGTTTTGATTTACATCAAATCGAAGTTTGTTTTCGGCTTCAACACTTGTTAGTTTCAAGTTTCTGGTAGCTTCAGTTGGTGCTAAATTGTTACTATATCTATCTAACTGATTATCCAATACATTTCTGCTAATGGCCAAATTCCAATAACCGTTTTTAATGAGTCGTTTAATAGAACCACCAACCGTGTAGCTGTTTTGTTGTACAGCAGGATTACTACTAATGCTATACAACTTTTCTGGTGTAGCTTCTTTTGGAGCCGCAAAACTAAAACGGTCAATTGCACCCACACCTAACAAGGTAAGCGTAGTTTTTGCATTGAGTTGCGTAGATGTTTTAAATTGAAAATCCCAATAATTGGGTCTGATGGGTAAGTCTAATGCTGAAAAAAGTAATTGTAAATAACTACGTCTTACACTCGCTAAAAATGTGGTAGGCTTATTGCCTTTGGTTAATGGTCCTTCAAAAGTTCCTGCTAATTCAGTGGCACTTAAACGCACATTGCCTTGGAGTTTTGCATTGCTACCTTTTTTTTGTTTAAATTCAAAAACAGAGGATAAGGCATTATCGAATCTTGCATCAAATGCACTAGAACTGAGTTTTACATCTTCAATAAAACTAACGTTTAAAATACCTTGTGGACCACCACCTGCACCTTGTGTGGCAAAATGATTGATAGTAGGTAATTCAATGCCATCTACATAAAATACATTTTCGTTGGGTGCACCACCACGTATTAAAATATCATTTCTAAATCCACCACCTGCAACGCCACCACCTACACCGGGTAAACTTTGAATTACTTTACTAATATCAAAATTGCCACCAGGATTGGCTTTAATTTCTTCTGTAGTCATGCGTTGTACACTTAAAGGTGTTTCTAAAGTGGCTGCTTTGGCAGTTTTTCTACCCGTATTTTTTACAGTAACACCTTCTAAATCTGTTGTTGCAGTTTCTAATTCAAAATTTATTTCGGTTGCGTTTCCTGCATTTACCACAATATTAAATTTGGTAACTTCAGCAAAACCAATACTTTTTACAGTAATGTTGTAGGTTGCTGGTTGAATATTGACCAATCTAAACATTCCTTTTTCATTGGTAATTGCTTGTTGCTTATTTATTGAAACCGTTGCACCGTTAATGGGTTTTTGACTTAATTTTTCGATTACTGTTCCATATATAATACCAGATTTTTGTGCAAAACCTTGTAGGCTTGCTAATACAATAAACGTAAAAACGACCAGTTTTTTCATAAATACAACTTTTGTTCGATGTTGATGTTTCATAAAATTATTATTGTAGAAAGAGAAACAAAATTAGTTTAATTTTGTTCTAAAAAAGTACAAATTTGTTCTAAATTATTTTTTCATGAATTATTCAGTACTGGTAAATATTATTCAGCAGATAGAAAAATACGAATCACAATTAGGAACAATTGAAAATGAATTTGTGTTTGCAGAATGGCTTTTGCAACAGAAAAATCAAACACAAAGCATTGAATTCGAAAAAGAAGAAAACATTGAAGAATCGGCAGAAAGCATTATTAGCAAATACATCATTTTTTTGAATCGATATGCCAAAATGCATATGAAAAAAATGCTAACAGACAGTGCCATCAACAACTTCGACGATTTTAGTTTTCTCATTTATTTATTTCCCAATCATTCATTTACCAAAATGGAATTGATAGAAAAAAATGTAATGGAAAAAACAAGTGGTATGGAAGTAATTAATCGATTATTAAAAAATGAACTGTTAAAGCAATCAACTGATATCAACGACAAACGCAGCAAACGATTAACCTTAACAGAAAAAGGAAAAACTGCTTTGGTGCAATCTTTTGAACAAATGAATGCTATTGCGAATATTATTACAGGCGATTTAAATACTTATCAAAAGCAAACCTTAATGCATTTGTTAGATCAATTACATCATTATCATTTACCCATTTACTTGCATAAAAAAGGATAGTATTCCAATTAAATTAATACCATTCATCCTGTAATTAGCAATACGTTAACAGTTTACTTTTTTGCTTTTCCTATTTTACTTACATTCACCCCAACAAAACTATTTGTATGAAGAAAACGCTATTGGCTTTATTTTTTGCAAGCTTCTTTTGCTATGTAAAGGCACAAACTTTACAAAGTCCACAACAATACTTGGGCTATAAAATTGGAACAAAATATACTAGACATCACAAGATTGTAGACTATTTTAAATCGGTAGCTGCAGCTAAGCCTGATATGGTTAAACTTGAAAAATATGGAGAAACCAACGAGGGCAGAGAATTGATGTTGACTTACATTGCTTCTTCAGAAAATTTGCAAAAATTAGAATCAATTCGTTTAAACAACCTACGTTTAACTGGTACTGTAAAAGACAAAGAAACTGCTGTAGTAAATAATGCACCTGCAATTGTTTGGTTAAGTTACAATGTTCATGGCAATGAAACCTCATCTTCAGAAGCTGCTATGTTAACTTTATTTGAATTGGTAAATCCAAATAATGTACAAAGCAAAGAATGGCTAAAAAATACTGTTGTAATCATCGACCCTTGTATTAATCCAGATGGAAGAGATAGATATGTAAACTGGTTTAATAGCATGGTTGGCACAAATTACAATGCTAATCCACAAACAAGAGAACATGCAGAACCTTGGCCTGGTGGAAGAAGTAACCACTACAATTTTGATTTGAATAGAGATTGGGCTTGGCAAACACAAGTTGAAACCAAACAACGCCTTGTTAAATACAATCAATGGTTACCACATGTTCACGTAGATTTTCATGAACAAGGCATTAACGAACCCTATTATTTTGCTCCAGCTGCAGAACCTTTTCATGAGTTGATTACCAATTGGCAAAGAGAATTTCAAACCGAAATTGGAAAAAATAATGCTCGTTATTTCGATAAAAATGGTTGGTTGTATTTTACTAAAGAACGTTTTGATTTGTTTTACCCATCTTATGGTGATACTTATCCTATTTACAATGGATCAATTGGTATGACTTATGAACAAGGTGGTGGTGGAAGAGCGGGTTTAGCTACTATTAATGGAGCTGGAGATACAGTAACGCTTGTTGATAGAGCCATGCACCATTTTACAACGGGTATTGCAACTGTAGAAACAGCGTCAAAAAATGCATCAAAAGTGGTTACTGAATTTAAAAAATTCTTCGACGATGCCAATAGTGCAAAAAATTACACCTATAAAACGTATGTAATTACTTCTGATAATGCAGATAAAATAAGTGATGTAGAACATTTATTAAAAGTAAACCAAATTGAATATGGTGTTTTAAGCAATGCTAGTTTTAAAGGGTTTAATTATAAATCGTTGAAAGAAGAAGTAGGTAGTTTAAAAAAATATCACATTGCTATTAGCATGCAACAACCAAAGTCAGTATTGGCAACAGTTTTGTTAGAACCTAAGAGCAATTTATCTGATTCTAATACTTACGATATTACTGCATGGGCTGTTCCTTATGCTTATGGAGTAGATGCTTATGCAATTAAAGAATCGCTTACTGTAAATTCAAAAACAGTTGAATCAACTACAACTGTTGTACCTGCAAGTAGTTATGGTTATTTAATAAAGTACAATTCATTTAATGGTTCTAAAGTATTGGCTAGTTTATTAAAACAAGGTGTTAAAGTGCGTTATGCAGATAAGCCATTTGTTTATAAAAAAGAAAATTTTGATAGAGGAACTTTAATTGTTTTAAATGCAGGTAATCCAACAAACTTACATTCGATAGTTACACAAACAATTGCAGGCACAGCTGTTCAAGTACAAACAGTAGAAGGTGGTTTTATGGATAAAGGAGCCGATTTTGGTAGTCCAGATGTGCGTTTTATTAAAGCACCAAAAATTGCAATGCTAAGTGGAGAGCAAACTTCTTCTTTAGGTGCAGGTGAAGTTTGGAATTATTTCGACCAAACATTAAATTATCCAATTTCTTTGTTTAATGTAGCAGATTTTGGAAGAGTAAATTTAAAAGATTACCATGTTTTAATTGTGCCAGATGGTAATTATCGTACATTAAACGATAAATCTGTAACTGATAAACTGAAAGAATTTGTTAGAGGTGGTGGAAAAATTATTGCCATAGAAAATGCAGTTGCACAAATGGCTAATGGAGAATGGGGCATAAAATTAAAGGAAGATAAAAGCGACGAAAAAGAGAAAAAAGGCGATTATGATGCTTTGAAAAAATACGATAATAAAGAAAGAGAATATTTGGTGAATTCAATTCCTGGAGCTATTTATAAGGTAGATGTAGACAATACACATCCATTGGCTTATGGTTATCCTGACCATTATTATACATTAAAACAAGATGATAATATTTATCAATTTATGAAAGATGGTTGGAATGTTGGTGTATTTAAGAAAGATGCATACATCACTGGTTACAGTGGATTAAAAGTAAAAGCAAAACTAAAAGACGGTTTGGTTTTAGGTGTTCAAGAAATGGGAAGTGGTGCTGTTATTTATTTTGCTGAAGACCCAATTTTTAGAATGTTTTGGCAAAACGGAAAAATGCTGTTGTTTAATGCTGCATTTTTGGTAGCTCAGTAATAATAGATTTTTCAAATAATAAAACAGGCTGCTTCATTTAGTTGAAGCAGCCTGTTTTTATTTTACTCAAATAATATTAATAGAAGAATTGTGCAGATACAATTTTGCCATTTTCTACTTTGTATAAACAGATTTCTTCCATTTGCATTCTTTCTTGTCCTTTCATTTGCCAATCTACCCACCAACTAAGGGAAAAATACGATCCAGCAACTAATGGTTCAGAAATTTTTGCACCATAAAATGCTTCAATGTAGGCGTTAAATTGTTCTTCTTTTTCTAAAATAGCGGTTTTTCCTTCCGTTACTTTATTTCCCATCGAATCGTCTGCTTCAATAGCAACAGCATTGTCTGCATATAAAGTTTCAATGGCTTCTTTCATTTTACCTATACTACAAAGTTCGTACAAGGCAAATGCAACTTCTTTTGTGGTCATGTTTAAAAGATTTTAGATTTAAAGTTATAATAAATTGCTAATTTGTATATTATTGAATTGATAATTCATAAATTTCATTACTTTTATGTTTTATGGGTATATACACAAATTATATAAGACCAATTTTATTACTTGTAATTGCATTGCAAGTTTTAAATAGTTCTATTCTTACCCAAAATGAAGCAGTTTGTCAATCAGAAAATAATGATAATCTTATTGTAAAGCAAGATGATCAAACAGCAAAAAAATCGGTAGATTTTTCTACTAAAAAGAAAGTTCAACATCATCATCGCCATCATTCTAAGGGACAAAAAAATCAGCGTCATCATTCATTTAAGCAATCTAGCGTTAAATTTATTTCGTCATCATATTTTGAATTCAATTCAATCAATGGTGCCATTACAAAAGCTACAACCAATTATCTTTTAGCATTGCCTACTTTTTCAAAAGATATTATACCGCCTCCTCCAAAAGTGTAATCTGTACATTTTCACTCATTACTGTTCTTTCAGAAAGTGAACTTTTTCTTTTCGTCAAATGTGTCAATTATTCATTGATACAATCGTTATGTATTTTATTGAAGAAGGTATTTCTTGTTAAATATTTTTTAAGCAAAATAACCTTAACAGCAATTCTTGGTAGAATTATTATTGCTATTGATGAATGAAAATCTTCTCCATTTCTATTTTTTAGATAAAGTAATGCAATAGTGCTTTAAGCAAGCAAATGATTTTTTAATAAAGAATAAACGCAGTATAATATTCCAAATTTTAAGCTGCATTCAATACATTTTACATGCGTAAAGTGTAGTTGATTTTAGTGAATTTATGTGTAAACGAATTCACATTACCTCCATCATCTTTCAGTAAAAAAATGTACCATATCATGAAATATTTCAGAATTATATTTTATAGTCTTATCATCTTTATCAGTGCCTGCAAACACCAAGAAGAGAAAAAAGAAGAAATAGCAACTTTAGTTGTAACCAATCCAATTATGAAAGATACCCTTTTGTATGAAGAATATGTTTGTCAAATAAAGGCCATTCAGCATATTGAATTAAGGGCATTAGAAAAAGGTTATTTACAAAAAATTTATGTTGATGAAGGTCAACAAATTCAACAAGGTCAGCCAATGTTTCAAATAATGCCTTTGGTGTATCAAGCAGAAACTGAAAAGTCAAAAGCCGACGTAAAATATGCTGAAATCGAATATCAAAACACCAAGATTTTAGCAGATAAAAATATTGTTTCTCAACAAGAATTGGCATTGGCTAAAGCAAAGCTAGACCGTGAAATTGCCGATTTAAAAATTTCTAACACACATTTAAAACTTACCACCGTAAACGCTCCGTTCAGTGGAATTATGGATAAATTTCAAGTACGTTTAGGTAGTTTATTAGGTGAAGGTGATTTACTCACTACCATGAGTGATGTTAGTAAACTTTGGGTATATTTTAATGTGCCAGAAGCAAAATATTTAAACTATGCTTCTCAGCTTAAAAAAGATGGCGTTTTAAAAGTTAAATTACGCATGGCTAATAACGAACTTTTTAATCAAGAAGGTCGTTTCGAAACTATTGAAGCCGATTTTAACAACGAAACTGGAAATATTGCTTTTAGAGCAGTTTTCCCAAATCCTGATCGAATTCTTCGTCATGGTGAAACAGGAATTATTTTAGTGCCAACTGTTATTAAAAATGCAATTCTGATTCCTCAAGAAGCCACTTTTGATGTGTTAGATAAAAAATTTGTTTTTGTTGTAGATGAAAAAGGGATTATTCAAACAAGACAAATTACCGTTGGTGTTGAATTACCACACATTTATGCAGTAACAAATGGATTGTCCGTTAACGACAAAATTGTGGTCGAAGGTTTGCGTAAAGTAAAAAATGGCGACCATGTTAAAACGAAAGTAAAACCTTATCATAAGGTGGTAGAAGAATTGAAAAATCTTCATGCAGAGTAATATGCTACAAACCCATTTTCAATTCTTTAAATTAAGATAACATGTTTAGTAAATTTATACAGAGGCCAGTATTGGCTATCACTTTGTCATTGGCTATCGTTTTTCTAGGAGTGTTAGCCATTTTTACAAGACCTATTTCTCAGTTTCCAGAAATAGCTCCTCCAAGAGTAAATATTTTTATAGAGTTTCCTGGTTCTAATGCTGATGTATTGGTAAAATCTACACTTACCATTATGGAACGTGCAATTAACGGTGTGCCAGGAATGCAGTATATGATGTCAGATGCTACAAGTGCCAGTGAAGCAACAGTACAAATAGTGTTTGAACCCGGTACAGATCCTACTATTGCCGCTGCTCGTGTAAAAACAAGGGTAGATCAGGTGTGGGCAAATTTGCCAGAATTGGTGCAAAAAGAAGGGGTAATTATTACACCCGTTCAGCCAAGTATGCTCATGTATGTTAACTTTTTTAGTACAGATAAAGAGTACGACCAAAAGTTTCTATTTAATTACGCCGATAATTTAGTTGTTCCAGAAATACAACGTATTCCAGGTGTTGGTCGCTCAGAAATTATTGGTAGTAGAGCTTTTGCTATTAGAGTTTGGTTAAATCCTGATAAAATGAGAGCATACAATATTTCATCTGATGAAGTATTAAAATCTATTGATGAGCAAAGTGTTTTAGGTAGACCAGGACGTGTAGGTTTAAGTTCTGGTAAAACAGCTCAATCGTTAGAGTATGTGTTTACTTATCAAGGTTGGTATAATAAGCCAGAACAATATAAAGACATTATTGTACGAGCAAATGCAGATGGTGAAGTATTAAAACTAAAAGATATTGCCAATGTTGAAGTAGGTAGTGAGTTTGTAGATATTTATTCGAATAAAGATGGTTATCCGGCAGCTTCGTTGGTTTTAAAACAAAATCCAGGATCAAACTCCAATGAAATTATTAAGGAAGTAAAAGCCAAATTAGAAGAACTAAAAAAGAATTTTCCTCCAGGTGTTGACTATGAAATTAATTACGATGTTTCCAGCTTTGTAAACGCCTCTATCGATCAAGTAATGCATACATTGTTAGAAGCATTTATACTGGTTTCAATTGTGGTTTTCCTTTTTCTAGGTGATTGGCGGTCTACACTTATTCCAACATTAGCAGTGCCGGTTTCATTAATTGGTGCATTTCTTTTCATGCAGTTTTTTGGTATTAGTATCAACCTCATCACACTATTTGCATTGGTACTTGCCATTGGTGTAGTGGTAGATGATGCCATTGTTGTGGTAGAAGCTGTTCACGTAAAAATGAGTGAAGAACACTTATCACCTTATCAAGCTGTTAAAAAAGTAATGAGTGAAATAAGTGGGGCAATCATTGCCATTACCTTAGTAATGACAGCTGTATTTATTCCTGTAGCATTTATGAGTGGACCTGTTGGTGTGTTATACAGACAATTTGCATTAACAATGGCTTCTGCTATTGTACTTTCAGGTGTAGTAGCACTTACACTTACCCCCGTTTTATGTGCTATGATTTTAAAAAATACACATGGTCAAATACGCAAGAAAACACCTATAAACTTGTTCATAGATTGGTTTAATAAAACTTTTGAAAAGTTACTTGGCAAATACACCAAAATTTTAAGCTATATCGTTCATCGTAGGGTGTTAACTTTTGTGGTTTTAATTGCTTTTGGATTTGGAATATTCGGAATCAATACAGTGTTGCCAGCAGGCTTTATTCCGGGTGAAGATCAAGGTCAGATTTATGCTATTATTCAAACGCCACCAGGAACTACGTTAGAGCGTACCAATGCAGTTTCTTTAGAACTTCAAAAAATTGCCAAAGAAACAGAAGGTGTAAAATCTGTAACTGCTATGGCAGGTTATGAAATCTTAACAGAAGGTAGAGGTTCTAATGCTGGTACATGTTTAATTAATTTAAAAGATTGGTCTCAACGTCATCAATCCGTTCATGAAATAATGGAGGAGTTGGAAGAAAAAACAAAAGATATAGGTGCTGTTGTAGAGTTTTTTGAGCCACCTGCTGTGCCAGGTTATGGAGCCTCTTCTGGTTTTGCTGTTAGATTATTAGACAAAGGAAGTGAAGTAGATTATCAAAAGTTTGATAAAGTAAACCAAGACTTTTTAGCAGAATTGAAAAAAAGAAAAGAGCTAACTGGATTGTTTTCTTTCTATTCAGCCAATTATCCACAATATGAGTTACAAGTCAATAACCTTTTAGCAATGCAAAAAGGCGTTTCTGTAGGCAAAGCAATGGAAAACTTAAATGTAATGATTGGTAGTACTTATGAGCAAGGATTTATTCGCTTCAATAATTACTACAAAGTGTATACACAAGCAGACCCTGCATATCGAAAAGATCCTTCAGATATTTTAAACATGTTTGTAAAAAACGATAAAGGTGAAATGGTGCCATATTCGGCTTTTATGACCATTAAAAAAACACAAGGACCGAATGAAATAGCTCGATATAATTTGTACACTTCTGCATTAATCAATGGTGTGCCGGCAAAAGGTTATACTTCTGGCGATGCAATAAATGCAATTAAAGAAGTAGCAGAAAAAACATTACCAAAAGGCTATGATATTGCATGGGAAGGACTTTCTTATGATGAAGCAAAAAGAGGTAATGAAGCCATCATCATTTTCTTAATCGTTGTGTTTTTTGTGTATTTAGTTTTAGCAGCACAATACGAGAGTTTTGTATTGCCACTAGCGGTAATTCTTTCTTTGCCCCCTGGTATTTTTGGTTCATTTCTGCTATTAAAATCAATGGGATTAAGCAACGATGTTTTTGCACAAATTGGCTTAATCATGCTTACTGGTTTGTTGGGTAAAAATGCAGTATTAATTGTAGAGTTTGCTGTTCAAAAACGCAATGAAAGGTTATCTGTTTTACAGGCTGCTATTGAAGGGGCAAAGGAACGTTTTAGACCCATTTTAATGACCTCATTTGCATTTATTGCTGGTTTAATTCCTTTGGTGAGGGCTCATGGTGCTGGTGCTGTGGGTAATAAAACCATCGGTTCGTCAGCTATGGGTGGAATGCTTTTAGGAACCATATTCGGTGTTTTATTGGTACCGGGATTGTATTACATTTTTGGTAAAATGATTGATGGAAAAAAACTGGTTAAAGACGAAGCCGTAATGCCATTGAGTGAAGAAATGGTAGAAGAATACAGAGATAAAATTGATGAAAACAAATTAAAAAAATTGATCGCTAAATTGTTTAAAAATGAAAAATAAACCATATAAGATAATGCCATTTATTGGTTTCATTATCTGCTTAGCTAGCTGCAAAATAGAGCAGCTAGCTACTAAAACAGTGAATAATGAAGTACCCAAATATTTTGGCAAAAGTCAAGATACTAGTTTGGCTCAAGCAATTTATTGGAAAAATTATTTTACCGATACCAACTTGGTTGTACTGATCGATGAAGCACTCAAAAACAATCAAGAACTCAATATTATGCTTCATGAAATTGAGATCAGTAAAAATGAAATCATGGCTAGAAAAGGGGAGTATCAACCTTTCGGTTTTTTAGGTGCTGGTTTAGGAGTAGAAAAGTCTGGAAAATATACTTGGAATGGAATATCGGAAGAAGATGCTAAAACAAGGCCGGATAAATTACCTAAATTCATTGGCGATCAAGCAGCTACAGCCAATTTTTCATGGGAAGTTGATATTTGGAAAAAATTACGCAATGGAAAAGATGCAGCTGTAAAAAGATATTTAGCAAGCATTGAAGGAAAGAATTTTATGGTAACCAATTTAGTTGCAGAAATTGCAAATGCTTATTACGAGCTAATTGTATTAGATAATGAATTGCAAATTGTAGAGCAAAACATTTCCATACAAAAAGATGCATTGGAAATGGTGAAAACCCAAAAAGAGGCTGCTAAAGTAAACCAGTTGGCTGTTAACAGATTTATTGCTCAGTTATTGAATACTGAAAACTTGAGATTTGAAATTCAACAGAAAATTACAGAAACAGAAAATAAAATCAACTTTTTGGCGGCTCGTTATCCACAACCAATAAAACGTAGTAGCGATGATATCAATAATATTCAGTTGATGAATATTGCTATAGGAATACCATCTCAATTGTTGAGTAATAGACCAGATATTAAACAAGTAGAAAATGAACTACAAGGAGCAAAACTAGATATTGCCATTGCTAAAGCCAATTTTTATCCTAACCTTACACTAAGTGCAGGTATTGGTTTAAATGCTTTTAACCCTTTGTATTTGATAAATACACATTCTATTGCCTATAATGTTGTAGGCGATGTTGTGGGACCATTAATCAATAAAAAAGCAATAAAAGCGGCTTATTACAATGCAAATGAGAAGCAAATTCAAACGGTATATAAGTATGAGCAAGTAGTGCTAAATGCATACTTAGAAGTTGTGAATCAATTGGCAGGCAATAAAAACTATAGTGAAAGTTTTGCCACTAAAACCAAACAAGTACAAGTATTAAATAGTTCTGTTGATATATCAAACAGTTTGTTTAAATCAGCAAGAGCAGATTACACAGAAGTATTGCTTACGCAAAGAGAGGCCTTAGAAGCCAAAATGGATTTGATGGAAATAAAACAAAATCAACTAAATGCCCAAGTAAATGTGTACAAGGCTTTAGGTGGAGGATGGAGATAGAAACTTTGGGTTATTAAACAAAAATTATAGAGGAAAGCATTAAGCTTTCCTCTATAATTTTTTTGTTTTATTCTTTAATTATTTGCTTCATTATTTTTTGTCCGTTTTGATTAACTATTTCAACAAAATAGATTCCACTTTTTAGATGACTCATTTCTAAAACGTTACTCGTTGTGTTATTCTGTATACTCAACTTTTTTAGAACAATTTTCCCAACAGCATCAATAATCTTTATTTCTCTTACATTTTCAGCAGTAATATGCAAATAATTTCTTACTGGATTAGGATACAAAAGTATAGATGTGAACATTTGCTGTAAGGAAATAGATTGAACTTTGCTGTAACTAAATGATCCATCATTATCAATCATTTTTAAGCGATAGTATAGGATGCTTGCTTGTGCTAAATTTTGTAATGAATGGCTAAATTGATAATTACTTGCTATACCTTTTGAAGCAATTGTACCAATTTTATTATACTGTAATCCATTTATGCTATATTCTATTTCGTATTGTTTAGCATTTATTTCTGATGCACTTGACCATTGTAATAAAGCAGTATTGTTTTGTTTGATTGCAGTGAATTTTGAAAGAATAATAGGTAGTAATGCTTCTGCATTTCTAAACACCGATACATTATTATCGTCTTCATTAACAGTAATAATATCTGGTTTTCCATCACCGTCCAAATCGTTTAAAGCTAATGCTACGGGTTTTCTTCCAGTACTAATACTTACTGGTGCTGCAAAATGAACAATGCCATTGGTAGATATATTTTTAAGTATTTCAACCGTATTTGTTATATTAGTGCTACCTGTAAAGCTGGTAAGAATTAAATCGGGTTTTCCATCTCCATCCATATCGCTTACATCTACAGAGCTTCCGCTTCCATATGTTGTTGGGTATCGTAAAGTACGCTCAAAGTTAACTGCACCTTCTCTAGAAGTGTTTCTATATACAACTGCTCCATTTCCGATTACATCTAATTTTCCATCACCATCAATATCGCTTGTAATAACCTTATCTGCCACAGCATCTACTATTCTTGTCATTGGTGCAAAAGTTATTTGACCAATGGTTGAGGTATTTAATCGAACGGAAAAGTCTGAGGTGACCACATCTAATTTTTTATCGCCATCAATATCGGCTAATGTAACCGACTTGTAATTGAAATTTGTAGCAAATGGAATAGGGCCTGAAAAACTAATTGAACCAACAATATTATTAGGAGTAGTATTTCTAATAACAGAAAACATAAAATTCCAATTATGCCCTATTACTATTTCTGGCCTTCCGTCGCCATCAATATCACCTATGGCTAACGAAGTTGCATTGCTTCCAATTGTTATATCTTGTTTGGGTGCAAAACTTATATTTCCACTCGTTGATGTATTTAGTAGTATAGATATTTTATTCAAACATAAAACAGCTAAATCTAATTTTCCATCCCCATCAATATCACCCATAGTTACGAAAGTGGGTGTTTCTGCTGTACCAATTTCTATCTTAGGGTCGAAAGATATACTACCATTGGATGATGTGTTTCGATACAAGGTTAAAAATGGTAACACTTCATAGTAAGCTGTTACAGCCATATCTGGTTTTCCATCGCCATCAATATCTCCAACTGCAACACTTGTTGGTCTTCTTCTATTCAAATCTAAATTTACTCTTGGAGCAAAATCACTACTACTGATAGACGCTTTTGCAGGAGCGTAAATAGGATTGAATTTTTGTGAACTAGTAGCTGATAAAGCAGGGCTTGTATTTAAAACCGTAATCGGTGCATAGGTGGCTCCACTTGGTACAATGGCAGTAATTTGGGTGGATGTTACAGCCGTAAGCGTAGCCTTAGTAGCACCAAAGTATACAATAACATCATTCATATTTGCATCTCTAAAATTGGTACCGTTAATGGTAACTAGATCACCTGGTTTTGCAGACAAAGGAGAAATAGACGAAATAGATGGACTATAACCTGTTCTTATAATTCTAACAGTGTAAGTTTTAAACGGTGCATTACCCCCGTTACTTACAGTTATTTGTAATAAATTTAAACCTTGACTAATGTTTAATTGTAAGCTTGGCGATTGATTACCACTCGTAATATCTTGATCTATTGAACTATTAAACCCGTATTTAATGGTTGTATTAGCATTAGCGCTAGTTGCAGTAAATGTCATAAACGATGTAGTTGCAGGTACAGTGGCTGTATAGTAAATATTGTTTGCAGAAAATGCTGGTGATAATGTAATATTACTTAATACCAAATTACTTAATTCTATATTGGGAGTGCCAGCTCTTATTATCGTGATGGTGTATAATTTAGTGGTAATACCATCTTGTGCCACAACTAACAGTTCTATAAGATTGGTGCCAATGCTTAAATTAAATTGCCCTGTTTGTTGAGAGCCACCACCTGTTACAGCATAAGAAACATAGCTACCACCACTTTGCCTTACGTTTACTACTGAATTAAATATTTCTCTAGTAAAGTTTACTCTTATGGTTGAAGTTGTATTGGTTACATTGGCTGTATAAGTAGTTGTATTGGTTGAAAATACAGGCGATAGTGTACCAGTAGTTAACCATAGTGCCGTTAAATTAGCATTATTGCTTGGAGCCCTTACTACTCTTATATTGTACAATTTACTTACGCTACCATCTTGTGCTGTTACTTTTACTTCTATTACAGTGCTATTGCCTACTAATAAAAGTGGTAGAGATATTACTCCATTTGATGTAGTAAAGCTAGACGTTCCAATTGGTTCACCAGCTCCTAATATTCCACTCCAACTAAGTACACTAATAGTAGCGTTTGTATTACTAGCTGTTGGTGTTATAGTAACAGTAGAAACACTATTACTTACAACACTATTTACAGCATATTCTGTAACATTTGAAGCGAATACGGGTGTTAAACTTCCTGCACTGATGGTTAAATTACTTAGGTTGGCATCGTTGCTCTGTCTTATTGCATTTACTGTGTACGTTTTTGTAGTGATCCCATCTTGGGCTGTTACCATTATTTCTATAACATTTGCTTCTGTTAAACTGATAGGTATTGCAGCAGACGGTGTTCCACTATTTATTGCGATAAATGAACCGCCATTAATTTTATATTGTATAGTAGCACCAGCATCGGCACGTGTTGGCGTAAAAGTTATGCTAGTAGTACTGTTTAACAATAAAGCTGTATAAGACGTGATGGTTGTTCCGTTAAATGCCGAACTTAAACTACCTGTACTTAAAACTATATTACTCAAATTAGCATTACTACTTAAAGCTCTTGTAACAGTAATAGTGTAAGTTTTAACAGTTACTCCATCGGCTGCTGTAACCTGAATATTAATGGTATTTGCACCTGTGTTTATAGGTATTACACTAGAGTTTGCACCGCTATTAATATTGATAAATGTTCCTCCGTTTAAATTGTAGCGAATAGTAGAACTGAAAATAAGGGCTGTAGGTCTAATAATAATTCCACTTGTTGTATTGGGTAAACTAATAGTATAGTTTGTAATTCCGCCTGAAAATGTAGGCGATAGTGTACCATTTGTAATGCTCAACCCTATCAAATCTGCTATCTCCGTTGGTTTATTTACGGTTATAGAATATGTTTTTGTAGTTGTACCATCTTGAGCAGTTACCAATACATTAATGGTATTATTGCCATTATTCAATACCAACCCGGTTGAAGCACTGCCATTACTAGTGGTAAAATATGTTCCTCCATTTACATTTACTCTTATGGTTGCATTGGGTTCATTACTTGTAGGTGTAACCGATACTACACCACTAGAACTTAAAACAGAGGCAGTATATGTTGTTGTATTTGCATCAAATACAGGCGACAATGTACCTACACTCATGGTTAATGCACTTAAATTAGCATCGGTGCTTGCCGGCTTATTAATAAATAGTGCGTATGATTTTACAGTAGTTCCATCTTCTGCTGTAACCCTTACTTCAATAGTATTTTGACCCACTCTTAAAGTATTAGGCACCGATGTACTTCCACTTGCAAGTGTAGTATAACTTCCATTATTAAAATTAACTCTAATGGTTGCATTAGCATCTGCAACAGTAGGGGTAACTGTAAAAGTATTTGTGCTACTTGGTACATTAATGGTATATTCGGTTGTATTTGCATTAAAAGTTGGCGTTAAAGTGCCTGCACTAATAGCTAAAGAACTTAAATTAGCATTACTGCTAGGCACAAAAATATTACGCAAAACAGAAATGTTATTAACACCGGAAGCATTGTTGGCTGTTAATATATCTAATCTATTATCCCCATTTATATCAGCTACCGCTACTGATGTTGGTGTTGAGCCTGTTGGAAAATCTACTTTTGAACCTAAAGAAATAGTACTAGAATTAGTATTGTTAACAAAAAAAGAGACAGAATTAGCATTAGTGCCATAATTGGCCACCGATATATCTGGTTTTCTATTGCCATCGATATCTCCAATCGAAATGGAAATTGGGTTCAATCCTGTAGAAAAATTCAACTTCGGGTCAAAACTAATAGCTCCAATAGTTGAAGTATTTTTAAGAATAGCAATATTATTTGAACTAAGATTTGCAACAACTAAATCTATCTTATTATCTCCATCAATATCTCCTCCACTCACAGCTATAGCCCCTGTATTAGCAGCTATATCTATTTTTGTTGAAAAACTGATATTACCGATAGTAGATGTATTTCTAAAGATAGACACGTTGTTAGAATTCTGATTGGCAACTATCAAATCGGTCTTTAAATCTCCATCTATATCATTAAAAATAGCACATGTTGGTCTAGTACCAGTTGAAAATTCTATTTTAGTTGCAAAATTTATATTACCAATAGAAGAAGTATTTCTTAATAAAGAAACCGTATTTACATTTTGATTGGTAACTGCTATATCCATTTTTCCATCTAAATCTACATCACCAACTGTAATTGAACGAGGGCTATTTCCAACAGTAAAATCTACTTTTGTTGCAAAACTGATACTACCAATAGTAGAAGTATTTCTAAATACAGAAATACTACCTGAACCTAAGTTAGCAACTACTATTTCTAATTTCCCATCACCATCTAAGTCAAAAATTACGACACCGAAAGGAGTGGAGCCTGTTGTAAAATCTTGTTTAGTATTAAAATTAATAGAAGCTGTCGACGAAATATTTCTTAGAACAGATATGTTATTATTTGTTTGATTACTCGATACCATATCTATTTTGTTATCACCATCTAAATCTCCAAGAGCTATTGAATTTGTTCCTGTACCTGTTGCAAAATCTTGCTTTGTTGCAAAATCTGCACTTGTAATACTTGTTTTAACAGGACTAAAAATTGGATTAAACATTTGTACGCTAGAAGTTATCAAGCTTGTACTTGTATTTAAAACCGTTATAGGTGCATATGTAGCTCCAACAGGAACAATTACTGAAAGATTGATTGCTGTTGCAGATGTTACAACTGCTTTAACTGAGCCAAAAAAAACAATATTATTTGATATCGTTGTACTATAATTTGTGCCAGCAATTACGACTGTATCACCAGGTTTAGCCGACGATGGACTAAACGATTGAATAGTTGGTTGGGCAATTATATTGTTTGTAAAACAAACAAAAATAATGATGAATAAGCTCTTTATTGTTTTCATAACAGTTAATCTTAATAAACGGATTATCCATCAAAAGTGATAAAGTATATAGCAATTAACAATAACGCATTTGTAGTATTTAAACTCCTCATCTATAAATGATTTAAACATTTGAACAATTAAAAAAACATTAGCAGCTCTTAAAGAAAACGTGTTTAGAAGTTATCTTCTTTCACTAGTCATATATTGTACATTTGCAAACCAAATAGTAAATGTAGCAATTGTATGAAGTATCAAGTAGGAGATGAGATCATCGTTTTACTTACCCATGAAGAAGGAAGAGTAATTGAAATAATGAACGATAAAATGGTAATGATTGAAGTAAGAGGTGTGAAATTTCCAGCTTACATGGATCAGATTGACTTTCCATATTTCTATCGTTTTAGCAAAAAGAAAACACCCGAACCTGTAAAGAAAGAAAAGGTATTTATTGATAGTATTCCTAAAGAAAAACCTAAACCAAATGCTATAAAAGTAGCAGATGGTGTTTGGCTTTCTTTAATACCAAAATTTGAGTTAGACGATTTTAATGATGAAGTTGTAAGTTCTTTAAAAATTTATTTAGTTAATAAAACACCCACTCATTTTAAATTCAACTATCAACAACAATTAAATGGAAGTACAAATTTTGAATTAAGTAATGATATCATTGGTTTTCACGACTTTTATATACATGATTTAGAATTCGAAAAAGTAAATGATAGTCCATCATTTGTCTTTGAATTTTCATTATTCACTCCACAAAAAAATTTAGCCGATCATTTTGAATCAGTGTTAAAAATTAAACCCAAACAATTGTTTCAACGGATTGAGCAAATGAAAGAAAAAAATGAGCCAACCATTTCGTATCAATTGTTTCAAGATTATCCTGAAAAACAGTACCAACAAGAAGAAAAATTTGAATTGAGTAGTTTGGCAGCGAAAGGTTATAAAATTTATCAGGCAAATCAAATTCGGCAGCATTTAGAACCTGCAAGAAGTGTGGTAGATTTACATATAGAAAAGTTAAGTAATAATTGGTATCACTTAAACAATTTTGAAATACTAACCATTCAGTTAAAAGAGTTTGATAAATGGTACGACTTGGCGGTTGCACATCGTTTACCTTCTTTAATCATCATTCATGGAGTTGGAAAAGGAAAATTGAAAGATGAAATACACGAAATTTTAAAAACCAAAAAAGAGGTTAAAACATTTATCAATCAATACGACGGTCGTTTTGGATACGGAGCAACAGAAATATTTTTTAACTAGTAAATGTATTAGCTTTACACAGCTACAAATCCGCATTATCGTTCAAGTAATTGAAAAGGAAAGTCTGGACAGCATAGAGCAACTTACCGGTGAATAGCCGGCTTCTTACAAAATAAGAAAGAGATAGTGCCACAGAAAATAACCGCCTTTGCAAAAAGGTAAGGGTGAAAATGTAGGGTAAAAGCCTACAATAGCTTATAGTAATGTAAGTTATGGGTAAACCTTAGGTGCTGTAATGCCACGTATAGAAGTGTTTGAGGGCTGCTCGTTCAAAGTGCTTTTGCACTACATTTCAGGGTAGGCAGCAACAGGTAAACAGTAATGTTTATCGTAGATAAATGATAATGTAAAAACAGAATCCGGCTTATGAGATTTGTAGTTTTTTTTAGCCCAAAAGAGTTGTCCAATAAAAAAATCCATCTTTTTAATGATGGATTTTTTTATTGTTTTTACAATTATCAATTAGGCTTTACGCTTAATAGTACAACCAATGCTTTTACTTTCTTTTACAGTAATTGGTTTTCCTGCAACAACTTCTTTGATAGCTTCTTTTAAAAAAATGGTTTTTACTTGAGTTGCATCAGCAGGGCTATCATCAATTGCACCCTTATAAATAATAGTGCCTTCTTTATTAAGAAGAAAAATTTCAGGTGTACGAGTAGCTCCAAAAGCATCAGCAACACTAGCATTTGCATCAACAACGTAATGATAGTTATAGCCTTGCGATTTTGCATATTTTTTCATGGCATCAAATGAATCGTCTGCATTTCTTTGAGCTTCATTTGAGTTTAAAATAATGACACCTAACTTATTTTGAAGTGCATAATTAGCAATACTTTTTGTTCGATCTTGGTTTTTAATTACATAAGGGCAAGTGTTGCAACTAAACATTACTAAAACGCCGTTATCCATCATCGCATCTTTAATAGATACCATTTTATCACTTACATCTTTCATTTTAACATCTACCATCGGAGCTTTTGTACCGACAGGTAAAGATTGGATGTTTTTTTGAGCAATTATTTTACCAGTAATCAAGCCTAGTAAAGAAAATAATAGTATACGTTTCATAAAAATCATTTATAGTGAAAATATATTTTTTACAACACATTTTATGTTAAAATGTTTTTAATGAAAATATTATTTGATTATCGGATTTTATTGATTCTGTAAATGCACTTTTGAAACAAATATCCCCTTTTAATGAATTTCATTTTACCCCGTCTGCTTGTATGAAAGCTAACTTTGATATACCATTAACAACTCTATTAAAAGAAAACATTGTTTGTATGAAAAAAATTAAACACTTATTTATTTTAACGGTGCTCATGGTTGCTGTATACAATTTGAAAGCACAAATGCTATTATCACAAGATTTTAATGCTTCAACATCTTTAAATACTTATATCGGAACTGGTGCAAACCAATTCGATTCTATAAAAGTTTCAAGTCCTAGTAGTAGCAATACTATTTATTTATCTGGGAATAGATTAAATTTACAAAGATATGGAGGAAGTGCACACCTTTCAAAAACAACTAACTTGAGTGAAACACCGCCAGATTTTTTAAAAGTTCGATTTAAATTAAATGTTCCATTTAATAGCGTTCCAACTGTTGTGCCACAAACGCAGGCTACAATTTATTTTGGTTCATCCATAAATAGTAGTGTCACTACTGCAAATGAAGTGAGATACGCAAGTTTAGGAATTGGTTTTGCAACAAGTGGCAGGTTTTACTTGAGATCGGCTAATTTTTTGAATAGCGATACTTTACAATATCAACAAGAAGTTACATGGTTTTTAAACAATAGTGGTTCATCTAAAGATTATATTGACCCCAATAATACGCTTCAAACTTTAGCAGACGATACTTATGATTTATGGATAACTGATACAATTCCGAATACGAATACTATTATTAGCACTAGAGTGTTTACCGGAATTCCTGCTACCACACCATCAACTACAATGAATCAGTTTAAAATATTATTCAATGGTGCAATTGGTGGAGCTCTAGCTTTTGATGATATTGAAATCTCTACAGGTGTTACCGCTTTGCCTGTTAATTTATTATCATTTACTGGTAAAGCTGTAAATAACAATGCAGTACAGTTAGATTGGGTAACTGCTAAAGAAACGAACAACAAATATTTTCAGATTTTAAAGTCTACCAATGGTGTAAATTTTAGCCAAATTGCAACTGTAAAAGGTAACAACAATTCACAATCAACAAGTAATTATTCATTTACAGATGCTAAACCAAGTGTTGGAACAAACTATTATCAACTAAAGCAAGTTGATAACGATGGTAAGTCAACTACTTTTAATACGGTAGCGGTAGAAATTAAAACAAATGGTGCTGCTAAACTGCGTATTTTATCTAATTCAAAAAGTGAAATAAAAGCATCTGTAGTAATGCCAAAATCTGCTTATGGTTCCATTCGCTTAACTGATATCGATGGAAGAACGATATATCAATCAAGTCGAAATTTTAAAGAAGGTGAAAACGTTATTTCAATTCCTGTTGATCATATTCTTTCAAAAATATGTGTATTACAATTTAATAACTCAGATCAAAATGTTAGTTTAAAATTATTCAAACAATAAGTATTTACAGCGATTTTGTTTCAGTTTTATAGTTTATAAAAGGTTGTTGCTTCAGAAAGTAACAACCTTTTTTATTACCCCTTCTTCAACGCAATTCAATATATAATCCATCCAACTACTCGAATCCAGAAATAAAACCAATAGTTGTATTCTTAAATTTTATTGTTAAACTATTTAAACATCATAGAAGTAGGCATATTTTTTGGTAAAAGCATTGCAAATTAAAATTTGTACATGTATTTATTTAGAAAGTTGACATCATATTTTTTAGGTGTACTTCTGCTATTTGTGGCATGTTTTACAATTTTTAATACACAGACTGTACAAGCATTTTCATCAAATATTTCTATTGTAAAAGAAGAAAGCATTTCAAAAGAAATCGATCAGCAAAATGCACCTTCTACTCCTTTACGCCATCCAAAAGTTAAATTTAAGAAAGTACTTCCTACAAAAAGATGGTGTTCTTCCTCATTTACTTTTTATCGTCAAAATGTTCAATGTTTTGCCTATACACCATTATTAGTAGGCATTTCAAGCGTTGTTTTTATACCAATTGCCAGTAATTTTTCTAATAGCTTGCTTGCTTTTTTATCGTTACATATCCTCATGTAATCGCATTACTTTTTTAATCACTTTTTATTTTTTTAATTAAATTATACGTAATAATGAAACAATTTTCATTTGGTTTTTGCATTGCATTATTGTTGATTGTTGGTTGTAAATCAGGTAATGAAGAAGTAGTTAACATTAATAAAAAATTTCCTGTAGTACAATTACAAGCAATTGATACAGTATTGCATAAAGATTATGTAGCAACCATTCAGGCTATTCAGAACATTGAAATTAGGGCTAGAATTAATGGTTATTTAGATGAAATTTTTGTTGATGAAGGTAAACCTGTAAAAAAAGGACAAATACTTTTTCAACTAAATGCCGCTGAATTTAAAGCAGAAGTTGCAAAGGCTGAAGCCAATGTATTAATAACAAAAGCCGAAGCAAAGAAAGAAGAATTAGAATTAAGCCGAGTACAATTATTGGTAGATAAGAAAGTGGTGAGCAACTCAGAATTAGAATTGGCAAAAGCAAAGTTAAAAGCCGCAGAAGCCAAAGTAAAAGAGGCTCAATCTATGTTGAATAATGCACAAATTAAATTATCGTACACAACTATAAAATCGCCTTACGATGGTGTAATTGACAGATTACCCATGAAAAAAGGATCATTAATTTCTGAAGGAACATTGCTTACAACTTTAAGTGATGCTCAAAAAGTCTACGCCTACTTCAATGTAAGTGAAGCTGAATATTTAGACTATAAAAAACGATTAGATGCTAAAAGAGTGGTGCATGACAACGAAGTAGATTTACTATTAGCTGATGGCACAACGTATAATCAAAAAGGACTTATTCAAACTATTGATGCGGAAGTAAATCCTCAAACTGGTTCTCTAGCGTTTAGAGCCGTGTTTAACAATAGTAACCTCATGCTAAAACATGGTAGTTCTGGTACAGTTCGTTTGTACAGAGATGTATCTAACGCTTTATTAATTCCGCAAAAATCTGTTTTAGAAATTCAAGATAAAAACTATGTTTTTGTAGTAGATGCAAACAATAAAGTAAGTATGAGAAATTTTATACCCAATACTAGAGTTAGTAATTATTACACTGTAAAATCTGGCTTAAAAAGTGGCGATATTATTCTTTTTGAAGGTTTGCAAAGCATAAAAGATGGCGATATAATAGAACCATACAAACAAAAAATGTAAACAAATTATCTGCTATCAATCTTAATTATTAAACTATTATCATGGTTGAAACTTTTATTCGAAGACCCATTTTATCATTAGTTATTTCTATACTTTTAACACTTTTAGGTGTATTGGCAATGTTTCAATTGCCTGTTACACAGTTTCCTGATATTGTTCCTCCAAGTGTTATTGTTACAGCAAAATATACCGGTGCAAATGCAGAAGTAAGTACAAAAGCGGTAACTACGCCTTTAGAACGAGCCATTAATGGTGTGCCAGGAATGACGTATATGAGTTCTGTAAGTAGCAATAACGGTACTACATTAATTCAAGTTTTTTTTAAAGTTGGTACCGACCCTGATATTGCTGCTGTAAACGTACAAAACCGAGTTACAACCGTTTTAGACGAATTGCCAGAAGAGGTAATTAAAGCAGGCGTAACCACTGAAAAAGAAGTAAATAGCATGTTGCTGTACTTGAATGTAATTAGCAACGATGCTGCTGCTGATGAAGAGTTTATTTACAATTTTGCCGACATTAATGTATTGCAAGAGCTAAAAAGAATTGAAGGGGTTGGTTTTGCTGAAATTATGGGGCAACGTGAATATAGTATGAGGGTTTGGTTGCAACCAGATAGAATGCTTGCCTATAAAATTGGTACAGATGAAATTATAAAAGCATTGCGTAGCCAAAACGTAGAAGCTGCACCGGGTAAAACGGGTGAAAGTAGTGGTGGAAATGTGCAACAAACCAATCAATATGTTTTAAAATATACTGGTAAATATTATGAACCCAAACAGTATGAAGATGTTGTTATTCGGGCAAATAATGATGGAAGTATTTTGAAATTGAAAGATGTAGCAAAGGTTGAATTCGGAACTATGAGCTATGGAATGATTAGCAAAACCGATGGAAAACCGAGTGCTAGTATCATGATTAAGCAACGACCAGGTAGTAATGCCAAAGAAGTAATTGCCAATATTAAAGCTAGAATGGTAGAGCTGAAAGAAACGCAGTTTCCGCCTAAAATGGATTACAACTTTGCTTATGATGTAAGTAGATTTTTAGATGCTTCTATGAAAGAGGTTATTAAAACACTCGTCGAAGCATTTATACTGGTATTTATTGTAGTGTTTATTTTCTTACAAGATTTTAGATCTACGCTTATTCCAGCATTAGCGGTTCCTGTAGCATTAGTTGGTACTTTATCATTCATGCTTATGCTAGGGTTTTCAATTAATCTATTAACATTGTTTGCATTGGTTTTGGCTATTGGTATTGTGGTAGATAATGCAATAGTTGTTGTAGAAGCGGTGCATGTAAAAATGCAGCAAGAACATTTGCCAGCATTAGAAGCAACCATTGCAGCTATGAAAGAAATTACAGCAGCCATATTTTCAATCACTTTGGTAATGAGTGCAGTGTTTATTCCAGTTGCTTTTTTAAGTGGACCAGTTGGTGTGTTTTACAGACAGTTTTCACTTACATTGGCAATTTCAATTGTAATATCAGGGATAAATGCTTTAACACTTACACCAGCTTTGTGTGCATTATTATTAAAACATCAACACAATACTAAAACCAATTGGCTCACAAAGTTTTATAGTAAGTTTAATAATGGCTATAACAATACCGAAAACAAATACAAGCAAATTTTAGTAAAATGGGTTCCTAGAAGGTTGGCAACAATGGCTGTAATGGTCATTACGTTTGTTGCTATTGTTGGTGTAAATAAAATTTTACCAAGTGGATTTATGCCAACAGAAGACCAAGGAATGATTTATGTAAACGTTGTTACACCAGCAGGTAGCACCGTTGAAAGAACACAAGCTGTAATGGGTGCTATTCAAAAAATTGCACAACAATACAAAGAGGTAGAAAACGTAAGTACCTTAAGTGGATATAGCTTGGTAAATGAGGTAGCAGGTGCTAGCTATGGAATGGGTATGATTAGTTTAAAATCATGGAAAGAAAGAGATAGAAATGTTGCTGATATTATTGCTGCATTGCAAAAAGATACCAAACATATTGTAGATGCTCAAATCGAATGTTTCCCTCCACCAACTGTTCCAGGTTTTGGAAATGCCGGTGGTTTTGAATTGAGATTATTAGATAAAAATAGAAGCACAGATTTAGACAAAACTGCTGAAGCCACAAACAACTTTATTGCTGGTTTAAAAAGCAGTAAAGTAATTGGTAGTGCTTTTACCAGTTTCGATCCTACATTTCCACAGTATTTAATTCATGTAAATGCAGATGCAGCTGCAGCAAAAGGGGTTACAGTAGATGTTGCTATGGAAACTTTACAAACACTATTGGGTAGCTATTATGCCACCAATTTTATCCGTTTTGGGCAGATGTATAAAGTAATGGTACAAACATCACCAGAATTCAGAAAATCACCCGATGATATTCTAAAACTATACGTAAAAAGCGACCAAGGAGAAATGGTTCCTTACAGTGCATTTATTCGTTTAGAAAGAGTATTTGGTCCAGAGCAACTTACTCGATACAATATGTACACATCTGCTACAATTAATGGTGATGCTGCAAAAGGATTTAGTAGTGGTGAGGCGATTGCAGAAATTGAAAAAATTGCCAAAGAAAAACTACCCAAAGGCTTTGATTATGAATGGAGTGGAATGACTAGAGAACAAATATTATCAGGTAATCAAGCCATGTACATATTTATCATTTGTATTTTGTTCGTGTACTTGGTTTTGGCAGCACAATACGAAAGTTTTCTACTACCACTACCTGTTTTACTGTCATTACCAGTTGGTATTTTAGGAAGTTTCATTTCTTTAAAATTAGCAGGGTTAGAAAACAACATTTATGCACAAGTAGCATTGGTAATGCTGATAGGATTACTCGGTAAAAATGCCATTTTAATTATTGAATTTGCCGAACAACAACGAAGACAAGGAATTGATACTTTACAAGCAACCATTAACGGTGCAGTGGCTCGTTTACGTCCGATTTTAATGACAAGTTTTGCGTTTATTGCTGGCTTAATTCCATTGGTTATTGCAAAAGGTGCTGGTGCAATGGGTAATAGAAGCATTGGCACAGCAGCAGCAGGAGGGATGTTGTTAGGTACCGTTTTAGGTGTATTGATTATCCCGTGTTTATATTATCTATTTGCTAAGAAAAAAAATAATCCATCTAATTAAGACGAGTATTAAAGGCCCATTTTTAATTCAATTTTCAAATAATTATAATAATGAATAGATATATAACCATACTTAGTGTTTGTGTATTCTTTGTTGCATGTAAAGCTCCAAAATACACAGCATTAGAAATACCAATATTAAAAGAAACATATTTTGATTCTGCAGGAAAAAAAATCACCGATTCTATAAGTATTGGTGCAACAGAATGGAAAAATTTATTTAAAGATGAACATTTAAAAAAACTGATTGACACAGCATTACAAAGCAATAATGGCTTGTTGGCTTTTCAAGAAAAAATAAACATGAGTAATGCCCATTTGTTATTGGCAAAAAATTTAAGGAAACCATCTCTTCAAGCAAATATTCAAACCAATGCTGAACGATATGGAAATTTTACCATGAATGGAGTTGGTAACTACGATTTAAATAAAAGCAACAACATTAGTGCATCTCAAAGAGTACCTACGGCAATAACGCCTGATTTATTTACAGGATTTAGAAGTAATTGGGAAATTGATGTTTGGGGACAACTAAAAACCAGAGCCAATGTAGCAGCTTTGGATGTAGATATATTACAAGCAGAAAGGCATTTGTTAACCACCGAAATTGTAGCAACCTTAGCAAGCTTATATTATGAATTGCTTGCTTTAGACGAAGAATTATTGATTTTAAACAACAACGGTACACTTCAAAAAGATGCATTTGAAATTGTAAAAATTCAAAAAGAAGCAGGAAGAGCCAATGAATTGGCTGTTCAACAATTTGAAGCACAATATTTAAAAACAATGGCATTGATGTTTGATGTAAAACAACAAATTGTTGCCGTTGAAAATCAAATCAACTATTTATGTGGTAAACAACAGCAAACAATTGTTCGCTCAAAATCGTTTTTGAAAAAAGAGTTGCCTATCAACTTGATGGCAGGTAATATTTCGATGCTATTAAATAATAGACCAGATATTCAAATGGCAACCTTAGAACTTGAAAAAAGTAAGGGTAATATCAACATAGCTCGTTTGGCTTATTTTCCTTCTTTTTCTATCAATCCATACATTGGTTTATCTTCTTTTAGTGTTACAAAATTGATTTCACCAGAAAGTATTGCATTTGGATTGATAGGAGGCATGCACTTTCCTATTTTCACCAAAAAACAAAACGAGGCAAATTGGTTAATTGCCCAGGCGACTAATAAAGAAGCCTATTTTAAGTATAAAGATGTGGTACAAAAAAGTATTGCCGAAGTACAAACGCAACTGCAAGCAGTAGAAAATACTAGAGCTCAGTTAAGTTTAAAAGAACAAGAAACCAATACATTAATTTCTGCAATTACAACGGCCGATAATTTATACAAAGCCGGACAAGCAACTTACCTAGAAGTTTTAACCACAAGAAGAAATGCTTTAGATGCCAATATTGAAGCCATAAACACAAAACGAAATTTGTTTATTTCTGCCATTCAATTGTATAAAGCTTTAGGAGGAGGTTGGCGTTAACAATATGCTTACAAAAACAAATGCTGTAATTTATGGTTACAGCATTTGTTTTTATTTTATGTAAAAACGTATTGTTGGCATTTTGCTTAAAGTGGCCATACAAATTGCAATACTGCAAGTAGTTAATGGAGATTTTGAGATGGTTACTTTATAATATTTGGTAGTAGGATTGGTATCGTTGTAAGCAATTGGAGTTAAATTAGCACAAGTGGTACTTGTACTAAAAACACCATTGTAAATAACACCTTTGTACTCAAAATTTTGTTCACCCAACGATTTATAGTTGGTATCCATAATTTCAAAAATGGCATCTCCACAAATACCGTCTACTTGTTTTACAATTACATCTTTTACTTGTCCTAAATCGGTTTCATCTGGTACTTTATCGCAACCAATATGTAGTGTACAAACAACTACGGCAAAAAGAAATATTTTTTTCATATGCATTGTTTATACAGTTAGACTAATTATCTTGACATTTCATTGCAAATTTTAAATTTAGTTTATAAAATACCAGTATTATGGATTTCGCTTTTCTTCCTCCAACAACTTTCTTTTTTCTGCTGCTGCTAGTAATTGAAAAATACTGACGTTTAGTTCAAAGCCAATTAATAAAATAAGTGCATTTATAAAAATAAGCAGCATAATTACCAATACTGTTCCTATAGATCCATATACTTTATCGTAGGTAGCAAAATGATTTATCCAATAACTAAATAATATGGTGGTAATTAAGGTTAAAAACGTTGCCATTAAAGAACCTGGTGTTACAAGCGGCCAACGCTTTTTTACTGAAGGTGCAAATTTGTAAATAAACGCAATGCCATAAAATAAAAAGCCAATTAAAACCACCCATCTTACATTGTTCCACCAAAATAATCTTGCTTTACGCTTCATGTGAAACACATTTTTCAACAGTGCAATCAATTGGTCTTGTCCAATTAACAGAGTAGCAGAAGCAATTACTAATAATATTAAGAAAACTGTTAAACGAACAGCTCTCCATCGTTGGTGCAAAAAGTAAACTTTGTTTTCTTGAATCGATTTGTCAAACGTTCTAATAATTCCCATCATTGCATTGGATGCATAAAACACCAATAATAAAAAGCCAAAAGAAAAAATACCCACTTGTTTTTTTAATAAATCTTTTAAAATGCCACGAATGAATATATACGTGCTAGAATTGGGAGAAACATCTTTAAAAAAACTTAAAATCTGTGTTTCAAAACTTTCAGATTCTGGTAAATAGGGAATAATGGAAAATAAAAAAATTAAAGCAGCCGGCAAAGCCATAATTAAGTTGAAAGAAATAGCTGCAGCACGTTCGTTTAACCCTACTCTATTAATTTGTTGAAAGAAAAAAGTTACTACATCATATAGCGGTAGTTTTTGAAATCCGGGTAAATAAATTTCCTTGCTTTTTTTATTGATAAAAGCAACAGGTGGTAATCGTAGTAAAATACGTTCTAATTTGGTCAATGCTATTATTTGCTTTGTTTATTGGCTAAATACACATCTAATGCTTTTCGGTATTCGTTGGCATATTGCACATGTTGGGCAAAGTTGTTACTAAAATTGCTGTATCCACTAAAGTCGGCTTTTGCTACAAAGAAAATATAATCGGTAGTTGGTGCATGCAACACTTCGTTAAGCGTATTACTGCTTGGTGTACAAACAGGACCAGGTGGTAATCCTCGATTTTTATAAGTATTGTAAGGAGAGTTTACTTTCAAATGTCCTTCTAATACTCTTTTAATAGTAAAATCGTTCATTGCAAAACGAATGGTAGGATCAGCTTGTAAAGGCATTCCTTTGTGTAAACGGTTGATGTAAACGCTAGCAATTTTGCCTTTATCACTTGTTTTGTTGGTTTCTTCTTCTACTATAGATGCAATTGTATACACTTCATTTGGTGTAAAACCCATGTTGGCAGCTAATTCAATTCTATTTTCTTGCTCCCAAAAACTGTTAGAATAGGCTTTTATTTTGAACAAAATTTTGGTGAGGCTAGCATTGTAATAAAATTCGTAGGTGTTGGGAATAATAATGGTAAACAAGGTTTCAGCAGTTACACCAAATTTTTGCAACGAATCGTTATTGGTTAAATAATTGTAAGCATATTGAGCGTCGAAGTCGAAATTTTTTGCCAACAAATCGGCTAAATCTTGTGTGGTTCTTATTTTATTAATTATTAATTTCACAGAAACCTGTCTGTTACTTCTTAGCATTCTTGCAATATCTATCAAGTTTGCTCCTTTTTTTACCTCAAATTTTCCTGGTTTTAATTTATCCCAAATGTGAAATTGATTGGCTAACAATGAAAAGGCAAAACCGTTTGAGATAATTTTTTTTTCTTTCAATAATGCTACAACATCTGTAGCATTGTTTTTTTCTGCAGTAATTACAAAACTTTCGCTGTTTCCTTCAAAAGCAGTTGTACTGCCAACATACATCCATACAACTATTCCACCGAAAACAATTGCTGCTATTAATAAGTAACCAATAATTTTTTTCATACGAGATAAATGATGCTAAATATTGCTAAAATAGCTACAAAATACCAGCATGTTAAAAAATTATTTCGATTTAATATAACTGTACACAGCTTTCAAAAACAACAATAAAAAAACCCTACACATAATGAAATGTGATAGGGTTCTTTTTCAGCCAGGGTATCAAAAACTTATTTTGAAGCTACTAAGCTTACTTTAATATCTACTTCATTAGCAACTTTGCCAATGCCATAATTAATGCCAAAAGCAGTTCTGTCTAATTTAAAAGATGCTTCACCAGCAAAATTCTTTGCATCTGCAGCACTAATTGTTGCATTAAAGTTTACAGGAGCTGTAACACCTTTTAAAGTTAATTTACCTTCAATTGAAGCAGCAGTAGCACTACTATATTTCACGCCTGTAATTTCGTAAACAGCTTCTGTTCCTTTTGCAAAATCAAAGAAATCTGGAGCTTTTAAATGCCCTTCTAATTTTTCACCAGCACCATCGGTTACTTTTAAGCTTGCTAGGTCGATAATAAATTTACCACCAGTTAATTTGCCACCTTGTACCATTACTTCACCAGCTTTTAGTAAAAAATAACCAGGATGAGATCCTCCTGTTTTTGAACCAACCCACTCAATTTTGCTAGATTTTGTGTTTACGCTGTACACATCACCAACTTTGTTGGTAAAAGAAAAAATACCAATTGTTGCAGCTACGAATGCAATAGCTAAGAAAACTTTTTTCATAAATGTTTTTGTTTAAAGATTTTTGATTGTAACAAATAATTTTAAAAACAGTTGCAATATAATTCAACTAATGTTATAACAACGAATTTGATGCCAAAATTCCGTAAAACGAATATTGTATAAGTTTTTGACAGCATAATGCCAAACTGACTGAAAATGTAATGATTCAAATTGCCGTTTAAAATTTAATTAAGCTTTTTTTAATATTTGTTATAAAATGTCCTATTTTCATGCCTCTTACACTTGCGTCTTTTGTTTGCTCATTGAAAATAAAAGCTTATGAATGCAATAATTGAGTTTTTCCAAAAACTATTTGATACAACAGGCTTTATGCCAAGATGGATTTGTGGAAGATGGACTGATACTCATGGATGGTTATACATTTTAAGCAATATCAACATCGGAATTGCATATTTGGGTATTCCATGTATGATTGCTTTTTTTCTTCGAAAAAGAAAAGATGTTCCCTTCAGAAGGGTATTTATTTTATTTAGTCTTTTCATTATTTTTTGTGGGTTTACACACATTACAGATGCCATTATGTTTTGGTATCCTTTATACCGACTCAATGCCACTTTATTATTTGTTACCGCACTTATTTCTACAGCTACGTTAATTGGTTTATATAAAATTTTACCAGAGGCTTTTAACTTAAAATCACCAGCACAACTACAAAAGATTATTGATGACCAAACAGCTGCATTACAAATAGCCAACCAAAAACTAAGAGACAGTGAAGAACAGTTTAAAACATTGGTAAATAATAATCCCGATTTAATTACATTAATGAGCAAAGATTTGAAGTATAAGTTTATAAACGATTCAATTAAATCGATTACAACACTTAACGACGAAGACTTTATTGACAAAACACCAAGAGAGGTTTTACCCAATCATCCACACACAGATTTGTTTATTGAACAATTAGAGCATGCAATTGAAACAAGCCAAATTGTAAACTATGAAGTAGGAACGATTTCCACAAAAAGAGGATTTGGATATTTTTCTGTAAATATGATTCCTTTGTTTAACAAGCAATATGAAGTAGAAAATGTTTTAACCATTACAAAAGATGTTACTCAGATTAAAAACAATGAAAAAGCGTTAAAGAAAAATATTGACGATTTGAGTAAGCTATCGAAAAGATTGGAATATAAGAGAAATGTATTACAAGATTTTGCCTACATCGTATCGCATAACTTACGATCACCAACCGGTAATTTAATTGCTTTAATTGAGTTGTGTAAAAAAACAGAACAGCCAGATAAAAAGGCAATAGTAATCGACAAAATTTTTGACGTTGCAGCTCAGCTAACCAATACTGTACAAGAATTGAGTGAGGTTGTAAACATTAATCAAAACCTTGAAACCAAAAAAGAATGGTTGCGATTTGAAGATATTTTGCAAAATCAAATTACGAGTTTAACGGCTCAAATAATGGAATCAAAAGCAGATATTCAATATAATTTCAACTCTTGTGAAGGCATTCATTATTCAAAAGTGTATTTAGAAAGCATCATGCTAAACCTATTAACCAATGCTTTAAAATATGCTTCACCCAACAGAATACCAGAGATATTTTTCTCTAGCACTATTAATGAAAAAGGTTTAATTAGTTTACGTTGCAAAGACAATGGCTTAGGAATTGATTTAAATAAATATGGTTCAAAAATATTTTCATTGCATAAAACCTTTCATCAACATAAAGATTCAAGAGGAGTAGGCTTATTTATTACCAAAAATCAAGTAAAGTCGATGGGAGGAAGCATTTCTGTTGAGAGTGAACCTGATAAAGGAGCCACATTTATTATAAATTTTAATGAGTTTGAGTTGTAAAGTATCAATTATTGTGATTATATTTAACATACCATTTTCATTTAACTGCAAATACTATATGAAAAGTAAACTAGATACTGTTTGTGTGATTGATGATGACATCATTTATCAATTTCTTATTAAAGAAGAAATTGAATATACCAACTTGGTAAGTAGTGTACTTTTTTTTGATGATGGTCAGCAGGCTATACAATTCATTAACTCAAAAATTTCATCTAAACTTCAAGCAGAACTTCCAGATATTATTTTCTTAGATATTAATATGCCCATCATGGATGGTTGGGAATTTATAGAAGCATACATTGCTGTTAAACCTTTTATTGGTAAAAAAATTACCATTTATATGGTTAGCTCTTCTATCGATAATAGAGATTTAGATAAGGCAAAAGCCATCAATGAAATTAGCGACTATATTATTAAACCCATTACTACCAATAGGTTAGAAGGTATTTTTAAAGGATTATTAGCATAAACAAATGCGGAATCTGTGTTTTCATTTCGGCAAATTCCGCAAGTTTTTTATACGTTCATTTTGTCACCATTTTGCCCCAAACAACATTTGTTTATCTTCTTATTGGAGGACATTTTGTGCTGCCATTTCTATGTAGTTTATAGCTAATTCCAATGGTTATTCCATAATAACTATCATTTGCCGAAGGATCGGCTGCATAACTAAATCCATCTAAATAATCTGAAAAGCCGAAACGATAATTGGCTTCTCCAAATAGAGATAAATTAGGCGACAAAGCATATTGAGCACCAACACCTAAAGGAATTACAGGTAATGCTTTAGGCATTCTTTTTAAAGAATCCTGTGTAAATCCTGTTGAAGTTTTTGAATCAAAAACAGCCCTGTTTGTTTTACTATAATCTCTTTGAATATTTAAAAAACTAATTCCTGCACCTGCAAAAACATATGGAGAAAAACGTCGATAATTTTCATAACTATTTTCGCCATAAACATTCCATTTTACAGTAGCTGCCAACTCTGTAACAGATGTAGTAAAGCTAAAGCTTCTTAGTTGCTTCCATTCTAAATTGGTATATCTGGCTTCATCTTCGCTAATTCGACCTGCTGTAACACTTAATTTCAAAGAAAAATAATTGTCTAACGGTTTACTGGCAAATACATTTATTGCAGGATGCAATTTTGCATAAGACCCCGTAATACTTTTGGTTAAATCACCTTGATACACCAATGTACCTAATCCAAAACCAATTTCTAAGGGTGGCAATTCACTTTTTTGTGCATTTGACAGTGTAGATACGGTTGTAAACGCTGCAAATACAGCTGTTGTTTTGATAATAGAATTCATGATAGATTTTTTTTGTAATGATGAATGAGAGGCTATCAAGTAGAATTCTTTTTTGCGGGCAAAAGATTTAAAGTTAAAAATGATAATGAAAATAATTATGGAAAATGATGCCGTTATTTGTGAAAGAAATCTTAATGATTTTTCTTGTATATCGTAAAAAAGGAGAATGGTATGAAGCAAAAAAATCCACATGTTTTTGTATCAACATGTGGATTGTAAATATTTAGTTTCTGTGTTTAAGCGTACATTTCTACACGCAATTCTTTTACACGTTTATCTTCCATGTATTCATCAAAAGTCATTAGTCTATCAATAATTCCTTTAGGAGTCAATTCAATAATTCTATTGGCTACTGTTTGCATAAATGTATGGTCGTGAGAGGTAAGTAACACAATACCAGGAAAATTATTACAACCTTCGTTAAAACTTTGAATACTTTCTAAGTCAAGGTGGTTGGTTGGTTGGTCTAAAACAATACAATTTGGGTTTTGCAACATCATTTTACTAACCATACATCTTACTTTTTCACCACCACTTAAAACGTTGTTTTTCTTCATAATATCATCGCCACTAAACAACATTTTACCAAAAAATCCACGTAAAAATGGTTCATCAGCATCTGTAATGTGTGCAGGTACATATTGACGCAACCAATCTAACAATGGTTCTCCACTCGTAAAAAATTCATTGTGTTCAACAGGTAAATAAGCTTTAGTTACCGTTGTTCCCCATTCGTATTTTCCTGCATCAGCTGTTTGATTTTCGTTGATGATTTCAAAAAAACTAGTAACAGCAGAAGGGTCTTTACTTAAAAATGCAATCTTATCGCCTTTATTTACGCTAAAAGTTACTTTATCAAATAGCTTTCTTCCGTCAACAGATTTACTTAAATTTTCAACATTTAAAATTTGGTTACCAACTTCTCTTAAAGGTTGAAAAATAATGCCAGGATATTTTCTGTTACTTGGTTCAATTTCTTCAATCGTTAGTTTTTCCAAGGCTTTTTTACGGCTTGTTGCTTGCTTACTCTTACTAGCATTGGCAGAGAAACGAGCAATAAAGTCTAATAAAGCAGCTCTTTTTTCTTCGTTCTTTTTGTTTTTGTCATTTAACTGACGAGCAGCCAATTGACTACTTTCGTACCAAAATGTGTAGTTACCTGTAAAGATTTTAATTTTTGCACGGTCAACATCGGCAACGTGTGTACAAACGGTATCTAAAAAGTGACGGTCGTGACTAACTACCAAAACTATGTTTTGATAATCGGCTAAAAAGTTTTCTAACCATCCAATGGTTTCAATATCTAAACCGTTGGTAGGCTCATCTAGTAATAAAATATCTGGATTTCCAAATAAAGCTTGAGCTAATAACACTCGCAATTTTAAATTACTAGGAATATCTTTCATTAAACTTTGATGGAATTTTTCTTCAATACCCACACTGCTCAAAAGGGTAGCAGCATCACTTTCGGCCGTATAACCACCCATTTCACCAAATTCTGCTTCTAATTCACTAGCCTTCATGTAATCGTCTTCTGTAGCATCAGGATCCATATAAATGGCATCTTTTGCTTTCATTACTTCCATCATTTTTTTATGACCCATCAAAACTGTATTTAAAACAGTTTCTTCATCAAATGCAAATTGATTTTGATTTAAAACGGCCAAACGCTCACCTGGTGTAATTTCTACAGTTCCTTTATTGGGTTCAATTTCACCAGCTAAAATCTTCATAAATGTAGATTTTCCAGCTCCATTGGCTCCAATAATACCATAACAATTTCCTTTAACAAAATTGATGTTTACTTCATCAAATAAAACCCTTTTGCCATAGGCCAAGGTTACATTTCTTGCACTTATCATCTAAAAACTATTTTACATTTAAGGCTGCAAAAGTAAGGTTAAACCTCTGTATTTGTAAAGCGATATTATAGATTGATAAAATTGAAGTCAATAACAACTTTTTGCTGTGCTATATGTACTATTTAAATCGAATACAGACATCCATTTTCTGATTTTACGTGATTCATTTTTTCAATTTATATTCATCCAATGATTTGTACACTTTCTTTAATTCGTTACCCAAAATATTTTGCTTTTGCAGGTTTTTTATCCATGGCTGTGTTTCGTTTTTTTCTATTCATCAATAAAAAAATTGCTTTTTGGAAGTTAATGGGTTGTGGAAAAAACGGAACTTTCGATAAAACGCCAGATTGGCAACAATGGTCTATTCTATTAGTTCCAGCTTATTCATCACATGAAATAAAGGAGGCTGATTATGCCAATTACATTCATCATTTAATGCCTTCTTTTATTCAATTTTGGCATCGATTGTTTAAAGCAGAAATTTTTACAATGGTTTTACAACCAATTGAAGGTCATGGCACTTGGGATAAACAAGAACCATTTGGTAAACTAGCCAAACAAACAGATTATGATGGAATTATTTGTGTATTAACTAGGGCAACAATTCGATTAAATAAGCTACAACAATTTTGGAAAAATGTAGATGCTGTTGCCAACCAAATGGCAGGTGCTGAGGGATTTATTACATCTGTAGGAATTGGTGAAGTGCCTTTTATAAAACAAGCAACTTTTAGTGTATGGAATAGCAAAACACAAATGAAACAGTTTGCTTATAAAATGCATGAACATGCTATTGTAATTAGAAAAACTAGGAAAGAAAATTGGTATAGTGAAGAAATGTTTGTTCGGTTTATTCCTTTATTTGCAACAGGAACACTAAATGGAATTCAACCTTTAGAAGGAAAGTTGTAATTTGCCGACAATTCGATATGAATCATTGCACTACCATTTGTTTATTAACCGCACATTTTGCCTGGATGTACAGGGGCTTAAATTCTATGCCAGATCATTAGCTTCGCTAATTTATTTCTTTTTATTTTCTGTGGTATTTTACTGCCAAATTCTATTCTATATATAGTCTTGATTGGCTACATTTATTTATTGTATTAATTCAACTTATATGTCATTAAAAGTGTCTGTTACCTCTGAAGTAGGTACATTAAAACGTTTATTAGTTCATAGTCCAGATAGTGGCTTGGGAAAAGTAGTTCCATCAAAAGCACAAGATTGGCTTTTTGAAGATATTGTTCACCTAGAAACCATTCGTAGAAACGAATACGATTATTACACCAAAATATTATTATACTTTTTAGATCCAGAAAAAATTAAAGGAAAGCTTTCTGAAATTGATGCAATAGAAAATAACCGTAGTTTTTATAAACCAGATCATGTGTCTTTTTATAAAAGCGATAAAGTAATTGAATTACAATGGTTATTGGCAGAGATTTTAGAAGACCAACACATTAAAACAGAATTGGTTTCTTCAGTTTGTGCAATTGAAGGATGTACTTATTCAACACAAAAAGATTTATTAAAATATTCAGCTACCGAATTAGCCAAAACCTTTGTTTCTGGTACATGCAAAAACAAAGAATTGTTATTTGCACCCATTCCTAATTTCATATTTACAAGAGATATTGGCATTACTATAAACCAATACGTTTTACTAAACAAACCAGCAAAAAAAGCAAGAACAAGAGAGGCTTTATTGGCAAAATATATATTCTTCAATCATCCATTATTTAAAGATTACAAAGAAAATATTATTGAATTAAGTGATAGTCAATATAGCTTTTTATTACCTAAAGAAGATGATGATAAAAAAGTAACACTTGAAGGTGGAGATATTATGGTTGTAAGTAAAAACCATTTATTGGTTGGTGTAAGTGAACGAACTACTTCTGAAGCAGCGGTTAAAATTACCAATACCATGTTTGAACGTGGAATTGTAGATAAAGTGACTATTGTAAAAATTCCGAAGAAAAGAGATTACATGCATATTGATACGGTGTTTACACAAGTGAAAAAAGATGTGTGGGTAATGTTGGGTAATTTTTCGAGAAAAGCAGTTAAACATGAGGATGAAAATGTAATTGAAAGAATTTTAGAAGTAAAAAAGGAAGAAAAAATTAAAATTCTACAGTTTCATAAAAACAATCCTGATAACCCAATTAGTTTTGAAAGTTTAGAAGATTTATTGGTTGATATAAGTAAAACCGATTTAGGATGCACCACAGATGTGAAAATTATTTTTAGCGGTAACAACGAATTTCCTTACAGTGCTAGAGAACAATGGACAGATAGCTGTAACCTTTTAGCTTTAAAAGAAGGTGTTGTTTTGGGTTATGATAGAAACGATAAAACCACAGAAGCCTTTGTTGCCAACGGTTTTATTGTAATTAAGGCAAAAGATTTAATTGATGGTTTAGAAAATGGAAGTATAGATGTAAACACCATTACAGATACTGTTATTCTAATGCCTTCAGCAGAATTGTCAAGAGCAAGAGGTGGATTTCATTGTATGAGTATGCCTTTATGGAGAGAAGATATTGAATAAAAAATTGCTTGATAAAAGGTAAATTATATCATGAATTAACAAACAAAATACACATGAGCATCACTTCAAATATTTTAATGATTCGTCCAGTTCAATTTGCATTTAATGCCGAAACTGCCGTAAACAATAGCTTTCAAACGCTTACAATTGGCGAAACGGTACAAGAAAAAGCCTTACAAGAATTTGATGCTTTTGTTGAAAAACTTGTACAAAATGGGGTAGAAGTATTGGTAGTTCAAGACACCGAAGAACCACATACACCTGATTCTATTTTTCCAAATAATTGGATTTCTTTTCATGAAAATGGAACAGTTTGCTTGTATCCAATGTTTGCAATAAATCGTAGACAGGAAAGAAAGCAGCATGTAAAAGATACGATTACTCAAAATTTTCATGCAAATAGAATTTTCGATTTTACAAGCTACGAACAACAAAACTTATTTTTAGAAGGTACAGGTAGTATGGTGCTTGATCGAGAAAATAAAATGGCTTATGCTTGTTTATCGCCGAGAACAAACAAAGATGTGCTGAAAGATTTTTGTGCTCAAATGAATTATACTCCCATCACATTTATTGCCAATGATGTTGATGGAAAGCCAATTTACCATACCAATGTTATGATGTGTGTTGCCGATAAATATGTGGTTATTTGTATGGATAGCATTTCTGCCGAACATGAAAAAGCGTATGTAAAAACCGCTATTGAAAGTAGCGGCAAACAAATTGTTGACATTAGTTTTGACCAAATGAATCATTTTGCTGGCAACATGCTTCAAATTAAAAATAAACAAGGTGAACATTTATTGGTAATGAGTTCTCAAGCATATCAACATTTATCAACAGAACAAATAAACACTTTAGAATCTTTCAATAAAATTGTTCATTCCGATATTACCACTATTGAAACAAACGGTGGTGGAAGTGCAAGGTGCATGATGGCAGAAATATTTTTACCATCAAAGGCTAAATAGAAAATAAATAGCTCAATTATACGCCTGATTGAAGTGAAAAGCCCGGAACAAAGCGTAGTGATAACGAAGTTTTGTGAGGACTTGTAACGAAAAGCAGGTATGTTGTTGAATAGAATTACTATAGCTTACGTGCACACTCTTTTATTTTTTATTGTGGTAAATCCCAATTTTGTAGAATGACGGACAAACAAATCATGTTTTTTAATCGCTTACAAAAAGTGTATAAACACAAGCGTAAAATTGCCCAAAGAATGGGTGTTGTTTGCTATAGAGTGTACGACCATGATTTGCCTGAATTTCCTTTCTGTATTGAATTGTATGAGAATAAAGTTTATTTGGCTGAATATTTACGTAGACATGGAATGACTGATGAAGAACATGAACAGTGGTTGGAAGAATGTGTGGCTATTATTGCTGATTTGTTGCAAGTAAACAACGAAGACATTTACATAAAACAACGTAAAAGAAAAGCAAATAGGCAAGATCAATACGAAAAAGTAGATACACAATTACAGTTTTTTACAGTGCATGAAAATGGCTTGCAATTTAAAATAAACCTAACTGACTATTTAGACACAGGTTTATTTTTAGACCATAGAACTACTAGAGAAATGGTAAAAAATAGTTGTGTAGAAAAAAGAGTATTAAACTTGTTTGCATATACAGGTTCGTTTTCGGTTTATGCTGCTGCAGGAAATGCACAAACTGTTACAACTGTAGATTTATCGAAAACATACTTATCATGGGCAGAAGAAAATATGCAATTGAATAATTTGTATGCAGCTAATAAACATTTTTTTATTCATGCAGATGTAAAACAATACCTAAAAACACTTTTGCCAAATAGTTTTGATTTGGTGGTAATTGACCCTCCAACATTTAGTAACAGCAAAAGAATGAAAGATATTTTAGACATTCAAAGAGATCATGTAGAATTGTTAAACGATGTTTTAGCAGCAACTGTTGCTGGTGGAGAAATTTATTTTAGTACCAACTTTACCAAATTTGTATTAGACGCAGCTGCTATACAAGCCACAAACATAAAAGATATAACTAGGGCAACAACACCTTTTGATTTTGAGGGAAAGTTAAAGCGGTGGTGCTACAAATTGGTAAAATAAACAGTTAGCCGTTTATTCATTTACAAATTGTAGTTCTGTTTTATAATTATGTGTTTTTGAAACAATTATTCTTAAAAGTAATTGCAGTTCTTCTCATTATTTTGATTGTTTTAGTGTATAAACCTATATTTTTGCCACTCAAAATTAAAAAGATATTAATATGCGTTCCATTGCTTTTAGAGAGGCTTTACGTGAGGCCATGAATGAGGAGATGAGAAGAGATGAGAAGGTTTTTTTAATGGGTGAAGAAGTAGCAGAATATAACGGTGCTTATAAAGTAAGTCAAGGTATGTTGGCAGAATTTGGACCTAAACGTGTTATTGATACACCAATTGCAGAACTTGGCTTTGCCGCTATAGCAGTGGGTGCAGCACAAAATGGGTTAAAGCCAATTGTAGAATTCATGACTTGGAATTTTGCTGTTTTACCGTTAGACCAAATTTTAAATACCGCTTCTAAAATGTTGGCAATGAGTGGTGGACAAATTGGTTGTCCAATCGTATTTCGTGGTCCCAATGGAAGTGCTGGTCAATTAGGTGCACAACACTCTACAGCTTTTGAAAGTTTATATGCAAATATTCCAGGTTTAAAAGTAGTTTCTCCATCAAATGGTTACGATGCAAAAGGTTTACTAAAGCAAGCCATTCGTTATGAGAAAGATCCTGTTATTTTTATGGAAAGTGAGGTAATGTATGGTGATAAATCTGAAGTGCCTGAAGAAGAATATTACATTCCATTAGGTAAAGCAGACGTGAAAAAACAAGGTAGAGATGTTACCATCGTTTCTTTCAATAAAATGATGAAAGTAGCTTTAGGTGCTGCTGCTGAATTAGAAAAAGAAGGTATTAGTGCAGAAGTAATTGACTTACGCACCATTCGTCCACTTGATTGGAGATGTATTTTAGAAAGTGTAAAGAAAACAAATAGATTGGTAATTGTAGAAGAACAATGGCCTTTTGCTTCTGTAAGTTCTGAAATTACTTATCGTATTCAAAAAGAAGGGTTCGATTATTTAGATGCACCAATTCGTAGAATTACAAGTGCCGATGCTCCAATGCACTATGCACCAAACTTAGCTGCTTTAGCTATTCCTGATGTTGCAAGAACCGTGAAATTGGTAAAAGAAGTAGTTGGAAAATAAATAAACTATTAGCCCTAAAGGCTGTTATTTTATCCCGAAGCAAAATATTGTTTCGGGATTTTTTTTACAATAAAACCATGACTAAAAAAATTATTCTACTACTCCTTTTTTGTAATTCGTTTTTCTGTATCAATGCACAAGAAACCATAGAAAATACGGTGTTTACAGATAGCCTTTCTGAAGTAGTAGTAAAAAGTTTTCACTTTAATGGCAATTGGTTAAAAGCTCCTGTTTCGGTTTCTTTAATTTCAAGCAAACAGTTACAAATTAAAGCAATGCCCTCATTGCTACCGGCTCTAAATGCCATTGCAGGCGTAAGAATGGAAGAAAGAAGCCCTTTAAGTTATCGATTATCTATTAGAGGCTCAGTGTTGCGTTCACCATTTGGTGTACGAAATATCAAAATGTATTGGAATAATATTCCCATTTCAGATGGAAGTGGTAATACCTATTTTAATTTGATTGATGCTACACAAATTAGTGAAATGGAAGTTGCAAAAGGTACAGCAGCTAGTATGTATGGAGCTGGCACAAGTGGTGTAGTTTTATTAGAAACATCTACAAAAGATACTTCTAAAAATGCTTTTAATGCACAATTAAGTGTTGGTAATTTTAACAGCATTCAACAGCAACTAACTTGGAAATATCAATCTAATAAAAGTAGTGGCAGCTTTACCCAAAGTCATCAACAATCGAGTGGTTATCGACATCATGCTGCATCACAAAAGAATAATTTTACTTGGATAAATGATTATACATATCAAAAGCATCAAATTCAAAGTTTGGTTTGGTATACACATTTGTATTATCAAACACCTGGTGCACTTACAGAAGCTCAATGGCTGCAAAATCCGAAAGCATCTCGTTTTGCTACCAACACTTTACCTAGTGCAGCCACACAAAAAGCAGCCATTTACAATAACACTTTATTTGCTGGCGTACATCACCAATATAAATTTTCCAGAAATCATCAATCGAGTATTGCTGTAGTTGTCAATAATTCTAACATCAATAATCCTTTCATTACAAATTATGAAACAAGAAATGAATGGAACGTAGGCATACATGCAAAATCTATTGTTCAGAAAAATCTAAAGTCGGTTCAATTTGAATGGATAAATGGATTTGAATATCTACACAACTTTTCAAATATTGCAAATTATGGCAACAAATTGGGTGAAAAAGATACCCTTCAATTGAGAGATAAGGTGCAAGCAATTCAATCATTTTTATATACACAATTACAATTCAAGTTCAATCGGTTTCAACTCGTTTTTGGAACGAGTTTAAACCAGCAAAACATATTATATAAAAGAGTTTCTGATGGTGTTCAATCATTTACCCATAAAAAAACACCTATTCATTTAATGCCTCGTTTATCTGTATTATTTCCTATTCAGTCGTCATCTATTGCTGTGTATTCAAGTGTGGCAAAAGGCTTTAGTCCACCCTCTTTGGCTGAAGTAAGACCATCAGATGGCAATTTTTACAATCAATTAAGAGCAGAAAATGGTTGGAATGTTGAATTTGGTGTTAAAGGTTTTTTATTCAATAATCAAGTTCAATTCGATGTGAATTTTTATCATTTTTTGCTAAAAGATGCTATTGTTAGAAGAAATTCAACAACAGGAACTGAATTTTTTATCAATGCAGGAAGTATTCAACAAAAAGGAATTGAATTGTTTGCGAAATGGAATATGCTGAAACAATCAACTGCTTTTTTAAAACAGATTAGTATTTCGAATGCTAGCAGTTATCAACCATATTTGTTTCGAAATTATCAGCAAGCAGCGGTTGTTTATGATGGAAAGAAAGTAACAGGAGTTGCTCCTATAAACTACGTAAATACCGTTTTAATTGAGCTGAACAATGGTTTGTACACAGAGATTTCGCATCAATACACAGATAAAATTCCGTTAAACGATGCCAATGATAGCTTTGCCAATGATTACCATTTATTGCAAATACGAATTGGATATCTGTTTAAAAATAAGAAAAAGCAATACCATTTTTTTGTAGGTGTAGATAATTTACTCAACGAAAAATACAGTTTAGGTAATGATATAAATGCGATAGGTCGTCGTTATTTTAATGCAGCACCAACAATCAACTTTTTTGGTGGAATCAAAATGGCATGGTAATTGGCAACCTACTACATTTGTAATTCTGTTTTTAAAACATAAAAAATCATGGCAAATATTTTAATAATTGATGATGAACGTGCAATTAGAAGTGTATTAAAAGATATTCTTACAAATGAAGGCTACAAAATAGAAGAAGCAGTTGATGGAGAGGATGGATTGAAAAAGTTTGTTGGCGGTAATTTTGATTTGGTTTTGTGTGATATAAAAATGCCCAAAATTGATGGATTAGAATTTTTGCAAAAAGCAAGTGAAGCCAATGTTGAAGTGCCTATTATTATGATTAGTGGACATGGAAATATTGAAACTGCCGTTGAAGCAGTAAAAAAAGGAGCTTTTGATTTTATTCCAAAACCACCAGATTTAAACCGACTATTAATTACCATTCGTAATGCAATGGATAAAAATAGTTTGGTAAAAGAAACCAAAGTATTAAAAAGAAAGGTTAGTAAAGTACAAGAAATTATAGGTGAAAGTGAAGCCATTCAGAAAATTAAAAATACCATTGATAAAGTGGCACCTACCGATGCTAGGGTTTTAGTAACAGGTGAAAATGGAAGTGGTAAAGAATTAGTGGCTCGTTGGCTACATGAGAAAAGCAATAGAAACACACAACCAATTGTAGAAGTAAATTGTGCTGCAATACCTAGTGAGTTGATAGAAAGTGAATTATTTGGTCATGAAAAAGGTTCGTTTACATCAGCTATAAAACAAAGAATAGGCAAGTTTGAACAAGCCAATGGTGGTACACTTTTTTTAGATGAAATAGGAGATATGAGCCTATCTGCTCAGGCAAAAGTGCTAAGAGCATTGCAAGAAGGAAAAATAACAAGAGTTGGTGGCGATAAAGAAATTAATGTAGATGTACGTGTAGTTGCTGCAACCAATAAAAACCTTTTAGAAGAGGTGGAAGCGAAAAATTTTCGATTAGATTTATACCATCGTTTAGGTGTTATTTTAATTCATGTTCCTTCTTTAAATGAAAGAAAATCAGATATTCCTTTATTGGTAGATAAGTTTTTAATTGATATTGCTGCTGAATATGGTCAACAAGTAAAACAAATTGATAAAAACGCTGTAGACGCTTTGCAAAAACACAATTGGACAGGCAATATCAGAGAATTGAGAAATGTAGTAGAACGCTTAATTATTCTCTCAGGAAAAAATATTACTGAAGAAGATGTATATGCTTATGTTTTGCCTAAGTAAACGTTGATTTAAACACATACAATCGATTCAACAAAAAGCAGCTAGGTTTAATTTAAAATCTGTCAACTTATATCAGGACATTACACAGTAAACTTTTTTAATGATAAACCTTATAATCTACATTAGTTATCATTAATTTGCACAATTATGACAATAGAACAATTAAAGAATATAAGAGACCGAGTTGTTGTCTTGAGGAGGTTTCTTTGACTACGCTAATCGAAAATTTAAAGTAGAACAAGACCGTCAGTTATCGCTTTCAGCAGGCTTTTGGGACGATAATGTACGTGCCACTGCAACCATGAAAGAAATTAAAGTAAACGAATATTGGTTGCAACTTTTCGATTCTGTAGATACAGCTGTAGAAGATTTTGCAGTATTATTTGAATTTTGGAAAGCTGGCGATGCTACTGAAGAAGAAACGAAAATAGCTTTTGATGCGGCTATACAAGCAATTGAGGATGCTGAATTTAAAAGCACATTAAATAAACCTGAAGACGAATTGCCAGCTATATTACAAATAAATCCTGGAGCTGGTGGAACCGAAAGCCAAGATTGGGCAGAAATATTGTTAAGAATGTACATCATGTACGGTCAAAAACAAGGGTTTAAAGTAACAGAATTAGATTATCAAGAAGGAGATGGAGCAGGAATAAAATCGGCCACAATACAACTGGATGGAGCGTTTGCCTATGGTTTTTTAAAAGCAGAAAGTGGCGTACATCGTTTGGTAAGAATTTCTCCATTTGATAGCAATGCAAGAAGACATACATCTTTTGCATCTGTGTATGTATATCCTTTAATTGATGATACAATTGAAATAGAAGTAAATCCTGCCGATTTAGAATGGGCATTTTACAGAAGTGGTGGAAGTGGTGGTCAAAATGTAAACAAAGTAGAAACGGCTGTTCGTTTAAAACATGCTCCAAGTGGATTTATCATTGAATGCCAACAAGCAAGAACACAGGGAGAGAATAGAGAATTAGCCATGAAAATGCTAAAAAGTAGGTTATATGAAGAAGAAATGCGGAAGCGACAAGAAGCTTTAAATGCCACCAATTCAAACAAGAAAAAAATAGAATGGGGAAGTCAGATCAGAAGCTATGTTTTTCATCCATATAAGATGATTAAAGACCATAGAACAGATTATGAGGTAGGAAATGTGCAACCTGTAATGGACGGAGAAATAGATGGTTTTATTAAAGCGTACTTAATGATGGAAAAAGAAGATAATACTAACTAAGTTGTATAGCTTTTCTGAAAAATTATTTTTTTCTTCTTTTTGTAGTATACATTTCAATTTGTAAGGCGGCAGCTTCTTGAATGATTTGTACAATTTCAAAAGCGGCAATTTCTTTGTTATTTGTAATGGTAACTCCTGCAATTAATTTTCGATTTTTCATACTTAATTGCGGAAAAGCAAGTGCCAAATCTTTTCCTCTACAAAAACACAATTCAATACCTTCTTTTACTTTACTAATGTAGCAGAACATTCCAAAATAATGGTAAAAGGGTGTTTTGAAAGAAAATTTTTCTTCAATTCCATCAACCTTAGTTAACAAAAGATTTCTAATTGTATTTGCAATCTGCTGCTGTTCTATTTCTAAAGCATCAATAAAAGCATCTACTTGTGTATTCATAATGGGTTAGAAGATTCAATTTTTTTTAAAAGTAAGCTCATTTCTTTCTTAAAAAATTTTAAAACTACTAATTGATCGTTGATAAAAGAATTATCTTCTAATTTACCCAAAACCTTATCCATTTCAGTATTGGTTTCATACACCATTTTTCTAAATGGATTTTTGTAGTCTTTTGCTCTAGATTCATAAATTCCTTTTGTCATCCAAGTTTTCGTTGCAATCATTTGTTGAATCCAACTTTCTAGTTGTCTTTTCGATAATTTTTTTAAAGAAACATTAGAAATTTCTTGTAAGCTAGCAAAGGCATGTTTTTGCTTTTGAATTGGATATTCATTTCCTTGTTCTAGGTAATAATTGTGAACAGCATCCCAACCTATAATTTTACCTGTTTTAATCTTTGTTTTTAGATTATCTACGGCAGTTTTGGGTATTAATTGCCCGCCAATATTTAGCCATTCGTTTCGTTGTATTTTAGTAGGAAGCGTTTTTACAAGAGCATCGATTGTGAAAATTGGTTGCTGTTGAATGTATTCTACCAAAGAACGAATGCCGTAAAATAAAATAAGCTCTTTATAAATATGATATGATTGAATCGCTTTTAATAAAATAGTTTTACGTTTCGAGTTTTCGAAACCATAAACAATTATTTCTAAATCGTTTACAATGGAATTTTTTTCATTTAAAAGTGTTGTTCCAACTACAATACATTCTTCCTTAGTGAATTTCTTTTTTCCTTGATGAATTAAAAAAGCCTTTCCAACAGCTTCTTCCATTAATATTAAGCTAGAAAACATTTCGTTTATTGTATCAGGAGCTAAAAAATCGTATTCGATATGTTGAACTTTATCAACTCTTTTATCTCTATCTACATATTTCCATGAATTTCTTGCCAATGCATACATATTGTGCATAAACCAATAAGCAGGCATTACTATTAATTGGTTGTTTGTAACATCGTTGCTGACCAATGAAAACGGAATCGGAATATTTAACTCGGATGCATAATCACCTTTTGCAACAATGGTAAACGATGCAAATTTTGTATTGTGTTTTAAACTTACACATAAGCCTGGCCAAAACCCTCTTCCTGCAATTAATTCACCGTCTGCACCTCTACTGTTATGATTGCTACCAATGGTTGCACCGGCTGCAATGTTGCTTTGTCCCATAATTAATGCGGCACATAAAAATGAATTGTTATGGTGCTGTTCATGAGCTGGAAAAATTAAAGAATTTAGTACTTCACAGCATGAAATGGTTGCATTGCTTCCTAGATATGAGTTGATTAATCTTGCACCATATTTTAATTGTGAATGCGATGCCATAATAAACCGAACAGCTTTTACACCATAAAAAATTCTGCATCCAAAACCAACAATACCATTTACCATTTCTACACCTTCTCCAATTTGTGTTTTACCTTTTTCGCCAGAATTAATGGTTAGGTTTTTTAGTTTGTTTGCACCTTTAATGTAGGCATCTTCACCAATCCAAACATCTTTAATAATACCTGAATTTTTTATTACCGTTCTATCACCAATTTTTCCATAATAGCCTCTTTCATTTTTGTATTGAGCTTCTGTAAATACTTTAAATTTTTCAAGTAAGGTATCATCATCTCTGTATTTGCTCCACATGTAAGCATCACCTGGCAACATATCGTTAAAAGGCATTACGCTTCTTCCTCCATTTTCGTTACATAATTCTAACCAAATACGTACACTTTCTCTTTCGCCCAATTTCACAATTCCATTTCCAAATTTTGCATGATTGGTAGTAAGTAACTCGTTTACATTGGTAACAATTACTTCGTTTCCAATGATGTAATGTGATAAATAATTTACATTATCGATACATACATTATCTCCAAAATCTGAGCTAATAATGGTTGAATTATATAACCCAACAGGTAATTTTAAATCGCTAAAATTTAGGTACAATGGTTCTAATTTACTTATTCGAACCAAACCATAAAACTTGCAATTCTTTACCAATGAAGGATTAAAAAAATCTGATACATAAATATTATTCCAATTATCGCTTGTATTGTTGTTTCTTACCAAACCTTCAATTTCGCTAGCGGTTAAATGCCTATAAACAATTCCACTTCTATTTTGAATATTTCTATACACATATTCATCTTCACCAGCTTTTAAAAATTCTTTAGGAATAAAATTATATCCTAGTGCATCTGCTGCCGTTTTGGTAATGATATTTTTAGACATGAAGTAGCGTGTTACGAATTGTATTTTGCTAAAGCAAAATGCATTTTTCTTGTTTCATAGAATTTAAAAAAGATTGAATAAATGCTTTAGATACACTATTCAACCGTTACACTTTTGGCTAAATTTCTAGGTTTATCTACATCAAAACCTTTTGCAATTCCAACATAGTAGCTTAATAACTGTAAAGGAATAACACTTAAAAGTGGTGCAATAACTTCATCTGCATCAGGCACGTACATTGTATCATCTGCCATTGCTGGTATTACGTTATCATTTAAAGTAGCCACTGCAATTACTTTACCTTTTCTTGCTTTAATTTCTTGAACATTGCTTACAATTTTATCGTAGTATCTATCTTTTGTGGCAACAAAAACAACAGGTAAATGCTCATCTACTAAGGCAATAGGTCCATGTTTCATCTCAGCTGCTGGATAGCCCTCTGCATGAATATAGCTTACTTCTTTTAGCTTTAATGCACCTTCTAGTGCAACAGGAAAATTATAGCCTCTGCCTAAAAATAAAAAGTCGGTAGCATCTTTATACTTTTGAGCAATTGCTTGTATATGTGTTGTGTCTTTAAGAATTTCTTTTACTTTTTCTGGAATGGCGGCTAATTCTTTCATTAATTCAACATACCTGCTTTCAGAGATGGTTCCTTTTGCAAACGCAATTTTAAACGCCATCATTGAAAGTACAGCTAATTGACCTGTAAACGCTTTTGTACTTGCTACACCAATTTCATGACCACTATGTGTATACGCACCTGCATGACTTAAACGAGCAATACTGCTGCCAACTACATTTACAACACCAAAAATGAAAGCTCCTTTTTCTTTTGCATTTTCTAGTGCAACCAAAGTATCAGCAGTTTCACCACTTTGAGAAATAGCAATAATAATATCGCCTTTATTGATGATTGGATTTCTATATCTAAATTCACTAGCATATTCAACTTCAACAGGTATTCTACATAATTCTTCAAACAAATATTCAGCTACTAAACCAGCATGCCAACTTGTACCACAAGCAACCATTACAATTCTCGGAGCGTTTTTTAAAATCTCAATATTGTTTTCAATACCACTTAAATTAATTTGATTATTGTGTATTTGTAATCTGCCTCTTAAACAGTCGTAAATAGTTTCTGCTTGCTCATTAATTTCTTTCAACATAAAATGTTCGTAGCCACCTTTTTCAATGGCAGCCAATTCCATGTCTAATTGTGTAATAAATGGCGTTTGTTTTTCGTTTCCTAAATTCTTTAAAATCAATTCATCTGGCCTTACAATAGCAATTTCATAATCGTTTACATACACCACTTCTTTGGTATATTCAATAATAGGAGAGGCATCGCTTGCTAAAAAATGTTCACCTTTTCCAATGCCAATAACCAAAGGGCTACCTTTTCTGGCAGCAATAATAGTTTCTGGATCGTTTTGATCGATTAATAAAATACAATATGCACCAACTACTCTTTTTAATGCAATTCGTAAAGCTTGTTCAAGCGTACAATCGTTGTGTGTTTTAATATCTTCAATAAAATTGAGCAATACTTCTGTGTCTGTATCACTGCTAAACTTATAGCCTTTTTTTAATAAATCGTTTTTGATAGAAACATAATTTTCAATAATTCCATTATGAATCATAGCAAATTCGCCATTATTGCTTGTATGAGGATGTGCATTTCTATCGCTTGGTTCACCATGAGTGGCCCATCTTGTATGCCCAATTCCTACATTGCTATGTAAGTTTTTATCAACCACACTATCTTCTAATTCAGTTACCTTACCTTTTTTCTTATAAACGCTTAATTTTCCCTCATTTATTAAAGCAACTCCACTACTATCATAACCACGATATTCTAATCTTTTTAAGCCTTTAATTACAACGGGATAAGCTTCTCTAGAACCTGTATAGCCAACTATTCCACACATAATTTTATTATTAGTTATTGAAAAATGAAATTGGATTTTTACACTATTTTTTAAGTAGTATTGTTACAAAAATATAGGTAACAAATGGTAGAACAATTAGATTTTACAAAGCCGTATATATTGGAAGATAACTGCGTTTTACTGCAACCTTTAACCCTAGAAAACAGCAAAGAATTGCTGCATTTTGCATTAAATGAACCCGATATTTGGAAATATAGTTTAGTGCCAATGGACGGAGAAGAAAATTTTTTGAAATACATACATCAAGCAATTGAAGGAAGAAATGCAGGAAATATGTACACTTTTGTTGTATTTGATAAGCAAACCAAACAATTTGCCGGCTGCACTAGATTTTATGATATTCAATTGGCATTTAAAACGCTACAATTAGGCTATACTTGGTATGGAAAAAATTTTCAAGGAACAGGATTGAATAAACGATGTAAATTTTTGCTTTTACAATTTGCATTTGAAACCTTAGAAATAGAAAGAGTAGAGTTTAGAGCAGATAACAATAATGTAAAAAGTATTGCCGCAATGAAAAGCATTGGATGTACGGTTGAAGGCGTTTTACGCAGCCATTTACCCATTCATCCAAATGGAAGAAGAGATAGTATTATTTTAAGCATTTTACGAGATGAATGGCATGGTCATGTAAAGCAAAATCTTCTTCATAAAATAAATAATATGTAAGCAGAGAACTATTGCATGTCTTCTCCAGAAAAGCCAAACGGCAATAGCATTGAAGAGCGTTTTACAACCATTATTTTACCTTCTAATCCAGATAAAATAAGTCGAATAGGATGTTTTGTTCTTTGCTCAAATTCGGCTAAACTTTGTCTACACATGCCACATGGTGAAACAGGTTTATTACTTACTCCGTTTACACTATTGTAACTAATTGCCATTGTTTGAATGGGTTCATTTGGAAATAACATTGCAGCAGAAGCTAATAAAACTCTTTCAGCACAAATTCCTATAGGATAGCTAGCGTTTTCTTGATTAGTGCCATGTACAATTTCACCATTTTGTAATAGGGCAGAAGCACCTACTTTAAAATTTGAATAAGGTGCATAAGCTATTTCGGTAATTTTTCTAGCATGTTTTAATAAGTCTGCATCGGCTGTTGTAAGCTCGTCAATGGTATCGTAGACTTCAAATTCAAAATTGTATTTTTCTATAATCATATCCTTTCTATTTAAAACGTTTGTAGGATAAAAAAGTTAGTAGATAAAAAATCCTCACAACTTTTAGCTGTGAGGATTTTTATCCTTTTGTAAGAGGAAAGATAAGAAATTATTTTATAAAACTAAATATACGTTTCCATCTTGGACCATGATTCCAACTAAACCAAACCATTGATGCTTTACCAACAACATGTGTTTCAGGAACAAACCCCCAATATCTGCTATCTTGACTACGGTGTCTATTATCTCCCATCATCCAATAATAGTTGTTTTTAACAGTGTATTTATTAGTAGCAACGCCATTAATTATAAAATTTCCATTTGCTTCTTCCAATGTATTTTTCTCATAATTGGTAATTAAACGTCTGTATAAACTAATGTTTTGTGGAGTTAACGTAATTACATCATTTGCTTTTGGAATTGGTAAAGGTCCAAAATTGTCTCTATTCCATTTATAGTTTATTGTATCATTCGGAAACATTTCAGCGTCTACAGCATCAGTTTCTAAAATAGGTTTGATAGACAAAACATTTGGCTGCTTTTTAACTTTTTCATAATTGGCTTTTGTTAAATTAAGCATACAAAATAAATGAGCACCTTCGGTTTCTTGATAATCGCCTTCTTTATTATATCGTACATTTCTTTCTTCATCTATAGTAATATCAATTCCCAATTCATTTTCTAGAAATTCTGTATCAAAAGCTTTATTAAGTGATAATTCATAATCGGTTTGCATTTCAGGAGCTGTAAATGCAGGTTGATTATTGATAAATAATACTCCTTTTTTCATGGTTAAAATATCGCCACCAACACCAACACATCTTTTGATATAATTATCCGTTTTGTCGAAAGGATGTACAATTATAGGATATTGAGCTTCTAAAGCCAATCTATTTCCCTTAAAATCTCTTCTTAAAACTTCGTAATAAGTAACTTTACTACCAAAGTCAGGTAAATTAATAATGGTATCACCAGCTGGGAAATTAAATACAACAACATCATTTCTTTTAACATCAGTATAACCTGGTAAACGCTTATAAGGTAATTGCACACTTTTTATATAAGATGGTGTTGTAACCGACAATGGCATTGTGTTGTGAACAAATGGAAATGAAAGTGGAGTAATAGGAATACGAGGACCGTAGCTTACTTTACTAACAAATAAGAAATCGTTGATTAATAATGTACGCTCCATACTACCTGTTGGAATAACGTAGGCTTCAAAAACAAATGTTCTAATAATGGTAGCAGCTACTACTGCAAAAACGCCAGCATCAATCCATTCTCTACCTGTAGATTTTTTATAGTTTTTTACGGCTTCAGCTCCAAACCATTTATCTTCTTTGTTAAATCCTATATAAGGGAAGTATATAAAAGGTAAGAATACAACCAAACTATGGTGAATTACATTAAATCTTTTAAAGTGCATGACAAAAATGATGGTAATCCATATTGTAATAAATTGACCTGCAATTGGTATTAATTGTAACCAAAACCAATGTTTTTTAATCGCTGTTTTTTCAACAATTAACCAAGTATTATAAAAAGGTACGAATGCAAAAATTGGATTTAAACCGGCTTTTTTAAACATGCCGTACATGCCTACATGCCAACCAATGATTCCAATAATAAAAAGAGAAATGCCCATATTACAATTTTAAGAGTGGCAAAAATAAAGGTATCGGTTCTTAAAAAAATTTCTATTTTAAGATTATGAGATTAGTGAGATAAACCTGAAAATTATTACAAAATGTTTTTCAATAAAAAAGCTATTAACAAAACATTAATAGCTTTTTTAAAATTGTTAATTGCAAGACTATTTCTTCTTAGATGCCGCCTTTTTGCTTGCTACTTTTTTTGCAGGCGTTTTTTTACTAAATGCACCTGGCACTTGTTCTTCAATCATTTTTTTAACATCTTCTAAAGCAATGGTAGCAGCTTCTTCAGGTGTATATTTTCCTCCCTGAGGTTTATTAAGCAACTTGAGCATTTTTTTACCATAACGTATAAAAGCACCCCATCGTCCATTTTCGATTGTTATTTTTTCAGCTGGCCATTGTTGTATAAATCTATTCGCTTCTTTCTCTAATTTCTTTTCAATTAATTCTTCAATGTTTGCTTGTGTTAAAGCATCGAAATTGTAGCCTTTAGGAATATTAATGTATAAATCGTCCCATTTAATAAACGGACCAAATCGTCCTTTGCCTTTTGTCACAGGTTTTTCTTCATAATAACCAATTGCAGCATCTGCCGCATTTTTTTGTTGAATTAATTCAATAGCTCTTTCAATGGTTATTTCTAATGGATCTTCATTTTTGGGTAAAGAAACAAACTGATCTTTAAATTTTACATAAGGGCCAAATCTTCCTGCATTTACAATTAATTCTTCACCTTCATATTCACCAATACTTTTTGGTAATTGAAAAAGTTGCATTGCTTCTTCAACCGTAATTGTTTCGATACTTTGATTGGCTTTTAGTTTTGCAAATCGTGGTTTTTCATCAGCTGTTGTTTCGCCAATTTGTACCATTGGCCCATAACGCCCCATTCTTGCTATAATTTTTTTGCTGGAAGCTTCATCAATTCCTAATTCTCTTTCGCCTTTTGCTCTTTCAGCTGTTTCAAGTGTATTTTCTATATTTAAATGAAATGGTTTGTAAAAACCATCAATCATGTTGCTCCATTTAATTTTACCTTCTGCTATTTCATCAAACTCTTGTTCAATTTTAGCGGTAAAACTAAAATCCATTACTTTATTAAAATGTTGCTTTAAAAAATCTGTAACCACCATGCCTAAATCTGTAGGAAACAACTTGGCTTTTTCAGCTCCTGTGTTTTCCATTACAATTTCCTTTTCTATTTGGTTATTTGGGGTTAATCGTAAAATATTTACCTGTCTTTTAATACCGTCTTTATCTCTTTTTTCAACATAATTTCTCTTAATTATGGTTGAAATAGTAGGTGCATACGTAGATGGACGACCAATACCTAATTCTTCCATTTTCTTTACCAATGAAGCTTCCGTGTATCTTGCATTTGGACGTGTAAATTTTTCAGTAGCCGTCATTTCTTTAAAATCCAACACTTTTCCAATAGTTAGTGGAGGCAACATTCCCTCTGTATCTTCCTCATCCTCTTCGTCTCTTCCTTCTAAATAAACTTTTAAAAATCCATCAAATTTTAAAACTTCTCCTGTTGCTGTTAATTGTTCTTTATTGGTGCTAATATTTATTTTGGCAATAGTTTTTTCAAAAGCAGCATCACTCATTTGGCTAGCTATAGTTCTTTTCCAAATAAGTTCGTACAATCTTTTTCCTTCATCATCAGCAATAGTATGGTTGCTCATGTATGTTGGTCTGATGGCTTCATGAGCTTCTTGAGCACTTTCGTTTTTATTTTTAAATTTTCTAGGTTGATGATATTGACTACCAAAAGCAGTATTTATTTCTTTGCTAATGTCTGCCAAAGCTGTATCACTTAAGTTAAAACTATCTGTACGCATGTACGTAATTTTACCACTTTCGTACAGCTTTTGTGCTATCAGCATGGTTTTACTTACACTATAACCTAATTTTCTAGACGCTTCTTGCTGAAGGGTAGAAGTTGTAAAAGGTGCTGCTGGTGTTCTTTTTGCAGGTTTTACTTCAATATCTGCAACGGTATAATTTGCATTAATACAGCTATTTAAAAATAGCTGTGCTTGCTGTATTGTGGCCATTTTAGTGGGCCCTTCTGCTTTAAAGGTTACAGGCTTTTGATGAATATCAACGGCTGCAAATAATGCCTCGGCTTTATAACTACTTTCACTGACAAAATGATTAATTTCTCTTTCTCTATCTACAATTAACCGAACAGCAACGCTTTGTACACGACCTGCACTTAAACTTGGTTGTACTTTTTTCCATAAAACAGGGCTCAATTCAAAACCTACTAATCTATCTAACACACGTCTTGCTTGTTGAGCGTTTACTAAATCCATGTTAATTAAACGAGGATTTGAAACTGCTTTTTTAATTGCTGGTGCTGTAATTTCATGAAAAACAATACGTTTTGTAGATTTTGGATCTAAGCCCAAAACTTCTGCTAAATGCCAACTAATACTTTCACCTTCTCTATCCTCATCCGATGCTAACCAAACTTCTTTCGATTTTTTAGCTAAACTTTTTAATTCGCTTACAACTTTTAATTTATCATCTGGCACTTTATATCTTGGTAGATAATTATTATTTAAATCAATACCCATATCATCTTTCTCCAAGTCACGAATATGACCATAACAGCTACGCACATCAAAGTCGCTACCCAAGATTTTTTCTATGGTTTTTGCCTTTGCAGGGCTCTCTACTATTAATAAATTCTTACTCATTTGCTTGATTGTAAATTAATGTTACTACCTATATATTTAGTCTAAACAATTCAATTTTACAAACACCAACAATGCTGATTTAGTTGTTTTTTTCTTGTTATGAAAACGAGTTTTTTATCAACTTATAATTTCAAATTTTGGGTGTTTGATTTCTGCAATATTACTTTAAACCTTTAAACAACAAAATATGTTCAAAAAAAAGCATGTTGTTTTGAATTAAATTTTGGCACGGAGTTAGAATGATAATTGATAATAAAAACTGAATACCATGAAAAAAGTTATTCCTATTTCGCTAGCTCTCACCATCGGATTTATACTAACAGAAGTATCTGCACAGCCACGTTGGTCAAGAGCAAATAATAGACATTATCACCAGCATTACCATCAACCCCAACAAATAGCTTATTATTTTTATCCATCGGCAAATGTGTATTACAATCCAATTAATAGAAATTATTTTTATCCCAGAAATGGAGTTTGGGTTTCTGTAGATGTTTTGCCAAGAAACATTTACTTACAAGATGATAGATACACCGTTTACTGTGATGAAAATGAACCTATTTGGAGAAATAACAGTGATCATTGCCACAAATATGGACGAACAAGAAGAAGATCAGATGTTGTAGTAATTGCTCCACCTCCTCCACCTAGAAGAGGTGTTAATATTGTAATAGGTGCAAGATTTTAAAATAGTTGTTTTGGTTGTTTTTTTGTTTTAAAGAGGCTGTACAGCTTGTATAGCCTCTTCTTTTTATAACTTGTAGTCAAAATTTGATTATAAAAAATCGATAATTGCTTTTAGGCTTGTTTGTTCTCTGTAAATTTTACTGTGCCCTAATCCTTTGGTGATATAAAATTGAATATGTGAAAGTTGTTTTCTTTGAACAGGAACAACATCTATGTAAGGACAAATTTTATCTTCTTTATCATGTAACCACAAAATAGAAGTTGATAAATACTCAATAGCTCTACCAACATCAAAATAGCTAATTGGTTTTTGAGCTACATCTAAAATATAATTATTAAATGCCTCTTTTACTGGATTACTCAAACCAACATAATGTGTAAAATACTGAATAGCTCTTGTAATTTCTACAGCAGGTGCAATTAAAACCAATTTTTCTATTGTTTTTATTTCTTCAGCAGCTAAAGAAGCAGCCAATCCACCCATTGAATGACCCATTATGGCTGAAAGTGGTCCCAATTGTTTATGAATAGCAATCATTACTTCTTTATATTGTAATGAATGTAAAGTTTTGCCTTCACTAATGCCATGACCTGGAGCATCAAAAGCCAAAACATTATAACCTTTTGTTAAAAGCGGTTGAACGTATTTTTCAAAACGATAGCTGAAACTATCAAATCCATGAGCAATTAAAATATTTTTTGAATTGGCTTCATTGGTTTTCCAATGCCAACCTCTTACCGTTATTCCATTTACTTTAATTTGAATGACATCTGCTTTTTTAAAAATACTTGGTTCAATACGTTTAGGTTTGCCACTATAAGGTTTACAAAACAATTGAAAAGCACTTTCTGCCGCTATTTTCGGAGAAAGTATAGCTAAACTTCTAAATTTGGTTTTGTAATATTTAATGGCAATTCTTTTAACTAATTTTTCTTTCATAACTAAAGTAAATATATGCAGGTTATTATAATTGGAACGGGTAAAATGGCAACTTTTTTATGCAAAACAATACTGAAAACGGGCCACGAATTAATTGCTATTGTTGGAAGAAATGTAGAAAAAGTAAATCTATTATCTCAACAATTTAATTGTAATGGTCTTGTAAATGCGTATAATGATTTGCCAAAAGCAGACTTAATAATCATTGCAGTAAATGATGCATCAATAGAAAAAGTTGCCATTAGTATAATTAATACCAATGCAATTGTTTTGCACACAGCTGGAGCAGTTAGTAAAAATGTATTGCAAACAAGTTCTAATAAATATGGTGTGTTGTGGCCCATTCAAAGTATTCATGCAACTACGATTACAAACAATGAAATTCCGTTTGTAATTGATGGTAATTCAGAAGAAACAATTGCCATCATTCAACAATTTACAGAATCGATAAGTAGTTCAATAACAATATTAAATGATGAAAAAAGAAAAAAACTTCATCTTGCTGCGGTAATCGTAAATAATTTCACCAATCATCTGTACAGTTTAGCAGACGATTTCTGTAAACAAGAACAAATTTCATTTGATTTATTGAAAGCGATTATCGCAGAAACAAGCGAACAAATCAAATATCAACATCCACGTAAAACTCAAACAGGACCAGCAAAACGTGGTGATTTACAAACTATAGAAAAACATGTAGAAATTCTTCAGAACTATCCAAACATAGAAACAATCTATCGCTTAATGAGTGATAGCATTCAAAAAATGCATTTAACTTAATTGTCTTTTATTTGAAAGTAAACATCTGTTTCTATTCTAAAAACATCTTTTTCAACAGAACCTTTACTTACATATTCTTCCCAAGGCTGCCCAATTACTGTTTTATTAAAGCGTTTTACCCATGCATACATTTCATTGTAAGCTTTGTAAATTTCATCGTAAGGACCATAATATCTAGCAATTAACACCTTACATGCTTTTCTTTCTTTGTAATAAATTCCCAATTCATTACCAGCACATTTTTTAAATACAGGAATACCCACTTCTACAGTGTAAGGTTCTTTATTACTATATGTCCATGATGTATGAATGCCACCTAATTCAATACCACATTTATCCATGGTAAATTCAATATTACTATACATGGTTTGCTTTTTTCGTTCTATTTCACCAGCAAAATACACAGACTCCTTCATTACCATATAGAGTTTTCTACTTACTTGTAACTCCTCAATATTAATTATGGGTTCTTTTTTTATTGGCTTCGATTCTTCTGGTTGCACATATTCCTCTTCCTGCCTTTCTTCTTGAACAGGCTTTGGTTTTTCTTTGATGTTTTTACAAGCAGTAGCAGAAATAAATAAGATAGTAAATAGCAAAAAACGAATTGGCATAGGGGGTATCATCTATGTAATTAAAAAATAAAATTATAAAAAATAGTTTTTTAAAATACAATCTTTCAATAAAAAAGTTATAATCTCATGAAAAATAGGGAGAAATTACCATCAATAAAAAAGGCTGCCAACCACGGCAGCCTTTAAACCTAAACCAATACCTAAATAGTTAATCGTTTATTTTGAATAAATTTTAGATGTGTTTCTGTAGCCTGAGCCAGTATTTTTATACCAATCTTTGTATTGATTTCCACCAGAACCAGTCCAGTCAAAAAATCTTAAATACGCTTCATTAATTGGTGCTCTTTCTACTGGATAACTAAAAGGCTCAGCAAAATGAATGGCCCAAGGATAGTTTTGAGTAGTAACATAATATCTGTTAGAAGCAATGTTACTATTGTCGAACTCAGTTCCAAATAAACTAGCATTAGCTAAAGCAGTAGGAGAATAGTTAGGCAAATGCACTTCGTAACCACGTCGTAAATTAGAAATTAGGAATGGATTAAATGGTGCATCACCGAGTGTTGCAGCATTTACAGGACTCGTAAATACAATTACCACTTTTGAGGTATCACCTACCATTTTAGATTTATTCATATCTGTATTTACAATGGGTGTTCCATCAGGATTTGAAATTAAACTTCTTGCATTATCAAAAGGAATAATTACCGCTTTTGAATGTCCTGCTTCTGTACCGTTTGCCGCTCTTGTTATATAGCCATTGGTATGTCTTTGACCAGTCACTGTTTGTACAATTGAACTGCTAAATGGAAATTCTACCCCAAAACCATTTTGATAGCTTGCACCTACTGCTATTGGAGCAAATTCTCCTGTCATTTCTACAACATTATTACTTGCATTGCTAATCATTTTATATCTGTAGCTTACTACCAAATCGTTCATGTCATAGTCGCCAACATTAGGCCATTGATCTTCAAAAGCTAATGTACCCCATTGATTTACATTTGGAAAATAATTGATGTATGCTTTTGTAGGGTCTGTTGGAAATTCATCTAAAGGATCATTTACACCATCACCATCTGTGTCAACAGGTTCATCAACTGGTTTTACACCTACTTTTGATATACCTTCTACAGGATTTGAAGAAGCAAAGTAAATGGCATCATTAAAATCTTGATCGCATGAAGAAAGACTTCTATCAATATCTTCGAAACCAACTAATAAGTAGTTTTCATAAGTTAATAAAACAGAATGTTTTCTTAATGAAGCAGAAGATTCTGGGTTTAAATGAGCATCTGAGAAAAATGCAGTTGCAGACGTATTTACGTTGTTCGATGTAGCATTGTTGATGTAAGCATTTTGATATAAAACGATTCCAATCGTTGTTCCTGCTTCAAAACGACCAATTTTTACTTTATCGCCTGAAACAAGATTACCACCACTACCTGTAAAACTTGTATTTGGATAAATAAATGTAATGGTATCAATATCTGCTAATGAAGAAGGCGGTCTGTTGGTAGGATATTTATAAAAACCTAAAGCGTTTTTATATCCAGCACCTTCATGAACAAACGTAATCCAAACATCAGATAGTTGTACAATATTTAGGTTAGAAGTTGCATTACTCGATAAATAGCTTGGTCTTGCATTCGGTACTTTCGATCCCTCTGGTAAAGAGTTGTTGATGCTAGCTAACAAACCAGCGGAAATCACATCACGTTGAGTTTCTAAATAATTGGGTCTGCCTAATAAATTCGTTGTTCCCATATATCTAAAAACAGTATTTGTTCTTACACCATTAATATCATGTGTTGCTACCACATCTTTTGGTGTAATGATGGGCATTTCTTCTGCAAAAGTTCCAACAATGTTTCCGCTGAAACCGCTTCCACCACCAATTGTAGCGGTTACAGTTCCATTGGTAATAAATGCTTTTGAGTTTCTTACCAATCCTAGATAATTAGGATCAATCACCAACGTATCAATATAAGCAGGCAAAGCAACACGAGCAATTACTTTACCCTGTTGATTAGACATTGCTGTAAGCACTTTATTGCCTAAATCTTTTCCATCGTAAGCGTAAAAACTTACAGGAACACCTTTAATAGCTTGATTATTGTTACTTAATAAAGTTAAATCGATACTCACCATTTTAGTGGTATTGTAATTAAAACCATCAGGTGCAACTTTAGCAGTGGGATTAGTAGGACTAGTAGACGTGCTATCTGTTTTTTTGCAAGCAAAAAAAGCAGTAATAAAAAAAAGAGGGATTAGGATTTTTTTCATTGGTTTAAGTATTAGGTTTAATTGAAATTTTAAATGAAGAGTGATGAGAAGTTCATCATCTTTATATCGCAAAACTATCTACATGTATTGATGGCTCTTATAGACACATACCTATTTCATTTGTAGTAATCTTTCTAGTTTTTAATTCGCCTGTTCACTATCGAAAATGGAAAATGCATCTATGATTTATCTATTTTTCAAATACTTTTGCAGCCTAAAATATTTTTGATGTACAACATACATGTAAAGTTTGAACAGAAAGGATTAGAACCTGTTACTTTAAACGATATAAAATTTGGCGAAAGTTTATTAGAAATTTTATTGGATAATCATATTGAATTACATCATAATTGTGGTGGAGTTTGTGCTTGTAGTACCTGTCATTTATATGTAGAAAAAGGAGAGCAGTTTATTGAAGAATTGACAGATAGAGAAGAAGATTTTATTGACAGAGCCGTTAATCCAAGGTTAAATAGCCGTTTAGGTTGCCAATGTGTAATACATGATGGCAATGGTGATATCGAAATTTTACTGCCTGATCAAACCCAATTTTTAGGCGAATAATTTTAAACTTTAAATATAAAAAACACACATAAATGAACGCTTTTGAACCCCCAATTAGTTGGACTGATTACGAAGATATTGCCATGAAATTGTACGAAAAATTTGGTGACGAGTTTACAGAATCTAAAATTTATAGAATAAGATTTACCGATTTATTAGAATGGGTTTTGCAAATTCCAGGTTTTACAGGTACAAGAGAACAAAGCAATGAAGGTCATCTAGAAATGATTCAAAGCAGTTGGGTATACGAATGGAGAGACAACCAAAAGTAATTTTGAAACAATATTTTATTACATATTAATGGCTATTTCTATAAATAGCCATTTTTTCAGCCTTAAATTATTATAAAATCACCGAGTAATCTGTTGCTGTATATAGAAAGCAATTTACATTGCATTTAAATTAATAATTTGAAGCTAATTATCCCTTTTTTAAAACTCATTCGCTGGCCTAACCTTGTGTTTATTGCACTTACACAGGTTATTTTTTCGTATTGTGTTATACAGCCATTATTTAAGCAAGCAAATGTGGCGAGTAATATTCATGGTTTGTATTTTTTATATATGGTACTAACCTACGTTTTAATTGCAGCTGCTGGATATATTATCAACGATTATTTCGACTTAAACATTGATCAAGTAAATAAGCCACACAAAGTAGTTGTTGCAAGAATTATTAGTAGAAGATGGGTTTTGTTATGGCATATTTTACTGAGTATTGTTGCTATTTGTTTTAGTTTCTACATAGATTTCAATGCAAATAATACCAAAGTTGCTGGTGTTTCTGCTGCCATTTGTGTAGTTTTACTGTTTCTATATTCTGCTTCTTTAAAGAAAAAATTTTTAATAGGTAATGTAATGGTTGCGGCAATTACAGCTTGGGTAATTGTGGTGCTTACTTGGTGCGAAGCCAATCATTTTGTATTGTTGGTAAAATATCAAACTGGCATTAACCAAAAAAAACTATTGGCATTAACCGTACTGTATACGGGTTTTGCATTTGTAATTTCACTCATTAGAGAAGTGGTAAAAGATATGGAAGATGTAGAAGGAGATAGAAGATATGGCTGTAAAACAATGCCCATTGTTTGGGGAATAAATGCAACAAAAGTTTTTGTGGCGGTTTGGCTAATTGTGTTAATAGCTGTGTTGTCAATTGCTCAATTTTATGTAATTCAGTTTGGTTGGTGGTTAAGCATTGGTTATTGCTTTTTATTAATTGTAGCACCACTGATATGGATATTTAAACAATTGTTTAAAGCTCAATCTAGTAAAGATTTTAATCGTTTAAGTACCGCTATTAAAATGGTGATGTTTACCGGTATTTTATCGATGGTATTTTTTTTATACTATTAAATTCTCCTTTAAAACTATTGTATATGGAAGCCATTATTTTAGCTTCTCAATCTCCTCGTAGAAAGCAATTATTGCAATCAGCAGAAATTCAGTTTGAAGTGATGGTAAGTGATACCGATGAAACGTATCCTACTGATTTACCAATTCAAGAAATTCCAGTTTTTATTGCAAGAGAAAAAGCAAATGCAGTACAAAAAAAATTAGATGAACAACAAACCATTGCCACAGCTATTATTGCAGCAGACACTGTTGTGGTTTTAAATAATCAAATCATTGGAAAACCCGTTGATAGAAACAATGCAATTGAAATTTTACAAAGCTTATCTGGAAAAACGCACCAAGTAATTACAGGTGTTGTAGTTAAACATTCAACTAAAGAAATTGCATTTTCAGAAACCACGTTGGTGCATTTTAATTCTTTAACTAGTAACGATATTATTCATTACGTAGATACATACAAACCTTATGACAAAGCAGGTGCTTACGCTATTCAAGAATGGATTGGAATTATTGGTATCTCAAAAATTGAAGGCGATTTTTACAATGTAATGGGCTTGCCCATTAATCGTTTAGTAGATACATTAAAAATGATGAATATTTTATAAAAAACAATTTATATGCTTTCTTATTACTAATTTTAGTATTACTTTAAGCATTAGATATATTTATGAACGAAAAATTGTTTCAATTTATATGGCAATTTCAGTATTACAATTATCAATCGCTAGAAACTACAACTGGTGAACCGATTGTTATTCATAAGGCTGGAACATACAATAACAATCAAGGTCCAGATTTTTTAGATGCCCATATTTCCATCGGTAATATTCAACTAATTGGCAATATAGAGTTACATATTCATTCATCAGATTGGCTAAAACATCAACATCAAAACGATCCACATTATGGAAACATTGTTTTACATGTAGTTTGGAACCATGATATAAATGTTACAGATATACATGGGCAAACATTACACGTTTTAGAGCTTCAACATCGAATTCCAAAAACCTTAATTGACAGTTATTTGGCTATGATGTTAATGCCCAATATGCCTTGCCAAAGAATCTTAAAATCTACTTTAAGCGATTTTGGTTGGATGTCTTGGAAAGAACGTTTGGTAGCTGAAAGATTAGAACACAAATCGGCAAAAGTTCTTGCTCTTTTACAACAAGCCAATAATCATTGGGAAGAAGTTTTTTGGTGGATGCTGGCCAGTAATTTTGGAATGAAAGTTAATAGCGAATTGTTTGAAGAAATGGCTAAGTCTATTTCTATCAACATTATTGCTAAACATAAAAGTCAGGTAGTACAATTAGAAGCATTATTATTAGGACAAAGCAATTTGCTCAATAATCAAAATAATGATGCTTACGTGCAAACGTTGCAAAATGAATATGCTTTTCTTCAAAAAAAATATCAATTAAAAACAAACTCTATTCAGCCAAAATTTTTAAGAATGCGGCCAGCTAATTTTCCAACCATTCGTTTGGCACAATTGGCTACGCTCATTCATCAATCAACACATTTATTTTCTAAAATAAAAGAATACAATAATGTTGATGATGTAAAAAAAATGTTTTCAGTTACCGCTAGCGATTTTTGGAATAGTCATTATCAATTAGATGTTTCAACTGCTGAAACAATGCCAAAGCAAATTGGTGAAGAAACCATTCAAAACATTGTTATCAACACCATTGTGCCCATTTTATTTGCTTATGGTTTAATGATGAAAGATGAACCGATAAAAGAGAAAGCAATTCAATGGTTGTTGCACACAAAGGCAGAAAGCAATCAAATTACAATTGGTTGGAAAGATTTGAAACATAAAGTAAAAACCGCTTTAGATTCACAAGCATTTATCGAATTAACCAACGAATACTGTAATAAAAAGCGGTGTTTAGAATGTGCCGTAGGAAATAGTATTTTAAAAAGCAAAACCTAACAATAGCTTTTTACCAATTAAAAACAATATCTAATTCCACATCAGGATGTAAACTTCTTTCTACAGGACAAGTTCTTGCTGTTCTTTCTAAAATTTTTTTTTGTTTTTCATCAATCACCAATTCTTTTGGAAAAAACAAATGCGTTTTTATGCCACCAATTCTTCTAGGCTCGGCCTTCATAATTTTGGTAACTTCAACTTGTGTACCTGTAAGGTCAATATCCATAGAATTTGCTTTTATACCCATTGTAGTAAGCATACAACTTGCTAATGCAGTAGCTACTAAATCTGTTGGACTAAACCTTTCGCCTTTTCCATGGTTATCTACAGGTGCATCGTTTTCAATAATCGATCCACTTAATAGGTGCTTTAGTTCAGTTCTTAACGCACCTTTATAAATTACGGTTGATGTCATTGTATTATTTTTATCTAAATTTACAATCACAAATATATGATAGTGAATAAATTATTGCCTTTTATAATTACATGTAGCATTCTATCTGTAAGTGCAAACGCACAAAAAACTTCTGAACGTAAACAAAAAATTGCCGATCGTAAAGAACGAATCAATCAACTGATTAAACAAGAAGAAGAGGGTGCACTTATTTTTAACAAACAAAAAGCCTTTGGTTTAAAGTTAAACACCGATGGATTTAGTTTTTTTTATGAAAAAGGAAAATATAAAACCATTACTAAAACCAATATTTGGTGGTTAGAATTGGGAGAGAAAAAAGATGTAAAACAAATTAAAGAACCTCCTTTTTCTCAAAGCGGTGGTGGTGGCATTATCATTGTTTTTGGAAATGAATATGCCTACGGAAAACGTAATAATTTTTATCAATTCAAGTTAGGTTTTGGAAAACAACGTTTAATTGGTGGAAAAGGAAATAAAAATGGTGTAGCTGTTTCTGCCGTTTATGGTGCAGGTTTAGTAGGTGGAATTTTAAAACCCTATTATTTACAAATTGCTGATAATGCTAATCAAACCAAAGACATAAAATACGAAGGAAACGAAACATTATTTTTAGATCCATCAGTAATTTTAGGAGCTTCAGGCTTCACAAAAGGTTTAGCCTTGAACGAACTAACTGTTGTGCCAGGTACACAACTAAGAGGAGCTTTACGCTTCGACTATGGTAGATACAATGAATTATTATCAGCAATAGAAGTAGGTTTAAATCTAGAATATTATACCCAAAAAGTACCAATTATGGCTATTGGTAAAGAAAGAAATTTATTCTTTAATGCATACATCAACCTACTTTTTGGAAAAAGGAAATAATTATAAATTCTATAGTCTTTTTCTCAATATTTAATTTTATTTGTAACGGCTAATACAAATTCTGCAGTATTTGTTTTTTCTATTCACAACAACAAGATTCTGTTCAAACAATTTGTGTTGCAAAACGGTTATAAAACAGTGTAAATAAGATTCCATGCAAGAATTACCAGTTATTGCTTCAAATAATACAGAAACAATTGTAAAAAAACCCAATTGGTTAAGAGTAAAATTGCCAATAGGAGAGAGTTATAAACATGTAAGAGGGTTGGTAGATAACCATAAATTACATACCATTTGTGAAAGTGGAAATTGTCCAAATATGGGTGAATGTTGGGGTGCTGGAACTGCAACGTTTATGATTTTAGGAAATATTTGTACTAGAAGTTGTGCATTTTGTGCAGTAGCTACCGGTAGACCAGAAGCTGTAGATTGGGATGAACCACAACGAGTGGCAGAAGCTATTCATTTAATGAAAGTGAAACATGCAGTTGTTACCAGTGTAGATAGAGATGAGTTAAAAGATGGAGGCTCTATCATTTGGTACAATACCATTAAAGCCATTAAATCGCTGAATCCAACAACTACACTCGAAACCCTTATTCCAGATTTTAGAGGAATTGAAGAACAAATACAAAGAATTGTAGAAGCAGCTCCTGAAGTGGTTAGCCACAATATGGAAACGGTAGAAAGAAATACTAGAAAAGTAAGAATTCAGGCAAAATATAGAAGAAGCCTAGATGTGTTGAGAATATTGAAAGAAGGTGGCATGAGAACCAAAACCGGAATTATGTTAGGTATTGGTGAAACAAAAGAAGAAGTAATTGAAACAATGGAACATTTGAGAGAAGTGAATGTGGATGTGTTAACACTTGGACAATATTTACAACCTACCAAAAAACATTTACCTGTTCTTAGGTATGTTCATCCAGATGAATTTGCCGAACTTAGAGAAATTGGATACGAAATGGGTTTCGATTATGTAGAAAGTGGCCCATTGGTTCGCTCTTCTTACCACAGTGAAATGCATGTATATGAAGGATATGGAAGAAAAAAATGGATGGAGGAAAAAGGTATAACGTTTTAGTTCAATGTTTCCCATTCGAAAATGGTTTAACTGTAAATGATTTAACTATTTTCTTTCTAATATTCATTCACCCCAAATTACCAGCATGACTTTTCAAGACTTGGTTAAAAATCATACGATAGATGTACTCGAAAATTTATTGACGGCCGTATTGTCGAAAGATTTTGTAGAAATACATTTTGATTATGACGATAATGATCAATGGGCAATTATTACTACCCATCAATATGAAGAAGATAAAGAAATTTCACTTCGTTTTCATGTAAACCAAACCTTCGATTTACATTGTGGCTATTACGACGATGAAGATGAATTTTTTGAATTTACGGAACTGCTTTCAGCAGATGCTATTCAAAGCATTCCAGATGGGTTGAAAAAAGCCATGCAAAAAATTGTTCAAAACGAAGAAGGAATAAGAATTCCCACTGCTTTAATTACAAAAACTAGAAAAGCTTAACTATTCATTATTTGGCAGCATGTCCATAACGTTGTAATCCTGCAGCCATTGCATCAAAAACTTGTTGTTTTAGTGTTGTTACATCATTCATGGTAAGTCCATCAACAGGAATGGTTTCTAAATAAACCACCCTGTTTGGTCCAGGTGTTAAGCTAAATAAACTACTATAATGCATTCTACGAATCGTGTCAATAAACAAGAGTGGTTTAATTGGAGTTTGGTTTTCAATTGCCAATCGAAAAGCACCATCAAAAAAAGTTTTTAAAACAGCATCTGTTTCGTTAAAAGTTCCTTCAGGAAAAATAAAAATAGAAATTCCTTTTGCCAAAGCAGCTTTTAAAGCTCTTACACTTTTAGCTCTTTTTTCAGCATTCGATCTATCTACCAATATTACAGCAGCTTTATAAATCCATCCAAAAACGGGGTATTTTACCATTTCATATTTACCCAAAACCCTATAAGGTTGATTCATGGTTAATACAATCGGTGGAATATCCATATACGAAATATGATTAGCCACAAAAATGTATTGTTTACTAGCATCATGGGCCACTTCATATATGTTTCTATGCCAAATACCAATACAGCAGTACCAGCAAAATGCCCAAATTTTACATATCCTATAAATTAAATTACCGCCTTTTACAGTGCCAAATAAAAGGGCAATAAATACAAAAGGCAAAGCAACAAACATCCAAAAAATAAAAACCAATAAAGCGTAAATAGAATAGATGGCTTTAAGCAGTTGTAGGGTGAACTTCATTGGCTAAATATAGGAAAATCTAAAAACGCAATCAACTGTTTTCACTTTTAAATAGATGATTCAACAACAAATGGATATAAAGTTTTGTATGTTTGAATACTTATATTTTAATGACTGGTTTAAAATATTAATTATGAAAATTCTATTCGTTTTAATTGGGTTTCTTGCATGTGAAATTTTATCGGCTCAGTTTTCATTGCGTTTGGTAGTAAATGATGCTGCTACTAAAAAAACTGACGATGTATATGTGAGTGGTACATTTAATAATTGGAATCCCAAAGATGAGAAGTATAAGCTTAAACCTTTTGCTGGTGGAAGAAAAAGCATTGTAATTAAAGATATTGCTCCGGGTAATTATGCTTTTAAATTTACAAGAGGCAGTTTTGACAAAGTAGAATGCATGGCCGATGGTAGAGATATTGATGATCGATTGGTAGATATTACTAGTGATGTATCCTTAGATTTTACTATTGCAGGTTGGAAAGATGATTATCCTCAACGTCCTAAACGCTACACTGCTAGTCCACAAGTAAAAATTATAGATACCGCTTTTACAATTCCACAATTGGGAAGAAAAAGAAGAATTTGGGTGTATTTACCTAAAAGCTATACCATTTCTAGTAAAACCTATCCTGTTTTATACATGCAAGACGGTCAAAATTTATTCAATGAACAAACAGCAGGAATGGCAGAATGGGGTGTTGATGAATGTTTAGATTCTTTGCAAAAGCAATTGGGTAAAGAATGTATTGTTGTAGGAATTGATCATGGTGGCGATAAACGTATTAGTGAATATGCTCCTTACGATTACACACTAAAGGGAGCTTACAATACACCTGACTCAAAAGGAGAGGGCAAGGCTTATGCAGAATTTATTGTAAAAACATTAAAACCGTTTATCGATGGTAAATACAGAACCAAAAAAGGAGCAGAATTTACTGCGATAGCAGGTAGTAGTATGGGTGCATTAATTAGTATGTATACGGTTTTGCAATATCCTGATGTAATTGGTACAGCAGGCGTTTTTTCACCCGCTTTTTGGATAGCACCTAATATTTACACGGATGCTCAGAATATGATTACGCCATCATCGCCACGATTCTTTTTGTATGCAGGTGGAAAAGAAAGCAATACAATGGTTGCAGACATGCAAAAAATGGGTGACATTTTGAATAAGAAAAACAATTTCGAAATGCGTCGTTCGGTAAATCCATTAGGGCAACATACTGAAAAATATTGGCAACAAGAGTTTGCTTCTTTTTATATGTGGTGGTTGAAATAAAATGTTATGACAATTAATTTTGTCCAGTTACATATTTTATTTTTCTTAAAACTATTTATGAAAATAGTTATTTAAAATTAACAGTTTTTAACAGTAATATTTTTCAACTTTTGCATACTCATAAAAAACAAAAACCATCTATTATGAAAAAACGGTTATTGACGGCAGCAGCCCTAGTTGTGGGCAGCCTTGCTTTTGCTCAAGTAACACCTATTGTATTTGAAAAGTACACATTACCCAATGGGTTAAAAGTAATTTTACATCAAGATAAATCGGCTCCTGTAGTGGCAGTTTCGGTTTTATACCATGTAGGTTCTAAGAATGAAGACACTGCTAGAACAGGTTTTGCTCATTTTTTTGAACATTTATTATTTGAAGGAACAGAAAATATTAAAAGAGGCGATTTTGATAAATATACTTCAAATGCTGGTGGTTACAACAATGCCAATACTACACAAGACAGAACTTATTATTTCGAATTGTTTCCATCTAACCAAGTACAATTAGGTTTATGGTTAGAGAGTGAAAGAATGTTACATGCTAAAATTGAAGATATTGGTGTAAACACACAAAGAGAAGTTGTAAAAGAAGAAAAACGCCAACGTATAGATAACCAACCTTACGGAACATTGGTTACTGAAATATTTAAAAGAGCCTTTAAAGTTCATCCTTATCGTTGGATGCCTATTGGTAGCATGGATCATCTAAATAAAGCTCAACTACCAGAGTTTATTCAGTTTTATAAAACCTTTTATGTGCCAGAAAATGCAGTATTGTCTATTGCTGGTGATATTGATATTCCACAATTAAAACAACAAATTAATGCTTATTTCGGTAGTATTCCAAAAGGTGGAAAGCCAATTCCTCGTCCAAATGTTGTAGAACCTGCTTTAGGCGGAGAAGTTAGAGATGTTATTGAAGATAATATTCAATTACCTGCTGTAGTACAAGCATACAGAGCACCTAAACAAGGCACTAGCGAATACTATGCATTTAGTGTGTTATCTACCATACTTTCTGGCGGAGAATCTTCAAGAATGAATAAAGCAATAGTTGATGAAAAACAACAAGCCGTTGCTGTAGGAGCCATTCCACTTTCATTAGAAGATGCTAGTTTATTCATTACTTATGGCATTGCAAATGGTGGTGTAAAACCAGAAGATTTAGAGCAGTCTATCGACTCATTAATTGATGCTGTTAAAACCAATTTGGTAGGAGATAAAGAATTTCAAAAAGTAAAAAATCAATTAACATCAGAATTTGTTACTCGTAATGCTACAATGGCTGGTATTGCAGAAAGTTTGGCAAATTATGAAGTTTACTTTGGTGATGCCAATTTAATAAATACAGAATTAAGTAAATATACAAGTGTTACAAAAGAGGATTTATTAAATGTAGCAAAAAAGTATTTGAATAAAGACAATAGAGTTGTATTGTATTATGTACCAAAAGGAACAAAGAAATAATTCATCATTTATTCAAAACAACCATAATCAATCATTGATCATACAAACTTAAACAATGAAAAAAATAATATCATATATCTTTTTATCCTTACCATTTGTTGTAATGGCACAGGTAAGCATCGACCGTACAAAAGCACCCAAACCTGGGCCAGCACCAGTTATTAAAATTAAATCACCAGCTTCTTTTGTTTTACCAAACGGACTAAAAGTATTTGTAGTTACCAACAATAAATTACCAAGGGTTTCTGCTACTTTAACCATTGATAGAGAATCGCTTGTTGAAGGCGAAAAAGCCGGTGTTACCAATATTGCTGGTCAATTAATGCGTAGAGGAACCACTAAAATGTCAAAAGCTGTTTTAGACGAAGAAATCGATTTTTTAGGTGCTTCTATCGGTGCATCAGCCACAACTGTAAGTGGTACAGCTTTGAAAAACAACTTTTCTAAAGTAATGTCTTTAATGGCAGACATAGCTTTACGTCCTTCTTTTCCAACAGATGAATTAGAAAAAATAAGAAAACAAACCTTATCAGGTTTAGCACAAGCGAAAGAAGATCCTAATTCTATTGCACAAACAGTTGTAAGCAAATTAGTATATGGAAAAAATCATCCTTACGGTGAAGTTGAAACCGAAAAAACAGTTGCTGCAATTACCATCAACGATGTAAAAAAATACTACAATACCTATTGGAAACCCAATATTGCATACCTCATTTTTGTAGGCGATATTACAGTAGAAGAAGCAAAGAAATTAGCAACGGCTCATTTCGCTACATGGAAAAAAGGAATTGTTCCAAAACCTATTTATGAAGCTCCTAAGCCAGCTAATAAAACGTATATAGCTGTAGTAGACAAGCCTTCTTCTGTACAAAGTGTGATTAACATTGTAAATACAGTAAGTTTAAAACCAGGTGCTGCCGATGATATTCCAGCAACCGTAATGAGCAATTTGTTAGGTGGTGGGTCTACAGCTCGTTTATATAAAAATTTAAGAGAGCAATATGGATTTACTTATGGTGCATACAGCAGCGTTAGTTCCGATAAACTAGTGGGTAACTTTTCTGCAAATGCATCTGTACGAAACGAAAAAACGGATAGTGCCATTGGTCAATTTTTATTCGAGTTTAATCGCTTAAGAAACGAAGCCATTGATGAAGAAGAAGTGAGCAGAAATAAAAATGAAATGAGTGGTGCTTTTGCAAGACGTTTAGAAAATCCTGCAACCATTGCCAACTTTGCTTTAAACGTAGCTCGTTATAATTTACCGCAAGATTATTATCAAAACTATTTGAAAAATTTATCAGCAGTAGATGCTAAAAAAGTACAAGAAGTTGCAAAAAAATTCGTTCAAGTAAACAACTTGCATATTGTTATCGTTGGCAATGCAAAAGAAATTGCGAAAGGACTAGAAAAATACGGAACTGTAAAATACTACGATGTAGATGGTAACGAAGTAAGTGCACCAGTTACTAAAACAGTTGATGCATCCATTACAGGTAAATCAATTCTTGAAAAAGCCGCCGCTGCTTCAGCATCAAAAGCTGTGATGGCAGAATTCAAAGATTTATTAGCCAAAGGAACTGCAAACGTAATGGGGCAAAATTTAAATTATACCCAAACCTACATTGCACCAAATAACTTTAGAACCGAATTAACCATACAAGGCATGAGTATTATGAAACAAATGTCTAAAGCTGGTGAATATTCTCAAGTGATGCAAGGGCAAAGTTTACCGTTAGAAGACAAGGATAAAGAAGAAATGACCGAAAATGGATATTTCTTTACAGAAGCCTATCTAATAGCTCAACCCAATTATTCATTTACCGTAAAAGGTATTGAAAAAGTAAATGAAAAAGATGCCTATGCAGTAGAAATTAAATCTCCTTTAGGCAGAACGTTCACCGCTTTTTACAGTGTTGAAACTGGTCTAAGAGTAAAAGATACGAAAGTAGAAGAAGGACCACAAGGAAAAGCAACTACCAGTGTTTATTACCAAGAATACAAAACATATTATGGTATTCAAGTGCCAGTGAAGATGTTGATAGATCAAGGGCAATTAAAAATAAACGTAGCAATTACCGATGTACAAATAAATGCTGGTTTAAAATTAGAAGACTTGAAATAATAAAATAGAAAATTAAAAAATATAAAATGCTGTCTTTACATCAAAGGCAGCATTTTTTGTTAAGCCTTGCCGCCAACGCAAATCTTTTCTTTTTAATGTCGTCGGCAATAGTAATGCTATTCAGCTGCCGTTGCGTCGCACTCTTGTACGGTATCGCTTTATGCGGCAAATACAAGCTATAAATTGTGTTTTCGCAAATTATTTATCTTATTCCTTAAGTACAATTTTAATAATCGAAATAGCGAAAGCTACATTTTTGTGAACTTTTTATTGTAGAATAAAAAAAGTTCACAACTCTGTGAACAATATTTTGTGAAGAAAAAAAACTTCACAGAAAAAAACTTCACAAACTTGTGAAGAAATTTTTGTGAAGAAAAAAATATTCACAGAAAAAAGTTCACAAAACAATCTGCTGCAAACAACTGGCAAACTTTATGGAATAAAAAAGCTGCCCTTTTGGAGCAGCCTATATTTTTAAAAGCTATTATTCTATCATTACTTTTTTCTGTTCTCTTTCAACTTCTTCGCTCCATAACCCACACCAGCAGCAACTAGCAGTGATAAACCACCATCAATCGGTAAATCTACATCACCACCTGCATCATCAATTTGTGCTTGAACAGCAGTAATGGCTACGAATAATATGGCTGAGAAAATAAACGCTGATTTTATGATTTGTTTCATCTTAATTTGAATTGATTGTTAGATAATTGCTTTCTTGTTTTAACTACTATTGTTTCACCATTTTTTGATTGATAGTAGTTATACCATCAGAAATGGTAATCAATTGCACACCAGCCTTTCTTCCCAATTGAATGGTGTTTCTACCATTTTGTCCAGCTTGTGTGTGCAACAATCTACCAGCCATATCAGTAACACGAATCTCTACTTTACCCGCAGCACCTGTAATCTCTAACTGAGCCACATTGTTTCTGTTGATGTTCCCATTTAATAATTTGGCAGTCATTTTTCCAGCATTGGTAACATCTATACCTGCTATGTTATTGGCTACTTTATTCAATACCAATTCAAATCTATTTTCTCCCTTACTAGCTGCATCTGATGTAATGGCAAACTTATAGTTGCTATTTGCTTTTAAAGTAGTTGTTGTACCTGTAAATGCATCTTTCAACGATACATTTACTCCCTCTATATTCAAATTAGCGACTTGTAATTGATAGTTACCTACAGCACCTACAACACCCAAAGGAATAGTTGTTGTTTCAACTAAGTTTCTAGCATCTACAGCTAGTTTTGTATTGTCTTCTTTTGCAATGGTATACACATTCAAACCTTCATTAGCTAGTTTTTGTAAATCTTTACCATCCGTTCCTGCAGCCGTAGCAGCAGCATCTTGACGAACAAATAGATTGTCTAACTGCATTCCATTTTGTAATACACGTAATTCTAAATGTTCAATCACTTTTTCTGTGCTAAATAAACCTGTAGTAGCAGCATTGCTTGTATTAATATCACTCGTAGAAACAGTATAACTACTTGCACTACCGGCTTGATAAGCAATTATCCCCAAAGTAGGAATAGGAGTGGTGGCAGAGGAACTTAATACCGTACTCCAAGCACCTGCTTTGGTACGTTGAGCTGTTAAGTTACCACCTTGACTAATTTGATATACATAATAGCTTTTACCAGTACCATTGGTTAACGCACTACTATTTACAGGTGCAGCAAAAGGATTACCTACCAAAGTAAAATTACTAGCTGATGGTGTTACTGTAAATGGACTAGCATTGAGCGTACCATTTACACTAAAGGTAAATGCAGAAGGGCCAGCACTATAGTTTAATCCAATTACTTCAGAACTTAAACCACGAATAAACAAAGCAAACGGTGTGTTTGCAGTGGTTGAAGAAGCAGTAACATTGTTCCAACCATTGGTAGTACCATTGGTAAAGCTACGAACATCGGTTAAGCCACTAGCTCCACTTGGTGTTGTGCTAATTGCAATGCCATTGGTAGAAGCAAGGCTACTAAAAGTTTGTGTAGTGGTAAATGGATAGGCAAACATTCTCCAGCCACGTTGACCGATGATGCTTTTTTGAATCGTTACATTACTCACAGCAGCAGCACTTACAAAATTACCTGTTGGTGCAACTACTATATTGCCATTGTTGGTTGTGGAAGAAGAAACCGTAACAGTGCTACCATTGCTAACATTTAACGTAATACCACTATTCACCGTTAAAGCATTACAAGTAAAGCTACCCGGTGCTGTGTTACTAGCAATGACAACATCTGTTGCACTTGTTGGTGTACCATTGCTCCAAGTAGAGCCATTCCAAGTGGTTGGAGCACCTGCAACGGAAAAGTTTGTAAAATAAGGGTTACCTGATAATGTTAAACCTCCTGAGTAACTAGATGAAGAAGTTAGGTAATAGCCACTAATCTCATTTGATGTCCAATTACTAAGATTGCCAATAGCTGTAAGTATTGCTGATTTATTACCTGTAGTTGTTCCTGAATAAACAAAACAATCACCGTGAGTGCCTCCGGCTCCAGTAACCCATGCTAAGGAACGTGCAGTACTACCATTGGTTAAGCTTGTTGGAAGCTCAGAAGTAGTAACAGAGCCACTTGTTTGTTGCTCAGAATTAAGCCAGCCATTGGCACTTCCTGCGGGTAAAGTAGATATTGTGGTTAATGAAAAGTTTGTGAAACCATATACAAATGTAGAAGGAGCAGTGGGTCCTGTTCCTTGAAAAATAAACCAGTTATCCCCAGCGGCAGAAACCGGGATTGATACTGAGTTTGTAGTCCACCCAATAGTGCTTATGCTACCAGGAAGACCGGTAATGACTGGAGTTGTTGCACCCGAAATTTTAATCAAAAAAACCGTTCCTTTGGCAATTGCACTGTTTGTTGTCCATGTAATACAACCTTCAGCAGTAAGATTAGATGTTGTTACAAAAGAGCTAGTTGAGTTAGACCACCCAAAATCTGAAATATAAATTGTAGTACCAGAGCTGATGTCGACAAGAGTTACAATGGCTAATTCAAAAGTAGTAGAAGGACTTAAGCGGTTGCCCCCAATTATAGCGATATCACCAGCTGATAACGTTGTTTGAGCAGAAAGATGTTGTAAAAAGCAAATACAGGAAATAATGGTTATAGTTTTTCTAATAAAATTGTTCATATTCATTCATGTTGGTTACAAGTACGAATTTCTTATGAACTGTATTAGTGATTTATTTTAATTGGAGAACGACGGTAACGAATTCATATTCGATAATGTATAGGTAGAATTTGATTAAACTGTATACTGATGAACTATTGATAACAACCTTGCTTTTTTTCTTTGTGATACGGGTATAACACTATTATCCATCATAATTAATGATCCATTATTCTTGATTACATATTTTTTTATACAAGCTAAATTAATTAAGTGAGATTGGTGTACTCTTTCAAAACCATGATTTGTAAGTAAATCTTCTAACTCTTTAAGCGTTTTTGAAACCATTATTTTTTCATGATTGCAGAAAAAAATAAAACAGTAGTTATTATCGCTTTCGCAACGAATAATATCTTTTATATAGTGTAAACTATAACCGTCAGAAGATGCAAACGCAACTCGTTTGTTAGGCTGATTTGTTAATTTGTAAGTATCTTTTATAATGTTTAATCGTTCATCTTTAATAGATAAAGCCCTTTCCAATGCCTCGATTAAATCTTTTGAATTGATGGGTTTTAATAAATAGTCTACAGCAGCTACCCTAAATGCTTGAACTGCATATTGATTGTAAGCAGTTATAAAAATAATTTTGATATCCCTATTATCTATGGCTTCAATAACATCGAATCCTGTGCCATCAGCTAATTCAATATCCAATAAAACTATATCGGGTTTTAAAAGATGAATTGCTTCAATAGCTGTTTGAACTCCATTGGCCTCGCCAATAATTGTGTATCCTTTTCGTAATGATAAAATTTCATCTTTTATGATATTACGAGATTGTATTTCATCATCTACAATCAAACATGTCATATACTGTTATTATCAGATAAAGGTATCATCAATTCAACTAATGTTCCTAAAGAAGTTCCAAATTCATCCACTTTATCTATAATTTTTACTGCATTTTCCACCCCCATTAGTAATAATCGTTGTTGTGTAAGTTGTATACCTTTTGAATTGTGCAGCCTGTGTTTACCATATTCTTTTGCCTTTTTTCTGCCAATTCCATTATCATCTATTTGGCAACAGAGTAAGTTTTTTTCTTGTTTGAAAGAAATATTTATATGACCGTTTTGGGGTAATGATGCAACTCCATGCTGTACTGCATTTTCAACAAACGGTTGAATAATCATTATCGGAATATACAGTTGTTGTACGTTATGATTTAATTGCTGATGAATTGAAAAAGTAAACTGTTGATTGTACCTTAAACTACACAATTGCAAGTAATTTTTTATTATTTTAATTTCATTACTCAATTGTATAAAAGTATCATTTCCTGTTTCTAACATTAAACGCATTAATGATGAAAAAGTATCAATATAGTTTTTTGCATCTTGTACATTTCCACTTGCATAATATCCTTTAATGCCATTGATGGTATTGAATATAAAATGAGGGTTCATTTGCAAACGCAATGCCTTACTCTCAAGCATTAATATTTGCTTTTCAATATCATGTTTCTTTTCTTGCACTTTTAAGAAATATTTTATGGATGTAAATACAAGAAGAACAACAATAATGAACACAAATATGTAAAACCAAACTTGCTTCCAAAATGGATATTGAATGTTTACATCTATTGTGGCTTGGTAAATAGACCATTCATTCCCTGTTATACTAGAACTTACAATAAATGTATATTTACCAGAAGGTAGTAGCGGATATTCTGCAATATTATTTTCGGTATATTTCCAATTGGTATCAATAGGTAAAAGTTTGTATCTATACTTTAATTTTTCAATCGTATTATATGATGGTGCTACAAAGTTTATCTGCAATTGATTTTGCCAGTATTTCAAATCAATTGAATGAGGCTCGTAATAAAGACTATCTCTCACTTTTACATATTCTATATAAGTTGTAGGTGAATGATATGAATGTTTAGTTTTAAATAGTTGATGAATAATCAATCCATTATCTGTACCAATAAAAAGTGTATCATTTCTTTGTACAATATCATTGATTTTGCTATTCGAAATTTGTTTGCTTAATTCCAAAGTAGAAATTTCATATTTAATTGATTTATTTGGTAAAATAGCATAGCTTAAAACGTTAATTCCTCTTGCAGTAACTATCCAACATTTATTGTTTTCAACAGCATAAATACTTTTACAATTATTACTTAGTAAACCATCTATTTTTCGAACTAAATAAACAGAATCGTTCGTTACAATGCCAATACCATTTGTTGTAGCTAGTAAAATATTATGGCTATTCGTGATAGATGCTTTGTGAATATGTGTGTTTAGTATTTCTGATTGCCAAGGTAATGGTACTAATTTTTGGTTTACAAACATTTGCATTCCTAATATTCCAAACGAGAATACTGTGTCTTTGTTTTTTAAAAGTAAGCCGCTAGCTCTTTGTATACTTATTCTTTGTAAACTGCTAAATAGTTGTTTATTCTGCTGTATATAATCTTCTTTTTTTATAAAATAAATTCCTTCAGAACTAGCAATGTACAGTCCCTTTTCAGATACTAAAACGGATTTAGCAGGTATAGAAATTTCAAACTCTTTACCTGATTTTTTTTCTTTTCGAATAAGTTTTGTTGTTGCTGCACACCAAATATTTTGCTCGGTTTCTTGAAAAAAAAGCGATGTTCTTTGTACGTTACCAACCAAATTCATTTTGTTTAATAAAAATTCATTTTTTTCAATTTGTAAAAAATATCCTTTATCAAATCCTATATATAGACTATTACTAGCGTTACTAAACATATTACAGCTCAACTCTTTGGGTAAATTTTTCATACTTACAATATGAAAATTGTCGTTTGTTTTTACCTTTTTAATACATAATCCATTTGCTAAGGAACCATACCAAAGATTGCCATCTTTATCGTAGAATAAACTTGTTGTTAATTTTAAATCTTTTGTTTCCAGATTAATAATTTTTCTGGTAACAATATTGAGTTTTAATAACTCATTTCGAGAAGAAATAATAACAGTATCTCTGTTTTTTGTGGGTATAAATACCAAACCTGCATCATCTTTTGTAAATCTAAAAACCGCTTGATTTTTTTGGGTTAGTAAGTCATAAACTAATAAACGGTTATCTGTAAAATAATAGATGAAACTTTGAAATTGGTAGCTTTTGCTGTGTTGGCTGGTAATAAACTTGTCAGGATCAAAACGTAATATTTTTTTAGAAATAGGATTGTATAATCCATAATTTGTTAGTAAAAAAATTGAATCTTTAAAATGAAATACGCTTAAGATATTCGATTGCTGCTGATTGGGCCAATTAATTGTTAGTTTATTTACAACTTTATTATCAATTATTTTATAAACTGTGTCTAAGCTAGCATACCAGATACAATTATTTTTTTCTTGGCTAAAATGAATAGACAGTTTTTTGGGTTGAATATATTTTAACCAATCAGTATTGTATAGATTCAAAATTTTTCCATGATCGTATATACATGGCTTTCCGCTATTATTTAAGAACCAAATTCTTCCATTTGCATCTTCTCTAATTTGGAAGATATCATCATCACTTAATCCATCATCAGTGGTAAAATGTTTTAAATTATACCCATCGAATCTGCTTACACCAGTTCCTGTGCCTATCCAAATAAAGCCTTTACTGTCTTGCATCACACAATACACTACATTGCTATTGAGACCTTCTATTTTAGTAAAATCAGTAAGGTTCTGTGCATTTAATTGCGGCACAGATATGTATAAAAAAAGCATGAAGGATTTTATCCATTTCATGCTTTAAAAGTAAACTTTATTACTATTGCTTCCATTCTCCTGCAACTTCTTAGTAATGGTAAGGGTATTAAAATAAAACGAGATTGTTTCAATTTTATGAAACAACCTCGTCTTTATAATTATGATTTTAAAACGTTAAAACCAACTTTCAGTAGCCTCTTTTTTAGCAGCAACTGTAACTGTTTTTTTAAAAAATTTCTCTTTACTTTCTTGATTTTGCTGTTGATGATCTTGGGCTAATTCTTCTTGTTCTACCTCAATTTCATTCGCATCTTCAATAAATTGAAATTGATCTATTTGTTTGGGTTTGCTACCATTTAGGTTTAATTTGATGATTTGACCATCAACTACTGCATTTTTATCAATTTCAAATGTAGTTGCTGCAATATTTCCTTTAATGTAGCAATTGTTGTACACGACTGCTTTGCCCGCAACTTCTACATTTCCATTAATAACACCATAACTCAACAGGTCGTCTTTCACCAAAATATTTCCATTTATAATGGCTTTTTCACCAATAATTAATTTTCCTTGTACCCAAATATTTCCATCAATTCTTCCGTCAATTCTTCCAGATACTTCAGACTTAAATCCACCTTGAATTTTTACTCCAAAAGGAATAGCAAAACTTTCTTCTTGCCTTTTAGGCATTTTTAATTTACCAATACTAAACACAAGCAATCCCTTTTAATCGTTAAGAAAAAGTAGAAACAATTGTAGATGAGTTACCCAAATCTATTCCAATGCATTTTTCTGGCTGATCTTCAGATAGTCTGTAAGAGTTGTACAAATACCCTATACTAGCCATTTTTTCTGGTTGAGGTGCTATTTCTACCGGCATTACATCTTTAAATTCTTCGTTAAATGCATCAATTAAATCTTGGTAATAAGCCCCACCACCAATGATGTAGATTTTTTCGCAATTTTCGAAGTCTAAATCGGTTAAGTATTTTCTAAATAAAGGAGAAATTACTTCTTTATAATACAGGTGTAAAATTTCTTTTCTTAAACTTTTAATATCAATATTTTTTCTATTGATAAATAAAAATCCTTTTGCAAAAGCATCATCTAATTGATGCTCATTTTTCATTTCTAAAAAGTACTTTTTACTCAACTCTCTAGTAAGATTATTAATAGCATATCTAATGCCATGAGCACTGAAACAAGTTCTTTGTACTAACCCTGCTGCTGTTGCCATTCCACCTTCTAATGTTCCAAAGCCAATACTTACAGCAATAAAGCTTTTAGGTGGTTGAGGAACTGTTTTTTTAATACCAATAATGCCACCTACAATTTCTGGCACAACTTCAAATTTTTCTAACTCTAAAAGGCTTTTTCTGTTAGATCCTTTACTTTGATAGGTTTGACTATCATATTCTAATTCAAATGTTTTTCTACTTAAAAAACGCTCTGCCATTTCTTTATAAGCATTATAGGTAGAGTAGGGAAATCCTACTGTTACATAAGCTGGTTGTTGCAAACTATCAACAACATTTAAAAGGGCAGACTTAAACAAAATTTCATAATCTTCATCATCTGGTGTTGCATTAATAACTCTATGTGGGTTAATGCCACCTTCTTTAGCTAAATTTCCTACCAAATACCAACTATTGTTGTTTTTAATTTTCATGCCGTTTAGCAAATCTCTCGATGAGTTTTCTGTATTGCCAAAAGAAGACTCAAAAACACTAGGGAAAGTAATAGACGAAATATTCATACTTTTTGGGTTGTACTTTAGTTACGAACAAATAATGGTTAAAAGTATTGATTTATACTACAACATAAAAAAAAAATTACTACATGCATTATGAAAAAATAATTGGAGAATGAGAATCGTTGTTATTTAACTTTTCGAAAATCTTATGTTATTGCTAACCTATATTTGCACGCATTTATTAAAAATATTCGTTTACACAAATACTGTACAGATGAAAATTATGAAGTTTGGCGGAACCAGCGTTGGTAAGCCAGAACGTATGCATCAAGTTGCTCAACTAATTACTAAGGATGCAGAACCTAAAATTGTAGTTTTAAGTGCTTTAAGTGGAACTACCAATGCTTTGGTAGAAATTAGTAACCACTTAGCGGCTAGCAATAGATTAGAAGCCAAAGCTTGTATTGATAAATTAGAAGCTCATTATAGAAGTTTTGTTTTGCAATTGGCTCAATCAGAAGCTGCACAAGCAAAAGCTAACGGCATTGTTACCGAACACTTCGAATTTTTGCAAATTATTCTTCGTATATCGTTTAGTGAAGCCTTGAATAAAGATATTTTAGCACAAGGTGAATTAATGAGCACTAAACTTTTTTGTGTGTTTTTAGAAGAACAAGGAATAGATCATATGTTGTTGCCTGCATTAGAATTTATGACCATTGATGCAAACGAAGAACCACAATTACTGCCTATTAAAACCAAGCTATCAGCTATTTTAGACCAACACAGCGATAAAAAACTATTTATTACTCAAGGCTATATCTGCAGAAATGCAAGGGGAGAAGTAGACAACTTAAAACGTGGTGGTAGTGATTATACCGCTTCTTTAGTTGCTGCTGCTATTCAAGCTACAGTTTGTGAAATTTGGACAGATATTGATGGAATGCATAACAACGATCCAAGAATTGTTGACAAAACAGTTGCTATTAAACAAATTTCGTTTGATGAAGCTGCTGAGTTGGCTTATTTTGGAGCTAAAATTTTACACCCTACTTGTATTTGGCCTGCTCAACAAACCAATGTTCCTGTAAAATTACTCAACACCATGCAACCAGAAGCTGTAGGTACTGTAATTACACAAGAGGCAGGAAGCGTTGGCGTAAAAGCGGTGGCTGCAAAAGATGGCATTATCGCTATTAAAATTAAGAGTAGTAGAATGTTGTTGGCTTATGGTTTTTTACGTAAAGTGTTTGAAGTATTTGAGAAATACAAAACCAGCATCGATATGATTACTACTTCTGAAGTTGCTGTTTCTGTTACCATTGATAATCATACACATTTACAAGAAATTGTACAAGAGTTAGAACCATTTGGTAGTGTTGAAGTAGATGAAAACCAAACTATTGTTTCTATCGTTGGTAATGAAATTGCTAAAACAGATAAAGTATTGCAACATCTGTTCGATTCTCTTACTGAAATTCCGGTAAGAATGGTAAGTTATGGTGGCAGCCCTCATAATATTTCATTGTTGGTAGATAGTAATTACAAAATCAAAACATTGCAATTATTAAATAAAGGTTTGTTTGGTTTGTAAATAGATTTTTTTTCCTCTTTCAACTTATAAAAGCTGTTCTTTAAATAAAAGAGCAGCTTTTTTTGTACACGTTTGATGTTATGTACAACTAAGGCTTTACATTTAATATATCAAGCTAGCATATAATTATATGGCGATTGCTTATTTAATTTAAAATAGGGTACAATGAGATTGTTTTCTACATCAGAATGGGTAAAATTTAGCAATATATACGAAGTAAATGTTCGTCAATACACTCCTGAAGGAACGTTTCAAGCATTTAAAAAACACTTACCTCGATTAAAAGAAATGGGTGTTGAAATTCTTTGGTTAATGCCGATTACACCCATCAGTAAATTAGTGCGTCAAGGAAGTTTAGGTAGTTATTATGCTTGTAGCAGCTATACCAAAATAAATCCTGAATTTGGTAATGAAGCCGATTTTAAAGATTTGGTAGATGTTGCACATGAGTTAAATATGAAAGTGATTATTGATTGGGTAGCCAATCATACTGGTTGCGATCATGAATGGACGGTTTCTAATAAAGAATGGTATGTGTTAGATGCTGCTGGAAATTTTACAGAAAGAAATGGATGGCATGATGTAATTGATTTGAATTATGAAAATGAACACATGCAATATGCTATGATTAACGCCATGAAATATTGGGTAGAAGAGTTTGATATTGATGGCTTTAGATGTGATATGGCTCACTTGGTGATTTTAGATTTTTGGAAAAAGGCAAGAAAAATTTGTGATGATATAAAAAAACTATTTTGGCTTGCCGAATGTGATGAACCTAAATATTTAGAAGTATTTGATGCTAGTTATGCTTGGAGTTGGATGCATGCAACTGAAAAATATGCAAAAGGAGAGGCAAGTTTACACGAAATGAGGAATGTATTACACCATTATTCTCAACAATTTCATGATACTAGAAAAATGTTTTTTACGAGCAATCATGATGAAAATAGTTGGAATGGAACAGAATATGAGAAATATGGTAACGCTGCTAAAACTTGGGCGGTTTTTACCCAAACTTGGCAAGGCATTCCATTAATTTATAGTGGACAAGAAATGGCAAATAATAAGCGGTTGAAATTTTTTGATAAAGATGAAATTGATTGGAAGCCAACTGTACCATTACACTCTTTCTACAAAACGCTATTACAGTTAAGAAAATCAAATGCTATTGCTGTTGGAGAAACCTTTATTTTACCTACTCATCATGCAGATGTAATGGCTTTTTTAAGAAGAAAAGAACAAGAAGTAGTATTGGTAATTCTAAATTTTTCTGGTAATAATAAAATATATGTTCAAGTACAGCATGAATGGTTGAAAGGCAAATTTTCGAACGTTTTTTCAGGACTTACTTTTCAATTTACAGAAAATGAAAGTTTTGAGTTAATGGGTTTTGACTATTTAGTATATCAAAAACTAATTTAAAGCTGCTTGTACCGATTGTAAAAAAGCAGGTAAAATATGATTGTGTGTCCAAACAATTTTATCAGGATCTTGTAAATGGGCAACCATGCTTTCCCATTTTTCAAAACCATGTTCATCAATAACTGCTTTTTTCTTTTCTTCTGTTTGCAAATACATACGCATGCCTACAGGATCTGCCTCTGGATGAAATTGTGTACCAATGAAATGTTCGTTGAAACGAATAGCCATTATTGCACGTTCATAAGGCACATGAGGTCTTTCTTTTTCTATAGATAAAATTTGAGCTTTCATGCGTTGAAGAACCAATTCGTTAGGCTTAATTACTTGATAATCTCTACTATCCACAGCATAAAATGGGTCTTTTAAATCTGAAAAAATGTTTTCGTTTCTTCCAGCGTCTAACATATGTACAGGAAAAACGCCGAACGAAGTGCTTTTACGTTTACAAACTTCTCCTATTCCATAATGCCTACAAGCTAATTGAAAGCTATGACAGATAAAGAAGATTTTTTTCTTCTTTGTATTTAAAGCATTTTTATTCCATTCATCTACACTATTTAACCAAGAAAAATATTGTTGTTCCCAAGCATTGCCGATTGTTTCTAATGGAGAACCTGGACCACCACTAGAAATATAAGCATCGTAACTTAAATCTGGCACTTGTAAATACTGACGAACATTGTATTCGTTTAATTCAATATCAATGTGATTGCTTTCTGAAAATTGATGTATAATTTCTCTAATGCAACGCATTCCTTGATTTGGAAATCCTTCGTACAAATCTAAAATTGCAATTTTTATCCCTTTTTTCAAACCATTTTTCTTTGATAATTCTGCGAAAGTAAGAAAACCTAACTTTTTAAACCTAGAAGATGTGTATATCAACAAAAACGAGTTGCACATTTTTTAATGTACAACTCGTTTTTAACAACTGTTGCAGAAAAATGGTGCGTTTATTTATACATAATATCATAATACTCATGAGCCATTCTATTACTATCGAACTGAAAGCGAACATCTCTCATTCCGTTTTTCATAATTTGTCTCCAAGTATCGTAGTTATCGTAGTAAAGCGGTAAAATTTGTGTTTCTAAAATTTCATACAATTTGTTTAAATCGTATTGATCTTGCTCATGTGTAGTCATGTTCATGTAGTCTGCTTTTGGAACTACAAAACCATTGTTCCCATGATCTACAAATTCAGGAATCCATCCATCATCGGTACTAAAGTTTACAGCACCATTCATAGAGGCAGTCATACCACTTGTTCCGCTTGCTTCTCTAGGTACTCTAGGATTGTTTAACCAAATATCAGAAGCTTGTTTTAGTCGCTTACTCAATGCCAATTCGTAGCCAATCAATACAGCTACATTTTTGTAATTTTTACTTAAATGAACCAAGTTATTAAAAGTACCAATTGCAGGATAGTCGAATGGATAAGGTTTTCCGGCCCAAATAATTTGTACAGGATATTTTGTATTGCTTAATAATGCTTCAAAACGATTCATATCGTAGGTAAGCATATCTGCTCGTTTGTAACCTGCAAATCGTCTCGACCAAACAATGGTTAATACATTAGGATCGAAAATTTTACCCGTTTGATCGGCAACAATTTCAAATGCTCTTTTCTTCAAGTATTTTTTTCGATCATCAAAAGCATAATCGTTTCCTTCTTCATAAAAGCGGTACAATTGTTTATCGGCCCAATAACGCCAGTTTTGAGCGTTGGTAATATCTGTAATTTCACAAATGCCACTATATTTTCCCCACATTTCTCTCGAAACTACTCCATGCAATTTAGATACACCATTTGCTTTTCTTGCAAAACGAAGTGCTACTAAAGAATGATTAAGCATATCGTCTTCTGTACCCGTTAATTTTCTTACTTCATCTATACTTAAACCACAGAAATAACTCATTTTATGACATAAGTATAGGTCGTGTTTTTCATTTCCTGCTTCTTCTGGTGTGTGTGTTGTAAATACCAAATGTTGTTTTAATGTTTCTACGCTTTTAAATTTATTCAACAAATAAAAAGCAGCAGAAATGCCATGAGCCTCATTTAAATGATAAACATCTGGATTAAAACCAATTTCATCCATTAATTTTGCTCCACCAACACCTAATAAAATAAACTGAGCAATTTTTGTGGCTACATTGGCATCGTATAAGCGGTGACAGATTGTTTGAGAAATGTAGTCGTTCTCTGGCATATCTGTACTTAGTAAAAATAATGGAGCCGTATTAAAAGTTTCTGGAGCTAAATAATATGCTTTTACCCAAACTGGTGCATCATGAATTAGTATTTGAAACTTAATTCCTGTATCTTCTAAAAAGGAATTGTTTTTTTCCATCCATGCTGGTTGCAAAGTTTGGTCTTGGTTTCTTGTTTGATCGTAATAACCATATTTCCATAAAATACCAATGCCTACCATATTTTGGCGTAATTCAAATGCACTACGTAAATGAGATCCAGACAAAAAGCCTAAGCCTCCACTGTATATTTTTAATGGTTGATGAATAGCAAACTCCATTGAAAAGTATGCTGCTTTTTTTGCATAATTTTCGTTGATGGTGTAAGGAACATGATAATTTCTAAAATTCATATTGAGTGGTTTTGATAATATTTTTTGCAATGTAATCGATTTATCTAAATAATGTGTATTATTTACACATTAAATTATTCTTTTCAAAATCTTATTTCTTAATAAAGATATAAGAATCATACTCAACAAAATCACAGGCTTTAATATCTACAGATAGTACCTTTTTATTTTGGATATTAAATTTGGTTGGAAATATACCATAGACAATATTGCTGTAAGTGAGTAACCATTCATTATTATCCATATATTCGAGTTTGGCAAATAAATTAGGATGGTTTTTAAACAACACTTTCAAGTTTTTATCAGTGTTTTTAACTATTTCTATATTACCATAAATAGGATGCTCATACAAGCCTAAAAATGAATTTATATCAATATTAGAAGGAAAATTACCTTTTACTCTTGCTTGTAAAGCAGCAATTTCTTGTTGCGATTTTTTTAAAGAAGCCAAGTGACTAGGCAGCTGTTGTTCACTTTTATTTCGGTAAGGAATATTTAAATACGCATCTATTATTTGTAATCGTAAAGCTTCAAAAAAGTTTTGATTGTCTTGATTGGTTAAAATACAAATTCCCAATTTTTCTTCCGGTATAAAACAGGTATTGCTTACAAAACCAAATGCTCCACCGGTATGCCAATACACTTGTTTTCCTGCATAATCTCTTACAAAAACGCCTAAGCCATAACCCATAAAATTAGAGTTGCCATTTTTTCTGCTTCCAAGAAGAGTAATTACATCTCTTGTTTTACGAATTACAGGCCACTCAATCATTTGTTTTCCATTATAACGTCCACTATCTAGCTGCATCATTAACCACTTACTCATATCCTTTACATTGCTAACAATACTAGCTGCTGGTGCAATATTATCAATATTATCATAAGGCAAGGCTGCAATGTTTGGGTTGAATGAAGTGGTATATGGTGTAGCAGGTTGATTCATTTTTTCCATATTTCTACTCAAAACAGATGTATTGTTCATTTGCAGTGGTTTAATGAAACTATCGTACACATAAACTTCCCATGGTTTACCTGTAACTTTTGGAATAACTTCTCCTGCAGTTAAAAAACAACTATTGCAATACCCGTAATCTTGTCTGAAAATACCCGTAGGTTTTAGAAAACGCATTTTATACATGACTTCAGATCTTGAAATATTGGCATCCCAAAAACTAAAATCGCCTTGAAAAGTTTTAGTCCCAATTTTATGCCCCAACATATCTTTAATGGTTACCATTTCGGTGGCATTTTTATCGTACAATTTAAAGTCAGGAAAATATTGAGTTATCTTATCGTTTAGCGATAGTTTTTGATTGTATTCTAATTGTGCCAAAGCTGTTCCTGTAAATAATTTACTATTACTAGCAATCATAAACAAGGTATTTTCATCTACAGGTTTTTGGGTTTCAAGATTGCTTACTCCAAAACCTTTCATTACTACTACTTTTCCATCTTTAACAATAGCAATTGCCAAACCGGGAATATTCCATTGTTTTAAACCATTTTCTATATAACTGTTTAAGCTATCTTTTATAAAACTTGGTTGTGCATGTAAAACGAAAGTGAATGCACAAACAGAAAGTAGAAATAGGAAAAATTTCTTCATAATAGTTATTTATTTAAACAGCTTATACAGCATATTCTTTTAATTGATGTAAACTTACAAATGATAAAGCTTTAGCATGGGTACAATTTAAAAGCACAGGTGGTGCAACGCCTGCATGATAAGCTTCTTTCCACCTCAAAGCACAAAGACACCATTTGTCGCCTGCTTTTAAACCTGGAAATCTGTACAATGGTTGTGGTGTAATTAAATCGTTTCCTTGGCTAAGTGTAAATTGTAAAAAGGATTCGGTTACAATGGCACAAATTACATGCTTACCTCTATCAAAATCATCGGTTTTGCAAAATCCATCTCTATAAAAACCCGTTAATGGATTGGTGCAACAGCACTGCAATTCAGTTCCTAAAACATTTAAAGGCATACATCAATCATTTAACTTAATAAGCATTTGCCTTAGCAAACGAATTTGTTTTTAACCATGCAAAAACATTTTGTAACCAATCTACTTGTTCCAATTTATTATTCAATCCAAAACCATGACCACCTTTTTGAAATAAATGAATTTCTGCTGGAACTTTATTTTTTAATAAAGCACTGTAAAATACCAAACTGTTTTGTACCACAACAGATTTGTCATCTGCTGCATGCATTAAAAAAGTAGGTGGTGTTTCAGGTGTTATTTGTAATTCGTTGCTATATAAATTTATTTTTTCAATACTTGCATTTTTGCCAAGCATATTATCTCTAGAACCTTTGTGTGCTAGGCTATCAGAAAAACTAATTACCGGATACGCTAAAATTGCAAAATCGGGTTTAAGATTTGTGTTTTCTATATTTTGAATAACGGTTGTCTTAAAATGAGTAGCTGCTGTAGAAGCTAAATGTCCACCTGCTGAAAAGCCCATAATTCCTACTTTTTCAGGATTTATATCCCATTCAATGGCACGGTCTCTCACCATTTTAATGGCTTGTTGAGCATCTTGAAAAGCAACAATTTCTCTATTCTCAAAACATTCTGCATCAATCGGATTTCTGTATTTTAATACAAAAGCTGTAATTCCTTTTTTATTCAATGCTTCTGCCACTTGATAGCCTTCGTGTTGAATAGCCAAACGAGCATAACCACCACCTGGACAAACAATAACTACCGTTTTTAACGAGTCTTTTACTGCAGGGAAATAAGCGGTAAGTGTAGGCTGTAAAATGCCCTGTACTCTTCCTTCTGCTGGTGAAACTTCTTGTTTGGCACAAGGCTTATTGTTTGGAACTGTACCGTTATATAAAGGAAAAACTTTTTGAGCGTTTGCAAATACATTCATCACACAAATGCTAATCGTAAAAAAAAATTGTTTCATGCAATATAAAATTGAATAGAAGTGAAAGTAGGGAATTTAAAATAATTAAAAACGAACAAATGTCATTTTCTATACCAGTTCTAGTAAATGTGATTCCATACATTGTAAAGTTGGCTGCTTTCAACTATTTTTACCGCATGAATAAGCAAACATTAGTAGAACAAATTCAAGCAAAAAAATCGTTTTTATGTATAGGATTAGATACAGATATTTCTAAAATTCCGGCACATTTACAACAACATAAAGATGCCGTTTTTGAATTTAATAAAGCCATTATTGATGCTACAAAAGACTTCTGTGTTTGTTATAAAATAAATACTGCTTTTTACGAATCAATGGGTTTGAAAGGGTGGGAGCAAATGGAGAAAACCTTACATTATATTCCAGATACACATTTTAAAATAGCAGATGCAAAACGTGGTGATATTGGAAATACATCTGCTCAATATGCCAAAACCTTTTTTGAAGTTCTTCCTTTCGATGCAGTAACGGTAGCCCCTTATATGGGAGAAGATAGTGTAAAACCTTTTTTAGAGTTTGAAAATAAATGGACCATTGTTTTAGGTCTTACTTCTAATTATGGAGCTAACGATTTTCAAAAATTAGTGGTACATAATAGTGATGCTGATAGTTCACTTGTACCTAGTATTTTACAAGGGCATAAAGAAGATGTTTTGTATAAAAAAGTGTTGGAGAAAGTGGCTTCTTGGGGAACTGAGGAAAATTTAATGTTTGTAATTGGGGCAACTAGAGCAAGTGATTTAACCGATGTAAGAGATATTGTTCCCAATCATTTTTTATTAGTACCTGGTGTTGGTTTTCAAGGTGGTAGTTTGGCAGAAGTAAGTAAATACGGATTAAATAAAGATGCTGGTTTATTGGTAAATGCTAGTCGTGCCATTATTTATGCTTCTTCAAAAGAAGACTTTGCAACAGAAGCAGCAGTTATTGCACAACAATATCAAGTAGAAATGAGCAGCTATTTATAAACTGCATCTATAAAATATTGAGCTACTTTTTCTGCCCAATTCCTATGTTCTATAGCTGAATAATGCAATCCATCTTTTGCTAATAAAGATGGATTGTTCTTTGCTTTTCTAGAACTTTCGGTAATATCAATACAATGCACATTATTCTTGATACATACATTTCGAATAACTACATTCATGTCATCAATTTCTTTCCCAATATTTTCTCTTCCACTTGTTAATCCAAAAGTAGAATTTCCCCAATCAGGAATCGATAAAACCAATACTGCATTAGAATTGCCGTTTGTAAAAGCAATAGCTTTGTGTATTAATTCTTCACAATCTTTTTCAAAATCTTCTATCGGCAAACCTCTATATTGATTGTTTACACCTATTAATAATGTAACAAATTGATAAGTTGCGTTTAAAGTAATAGTTGATAAAAGTTGTAATAATTCAAAACTTGTAAATCCCGTAACAGCTACAATTTCTGGTGCAGCTATTTCAACTCCTTTTTTACGTAATAATTGAACAACTTGATAAGGAAAATTTTCATGAATTGCAACCGATTCACCAATTGTGTAAGAATCGCCTAAAGCAAGATATTGATACATGATAAGGAAGTATAAATGCGTTAAAAATGATCTCTTAAAATACTATAAAATCTAAAAACATCTTCAAAACTGCAATACAAAGGTGCAGGAGCAACACGAATTACACCTGGCTCTCTATAATCTACAATTATTCCATTTTCAATCATTTTATCATGAATTTTTTTACCATTTTCTGAAAAATATAAACTTAATTGAGCACCTCTTTCCATCGCATTTTTAGGCGTAATAATTTCAAAGTTTAATGATGGTAATTGGTTTAATAAATATTCTAAGTATGCAGTTAATTGAATACTTTTTTGCCTAATTTTTTCCATTCCAATTTCTTCGAACATTTCAAGCGATGCTTTCAAGCAAACCATATTCATAACCTGTGCTGTGCTAATGTTCCAACCACTTGCATTGGCTTTAGGAATAAATCCTTTTTCCATTTTAAATCTTATAGATTCTTCGTTGCCCCACCATCCTCCAAGTCTTGGTGTGTCAATATCGCTTGCAAATTTTTCATGCACATAAATTCCACCAACAGCACCAGGTCCACCGTTCAAATATTTATAACTACACCAACAAGCAAAATCAACATTCCAATCATGTAAATGAGTGGGAACATTTCCTACAACATGAGCCAAATCGAAACCCACAATAGCTCCAATTTTATGAGCTGTTTCCGTTATTGTAGGCATATCGAATAATTGACCAGTATAGTAATTCATTCCACCAAAAACAATCATAGCAATACTTTCACCATGCTGTTCAATTAGTTCAATTATTTGAGAAGTAGTGAGTGTTTTTTCTCCAATATTTGGTTCAATTTCAACAATACAATCATTTGGATTTAATCCAAAATGCCGTACCAATGTTTCTACAGCATATTGATCTGAAGGAAAAGCACCAGCTTCCATCACAATTTTATAACATGTTGCTGTGGGTTTGTAAAAGCTCAGCATTAATAAATGCAGATTAACAGTAAGCGTATTCATTACTGTAATTTCTTCTTCTTTTGCTCCAACAATTGTAGCCAAAGTGGGCTTCAAATATTCTTGATAATACAACCAAGGATTTTTGGCTTTTGCGAAGCCACTAATTCCTAAATTTTTCCAATCGTTTAATTCTTGCATTACTGCATTTTCTACGTTTTTTGGTTGCAAACCCAACGAGTTTCCACAGAAATAAATAACTTCTTTTTCTTGGTGTTTGGGAAAATGAAATTGTTGTTTATAAAAAATTAAAGCATCGTTTTTATCTAAAAGAAGAGCTGTATTTAAAGTGGTATCAAAAGCAATTGACATGGCTATAAATTATTCGTGAATATAATTGAAACAAAAGGTTTACCAATTTGTTAAATTTAAAAATGATAAATGGTTGTAAATTCTATTTATTACTGCTTACTTTCCGTTTTCCAAAGCCCCCTTATTTATGAATAAAATTTTCGTCTTACTCTTTGTAACATTAACATTTACAGTAAACGCACAGCAACAACAAAATGTTGTAAAAGCTAATTACCAGTTAGCTGCCAGATTTTCACCTAAAAAACTAGAAAAGCTAGTGTTTTCTACAGCTGTTGATGCACATTGGCTCAAAAAAAGCGATCGCTTTTGGTATATGTATGAAACTACAGAAGGAAAAAAATGGTATATTGTAGATGCTACAAAAGCTGAGAAAAAATTACTGTTCGATAATGCAAAATTAGCTGCACAAATTACACGTATAGTTAAAGATCCGTTCGATGCTCAACATCTTGGATTAGATAGTTTACGTTTTGTAAAAGATGAAAATACTATTCAATTTGAAGTAAAAAGTACTGTTGAAATTGAAAAGAAAGATTCTACCGCTAAAAAAGGAACACCACCTGTTAAAAGTAAAAAAACATTCTATTTCGAATACAATTTAATAACGAATGAATTGGTAGAATTAACCGATTTTACCAAGCCAAAACGTAAACCTAATTGGGCAAGTATTTCTCCAGATAGCAATTACATTGTTTTTGGTAGAAATCATAATTTGTACTTCATGGATAAAGCAAATTATGAGAAAGCACTTAAAAACGAAGATGATAGCTCTATTGTTGAAACAAAATTAACTACCGATGGTATAGAACACTATAGTTATCATGGAGATGGAAATTTATCAGGCAATGGAAATACCAATGTTGATGTAGAAAAAAATAAAAATAAACGTAAGCCTGCTTTTATTTATTGGAGTCCTGATAGTAAATACTTTTCTATGTTAAAAGTAGATAACAGAAAAGTAAAAGACTTGTGGGTGATTAATAGCATTGCAGAACCACGACCCACTTTAGAAACCTACAAATATTGGATGCCGGGTGAAAAAGAAGCACCGATTGATGATTTGATGTTGTTTGATATGACCACAAAAAAGGGGGTTGAATTAAAAGTAGATGCTTTTAAAGATCAAGACATTAGTATTTGGAATCAACCAGCAGCTGTAAATAGCAGAGACGATGATTTTAGACCGCTTGTTTGGTTAGGCGATAACTCTAAGTTTTATTTTACAAGAACTAGTAGAGATTTAAAAAGGATAGATGTTTGTGTGGCAGATGTTGTAAACAAAACTGTTAAACCAATTATTGAAGAAAGATTAAACACTTATGTTGAAGTAAAACGCATAGGTTTGGTAAAAAATTCGAAAGAAATAATTCAATGGAGTGAAAGAGATGGTTGGGGACATTTTTATTTGTATGATGAAAATGGAAAACTAAAAAATCAAATTACAAGTGGTGCTTTTCATTGCGAAAACATAGAAGGAATTGATGAAAAAAAGCGAATTCTTTATTTTACAGCCAATGGAAAAGAAGAAAATCAAGATCCATATTATTTGCATTTATATGCTATTAATTTTGATGGAACAGGTTTACGTTTACTTACACAAGGAGAATTTGATCATGCAGTAAGTATGAATGATAATGCAACTTATTTTATAGATAATTTTTCTAGAGTAAATACTGCACCCAAATCGGTTTTGTATAGCACTGTAGATGCCAAGAAATCATTGGTTTTAGAAACAGCCGACTTTACAAGTTTAATGGCAGCAGGCTATAAATTTCCTCAGGTATTTAAAGTAAAGGCAGATGATGGAATAACAGATTTATATGGTGTAATGTATAAACCTTTCGATTTTGATAGCACAAAAAAATATTCATTAATCGAATATGTTTATCCAGGTCCACAAACAGAAGCAGTAAACAAAGCTTGGAGTAAAGGAATGGACAGAATTGATCGATTGGCTCAACTTGGGTTTATTGTGGTTACTGTTGGTAATAGAGGTGGACATCCTGCAAGAAGCAAATGGTACCACAATTATGGTTATAACAACTTAAGAGATTATGGATTGGCAGATAAAAAAGCTACAGCAGAACAATTAGCAGATAGATATTCATTTATTGATAGAAATAAAGTAGGTATTCATGGGCATAGTGGTGGTGGATTTATGAGTACAGCAGCTATGTTTGTATATCCAGATTTCTTTAAAGTAGCAGTTAGCTGTGCAGGTAATCATGATAATAGTATCTACAATAGATGGTGGAGCGAAAAACACCATGGTGTAAAAGAAATTATTAGCGATAAAGGAGATACTAGTTTTGTTTATGCAATTGAAAAAAATCCTGATGTTGCTAAAAACTTAAAAGGAAATTTATTATTAATTCATGGAGAAATAGACAATAATGTACATCCTGCCAATACCATGAGGGTTGTAAATGCTTTAATTAAAGCAAATAAGCGTTTTGAAATGTTATTACTTCCAACTCAAAGACATGCTTTTGGTGATATGACAGAATATTTCTTTTGGAAAATGGCAGATCATTTTACTAAATATTTAATGGGCGATTCTTCAGAAAAATCTGTAGATATTGAAGAAATGAATAGAGAAATTGAACGTAAGCGATAAGAAATAGCTGTTTTTTGCAGTTTTGTTAATTTAATTAATTTTTAAAATGTATCTAACAAACAAATGAAATAAGCATGTAATTTTGAAATAAATTAATTTCAAGTTATATTTTTAAAATTAATTTAAAATATATAATTTAATTTCATTTAAACAAGATTGTTGTTTGCAGATTCTTGCATATTTAAAATAAGCTGATTTGCAATTCATTGAACGTATTAAACCTAATTTATGGCAGCTAAAGCAGACTTGTTTCAATCTCCTGATTATTACCAATTAGACGAGTTATTAACGGAAGAACATATCATGATTCGTGATGCTGTACGTAATTATGTAAAAAAAGAAATTAGCCCAATCATCGAAACATTTGCTCAAGAGGCAAAATTTCCTGAACATATTGTAGCACAAATGGGTGAATTGGGTTGTTTTGGGCCAACCGTTCCTGTAGAATATGGTGGTGGCGGTTTAGATTATATTAGCTATGGATTAATGATGCAAGAGTTAGAAAGAGGAGATAGTGGTGTTCGTTCTACAGCAAGTGTACAAGGAAGTTTGGTTATGTTTCCTATAAATGCTTATGGTAGTGAGGAGCAAAAGAAAAAATATTTACCAAAACTTGCAACAGGTGAGTGGTTAGGCTGTTTTGGATTAACCGAACCAAATCATGGAAGTGATCCTGGAGGAATGCTTACGAATATTAAAGATAATGGCGATCATTACCTTTTAAACGGAGCTAAAATGTGGATTAGCAATGCTCCCTTTGCTAAAGTAGCAGTTGTTTGGGCTAAAGATGATGCTGGTGAAATAAGAGGCATTATTGTGGAAAGAGGTATGGAAGGATTCTCAACACCAACAACTCATGGAAAATGGAGTTTAAGGGCTAGTGCTACTGGTGAATTGGTTTTTGATAATGTAAAAGTTCCGAAAGAAAATTTATTACCCAATATTAAAGGTTTAAAAGGTCCTTTAAGTTGTTTAACAAAAGCAAGATTTGGAATTGCTTGGGGTGCTTTAGGTGCAGCTATGGATTGTTACGATACCGCTTTAAGATATAGTAAGGAGCGTATTCAATTTGGTAAGCCAATTGCTGGTTTTCAACTCCAACAAAAAAAACTGGCAGAAATGATTACAGAAATTACAAAAGCTCAGCTGTTGGTTTGGCGTTTAGGTGTATTAATGAATGAAGGTAAAGCTACACCTGCACAAGTAAGTATGGCAAAAAGAAATAGTTGTGAGTTGGCTGCGGATATTGCACGTAATGCAAGACAAATTTTAGGAGGAATGGGAATTACAGGAGAATACAGTGTAATGCGTCATATGATGAACCTAGAAAGCGTTATTACTTATGAGGGTACACATGATGTACACTTATTAATAACAGGAATGGATATTACCGGTATCAATGCTTTCAAGTAAATCCATCGAACGAAATACAGTTTTTAATACAATTGGTACATAATTTACAGCATAAACGTGTTGTTGCTGATTGACAAATTATTATAATGAAAATTTTTTTAGTAGGAATGATGGGGTCAGGTAAAAGTTATTTTACCAAAATTCTTTCAAAAAAACTAAAAGTTGGTGGTTACGATTTAGATCATTTAATCGAAGCTTTTGAAGAAAGAACAATCACCGATATTTTTGAAGAGGATGGAGAAACTTATTTTAGAAAAAAAGAAGCAGAAACACTACGTTGGTTTTCTCAAAAGAAAAATGGAGTGATTGCAACAGGTGGTGGTACACCATGTTACCATAAAAATATGGAATGGATGAATGTAAACGGAATTACCATTTGGATAAATGAGCCTGTAGATGTATTGGTAAAAAGGTTGCAATCTGAAAAAGAACATCGACCATTGATCAAAAATTTATCTGACGAAGAATTACATGATTTTCTAGAAAAAAAATTGGTAGAGAGAAGTCCATTTTACGCTACAGCACATCATACAGTTTTGGGTTCTAAAACAACTGTAAACGATTTGCTAAAACTCATTCAATAATTTTTAATAAAATCATTACACTTTGTACAAGCCATTTTTACAATATGCCTCTTTATTAGGAGCTCTTTCTGTTGCTTTAGGAGCCTTTGCAGCTCATGGATTAAAAAAAGTAGCAAACGATCAAGCTATTTCTATATTCGAAACAGCTGTTAAATATCAGTTTTATCATGTGTTTGCACTTGCCTTATCTGGAATTTTGTATCAATATTTTCCTAATAAAATAATTTTATCAGCTGGGTATTTGTTTATGGTAGGTGTCGCTTTGTTTAGTGGTTCTTTATACCTTTTAACTTATTTTAAAATTACTAATTTAGCCCAATATTTTTGGGTTGGTGCAGTTACCCCCTTTGGTGGTTTATCTTTAATTATGGGTTGGATTTGTTTGTTTTTGGGATTAAAAAAGTAAGTTGTTCCTTAATTTTTTAACTGAATTACATAGTAAGCCAGAATGCACAATACCAATATCAAACATAGTGCTACTATATATAGTGTATTGTCCGGTAATTTTCTTTTTTCTTTTCTATTTTTTTTAGTTTGAATTTGTTTTTCGAGTTGTTTGTTTAAGTCATTAACATATGTCTGTAGTTGGTTCGTATTGTCAAATTCTTCTAAACCTTCAATAGCATCATTTAAAAAAGCATCTTCTTGCAATTCTTTCTCAATAGCATTTCTCTCTTCATCAGACAAACCTTGTTGAACATACTGTAATAGTTGCTTCTCAGTTAGCTTTTGAACATGATCATTAGTCGATATATTTTTTGAAGAATGCATTTACTCTTTATTCAATTTCTTTTCAATTAATATTTTTAAATTCCTTTTTCCGTTTTGGATATAACTTTTTACTTGTAATAAACTAAAATTTGTTTCGTTAACTATTTGCTGATAACTTTTTTTCTGTAGATAAAATAAAGTTACACATGTTTTTTGCTCGTTTTGTAAACTTTTCAAACATTCTTCAAGCACAATTAGTGTTCTCTCTTTTTGCTGTAAATCTTGTATGTCAAAATCGTCAAATAGGGGCGTGTTGGCTTCATCAATTTCTAGTATTTTGTTTTTATCTCTAAGTTGCATTAAGCAATGATTCTTTGCAATCATATAAAGCCAACTTTTAACATAACTTACTTCATATTTCTGTAATTCTGCAATAGCTTTTAAAAAAATCTGTTGTACAGCATCTTTTGCTAATTCTTCATTTTTAAGATATTTCATGCAGGTTCCTAATAACAATAAAGTATATCTCTGCAACAATATTCCTAGCCATTCATTGTTTTTGTCTGCATAAAAATGTTGCAACAATTCGGCGTCAGTAATATGTTGGTATTTTTCTTTTTGCACAGCAGAAAGTAGATTGATAATAAACTGATGCAATCACTTTATAAAATCCATAAACTGATCACTAATTTATTTATAAAAGTGAGTGATTTTTACGAATCATTGGTAAGGAGTAATAATGCCAAAGCCAGTAAATACAAAAATAAACAACGCAATTAAACACATATTTATGAGCAAAATCTCCATAAGAAGAGTCGTATAAAAACAGCCAACACAAAAGAGAAACTCGAATAATGTTTAAGAAAAAAATGAATGCAATGCCAGCAAAGCCATATGTAATTTGTCTTTTAAAAGCCGCTGGTCTGCAAATAATATAACCAATATATAAAACATACAACTCTAATGCATTACAAGCATATCCTAATCCAATACTTTGTTTACCATTGATAGCAATAGCATACAATTGATTGGTTTTGTGGATAGTAATAAATGAATCAGGATAAATAAGTTGTATTAGTTTCGAAGAAATGATAGTGGTAAATCTAGAAAGCCAATCATCTGGTATTTGAATTGGACTTAAAACATATAAATAGATTAATTTCCAAGCAATAAATAGCAATAGTGCTCTTACGAAAAATAACTTGATTTCTTTTGGTATAGCTTTTATACGCTCACTCATTAATTGAAGAATGGGCATGCTATCATTTTTTTTGATTTTTTCGATATCTAATATACGATTTAGCACCTTTTCCTAAACCAGCAGCTAACAATACACTCAATCCACCATCTAAGGGAATAGTATTGTCTTGAGTAGGATTACCGCCACCATCACCAGGAAAACCAGGATCATCATCTTGTGTACCTAATGTTTCTCCTCCTGCTGTGCCTTCTGAAGGGCTACTAAAAGCAGGTGTTGAAATAGGATCTTCTGTTACAGATTCTCTTTGTTCAGGAACAGTAAATACACTTGGCTGTTGTTCTAAACTACTAACATTGCCGTCATTGTTTCTTTGAGCAGAAACACTCAAAATCAAAAAACTGAGTACACTTGAAATAATTAATTATTGCATTTAACCTTATTTATTTTAAGCAGAATATTGATTTCATCCATCAAATTATTCGACTATTAATTTTTCTTCTTTACTGTAATTTTCTCCAATAATTTTTAACGTGTACATTCCTTTTGATAAATTTTGAATGCTTTCTATTTTGTAAGCACCGTCAACACCATTATGAGAAATTAATGTATTATAAACCTGTTGACCAAGTTGGTTAAAAATGTTCACAGTAAATTTACCCTTTTCTATATTCGAAAAACGAATATTTAAATTTTGAATCGAAATAGGATTTGGATAAATTGATATTGCGGAAATCTGTTTTGAATCGTTTGATACGTTTACCACAGCACTTAAATCTGATTTATCAGACATGTCAACACTACGAATTCTGTAATAATTTTTGCCTAAACTAATGTTTGAGTGTGTAAATATGTAACTAGTTGCAACACCATTCGATGCGTTTGCTTTTTGAATACCAATGGTAGAAAACTGAATTCCATTGTTTGAATGCTGTATTTCGTAATAAGCAGCATTTGTTTGTATTACTTTCCATTCAACTTTGTTGGTACTGTTATCAACATTATAAGCTTTTATATTCAAGAATTGAACAGGAAGTGTAGTAACTGAATTTGCAACGATGGTGAACCTATCATTGAATGAACTTGTATCTGTTGTTGTAGTAAAATTGTAAGTATTGTTAGATGCACCTGTTAGTGGTGTTAATGTTCTTGTAAATCGATCTCTTAGAAAATAATTGTAACCACTTACTGCAAAAGGTGATAAATCAATATTCAAATTGTAATTAGCACCATTGGTAGTTTGACGTATTCTTAAAACGATAGAATCAGTAGCTGCAAATGATTTTCTTGCATCAATACTTAATTGACTACCAAAATTGATGATACTTAAATTTTCTGTTTCGTTGGCAATTTTGCTAGCATCTTCACTTCCTCTTAAGTTATTAAATTGCTCATTCAAGCAAAATTTTGCAGCATCCATCAACGTAAATGTTGTGTTGATTCTTTTTTCAAGACTTAAATGAATGCTGTTGATGGCGGTTCTATTTGTATTGAATACACTGGTTAAATTAGATGTAGATGTGGCTTTATCTGATTCTCTGATAACAAATGTTGGCGATAAACTAGCATTGTTTCTAATAAAGAATGCTTGTCCTGGTTGAATGTATTGATTAACGTTTGAAGATGATGGGTTGCTGCTACCTGTTAAAGAGTTATAAGTAACATATGCACCAACTGTTCCTACTGTTGGATCAAAAACCCAATATGTATCTTCAACATTATTGTTGCTTGTATTGGCTGCAATGGTTAACCAATCAATCGGACTAACATATGGATTACCAATCATTGTAAAACCAGTAGCTGAACCAAAGTTTAAACGAATATTGGTATTCGTAGTTCCATTCCCTGTTACACCACTTGTATTGTACGTAACGTTACCAGTAACCAATTGTCCAGTAGAGCGTAAAATGGTATTGGCGTTCATCAATGTATTATCAACTGATAAATCATAAACTCTATTTCCACGAATTGTTAATCTATAACCCTTATAAGCAGATAAAGTATCGTTACTTCCTCTCGTAGATGTATATGTAATCCATGCTGCTGCACCTGTACTTAGATTGATGCTATTGGTAAATAAAGATCTATTTCCAGATGCTGTCATATCAAAACCTGTAGTTGCATCGTTAACGCCTATTGTTCCTGCTAAACCGGTAATGTGTGTGCCAAAACCATTGTTGTTAACGCCACTTTCTTGCCAATTGGTGAAAAAAGTACCAGTTCCACTGTTTACTGCAGGTGCAATATCTCTGTAAGCTCTTCTTAATTGAGGAATAAAACGTTCAACCAAAAATGCTGAGCCTACATTGTACTGAATTGTGCCACCTACTTGTGCTACTAATGCAGTATTTGCAATACTTGTAGATTTTAATGTAAATAAATGATTGCTAGGCAAAATCAATAACCCAGAAGTTAATGTCAATATTCCTCTTAGTGTAAAATTTTGATTATTTAAGGTTAAGCTATTCGTTCTATTTACAGTAAAATTATTAATATCAGGTGCTGCAGTAAATGTATTATCAGGAATTATAAATGCTGTACCACCTGTGTTACCAGTTGTACCAAAAGCCAAGCTACTACTTGTAGTAGTAGTCAAAGTTCCTAAACCTCTGGTAATAGGAATATTTCCTGATCGAAATGTTAGTGTATTGGCACCAATTGCTACGGCTCCATCAGCTAAACTCAATGTTCCTGTAATGGTAGGAGAGCCAGATAAACTAAAACCGCCAGTATTATTTAACGTAATATTGTTAACAGTTGCTCCAGAAATAGTAGCTCCACTACCGTTCATAATCAATCCACCACTTGATGTTCCTGTATGTGTACCAGTACCAGTTAAATTACCAGATAATGTAATGGTGTTGCCGTTATCATTTAATATTCCTGCTGTTAAACCCAAATTACCAGATAAAACGAATGATTGATTGCCAAGTGTAAGTGTATTTGTTCTATTAATTGTTAAAGATGTAAAACTTGTAGCTGTAAATAAACTATTTGGTATTGCAAAAGCAGCTCCTCCTGTGTTGCCAACGCTTCCAAAAGAAACAGATGCAGTGTTGACAATTGTTAATGTTCCATTTGTTCTTGCAAGAGGAACGTCTGCTGTATGAAAGATAATAGAAGTTGCAGGAGAGGAAACTCTAAAATTGCCATTTACTATGTTTAAAGTTCCATTTAATATCAAATTTGTTGTACTTTCAACATAATTAGAAGCATTAATATCAATATTAAAACTTCCATAAGTTGGTACAAATGTTCCGCCAGAAGATAATCCTGTACCATGTGTAGTACTACTAGCTAATACTAAATTTGAATTGTCATTCCAAGCATTAGCAAAAAATGTAAGGTTGTCGATTCTTAAAACTCCAGTTGCATTAGTCCCATTATACCCAACTATTCTAATATATAATGTATTAGCACCATCTGCAATATCATTAAGGGTAAAATTGAGTGTTGAGTAAGATGAACTTACTGCATTACTTGTATAATCTGCTAAATAATAGTCTACATCATCAGTACTAAACCAAATATCAATATTAGTAGGTGCGTTCAAATCGGCACGCATGGCATCTAAAGAGATTGAAAGGCCAGAAAAACCAGTGCAATCGAATGTGCTGTTAAATGTGATATGATTATCTGTGTAATCTGAAAATGAATTTGTAGTAAACCCCCTTCTCGACAAAGCAAATCCTGCATTTGCCCCCCCATACGAAATTCCATTGCCGCTATTACTTACATTTACTGTTGCTAATGTAGGGCTTGTTATAGTTCTATTAAAATTGGCGAAAGTACTGGTAATTCGTGTTTCCGGAGATGTCTGAACAAGAGTGTTTCTACTTGTATTACTTTCAAAATCCCAATAAGCTAAAGGAATCTGTGCTTTAGCAGAGAAAACTAAAACAATTAATAATAAGATGCCAATTAATTTTTTAATCATAACTTCTAATTTCCTACGCAGTCAAAAGATGTACGTATTCGTTCTTAAAATGGTTTCTAAGTATGCTTAGAAACTAAATTTTTCGATATTTTCGAAAACTTTTCTCTAAACAGTTCAGGTAATCAGCAGGGGTTTACTAATTCAGTTGACAAAACTTGTAGAATTTATACTATAGTTTTTGCAAAGTTACCTTTTTTTACTAAAATAGAAAATAGTATTTATAAACATTACATATTTGTATAAGTTAAATGTATAATTGAGCTGCTATTAAATATTAACATTGTTAATTACTTGATTGTTTGTTAAAACAAAAGGCATCTACAAACGGATATTGTAGATGCCTTTTACTATAAATTTAGAATGTAATTATTGTAGTTTAAATACTACATCTGTATTTCCCCACAATAAAGAAACCGCTCCATTCTCATTTATTTGAATCAAAAATTGCTCAGTAGTTGTTGCAGATTTTTTAGCTTTTACTTGAACTCTCAACGCATCATCAGCTTGTTTATAATCGTAAGCACCCCATTGTTTCCAAGTTTTATTGAAAATTATTGTCCATTCATCACCATTTACCAATGTAAATAACGCATATTTTCCTGCAGGTAAAGTTTTACCTTCTACTTTTATATCTTTATCAGTTTCAAAAATGGTAGCTTCATTAGCCCCTGTTCTCCAAATTTGTCCGTCTTTGGGCTCAATTTCCTTACCAATGGTTCTACCCTTTAAAGAAGGTCTGCTGTAATCAATTTTTACAGTAGCACCGCTCTTTAAAATTGCATTTACGGTTGCGGGTGGACTCGGTCTTTTACTTTTATCTTGTGCTGTAGCAAAAAAAGCAAACAAAACGGTCAATAGCGATAAGAATACAAATCTTTTTTTCATGTTTTTTTTATTATGATTTCAAATATGAACAAATTCAAACTATAAAAGTTGGGTTAATTGGTTTTCAATAGTGTTTAGCATTTTTTCTTCATCCAAATCGGTTGGTATAAATTTTTCTCCAATCACTTGTTCATACAATTCGATATATCTTTTGCTGATGGTTTCAATCCATTCTTCGTTCATTTCAGGTACGGATTGCCCTTCTTTTCCCATAAAATTATTTTCAATCAACCATTCTCTTACAAATTCTTTGCTCAATTGTTTTTGTCTTTCACCTTTTGCTTTTCGCTCTTCATATCCATCGGCATAAAAATATCTTGAACTATCTGGTGTATGAATTTCATCCATTAAAAAAATGTCGTCTCCAATTTTTCCAAATTCATATTTTGTATCAACTAAAATTAATCCACGCTTTGCTGCAATTTGTTTACCACGTTCAAATAAAGCCAATGCATATTTTTCTAAAATCGACCATTCTTCAGCAGTTGCTAATTGTTGTTCTATTATTTCATTCTTACTAATATCTTCATCATGGCCTTCGGAAGCCTTTGTACTTGGGGTAATAATAGGAGTAGGGAAAAAATCATTTTCTTTCATTCCTTCTGGTAATTGTACACCACATAAAATACGTTTTCCACTTGCATAAGTTCTCCAAGCATGCCCTGTTAAATTCCCTCTTACCACCATTTCAATTTTAAAAGGAACACATTTTTTTCCTACGGAAACATTGGGTGCAGGAGTTGTTAATAACCAATTTGGACAAATATCTTCTGTAGCTTTTAACATATAAGCTGCAATTTGATTCAATACTTGACCTTTATAAGGAATGGGTTTGGGTAGAATAACATCAAAAGCAGAAATACGATTACTAGCAACCATTACCAATAATTTATCGGCAATTGTATAAACGTCTCTTACTTTTCCTTTGTAAAAACGTGTCTGTTGAGTAAATTTAAAAGTAGTCATTTGCAAAAGTAATATTCAACAAAATAGGTGAATCAATAAACACAATAGTTTTTTCTTAACAACTTTCGGCTATCTGTGAACAAATAAAATTTTTGCATAAAAATAACAATTACTACTTTGCCAAACATTTCTTAAATAAATGCCATTATGAAAAGACTAATTCAACTTAGCTTTATTGTAGTTTTTGTAGCAGCATTTTGCACCCAAGCACTTGCTCAACAATCTACAACCATTGCTGGAACCATTAAAAACACCACAAAAGAAGCTTTATCGGCTGTTTCTATTACCATTAAAGGTAAAACCATAGGAACGTTTACAGACGATAAAGGTAATTTTAAATTTACAACAACAGAAAAACCACCATTTACATTGGTTATTTCTTCTGTTGGTTATGCCACTAAAGAAGTTACGTTTAACGGAAGCAATGTTTCGGTAGAACTTGAACCAAGTTATGTTTTGGGTGACGAAGTAGTAGTTTCTGCATCTCGTGTTGCAGAAAGAATATTAGAATCGCCTGTTACAGTTGAAAGAGTAACAAGCTCAACTATCAGACAATCGCCTGCTGCAAACTATTACGACATTATTGGAAATTTGAAAGGAGTTGACGTAACTACCTCAAGTTTAACTTTTAAAACAGTTAGTACAAGAGGATTCAATAGTAGCGGTAATTTACGTTTAAATCAAATTATGGATGGAATGGATAACCAAGCACCAGGCTTAAATTTTGCCGTAGGTAGCATTATTGGTTTAACAGAACTAGATGTAGATAATGTAGAATTACTTGCAGGTGCAAGTTCTGCATTGTACGGACCAGGTGGAATGAACGGAACATTATTAATCAATAGTAAAAACCCTTTTAAGTATCAAGGTCTTAGTTTTCAAATTAAACAAGGAGTAAACCATATTGATAATAAGCAAAGAGATATGTCTACTTTTTATGATTGGAATCTAAGATGGGCAAAAAAGATTTCAGAAAAATTTGCTTTTAAAGTTGGTGCATCTTTTACGCAAGCAAAAGATTGGTTGGCTTTTGATAGCAGAAACTTCCAAGCTGGAGCTGGTGGTGATCGTTCTACAGGTAGAGTGATTGGAGGTGATAGAAGTAATCCTGGATATGATGGTGTTAATATTTATGGTGACGAAACAAATACAGGATTTAGAAGCTTAGCTGCAACTGTTGCTGCTGCATTTCCTGCACAATTTCAAACTCCTTTAGCTGGTATCGTTTCTTCTATTCCAACATCTCAAACTGTTTCAAGAACTGGTTATAATGAGAAAGATGTGGTAAGTCCATTTACTGTAAACGTAAAGTTAACAGGTGCATTACACTACAAAATTACCGACAAAATTGAAGCATCATTGGTTGCTAACTATGGAGTAGGTAATACAGTTTACACAGGTTTAGGTAGATATTCATTAAAAAATTTCAAAGTAGGTCAATACAAACTTGAATTGAAAGCAAAAGATTGGTATGTACGTAGCTACTTTACACAAGAAGATGCTGGTGATTCTTACAATGCTTCTGCTGCAACTCAATTTTTTAATGAAGCAATAAAACCAAGTGGAGGAGCAACAGGCTGGTTTGCTCAATATGCACAAACCTATTTACAAAATAGATTAGGTGGAGCAACTGATGCAGCTGCTCATGCTGCTGCAAGAAATTTTGCAGATGCTGGCAGACCAACAGGAAGTCTTTTAGAAAATCCAGTATTTAATAGTATTATCAACAGACCAATTTCTCCAACAGGTGGTGGCTTATTTGTTGATAAAAGTGCTGTATATATTTCAGAAGGACAGTATAATTTAACCAATCTATTAGGAGTAGAAAAACATGGCACTGATGTTTTAGTAGGAGCTAGCTATAAAGAATATTGGTTAGATTCTAGAGGAACGTTATTTGCAGATAGAACTTCTATTAATCCTGGAAAAATTAAAATTGCTGAAGTAGGTGCTTATGGTCAGGTTTCTCAAAAATTATTTAAAGATGTGTTGAAACTTACTGTTTCTGGTAGATATGATAAAAATGAGAACTTTGCAGGACGCTTTACACCAAGAGCATCTGCAGTAGTGAAAGTTGCAAAGGATCATAACTTCAGAGCATCTTATCAACAAGCATATAGATTCCCATCTACACAAAATCAATGGATTAACTTAAATACTGGTCAAATTACTTTATTAGGTGGTTTACCAGCATTAAGAGACTTTTATCAATTTAACACAAGACCAGCATATACAGCTGCTAGTTTTGTAGCATTTGTTGCAGCAGGTAGCAATAACCCTGCTTTATTAGTAAGACAAAATTTTGGAGAATTTAAACCTGAAACCGCAACTTCATATGAAATAGGATATAAAGCATTAGTTAGCAAAAAATTATTAGTTGATGTTTATGCTTACACTGCCTCTTATGACAACTTTATTGGCTCAACAAACGTTGCACAAATTCAAGCAAATAATTCTGTTAGAGTATTTTCTGTTTCAACAAATAGTGTAGCGAAAGTAGATGTTAAAGGATTTGGTATTTCTTTAGATTATATTTTACCAAAGAATTTTACAATCGGAGCTAATTTCTACTCAGATGAAATTTCTAATGTTCCAACTAACTTTATAGCTTCTTTTAATACTCCAAAATATCGTACAAATATTACTTTAAGTAATACAGGTTTTGGAAAACAAAAACGTTTTGGTTTTAGTGCTGTTTATAGATGGCAAGATAGTTTCTATTATGAAGCTACTATGGGAGCAGGAGAGTTACCTTCAGTTACAACATTAGATGCCCAATTGAGTTACAAGTTTTTAGAGAGTAAATCAATCTTTAAAATTGGAGCAAACAATTTACTTAACAAGTATTATGTAAATGGTTTTGCAAATGCTCAAGTTGGTGGTTTATATTACATCAGCTATGGATTCAACGTTTTTTAATTGATCATAAATTCTTACTACAAAAGAGGTTGTTCTTTTTAGAACAGCCTCTTTTACTTTTATACATTGTCTTGTTTTAAAATAGGTTGACACAAGATTGATGTCACCATTATGAACAAAGGACAATTTCGAGTACATAAGTGGACTCAAAATAATTACACACTTGCCTTTAAATTACAGGTTGTACATGAAGTAGAAAAGGGAGAACTATCTCAGTATGCTGCTCAACGCAAATACGGTATTCAAGGCAATACAACCATTTTAGTTTGGTTAATAAAGCATGGCAGCTTAGATTGGTCTCCAAAAACTAGTAGGGGTAAAAAAAACTGCTTCACCAAATAAGAAGATAAAAGAGTTAGAGCAGAAAATTAGAAGACTTGAAGATGAAAAAGAGATTTTAAATACAGCTATAGATATTGCTGATGAGATGCTAAATACTGATATTAGAAAAAAGTATTTGAGCCTGCTGTCAGAAAATATGAACTAGCAGGAGGCTCAAAAAGAAGAAGGTTCACAGTTGGAAAAGTAGCGGAAACGCTGGGATATAGTCGTAAATATTTTTACAAGCATTGCAAACAAAAGCAGCAGCGAAAGGAGGTAGAAAAACAAGTTTTGCCTCCGGGTACACAAAGAGAGAAAAATCCTTACTTGTTTGGGAGGTAAAAAGCTACATCATCAGATACAACCAGCTTTAAAAAGGGCTCAACTAAAGTTTGGCAGAGACTAGCTATTCAAGCTGTTGGGGGCAGAAAATCTACTAATTAAACCTCAACGACCCTATACCCAAACCGCTATGAGTAAGCACTGGTTACGTAAGCACCCGAACTTAGTAAAAGGATTAATTGTAACGGCTCCAGAACAATTATCGGTATCGGATATAACTTACATAAAATCCGATCAGGGGAACTGCTTTTTGAATTTGATAACCGACCAATATAGCCGAAAAATAGTAGGATATGCAATTGCTGAAAATATGGATACATCATCAATGATAAAAGCTTACGAAATGGCTTGAAAAAAAAAGAATAAAAAACATCAATTAATCCATCACACAGATAGAGGGTTGCAGTATTGTAGCCAAGACTACGTAAGGCTATCAAAAGAAAGTGATGTAAAAATTAGCATGACAGAAAATGGAGACCCATATGAAAATGCATTGGCTGAACGAATGAATAGAACATTAAAAGAAGAGTTTGGCTTAGGAAGGCTTTTGCCCTCAAGGCAAAAAGTTTTCCAGTTAACAGAAGAAGCAGTTGATTTTTACAATAATTATCTACCTCATTGGACTCTAAAACTTAAGACACCGAATGAAGTACATTTACAAAAAAACCTAGCCTCAAAAAGAAGCTAGGTTTAATTTAAAATCTGTCAACTTATATCAGGACATTACAGATAATTAATAGAATTATGCGTTTCTATTAATACAATTTAAATCGTCGAATGCAACTTCTAAACGTTTAACGAAGTTTTCTTCTGCTTTACGCAACCAAACTCTTGGATCGTAATGCTTTTTATTAGGGCTATCTGGGCCTTCAGGATTTCCTAATTGACCTTGTAAATAGCCTTCATTTTTCTTGTAGTTATTTAAAATTCCCTCCCAGAAACTCCATTGTAAATCGGTATCAATATTCATTTTAATTGCACCGTAACTAATGGCTTCTCTAATTTGATTTTGAGGAGAACCACTTCCACCATGGAATACGAAATAAACTGGTTTTGGTCCTGTTTTTAATTCTCTTTCAATGTAGTCTTGGCTGTTTTTTAAAATTTCTGGTCTTAATTCTACATTACCTGGTTTATACACACCATGTACGTTACCAAAAGCTGCCGCTACAGTAAACAAGTTTCCTACCTTGCTTAATTCAGTATAAGAGTAAGCAACGTGTGCAGGCTGTGTGTATAATTTATCGTTTTCAACATCACTATTATCAACGCCATCTTCTTCGCCACCAGTAACGCCTAATTCAATTTCGATTGCCATTCCTAATGGGTGCATACGTTTGTAAAACTCAACAGAAGTGGCAATATTTTCTTCTAGGCTTTCTTCGCTTAAATCGAGCATGTGAGAACTAAATAAAGGCTGACCTTTTTCTTTGTAAAATTGTTCACCAGCATCTATTAAACCGCTTACCCAAGGTAACCATTTTTTAGCTGCATGGTCTGTATGTAAAACCACAGGTACACCATAATATTTTGCTACGTTATGAACGTGTAATGCACCAGAAATACCACCAGCAATATTGGCTTGATAATTATCGTTTGGCATGCCTTTACCAGCAATAAATTGAGCACCACCATTCGAAAATTGAATGATAACAGGTGAATTTACTTTAGCAGCTGTTTCTAAAGTAGCATTTATAGTATTTGTACCAATGGTATTTACCGCTGGCAATGCAAATTGATTTTCTTTAGCATCTTTTAATAAAGCTTCTAATTCTTCTCCGAAAAGAACACCTGGTTTGTATTTTTTCATGTTTTTGATAGTTATATGAAAGATTGATTAAGTATGTATTTAGGGTGCAATATAAGCTAAGTTTGTGGTTTTATAAAAGCATAAATGTTGAATTTAAACTTTATATAACTCGAAAAATCAGCTTTACATGAACACTGAAAACAAATAAACACCTACCTTTTATTCAATAAATAATATTTTCAAATACAAGTATTATTCTTCTTCACTTATGTTTTTAAAAGCCATTAATACAGAGTAAGCACCCTTTACAACAATATTTTTTCCTTTTAATTGAGATCCATCAAATATTTCTGTAAATCCTTTGTAAGTGCCGCCAATATTTACTTGTTGCATGATGTACTGATTGTTTTTTTCTTCAATAAAAACATACATTTTATTTTCAAAACGAACAATGGCATCTTCTGGTAAAACCAAAGCTTTTTTATTGTTTACGGCTAATTCAGCATTCATGTAAGTACCAGGAATAAGCGTTGGATCGTACTTTTCAAAATGACAATGTACTTCTGCATAGCGTTCTTGGTTTAAATCTTTTCCAATCAAAATCAACTCACAATCATATTTTTTATTGGGATTATTATTGGTAAATGCAATAAGCGATTGACCTATAAATAACTGATTAATATCTTTTTCAAAAACCTGTAAAGCCAAATGAATATCTGTAGGGTCGATTAATTCAAATAACACATCGGTTGGAGAAACATATTTTCCAATATTCACGTTCACTTTAGAAACATATCCATTGATAGGAGAATACACATTGATACTTCTAGAGATATTGTTTTCGTTTAGTTTTTCTGGAACAATTCCTACAAGTTTTAATTTCTCGGATAAAGCTGTTAAATTAATTCGTTGCGATTTTAAATCTATCTCTGCTTGTTGTAGTGCTTTATCGCTACTAGCTTTTGTTTCGTTTAACTGCTTTTGTCTATTAAATTCATTTTCTAAAAACAAAATCTTTGCTTTTGCCATTAAATAATCTTGCTGTAATTGAATGTATTGCTGGTCTTCTATAATGGCTATAATTTCTCCTTTATTTACGTGTACACCTGGCAACAATTTACTGTTTTTAAGATAGCCACCCAATGGTATGCTTATTGAAACCATGTTTTGTGGAGGAACATCAATTTTGCCATTTAACTTAAGTATCGTAACAATTGGTTGTTGTTGTAAAGTGTCGGTAATTATTCCAGCATTTTTACGCTGTTCTTTTGATAAAGTAATTGCGTTTTCAATGTTTGTGGTAGCTTTTGTTTCTTCAGTAGTCTCTTTTTTAGAACTGCATGAAACAAACAAAAGTGTATGTATGATTAGTATTAAAAAGGAATATTTCATAATTATAATTTAAAAGGAATCATCAAAAAATCAATTGCACTATTAAGGTTGGTTATAATATTGTAATTGAATGAATGCTTTGTTTTTATTGAACTCTGTTTGAATGTATTCTGAACGAATAGTAATTACTTGGTGCATTAATTGTACCCACTCTAAATAATTAATACTACCGCTTTGTAATTGTATTTCTGCAGTTTGTTCAATATTCTTTGCGTTTGGAAGCAATTCTTTGCTGTAAGTATCTAGCATTTTTAGCTGTTGTTGATAGTTTATAAACGCCATTTTTTGAGCCGTTGTAAACTGTTGAACCTGTTGTTGATGTGTTGCTACAGCTATTTGTTCGGCCATTTTTGCAGCTTGAACCTTTGCTTTTAACCATTTATTAAAAACAGGTATAGAAGCACCTACTTGAAAAGAATTAAAACGATACGTTCCTGCATACGATTTTTCATCTGCACCAACTCCTCTTATACTTGTATTATTAATACCAACCTGAAAAGAGGGTAGAAGCTGTGCACCGGCTAATTGAGTATTTGCATTGGCAATTTGCTGAAGCTGTTGTGATTGTTGCAAAACTGGATGTTGCAATAACTGAGTTGTATCAATTATTTCTACTTTTTGTTGATTATTTACGTTAGCAAAAATAGGTTGATACACTTTAGTTGTGTTTAACAGTAATTGCATTTGTAACTGCATAATGTCAATATCTGCATTTACTTGATGCAATTGTATATTCAGTTGTTGCAATTGATTGGATGCAAATGTTTTTTCTAAAACATTGGTTTCACCTTTTGCCAATCTTTCTGTTGCTCTTTCTAAAAAAGTATTGAATAATCGCTTTGTTTCTAAAAGCAATTGTTGTTTTTGCAATAAAAAAAGGTATTCAAAATATACTTGTGCAACTTGTTGTTTGAGTTCTTTGGTTTTTACAGATGCTTGCAAAATACTTTGTTGCATTTCAGATGTAAACAACTCTTTTTGGCGTTTATAAACAATGGGCAAAGTCAAATTTTGTGCAATACTTATTTTGGTATCTGTAAAAACGCTGTTCATTTGTCCAGCTTCAAATGTAAAATCAGTAGGAGCAATCGATTTGCTCGTTTGAATCAATAACGATTGGTATTTTATTTTTAGCTGTTCGTTTTTTAACTGAAGGTTATTTTTTATAGCAGTATCCATAGCTGCTTGTAAACCAATTGATTTTTGTGCTTGAGTAGATGTTGCAAAACAGCCCATTAATACAAAAATTGTTACGGTAGAAATGTTAGATTTTATTTTTTTGAATTTCATGCCATTTTCAAAAACAATGTATAATACAGGCAAAACAAACAAGGTTAAAAATGTAGCCATTAATAGGCCACCAATTACCACAGTAGCAAGTGGTCGTTGTACTTCTGCACCAGCTCCATTGCTTAAAGCCATTGGCAAAAAGCCGAGTGAAGCCACAAATGCTGTCATTAAAACGGGTCTTAAACGTACTTTCGTTCCTATTAAAACAATGCGTTTTACATCGGTTAAACCTTCTTCTTTTAATCTGTTAAATTCTGCAATCAATACAATTCCATTTAAAACAGCAACACCGAACAATGCAATAAAACCAATTCCTGCACTAATGCTAAATGGCATTCCTCTTGCCGCAAGCGACAAAATACCACCAATGGCAGAAAGTGGAATGGCTGAATAAATTAATAAACCTTGTTTAACTGAATTAAAAGCAAAAAACAAGAGTAAGAAAATTAATAATAACGATACAGGTACGGCTACTAAAAGTCTTTGCTTTGCTGCATTTAAGTTTTCAAACGCACCTCCATATGTAATGTAATAACCAACAGGTAGTTTTAATTTTGTTTCTGCTTTTTCTTGTAATTCGTTTACAATACTTTGTACATCTCTTCCTCTTACATTAAAGCCAACAACAATTCTGCGTTTTGCATCTTCACGTTGAATTTGATTTGGCCCTTCTTTTAGTACAACATTGGCAACTTGATACAAGGGTATTTGTGTTCCATTTTTGGTAGGAATTAGTAATTGCTGCACATCTTCAATATTTTTCCGTTGTTCACCAGCTAATTTTACCACAATTTCAAAACGCTTTTCTCCGTCAAATAATAGTCCTGCACTTTCACCAGCAAATGCAGTATTTACTACTTTATTTACCTCTTCAATGTTTAAATTGTATTGAGCCAATGCGTTTCTATTGTATTCAATAATAACTTGTGGCAGTCCTGAAATAGGTTCTACAAACAAGTTTGTAGCACCATTTACTGTATTTGCAATATTTCCTAAAATTGTTGCGTATTTAGCAAGCGTATCTAAGTTTTCACCAAAAATTTTACAAACTACATCTTGTCTTGCACCTGTCATCAACTCGTTGAAACGCATTTGAACAGGATATTGAAACCCAACAGAAAGACCTGGAATTACAGACAATGATTCCGTCATTTTTTCACTCAATTCATCGAAGGTAGAAGCAGAAGTCCATTCACTTTTTGGTTTCAAAATAACCATCATATCACAAGCATCCATTGGCATTGGATCTGTTGGCACTTCTCCACTACCAATTTTTGTGACCACTTTTTGAACTTCAGGAAATTGTTGTTTTAAAATGCCTGCTGCTTTGGTCGTATTTTCAATAGTCGTGTTTAAATTACTTCCAGATAAAACCCTTGTTTCTACGGCAAAATCTCCTTCTTCTAAAGCAGGAATAAATTCACCACCCAATGTTGAAAGAATTAATAACGATGTTATAAAAAGTGTAATTGCAATTCCTAAAATAGATTTGGGAAACCCCAAAATCAACTGTAAAGCTGCTTGGTATTTTCTCTCAACTTTTCCCATTAATTTATCTGCAAAATTGGGTTGATGTTGTATTTTCTTACTTAGAAAAATAGAACTCATCATTGGTATGTATGTAAGTGAAAGTATAAATGCTCCTAACAATGCAAACGCTACCGTTTGAGCCATTGGCTTAAACATTTTACCTTCAATACCTTGTAAAGTGAATATGGGTAAATAAACGATGAGAATAATGATTTGACCAAAAACGGCACTATTCATCATTTTACTGGCAGATTGTTGAACAGTAGTGTCCATTTCTGATTGTGTTAAACGCTGAATGTGGTTAAATCTTTTGCTATGTGTTAATTGATGCATAACGGCTTCAACTATAATAACAGCACCATCTACAATTAATCCAAAATCCAATGCTCCTAAGCTCATCAAATTGCCACTAACACCAAAAAGATTCATCATTATTACGGCAAATAGCATTGATAATGGAATTACAGATGCTACTAACAAGCCAGCTCTTATATTTCCTAAAAACATTACTAGAACAAAAATTACAATTAAGGCACCTTCAAGTAAGTTTTTTTCAACTGTTCCAATTGCATTGTTCACCATTTTTGTTCGATCCAAAAATGGTTCTATAACAATGCCTTCAGGTAATGTTTTTTGAATTTTTGCAACTCTTTCTTTTACATTTTTGATTACTTCACTACTATTTGCACCTTTTAGCATCATTACAATTGCTCCTGCAACTTCGCCTTTATCGTTGTAGGTAAGTGCTCCATATCTTGTGGCTGCACCAATTTTTACTGAGGCTACGTCTCTAATAAACAAAGGCGTTCCTGTTTGCACTGTTTTAATTGGAATATTTTCTAAATCGTTGATACTGCCAATTAATCCCTCACTTCTTATATATAAAACGGTAGAGGCTTTTTCAATATAAGCACCACCTGTATTTTGGTTGTTTTTTTCTAAAGCAGTAAAAACATCTTGAATAGAAATTTGATAAGCAGCCAACTTATTGGTATTTATTTCAATAGAAAATTGTTGCAACTTGCCACCAAAACTGCTTACTTCTGCAACGCCTTTTACACCCAATAACTGTCTTCTAATAATCCAGTCTTGAATGGTTCGTAAATCGGTCTCATTGTATTTCTGTTCATATCCTTTTTTGGGGCGAACAACATATTGATAAATTTCTCCTAATCCAGTTGTTACAGGGCCTAATTCAGGCGTTCCAATTCCTTTAGGAATTTGGTTTTGTATTTGTTGTAATCGTTCAGCAACTTGTTGCCTTGCCCAATAAACGTCTGTTGCATCGTCGAAAACAATGGTTACAAGTGATAATCCAAAACGAGAAAAGCTTCTTATTTCTTTTAAGCCAGCAATATTATTATTGGCTTGTTCTATCGGAAAAGTAATTAACCTTTCTATATCCGTTGCTCCAAATGAAGGAGCTACCGTAATTACTTGAACTTGATTGTTGGTAATATCAGGAACAGCATCAATGGGTAATTTGGTAAGTTGATAACTACCATAACCGATTAATCCAATAATAAATAAGCCAATAATTAATTTATTACGAATAGAGATTTGAATAATCGTATTCAGCATTCAGTTAAATTTTAATTTGAAAATAATAGAAGTGATACAAGTACGTAGTTAGCAATCATCAATCTATGATGAATACTATAAGATGCTTGTATTAGAATAAAATATTAACTGAAAAATTTCGGAGGCTGAAAAATATCTGCTTGATTCAGATACACATACATCTGCTCGTTGGTTGCAGGAAAAATTTGTTGAGCAGTTGGAGCAGAAATGGTTTCAAAAATAAAAAAAGGAGCAGGAAAACTAATAGATGCGGACATACAAATATTTGCATCGTTTGTTTTAAAAGGCAGTTGCATATCTTGCTGATAATCAGCGTCAATAACTGTTTTTTCAGCGTAATGCATGTTTAAGAAAGCCCAAAAACTAAGATGTTTATCTTCTTGTTTATGTTGAAAAAAATGTTGAACCAATATGGGGAGTTTTAATAGCTGATACGCTTCTGTTGCTCCAAAAGTGTATAAACACAATAATAATATTGGTATTATTCTTTTCACTCGGCTAAAGTAGGTACTAATACTGATAAACGATAATAAAATCGTGGAAATACTGTTTTTATCTGTTAAAAAATTAAATGCTCTAAACGAATTAAATATCCAAAACTAGACATTCGAATCATATTGCCTGCTATTTGTTTTCTGTAACCAATATCAACACGAGATTGACTATTAAAGATAAATTGAATAGATGGTGCAACATCCAAATACGCTTTATTTCTATCTACAATACTTTGTCCCAAGAGTTCTATCATAAAATTTACATTAGTTTGTTTGTAATTATCATAGCTTTTAGGAAGCATTAATTTTCCAAAAGAAAGTGTATAGTTAATTGCCTTGTTTGAGTGAGTAATAGGAAACTTATTATTGTTGGCATTATTATTTGCTTTTTCAAAGCTTGAGCTAGCAGAAATGGCCACTTTATTTACCAATTTTGTAGCAATTACACCTAATTCATATCCGCTATTGTTGGCGTTAATTTCAATTTCTTCTTGATGAATATGGCTATTGTTTGAACTTACCCTTGCATAAGCTGCCATTCTAAAATGATTATGAACACCATCTTTACTTAAAAAACGATATTTACCATACAAACTCCAACCTTCATAACCAAATTTTCTAGTTCTATCACTGGCTATCATTTCTGCATGCAACATCAAATTTTTATTAACGCCCCACATGATTTCTGGTAATAAAAAGTAATTGATTCTATTTGCTTTATCATCGTTCATCCAATTGTTCGAAAGCCTTAAACCTACCGATTTTGCAGGCATATTACTTGCAGGATCGGTATATACAAACAACTCTTGTGCTTTTATTTTACTTGTAAAAAATAGTAAACACAATACAACAATATTTTTCATGAATGTTTATTTAAATAATAGGTATGGATAGCACATCATTAGCCTACTTAAAATATAAGTAGGCTAATGATGTGCTTAAATCAAGAAATTCTAGATGGTTGAATGATAAATTCTTTCTGATTTTGTAATAGCTGCTTTTGAGCAACAATTATCCATTTTTCCCGTTTGGTAACACTTTAAAGTGGTTAACTTTTCGTATTTCTTAAAATCTTTGGTAGGAATAAAATTTTTATCTACAATGGTAATCATTTTGTAGCCATTTAAAGTCTGTTGCTTCACATTCATAAAATGTAGCGTATTGCCAGCAACTTGTATATGGCTATCATTTTCAATTTTTACATTATTAAAAAGTGTATTTACTTTTAAAACTGCAACAGAAAATCCTGCATCTGTAACTGCTTTTTTCAAATCATCAAAATTTACAGCAGCATCTTTTTTAAATTGAATTTTGTAAGTAGATGTTTTGATGTCTGATGTGATACTTTCTACAAAACTTACTTTTTCTAACGACTTATAAATTGCTTTAGAACACATGCTACAAGTAAGTCCACTTGCTTGCAAATCGGCATTGGTAAATTGAGCAAAGCTATTCACTTGTATTAGCAATAGCGATGCTAAAAAAATGTTTTTCATGGAATAAATTATTTAACAGCAGTAATTGTAAAACAAAAGTCTTTGCTTTACAATTACTACTATGAATGAAATAAATATGACGATAAAGTTAGTTGCTACCTTTTCTGTCGTATTGGCAGCATTCATGTAAATTGTCGTAAGCTGCTTTAGAAGCAGTAGCATCTTGTGTATCATGACCAACTGCTGCAACTTTTGCTTGAATTTTTTTGCCGTCTGTTTTTTTAGCATCGTATTTTACTACTAAAATCTTGCTTTCGTCATCCCAACTTGCAGATGATGCACCTGCCGTTTTAGCGGCTTTTTCAATGCGACTTTTACACATGCCACAATTGCCATAAACCTTAATTTTTTCAGTTTTTACGGTTTGTGCACTTGCATTAAATCCTAAAAAAATACCTATAATAAATACAGAAATCTGAATTGTTTTCATGATTAATAGATTAAAAATTAAATAAAAAACAGCAACAACAACTTGTTTTTAGAACTATTTTGATTACAGAGGATATGGTGTTAAAACGGGAATATAAGCCTGTTAAACAAGCTTAGTATTGTAATCAAATACTTATTAAGTCTAAATTCTAAAAACACAATTTTTAACCAATTGAGAAATGGAACTTATAATTGGTGGTGGAAGTTTAGGAGAAATTTGAACAAGATTTTTTTTAGGCTCATTTATATGAAAGCTATAAGAAGCATTGTTGTAATAAACGGCTTTCTCTGGAGAATGAATATTGTATAATGCTGAAGACGCTTTGTAAGCATTGTTTAGCTTAACTACTTTAGTCTCTGTTTTACAACAAGAATTTTTTTTCTTTTTAGATCCACAAGGACATTTTTCGGCGGAAGGTAAAATATCAATATTCCAACCACTCACTTTGCCCATGCAATAATGTACGTTCATAGCAAAACCACTACTTGTCATCATGTAAAGCATGCACAATATGGATACTATAAATTTCTTCATTGCCTTGCAAAATTAGGTTTATTCAAGAATGCAAACGCTAAATTTTTTAAAACAAAATGTTAACACCTTACAATCGAAAAAAGATTACTCGTTATTGCTACTAGTTACTTGCGTATTCAATTTGTTTTTATTATTCATCACGTACATTTGCAGACTAACAAGTTGAAAAATGAGCGAAGAAAGAAGTTTAAATTTTATAGAAGAAATTATTGAAGCAGATTTAGCAAGCGGAAAACATACACAAATACTGACTAGATTTCCACCAGAACCAAACGGTTATTTACATATTGGACATGCAAAAAGTATTTGCTTAAATTTCGGACTAGCATTAAAATACGGTGGTGCTACTAATTTGCGTTTCGATGATACCAATCCTGTTACAGAAGATACAGAATATGTAGAAAGTATTAAAGATGATGTTCAATGGCTTGGTTTTAATTGGGCAAATGAACTGTATGCATCTGATTATTTTGATCAATTATATCAATTTGCAATTACCCTAATTCAAAAAGGATTAGCCTACGTAGATGATAGCACAAGTGAAGAAATTGCTCAACAAAAAGGTACACCAACAAAACCAGGTGTTGCAAACGAGTATAGAAGCAGATCGGTAGAAGAAAATTTGCAATTATTTACCGACATGAAAAATGGTAAATATAAAGATGGTGAAAAAGTATTGCGTGCAAAAATTGATATGTCAAGCTCTAATATGCTTTTGAGAGATCCAATTATTTATCGTATCAAACATGCTCATCATCATAGAACAGGCAACACTTGGTGCATTTATCCTATGTACGATTTTGCACATGGACAAAGCGATTCTATCGAAAAAATAACGCATTCAATTTGTACACTAGAATTTATTCCACATAGACCAATGTACGATTGGTGCATTGAACAATTAGGCATTTTTCCATCAAAACAATATGAGTTTGCTCGTTTAAATATGACTTATACAGTTATGAGTAAACGAAAATTATTACAATTGGTAAATGAAGGTTTTGTGGATGGATGGGACGACCCTCGTATGCCTACGATTTCAGGAATGCGTAGACGTGGATTTACCGCAGAAAGCATCAGAGAATTTTGTGATAAAATTGGTATTGCAAAAAGAGAAAACTTAATTGATTTTGGATTGCTAGAATTTTGTATTCGAGAAGATTTAAACAAAATTGCTGAAAGAAGAATGGTAGTGTTTGATCCTCTAAAAATTTCGATCACCAATTTTGAAGCAACAACTGAATTTTTAAACAGCGAAAACAATCCTGAAGCTGCTGAACAAACGTTTAGAGAAGTGCCATTTAGCAATGAAATTTATATTGAAAGAGAAGATTTTATGGAAGTAGCTCCTAAAAAATATTTTAGGCTAGCTCCTGGTCAAATGGTGCGTTTAAAAAGTGCATATATTATTCAATGTAATGAAGTTGTAAAAGACGAAAATGGCAATATTGTTGAATTAAAATGTACCTATATTCCTGAAAGTAAAAGTGGAAGCGATACAAGCGGTATTCATGTAAAAGGAACTTTACATTGGGTAAATGTAGCAACTGCAATTCCTGTAGAAATTCGTTTGTACGATCGATTGTTTACCGAAGAAAATGTAGGAAATGCTGAAGGCGATTTTAAAGATTACATTAATCCAAATTCTTTACAAATTATTCCAAATGCCTATGCAGAACCTGCTTTAGCTAATGCTACAGAAACAGAGCGTTATCAATTTTTACGTAAGGGCTATTTTTGTTTAGACAAAAGACGTTCTACCGATAAATTGGTATTTAATAGAACAGTCACTTTAAAAGATACTTGGGCTAAAGTAAACAAATAGAAACTAAAAGTAGAGCATATTTATAACATCCGTCTGTAACAAAACAGGCGGATTTTTATTGAAATGATGAATATTGAAAACATACAAAATTTTTTAGAGCAGAAGTGCAACTTACAATTGCATCAATGTAAATTTTTGGTTGCTGTAAGTGGAGGTGTTGATAGTGTTGTTTTGGTAAATGTTTTACATGAATTGAAAATAGATTTTGTAATTGTACACTGCAATTTTCAATTAAGAGGAGCAGAAAGTTTAAGAGATGAAAACTTTGTAAAATTATTGGGAGAAAAATACCGTAAAGAAGTATTCATTAAAACCATTGATACACAAGCTTATATTCAAGAAAAGCAAGTTTCCATTCAAGTAGCGGCTAGAGTGTTGCGTTACGAATGGTTCGAAAGTTTACTGCAAATAAAAACACAAGAAGAAAAAGAACAGCAAACAATAGCACCAAAGCAATGGTTTTTAGCAACAGCACATCATGCAGATGATAGTGTAGAAACAGCTATACATCATTTTTTTAGAGGAACAGGCATTGCTGGTTTACATGGCATTTTACCTAAACAGAATAAAATTATTCGACCACTTTTGTGTGTAAAAAAGTCTGAGATTATTCAGTACGCACAAAACAATCAACTTACATGGGTAGAAGATAGTAGCAACGCTATCAATAAGTATACAAGAAATGTAATTCGACATGAACTGATTCCTTTTGTAGAAAAGATATTTCCAAATGCTGTAGACAATATTCTGCACAATATTGAACGTTTAACAGAAGTAGAAACTGTTTTTAATGCTGCAATTGAGTCTATTAAACAAAAACTGCTAGTTGTTAAAAACAATGAAATTCATATTCCCATTTTAAAGCTACAAAAGCAAAGTCCTTTAAAAACCATAGTGTTTGAAATTTTTAAAGAATTTGGATTTGCAGCCACACAAGTGAATGAAATAATTAAACTACTAAATGCACATAATGGTAGCATTATGCTTTCTGAAACACATAGAATAATTGTAAACAGAAATTGGCTAATTATAGCACCTATTGTTACAACTTTTTCAAACTTAATAGTGCTTGAAAATATTCAAGAAGAATTGATTTTCAAAGAAGGTATTTTACGATTTAAGTTGAATGAAGATATTACTAATTTACCTACAGATGCAAATATTGCATCATTAGATTTTGCTGAAATAGAATGGCCATTAATTATTAGATCTTACAAAACAGGTGATTATTTTTATCCGTTAGGAATGAATAAAAAGAAGAAAATCAGTAAATTTTTAATTGATAAAAAAATGTCAATTACGCAAAAAGAAAAAGTGTGGGTAATTGAAAGTAATAAAAAAATTGTTTGGATTATTGGTGAAAGAATTGACCATCGTTATAGAATTAAACCGAATACAAAAAAAATATTACAAGTTGTTTATCAGCCTGTTAAGTAAATTTATTCAATCTAAAATAAAGGCTAATCTTACCAAAGATTAGCCTTTATTGTGCCTAAATATTATTCAGCTTAATATGCAGCCGTTACACCAATATAATTTTTAGGTGTAATGGATTTCAATTCTTTTTTAATGGTTGCATTTACTTTTAGTGTAGCAATAAAATCATGAATCGTTTTTTGTGTAATTGCATGATTGCCTCTAGTCAATTCTTTCAAAGCTTCATAAGGATTGGGATAATTTTCTCTACGTAAAATAGTTTGTATAGCTTCTGCCACAACAGCCCAATTATTTTCTAAATCTGCATTAATTTTTGCTTCATTCAACAATAATTTACCCAAACCTTTTTCTATACTTTTTATAGCTAAAATGGTGTGTGCAACAGGCATTCCTACATTGCGTAAAACGGTGCTATCGGTTAAGTCTCTTTGTAATCTACTAATAGGAAGTTTGGCAGAAAAATGTTCTAATAAAGCATTGGCAACACCTAAATTACCTTCCGCATTTTCAAAATCAATTGGATTTACTTTATGAGGCATAGCAGAAGAACCCACTTCTCCTGCTTTTGTTTTTTGTTTAAAATAATCCATGCTAATGTAAGTCCAAACATCTCTGCATAAATCAATTAAAATGGTATTAATTCGTTTAATAGCATCACAATGTGCAGCTAAAGAATCGTAATGTTCTATTTGTGTAGTAAACTGCATTCTTTGCAACTGCAAATAGTTTTCAACAAATTCATTCCCCAAATTCACCCAATTTTTTGTAGGAAAAGCAATATGATGAGCATTAAAATTACCAGTAGCCCCACCAAATTTTGCTGCATAAGGAATGTAAGAGAACAGCTGAATTTGGTTGGCAATTCGTTCTACAAAAACCATTATTTCTTTACCTAAAACTGTAGGAGAAGCAGGCTGTCCATGTGTTTTTGCTAACATCGAAATATTTTTCCATTGGCTAGCTAAACTGTGTAAACTATTGTGTAGGTTAGCTATTGAAGGTAAATATTCTTGTTCTAAACAATGTTTCCAGCTTAATGGAATTGCAGTGTTGTTAATGTCTTGAGAAGTTAATCCAAAATGAATCCATTCTTTTAAATTACCAATACCAATTTCATCTAATTTTTCTTTCAAGAAGTACTCAACCGCTTTTACATCATGATTGGTTGTTTTCTCAATTTCTTTTATTTTTTCAGCATCAGCAATTGAAAAATTATCTGCTACAAGTTGTAACAATTGTTTTTGTTTGGGTGTAAGTTTAAAAAATTTTTTATCTGAAAGAAAAACGAAATATTCTATCTCTACATAAACTCTATATTTTATTAAAGCAAACTCTGAAAAGTAAGTATCTAAAAATTGAAGTTGTGATCTGTATCTTCCATCAATTGGAGAAATGGCAGTTAAATTGTTTAGTTCCATCGATTAAAAATGATTATTAAATGTTTTTGTTTTGCTGTTAAATAATAACGGTTCAATAAAATAGAGAAGAAGTTTTGCAACTAAATGCAGTCACTACTGTTTTATTCTTTTATTTGCGGCGTAAAAATATACCTTTTGAATAAGATAAAGATTGGTGCGGTAAGTTATTTAAATACAAAACCGCTTTTATTTGGATTGAAAAGAAGTGGATTAATGGATAAAATCGATTTAATTGAAGATTATCCAGCTCATGTAGCACAAATGTTATTGAACAATACCATCGATATTGGTTTAGTGCCTGTTGCAATTATTCCTCAATTAAAAGAATCATTTATTGTAACTGATTTTTGTATAGGTGCAGAACAAGAAGTGGCATCTGTTTGCTTATTTAGTGAAGTTTCAATTGAAAATATTGAAACTGTAATTTTAGATTATCAAAGTAAAACATCGGTAAACTTAGCCAAAGTTTTATTGAAAGAATTTTGGAAAAAAGAAGTCGTTTTTAAAGAAGCTAGTGAACATTTTAGAAATGAAATTAAAGGAACTACAGCAGCCGTTGTAATAGGAGATAGGGCTTTTGAACAAAGAAATATTTCTGCTTATGTATATGATTTAGCTGCTGCTTGGAAACAATATACAGGTTTGCCTTTTGTGTTTGCTGCTTGGATAGCGAACAAACCTATCGATCCGCTTTTTGTTGATGCATTTAACCATGCAAACGCTTATGGATTAAGGCATTTAAACGAAGTAGTAGTAGAAAATCCATATACAGAATACGATTTAAAAAAATACTATACAACCAATATCAGCTACCAACTTACTGATGCTAAAAGACAAGGATTAAGCCTTTTTCTAGAAAAAATAAAAGCATTAAATGCATTAAATCATGGTAGCTAATTGAGCAACAACCAAATCTATTTCTTCTTTAGTATTGTGTTTTGAAAAAGAAAAACGAACCGTTACTTGATTTGGATTATTATTGATTGCCCTAATTACATGCGATCCTTGGTCGGCACCACTTGTACAAGCACTACCACCACTTGCACAAATATTATTGATATCTAGATTAAATAATAACATTTCACTCTTTTCTGTTTTAGGGAAACTAACACTTAAAACAGCATATAAACTATTACCATCAACATCTCCATTAAAACCAACGCCTTCAATTTTTTCTAATAATTGTTGATGCATGTACATTTTTAATTCTTTAATATACTTGCTATCTTGTTCGTAGTTGTTGGTTGCAATTTCCAATGCTTTTGCAAAACCTACAATTCCATATAAATTTTCAGTTCCGGCACGCATATTTCTTTCTTGTGAACCACCATGTACAAAAGGTTTAATTTTTACATTTTCGTTAATGTATAACATACCTACACCTTTTGGTCCATGAAATTTATGGCCTGCACCTGTAACAAAATGAACAGGCGTTTTTCTTAAATCGAATGGAAAATGACCAACCGTTTGCACCGTATCACTATGAAAAATGGCATTGTACTTTTTGCATAATTCTCCAACTGCAAATAAATCTATCATGTTTCCAATTTCGTTATTGGCATGCATCAATGTAACCAAACATTTCTCCTCACTATTTGCCAATAAATATTCTAAGTCGTTTAAATCTACATGTCCATTTGGCAACAATTTTACATAACTCAATGCAGCTTCACCATTGTTATATAAATGTTCAATTGTGTGCGTAGTTGCATGATGTTCAATCATTGAAGAAATAATATGCTTACAACCTAAGTTTCTTACAGAAGCAGTTATGGCAGTGTTGCTACTTTCTGTTCCACCTGAAGTGAAAAATATTTCTGCTGGATGAGCATTCAGAATTTTTGCTACCGTTTTTCTAGCATTTTCTATGGCCAATCTACTTTCTCTTCCATAACTATAAATAGAAGATGGATTACCGAAATGTGTAGTAAAAAAAGGCATCATGGCAGCTAATACATCTGCGTCTAAAGCTGTGGTAGCAGCATTATCTAAATATATTCTTTGTTTTGTCATGTTGTTGTTTTATGCGTAGCAACTTTTGAATGCAAAGAAAAGTTGGCTGCCAAAAATATAAAAATCTCACCTAGGTGAGATTTTCTTTTATAAAAAATAAAATAGTGTATAGTGTACTACATAGCTTCTTTAATGTCTTGCATAATTCGTTTAGCAATATTATCAGCTGTTGTTTCAAAGCTACTTTCTGCGTAAATACGAATAATTGGTTCAGTATTACTTGTTCTTAAATGCACCCAATCGTTATCAAACTCAATTTTCAATCCATCTTCCGTATTTATAGGATTGTTTTTATACTTTTTTTGGATATGTGCAAAAATTTTGGCAATGTCAAAACCTTTTTCTAGCTCAATTTTATTTTTACTGATGAAATAATCAGGATAAGTATTTCGAAGTTGTTTTACACTTTTTCTCTCTTTTGCCAAATGGGTTAAAAATAGGGCAATTCCAATTAAAGCATCTCTACCATAATGTAAATCAGGAACTATAATTCCTCCATTTCCTTCACCACCAATTACAGCATCTGTAGCCTTCATTTTTGTAACCACGTTTACTTCTCCAACAGCACTAGGAGTGTATATTCCACCATGTTTAAGTGTAACATCTTTCAAAGCCCTTGTGCTAGACATATTGCTAACTGTATTGCCTTTTTTATGTTTTAAAACATAATCTGCCACAGCAACCAAAGTATATTCTTCTCCAAATAAACTTCCATCTTCACACACAAAACAAAGTCTATCTACATCAGGATCTACAGCAATTCCTACATCTGCTTTTTGTTTATTTACCTCGTTACTTAATTCTCTTAAATTTTCAGGTAATGGCTCAGGATTATGGGCAAAGTTGCCATGCATTTCTGCGTTTAAAACAGTATAGTTGGTAACACCTAATGCTTCTAATAATTGTGGAACCGCAATTGCTCCTGAACTATTTATGGCATCTATGACTATCTTAAAATTGGCATTTTTAATTGCTTCTACATCTACTAAAGAATAATTTACAACAGCTTCTATGTGTTTAGCTAAAGCATCTTCGTTTTTAATATATTTTCCAAGTTTATCTACCGTTGTAAATGTGTAACTATCTGCAGCTGCCATTTCTAATATAGCGGCTCCATTTTCTCCACTAATAAATTCACCTTTATTGTTGAGCAATTTTAACGCATTCCATTCTTTAGGATTGTGGCTAGCTGTTAAAATAATTCCACCGGCGGCTTCATAAAACACTACGGCCATTTCAACAGTAGGTGTAGTGCTTAATCCAACATCAACAATATCTAAACCTAATGCAATTAAAGTGTTTACAACTAAATTTTGAACCATTGCACCACTAATTCTTCCATCTCTACCTATTACCACTTTTCTGTTTTCAGATTGCTGAATTAGCCAAGTGCCATAAGCTGCTGAAAATCGAACAATATCAATAGGACTAAGTGTTTCTCCAACTTTTCCACCAATAGTTCCCCTAATTCCTGAAATGCTTTTAATTAATGCCATAATATTTAATCTTTTTTAAAACTTATTTCTATATGGGGTAGTGCAAACATAACTGAAAAATGAATTTGAGAATGCTGTTATTTTTATACTGCTTATCTTAGCTTTATGAATCAGAAAACTTGGTTTAAAGATTGGTTTAATTCTCCTTATTACCACCTTTTATATAAAAACAGAAACGATAGTGAGGCTCAATTGTTCATTGAAAGCTTAATAGATTTTCTTCAACCACAAAAAAATGCAAGAATGCTCGATGTTGCTTGTGGAAAAGGAAGACACAGCAAGGTTTTAGCAGATTTAGGATTTGATGTAACGGGTATTGATTTATCTACTGAATCTATTGCTGAGGCTAAAAAAGACGAATCTGATAGTCTGCATTTTTATGAACACGATATGCGTTTACCATTTTGGATTAATTATTTTCAATTTGCGTTTAACTTTTTTACCAGTTTTGGTTATTTTAAAACAGAAAGAGAACACAATAATACCATAAGAAGCATTGCACAATCACTTGTTCCAAAAGGCACATTTGTAATTGATTATTTAAATGTGTTGTATGCAGAAGATACTCTTATTAAATCTGCACATACAGAAATTGAGGGCATACATTTTCATGTATCTAAATGGCATACAGATCAACATTTTTTTAAACAAATTCAAGTTGCAGATGCAACAAGCAATGCTTTGAAACATTTGTACACCGAAAAAGTAGCCAAATTTACGTTAGCCGATTTCACAGATATGCTTTCTTATCAAGGATTGCAAATACAAGAGGTATTTGGTAACTATCAATTGGGTGCTTATGATGCTAGAAAATCGCCTAGAATGATTATAGTTGCTAAAAAAATTAACGTGTAGGTAAGGCTTTAAATTGATTGTACCAATTACTTCTGGCACTTGAGTCTTTATAGTTTCTATACTGATTAGGAGGAGGCAATTTCAATCCCTTATTTTTAATTATTTCTTGAATATTAAAACCTTTATTTTTTGCAGATTCCATTTGTTGGAGAGGATAACCCAATCTAGTTTTATTATCTGCATCAGGAATTAATACTGTCATATTATCTGTATTGCTTTGGTACAAATCAAAACCTATTTTGTTATTACCTTTTAATCTTAAACTATCTTTTTTTCCAGCTAATGCATCAGGCATTATTTGAACAACGGTTACTTTAGGCTGAATACCTCTAATTAGCAAGTTTGTGTCGATAGATGGTTGAGTGTTAATTGTACCCTTTATTTTATTTTGTGCAGATATTTGATTAATAGAAAATAAGATGCATATTGATAAATACCATTTCATATAATAAAATTTGCAAATGAAATTAAGGAATAGTAGAATTCAATGTTCATTTCAGCATAAAAATCTTGTTAAAAAAATCAATATTTACACTTTTATCTTTGCTTAATGGATACTAGCTCTTTTTTAAAAAATGATTTTTTACAGTGGTTAATTCAGTTAGATCAATATATTTTTCTGAAAATAAACCAAACATATACTCATCCATTTTTCGATCAAGTGGCTCCTTGGTGGAGAGATAGCAATACTTGGTTGCCTCTCTATTTGTTTTTGTTGGTTTTTGTATTTATAAATTTTGGTAAAAATGCATGGGTTTGGTTGGTTTTTGTGATTCTCACTATTACGTTATCAGATCAGGTAAGTAGTGGCATTCTTAAAAAATATTTTGAACGACCAAGACCTTGTGCTGATCCATATTTTGAATTCAATGTTCGATTATTACTTAAACATTGTTCTGGTGCATTCAGCTTTACATCGTCTCATGCAGCTAATCATTTTGCTTTGGCAGTTTTTATTTCTAAAACTTTAGGAATGTTTATTGGTAAATGGAAATGGGCTTTGTATGCTTGGGCTGCTACTATTTGCTATGCACAAGTTTATGTGGGTGTGCATTATCCTTTTGATATAGTAGGTGGTGCATTGGTTGGAAGCAGCATTGGTTATGGTATTGCTCATTTTTACAATACATCTATTCAATCTTTAGCACCGTTGAATATCAAAAGCGGTTCTACTAATTAAATTTACTTTTTTTACAATACAAATAAATATCACTCTTTTATTCAACATTTATAAATTCAAATGAGGTATTTGTTTAAACCCTTATCTTTATCATAAACACTTTTTTAAACTGCTTTTAAAAATATCAAATTACAAAAAATAGCGGTTATTATTTAATAACAACTTTACATGAACGAAATCTTAATTATTCTATTACTGATTATTATTAACGGTTTATTTTCAATGGCAGAAATTGCCTTGGTTTCTGCTAGAAAAGCAAGGCTAGAAGGGCAGGCAAATAAAGGCGATAGTGTAGCAAAACAGGCTTTAGAACTAGCCAATCATCCTGATACATTTTTATCAACTGTTCAAATAGGAATTACGCTTATTGGTATTTTGACCGGTATTTTTTCGGGAGAAAAACTAAAAGACGATTTTGTTATTTGGCTACAGCAATTCAGTTTTATTAAACCATATAGCAATGGCGTAGCTACTGTTATTGTATTGTTTATTTTAACATTTTTTTCGTTGGTTTTAGGAGAATTATTACCCAAAAGAATAGGTTTAAGCAATCCTGAATCGATTGCAAAAATGGTAGCTGCACCTATGAAAATCATTAGCACCATTACGTTTCCTTTTGTATGGTTGCTCAGTATTACAACTACTTTTTTAAGTAAATTATTAGGTATAAAAACCAATGATAATCAAGTTACAGAAGAAGAAATAAAAGCCATTATTAGTGAAGGAACCGAACAAGGAACAATAGAAGAAGCAGAACAAGAAATTATTGAACGTGTATTTCATTTAGGTGATAGAAATATTACCAGCTTAATGACACATAGAAGCGATATTGAATGGCTAGAGGCAACAGCAACTGTTGGTGAAATTAAAGCTACTTTAACAGAGGCTATGCATACCATTTATCCTGTTTGTGAGGGAAATATTGATACCATTAAAGGTTTTGTTTCTATAAAAGAATTGTTTACAGCTAGTAATGATGTACTTATTTCTACATTAATAAAACAGCCGATGTATGTGCCTGAAAACAATACGGCTTATCAAGTTTTAGAGAAGTTTAAAGGCACCAAAATACACCATTGTTTTATTGTAAATGAATATGGAAGTATTGAAGGGCTGATTACACTCAACGATATTTTAGAGGCTATTGTAGGAGATATTCCTCAGCCAGATGAAGAGGCGTATCAAATTGTGGAAAGGGCAGATGGCAGCTTTTTAATTGATGCACAAATTTCTTTTTACGACTTTTTAGAACATGTAGATAAAACCGAATGGATGGCCGATATTGAACAAGAGTTTGATACGTTAGCAGGTTTTATTTTAGATCAACTAAAAGAAATTCCTAAAACAGCTGATACACTTTATTGGCGTGGATTTAAATTTGAAATTGTAGATATGGACAATCATCGAATTGATAAAGTATTGGTTTCAACTGATGACAAAGAAGAAGATTAAATTGTTTCAACCCTACTAAAACTCAAAGTTTGCATCGCTTTTAGGATATTCTAATTTGTAGCTTTTTTGTACACCATTATTTTTTACATGAATAATATTGATTTGCTTTTCTTCAAAATCGTACAATAATGTACTGTTAATGGTAGCCTTTTTAAATGCAGCAACATTGTTTACTTCAAAATAAATCCAAGTACTTTCTTTTTGATGTTCAAAGCCTACGTAGTCTAACTCTACTTTTTTTTGGTCGATAGTTAAGTGTATTTTTTGCTTTATGTAATTGGTAATTAATTTATCTGCAATGTCTTTATTGGTAGCATTATAAATATCAAACTTTCCTGTATGCGTTTTTTTAAGAGTTGCCTCTAAATCTTCAGTGAAAATTCGGACACTTATTTCTAGCGATTTTTCTTTTGAATTGTGTTGAATATCGATGATGGAAACATAAAAAGGATGCAATGCTGCTACAAACCCTACTAACAACCATCTAACCAATATATTTGCCATTAAACATTTGCTTTTGTTGGTTGCAAATGTGATGTTTAATTTTCAATTTTCAATATGAACGAATTTGGATTATACTTTTCACTAGGCAAAGAACACATTGCAGATTTGCAAGGCATCGATCATATATTATTCATTCTTGCTCTTTGTTTACGTTATCAATTTTCTGATTGGAAAAAAATATTAATACTTGTAACAGCTTTTACAATTGGCCATTCTATTACGCTTGCACTAAGTGTATTTGAAGTATTTTCATTTTCTTCAAAATGGATTGAATTTTTAATTCCTGTTACTATTATCATTACCGCAGTAAGTAACGTGTTTGTAAAAAAGTTTGTTTTCAAAACTAACTTTTCACTTATTTATTTTTTTGCATTAGCCTTTGGTTTAATTCATGGTTTAGGCTTTAGTAATTATTTAAAAAGTTTATTGGGAAAAGATGAATCAATTATTATACAACTATTGGCTTTTAATGTTGGTTTAGAAGTAGGGCAACTACTAATTGTACTGTTTGTTTTAATAATTTCTGCTATCTTAGTAACCTTGTTAAAAATAAATAGAAGAGAATACATTTTGTTTTGTAGTGGTGGTGTTTTTGCCATTGCATTGCAAATGTGTAGTGAAAGATGGCCATTTTAAAATCTACTAAAACACAAATACCCTTTTTAAAATAAAACCTATATACGCAATGAGAAATCTTTTAGTGGTTACATTGGTATCGGCATGTTTGGGAGCAAATGCTCAAAACATTATGAACAATCCTACCTCAAATCATGGTAACAAATTTGAGCAGTTAGGAACCATTTTGCCAACACCAAACGAGTACAGAACGGCTAGTGGTGCACCAGGACCAAAATATTGGCAGCAAAGAGCAGACTACGATATTACTTGCTCTTTAGATGAAAAGAAACTATTGTTAACGGGAACCGAAACGGTTACTTACTTCAATAATTCTCCTGATGTTTTAACCTATATATGGTTACAATTAGATGAGAATGAACATAGCACTACTAAAAATGCAAATTACCAAGATGGAAGTAGTATGTCTAAAAATGTTGCAGTAACTACTTTAGAACGTATGGCTGAAGCAAAAAAAGACAATGGATTGGGTGTAAACATTACCTCTTTAACCGATTTTGTTACCAAAAAGGCTTTACAATACACAGTTAATAAAACAATGATGCGTATTGAATTACCAACTCCTTTAAAACCTGGACAGAAGTTTTCTTTTGTTTGTGGATGGAATTATAAAATTTCTGACCGATTAACAATTGGTGGAAGAGGTGGTTACGAGTATTTTCCAGAAGATGGAAACTACATTTTTACTATGGCACAATGGTATCCTCGTTTATGTGTGTACAGCGATTTTCAAGGTTGGCAACACCACCAATTTACTGGTAGAGGAGAATTTGCTTTAACATTTGGAAACTTTAATGTAAAAATGACTGTTCCATCTGACCATGTGGTAATGGCAACAGGAGAGGGACAAAATTATGCTCAAGTATTAACAGCTGCTCAACAAGCTCGTTGGGCAAAAGCACAAACAGCAAAAGAACCTGTAGAAGTGGTAACGCTTGACGAAGCAAAAGTTGCTGAAAAAAATCCTGCAACTGGCACAAAAACTTGGGTGTTTAAAGCCAATAATGTACGTGATTTTGCTTGGGGTAGCTCTCGTAAATTTATATGGGATGCTTTTCCTACTTATGTTGAAGGAAAGAAAATTATGTGTATGAGTGGTTATGGTAAAGAGGCTTATGGTTTATATCGTAAGTTTTCTTCAAAAGCAGTAGCACATACTATTCGTACTTATTCTAAGTTTACCATTCCTTATCCATATCCTGTTGCTCAGAGTTTAGAAGCTAGTAATGGTATGGAATATCCAATGATTTGTTTTAATTATGGAAGAACTGAAAAAGATGGCACTTACAGCGAATCTGTAAAAAATGGAATGTTAGGTGTAATTATTCATGAAGTAGGTCATAATTTCTTCCCAATGATTATCAATAGCGATGAGCGTCAATGGAGTTGGATGGACGAAGGGTTAAACACTTTTGTAGAGTATTTAACAGAAGAATTATACGATAATAAATTCCCATCTAGAAGAGGTCCTGCTTTCTCAATTGCAGATTATATGCGTTTACCAAAAGAACAATTAGAACCAATTATGACGAATAGTGAAAACATTATTCAATTCGGGCCAAATGCATATTCTAAGCCAGCAACTGGTTTAAATATTTTGAGAGAAACCATTATGGGAAGAGAATTGTTTGACTATGCATTTAAAGAATATGCTCGTCGTTGGGCATTTAAACATCCTACACCTGCTGATTTGTTCAGAACAATGGAAGATGCAAGTGCAGAAGATTTAGATTGGTTTTGGAGAGGTTGGTTTTACAGTATTGAAGCTTGTGATATTGCCATTGAAGATGTAAAACATGCAGTATTTGATCCATCTGCAAAAGTTGAATTGCCAACAAGAGGTGGTGGTGCAACTACTAGAGCGAATGATAAACCACTTGTAAATGCATTTGAAGATATTTCTAAAATTAGAAATAGAGAAGATAAAAAAATTGTTTTCTTAACAGATGTAGATACTACACTTAGAGATTTTTATTGGAGATATGCAAGAGGAATTGAGCCTTATGACACAGCAAAATATACCGTTTCAGCAGGTGCAGCATTTAACATTGAAGGATTAGATGACGCTACTAAACAGAAATATGCAGATACACATTTATACGAAATTTCTTTTGCTAATAAAGGTGGCTTAGTAATGCCAATTATTGTAGAGTTTTCTTTTGCCGACGGAACAAAACAAATCGAAAGAATTCCTGCTCAAATTTGGCGTAAAAATGAAAATAAAGTAACCAAGGTTTTCATGACTACAAAAAAGGCAACCGCTATTAAATTAGACCCAATGAGAGAAACTGCCGACATTAATGAAAGTAACAATACATGGGGTAAAGTAGATGATGAACCAAGTAAATTTGCTCTATACAAAGCTGGAGCAAATAATAGAAGAAATGCTGGTGGTAATGGTAAAAACCCAATGCAAACAGCGGCTGAGAAGAAAAGCGGCAAATAAATAAATTGCAAATTTTAATAAAAAAGGCTGTCTAATTTAAGGCAGCCTTTTTTGTAAACATTTTAATACACTATTATGAAAACTGTATGGATTGCTATTTTAACGATTACAATTTCATTAGCAAAGGCAAATGTTGATACTGCTATTATCTACAGTATTGCAATGAAAAAGAATATTAAAACGGTAGTAATTAAACCAGAAAACTATAAAAAGTCTAAACAAAATTTTCCTGTCGTTTATGTGTTACATGGCTACAGTGGCAATTTTTCGAATTGGATTGTTAAAGTGCCACAGTTGCAAAAATTGGCAACACTTCATCAAATGTTAATTGTTTGTCCAGATGGTGGGTTTTCTAGTTGGTATTTTGATAGTCCAATAGATAGCACTTATAAATATGAAACACATGTTGCAAAAGAAGTTGTTTATTTTATTGATAGTGCTTACAAGACAATTCCAAATAGATTTGCAAGAGCTATTACGGGTTTAAGCATGGGAGGTCACGGTGGCTTGTTTTTAGGATTTCGACATGCAGATATTTATGGTGCTTGTGGTAGTATGAGTGGTGGAGTAGATTTAACCTACAGTAGAAACAAATTCGACGTATCAAAAAGAATTGGTGACACTATTAATTATGCTCAAAATTGGAAAAATTATTCTGTTATAAACCTAATAGAACAAAAGCCTCTTTATGATTTATCTATAATCATTGATTGTGGAACAGAAGATTTCTTTTATAACAATAATAAAGATTTACATCAAAAAATGCTTGCTTTAAAAATAAAACATGATTATATTAAACGTCCGGGAAAACATGATTGGAACTATTGGGCAAATGCAATAGAATATCAATTATATTTTTTCAAAAAGTTTTTTGAAGAAAAATTAAAAAAAGGATAAAAGTTACCTTTTCATTTTATGAAAGCACTATTGATTTTGTTTTAATCTATTTAAATCGTTTTCGGCTTTTATTTGGGCTTGCTTTGTTTGCCAATGTTTTTCCTTTTCTGTTTGATATTTCGTCTGCAATATTTCTAACTCATTTTTCTGAGTAGATATTACATGTTCATTTTTTTCTAAAGCTTCTTTTGCGTTTTGTAATTGAGGCTTTAATTCTTGAACTACTTGCTCAACTGTAAATAAATCATTCATAAGAATAGAAACTCTTTTTTTATTTTTTTTCACTACAAAAAACAAAACGATTGAGAAAATTGCAATTAAACTGATACAAATAATCACCAAAAATTCAATTGACAATAATTGGTACATACAAAAAATTAAAGCGTTTTAAATAAAACAAATATAATTGCTTACCCTATAAAAGCTATAAATACGAATTTCTTAAGGATAAAATTTTTCTATAATCAAATAAAAAAGCCTACACAATTTGTATAGGCTTTTTTAAAAGTATGTATGAAAATGATTGGTAACTATTCACCTACAACCTCAAATTCAATTTCAGTAGTGTTACCATTACCAAAATCGATTGTTGCTTTGTACGTTCCTAATTCTTTCACATCATCTACAATTTGAATACGCTTACGGTCAATTTCATAACCTTTTTGGTCACGAATTGCACGAGTAATTTGTAAAGAAGTTACGCTACCAAATATTTTTCCTGTTGTTCCGGTTTTTGCACCAACTTTCACAGGAGATTCAGCTAATACTGCAATTACTTTTTTAAGCTCTGCAAGCATAGCTGCTTCTTTTTTAGCTTTAACCTTTAACTGTTCGTTTAATTGCTTTAAGTTAGAAGGATTAGCTTCAATAGCTAATTTTTGAGGAATTAAGTAGTTACGAGCATATCCGTTTTTAACGTTTACAAGCTCCGTTTTTCCACCTAAATTGTCTACATCTTGTATTAATATAACTTGCATAGAAGTTGTTGTTAGTTCCCAAGAGCCCAGCTTTTAAAGCTGTCTTCCGTTGCTTTTTATTCGGAATTAGGGAAGGTTACTAAATAATTTTATTTCATTAAATCTGTTACATACGGTAATAAAGCCATTTGTCTAGCTTTTTTTACTGCATCTGCAACTTTACGTTGGTATTTTAAAGAGTTACCGCTTAAGCGACGAGGCAACATTTTACCTTGTTCGTTCAAGAATTTCTTTAAAAACTCAATGTCTTTATAATCAACATACTTAATACCGTATTTCTTAAAGCGACAGAATTTTTTCTTTGGCTTTTCTTGTTTAATTGCGGTAAGGTATTTTATTTCGTTCTTTGCCATAATTACGCTCCTGCTTTTTCAACGTTAGCAAATCCGCCATTTCTCTTAATATGGTTATACTCAACGGCGTATTTGTCAAGTTTTGTAACCATGTGACGCATTACTTGTTCGTCACGCAATAATTGAATTTTCAATTTTTCGTTGAATTCACTTTTTGCAGTAAATTCTACTACCCAATAAATACCGGTAGTTTTTTTCTGAATTGGGTAAGCTAATGATTTTAAACCCCAAGGATTGCTACTTACAACTTCTCCGCCTGCTTCAGCAATAAGGTCGTTGTATTTTTTCTGAGCATTTTTAAATTCTTCCTCAGAAAGAACGGGTGTAAAAATCACCATTAATTCGTAATTGTTCATTACATCTGAATTTTAGGTTTTACTATCTTTCGATAGCTTTTAAAATGGTTTTAATCCCAGTGGACATTTTGATGTTACACAAAATGAATATGCCAAGACATATTTGGGGCTGCAAAAGTAAGGGATTGTTATGGATTGTACAATAGTTTTTTAAACTTGAGAATCAAAATGAAAATTGCAATTATGAAGTATTCAAAATCGTTGTTGTTTTACATTATTTACGTGTACGTAAAAAACCTAATTTTGATATAAAATACAATATCCCAAAAAACGGTAATTATCACCGTTGTACACAATGCTAAGGTTAATATTTATGCAAATTTTTACAACGAGAATTATTACCATCATCATTGCAGTATTACTATACAATATCGATGTAATTGCACAAAATCCTAAAAGTCAAAATGGAGTCATCGATCTTCGGCAAACTTCCTTTCAAAATCGACCAATTAAGCTTTCTGGTAATTGGAAGATGTTTTGGAAACAATATATCACAAATGCCGATACAGCGTCTGTATTTGAGTTGATTCCATTTCCCCAACGCTTCGATCAAACCATTTTACAAGAAACTGCATTGCCTGCACAAGGTTACGCTACTTATGCACTAACGGTTTTATTACCCCAAAAAAATAAAGAACAACTTAGCTTATTAATTCCAGATGTGTATACAGCACATCAATTGTTTATTAATGGAAAATTGTTTTTTAAGAATGGAACAGTTGGTAAATCAGCCACAGAAACGCAACCTTATTGGGAAATGAAATTACTGCCTCTTCCCATTAATGATACCTTAAAAATTATTTTACAAGTTGCTAATTTTCATCATGCAAAAGGTGGGCCTTTTAAAGATTTTGAAATTGGTAAATCAGAAGTGCTAGAACGTGCCTATACAAAAAGCAATTCACTCGATTTTATTTTAGCAGGCTGCTTTATTATGGGTGGCATATTTTTCTTAGCCCTATATTTTTTTGGACAAAAAGATAAAGCAACCCTCTATTTTTCACTGTTTTGTATTACATATGCTTACAGAATTGTAGGAAGCGGTTCTTATATTTTGCACCACATTTTAGAAGATACATCTTGGTTTTTAACCACCAAACTTGAGTATATTTCACTTTGTTTATCTATTTATTTTTTGATTTTGTATATCCGCTATCAATACCCAAAAGATAGTCCAAGAATTGTGATGCACATAACGGGTTTATTCAGCTTAGCCTTTTTCTTTATCATATTATTTACAGAACCGATTGTTTATACAGGATTACTAAATTATTACCTAGTAGTTATGTTTTTTAATGTGATTTTAGGAATGTATGTGTACATTAAAGCCTTTAAAAATAAACGAGAAGGTGCTATTTATTCGCTATTAAGTATTGTGGTAATTCTTACCATTTTTACCACCATTAATTTGGCATATTTTGGATTTATAGAGCCGCAACAAATCTTGATTTCGTTGGGTTATATGGTGTTTTTATTTTTACAAGCACTTATTTTAGCGTTTAGATTTTCGTATAAGTTAAAGCAGGCAAAAAGTTTGGCAGAACAAGGCTTAAAAGTGAAAACAGAGTTTTTATCTACCATGAGTCATGAAATAAGAACACCACTTAATAGTGTAATTGGATTATCGCACTTGCTTTTGAAAAACGAACCAAGAAAAGATCAGATTAGAGAATTAGAAACATTGCTTTTCTCTGCCAATAATTTACTCAATATTGTGAATGATATTCTAGACTTTAATAAAATAGAAGCAGGCAAATTGCATTTCGAAAAAATTGAAATGGATATTAAATCCATTGCTTCGAATATTGTGGGTGGAATGAAGATTTCTGCCGAAGACAAAGGCATTGAGTTACGTTTACAAATAGACACTGCTATTCAACATCAACGATTAGTAGGAGACCCTACAAGACTTACACAAGTTTTAGCAAATTTGCTTAACAACGCCATCAAATTCACCAACGACGGTTACGTTTTGTTAGCGTTAAAATTAGTTAACCAAACAGCTCAAAATGTTTCCATTCAGTTTATTGTTGAAGATACAGGTATTGGTATTCCTTCAGATAAACATGAAGAAATTTTTAATCGATTTACACAAGCAGATTCTTCCACCTCAAGGCGTTTTGGAGGAACAGGTTTAGGATTGGCCATTAGTAAAAAAATTGTACAAGCTCAAAATAGTTCTATACAGCTAGAAAGTGAATTGGGCAAAGGTTCTCGTTTTTCGTTTACCATTCGTTTTCCATATGTGGCAGACAAATCAACCACAGAAATTAAACAAGCAGAAACATATCTTCCTATCAATGACAAAACAAAACCATTGAGCAAGGTGAACATTTTATTGGTAGAAGATAATATGATTAATGTATTTGTTGCACAGAGTTTTTTGGTGAAATGGGGAGCTTTAATTGATGTTGCTAAAAATGGGCAAGAGGCTTTAGATATGTTAGATGTAAACAAACACAAAATTGTGTTAATGGATTTACACATGCCTATTATGGATGGCTATGAAGCTACCAAAATAATGAGGGCAAATGGCGTTTCAATTCCAATTATTGCATTAACTGCAAGTTTACCAAAAGAAGTAGAACATCAAATTATAGATTTAGGAATTACTGATATTGTAGTAAAACCTTTTGTGCCAGACGATTTATTTAGAGTTTTACTTTTGCATCTACAAAAATGAAAATCAATGAACTGAATCGTTTTTATTTACTTTTATCCAAACATTAATTGACCTAGCATTTGAAAAAAGATTCTATTAGTTTAAATAAATTTATTAGTGATACAGGCTATTGCTCTAGAAGAGAGGCTGATAGATTAATTGAAGCAGGAAGGGTATTGCTAAACGACGAAATTGCTCAACTAGGAAATAGATATACCGATGGAGATACCGTTGAAGTAGATGGAAGCATTATTACCAATGAAGTAAAAAAGAAAGACAAACGCATTTACATTGCATTTCATAAACCTGTGGGTATTATTTCTACTACAGACGAAAACATAAAAGGAAACATCATCACTTATCTAAATTATCCGAAGAGAATCTTTCCAATTGGAAGATTAGATAAAGATTCAGAAGGCTTAATATTTTTAACCAACGACGGAAATATTGTAAATAAAATTTTAAGAGCCAGCAATCACCACGAAAAAGAATACATTGTTCGAGTGAATAAAGCTATTACACCACATTTTATCCATAAAATGAGTAATGGTATTCCTGTTTTGGGTGAAATGACAAAACCTTGCATTGTTAAAAAAATAAACACACACACGTTTAAAATTATTTTAACCCAAGGTTTAAATAGGCAAATCAGAAGAATGTGTACCTATTTAGATTATTCGGTACAAAGTTTACAAAGAGTAAGAATTATGAATATTGGCTTAGAAGGATTACAAATAGGAAAATGGCGATATTTAAGTGATGTAGAAATTGCACAAATCATGAAAATGATTGCTCATTCATCTAACGAACAATAGTCAAACATTTTCGAAATACAAAGAGAATATGGCATGAATAAACAAATTATGCTTTTTAGGTGTAACTTACTTTAGTTATCATTTGCTAAAAACAATTCTACATGATTGGTCATCGTTTTATACAATTTAATGCCAACGAAAACGGTAAATCTAAGTTTGAACAAATGTTAGATTTATTTACCCAATTACTTACATATACCAATGGTGATGCTGCCGAAGCATTAAGTTGGATGAATGAATTAGACAAAAAATACAAGTTTACTACCAACGAATATGGATTAGGTGATTTTATCGAAGATTTAAAAGAAAATGGTTATCTAAAAGAAAACGAACAGGATGGTAGTTTTAAAATTACAGCAAAAAGCGAACAAACCATTCGTAAAAAAAGCTTAGAAGAAATTTTTGGGAAGCTAAAAAAATCAAGACAAGGTAATCACCAAACGTTTAAAACAGGTGTTGGCGAAGAATCTTCTGCTGACACAAGACCTTTTCAATTTGGAGACAGATTAGAACAAATAGATTTTACCGAAAGTATCAGAAACGCTCAAATTAGCCATGGAATTGATAGTTTCAAAATGGTGGAAGATGATTTGCATATTCGTGAAAACGATTTTAAAACACAAACTTCAACCGTATTAATGATTGATATTTCTCATTCCATGATTTTATATGGAGAAGACAGAATTACACCTGCCAAAAAAGTAGCTATGGCTTTGGCAGAATTAATTCAAACAAAATATCCAAAAGATACGCTTGATATTGTGGTATTTGGCAACGATGCATGGCCTATTGAAATTAAAGACTTACCTTATTTACAAGTTGGTCCTTATCATACCAACACAGTAGCAGGATTAGAATTGGCAATGGATATTTTAAGAAGAAGAAAAAATCCGAACAAGCAAATTTTTATGATTACCGATGGTAAACCCACTTGCTTAAAAATAGGTGGAAAATACTATAAAAATAGTTTTGGTTTAGATAGAAAAGTAGTGAATAGATGCATCAATCTAGCTGCTCAATGTAAAAAATTGAAAATACCCATTACCACTTTTATGATAGCATCTGATCCTTATTTGCAAAATTTTGTTCAAGAATTTACCGAAATGAATAATGGTAAAGCTTTTTTTGCAAGCTTAGACAAGCTTGGTGCATTCATTTTCAAAGATTTTGAAAGCGGCAAAAGAAAGCAGGTGTACTAAGTGTATTGAATAAATAAAGTTTAATTGGTTATTGCATTTTATTTCAAAATTCTACTGATTTTGTTGGCATTTTGCATGAGTTCTTGTAAATATTCAAGATTCTCTTTTTCAAGGCAAGCTTTAAATTTTTTGAGCTGAGTAATATGTTCATTCAAAACGTCTAAAACATTTTCTTTATTCTGCATAAAAATAGGAGCCCACATAGATGGATTACTTTTTGCTAAACGAACAGTACTTTCAAAACCTCCACCTGCTAATTCAAAAATGGTATCTTCTTCTTTCTCTTTTTCTAAAACTGTATTTGCCAAAGCAAAAGAAGTAATATGAGAAATATGACTTACATAAGCTGCATGAACATCATGAGCAGCAGCATCCATATAAATCATATGCATGCCTAATTGTTGGTAAATTTGTTCAAAAGTTTCAACAGCATCTTCATCACTTTTTTCTTTTTCACAAATTACACAAGCTCTTCCTTTAAAAGCATTTCTAACAGCAGCTTCAGGGCCACTATATTCAGTTCCCCACATTGGATGCGTGGCTACAAAACGCTTTCTCAATGGATGATTGGCTAGTGCAGCACAAAGTTGGTATTTGGTAGAACCTGCATCTGCCACAATTTGATGTGGTTGCAAATGGTTCATAATGATTTGCATGGTATCTATTGTAGCGTCAACAGGTATTGCCACATAAATAAGGTCACTTTTTTTAATTGCATCTAACAATGGTAAAGCCTCGTCAATAATACCCAACTCTAAAGCTCTTTTACTACTTTTTTCTGTTTTACTTACACCAATTACATGTTTTACAAATCCATGTTCTTTCATCGCTAAAGCAAAAGAACCACTTATTAAACCTACACCTACAATAGTTAAAACCATTTTTTTCTCACCAATAAGAATGGCATTAGATTTTTCTAATTCTTCCATAATATGTTAACTAGCTTTTAAATTTGTTTTTATTCTATTGATGGCATCTTCAAATTTTTCAATACTTCCACATAAACTCACACGTATATAATTGTAGCCAGCTGTTCCAAAAATACCACCTGGTGTAATAAATACATTGCAATTGTAAAGTACTTCATCGCTTAAAAACCCTCCAATACCTAAAACATGTTTTTCGGCTAATGTTGTATCTGTTACAGCTGCTTTAGCCCATACAAACATTCCAACTTGGTTGGTTGAATATGCACAATTCAATACATCTAATAGTTCAAATACTTTTTTCCTTCTTTCTGTATAAATAGCATTTACGCCATCATACCAATCTTTATCTAAACTCAATGCTTGTGCAGCTGCCAACTGAACGGGTAAAAACATACCACTATCCATGTTGCTTTTAAAACGCAATACTTCATTTATTCTTTCTTCATGGGCCACCAACATGCCAACACGCCATCCAGCCATGTTTTGGCTTTTACTTAATGAGTTTAATTCTAACACTACATCTTTTGCTCCTTTAATAGAGAGCATACTCATGGGATTGTTGTTGAGAATAAAACTGTAAGGATTGTCGTGAATAATTAAAAATCCATGCTTTTGTGCCAGTGCAATTAATTTTTCCAATGTTTCTACATTCGGTAATTGTCCAGTTGGCATATGTGGGTAATTTAGAAATATACCCTTTATTTTATTATTAGTTGCCTGTGCTTCAATAACCATTTTTTCAATATCAGCAATTGATGGCTGCCAATCGTTTTCTTCAGTAAGTGTATAATGAAGTGGAGTTGCACCAGAAAGTTTTACAGCAGCACTATAGGTTGGATATCCAGGATTTGGAATCAAAACCATATCACCTGTTTGAAAATACGTCATACAAATATGCATAATACCTTCTTTGCTGCCAATTAATGGCAGCACTTCTGTTTCTGGATTAACTGTTACATTGTACCATTTTTGATACCAATTGCTTATTGCAGAACGCAAAATAGGAGAGCCCTTGTAGTTTTGATAAGCATGTGTATTCAACTTAGAACTTTCTGCTTGCAATACTTCTATCACCGATGGATGTGGCGGTAAATCTGGACTGCCAATTCCTAAATTAATGATGTTTTTTCCCTGTTTATTTAGGCTATCTATCTCTCTTAATTTCATTGAAAAATAGTATTCACCAATTCCACTCAATCTATCTGCAAGGCTAATTTGTAAGGGTGTTTCCATTCTATTTTAAATTAAATTTTATTTCTACAACTAATTTGTGTCTTTTCCATTTTTATAAATTCCGTAGACAGTAATTTGATCTGTTATTTTATTCAACTTTTCAAGTACGTTATAAAAAACAGCTTCGTTATCAAATTCCAAATCTGCATGAAAACTGTATTTAAAATTTGTACCAGCTATAGGCATACTTTGAAGTTTACTTAGGTTTATATCTCCTTCAGCAATTACACCCAACACTTTTGCTAGACTTCCTTTTTGATGATCGGTTATGAAATTTACAGAAGCTTTATTGGCATTGTGAGTAGGTTTCACTTCTTCTGCTCTTTCTAATATTAAAAAACGAGTGTAGTTGCTTTTTTGGGTATGAATATTTGCTGCAACAATTTCTAATTTAAACAAATCGGCTGCTAATTTGCTAGCTACAGCAGCTATATGTTTACTTTTTCGTTGATGTACGTGTTTGGCACTCAAGGCTGTATCTTCAGTTTCTACTAATTTCCAACTAAATTTATCTAAATACTCCATACATTGCTGAATAGCCATGTGATGAGAATGCACTTCATGCACATCTTCTAGCTTTACACCAGGATTTACAAGCAAGTGTTGTTTAATAGGTAAATAAACCTCACCTGTAATTTTTAGTTTACTATTTTGTAAAAGCGTGTAGTTTGGTAAAATGCTTCCTGCTATTGAATTTTCAATCGCCATTACAGCACCATCACTTAATTTTTTATTCGAACCAATTTTAATTACATCTCTAAATGTTGAACAAGTAATTACAGTTACGTTTTTACCAAAGTATTGTTGTGCAGCTACTTGGTGAAAACTTCCCTCATAACCTTGAATTGTTACCGTTTTTGTCATAAATAAAAAACCCAACCTGTAGGGTTGGGATTGTATGTTTTTGTTAAAAAATTTAGATTTTACCAAATACAACCCCACTACTTTCAATAAAGTAGTAAAACAAAAAATAAAATCGTACACTTTTGTTTTGTTGTATCATGAGTCAAATATATAGTAATCCTCTTTTTATTGACGAATATTTTATAAATACTTTGATAAGTTTAATTTTTTTCAAAAAAAATGATAGATAAATTAAGCTTCACTCAAAATTTTCTGTGCCCTTAACCAACAAATTTTAAAAAACAAGTAAGATTGTCACTTCAAATCCCATTATTTTTATGTCACTTTTTACAAGCAAGCAAAACATTTGTTAAATGGTATGAAAATTTTACAGTACAACTTACTCTGTTGTTTATTTGTAGTAGAAAGGCATATATTTTGAAAAAACGCTTAAAAAATGGCATTATGAATTTAAAAAACATTTTAACAGTTGTTGGCATCAGTGCAACAACAGCAATAGTAAGTGTTTGGGGCTACGGTAAATTTATAGAAAGCCAAAACGCTGGCACTCAAGAGCCCGGAAAACTTCCCGTAAATTATGCAGGTTTTTATGGTAATAATAATAATATACCTGCTAGTGGCATAGACTTTACGGCAGCAGCAACATCTGCAACTCCTGCTGTTGTTCATATCAAAACAAAAACAAAAGCTAGACAAGTAAGCAATAATCAACGCCAAAGAAATCCTTTTGGAGACATTTTTGGTGATGATATGTTTGGCGATTTTTTTGGTGGCCCTCGTGTACAAACAATACCTGAACAAAGAGCTAGTGGTAGTGGTGTTATTATTAGCGATGATGGCTACATTGTTACCAATAACCATGTGGTAGATGGTGCAGATGAAATTAACATTACATTACCCAACAAAAAATCATACAAAGCAACTTTAGTTGGAACAGATCCAAGTAGTGATTTGGCTGTTGTAAAAATTGAAGGAAAGGGATTTCCATACTTGGTTTATGGAAATAGTGATGATGCAAAATTAGGTCAATGGGTTTTGGCAATTGGTTATCCTTTAAATTTAGACGTAACTGTTACAGCAGGTATTGTAAGTGCAAAATCTAGAAGCATTGATATTAACAGACGCCAAAGTAATACACCTGTAGAAAGTTTTATTCAAACAGATGCAGCTGTAAATCCAGGAAATAGTGGTGGAGCATTAATTAATACAAACGGTGAATTAATTGGGGTGAATTCTGCAATAGCATCAGGTACAGGTTCTTATGTTGGTTATTCTTATGCAATTCCAGTAAATATTGTAAAAAAAGTAGTAAACGATATTGTAAAATTTGGAACTGTACAAAGAGCATTTATTGGTATACAATATGCAAATGAAAGCATACCAGATGAAGAAAAAATTAAATTAGGTATAAAAGAAGGCGATGGCGTTTTTGTGATGGAAGCTACCGAAGGTGGTGCTGCAAAAATTGCAGGTATTAAAAAAGGAGATTTTATTACAAAAGTGAATGGTGTACCTGTAAATAGCGGTCCTGAAATGGTAGAACAAGTGGCTAGATATAAGCCATCAGATAAAATTACTTTAACCTACAGAAGAGATGGTAAAGAAAGTACCGTTAATGTTATTCTGAAAAATAAATCAGGCAATACAGATATTGTAAAAACAGAGTCTATTCTAGATAAGTTAGGTGCAGAACTAGAAAATTTAGATAAAAAAATAGCAGCTGCTAACGACCTGAGCGGTGGTGTTTTGGTGAAAAAATTAAAAGAAGGTAGCATTTTGGCGAAAACAAAAATGCAAGATGGATTTGTAATAACAAATGTGAATGATATTGAAATAAAAAATATCGATGATTTAAAATCAGCATTAACCAACGCAAAAAGAAATACCATTCGTTTATTGGGTATTTATCCAGGTTATCAAGGTACTTATGCATATCCGTTGAATCTAGCTGATGAAGAGTAAAACGAAAAACATTTACCTAAAAACAGTCACTCAAAAGGTGGCTGTTTTTTATTTATAACAGTAATGCTTAAATTATTTCCTTTCTTGAAAGACTTCAGGCGAAAACTAAAAATTAATTTTATTAAATGTGTATTTTTTACACAATAAATTGCATATTTACATTCTAAACAGATTGTTATGCTATTGAAAAAAACAGGATATGCCCTTCTATTCGTTTTGGTATTTGCCTCATGCAAAATGGGATCGGATGTAAAAAGTAAGTTAGATACTGCCGTTATTGACGGTCATCCCGCTTGGATAATGCAAGGAAATATTTACGAAGTAAATGTTCGTCAATACACACCTGAAGGCACATTTAAAGCTTTTGCCCAACATTTAGACCGATTAAAAGAAATGGGTGTTCAAACACTTTGGTTTATGCCTATTAATCCAATCGGTGTAAAAGATAGAAAAGGTGTTTTGGGTAGTTATTATGCTGTAAGTAGTTACACAGCCATTAATCCAGAATTTGGAACCATGGAAGACTGGAACAATTTGGTAAATGAATGCCATGAAAAAGGCTTTAAAGTTATTATCGATTGGGTTCCTAATCATACAGGTGCTGATCATCCTTGGTTAAAATCGCATCCTGATTTTTATGTACAAGACAGTGTAACCAAGCAAGCCATTTCTCCTTTTGATTGGACAGATGCTCGTAAATTAAATTACAACAATGTGGCTTTGCAAGATAGTATGATTGCAAGCATGAAATTTTGGCTAGATAACTCAAATATTGATGGTTTTAGATGCGATGTTGCAAGTGAAGTACCTGAATTTTTCTGGAAAAAATGTATTCCTGAATTACGAAAAGGAAGAAACATTTTTATGTTAGCCGAAGCAGACAAACCTTGGATGCATACAGCAGGGTTTGACGCTACATATGGATGGAGTGATTTTGCAATGATGAAAAAAATTGCCAATGGAGAAAGAAAAGCTTTTGCAATAGATAGTACAATTAACTATGTAGATACTGCTTTTCAAAAGAATGCAATGCGTTTGTTTTTTACCAGTAACCACGACGAAAATTCATGGAATAAAGCAGATTATGCAACTATGCCAGGTGACGTTCATGCTCCATTTGCAGTATTAACACAAACCATGAAACGTTCAATTTCTTTAATTTATAGTGGTCAGGAAGAGCCATTCTTAGATAGTATTAGCTTTTTTTATAAAGACACCATCACTTTCAAAGAATTTAAACGAGCTAATTTTTATTCAAAATTGCTAAACCTTCGTAAAAACAATGAGGCATTGTCAGCAAATGCAGGAATGATTCGTTTACAATCTTCATCAGACGACAGAATTTATGCTTTTATTAGAGAGTTAAACGGAAAAAAAGTATTAGTAGTTGTAAACTTGAGTAAAGATTTTGTGAATGGCTTAATTAATAGTCCTGCAATTGAAGGAACAGTAACTGAGCTATTTTCTGATGCAAAAACAACTTTAAAAGCCGATTCAAAATTTGAATTAAAACCTTGGGATTATAAGGTTTATGTTTATTAGAAATAAATTAGTTCGATAAAAAAGGCTACTTAATTACTAAGTAGCCTTTTTTATGTTAGTTGATTGTCTTTGTTTTCCATTTCCCTTTTTTCATGTACCAATAAGACGGAATTAATAAGCTTGACCAATAAATTAATTCGCTTGCCCAGCCCCAAGTAATTGACCAAAAAAGTACTTCTAACACAACATATACATATACGCAATACAAGATGATTGTTACGGCTTCAATTTGTAGATTCACTTTTGTATTTCCGGTTGCAATTACTGCATTTGACCACACTACAGACACACTCATAATAATTAATCCTACCGATATGATTCTTAAAACAGGAATTGCAGCTGTTATAAATGCCTCGTCTTGAGCATAAATAGATAAAAATAAATGTGGAAAAACATTCAATAAAATGCATACGGATACAGAGAATAGTAGTGATAGCTTGATGATTTTATAAATCAGTTCGATTACTTTTTCTTGTAAACCTTGTCCAATTACATTGCTTACCATTGAATTGGTTGTTGAAGCAAAAGCCCAAGTAAAACATCCAAAAAAGCCAAAAATATTACGCATTGTGTTCGAAACAGCTAAATCTCTTTGTCCATGATGTTCAATCAAAATATAAAAAAATTCCCAAGAAATAATGCTAATGGCAAATTGTAAAACGAGTGGTAACGATTGCTTCAATATTTGTTTAATTTCTTCAATATTTAATTTCCATTTATTTAAGTAAGTAATTTGTTTCAATATTTCATTGTTTTTAACTACAATGAATATGCTAATTAAACCTACTGCTTCTGCAATAATTGAAGCGTAAGCAGCACCTAAAAATCCAAGTTCAGGAAAACCGAATTTGCCATAAATCAATACATAATCAAAAAACACATTGGTAATTGCTTCCGCTGCTGTTCCTACAATTAAATATTTAGACTGATTTACACCTACCAATAAAGCATTTCTTAATTGATATAAGTAGAGTAGTGGTAAGCCCCAAATTCTGATTCGTAAAAAAGAAATTGCCATTTGTATATTGCTTTCATCATTCAAAGTTGCTTTTAAAATAGATGGAGCAAAAAATAGTGTAAATACAATGCCAATGGTACTTGCAATCATGGAAATAGAAACACCTTGAGATAATAAAGAAGCAATTGCACCTACTTCATTTTTTCCTGCTTTTCTTGCAATTAGCGATTGTAAACCTGTATTAAACCCATTACCAATTACTGCAAAAATTAAATAAAACACACCGGTAATGCCTGCTACAGCAAGTGCTTGTTGGCTAATTGTACCTAAAAAAATATTGTTGATTATAAAATTTAATTGAGGTACAACTATAGATGCCGAAATTGGCAATGCAAGTTTTAAAATTTGTTTATTACTTATTCCTACTCTTAAATCTAAATTGTTATTCATAATACTCATAAGTGGTTGCAAAGCTATGGTTTTGAGTTTGCATCAATTCTATAGCTAATACTGTTATATTTTTTTTATCATTGCACAAACATTCAAGTAATGGTAAAAAAGTCAATTGGCATTTATGGTGATATTACAATCCAATCACCTTTCAATACAGATAGGCTTACAATAGAGGTAAGTAACCATCATATTGCATGCATGGTAAAATTGGCTGTGAAAGATCAAATTGTAGCTTTAGAAGTGTTTCAATTCGATAGTTTAGAGTTAGAGTGGTACGAGATTTTTCAGTCTGTTCGTTCAAAATCAAGGGTTTTAGAACGTGGATTTATTGATACAAAAGTGTTTTTTAATCTTCCAGAAACCGTATTAATTCCAGAAGAAAAGTTTTCGCAACAAGCAGCTAACGATTATGTAGAATTAATACATGGTAATGTAATTGGTCAGCTTATTAAAACTGATACTATTCAAATAACACCACCAGTTATGGTTGCTTACAGTGTAAAGCGTAATTTGAGTGATGCAATTAATAGTAATTTAATGATGATCACCACTCGTAATAGTCATTCCATTATTACAGAACATGCGTTATCTACTAAAAGAGCATATAACCATACATTGTTAAAAGTTCAGTTATATTATCAAGAAATGCTGGTTTGTTTGATACATGATGGTAAACTATTGTTGACGCAACTTTTTGAGCAATCTTCTCAAGAAGATGTGTTGTATCATTTATTAAATGTGTTGCATCAATTTCATTTATCTACCGATGAAACAACCATTGAGTTATCAGGATTAATAGAAGCAAAAACCACACTATACGAAAATGTAAAAAAAGTATTTAGTAAAATAACTTTCGATAACATAACTGAAGAACAAATTTTTACAGACGATTTTTTAAAATATCCTAAACATTACTTTACGCCATATCTTAATTTAATTCAACAGGCTTAGTAAGGAAAAATAAATAAACATGCGTATTATTTCGGGCAAATTTGGTGGTAGAAGAATTGCTCCACCTACCAATATGCCACATACAAGACCAACAACCGATATTGCAAAAGAAGGTTTATTTAATATTTTACAAAATAGAATTGATTTTGAAGATATTAAAACCCTCGATTTATTTGGAGGAACAGGTTGCATTAGTTACGAATTGGCATCGAGAGGAGCAAATGAGCAAATGATTATTGAAAAAGATACCATCATGGCTCAATTCATCAAGAAAAATTTAGCCAATTTAGGTATATCTAATGCCAAAGTTTTGCAGATGGATGTGTTTAATTATTTGAATTCTTGCAACGAACAGTTCGATTTTATTTTTGCTGGTCCACCGTATGCTTTGGGTACAATTGATGAAATTCCCAAAATTATTGTTGAGAAAAAGCTGATTGCTGCTGATGGTTATTTTGTGTTAGAACATACACCAAGAAATAATTACGAAGGCTTTGCAGGATTTGATTTTCAACGAAATTATGGAACAACCATTTTCTCATTTTTTTCACCCACAGAATAGCTCTGAATATGCAACCTATTTTTATAACAGGTATAGGAACAGATGTTGGGAAAACCATAGTGAGTGCTATTGTAACAGAAGCTTTGCAAGCAAATTATTGGAAACCCATTCAAGCAGGTTTTGAAACAGGAACAGATGCTGAAACAGTACAAAAGCTAACCTCTTTACCCAAAGAAAAATTTCATAATGAGGTGTATAAATTAAACATGCCAGCTTCTCCACATATTGCAGCAAGAGAAGAAGGCATTACTATTTCTATAGACAAAATTGATAAAGCATATCAATTATTACCACGTTCATTGGTTATCGAAGGTGCAGGTGGTTTGTTAGTGCCTATTAATAATGATGAATTTGTGATTGATATAATTAAAAAATTGAAAGCAAGTGTGATATTAGTGAGTAGAAATTATTTAGGCAGTATTAATCATTCGTTGCTTACTGCTGCTATATGTAAGCAAAATAATATTTCTGTTTTGGGTTGGATTTTTAACGACCAATATTTAAATTATGAATCAGAAATAGTAGAATGGAGTGGTTATCCAAAAATTGGTTCTATTCCTTTAGCTACGTCATTAAATCAACAATTTGTTCAGCAACAAGCAGCATTAATAAAACCTGTTCTACAATCGCTTTTATGACCAAACAAGATGTAAGAGAAATTTATAAGCAAAAGCGACTAGCTATTTCTTCGAAAGAAAAATTAAAGCTAGATGATTTATTGTTGCTGCAATTTCAGTCTTTCGATTTTAGTACCGTACAAACAGTGCTTAGTTATTGGCCAATGGCAAATATGGCTGAACCAAATACACATTTATTTACAGGTTATTTAAGACATTTTGTGCCCAACTTGCAAATTGCTTATCCAATTTGCAATCTGAAAACTTTAGACATGAAAGCTGTTTTAATTAATGAAGATACTGTTTATAAAACCAATCAATATGGCATAACCGAACCACAATCAACACAAACAGTAGCGGTTGAAAATATCGATCTTGTTTTGGTTCCTAATTTAATTGTAGATAAAAAAGGTTTTAGAGTGGGTTATGGAAAAGGCTTTTATGATCGGTTTTTAGCCAATTGTAATACAGATGTAACCTTAATGGGATTTAATTATTTTGATCCCATAGATAGAATTACCGATACCAACAAATTTGATATACCTTTAAACTTTTGTATTACGCCTACAAACGTTTATGAATTTTAATAATTTTTTTCTTACATCATTTCGATTAATCTTACTTCCTTTTGCTGTTTTATATGGCATTGGCGTAATGATACGTAATTGGCTATACAATAAAAATTATTTAAAATCTGCTACATTTAACTTTCCACTTATTTGCGTTGGCAATATTGCTGTAGGCGGCACTGGAAAATCTCCAATGGTTGAATATTTAATTGGTTTGTTACAAGAAAATTATAAAGTAGCCACATTAAGCCGTGGATATAAACGAAAAACAAAAGGTTTTGCTATTGCTAATCATCAAACTACAGCTTTAGATATTGGCGATGAGCCCATGCAATTTCATTTAAAGTTTCCAAAAGTTACTATTGCTGTTGGTGAAGAAAGGTTAGAAGCGATTCCACAATTGTTGCAAGAAAAAGAAGATCTAGATGTTATTATTTTAGATGATGCTTTTCAACATAGAGCTGTAAAAGCAGGATTAAATATTTTACTTACAGAATACAGTAATTTATATACCAAAGATTTTTTCTTACCAACTGGCGATTTAAGAGATGAATGGGCTTCGGCCAAAAGAAGTGAAATTATTATTGTTACCAAATGCCCTGCTGATTTATCGATAGATAAAAGAGAAAAAATTATTAAAGATTTAAAGCCATTACCACATCAAACTATTTATTTCACAACCATACAATACAATACACCTTATCATATTTATCACCATACACCTAAACCAATTTCGCATAACGATGAGGTTTTATTGGTTTGTGGCATTGCTAATCCTGCTCCATTAAAAGAGTATTTACTTCAAAACTCAGCTACGTATTATCAAAAAAATTATAACGATCATCATATTTTTACCATCGATGATTTAGAAGAAATAAAAGAAAGATTTAATGATATTGATGCCACAGAAAAAATTATAGTAACAACAGAGAAAGATGCAGTTCGATTAACTAAGTTTACAGAGCAATTGCAAGATTTGCCTTTATACGTTTTACCTATTCAACACCAATTTTTATTTTTACAAGAGTCTGCATTTTGCCAACAAATTATTGAATACATAAGTAAATACAAATCCATACTTTAGTACATCATTATACTTTATCATGAGTAAAAACAAGAAAGTTAAAAACAAAACAACCAAGCAAACGCACCATTCACATACTGTAAAAGGTATTTTGGAAATTACAAGAAGTGGTATTGGTTATGTTTTAATTGAAGATAAAAGTGGCGATGTGTTGGTTCGTCCTGGCGATTTTAACACAGCCCTTAATGGAGATGTAGTAATGGTAAGAATTGTGAAAGAAAACTTATCTAGCAAAAGAAAAGAGGGAAAAATAACAGAGGTAATTAGTAGAAAACAAACCGAATTTATAGGACGTATACAGCTTTCTACCAATTATGCTTTTTTTATACCAGATACCGATAAACCAATGCCAGATTTATTTATTCCTTTAAATAAATTGAATGGAGCAAAAAATAAAGATAAAGTAGTGGCAAAATTGGTAGAATGGGGCAAAGGCGATAAAAAACCTGTGGGAGAAGTAATTAGCTTAATGGAATCGGAAGACGAAAACGATGCAGCAATGAAAGAGTTATTGGCTGAAGCTGGTTTTCCACTTTCATTTTCTGCCGAAATGTTGGCCGATGCAAAAAATATTCCCGACGAAATCAGCAGTGCAGAAATAAAAAAACGAAGAGATTGTAGAGATATTCTCACTTTTACCATTGATCCTGTAGATGCAAAAGATTTTGATGATGCACTTTCTATCCGAAAACTTAAAAATGGAAATTACGAAATAGGTGTTCATATTGCAGATGTTAGCCATTATGTTGAGCCAGATACAGTTTTAGATGAAGAGGCTTATAAAAGAGCTACATCGGTTTATTTACCCGACAGAGTAAATCCAATGCTTCCAGAACGAATTTCAAATGAGTTGTGTTCGCTTCGTCCACATGAAGATAAATGTACTTTTTCTGCCATTTTTCAGTTGAATACAAAAGGTGTCATCAAACAATATTGGTTGGGAAAAACCATTATTCACTCCAACCATCGATTTACGTACGAAGAAGTTCAAACCATTATTGAAACAAAAGAGGGGCCATTTAAAGAAGAAATTCTACTGTTAAATACCATTGCTCAAAACATTCGAAAAGAACGTTTTAAAGTAGGAGCAATCAATTTTTCATCACAAGAAGTACGCTTTAAGCTAGATGAAAAAGCAAAACCTATTGGCATTGTTATTAAAGAAAGTAAAGAAGCTCATCAATTAATAGAAGAGTTTATGCTATTGGCAAATAAAACAGTAGCAGAAAATGTGTTTAAAACGGAAGTGAATGGTAAACAAATTCCTTTTCCATACAGAGTGCATGATCAGCCAGATGAAAAGAAACTACAGCCATTTATAGAGTTTGCAAAAAAATATGGACATCAATTTAATATAAGTTCTCCAGATAAAATTGCAGCATCGTTTAATCAAATGTTAGCAGATGTTCAAGGAAAACCAGAACAACATGTGTTAGAACAATTAGGTATTCGAACAATGGCAAAAGCTGCATATACTACCAAAAATATTGGTCATTATGGACTAGCCTTTGAGCATTATTGTCATTTTACTTCACCCATTAGAAGGTATCCAGATATTTTAGTACATCGAGTGCTTGAAAGCATTTTAAATGGAAAACCAATTGTTGATAAAAAAATGGATGAAAAATGCAAGCATACCAGTGAAAGAGAAAAGGCTGCTATGGAATGTGAACGTGCTAGCAACAAGTACAAACAAGTAGAATTTATGCAATCTTATCTTGGACATGAATTTGAAGGTGTTATTAGTGGCGTAGCTAATTTTGGTTTTTTTGTAGAAACAGTATTGCATAAATGTGAAGGAATGGTAAGTATTGTAAGCTTAAGTGAAGTAGACGAGTTTTTCTTAGTTGAAGGCGACTATAGTATTGCAGGAAGAAGAAGTGGCAGAAAGTTTAAAATGGGAGATAGGGTTTGGATAAAAGTTGTCGCAGCAAATTTAGACAAACGACAATTAGACTATGAATGGGTAAATAAACCTTCAAAAGTAGAAGCTACTTTTAAACCTACTAAAGAAAAAACAGTCAAACCGAAAATTAAAAAGTAATTATATCTGTTAATTTAAATGAAGATATAATTACTAATTTTAAAGCAGCATTATTCAATGCTATGAAGTCTTTTTATATAACAATACCTTAATAATATTTCAATAAATTTATATTAGGTATTACTAACTTAATTAATAAATTTGCAAATATTAATAGATACCATGTCTGGAAATATTACCAAAGCAACAGCCAATATACAAAACCTTAAAACAATCATTTATGAAGGCAAATGGCGAAATGCAAGCAGATTTAAGAAAAAAAGTGATCTATTAAAAAAAACCTGTCTAATTATTAATCCTGATTTACTTTCCAAAGAGTTAATTAAGAAAAAAACTTTTAATAGAAAATTTTCATATAATTTTTGGAGCGGATTGATAGATGCGAAATTAATAAAATATCTTCAGAAGAATAAGTACGATTACATTGCTATTGATAAATGGGTTAGTAATAAAGACTTAAATATTTTTTTAAATCTTGTAAGTTTTCATGGTATTAATAGTAAAGTTTTAAACATTATTCAATTTTACGAGCAAGCAATTGGTGCAACTCCCGTTATTTATAATACTGAATTAGAGGAATCAGATATTTTCTCATTTATTGAAAAACCAAGCAGTTTTATCTTATTTGCTAAGAGAATAATTGATGTTTCTAGTGTAATTATTTCGCTTCCAGTTGTGATTCCAGTGGTTATTTTCGCTTCCTTATTTACCAAATTAACATCCAAAGGGCCTGCAATTTTTAAACAAACCAGAGTTGGTGTCAATGGGGAAATTTTTACATTGTACAAAATCCGTACAATGATACATTCAGATAGTAATAATCAGTCACATACAGTAAAGGATGACGTACGAATTACAAAACTGGGTAAGTTTTTTAGAAAAACGAAGATTGATGAATTACCACAGTTATGGAATGTATTAAAAGGCGATATGAGCTTAATTGGACCTAGACCAGAAAGAGACGAAATTGTAGAAAAATGTTGTACAGAAAATCAGTTTTATAAACTGAGACATATTGTAAAACCAGGAATTACAGGTTGGGCTCAGGTAAACAATCCTACAGCAACGCCAAATGAAAACCTTGAAAAGTTAGAATACGACTTATATTATATCAATAACTTAAGTTGGAAACTAGAGTTAAAAATTATGTTGCAAACCGTAGGTGTTGTGTCAACAATGGATAGTCTATAATTCCACGTTCGTTTGTATTTTCATTTTTGTTTCTTCAAAACGAATATTTTCTTCTTTCAATAATTCTAATACAGGTTTGTAAATTTCTTTGTGTGTTGGTATATGCAAACCTTTTAGTTGTATTTTATCTTCAATAAGCAATTTGGCAGTAATTCCTAATGGTAAGCCAACTGTTTTTGACATTGCTGTTCTCAGTTCATCTTCTCCTTTAACAATAAGATTACTTTTTATATAATATCGCTCATGATTTAATTCGTATTCAAACTCATGTAGCATTACAATCATGTCCTTATCACCTTTATTTAACTGTAACTTCTTTTCAACAATTATTTGTAAAATTGAAGTAGCAGTTAATAACCCATTGTTTATCAGTAAATTATCATCGCTAAATAAAAAAGTTAATTGAAGTTTAATTACTTCTGGTATTGATTGGTACTTTTGTTCAAGTTCAAATTGCTGTATATGTTCATTAAAAAAGCGTACAGCAGTTAAATTTTCGGTATTGTACAAATGGTTGTCATCTGTCAATTGAAGTTGTACTATCCAATTCCAACCCTCACAAAAGGAAGGGAAACGAAGCGTAGTTCTAATAAATGTGTCCGTTTCTTCCAAGCCATAAGCTTTAATATATTGCAAACTATCTCTATTGTAATAATACGATAAATTGCCCAATTCTTTGTTTATGAATACTTGAGGGCATTCAGAAAATAACTGTTCATAACTAAGTTGAATAATTTCGCCATGTTGTTTAAAAATTGCTCCAGCTTTTCCGGCTAAAATAATATTACGTGGATTCCAAGTAATTTTATAATTCCATGGATTGTTGTTGAATTCTGGTGCTACTAAACCACCACAATGTGATTGAAAACTTTTAATAACACCACCTTGTTCATGTATAGTGTCAATAATTTCCATTGCACTCATGTGATCAATTCCTGGGTCTAAGCCCATTTCATATAAAAACAATACACCTGCTTCTTCAATAGCTATTTTTTTTTGTTGAATTTGTGGATCTATGTATGAAGCTGTAAGTAAACTTTTTTTATAGTTAATACAGTCTAAAGCAATGATATAGTGTAAGTTAGGTGGCATTAACGATATAACTACATCAGATTCTTTAATGAGATTTTTTCTGAAATCGTCTTGAAAAATATCTATTTCTAAAAAATTGATATTTACGCAATTAGAAAGCCTGTTTTTGATAAATGACATTTGTGCGTCAGCAATTGTTACCCTACAATAATTGTTATTTGCTAAACTATTTAGGTAGTAGATAAGCTCAGTGGCAGATTTTCCAGCACCAAAAAGTAAAATATGTTTCATCATTAAAATATGATATGTTTAATAAAGCAATATTAAAAGCTGTAATATAAACTTTATACCAACAACTGTGGATAAAACAACTGAAAAAAAAGATAATTCCCATTCATTGAAGCATGTAAAAAGTTATCTTCGCTAGCTACACAATTGACTCATTTGTGCTCATATTTGTGTAGTACTTAAATTTTACAATTTCATTCGATAAAATTAGTGCATAACTACAATGGAAGAAAATCCGCAATTGCCAGAACAAACATCTGATAACGATCGCATAATTAAGGTAAACATCGAAGAACAAATGAAAACTGCCTACATTGATTATTCAATGTCGGTAATTGTTGGTAGAGCTTTGCCAGATGTTAGAGATGGATTTAAACCCGTTCATCGTCGTGTTTTACATGCCATGAATGAATTAGGAAATAGCAGCAATAAGCCCTTTAAAAAATCTGCTCGTATTGTTGGTGAAGTAATGGGTAAATATCACCCTCATGGTGATGCTTCAATTTACGACACCTTGGTTCGTATGGCTCAGCCATGGACAATGCGTTACAAAATGGTTGATAGTCAGGGTAACTTTGGTAACCAAGATGGTGATCCACCTGCAGCCATGCGTTATACAGAGGTGAGATTAGAAAAATTTGCCGAAGCAATGTTGGAAGATATTGATAAAGAAACGGTGGATTTTCAATTAAACTTCGATGATAGTTTAGAAGAACCGACTGTGCTTCCTACAAAAATTCCTCAATTATTGGTAAATGGGTCTTCTGGAATTGCCGTTGGTATGGCTACCAATATGATGCCACATAATTTAAGTGAAGTAATAGATGGATGTGTTGCATACATTGATAATCAAGAGATTAGTTGTGAGGAATTGATTCAGTATGTAAAAGCTCCTGACTTTCCTACAGGTGGTGTAATCTATGGAATGGAGGATGTAAAACAAGCTTTTTTAACAGGAAGAGGAAGGGTAGTAGTAAGAGGCAAATGCCATGTTGAAACAAAAGCAAGCGGAAGAGAACAAATTATTATAACTGAAGTGCCTTACCAAGTTGGATTAGATGCACTAACCAACAAAATTGGGCAACTTGTAAATGATAAAGTAATTGAAGGAATTGCTCACGTAAACAATGAAAGCAATAGCAGAGAGGGCAATCGTGTAGTTGTAGATTTAAAACGAGATGCTGTAGCACAAGTAATTATTAATCAATTATATAAGTTTACCGAGTTACAATCTAGTTATGGTATCAATAACGTTGCGATAAGTAAAGGGAGACCTAAAATTTTAAATTTAAAAGACTTAATTGTTGAGTTTATTGAATTTAGAATGGATGTTATTACTCGTAGAACAAAATTTGAACTACGAAAAGCTGAGGAAAGAGCCCATGTTTTAGAAGGCTATTTAAAAGCTTTGGATCATTTAGATGAGGTAATTCGTTTGATTAGAGGCAGCAGAACACCTGACGACGCTAAAACAGCCTTAATTGAGAAAAGTAAGTCTGAAAATTGGTATGTAAACCAATCTATTTTCGAAGAACTTACCGATGAACTATACAAACAAGAACAAGGTTTATCAGAAATTCAAGCAAAAGCCATTTTAGAATTGCGTTTACAACGCTTAACAGGAATGGAAAGAGATAAAATTGTTGCTGAGTTTAATGAATTATTACAAATCATCAAGCGTTTAAAAGCACTATTGGCTAGTGAATTCTTAAGGTACGAATTAATTAAAACAGAATTATTAGACATAAAAGCAAAGTTTGGCGATGTAAGAAAAAGTGAAATTCAGTTTCTTTCTAGCGAAATGAGAATGGAAGATTTTATTAAAGAAGAAGATGTTGTTATCACTATCTCTCATTTAGGATATATTAAAAGAACAACTGCATCAGATTATCGCCAGCAAAAAAGAGGTGGAAGAGGTGCAGTTGGTAGTAAAACTAGAGAGGAAGATTATGTAGAACACTTATTTGTTGCATCCACACACCATACCATGTGTTTCTTTACAGAAAAAGGAAGATGTTTTTGGTTAAAAGTGTATGAAATTCCTGAAGGTGAGAAGCAAGCAAAGGGAAGAGCTATTCAAAACCTAATGCAAATTCCGACAGATGATAAGGTAAAAGCAATTATTGATGTAAGAAAATTAGAAGATAAAGAATTTGTAGACAGTCATTATATTGTTCTTTGTACCAAAAAAGGAATTATTAAAAAAACGGCTCTTGCAGATTTTAGTAGACCAAGAACTACAGGTGTAAATGCAATTACCATTAATGAAGGAGATGAATTATTAGAAGCAAAAATGACTGATGGAAATAGCGAAATAATGATGGCTGTAAAAAGTGGTAGAGCTATTCGTTTTCCAGAATCAAAAGTTCGTCCAACTGGTAGAGGAGCCATAGGTGTTGCAGGAATAGAAGTAGATGATACAAAAGATGAAGTAGTTGGTATGATTTGTGTAAATCCAACAGATAATAGTAGAAATGTATTGGTATTAAGTGAAAATGGTTATGGAAAAAGAACAGCTGTAGAAGATTATAGAGTAACCAATAGAGGAGGAAAAGGTGTAAAAACCATTAACATTACCGAAAAAACAGGTAATTTAATTGGAATTATGGATGTAACCGATTCAGAAGACTTAATTATTACTTGTAAATCTGGTATTACACTAAGAACATCACTTGCATCTATTAAAGAAGCAGGTAGAGCAACACAAGGTGTAAAGATTATACGTGTAGATGAAAAAGATGCAATTGCAGCATTATCGAAAATTGAAGAGCAAGAAGAAGAAGTTGTGATTGATGAAAATGCAGAAAATGTAGATGTTGTTATTGGTGAAGCAACTGAAAATGCAGCTGTTATAACAGACTCAACGAGTAATTCAGATTCAGCATCTGAACAAGAAAGTAAGGAGAATAATGAAAATTTAAATACAGATAATATTGTAGAATAAACTGATAATCAATAAAATAGAATCTTTTATGAAAAAACTTTTATTGCTTTCTATATGTACAGCTGGTTCATTTTTAGTGAAAGCACAAGAATTTAAAAAAGTATCAACAGCAATGTTGTTAAATCAGGTAGAAAATGCAAAAACTGAATTAGACAAAGCTTTGGCCGATCCAAAAAATCAAAATAAACCAGAGGGGTTTATGTGGAAAGGTAAAATATATGCGTTGTTTTATAAAGATGCTAAGTTTGGTGGTAAATATCCTGATGCTTTACAAGTTGCAGACGAATTTTTACAAAAGTATTTAGCTGCTGACCCTTCTTTAAAAATAATGAAAGACAATAATAGCACCGATGCATTGTTTGATTTGTATGGACCATCCTTTAACAACGGTGTACGTACATTTACAAATAAAGCATACGATTCGGCATTGTATTTTTTTACTGTTGCTGTAAAATATAGCGATGTTATATTTAAAAATAAATTAAGCTCAAATACAGCTATTGCTTTTGATACTACATCTTTACTATATGCAGGTTTCTCTGCTCAAAATGCTCAAAAACCCGATGTAGCTATTAAATTCTACGAAAGATTGATGGATAATAAAGTAGATGGAGATAACAATACCGACATTTATAAATATGCATTGGTTTATTACAGCAATACAAAACAAGAACAAAATTTTAAAAAATATGTAGCCATTGCAAAATCACTTTTTCCAAAGGTAGATTGGGAAGATTATGAAAATGATTACATGAGTAAAAACTATTCACTCGCAGATAATACAGCTTTATACAAAAAAGAAGATGCAGCAGGAACATTAAATGCTCAGAAATACCTACAATATGGAGACATATTTGCCAATATTCCTAAAGAAGAAAAAGCAAAATTAGATAGTGCAGCACTAGCAGATTATCAACATTTAGCAGCAGAGGCATTTAAAAAAGCATCTATAAAAGATCCTTCAAACGGAATTGCAGCTTTTAATGCTGGCGTAATTTATTACACCATATTTGGTGCAAATGATGATAAAGTAACAGAGTCTAGAAAAGCATTACAAGAATTAACAGCTGCTTACAAAGAAAAAACAGAAAAAGATCCGAAGAAAAAAGCGGCTGCAGATGCAAAATATAAAGAGCAATCTGAGGCTTTAAAAAAGCAAAGAGCTGATTTAGAGAAACCAATGTTTGAAGCAATTGATAATAGTATTGAATGGCTTGAAAAAGCATTTGCAACTTTGAAAGAAAAACAAAACAGAACAAATACTGAAAGAAGTTGCTTAAATAAGTCAGTAGACTTTTTAGCAAATTTATACGGTTTTAAAAGAGATAAGAGTAGCGGTAAAGATCCTAAAGCGTATGATATTTACGATGCTAAATACAAATTATACGACGGGTTACACAGCAAATTCTAATTCATTACAAGCCATTACGAAAGTAGTGGCTTTTTAAAGAACAATGTATTTAACATAATATAAATTATAAGATAAAATAAAACTATTTTTCCTGTATAAAACATAATAGATCTTTTACATTCTTTCATTATTTTAACCATTTCTATTCTTATCAAAACCTTAGATTTGCAACTATGAAAGTTAGCAACGAAACTAAAGTGGGTGCACTTACTGCAATAGCCATTACTTTATTAATTCTAGGATTTAATTTTTTAAAAGGAAAAAGTTTATTTAAAACGGGCAACTATTTATATGCTAAATATCCAAATACCAAGGGTTTAATGATTTCTCATCCGGTTTATGTTAACGGTTTTAAAGTTGGTTTAGTTGCTGATATTGAAAATACCGATCCTAGCTTGAAAGAAATTGTTTTAACCATAAAACTCAATCAAAAATTTAATATTCCCACTAATTCTGTTGCATCTATTAAAGAAAGTGCTTTAGGCACACCAAGTGTAGAAATTGTTTTGGGTACAGAAACAAAATATTTAAATTCTGGTGATACACTTGTTACAGGCAATAATGATGGTTTATTGGGTGCTTTAACACAAAAAATTGCACCAATTGGTGATCAATTAAAAGCGACTTTACAAAGTTTGGACAGTGTTTTGAAAAATGTAAATGCTTTACTTGATCCTTCGGCTAAAGGAAATTTACAACAAAGTATAGCAAACGTAAATAAAGCTACAGCTAGTTTAGCATCTTCTACAGCATCTATTCAATCGATGATGAATGCTCAAACTGGCAGTATTGCACAATCGATGAACAATCTGAATAGTTTTAGTAAAAACTTAGCTGATAACAACGAAAAGATTACTAAAATGATGACGAATATTGAAAAAACAACTGAAAATTTATCAAAAGCCGATATCGATGGCACCATTGCATCTTTAAAAAATACCATCGATAATTTAAACGGATTGGTTGAAAAAGTGGCTAGTAAAGATGGTTCTTTAGGTTTATTAATGAATGATAAAACCTTATATAACAATTTAACCAATACTATTAGAAGTGCCAATATTTTAGTAGATGATTTAAAAATGCATCCTAAAAGATATGTAAACGTTTCAGTTTTTGGTAAAAAAGATAAATCCATTCCGTTATCGGCTCCTTTAAATGATTCTTTTTTGGTAAAGCCTTAATCATCGCATTTTAAATCGTTCATTTTGTACTTGTTTGTGCCCAAAAAAATTCTTGCATTTTGTATTTGTATCTTTTTTGTGTTGCCTATTGTAGCACAACAAAATGCAAATGCTGATACTTTGGTACGTGCTGGCAAAACCATTTTTGTACTTGGTGCAGATAGATTAAACTCTCAAACTATTGATTCTGCTAATAAATTTAAATCTCTTGTTGGAAAAGCGAAAGTGCAACAGGAAAATACTTTTTTTGATGCAGATAGCATTGTTCTTAATGAAATTGATAATAGTTTAGAAGCTTTTGGCAATATTCATATAAACGATGCTGATAGTGTGCATACTTATGCTCAATATCTGAAATATGTGGGTAAAGAAAAAAAGGCATATTTAAGTAAAAAAGTACGATTAACAGACGGAAAAGGCATTTTAACAACAGACGATTTGGTATATGATGTGCAACTGAAAATTGGTACTTATACCAATGGTGGTAAGGTTGTAAATGGAAAAACTGTTTTAACTAGTAAAGAAGGATATTATTATGGAGAAACTAGAGACGTTTATTTTAAAAAGAAAGTGGTTTTAAACGATCCTGATTTTAAAATTTATACCGATACCCTACTCTACAATTTGAATACAGAAATTTCTACGTTTGTTTGTCCTACAAAAATTGTAAACGGAAAAAGAACAATTACCACAAGCGATGGATTGTATGATGTGAAAAATAAAAAGGCGTACTTTAATAAACGTCCGTTTATTGATGATAGTACGTACACATTTACAGCCGATAAAGCAGCTATAGACGATAAAACAGGATTAAGCGAATATGCTGGCAATGCTGTTTACAGAAGCAAGGATTCTGTAAGTGGCTACGATTTAATTGCTGGAAATATTAAATTGAATAAAGCCACCAATACTTTTTTAGCTACTCAAAAACCTTTGTTGTTTTTAAAACAAGAAAAAGATACTATTTATATTACAGCTGACACCTTGTTTTCTAGTAAACTATCTGAACTTTTAAAAACAAGAAATGTGCACAGCATAAGACCAATCAATACAGATTCAATTCCAGTTCTTGCAAAAAAAGACACCAATAATAACCGCTTTTTTGAAGCGTATTATCATGTAAAAATATTTTCAGATTCTTTACAAGCCGTTTGTGATAGTATGTTTTATTCACTTGAAGATTCTGTATTTCGATTGTATAAAAATCCCGTTGCATGGTCGCAAGAAAACCAAATTACAGGCGATACTTTGTTTTTATTTACTGAAAATAAAAAGCCACAGCAATTATTGGTGTATGAAAATGCAATGAGTGTGCAAAAAGTTGGTGAATTGTATTTTAATCAAATAAAGGGAAACAGTATTACAGCCTTATTTTCTGATGGAAAAATTGATAGCTTGAGAGCAAAAGGCAATGCTGAAACGGTTTATTACGGACAAGATGAACAAAACAAATTTATTGGCGTAAACAAAGCCAATTGTGATGTGATTGACATGTATTTTCAACGACAAAAAGATAGATCAACAGCACAAAAAATTGTACTCAGAAACAACCTTGAAGGAACTGCTTACCCAATGAGGCAAGTAAACCATGAAACCTTACGATTAAAAAACTTTCAGTGGTTAATTCAAAAACGACCCAAAACAAAATTTGATATTTTATTAGCTGAGTAAATGAGTAGTTGCTGCTTCCCCTTTCCTGTTGAGAATATTTTTCTTAAAATATTGATAAGAATTTTAATTTCAAATAAAATTCACAGTGAATAAACCTAAATATTTATATAAATCAGAAGATGAGTTTAAGGTTTATTCATTTTACAGTGAAGGAATCAAAGGTGTTATTAAAAAATTGGTAGTATTCTCTTATACTGGAGAAAATAAGATATACAATCTTGGTTTTGGAGATTATGACCCAAAAACTGAACAAATTGATGACGAAACTATCACAAATAATGGGGATAGTTTAAAAGTTTTGGCAACTGTTGCTTCAACTGTGTATGCATTTACTGAAAAGTATCCTGATGCATTGGTTTTTGCTACTGGAAGCAATGGTATTCGAACTCGTTTGTATAGAATGGGAATTGCCAATAACTTGGAAGATATACAAGAGGATTTTGAAGTATATGGTCTTCGGGTTGACAATAATATTTGGGAAGAATTTTGTATAGGTATCGATTATGAAGCATTTATTGTAAAACGAAAAAATATAAATTTGCAAAATGACAACGCTAGAAAAATTAAATAATTCGAAATTACCAATAATAGTAATAGACAAAAATTTAGAGCGATTTCGAGATAAAGAATTGTTTCCTAAAAAGATGGAGAAAGCAAAAGAAATTCTGAAGAAGTCAGGCTTACCAAAATTTAAGAAATAAAATAGCAAATTGATAAAGCTTATAAGTAAGTAAGCTTTTAATTGCTCGTTTCCTCAATTTTTTCTACAGCCACTAAATCTTCTATTTCTACATTCATCGGTAATAATCCAATTTGAACAATTGCTCTTTTACCCCTTAATTCCTTTACAGTGCCTACTTGATAATTTTTTTTCAATTTTACCAATGTGCCTACTGTTATATCTATTCTTGTTTCTTTAAACTTAGTGTCTACTTTTTTAGCTAATTTATTTACAACAATTTTTTCGTTTCCTTTAAATAGTAGGTTGTGTAAAGATTTAATAACTTGTTGTTTATCGTCTGTTTTTTTCCAGTCTAATACAACTTGTTTTAGTTTACGTTCCATGTCTTTTAAATACACCAATCTGTCTTCTGTAATTCTATTTTGGTGTTTTAAAGTTTCTATTTGTTGGCGATGTTTTTCTTTATCCATCACCAATTCCATTTCTTTTTTTAATCGTTCATTTTCTCTAATTAATTGGTGCAGGTTTTTCTTTTCTACATCTAATTGTTGTAAGTCTTTTTCTGTTCTATTTAAAAGTCTATCTAATTTAAAATGATCGTCATCTACCAATTTTTTAGCCCTATTAATTAAATGTTGGGGTAAACCAATTCTTTCAGCAATGGCAAAAGTGTAACTACTACCTGGTTTACCAACTAAAAGCTTGTACATGGGTTTTAAATGCACTTCATCAAATTGCATAGCTCCATTAATAATTCCTTGAGTATGATTGGCCATTACTTTAAGGTTTAAATAATGGGTAGTTACAATTCCTATGGCATGTCTTCTTCCCAATTCTTCCATAATTACTTCGGCAAAAGCACCACCTAAATTAGGATCGCTACCACTACCTAGTTCATCAATAAAAAACATGGTTTTTCCATTGGCAACTTCAATAAAGTGTTTCATGTGTTGAAGATGAGAAGAGTATGTACTCAACTCAAACTCAATACTTTGTGTGTCTCCAATATGAATAAACAATTGCTTAAAAATGCCCATCTGAGAAGTTGGATGCACCGGAACCAATAAACCACTTTGTAACATCATTTGGTTTAAACCAATGGTTTTCATGGTAACAGTTTTTCCACCAGCATTTGGCCCACTAATCACCAATATTCTATCTTTTTCGTCTAATGTAAGTGTAACAGGAATTGTTGTTTTTTGATTGGTTTTGTTGTACAAATACAATAAAGGATGGTAGGCATCTTTTAAAGCAATGTGTGCTTTATCTACTAAGTTGGGCATTTGCCCATTCATGTCTACAGCCAATTTTGCTTTTGCTTTTATAAAATCAAACTCACCCGTAATTTCTAAATAACCCATCAATAATTTGGAGTAAATAGATAGTTTACTCGTTAAACTTCTAAGAATACGTTGCACCTCTTGTGCTTCTTCATTTTCTAAAGAAAAAACTTCATTGTTTAAAGGAATGGTTTCTTCAGGTTCAATAAAAGCAGTTTTACGGCTATCACTCTCACCATGTAATATTCCTTTTACTTGCCTTTTGTGTTCTGCAAATACAGCTACTACCCTTCTACCATTGCTAAAACCTTCTTCAATTTCTGCTGAATAGCCAGCTTTATTTAATTTACTTACCACTTTCTCAAACATTCTTCTCAGCTCATTTCTGCGTTTAAAAAGCTTCATTCGAATGTTAAAAAGATCTTCACTTGCCTTATCTTTTACATGTCCACTTTCATCTAAAACCTCATCTATTAATTCAAGAATTACTTTTTCATAGTAAGTATGTTCAATTACTTTCGATAAAGCATAATAAGCCATTTTTTTCTCAGCATCAAACCATCTAAAAATGTTGCTAATATTGGTAACTAGTTTTCGAATATCAATCCATTGTTCACTCACCAATAATGCACCTGGAATTCCTAAAAGCTTTATGTCTTTATAGTTATTAATGGTAAAGTCATTCGGAAAATAAAGGCTTTGTTGTAATAGTAGCTTATACTCAAAGGTTTGACGCAAATCTTGTTCTATAAATTCTTTTTTGGTATGAATTCTTAAATCTGCTGCTTTTTGTTGTGCATACACCGTTTTGCAATGTTGCTCAAGCAATTGTTTTACTTTATCAAATTCAAGTTGTTGTGTTGCTGATTCTGGGTATAAACGCATATAATTTTCTACACTACTATTTCTAAAGTTGTAAAGGTAACTGTTCGTTTAATAACTCTTTAGCTTGTAAATGGTTCAATATTGTTTACGGTAAAATTTAAAAGGTTATTTTTTATAGAAGAACTTGTGATAAGAATGAAGAAATGTAATGGTTCTAAAATTTATCAATTGTTAGCCCTAAATTGCACCCATGAGTTTAGAATTTGAAAACGAAGAATTGCCACAACTTTTTGAGGCAGTTATAGCTACAGAAGACAAACTAGAAATTTCTGCTTTCTTAAACGATCAGAATATTAGTGATGTTGCAGAATTAATTAATGAATATCCAGAATATGAGGCTCAAATTATTGGCAATATGGCTATTCATAGGGCTGCAAGCGTTTTTAAAATTCTAGATATTGCTCAACAAAGAGATATTGTAAAAGAATTGCCTTCCTCTAAAACTGCTGAGCTTTTAAACGAATTGCCTGCCGATGATAGAACCGATTTTTTAGAAGAATTACCCAAAAGCGTTATTAGAGATTTAATAAAACTTTTAGATCCTGAAGAACGTAAAATTACCCTTTCATTATTGGGTTATCCTGAAGATAGTGTGGGGCGTTTAATGACACCTGATTATGTATATGTGTACGAACACAATACCATTGAAGAAGTGTTTGCAACCATTAGACGCTATGCTAAAAACAGTGAAACCATCGATGTTATTTATGTAATAAATGAACGAGGGGAATTGATAGACGATATTAGAATACGTGATATTATTTTGGCCGCACCCAATAAATATGTAAATGAATTAATTGATGAAAGAGTAGTTGCTTTAAACGTTACCGACGACCAAGAATATGCCAATCAGGTATTTAAAATGAATAACCGAGTGGCTTTACCTGTTACAGATGATAACAATATTTTATTAGGCATTGTAACCATTGATGATATGCTTTGGGTGGCCAATGAAGAATTTAGTGAAGATATTCAAAAAATTGGTGGTACAGAATCGTTCGATGAACCTTATTTAGATATTCCCTTATTAAAACTATTTCGAAAAAGAGTTGGTTGGTTGGTAGTTTTATTTTTGGGTGAAATGCTTACCGCTACAGCAATGGGGTATTTTGAAGATGAAATTGCTAAAGCTGTAGTATTGGCTTTGTTTGTACCATTAATTATTAGTAGTGGCGGAAATAGTGGCAGTCAGGCTAGTACTTTAATTATACAAGCAATGGCTGTTGGCGATATTAGCATTTCTGATTGGTGGCGGGTTTTGCGAAGAGAATTATTAAGTGGTATGTTGTTGGGTAGCGTTTTAGGCATTATTGGTTTTGTACGTGTAGCTGTTTGGCATAGTATTGCACCTAATATTTATGGTGTTCATTGGCAAAAAATTGGTTTTACTGTTGGGTTTAGTTTAGTGGGTGTTGTTTTATGGGGAACTTTAAGCGGATCGATGTTACCCATTGCATTAAAAAAATTGGGTGCAGACCCTGCTGTATCTTCTGCCCCTTTTGTAGCTACGTTGGTAGATGTTACGGGTTTAATTATCTACTTTAGTTTTGCATACTTTTTTTTACAAGGATTATTATTGTAATGAAAAGTGTTTTAGATGTTAATGTTTAATCTATTTATTCAATCATAAAAAAATATACACATGTCTTCTTCAATGTTAATGGGTACTATTATTGCCGTTTCACTTGCTGCTTTAGCAGGATGGCTTATTTTTTTACAACGAAAAGCTAGTTTGGCAGAAAGCAAAAAGGTTGACAATAGTAAAATGCTGCAACTACAGGCTTTAGAACGATTAACGCTTTTAACCGATAGAATTGCTTTACCCAATATTATTGGTAGGGTAAATATGCCAGGTTATTCTGTAAGAGACATGCAACAAGCCATTACACAAGCCATTAGAGAAGAATTTGAATACAACATTACCCAACAAATTTATGTGAGTGCAGAGGCTTGGAGTGCAGTTAAAAACTTAAAAGACCAAAATATGTTAATTGTAAATCAATTAGCTAGTACGATGCCTGCTAATGCAACAGGTTTAGATTTATGTAAACTATTACTTGAATATTTAATGAACGATAAAAAAGGAAACTTACACGAAGTAGTGAGTGAGGTTTTAAGTTACGAAGCTAAAAAGTTGTTGTAAACAATAAAACTTTACACAGATAATTACGGTGTTCTTTCGATTGCCTACTTAAATGATTGCCTTATGAAAAATGATAATAAAATAACGACCGATAGCGGAATTGAGATTAAAGAAGTATACACATCCGCTGATGTTCCCAATGATGTTCAGGACGAAAAAGCAGGAATTTTTCCGTACACAAGAGGTATTCAAGAAGATATGTATCGGGGAAAATTATGGACGATGCGTCAATACGCTGGCTTTAGCACAGCAGAAGAAAGCAACCAACGGTATCATTATTTGTTACAACAAGGGGTAATGGGTTTAAGTGTGGCTTTTGATTTGCCCACACAAATTGGTTATGATAGCGATCATGAACTAGCTGAAGGCGAAGTTGGAAAAGTAGGTGTTGCCATAGATAGTTTAGAAGATATGGAGGCTTTGTTTAAAGGCATTCAACTAGAAAATGTGTCAACCTCAATGACCATTAATGCAACTGGATTTATTTTGTTAGCATTCTATGTTGCATTAGCAAAAAAACAAGGTGCAGACTTGAAAAAAATTAGTGGCACTATTCAAAACGATATATTAAAAGAGTATGCAGCAAGGGGAACTTATATTTATCCTCCTACTCCATCTATGCGTATTATTACCGATATTTTTGAATGGTGTGCTGCCGAATTACCCAAATGGAATACTATTTCTATTTCAGGTTATCATATAAGAGAAGCAGGAAGTAATGCTGTGCAAGAAATTGCTTTTACACTCAGTAATGGTAAAGCGTATGTAGAAGCTGCTTTAGCAAAAGGGTTAGATATTAATGTTTTTGGAAAAAGATTATCGTTCTTTTTTAATGCTCATAATAACTTATTTGAAGAAGTTGCAAAATTTAGAGCCGCAAGAAGAATGTGGGCAAACATGATGAAGCAACTAGGTGCAACTGATGAAAAAGCCATGATGCTGCGTTTTCATACACAAACAGGTGGTAGCACTTTAACCGCTCAACAACCTTTAAACAATATTAGCAGGGTTACCATTCAAACTTTGGCAGCTGTATTAGGTGGCACACAAAGTTTACATACCAATGGCTACGATGAAGCCCTGAGTTTACCAACCGAACAAGCTGCAGGCATTGCTTTAAAAACCCAGCAAATTGTAGCTTTTGAAAGTGGTGTTACCCAAACGGTAGATCCTTTAGCAGGATCTTATTTTGTAGAAAATCTTACCAATGAAGTAGAACAAAAAGCTTGGGATTTAATTGCCAAAATAGATGCAATGGGTGGAAGTGTAAAAGCCATTGAAAATGGATTTATGCAAGATGAAATTGCAAAATCTGCTTACCATTATCAAAAGAATATTGAATCTAAAAATACCATTATTGTGGGTGTAAATCAGTTTCAAACCAAAGAAACCACCAAGGTTGAGCCCTTTGCTATTAACGATGATATTCGATTACAACAGATTAAAAAACTAGAAACATTAAAAGCCAATCGTAACCATACAAAAGTAACAGCATGTTTGCAAGCCATTGAAAAAGCTGCTGTTGATAACAATAATCTAATGCCTGTAGTAATTGATGCTGTTGAAAATAACTGTACGCTTGGCGAAATTTCTGATGTATTGAGGAATGTTTTTGGAGAATATAAAGGATAATCAATGTTTCGAAACTATTAATATTATGTTTGGTAAATAATTAACGATGTAAGTAATTATGCGTATTATTCAAAGAGTTCAGCCGGATTCATTTTGAATTGCAACATATTTGCGGTTATCCTTCCTCCGTCTCCTCCTTTTCGTTGCATGGTTATTCTTGCTATTTTAAAATTTCCTCTTTTTGTTATTTCTATTTTGCCATTTCCAAAATAATTTAAACAATAATTCATTGGCTTTAAAATCCACCGAACGTCTTTTTTAATTCTTTGAGCAACTAGCATCCATTCGGCAGAAAATTGTCCCCTACCTTTTAAAATATCAGATACAATTAAAGATTTGTTTGCCTCTAACCAGTTTAATATTTGTGATTGTTCATTTTTGGAAAATTCATTGGCAAACATTCTACGCCTATCTTTTGCTTGTAAAATAGTTGGAGCAATTTCACCAGTATATCTTTTTAAAATTGAGACTATATTATCTGGAATATTCCATAATTCTACATACTTATCTACCCAACGTTTATCAATTTGATTAAACCCTTTGGGATTGCTTACTAATTTCACTTGTAAATTTTGTACATCAATTGCATCTATTAATTTAATAGTAACCTGAATTTGAATATCGGTTTTATATCCACTTAATTTTATAGCTCGTACAAATTCTATCTGATCAATCTGATATTGCATGATGATAAGCCAGATTTGAGCATCTTCATCTAACTGCCAGTTATTGAACTTTTCAACAATGTCATTCTCGTTTTGAAATCCCTTTTTAGCAGTTTGGGAACCTAGTAATTGATTAGTATTCATATGTCAATTCTTTCATTTCAGCCGTATTAGTTGGGTATTGATGCTCTTTCAAAATGGTTGTTATTTCAAATAAAATATGTTGTAAAACATTTATTGAAACGCTATTCCCAAATTGTTTGTAAGATTGTACGTCACTTGAGTTTAGTATAAAATCTTCTGGAAATCCCTGTACTCTAGCACATTCTCTTGGGGATAATTTTCTAATTTTTCCATCAATTATGTACAATCCAGTTTTTGAGCCAACGCCACCACCATATGCTGATAAAGTTATTGCGTGACCTAACGGATGATAAATTCTTTCGCCTTGCCCTCCTTTATTTACTATACCAATTTGAATGGGTTTGTTTTCTAAACTAAATTCTTCAAACAAAGTATTTGAGATGTTATAGTTTTTATACATATGTATATCTGAACGCTCAATGATTTTAACATTGGCAGGATCTTTCTCAATAATTTTTTCTAAACAAGTGGGCTCATTTGTAGGCAGGGGGAAAGCAAATTTTTGTGTGTCGATATCTTCTCTGAAGGCTACCATGTATATACGTTCTCTATTTTGAGGTAATCCATAGTTGCTTGCATTTAATACTTGTGTATATACGTTGTAGTTTAATTTTTTGAATGTTTGAATAATAGTATTAAGCGTTTTACCACCATCGTGTTTTGTAAGATTCTTTACATTTTCTAAGAATACCACTTTGGGGTGATGGTAATGAACGATTCTTGCTATATCAAAAAATAATGTTCCTCTAGTATCATCGAAACCTTTTTGTTTACCAGAAATCGAAAACGCTTGGCAAGGAAAACCTCCACATAAAATATCATGTTTTGGAATATCCTTCTCATTAATTTTTGTAATATCTCCAAAAGGTTTTATGCCGAAATTTTGTTGGTACGTTTCAGCAGCATGTTTATCCCATTCCGATGCAAAAACACAATGTGCACCAAAAGAGGACAATGCTAAATGAAAACCTCCAATCCCTGCAAACAAGTCTATAAAAGTATAATTTGATAATGTTTTATTTTCTATTGAAAGCATGAAACAAATTTAATGTGTTTACACTTCTATCTAATTTTCAAAATATTGATTGAAATTATCCTTACCTACAAAGCCTATTTATCATTTCTGCATGTGCAGGAAAAATAATAGATAACTCTGCTGCTTTTGCCATTTCAAAATCTTCGAAATCAAAACCTGGAGCAACGGTGCAACCAACAAAACTAAAATTACTATTGGGGGCAGGTTCACTAGCAAACCAAGAATGGGCTGGCACAACTGCTTGAAACACCTCTCCTGCCTCAAAATTGCTTCCTAATTTAATAGTGCTGAATATTCCTTCTGGACTAATTACATAAATGTGCAAGGTTTCTCCAGCATAAAAATGCCAACATTCATCGCTTTTAATTCTGTGAAAGGCGGAGAAATTACCTTTTTCTAGTAAAAAATAAATAGCAGTGGAAACACTTTTATCGCTTGTAAAGCTATCTGGTAAAGCGTTTTTATTCACCATAACTCCACTTCTATAGGTTTCTTTATAATATCCTCCTTCAGGATGTGGCAATAACTGATATAGCTGTACAAGCTGATTTACTGTTTGCATAGGTTGCTAATACCTTTTTTAAAATTTTTATAATACCTTCTTTTCTTTTATTCCTAATACCTTCTTCAACATTTTTATAAGTACTTCTTCAAGTTTGTTTATAATACCTTCTTCAAGAAATTTATGCATTATAAACAACTTGATTATAACGCATAAACAGTTTGATTATAATGCATAAACAACTTGTTTATAATGCATAAATTTTCTTGTTTTCAATACTATAATTTTTTTAAAGAACTACTTATACTTAAAACAACTATTTAATAAGCTAGATAAATGTAGTTTGTTCAGATGTATTATTTTCACACCCATGAACTTAGAACAGGTAGCCCAAACGTATCAAACCAATTTATTGCAATATACTGCAACTCAACAACGATTATTGCAGAAGAAAAATACCATTGCTTGGCTGCGTTTATTGGTAGTGGTAGCTACTGCTTTTTTGGCTTATTCCATTTTATCCATTCATTTATTAGGCTTTGTGTTGGTAATTACAGGAGGCATCATTTTATTTTTATGGATTGTAAAAACCGATGTTGCCAATCAACAGTTATTGCAACACACCGAAATATTAATCAACTTAAACAAGGAAGAACTTGCTTTTTTGCAACATGAAATTCCAAATCATTTAAACGACGGCAGTACTTATCAACCCAAAGAACCACACCCTTATGCCGATGATATAGATATATTGGGTAAAGGCTCTTTGTTTCAATATATCAATCGCTGCGAAACCGAACAAGGTGCAGCGTTGTTGGCTAGCCAACTTTTATTTGCTCCTAATGATGTTGATATTATTGAAAAACAAAAAGCGGTTGCTGCTTTGGAAATTGAAATACATTGGATGCAAGAAGGTAGAGGTTTGGCAAGAAAAAATAAAATTTCTACCCACACACAAGAAAAAATTCATTCTTGGCTTTTTTCATCTAACCAACCTTTTCAACAAAGTTTTTGGCAATGGCTACTACCCTTTTATGTGGGAATACAATTGTTAGTGCTGTTTGCTTATGTGTTTGATTTGCTTCCTACTGCTGTAGTTACCATTTGGTACACCCTTTCTTTTATAATAGCAACAACATTAAGTAAACAAGTATTGCAACATCATCAATTATTAAATAAAATTGTATCAGAAATAAGTGTACTAGAAAAACTACTCTTGCATGTAGAAAAAAAATCGTTTTCAGCCACCTATCTACAACAATTGCAACAACAGTTAAAGCAGCAAAACACGAGTGCTTCCACAGAAATACAATATTTAAAAAGCATTTTACAGCGGTTTGATGTGCGTTTAAATGTGTATGTATTCATTATTTTAAACACCATCTTTTTATGGGATGTTTGGCAAATAAGAGCGTTGAACAAATGGAGAATGAAAAATGCCCATCAGGTTCAAAATTGGTTTGCTGTAATTGCACAATTCGAAGTGGTTCAATCTTTTGCAATTGCAGGTTTTAATCATCCTTCTTGGCATTTTCCTACAATTGAAACTTCGTTTTTTTCGTTGCAAAGCCAACAAGTGGGGCATCCGTTAATTCCTTATTCAAAAGCCGTTACAAATGATTTTTCTACAACAGGTACAGGGCAAATTACCTTAATTACAGGTTCGAATATGGCTGGAAAAAGTACTTTTTTAAGAAGTATTGGTTGCAATATTGTATTGGCATTAGCAGGTAGTAAAGTGTGTGCTGCTTCATTTTCAATTTCCCCCATTCGGTTAATGACGAGTATGCGTATTGCAGATAATTTGGCTGAAAATACATCTACCTTTTATGCCGAACTTAAAAAGCTAAAAGCCATTATTGAAGCGGTGCAACAGCAGCAACCTGTTTTTATTTTATTGGATGAAATTTTAAGGGGAACAAATTCGCTAGATCGACACACAGGCTCTAAGGCTTTAATTCAACAATTTATTCAGCAAAAAACACAAGCTATTGTAGCTACACATGATGTTGAATTATCGAAATTGGTAGAAAACTATCCTCAAAACATTGCCAACTATCACTTTGATGTGCAAGTGAAAAACGAAGAATTATTCTTTGATTACAAACTAAAAAATGGGGTTTGTACCAGCTTAAACGCTACCATATTAATGCGGCAAATTGGAATAGAAATGTAAAAATGCTTATGATTTGCGTTTGAAGAAAGGAAATAGTTTTGCTAAAAAATTTTTCTTAGCCTTCGTTGTGTCTTTTTCAATTAATAAAGCTTCATGTAAATGTGGTAAATCTTTTATAGAAGTCCAATCTTTTAAACCTTCATACCAAATACTATCATTTTCTCTAACACCTTTAGCCTTCAACTCCTTGATTGTATAGGGGCCTTTTATAATTTTATCTTTTTTTAGTACATAAATTTTATCCATAGCAAGCAGTAAGTCTAGGGGGAAATAGAAAATTCTAGTAGTTAAATGTAATATTTATTTTAAAACCGTTATGGCTTTTTTTACAGTGCTATCTTGCAGGTTGTACATTTTAAAGTAACCCTCATTTCTCCAAATTTGCCTTGCCAATAGGGCTTTCATTTGTTGTAAAATGTAGTTTTTCTCGTTTAAAGTTATGCTGCTCAAGTCGCTTTTTTGCTGTTTGGCAAACGACAAAAATGTATTCCATTGGTTAGCCTCATTTGAAAAAAGTAAGTTTAGCTCGTCGGTATTTTTCACTTTATCTAATTGGTTTCTATTAGATACGTAATATTTGTAGATAAAGTTGTTTAAGAGGTTGGTATTTAATAACTGTAAAAAAGCAGCTGTTTTTTTAACTGTATCAATACCTACAAAAATATCTGGCGTTATTCCACCACCACCAAAAACTTTTCTACCAGAAGGTGTTGTATAGGTTTTACTTTTTGTATCATGAGCAACAGAATCTGCAACTGCCAATTCATTGTGATGAAAACGATCTAACAATTCGTTTTCGTAATCTTTTTTCGATTTGTTGGTATAGGGCTTTTGAATATTTCTTCCCAATGGAGTAAAATATCTAGCTACGGTTAGTCTTAGTGCACTTCCGTCGCTTAACGGATATTGTTGTTGCACCAATCCTTTACCAAAAGTTCTTCTTCCAATAATGGTTGCTCTATCCCAATCTTGTAAAGCACCGCTTAAAACCTCACTTGCACTAGCAGATGTTTCATCTACCAAAACAGCAATTTTACCTTTTTCAAATAATCCTTCTTTTCTGCATTTATAGTCGTATCGAGGCGATTTGTTGCCTTCTGTGTACACAATTAGTTTATCGTTATCTAAAAATTCATCGGCAATTGCAGTTGCTTCACTCATTAATCCACCACCATTTCCCCTTAAATCCAATACCAAAGATTTCATACCTGCTTGCAAGTTTTTTTCTAAGCTCTGCATAAATTCTTCGTAAGTTCTATCACCAAATTTGTTGATTTTAATGTAGCCAATATCATTCGACAGCATGTAGGCAGCATCAATTGTAGGTACAGGAATATTACCCCTTGTTACAACAATTTGTTTTGTTTTTCCATTACGTATAAGGCTAAGTTTTACAGTTGTTCCAGAAATACCTCTTAAATGCTTTCTAATTTCTTCAGTAGAAATGCTTTTTCCGGTTAAAGAAACAGTATCGTTTGCTTTAATTATTTGATCGCCAATTTCAATACCTGCTTTATCGCTTGGGCCATCTTTTACAATATTTACAACATTGAGTGTATCGTTAAAAAATTGAAATTCAATGCCAATTCCTTGAAAATTGCCCATTAAATCTTCATTTACTTCTTTTAAATATTTAGATGGAATAAATACAGAATGCGGATCTAGCTTTTCTAATAAATTATCTACTACTGATTGATTAATACTATCAACTTTTACAGGGTCTACATACTTATTTTTAATCAGTTCAATCACTTCTTGTACCGACGATTTTTTTGAACTACTTAAAAAATTGTTGCCTCCTGCTTTATCTCTGAGTTGGTAACCAATAATCATTCCTACAACCATTACTATCGAAAACAGAAGAGGTAACCAAACTTGTAATTTTTTACTGCCCATATAATTTAAAAGCTATGTACACAAATGCTTAGCAAAGTAGCAAATATATCGGTAAATAAAGTAGTTGTAAGCATGTGTTTAAATAACTAGCTTTTGGCTAACTAAACACTTTTAACTTAAATCATATTTTTTTCAAGTAGAATACAGCATTATTATAAATTCTTCAATTACATTTATAATATCATATTTGTTTTTTTATGCTTTAAAATAGTCTTCATTCTACAAAAAATGAAATTTTATGCGTAAAAAACAGTACATAATTATCTAATAATGCCTTTAAATGCAAGATTAAATGTATTAATTGCAGGAATTTGCGGTATTATTTTAGAAAAATGATACATTCTATCCAATCAATAATTAATTTTACCAAATTATAACAACATGTTAATACAACTAATAGCAGATAGCGGAGCCACAAAATGTGAATGGTGTCTTTTAAGCGAAGGCAAAAAGAAAACCATTTACACACAAGGAATTAGTCCGTACTTCCTAACAACAGAACAAATTGTTTTGCTGTTGCAAAAAGAACTAATGCCTAAGTTGAAAAAGGTGCAAGTAAATGCTGTTCATTTTTATGGCACAGGATTAACCAATGCTGAAAATGTAAAAACCATTCAGTCTGCCTTAAAACAGTTGTTTTCGGTTGCTAAAATTTCGATTGAAACAGATTTGTTAGCAGCTGCTAGAGCTTTATGTGGTAAGGAAAAAGGCGTTGCTTGTATATTAGGAACAGGCTCAAATGCTGGCTATTTTAATGGTAAAAAACTAATGAAAAATAGTCCTGGTTTAGGCTATGTTTTAGGCGATGAAGGAAGTGGTGCTTACTTAGGAAAAAAAGTAATTCAACATTATTTGTACAAAACATTTGATGAAGAATTAAGCATACAATTTGAAAAAAGGTTTGCTGTAACAAAAGATCAGATATTGAATAGCGTATACAAGCAACCACTTGCCAACAGATATTTAGCTAGTTACGCCATTTTTTTAGCTGAAAATAGAGGTCACTACATGATTGAAAATATGATTGAAGATGGCATCAACGATTTCTTTTTCAATCATTTATATAAGTTTCGTGAAAGTTGGACAATGCCTATTGGTTTTGTAGGCAGTATAGCCTTTGGTTTTAAAGATGTATTGAAAAATTTATGTGACACCTACGAATTAGAATTTGGAAAAGTGCTTAAAAAGCCAATGGATGGGTTAATACATTATCATATATAAACAAGCGATATGAACAATTTTGTAAAAGTAACCGAGCAATCTTCTAACTATCATCATCTTGAACAAATGACGATAGAAGAAATTTTAGTAAATATTAATAAAGAAGATCAAATTGTTCCGGCTGCTGTTGAAAAAGCAATTCCACAAATTGAAAAGTTAGCATCTGCTATCAGCGATAAAATGTTGGCAGGTGGTAGATTGTTTTATATTGGTGCAGGTACAAGTGGAAGATTGGGAATTGTAGATGCAAGTGAGTGCCCTCCTACTTATGGTGTGCCTTATGGTTTGGTAATTGGTATTATTGCAGGTGGTGATAAAGCCATTACACAAGCTGTTGAATTTGCAGAAGATAGTATGGAACAAGGTTGGGACGATTTACAAAAACATTATGTAAACGATAAAGATGTAGTAATAGGTTTGGCTGCAAGTGGAACTACGCCTTATGTAATTGGTGCTTTAAACGAATGTAGAAAAAGAGGAATTGTAACTGGTAGCATTTGTTGTAATCCAAATTCACCAGTTAGTGAAGCAGCAGATTTTCCGGTTGAAGTTGTTGTTGGGCCTGAATTTGTAACCGGCAGCACAAGAATGAAAAGTGGAACAGCACAAAAATTGGTATTAAACATGATTTCAACAGCTGTAATGATACAATTGGGTCGTGTTGAAGACAATAAAATGGTAAACATGCAACTAAGCAATGTAAAACTGGTAGACAGAGGTGTAAAAATGGTAATGGATCAATTAAAATTAAACGAATACGAATTAGCAAAAGATTTATTACTAAAACATGGTAGCGTAAAAAAAGCAGTAGTTAGCTACGAAATGGTAAAATAATTGATTTCGCTTCAGTATATTTCAAAGCATGGTAAACAAATTGCCATGCTTTTTTATTTATTAATTCAGTAGAATGGAATGCGTAGAGTCTGTTTAAAATTGTAAAAACTATTTTTCTCTGTGGTAAAAGTACATTTAGCCACGGAGTTTTTCGAGATTTTTATACAATGAGGATTAAAAAATAAATTTTAAAGAGGCTTTTAATTCAATTTATTTTACAATTTATTTTCGAAATAATATTGCTTTAACACATGCATTTAATAGAACCATTTTTTAATTGGAGACATATTTATATTGCTGAAGAAGATGTTCGATCGCCTTTTTATGGTACCGTACACAGTGAATTTGAATTTTCTACAACTGTTTACAATTATTACATCCATCCACAATGGGATGATTTTGGTAGTAAAACACTGTATTTAAAGGTGATTTATGTAGATTATGAACTTCATTTTTCAGTAATTGAATTAATTGGAGAATGGAACGATGCGATTGAAAACGATATTATGCTTCTGAAGAGAGACGTAATTGATAAATTGATAGAACAAGGCATTTCAAAATTTATACTAATTGCAGAAAATGTATTAAACTTTCATAGTGGCGATAAAGATTATTACGAAGAATGGTTTGAAAATGTAACAGATGAAAATGGTTGGATTGTTTGTTTAAACATGCCTACACAATCGCAACAAGATTTTAAAAAAAGGAAAATTAATTATTTCATCGAATTAATGGAACTTGAAAATTGGCGAACATTTAAGCCCTACCATTTATTTAAAAAGATAGATGATATACAAAAAAGTAGGTTAGATTAAAATAGATAATCTTAAAATTATCTAGCATTTGCTAAGTGTAAAACATTTTCTCTCAAAAAATCTTACTTTCATAGCTTATCTCAAGCATGATTACGAATAAGCAATATGCCCATTTTACTGATGAGCAACTACTACAACAATACCAACTAAACCAGCAACAACAATTGCTTGCTTCACTTTTTTTAAGGTATCATGAAATGGTGTATGGCGTTTGTTTAAAATATCTACAGGAAAGTGAATCTGCAAAAGATGCCGTTATGGCTATTTATGAAGAATTACAAAAAAAGGTAGCTAAGCATGAAGTTGTAAACTTTAAAAGTTGGTTATATGTGCTTTCTAAAAACTATTGCTTAATGCAACTCAGAAAAAAGCAGGTAAAACTTGTATCTTCAAATGAAGAAAATTTTGTGCAATTAGCCGAAAACATGCATCCTAACATGCATACAGATGATTTAATGATTAAAGAAACACAATTACAGCTAATGGAAAACTGCTTGCAACAATTGCAAAGCGAACAACAACAAGCGGTAAGATTGTTTTTTTTAGAAGAAAAATGCTACCAAGAAATTGCACATATTACTGGTTTTGAATGGAGCAAAGTGAGAAGTCTTTTACAGAATGGAAAACGGAATTTAAAAATTTGTATGGATAAAAATGCAGCATAATCAATCGAATATATTTTTTACAGCAGATTATATTCAACTATACATAGATGGTAAGTTGAGTAAAACGGACATGCATGCATTCGAAAAAGCATTGTTAGAAGACGATTTTTTAGCAGATGCCGTTGAAGGGTATCAATTACAAAAACAGTCAGCCGAAACTGCATCTAATCTTTCTTTTATTGCTCGTTCAGTTTCAACAACTCAAGTACCAAAAACTACATTATTTTTCATAGGTTCAAAAAAATGGTTCAATGTAGCTGCTTTGTGTGTAGTAATAGTTTTAGCTAGTTTGATTACTTATTTGGTAGTTAATAGCAACAACAAACAAGAACGAATCAGTAAAATTGAATCTGCAAATGCTGTTACATCAACAATTCCAACAACACCAAAAATCAATTCTACTACTGTTATTGACACTCCAAAGCAAATCAATCAATTTTTAAACAAAACAATTACTGTTCAAAAAAGCTCCACTCCTACTAAAAAAACGGTTACAGAAGACGATGACATTTTACCAAGTGCTAGTAATAATAAAGATAAAGAAGATATTATCAGCATGGCTTTAGGCTTGGCAGAAGAATCCAATCAAGTAGAAGCAGATAAAATTGCGAAATCTATTATTAAGGATACTATTCAGCCATCAATTGCAGCTCGTTCGGCAAAAGATGCACAACTTGCATTCAATACAGTAACTGCAAACAATGTTTATGAAGCCAAACATATTACTGATCAAAATTTTGAAACCATTGAACTAGGTAAAAGAAAAAAAGAAACTATAAATAAGCATATCAAAAGAGATATTATAACAGGATTAACAGATTCTATTAATCCTGTGAATGGTTGGAGTGCTTACAACGATTACCTCAATAAAAATATGCACTTTTTGTCTGACACCACTTTCGACGGGAAAACAAGAATTACTGCACTAAATGGTAATGAAGTAGAGTTAGAATTTTTGATAGATAAAAAAGGAAATCCTTATAATATTGCTGTTATTAAAAGCAATATTGCCGATTCTACCAAAAACAAAAAAATTGTAAATATTCTTACAACTGGGCCAAAGTTTAAAGTTTCTTCTAAAAATAAAAATACCAAAGCCAAAGTATTGATTAAGTATTAAACTTCAGTTTTTCAACTCAACTTCATTCAATTTTATTCGCTTCTTATTTATATCGCTGCCATTTATCAAAAACATTTCATTGTACAAGTTGTTATTGTAGGTTTGTACAAAGTATTAAACACTATACAATGAAAAAATTATTGTTTTCACTAGCCATGCTAGTAGCTACACAAATGTTTGGTCAGGCAGTAAATATGCCACAACCTAGTCCTACACAAACCATTAAACAGAATTTTGGTTTGGGTAATATAGAATTGAATTATAGCAGACCATCGGTAAAAGGTAGAACTGTATTTAAAGAAAATAGTGAATTAGCTCCATTAGATCAGGTTTGGCGTACAGGTGCTAATGCTGCAACAACACTTACTTTTAGCGACGAAGTAATTATAAATGGTGTTACCATTAAAGCAGGAAAATATGGGTTGCTTTCAATTCCTGGCAAAAAAGAATTTACCATCATTATTACTAAAGATGTAAATGTTAACCAGCCAAGTTTGTACAAAAAAGAAAATGATATTGTACGTGTAACTGCTCCTGTAATGAAAATGAAAGACAAGATGGAAGTATTTACCATGCAATTTGCAAACATTGCTTACGAAACATGTGAGTTACACATCATGTGGGATAATGTAGCAGTTAGTCTACCTATTAGTACCAATATTCAAGATAGAATTAAAGCAGATATTGCCAAAAACTTAGCAAGCGATAAGCCTAATTTTCAAGCAGCTGCAAACTTTTATTTTGAAATGGTAAAAGATTATCCTCAAGCTTTAGCAGCAGTAACCAAAGGAATTGATGCCAATAAAAATGCTTTTTGGTTGTATTTGTTAAAGGCAAAAATCGAAAGCAGCATGGGCGATAAAGTAAGTGCAAAAGCAAGTGCTGAAAAATGCATTCAAATTGCAACTGAAGCAAAAAATACCGATTATGTGCGTTCTGCAAAAGAATTAATCGCTAAATTGTAATTCAAATTAAATCTTATTTAAAAAGCCTCGTTATAAAAAACGGGGCTTTTTTCATGTGTAATCTTTTTCTTTTTGGGTACATTATACATTCACCTATTCTAATGATGTACATTTATTAGCAATACATTAACAGCTTTTTTTTGGCATATTTCAAACTTTTTAAGGTAGAATTTGTGAAATTTACACATTGCCCTTAACTTGGCAATCTTTCAAATACTTTAACCAAATTTTATACATGAAGAAAATCATTACTTGTGCCTTTATATTTTCTACAATAGGCAGTTTTGCACAAAATTCAGTTGCTCAAGACAGTTTAAAAGGTTGGCATTTAAAAGAAAAAAATACCGATGGTTTTGCTGGTATTAACTTGAAAAAAGCATACGAAAAACTTCAAAACAAAAAAAGTAGTCCTGTTATTGTTGCGGTAATCGATTCTGGTGTAGATACGTTACACGAAGATTTAAAGCCAGTACTTTGGAAAAATGAGAAAGAAATTCCAAACAATGGAATAGACGATGATGGAAACGGATATGTAGATGATGTATATGGATGGAACTTTTTAGGGAATAAAAATGGTACTAACATTGAAAAAGCTGCTGCAGAAAAAGCAAGAGTTTATCATGCTTATAAAGCCAAATACGAAGGAAAACAAATAGATGAATCTAAGCTTTCGAAAGATGAGTTGTTTACCTATAAAATGTGGAAACGAGCAGCTGCAGGTATTGAAACATCTACCAACACTGCCATGCAATTGATGCAGTACGAACGTATTGCTAAAAACTTATCAGAATGGGATTCATTAATTTGTACTGAAGGAAAAGTAAAAGAATATTCTGCAACTGAATTAGAGAAATTAACACTAACTACAAGTGCAGCTCAAAAAGCAAAACTTAGTTTTTTACGTTTAATGAAAGCCTTGCCTTTTGGTGATGATGCAAAAAGCTCATTCATCATAGAAACTTTGTCTGAAGAAGTAGAAAGATTAAGAGATGAAGTAGAAGCAAAAGATAAAGCACCAGCAGATTTAAGAGCAGAAGTAACAAAAGACAATTACAACGATATCAACGATCGTTTTTATGGTAATAGTGATGTGATGGGTAAAGGAAGTAGACATGGAACACATGTGAGTGGCATTATTGCAGCAGTAAGAGGAAATGGTGTAGGCATGGACGGTGTTGCAAACAACGTAAAATTAATGACAATTAGAGCGGTGCCAAATGGCGATGAATACGATAAAGACATTGCACTAGCTGTAAGATATGCTGTGGATAATGGAGCCAAAGTAATTAACATGAGTTTTGGAAAAGGATTTTCTCCTGAAAAGAAATGGGTTGATGATGCGTTTAAGTATGCCGCTTCTAAAGATGTGTTAATTATTCATGCTGCTGGCAACGACGCTAAAAATGTAGATAGCTCAGAAAATTATCCTTGTCCAGAATTTTTAAATGGAGAATGGGCAAACAATGTAATTACAGTGGGTGCTTCAAGCGATGTTAGTATTGCCAATAATTATATTGCCACATTCAGCAATTATGGTAAAAAAGGTGTTGATGTTTTTGCTCCTGGTAATCAAATTTATAGCACATTACCTGGTGGAACAACTTATGGCTTTTTAGATGGAACAAGTATGGCTTCTCCTGTTGTAGCTGGTTTGGCGGCTTTGGTGCGTTCTTATTATCCAAACTTATCTGCCGTTCAGGTAAAACAAAGTATTGAACAAAGTGTAGCCGTTGCAAATGCTTCAGACATAACATTTAGACCAGGTACAAACGAAAAAATTAGTATGACTGAACTTTGTAAAACTGGTGGTTTTATCGATGCTTTTGGTGCTATTCAAGCAGCAGAAACAATCAATACACAGGCAACAGAAAAAACAAAGCAACAACCGCTTCCAAAATCAACTTTCAAAAATATTAAGCCAAAACAATAAGCATTTACAATGCCTAGACCTACTGCTACCGATTACGGCGTTTTTTATTCTGACTATGTAGAATTAACAAAGCCAGCGAATAACGTTGCAGAATTGATTGATTTGTTTGCTGATAAAATCATTCAATTTTATACGAATATTCCTGAAGAAATGGCTCATTATAGATATGCAGATGATAAATGGACTGTAAAGCAATTGTTACAACATGTAATTGATACAGAACGGATTTTTGGATTCAGAGCATTAACTTTTTCTCGAAAAGATACCATTCAACTAGCAGGGTTTAATGAAAATGAATATGCTGCCAATGCAGATGCAGCAGATAGAAGCTTGTCAGATTTACAATCAGAACTGTTTCATCTTCGAAAATCTACGGATTATCTATTGCTTTCATTTACCACCGAACAGTTAAAGCAGAAAGGTGTTGCAAGTAATACAAATATCACTGTTAATGCTTTGTGTTTTATTATGTATGGGCATTTACTTCATCATAAAAATATTTTGGAAAGCAGATATTTAAACACTTTTGCTACTTCTGCATAAATTCTACAATAGGTTGTGAAATCAACTTATTGTGGCTTTTACGTTTGATTATATAAATGCAAGTTTTGTAATGAAGTTTATATTCAACTATTGTTTGGTGATAGAAGCCATTTGATTTAGCAAAGATTTATATTGCTATTGTATATTTTCGAGAAAGATATTCTTCAATATATATTATTGGTCAAGCCTTTTCTACATTCTTCAATAATCATCCAAATAAAAAGTAAGAACGCACTCACATGAATTTATAGTTCTTTTTAAAAATTAAAGAATAATGAAAGAGGAATATATACAAGATAAATGCTTTGAACAGAATGATGTGCTAGCTAAAGGTGAGTATGAAAACTGCATCTTTAACCATCATAATTTGGAGAAAAAAGACCTGTCTGATTATAAATTTATCGACTGTACATTTAATAATTGCAACTTAAGTTTAGCAAATCTTCATCAAACAGTATTTAGAGACACAATATTTAATGATTGTAAAATGTTAGGGCTTCGCTTCGACGATTGTAATGAATTTGGACTTAGTTTCTCTTTTAACGGTTGTATTTTAAACCATTCTTCTTTCTTTAAAACAAAAATTAAGCAAACCATTTTTAAAAATACAGAACTACAAGAAATTGATTTTACCGAAGCTGACTTAACGGAGGTAATTTTCGACAACTGTAATTTACTTAAAACCATTTTTGAACATACAAAGCTAGAAAAAGCAGATTTCAGAACCGCTTTCAATTATTCAATTCATCCTGAAAACAATAAAATAAAGAAGGCTAAATTTTCAATTGCAGGAATTAGAGGGTTATTAAATGCTTATGATATTATTATAGAAAAGTAAATAAGCAAAGCAGATAGATTTAAATTGAAAAGTTTATTTCATCAAAGCATCTAGTAAGTTAGAGACGAATTTTAGAGAAACATTGAATTCTTTCAACTATATCCATCAAAAAATCATTATTAATCCATTTCATAAAATTCTTTCTTTACAATTCAATTCCAAAATACCCCAACTGATTATTGTTTTAGCTTTCTATTATTATTCATTAAAGTCGAAATTGTAACGTAGAATTATGAGCATAAAAAAGTCTGAGACTAAAAATCTCAGACTTTTTCTTGTAGACCAAAGGTCTGAATTATCTAACTTTTTTATGAAAGATTTTATGAAAGTTGTTGATTTTATTAACTTATTTGAAACTGAATTGAAAGCTGCGTAATCTAAAGAGCTACCAAAAATGGGAAAACGCTATTATTAGTAAGCACTAATACTCTAACAGATTGCATAATAGACACGGTGGGCAGTTTTTTTGCCCTACTTTTTTTCTAAAAAAAAGTAGGTTAGACAAATAAAAAAACTAATTCAATAAAACCTGCTTCACTGAATTAATAGAAATTCCTGTGTAATTACAGAACTCCTCGATAGTAACAAGCTGATGACTTTCTTTAGAGAACTTCTTCTTTATTTCCCTTAACAAACTCCTTCCATATCGTTCACTTTTACCAGTAACAACTTGCACATCCTTTGGGTATATACATAATCTCTCCATTGATAATAATTTTAATAGGCTTTACATACACTATCCATACACCATCTATACTCAATGTATGGCTTTGATATATTCAAGCTGCTACAAAAATACTAAGAAAAGTAGCAGGAAAAACAAAACTTTATTGGCAATATCGGCAAGAATGACACATAGCGGAAGTGCCTTTTAGGAAAGGGTTTTAAGTGATAATAGTTTTGGGTTATGAAAGCAATGAAGCTACTTATTCTACTTCCTTATTTGATGTTACAAATCACATCAGCAATTGCACAAAATAGTGCAACTGTTATTCGTGTGATTGATGGTGATACTTACCAAATGCTTAAAGGTAAACGAATTTTTACAGTAAGATTATTGAATGTAGATGCACCTGAAACAAAACAAAGTTTTGGTGAAGCTGCAAAGGATAGTGTGAGCAAATTAATACTTGGTAAAACTGTTTTAGTGGATAGCTTAAAACTTGACCGATATAATAGAGTGCTTGCAAGTGTTACTATTAATGGCAAAGCCTTAGATAGCATTTTAGTAAGCAATGGCTGGGCTTGGCATTATGTAGAATATAGCAATAAGGCTGAACTGGCAATGATGCAAGAAACAGCTATTGATAAGCATTTAGGGCTTTGGAAATGTGGGGCAAACAAAGTTTGTCCTCCATCAGTTTTTAGAAGCCTAAATGCAAAAAACAGGGTTAAGTATTGCAAAGGTTGTAATTCATAAATTTTTATTCATTCATTTAAAAAATATAGAAAATGGCAAAGCAAAAAGGGATTTTAAAATTAGATGGTACTATCGGTGGTATTACCTTCTACAAAAGTCAAGATGGTTACTTGGCAAGAGAAAAAGGCGGTGTTGATGCAAATCGTATAGCAAATGACCCTGCATTTCAAAGAACCCGAGAAAACGGCAACGAATTTGGTGCAGCAGGTAAAGCTGGTAAGGTTTTACGCAACTCATTAAGGGTGTTATTGCAAAATTCAAGTGATAACAGAATGGTAAGCCGATTAACACAAAAAATGGTTGAAGTATTACAAGCTGATACAACCAGTGTGAGAGGTCAACGTAATGTTATTGATGGTGAAGCTGAATTGCTTGAAGGTTTTGAATTTAACAGTGGTGCTAAGTTGAGCAACACATTATTTGCACCAAGTACACCAAGCATTAACCGTGTTACAGGGGATTTGAATATTAGTGTACCAAGTTTTGTACCAAGTGATATGGTTGCTGCTCCAGGTGGTACTACACACTTTAAACTTGTTGCATCTGGTGTTGAAGTTGATTTTGAAAATGAAACTTTTATTGCTGATACAAGTGCAGGTGGTGTTTTAGCTTGGGATGGTACAGCAACTGCCGTTATTAACTTAAACAATAGTGTGACTGCTAACAGTACACATCCATTGTTTTTAGTGTTAGGAATTGAGTTTTATCAAGATGTAAACGGTGTAAAATATCCGTTGAAAAATGGTGCTTTCAATGCTCTTTCCATTGTAAAAGTTAGTGGTGTATAATCGCAAACCTTGATGGGATTTTAAGAAAGTAAAATTGAAAAGTTGCAACCCGAAACGGTTGCAACTTTTTTTATGCAAAGCCCTAAAAAGGCAATGCAGAAAGCTGACGGCGACCAGATGGATAAACGAAAACAAACCAACCAATGGAAGCCAAATGAAAGGCACGAACCCCAAAAGCTGGACGATAGAAAACTGGCAACCTGCACAAATGACGACTGAATGCCAAAGGCGGCAAAGCTGGAACTGGAAAATTGCAATGGCTGAGAGGGCAAACTGCCAAACGGTAACGACTGATGATGCGAAGCTGTTTTTGCATAACTAAATTTTTTATAAGCATCCATTAGCGAAGGCAGATAATGACACCAAAGAGGATGCGGAATAAAAGAAGGCTTTGTGTTTTGGGTTTGTGTTTATGCCGAACTGCTTTGGTGGCATTTGTTGGCTCTGTGTGTTTGCCTGCCATAGCTATTTTTGCTGTATAAAAATGTTATGCAAAGGCAGCTACCGCCTTGCAGTTGCTCGTTGGAAAATTGCCCTTTTTGCATCCATTATTAGCAGCAGATTTTGCTTGTAGTTTTTTTCGAGTTGCTCTAATTGTTGCAATGCTTTTACGTTTTTGTTGTACTGCTCTTTTTCTGCAAATGCTGTTGCAGCTTGTTCTTTTAAAAATGCTTTAAACTCGAATAAACGAACAAAGGGAATAACCGAACCTGTAAGCAATTGATGAAACTTTTTTGACTGCCATAAACCCCAACACAACCAATATAAAAACTCCTTTTCTTCTTCGTTTTTTGTAGTGATTACAAAGCAATTAGGGCAATGTGTTTTTAGTGGCTTGCCACTATTTAAACCTTTAGACAAAACAAAAAATTGTGGCTGTGAAATAGCCTTTGTGCTAATTTGATTAAAGCATTGAATTGAGAATGTAAACATAAAAACTACCACTGATTTTTACTAATGGCAGAAAACCACTATTGACCAGCGATAGGCAACCCAAATGCAGCGTGGGCAGGGAAGGCAAGGTTTTTTGCAAGAAAAATACTCCCTGATGCTTGCCAATTTTGCGATAGCTAAGGCAAGCTAAAAACAGGGGAAGATTTTTTTGTAAAAACCGATAGGCAAACGGAACAAAGTGTAGTGCAGACCTTGCCGACTAAAGAGGGCATAATTTTGCCTATTGCTGGACAATAGATTAAAACGATAACTTCCATTTCCTTGAAAGAAAAAAGAGAAAAACCTTCAATTACTTGCAGCGTTAGGATGGGTTAAAAACTACAGGAAAATAAAGCATTGTGTTTAGCCGTAGCATAGCAAAAAAGCAAGTGCCTGACCGAATGGAATGAGCAATAGAAAGGGTGCTTGAAGTGGTATTGAGATGTTGCCAGTGATATGGCTTTGCTTTTGTAAATTGGCGAAGCCTACAAAAGCAAACTGTGCTGGCAGGGTAACATCGAAACCACGAAAAGTAATGGCTGGCTTGCGAAATGGAATGAGGAAAGGCTGTTGCTGTGTAGTGGTGCAATGGGCTGAAATGAATGTAACTGTAATGAGTGGAAGGTGGTGTAGTGTAACGAAACCCTGTAACGTAATGGAAGTGTAATGAATGAAGCTGAATGCACCACAGGGCTTGAAGCATCGCTGCTTTATTTTACTGACCACTAAAAAATGGGTTGGGTGGGTGCTGAGGGTTTTAGAAGCATAGGCAAAAACACGGCTGCATTTTATTAAAATGCTTGTGTTGGCTATTTAACATAAAGTGATTATGTGATTTTTTTAGATTAGCATACTTGTATGAGGGTAGAAAAAAAATTGCATAATGGCACTTTATGTTTAAGTAGCTTCTGGCAATTTTTCGTACTGCTATAAGGGAATGGTGGCGGTGGTTGGAATGACCGATTTTTTATTGCTTTGCCGTGTGTTGGCTTGGCTCTTTTGATATGGAATGAAATGGAATAGCAAATGTGCCAAATGCTTTAGCTGCAATGCAATAAAAAATATAGCAGTTGAAAATTGACAGTAACACAAAGTGCAGTATCGGGATGGGGTTGTGTGATAGCACTGCACAAGCCGTGTTTTCTGTGCGTAGGGTAGTTTGGCTTTAAGCTAATTCCAGATTAGCATCTTCACTTGCCATTAACTCGTAATAAAAAACATCATTACAAACTAATTCAATTGGATTGTTGTACAATAAAAATGCAGGTATATCAAGAGGGTTGATGCAACGTTGATAGTCGTTTTTCTTTACGTAGTCTTCACGTATTTGCATTAATAATCTGCCTAAAGCATTTGTACCTTCTAAAGTATCACCAGTTAAAACTGCACCCCAAACTTTATCTTTTGGTGTAAGTTCAACAATTGGTCTATTGCCTGTTTCTAAAAGTAGTGAACCGAAAGTATTCCAGTTTTGAGATAATTTAATTTCTAATACCCATTTCATAATAGCAAAACGTACCCTATCCCAATCTGGACGAGTGTACTTGGCAGCATATTTTTTGCTAATCATTTTTGCAGTCATTGGACTGTACTCTTCTAATACCTCAGATTGAATTTCTGGCTGGTAAGGAAAACGCATTGCCTGATATAAATGCTCGGCAGATTTTATGATAATACCATTAACATTTAAACTGTAGCCAGCAGCCATATTTGATAGACCACCAAATGCTTCAGTAGTTTTGCGGAACGCAACGACATCGTTTATGTTATATTTTCTGATAGACATTTTCGGCACAATAATACAGTATTTTTTTAAACACCTCTTTTGTATAACGGAAATAATCCTTTCCAATTGTGTGCTGGATTATCCCACCAAAAAACAATAGGACAGGTATTTGATATGTTACTCCAAGTAAAAAACAATGTTCCTGTACCAAATGTTTTATAGTCTGGGTAAGTATTTCCTAATGGTCTTTGATTAGAAGCAAGAACCTTAACCTTACCTAAAATATTAATACCAGTTGATAAAACTATTTGTTCAAATCTAATCCGATTTTCTTTACTGGAAAAAAAATTTTCTTCTGATGGTTGGGTTGGCTTTCTATAAGCTCTACTTTCATTTTTTGTAGCAGGCAAGTTTTTTAAATAGTCGTGAATAGCATCTGGTTGTTCATTAATAGGGTATGCTAAATTTAATTTGTGATTGAACTCTAAGACTTGATTTTCGACATAATAGTGCTTGTAGATAATTAATTTTTTTATAATTGCGTCTTTGTTAAAGTGAAGTTTTAAACTCGTTCTAATATTATCTACTGCCCAAGAATGGCTGCAAAATACTATTATACAAAAATTAATTTTACCATCTAAAAATGCTTTTAAATTACCTTCTTCATCTATATCATTACCACTTAGCCAATTACGACAATCTCTTAAAACTGTTTTGCCAGTAGCTAAAACATCATCTAAGTAGATATAATTTTTCTTATTTCTACTGCCACATTGTTGTAAGCCTATGCCATAGTTTGTTTGTAACACTTCATCTAATAAATTAAGCAAAATAGATTGGCTTTTGCCATCGGGTTGTAACTGTAAAAAAACGGTATCGACTAAGTAAGAAATTTCATCTGGGTATTTATATATCTCAGTCATTTTTATTACCTGCCTATGTAGTAATTCTTTTGCCTTTTGCTTAGAAATATAAACACCATTGTTAAGGATATGTAAAAACTCGGATAGTATAAACGCTCTATCAGCAGCTTCAAATTGATTCACCCATTCTTCTATGTGTTCCTCTGACATAACAAACCCTCTATCACAATGGTAATCAGCTAAGATGGTTTGTATTTGCGATAATAATTGTTTCATTGTAGTACAAAGATGTTAATAATTTAATAAGGCATTCTTTGCTGACTAAGCTGTGCTATAATAGAAAATTTCTATCATAATCAGAACTAAAGTATTACTTCAAAATTGCCAAATACTCAATACAAAGTTTACGAAGTTGAATATTCAATTCTACTTTTTTATTAAACTGTTTTTCTGCTTTGATAGCTTTTTTTAAATCTGCTATTTGCTTTTTTAACCCTTTTAAGTATTTATCGTGGTCAATTATCTTGGTTATATCTTTCTGTTCTTGGGTATAGTTTGAAAGTTGGGAACAGAAATCTGCATACACAAAATCAAGGCTAATTTTTAAGTTCAGTTGATATTTATTTTCATTTGCTAAAAACCATTGTGTTGCAAAAGACCAATCTACAACTGCATTATCTTGGTTGAGTGGGTGGTTATGCTTTTTTGATGTGCTAATTAGTATTGTATCTTGGTATGATAAAACAAAAATGATTTGATAAGGAATTGATTTATCAATGATGTCTAACAAGTCTTTTGGATAACATTCTTCTTTTAGCTTTATTTCAAATATTTGTAACTCTGGAACTTCTTTGCCTGTGAGGTTAATTGTTTCTTTTGATAACTTATTAAGCCAAGTTATTTTATCGATTATATCGGTAAATTTTTTCTTTTGTTTTGCATTGGTGAAAGCATCAAAAGCATTCTTAGGAATGAATCTGTTTACATTGGATGATATGGGTAAATTGAAGTAACTCATTTAATGATGATAAATGAAATAAGGTTGAAATCTTCAAAGCCTTTTATCTTGTTTGTTAATGCTGTTGTACCACCTGATTTGAATAAACTTTTTACATCTTTATCTTCATCTGTTTTTACTATTGAACTAATTGATTTTTTTAAAAGCCCTGAATAAAAGTCCATCTTTTTAAAGTCCTCTGTTTCTTCGCTAAACTGGTTGCATAAATCAATTAGAGGCTCATTAATGCCTTTACATAGTAAACGTATAGTGTCTAATGTTTTTTTGGATTCAAAGTAGCTTTGAAGCACTGTACCATCATTTTTAATGTAGATTAAATAGAATGGATGTAACCTATTTTGCTTATCTACATTTACTTCGTTATTGATGTTTTTAAGTACATAAATAACACCTGCCTGTAAATTGTTTGTTGCTTGTGTAACTGCATATAAGCCCTCTGGAATGTTTTTTAATGTACCGTACTTTTTAAAGAAGTTTGATAAGTCAACTCTAAAATCATTTAGCCCTAAATCTGTAATACTTACACCCTCTCTCAAATCTTCTAAATCCACTACTTCTGTTTGTAGTTTTTGAAGCTGTATTTTACGGTATTCTAAATCTTTCTCGTCTGTGTTTAAAATGTTATCATCACCTGTGCTTGCCATATTGCTGATAAGCATTCTATCTTCTACTTTCTGCTTTAAGTTGATGTATATATCCAACGAAACATCTGGCCAGAAATTAACCATAGTGATACTTGCGTTAATTGAGCCAATTCTATCTATTCTACCAAATCTTTGGATGATGCGAACTGGATTCCAATGTATATCGTAGTTCACCAAGAAATCACAGTCTTGCAAGTTTTGACCTTCACTAATACAATCGGTAGCAATTAGAACATCAATTTCATCAGTAAGATTAGGAAATAGTTCTTTCTTGTTTTTTGAAAGTGGTGAAAAGCAAGTTAGTAATGTGTTTAAATCGGTAGGGATATTTTTATTAGAACATAGCCTTTTTGAACCTGTTATTAATGCAGTGTTTAAGCCATATTCGTTTGCTAAAACATCTTTTAATTTTTGGTACAAATAGTTAGCTGTATCTGCAAATGCTGAGAATATTAATATTTTTTTATTACCTACATTTATTGGGTTGTTTATTTTATCTGCAATTACCTCTTTTAATGTTTGCAGCTTAATATCTTTTGAAGCATCAACATCTGAAACACTACTGTACAATGTTTCTAATTCTGTAAGGTCAGCCGTTAAGTCTTCTGTCCATTTTAGTTTATCTAAATCTTCTACTCTTACTTTTACTTTTGTACCTATGATATTTTCTTCATCGCCCCAATCTGCTTCCCAATCTATTTCCTCTGAATTAACCTCAAATTGAACACCTGATACAGATTCTTCAACTTCACTACTCAATGTTTTAATAGTGGCTTTAATTTGGCTAATAATATCAAATAATGTAAGCCTAAATGAATCAACTGAACTTTCAATTCTTTTAAGCAAATTAATTCGCATTAATAATTGCAAACTACGTTCTCTATCTGCTTGAGAGAATGAACCTGTACCTGCATTTACTTTCTTATCGTACTTTAATTTGTATATTTCTACCCTGCTTGGTAGGATATATTTTAATGGGGAATAAACAGATAAATTCAGCATTGCTAAACGGTCTGCTATATCCTTGAAATTGATATTGGTATTTGATAATGGACAATGAATTGAAACGGGTTTATTTCTTGTAGGAAATTTACCAATATCTGTTGTGTCGTAATAAGTAGTTATATGCTTTCTTGAACGTGCAATTGTTAAACTATCTAATATTTCAAAGAAGTCAAAGTCAAGCATCCCTAATAGCTTTTCTGTGGTTCTATCTTCATTTGAAAGTTTAGTCCAAGTATTAAATGCTTGTTGTGCTTTTCTAAAAATTAGTTCTATACCTTTTTGTGTATTTAACTTGACGTCAATTTTTTGTGGTGAACCCTCGTAAGCTAAAGCCAACTGGTTTTTTAAATCGTTGAAACGATTGTTTACAGGGGTTGCAGAAAGCATTAATACTTTTGTTTCAATACCTTCCTGCATTATTTTCCTTAGCAACTTTTGGTAACGATTTTCTCTACCTAAGTTGGCGTTGTTATTTCTGAAATTGTGGGATTCATCAATCACTACTAAACCATAATTACCCCAATTAACCAACTCTAAATTTCTGCCATTACTCATTCCTCTATCTCTTGAAAGGTCGGTATGAAATAAGACATCGTAATTGAATTTGTCTTTAGATAAAATATTGTTTCTATCGTTATGCCGGTATGTATTCCAGTTTGCTTCTAACTTTTTTGGGCAAAGCACCAAGACATCTTTGTTTCTCTTTTCGTAGTATTTTATTACACCCAGTGCTGAAAATGTTTTACCAAGACCTACACTATCTGCAATGATGCAACCATTGTATTTTTCTAATTTATTGATAGCACCAATAACTGCATCTTTTTGAAAATTAAATAATTTACTCCAGATGATTGTTTCCTTAAAACCTGTTTCATCGTTAGGTAAATTATCGGCTGCAATATCATCTAAGAAATCGTTGAAGATGTTGTATAATGTGATAAAGTAAATAAACTCTGGACTATTTTCTTTATAAGCATTTTCAAAATATTCTTGAACAAAATTGGTAACATCATTCAGGCTTTCGTTGTTCTGCCAAATTTGATTGAACCAATCTAAATAGGCTTTACTTTGAGGAAAGTCTATTTTTTGAATGAGTGTAGGAAAACCTTGTTTGTGTGTTAAACCTAAATCGGAAGATGTGAAACCAGTAATATTTGCATAAGCTGCACCAGATTCAACATTGTCAACATTAATAACACCATTTAAAGGCATATTGGAATGTTTATTGGACTTAAAAGTTGCTTTCTCTTTTATCCAATTACTACATTCTTTTGCAATTGCTCTTTGGTTTAATTCATTCTTTAAACGTAACTCAAACTCTCCACCACATAACTGACTTTCGTTAACTATGTGTGGTATATAAAACTCTCTTGATTGTTTTTGAAACTTCTCCTCTATAAAAGTTGGTGAAGTAAAAATGAAACGCAACTCATCAATATTTTTCAATTCTTTTTTTAATGCTTCATAAGCATAAATTGAAAATGATGATGCAGCAATAGACAACTTTGAGCCTTTCTTTATTTCAAGTTTAAGGTCATCGTTTAATCTGGTATTGATGTTGTCTATTAAATTCATTATTGTTTTAGTTGTACTATTTCTAATAGCTTTTCATAGGTGCTTACTTTTTTAAATACTACTTCTGTATTGCTGATTGCTTTAAAATGTTCTTCGGCACAATGCAATTTTAGTTTCTCAATTTCTCTTAAATCCAAATCTGAATCAGAACCTTTGGTTTCAGCTACAAAGTAGATGTGTCTTACTTTTTCCTTATCGAAAACTATTGCCCAATCTGGGCTGTAGTTGGCAACTGGTGTAGTAATAAAGAAGTTCTTAGGTAACTTAGCATACACTGTAACCTCTGCACTATTATCTAAACTATTGGCAAATTTTCTTTCAATTTCACTATCGGTTACAATGTAATCGTATATGTGCTTTTTAAGCAACTCTGAACTACGCAATGCTTCTTTTGTATTGGTGAAAACTGTTTTAGCATCGTGTGTTTCATCTATTTTGTGATACACAATATTGTTGAAGATTAAACTTGCTTTTACTTCATTAATTAGCTTACTACTTTTTGCTATAAATTCCTCTGGGTTCTTTCTAATTAATAAGAATTTAAGAGGGCTAATTTTCTTTAGAATTTCTGTGACTGTATGCCTTTTTAAATTGGTAATAGCCACTATTTCGCCAATAATATCATAGGTTGTATTAGTAAAAACATCGGTACTTAATTTTTTATTGGTTCTATCTACTAAAGTAATGGCTTCGTTGTTTTCCATTTGTTCTTTAGTAGCTTGCTCTAATACACCTTCTTTTACTTCATAACTTCTATCGGCAATTTCAAGCTGTGCATTGATTTTGTTTTTGCTATCGTCAATTAACTTGGCTGTATCAAACTGCACTTCGTAAATAGATTTGATGTTTATTTTTTCCCACAAAGCCTGAAACTCTTTTTTGTAGAAGTTAGTGTTTACTGCTATTGTAGTAATTTTTCTATCATCATCTACTCCAAAAGGTTCGCCTGTGTAAATTGATTTTAATAGTTTGTTTATATCGTTACGATAAGGTTCTAAATTAGCTGGCAATGGCACTTTGTTTTCTTCAATTAATGCTTTGCCTGCATCTGTTATTTTGCCATTAATATCTGCAACTCTTTCGTATAACAATGTGTTGTTTAGTTGGGTTGCCTGAAAAGCATCTAATCTTAATTTTTCGCCTTTTTCATTGGTAAGCACCTTATCAATAAATAAAGCCACTTCAATTTTTTGTGGACGACTTTGCAATGTAGCTGCTATTTCATTTTGCAAACCTTTGGCAAATTCTTCATAGCTTTCACTGGCTATAACTGTTAGCTTATTTATTTCGTGTACTTGCTCACCAATGCTTTCATAATCTAATCTTACACCATCTTCATTTACACAAAGCCTCATACCTCTACCAACTTCTTGCCTACGTCTTGTAGCTGCACCTTCATTGTGTTTTAAGGCACAAATTTGAAATACATTAGGATTGTCCCAACCTTCTTTTAATGCACTATGAGAAAAGATAAAACGTGTAGGCTCATTAAAACTTAATAACCTCTCTTTATCTTTCATAATAAGGTCGTAAGCACTAATATCATCAGCATCTTCACTGCCACGTTTTACAGTAGGGTCAACCAACTTATTTTTCTTATCAATAGAGAAGTAGCCATTGTGTATTTTGTCGGCAGCATCACGTTCTAAATACTTTTGGTAGTTGCTTGGTAAGTAGCCTTTGTGTACTTTGCTTGGGTCTGTATTATGTAAAAATTCATTGTAATCTTGCTTGAATAAGTCAATAAAATCGTTTCTAACTTTATTGTATTCTTCTTCAAAAATTCTGGCATATTCACCTAAGGTTTCAATACCATCTTTATCGTACACCCTGTATTTTTCTACACTATCAATAAAGAATAAACTCAATACTTTAATGCCTTTATCGAACAACTGTTTTTCCTTGTTTAAATGGCTAATAATAGTTTCTCTGATTTGTATTCTACGAAAATCTTGTTCGTAATAATCGCCTACTACTTCGCCTGCAAAAACATCTTGTCCATTTAATACAATCTTATTTTGGTAAGCATCTATTTCTTGAATTGTATATTGCTGGTATTGTTGCATACCACCACTTAGTTCAAATAGATTTGCTCCTTTTTCTAATTTTTGCCTGATACGTTTTGCCTCATTATTGGCATTACGTTTTTCAAATTCAATTAATGCAACTGGTGCTTTGGTTTTACTTAAAATAATTTGCTCTACATACAAATAACCATTAGTGCCTGTTGTACCTTTTAGGCTAATACCTTTTACCTGAATTTTCTTCACTAACTTTTTATTGTAAGCATCTAAAGCATCTAAACGATATACTTTGTTATAGTCTATTTTATGTGTGGCAGAATAACGAAGAGTAAACAGTGGGTTAAAGTCTTGCATACTTTTTAAAGTAGCTTCACCATCTACACTTTGAGGTTCGTCTATTATAATTATTGGATTGGTTTGTGCAATTATTTCAATGGGTTTTCTTGTACCAAAATGGTCAAGTTCCATATAAATACGCCTTGCATCTGCACCACGAGCATTAAAAGCCTGTGTGTTAATAATCATTACACTTATTCTACTATCGCTGGCAAAGGTTTCAATATCTTGTGGCTTGCTACTATTATAAATAAATGGAACAATTTTATGGTTGTATATTTCCTGAAAATGGTTTTGGGTTAATTCAAAAGATTTAAACACACCTTCACGAATGGCAATGCTTGGCACAATAATTATAAACTTGCTCCAACCATACTTTTTATTTAACTCATACATTGTACGGATATAGGTGTAAGTTTTACCTGTACCTGTTTCCATTTCAATAGTCAAATTAACACCTTTGTTTACACCTTTTACCCTTTCTAATTGCTGGCTTGGTGGTATTTCGTTTAACTGTTGAACCTGCTGTATGTTGGTTAATATTTGGCTTTCTGTGATGCCTAAAGGACTGTTTCTATAACCAATTTCTTCTAAAATAGTATCTTCAAAACCTAATGTAACGACACCACTGGCAGCTTCTTTTGCTTTTTGTATGAGTGCTGCACTACGTTCTAATGTAAAACGATTGGTTTTAGGCAACTGACCTGCAAAGCAATTGACCACTGCGTTTACTGCATCTATCTGAAATTGTTGTTCTTTAAATTGTAGTAGCATAGGTTTAGATTACTTTCATTTCAGTATTAGGACTTAATTGTTTTAACAACTGCTTTACATTTTCTTTGGCAGTATCGTTTGTAAAACTGTCGTCTTTAAACACTATGCGTAGGGGTTGGTGTGTAGCAATTTCTTTGGCAAAGGCTTCATCTATACCATTATCAAAACAAGCAAACAAACTATTTTGCTCTACTTTAAAAACTTGTTTGCTTTGTATGGTTAAGGTTTCTATTTTGTAGTGCAAAGGCAAGCCCCAACTAAGCATTACTTGTGCTAATAAATCTTCAGGCGTTCTATCTGGTTTTATATTGCTGGCAAAAAGTTCTAAATTTTCTTGCTTGTAATCTTGTGGTTTATAATACACATCCCGCATATTGCTGGTATCTAGCCTATACACACGAAAGCCAGTGTCTATGGTGAGTGGTGAGGAGTGAGTGGGTTGCTCAAGATTTAATTCTTGCTTCGTTTTTTTTACCATTGACTCTTGTCTATTGACTATTGACTTTCCTGCTCTACGAATACGTTCTTTACCTATTTCACAAATGTTTTTATAGCCTGCTTTATATGCTTCACTTTTTTCATCTGTAGCCTCTGGAACTTGCACCATTATAAATTTTCTATTACCACCATCTCCTGCATTTAGCTGCATCACTGCGTGTGCCGTAGTAGATGAACCAGAAAAGAAATCAAGAATTATTGAATCCTTATTGAATCTTGTTGCCGACAAAATTAATTTTGAGATTAGCTTTGAAGGTTTGGGAAAACTCATTAAGTTTTGTCCATCCAATAATTCATGTAATTCATCAAAGGCATCCTCATTAGTACCCCATCCATCAATAAATAAATCATCTGAAAATTTAAATTTAAAACCATTGTTTTCGTTACCCTTCATTTGCAATATGTCCTTTAGCATCTTAGTTCGTGGCTCAGTAACTATTCTTCGAAAATATAGGTCTTGTGTTATATACAAAGTGTTGTCATCGGAATATTTATCTAACAACTCTTGAGAATAAATCCAGTTACTTTCAATAAGAACATCTTGAAAAAGTTTGCCCTCTTTTATTATTAAATCTGATTGCAAAATTAACTCCATATTACCCGAGCTTATTCGTGTACCTGCTTTTAAAAAATGATTTTCTTCTTTGTATTTACTTAATATTCCTTTTTTTATTTTTCGTATTCCTCTTGAATTAGTTGTTTTAATAACTGGGTAGGTTTCTTCTGCTTTATTTATTTCACCAATTAAGCCTTCAAATTTTTCTAATGATTTAGAATAAACAAGGATATATTCTTTTATATTAGTAACCGAACCCGAAAGAAATGCTCCTTTTTTTTTCTTTTCCCAAATCAATTGAGAAATGAAATTATTCTCCCCGAAAATCTCATCACATAACTTTCTCAAATTATGTACTTCGTTATCATCAATATGAATAAAAATTACACCGTCATCAGTTAATAAATTTCTTGCCAATTTTAGGCGTGGGTACATCATTGTAAGCCAATCGCTGTGGTATCTGCCGCTTGTTTCAGGGTTGGTAACTAAGCGTTGGTTGTATTCGTCCTTAATAGCATTTTCCTGTTCATATTCGGCTTTGTCTTGGGTGAAATTGTCTTTATATACAAAGTCGTTACCTGTATTGTAAGGTGGGTCAATGTCTATCATATTTATCTTGCCCAAATAGCTTTCTTGTAATAGTTTTAATACTTCTAGGTTATCGCCTTCTATGTATAGGTTTTGTGTAGTATCAAAATCTACACTATCTGCTTTTATTGGGCGTAAAGTTTTGGTAGTAGGCAGGTTGGCAGTTACAATGGCTTCACGTTTGCCAGCCCATTCCAAGCGGTAACGTTCTTTTAAACCATCTACAATATCTGTGTTTAATTCTTGCTTTAGCAAATCAAAATCTATGGCTTTGCCATTGGCAGTTTCAGTTATGCAATTAGGAAAAAGGGCTGCAATTCGTTCTATATTTTGGCTAACAAGGTTAGGGCTTTGTAGTGGCAGTTTATCGGTCATAGTAGTGTGTTCAATGTGTTGGTTATAGTAAAATATCTTTAAATTGATTGTTTAATTCTTCCCAGTTATTGGCTTTAATAAATTTGTCATCAATGGTAAATTCACTTGGGTTTTGAGCAGTATTTAATAAATCTCGCCTACCTAAAATTTTTGCTGTTATACCCTTATCTGCACCACCACCATCAGCAATGTAAGATACCAATCCATTTACAAACTTGCCGTTTTCTGTTATTTGCAATACGCTACCTTCTTCGGCTTTCATTTCAAATTTAGCCTTGTGCATATTGGTATCTTCATAAGCCTGTTTAAGGTCTATGGTAAGATTTTTAGAAATGTTGGCAAGGTTGGGTGAAATAAAGCTGAAATTAAGCTGTGTTATTTGGTTGGGATACTTTCGTACAAAGTGCCAAAAGTCTTGCTTATCAAAAATGGGTTCAAGATAAAATGAAAGGCTGTGGGTTTTAATTTTTGTATCTACACTTTCAATTATAAAACGCCTTACAGTTTCAGCATCTTTAAAAGGGTTGGTAGTGGTTTGAATGGCAATTTTTTGAACATCTGGATTGTTGTTGATGGCAACAATAATGTTTGGAAAATTGTCTATGGTATCTTCTGTAAAATCTTCTTTGTAAATACGAGCTTTACGGCGTGTACTTATTTTAAAATAGTACATATCGTCTTTTTGGTAAAGCAGCTTTGATTTGATATTGGTGCTGGACGAATTGAAACGAAAGTTTTGATTGGTTATAACATCCTTAAAAATGTTGTTTTTATCTGCCCTTAATTGCTCAGGTGATTCGTACTTTTTAAATGCATCGGCTTGCATTGTTTTATCTACTACTAACTGGTATCGAAACACCTCGAAACCTACATTTTTTGTTGACGCTATTTGCAAATCTTTTGCCATAAGCTGTTGTTACTTTTAGCTGTTAAGACTATTAATTTTTATCCACAAACGTTACTATTCGGTAACGTTTTATTATCTTTGATACTTCAAAATAAGTTATAAACGATGCTGCAAAATAATAATAGGGATAAAAATAATCATTCTGTTGCAGTATATCGCAAAGAAGCATTTGATATTGGCTATAAAGACTACTTTAAAAATTTAGGCGATAATAGAATTTCTCAAATACTTAACGATAAGGAACGCAATATTAAGCTGCAAACGATTACACGAAAACAAATATATGACTGGACGAAAGAGGGGCTAATAGATGCGAATGAAAATAATGGCTGGCGAAGATTTAGTATAATGGATGCTTTGTGGCTAAAAATAATATGTGAACTTAGGGAATTTGGGATGGGCTGGAACACCATAAAGATTGTTAGAGAGAGCCTTGAATTTGAAAAAAGCAAGTATGGCGTGGCAATGCCAATACTGGAATTTTATACAGCATTTGCCATAGGTAATAAAATGCCTGTATTGCTATTGGTGTTTAAAGATGGTATTTGTGTGCCAACGAACTACACCCAATATAAAGTAGCAAGGGAATTTGGGGAAGTGGAAAACCATATACAAATAAACCTGAACAAGATATTGCAAGACTTTTTTCCTGCTGTGGATTTGAAGCCTATACAAAAAGCTGAACTGCCTTTAGATGTAAGCGAAGCTGAATTACTTGCTTTTGTAAGACTGGGCAATTATGAAAAGGTAGAAATAAAGTATTCAAAGGGTAGAATGGAAACCATTTTAGGCACAGAAAGGCACGCAAGTGATAAAGTTTTTGATACCCTTAAAAAGAAAGAATATACTGATATTAGAGTGTTACGGAATGATGACGGTGTAGTTACAAGTTTAGTAGCTAAAAGAAAAAGGAAATTATAGTAAAGAGTGTTCCTCTTTTAATTGCAAATAGCCAATCTAACAGGCGTTCCCTGTTTAAATGGTGCAGCAATTTTTTCAATGTTAAAAGCAGTAAAATGTAAAAAGGATTTACAAAACAATGAATTAACACCAGACGAGCTAAGGAAGTACAAAGGTTTAGAAAACTTAACTGAATTAGAGGCTGAGCAAGTAGCATCGGCATTACAAGTATTTTCTTTAATCACCTATCAATTATTTGAAACTGAATTAAAATTGTGTAATGAGCAATCTTGAATTATTAAAAGGTTTTGCTAAGTATAGCAAAGAAACTAAAGTAGCAACCACTAAAAATGCTGTTGTATATACTCGTGTTTCAACGAAAGAACAAGCCGATAATAACCAAAGCCTTGAAACCCAAAAGAAAGGTTGCTTGGGGCTTGCAAAGCAAAAATCTTTAAATATACTTGGTAGCTTTGGCGGTACTTACGAAAGTGCTAAAAGTGATGAAAGACTTGAGTTTCAAAGAATGCTGAAATTCATTAAACAAAGCAAGGAAAAAATATCCTACATTATTGTTTATAGTGTTGATAGGTTTAGCCGTTCTGGTGCAAATGCCATTTATATTGCTGATGAACTTAGAAAAGCTGGTGTTGTAATATTAGCTGTTACACAACCAACAGATACAACTACTGCAAGTGGGGCTTTGCAACAAAACATTCACTTTATTTTTTCTCAATATGATAATGATTTAAGAAGAGAAAAATGTATTGCTGGAATGGTTGAAAAATTGCGTAGTGGTTGGTGGACTGGTAAAGCACCGCTTGGCTACGACCAAATAAAGGTAAATGGGGAACAAAAAATATTGATTAATGAGAAAGGCAAGCTGATAAGAAAAGCCTTTTTAATGAAGGCTAATGAGGGTTTAAGCAATACTGAAATAGTTGCCAAATGCAAGGCTCTTGGATTGCCAATTACGATGCAAAGACTTACCGACATTTTTAGAAATACTTTTTATTGTGGCATCATTTCTCATAACCTTTTAAATGGCGAATTGGTACAAGGCAAACACGAAGCGTTAATTACAGAAAAGATTTTTTTGAAAGTGAATAATCTTACTGCAAAACATTCACAAGGCTATACACAAAATTTTACAGATGATAGTTTGCCATTGAAAAGTTTTGTAAGGTGTGCAGCTTGTAACACACCTATGACTGGATATTTGAACCGTAAGAAAAATATACATTACTACAAGTGCAATAAAATTGGCTGTGGTTGTAATGGTAATGCTAAAAAATTGCATAAGCAATATGAACACATACTAAGTGAGTATAATTTAGATAAGCGTTTTATTGAGCCATTAAAGGAACAATTAAAAATGACTTATCATTTTATGAATCGCCAAAATGAAGCCTACGAAAGTGAATTGAAATTGAGATTAAAAGATGTTCAAACTAAGATTGATGAAGTAGAAGAAAGGTATGTGCTTGGTATGTTTGAAAAGGCATTATTTGATAAGTACACCACTAAGTACAACGAGGAAAAAAATGAGATTAACAAAGAGCTTCAAAAAGTTGGGTTTAAATTATCTAACCTCAATAAATACATTGATTTTTCTATTACAATCGCTGGAAACCTCAATAAAATATGGACTTCTGGCAATTATCAACTTAAACAAAAGGTTCAATACCTAATGTTTCCAGATGGAATATTGTATGATAAGAAAGATGGTGATTATCTAACCCAAAGAGTGAATACAGTTTTCTCTTGGATGTCAAGCGTAGCAAAGGTTTTAGAGAAAAATAAAAGCGGACAAACTGGTATTGAAACCGATTTGTCCGCTTTGGTAGAGCGTACGGGAATCGAACCCGTGATTCCTCCGTGAAAGGGAGGTGTCTTAACCCCTTGACCAACGCTCCAATCTTTGTTTTTGGGAGTGCAAATATAGGAGTGATATTGGTTATAGCAAAAAAATATTTTTAAATTTCTGAATTATTTTTTTTGATTGTTTAAAACGTTTGACTTAACCAATTTTGAGCAACTTTATTTATATCAAAATATTTACAACAAACGCTTTAAACTATAGGCTTACGCCTCTTTTCCAAGGAATAAAATCATCTTGCCCCAACTGTACTGCTTTTGGAATAATATTACCATTTGCAATTTCAATACAATACTCTAATAACTCCTCTCCCATTTGTTCAATTGTTTTTTCACCGGTAATTATTGGTCCACAATTAAAATCTATGATATCTGGCATTTTAGCTGCCAAAGCATTGTTAGAAGCAACTTTTACAACAGAACATACAGGATTACCCGTTGGCGTTCCTAAACCTGTAGTAAATAAAATAATGTTTGCTCCACTAGCTGCTTTACCTGTTGTTGCTTCTACATCGTTACCAGGAGTACAAACTAAATTTAAACCAGCTTTTGTTGCAGGCTCTGTATAATCTAACACATCTACTACAGGTGATGTTCCTCCTTTTTTTGCTGCACCAGTAGATTTTATAGCATCTGTTATTAATCCATCTTTAATGTTGCCTGGTGAAGGATTCATATAAAATCCGCTACCAACACTACGTGCTTGTGCATCGTATGTTTTCATTAAATGAGTAAATTTATCGGCAGAAGCTTGTGTAATACATCTGTCTACCAAATCTTGTTCAGCTCCATATAACTCTGGAAATTCTGCCAATAAAACTTTTGCTCCTAAAGCAGCCAATAAATCAGAAGTATATCCTACAGCAGGATTGGCAGAAATACCGCTAAATCCATCACTTCCACCACATTTAACACCAATACAAAGCTTACTTAATGGTTGAGGTGTTCTTTCAATTTTATTGACTTCAATTAATCCTTTTAAAGTTTGATGAATGGCTGTGGCAATCATTTTTTCTTCAGAAACAGATTGTTGTTGTTCGAAGAAGAAAATGGGTTTATTAAATGATGGATTTCTTTCTGCAATATCTTTTTGTAACATGCTTACTTGCAAATGTTGACAGCCTAAACTTAATACAGTAATTCCTGCCACATTCGGATGATCTGCATAAGCAGCTAACAGCTTACTCAGCATTTCACTATCTTGTCTTGTGCCACCACAACCACCTTCGTGGTTTAAAAACTTAATACCATCAATGTTTTTAAATACTCGTTCAGATGTTTTCTTTTCTTCGAACAATAATTCATCAATTTTTACTCCATCTAGGTTATCTTTCTTTTCTAATAAAGCACTCACCAATTGCTTATATTTTTGTGTTGGTGCATATCCTAATTGTGATAGTAAAGCATCTTTTATATAATCAAGATTTCTATTTTCACAAAAAACAGTTGGAATAAAAAGCCAATAATTAGCTGTTCCTACTCTTCCATCAGATCTTAGATATCCGTTAAACGTTCTGTTTACAAATTTTGAAACATCAGGAGCTGTCCAACTTGCTTCCTTTTGTTTCGAATAGTTTTCGTTAGAAGCATGTTTTACATTATGCGTATGCATAATTTCACCTTGTGCAATTGGTTGTGTTGCCTTACCCACTAAAACACCATACATAATAATTTCATCGCCTTCATGTATGTTCTGCATCAAAAATTTATGCTTTGCAGGCACATCGGTTTGTAAAGTATAGGCAATATTATTATACTGAATAATTTCGTCTTTTTTTAAATCTGTAAGTGCAACTAATACATTATCTAAAGGATGAATTTGTAATACTTTTTGCATGGTCTTTTGTTTATAAGAAAGATGATTTTATAAATGGGCAATTAAATGCAATCGATTGTTAAATGAGATACAAATATTGCGATATTTTGCTTAATTAAAAAAACGAAAAAAGAAAAGGATTATGGCAATAAAAACAACATCATTCCTTTAGGTCCATGAGCTCCTAAAACCAAGCTTTGTTCTATATCAGCTGTTTTTGAAGGTCCAGCAATAAAAACACCAAAATCGTATGTTGTTCCAGCAGTAAGTTTATATGCTTCATGCATATTTGCCACAATTTTTTGCTTGCTAATTACTACTGCTAGTTGCTGTGCAATAAAAGGTAAAACCCTATATTGAACAATAGATTCAGTTACCCAAACTGCTCCGTTTTCTGCCACACCAAAATGTGCTGGAATAATGGCTAATTCTACATTTTCGAGGCTATGTGCATCTTCTTGTACTGTTTGTATGTAGCTAGCAATGTCTTGCAAACTTTCTATAGTAGTTACCAATCTTTCAGTAGAAGTATAGGTATTTAAAATGGTTGTTTTAATAGCTTCAAGACTTTCTACTTCAAAAACAGCAACATGCAGCAACTCTAATTTTTCTTTAAACATTTGAACTACATCTATATTCTGTGTAGTTGGAATTTCATCTATATTGGGTAAACTTACCAACGCTGGTTGATTCTCTTGTACTCGTTTTAAAATTTCTTCTCTTCCCATTATCTATATTTTTGTTTGCATTAAATGATGAATAAGTTTCAATGCAAATGATCTATTTATTTTCTGTTGGCTTTATACCATTCTTTAAAAGATTGTTTGGGTGCTTCTGGCAACTCCCTTTCCTTGTACCAAGGATTTAATTTATTGTTCACTAAAAAAGGCGTATTTCTTAAAACCCATCTTGCAGATTTACCTGCAAAATTGTACACTTTAGGAGAAGATAAAACCCAGCCCATCATATTCATACTTACCTTTTTTGCAGCAGGTGCATAACCTTCTTTAACCAAAACTTGTCGCCATTTGTACAACTGATCATGAATATCAATTTTTACTGGACAAACATTGCTACAACTACCACAAAGCGTTGATGCAAAAGGTAAATCGGCATTCTTTTTCATATCCATATTGGGTGTAAGAATAGAACCAATTGGCCCTGCAACAGCATTGTGATAACTATGTCCTCCACTTCTTCTATAAACAGGACAAGTATTCATACAAGCACCACAACGTATACATTTTAAAGCATTTCTAAAATCTTCTTTACCTAAATGTATACTTCTACCATTGTCTACTAAAACAATATGTACTTCTTGATGTGGTTGAGGATTTTTAAAATGACTAGAATAGGTTGTAATTGGCTGACCTGTTGCACTTCTTGCTAATAATCGTAGAAAAACACCCAAATGTTTTTGCTCTGGAATAATTTTTTCTATTCCCATACAAGCAATATGTACATCGGCTAAATGAGCACCCATATCTGCATTACCCTCGTTGGTACAAACAACAAATTCACCAGTTTCAGCAACAGCAAAATTTACACCTGTTAATGCAGCTTTCCTTGTTAAAAATGTTTCTCTTAAATGTTGTCTTGCAGCAGCTGTTAAATATTGAGGATCGCTTGCACCTTTTTCGGTATGTAAATGCTCATGAAACAATTCACCTATTTCTTCTTTCTTTTTATGTATACAAGGCAATACAATATGGCTTGGTGGTTCACCTGCTAATTGTACAATTCGTTCACCTAAATCTGTATCAATTACTTCTACGCCATTGTGTTCTAAATATTCATTTAAACCACATTCTTCGGTAAGCATACTCTTGCTTTTAACCATTTGGTTAATACCATGCTTTTGCAAAATGCTATGTACAATTTTATTGTGTTCAACAGCATCGGCAGCCCAATGAATAATTACGCCATTGGCTTTTGCTTTTTCTTCAAACTCAATCAAGTACTGACTTAAATTAGAAAGTACATTGTTTTTTATTTGAGATGCATTGTTTCTAAGTGCTTCCCATTCATCAATATTATGGCTTGCTTTATCTCTTTTTTCTCGTATAAACCAAAGGGTTTTATCATGCCAATTCACTCGTTCTTCATCGTTATTAAAAACAATAGACGCATCTGCATGATTATGTACCGTAGTATGCATGTTTAAACATTTGTTTATTGAACTAATTTTTCTAGCGAAAAAGATTATTGTGCGTTTAGTATTTCTGCAATATGAATAACCTTAGTAGCACTTTTTTTTCTTTTTAAAATACCTTCTAAATGCATTAAGCAACTCATATCTGCAGCCGTAATAAATTCAGCTTCATGCTTAATATGGTCAGCAACACGATCTTTACCCATTTTTGCACTTACAGCTTCTTCGGCAACGCAGAAAGTTCCACCAAAACCACAACATTCATCCGGTCTGTCTAAAGTGATTAACTCTAATCCTTCAACCATGTTTAACAAAGCACCTGGTTTTGAAAATGGAGCAGCATTTAATTCAGTCATTTGACTTAAACCCAAGCCTCTTTGTCCATGACAACTTTGATGAACACCTACTTTATGTGGAAACTTTGCCTTTAAATGTTTTACTTGTAAAACATCTACCAAAAACTCTGTTAATTCATACACACGTTGTCTAATTTCTTTTTCAGCAGGTGAATGTTTATCGGTATGTAAATGATCTTTAATGTGCAGTGTACAACTTCCAGATGGGCAAACTATATAATCGTATCCACTGAAATTATCTACAAACAAAGTATTGCAAGCATTGGCAACATGCTCAAAACCGCTATTAGCCATTGGTTGACCACAACAGGTTTGATTTAATGGATACGATACTTTACAACCAAATTTTTCTAAAAGTTCCAAAGTGGCAATTGCCACTTTGGGATAAAACTGATCTACATAACAAGGAATAAAAAGTGCTACGTTCATAATTTATTTTTCAATTGCTGCAATGGCTTTGATGGTTTTAATGATAGAATCTGGTGTAACTGAAATGGTATCTATTCCCTCTTCCACTAAGAATTGTGCAAAATCTGGAAAATCTGAAGGTCCTTGACCACAAATACCCACTTTTACACCATTTTGTTTAGCAGATTTAATGAGCTTGGAAATCATCATTTTTACAGCCGGATTTCTCTCATCGTATAAATGTGCAACCAAAGATGAATCTCTATCTAATCCTAACGTTAATTGCGTTAAATCGTTCGAGCCAATTGAAAATCCATCGATATGTTTTGCAAATTCGTCGGCTAAGATAATGTTTGATGGAATTTCTGCCATTAAATATAATTCCAAATTGTTTTTTCCTCTTTCTAATCCAAATTCTTTCATTACCTCTTTTACTTTTACAAGTTCATCAACCGTTCTGCAAAAAGGAATCATTAATACCACATTATCTAATCCCATTTCTTCTCTAACAATTTTCAATGCTTTACATTCTAAACCAAATGCAGGTTTGTAAGCATCTGAATAATATCTTGAAGCACCTCTCCAACCAATCATCGGATTTTCTTCATGCGGTTCAAAATGATTGCCACCTAAAAGGTTAAAATATTCATTGCTTTTAAAATCGCTGAAACGAACGATTACTTTATTAGGATAAAAAGCAGCCGCAATTTTTGCGACGCCATAGGATAGTTTTTTAATGAAAAAATCTTCTTCGTTTTCGTACCCAAAAATTCGTTTTTCAATTTCTTTACTCAATGCTGCATCGTTTAATGTTTTATGATGCATTAATGCCAATGGATGAATTTGAATATAGTTATTGATAATAAACTCTTCTCTTGCCAATCCTACGCCATAATTGGGTAAGTGAGAGAATTTAAAGCACATAGAAGGCGTTGCTACATTTAGCATCAGTTTGGTTTTTACCGATGGTAAATCTTTTAAATCGTATTCGTTTTTCTCAAATCCAATAATTCCGTCATAAATTAATCCAATTTCACCTTCAGCACAGCTAACAGTAATCGGTTGTCCTTCTGCTAGCAAGTCAGTTGCATTGCCACAACCAACAATTGCAGGAACACCTAATTCTCTTGCAACAATGGCTGCATGACAAGTTCTTCCGCCTTTATTGGTAACAATAGCAGAGGCTTTTTTCATAATAGGCTCCCAATCAGGATCGGTCATATCAGTAACTAAAACATCACCTTCTTGAAACTCATGACCATCAATAACTCGTTTATCTAAAGAGAATAAAATATTTACTTTTCCTGCTCCAATTTTATCACCCACTGCAATTCCTTTCATCAATACTTTATCTGCTCTTGTATCATCAAAAATGGCATATTCAGTTATTTTGGTATGTTCTTTTTGTGAATGAATAGTTTCTGGTCTTGCTTGAACAATAAATAATTCTTTGCTTAAACCATCAACAGCCCATTCAACATCCATTGGTGTCCATTTCTTTTTGATAGATGTGTAATAAGTTTCAATTTTCATTACCCAATCGGCCAACTTAATTACATTTTCATCGGATAAGCAGAAACGATTTTGAAAACTTTTTTCTGTAGGAATAATTTTTACACGTTCATCTGCTTTATCTCCATACACCATCATTTTATCTTTAACACCTAATTTTTTCTCAATAATTGATGTAAAACCTTTTTCTAATGAAGGTTTAAAAACGATAAACTCATCTGGAGAAATAGCACCTTGCACTACCATTTCACCTAAACCATAAGAACCGTTTATAACCACAACATCTTTAAATCCGCTTTCAGTATCTAAACTAAATGCTACACCAGAAGAACCTAAATCGCTACGAACCATTTTTTGTACACAAATACTTAAAGCAACTGCAAAATGATCGTATCCAAAAGATTGACGGTAACTAATGGCTCTATCCGTAAATAAAGAAGCAAAACAATTTCTTACAGAATCCATTAATGTAGCTGGTCCTGTAACGTTTAAAAAGGTTTCTTGCTGACCAGCAAATGAAGCATCGGGTAAATCTTCTGCTGTTGCAGAAGAACGAACTGCCACATCGGTATAAGTTTGATTATAATTGCTTGATAATTTTTCGTAAGCTGCAATAATAGACTCACTCATTTCTTTTTCAAAACGACCATTTCTGATGAGTAATCTTACTTGATGACCACCTCTTCTAAGCGATTCGATATTATCGTAATCAATGTTATTGATAATGTGTTTAATAGTACTTTCTAAACCATTAAACTCAATAAATTGACGATAAGCGTCTACAGAAATTACAAATCCACCAGGAATGTTTACACCTAAAGCTGATAAGTGTTGAATCATTTCGCCTAACGAGGCATTTTTGCCACCAACGGTTTCAATATCGTTGATACCTACTTCTTTTAACTCGAGGATAAAGCTTTTTTTCATATGCATTGTTTTGATTTAAGAGATGATGTAAAACTATTGGGTATCTTAAAAAAACGTTTGCATCTAATTCGCATCTATTTATACTATCTTCACATTTATTTATTTACTGAATGATATTTTATATCAGAATAACATCAATAATTGGATATTTATGAAACCACATTTACTCAAAATTCATTTACATCCTGAACATTCATTTAATATTCGACATGATATTGTTCCACATTTTTACAACAAATGGCATTATCATCCTGAAATTGAATTGGTATATATAGTTAAAGGATCGGGTAGACAATTTATTGGTGATAATATTCACCATTTTAAAAGTGGAGATATGATTTTATTAGGTGCTAATTTGCCACATTTATGGAGAAGCGATGAAAAATTTTTACAAAAAAAATCATCCTTAAAAGTAGAAGCTTATGTAATTCATTTTATGCCCAATTGCTTTGGCGAAAACTTTTTTTCGTTACCAGAAAACAAGCTGCTTCTTAAGCTTTTAGATAAAGCACAACAAGCTGTTAGAATTAAAAACAATACGAGAAAAATAGTGGCAGAAATGATGCAGCAACTAATGGCAGCTAAAAATAGTGAACGTGTAATTCTATTACTACAAATACTACACACCATTGCTGTATCTAAAGAAACAAAACCTGTATGTAGCAAGGGGTTAGAATTTCATTTTAACCCAAAAGAAGCCGATAGATTAAACTTGATTTATCAATATGTTTTAGAAAATTTTTCAAGAGAAATAACGTTAGAACAAGTAGCTAAATTGGTGCATGTAAGTCCACAATCTTTTTGCCGATATTTTAAATCGAGAATAAAGAAAACCTTTTCTAAGTTTTTAATTGAAGTACGAATTGGTCATGCCTGTAAATTATTGGCAGAAACAGAAAAAAGCATTGCTGATATTTGTTTTGAAAGTGGTTATAACAACTTCTCTAATTTTAATAGACATTTTAAAAACATTACTCAAAAAACGCCATTAGAACATAGGCATTATTACAAAAACATAGAAAAATAAACGCCCCGTAAAAATTAACGGGGCGTTTTCAACAAGCAAAGCAACCAATTAGAGGCACAACTATAAAACCAAATTTAAACTTTTGGAGCAGCAGCAATAATTTCATCGCTTACACCATCAGCATATTTTTTAAAGTTATTTACAAACTCTTCAGCTAGTTTTTGAGCAGCAACATCATAAGCTGTTCTATCTGCCCAAGTATATCTTGGATTCAACATTTCTTTTGGAACTTTTGGACAGAATTTAGGCATTTGTACACCAAAAACCGGATGCATTTCATACGTTACATCTTCTAATTCTCCGTTTAACGCAGCCGTAATCATTGCCCTAGTGTATTTCAATTGAATACGTTTTCCAACACCGTAGCAACCGCCACTCCATCCTGTATTAATCATCCAAACATTTACATTGTGCTCTTTCATTTTTTCTCCTAATATTTTAGCGTAAAAGCCAGGATGTAATGGTAAAAATGGTGCTCCAAAACATGCACTAAAAGTACTTTTTGGCTCTGTAACACCAGCTTCTGTACCAGCAACTTTAGCAGTATAACCACTTATAAATTGATACATAGCTTGACCTGTAGTAAGCTTACTTATTGGTGGTAAAACACCATAAGCATCACAAGTAAGAAAGAAAATATTTTTTGGCAAGCCACCAATACTTGGTTCTAAAGCATTAGAAATGTAATGTAAAGGATAGCTAACTCTTGTATTTTCGGTAATGCCTTTATAAGAAAAATCTATTTCGTTGCTATCGTTAAAAAAGCCAACATTTTCTAACAGTGCTCCGTGTTGAATAGCATGAAAAATTTCGGGTTCTTTTTCCTCACTTAAATCAATTGTTTTAGCATAACAACCACCTTCGAAGTTAAAAACGCTGTTGTTTGTCCAACCATGTTCATCATCACCAATTAATTTTCTATTTGCATCGGCACTTAAAGTTGTTTTACCAGTTCCACTCAATCCAAAAAAGATAGCTACATCATTATCACTGCCCATATTAGCACTACAGTGCATACTTAACACATTATGGTCATGTGGTAATAAAAAGTTTAAGATGGTAAAAATGCCTTTCTTCATTTCACCTGTATAACCTGTTCCTCCAATTAAAATGGTTTTGTGGGTAAAAGACACAATTGCAAAATTGTGTTGTCTTGTTCCATCAACAGTTGGATCGGCTAAAAAACTAGGTGCTTGAATAATATGCCAATCTGGTTCAAAATGTTCTAGTTCTTCTTCTGTTGGGCGTAAAAACATATTGTGTGCAAACAAATTGCTCCAAGCATTTTCGTTTACAACTCTAATGTTTAGGCGATAATTCGAATCTGCACAAGCATAAGCATCTCTAATCCATAATTCGTCTTTTTTTCCTAAATAATCCAACATTTTTTTCTTCAGCTGGTGAAAATACATTTCATCGATAGGAATATTAAAATTATTCCAATAAACGGTGTTTGCTGTAATAGCATCTTTCACAATAAACTTATCTTGAGGACTACGACCTGTGAATTCTCCAGTGTTGATACACAATGCTCCTGTATTGTTCAAAACACCTTGACCACGTAGAATAGTTTGTTCTGTTAATTCTTGTGGCGTTAATTGATAATGAATTTGAACTGTTTCTGACAAGCCAAGTTTTAATAATTGGCTACTTGTAAGTTGAATTATTGGGTATGACATAAACAAACGTTTGTTAGTTTTGCAAACTTATGTGATTAAATGATTTCTAAAAAAATAAATTTATTTAACAGAAAATAATAGAATTGTATAACGAAAACGATTACAATTTAGTATTTATCAAATAATAGTATCTAAAGTAGTGGTTTTGTAATACTGGAAAAAGAAAAAAAATAGTTTTTTTTTAGTTATTCAAATAGTGAAATTTTTAATTTGTTTCATTTGTTTAAAAGGAGATTTTTATGCTCATATGAAATCAAAAAAATAATAAAAATATATGATACATTTTGAAAAATAAACGAATTACCCGCTTGTAACTTAAAATATCATTTTTTACAATTTAACGAAATGAAGAAATATTTTTAAGGAATAAAATGATTCAGTTATTGAAAAATGATGCTTTACAACAGATTAACAATATTTGTCCATTCATTTATCTATTTTAGCGTTCCTTAAATGGTGAAATATGAAGAAAAATGTTTTGTTAATATTGGTAGCGTGTATGGTTATTAGCGGACTAAACGCACAAGAAAGAAGAAAAACTTCGAAAGAACGGGCAGAGGAAGAAAATGTAGATAAAGAACTTGTTGGTTTTAACCCAAATAAACTGTTTTTAGGAAGTGGACTTAATTTGGGTTTTGGTGGTGGTCAAGACTTTAGTTCGTTTAGTTTGGGTTTAAATCCTGAGATTGGGTATTCATTAGCTAAATGGTTAGATGTGGGGGTTTCTATTAATATCAACTATTTTACTTTTAATGAAGCAAACATTAGTAAACAAAAAAGTTTCAACTACGGTGGTGGAACTTTTGTGAGAATTTATCCCATTAGCGATTTTTTTATCCAAGCTCTTCCTGAATACAATCGTATAAATACCAAATTAAACATAGAAGGCGATCCGGTAACCTATCGAATTAAACAAAATGCTTTTAGTACTTTGGTTGGTATTGGCTACGGTAAACGATTTATTGGAGAATCATCGTTTTATACAGCAATTCTTTTCGATTTATCAAATAGTCCAAACTCGCCTTATGTTCAAAATTCTGTAAATGGAAATTCTACAGTAAAAGTTCCAGTAATTAGAGCTGGATTCAATTTTTATCTCCGTCCAAAAAGTCGAAAATAAATTCAACTGAATCTGCCACAATTAAACGTTCTCTCCAATTTTCATACAAAAAACCTTCCTTGGTCATGTGTTCAATATGTGCAATCAAATGTTGGTAATAACCATCTGTGTTTAATAAAAAAATTTTTTTGCTATGAATTTTAAGGGTGTTCCACGTAAGCATTTCAAAAAGTTCGTCTAAAGTTCCATGGCCACCTGGCAAAATAACTGCAGCATCACACATTTCATACATCATTTTTTTCCGAATATGCATGTCTTCAACAACATGTAACTCAGAAATATTGTTATGTTCTTGTTCCCATTCTAATAAAACTTTCGGAATTACGCCTTTCACTTCTCCCCCATTATCCATAACACTATTGGCAATTGCACCCATTATGCCCACACTTCCACCACCGTAAATTAAAGTTATGTTGTGTGTTGCCATCCATTTTCCCAATGCTTTTGCATCGGCTTCATAGTTTGGATTTTTACCTAATTTACTTCCACAAAAAACAGCTAAACTATTGTACATATATATGTTTTGGCAGGCAATATTATTATTTAAAAACGAAACAAAAGCAAGTAGTTTTACACCGATTTTTCTTCCCAAACTTGCACCAATGTAACCAGCATTTCTACGGCTTTTTCCATGTCTTTTACACCAATCCATTCATGTTTGCTGTGAATTGCTTGCATTCCTGTAAATAAATTTGGACAAGGTAAACCCATAAAACTAAGTCTACTTCCATCTGTTCCACCACGAATGGGTTCTTTCACAACGTTTAACCCAATTCTTTTATAGGCTTCTTCTGCATATGCAACAATATGTGGGTGATGCTGCAAAACTTCCTTCATATTTCTATATTGTTCTGTAACTATAAATTCCATTTCTGCTCCAGGATACTTTCTTACAACATCAGTAGCAATTTGTTTCAATAGATTTTCAAGTACCAATAAATTTTCTGTTTCAAAATCTCGAATCAAAAATTTTGCAGATGCTTCTTCAGCTAAACCTTGTATATCGATTGGATGAATAAATCCTTCTCTTTTTTCTGTGGTTTCTGGGCTTTTTTCATGTTTAGGCAAAGTATTGATGATTTCACTAATAATTTTAATGGCATTTACAAGTTTTCCTTTTCCATTACCTGGGTGAGCAATAATTCCTTTAATTATAATCGTTACACCATCTGCACTAAATGTTTCATCTTCCATCGTTCCTATTTCTCCACCATCTAATGTATAAGCCACATCTGCTTTTAGTCTTTGTAAATCTAGTTTTGCAGTTCCTGCTCCTACTTCTTCATCAGGTGTAAATAATATTTTAATAGTTCCATGAATAATTTCAGGATGCGTTAATAAAAAATTAGCCATATCCATAATTATGGCAACACCACTTTTGTCATCTGCACCTAATAAGGTTTTTCCACTAGCTGTGATAATGGAATTTCCTATATGATTTTTTAAATAAGGATATTGATCAATGGTAATTATTTGACTAGAATCGTCTGGTAAAATAATGGGTTCACCATTATAGTTATGGTGCACAATTGGTTTTACATCTGTTCCACTACAATCAGGTGCTGTATCGATATGACTACAAAAACATACTACAGGAACTTTTTTGGAAGCATTTGAAGGAATGGTTGCATACACATACCCAAATTGATCAGTATACACATCTTTGGCTCCCATTTGAATCAATTGATTTGCTAGTACGATAGATAAGTTTTTTTGTTTAGCAGTTGAAGGCGAAGTGTTGCTTTCAGGATCGCTTTGTGTATCTATTTGAACATATTGCAAAAATTTTTCTGTAACAGTAAACTTGTAATCTTGTACCATATAGCCTATTTTGCAACAATATTATAAAAAGGTATGGATAAAAATTTACTAATTAAACAAGGTTGGTTAAGAGCGTTATTGTTTTTCTTCATTTCAGCTTTGGTTAGTGGCATTATCACATCATTAATTGAAACGCTCATTTTCAAAGGATATTTTGGAACTATAAACAGCAATGCAGTAACGCTTCCTTATCTTTTTATGAGCTATTGTATTAACCAAATTGGCATTTTGGTTTGTATTTGGTTTTTTAGAACAAAAATTGATAGAGACACCGTTTTTTCTTTAGGATTACAGTGGAAAAATTACAGCATTGATGCATTAGTAGGTTTTGCAGTTGCAGTTATCGTTTTATTGGTAGGTACGGCTCTTCTGGTAATTGGTAATCAAGTTGTTATTTCAGAAGTTGATATTAGAATTGGCAATGTTGCTTTATCTTTTTTGTTGTATTTAACTGTGGCCATGGTAGAAGAATTGATGATTCGAGGATATGTATTAAATAACTTAATGCAAAGTATGCGTCACAGGTATGCATTGCTCATTTCTTCTTTTGCATTTTCTATGTTACACTTAGGCAATCCAGAAATTACACCTTTAGCTTTAGTAAACATTTTTATTGCAGGGTTATTATTGGGTATAAATTATATGTATACCAAAAACTTATGGTTTGGTGTTTTTTTACATTTTGCATGGAATTTTTTTCAAGGGCCAATTTTAGGATTTCCTGTGAGTGGAACGCAAAAAGATATGGGTATTTTGAAACACATTTTGTATGGACCAGATTTAATTACAGGTGGCGATTTTGGCTTTGAAGCTTCTTTATTTTCACCAATACTACAATTAATTGCAGTTATTGTGTTGGCAATTTTTTATGAAAAAAGAGAGAAGAAAGCTGTACAAAAACCAAATGAAGAAGTTGCAGAAACTGAACAAACGAATCTTCAGGTGAGTTTAGCAGAAGTTGAATAAACAATCTTTTTATTTTATCAGTATACAATCTAACAGTCATTTACACTGGCTAATTCCTTAGTAATTTGTTTAGTTTTTATTTTATTATTATTACACAAAATTGCACAAAACTACAAAGTTGAGTATCTTTAAAACTCAACCAAAACTTGTAGTATGAAAAAAATTATTGTAGGCAGTCTTGTTGGAGGCTTACTTATATTTATTTGGCAAACACTTTCTTGGACAGCCTTAGACCTGCATCGTTCTGCTCAGAATTATACACCAAAACAAGATAGTATTTTGGCGTATTTAAACACACAATTTTCTGAAACTGGTAGTTATTTTCTACCCAACCTTCCTGCTGGTGCAAGTGGAGAAGAACAGAATAAATTAATGGAAAGTAGTATGAATAAACCTTGGGTTCAAATTCATTACCACAAGGCTCAAACCATGAATATGGGGTTAAATATTGCTAGGGGATTTATCGTGGACATTTTTATGGTAAGCCTACTTTGTTGGATTATTTCTCAATTTAAAACCAACAGCTTTTTTACTACTTTTTTTGCCACAATTCTTACTGGTATTATTGCTTATATCAATGTTCCTTATACCAATCATATTTGGTACGAATGGGCAGATATAAGAATGTATTTATTAGATACGGCTGTTTCTTGGAGTTTATGTGGAATTTGGCTTGGATGGTGGATGAATCGAAAATAAAATCTACATTTTATAAAAAAAGCGGCCACAGAAATTGTGAAGCCGCTTTTTTTATTTAGTTCGTTTTCTTGAGTTTGTTTTTAAAAACTTTTTCTAGTTTTTCTATTTTGGGTCTTATTACAAAATAGCAATATCCTTGTGTTGGATTATCGTTGTAATAGTTTTGATGATAAGCTTCTGCAGGATAATAATTTTTAAAAGGTTCTATTGCTGTAACAATGGGTTTCTCAAAAGCTTTGCTTTTATCTAACTCCGCTTTGTAATGTTCTGCTTTTTGTTTTTGTTCTTCATTTAAGTAAAAAATTACACTTCTATATTGTGGACCAACATCGTTTCCTTGTTTGTTTAATGTTGTAGGGTCGTGTGTTTTCCAAAATACTTCTAATAGTTCATCAAAACTCACTTTTGTGGGATCATATTCAATCTTGGTAATTTCTGCATGACCAGTTGTTTTATCACAAATTTGTTCATAAGTAGGGTTCACAACATGTCCACCACCATAACCACTTTGAACACTAATTACACCTTCAATACGTTGAAAAAATGCTTCTGTACACCAAAAACATCCTTCACCAAAATAAGCTATTTCTGTTTTCATATCACTTTTTGTTGTTTCGTTCATATTTTTCTTTGTTGGTTGTTGTGCACAAGAAACTAGACTTACAATGGCTAGAATTGTGCTACACAATAATTTTTGCATATGCTTCTGTTTATTTCAAATGATTTTATAAAACAACCTTATCTTTTCATGAAAATCAATCATCTAATTTTATTCAACAATTGTTTACAGATAAAGTTTTATACATGCAATTACGAAAAAGTTTACAAAACCTTACATTGATCATACTATTACCCTTACTATTAACAAGTTGTTGGCAAAATAAGAAAACAATGGAACAAACTACTACACATGCTATTCGATTATTACCAGGTAAAGATGTAAAAAAAGAAATACAATCATTCGTTGAAAAAAATCACATAAAAGCAGGATGGATAGCAACTTGTGTAGGTAGCTTAACCCGCTATCAAATTCGATTTGCCAATCAAAACAAAGGTTTTTCTGATAGTGGACATTTTGAAATTGTAGCACTTTCAGGTACAGTTTCTGAAAATGGCAGCCACTTACACATTGCTGTTAGCGATAGCACTGGTAAAACAATTGGTGGGCATTTAATGGAAAATTGTATCGTTTACACAACGGCAGAAATTATTATTCAAGAAAGTAAAAAACATGTTTTTAAACGAGAAAAAGATGGTTCTACACCTTGGGAAGAATTGCAAATAGAACTTTTAAAACAATAACTTATTTTAACTTTCAAGAACCAAATTTTATCGAATGGAGATAAACTAATGAAAAGCTTTCAATTTCATTTATAAAAACTTACAAGTTCTATTATCTTCGCTGTGTTATGAAAAAAGAGGTTGTTTTAAGTGGCATACGCCCAACAGGATTTTTACATTTAGGAAATTATTTTGGAGCCATGCGTAACTATGTACGTATGCAAGATGAATATGATTGTTATTTTTTTGTAGCCAATTGGCATAGTTTAACTACACATCCTGATACGAAAGAATTAAAAGAATCGGTACATCGTGTAATTGCTGAAAATGTTGCTTGTGGTTTAGATCCAAACAAAGTGGCTTTATATGTACAAAGTGATGTTCCTGAAATTGCAGAATTGTATTTGTATTTAAATATGTTGGCTTATAAAGGTGAGCTAGAAAAAACCGTTACTTTTAAAGAAAAGGTTCGATTAAATCCAGATAATGTAAATGCAGGTTTGCTAACTTATCCTGTGTTACAAGCTGCTGATATTCTTATTCATAAAGCTGTAAAAGTACCTGTTGGAAAAGATCAAGAACAACATTTAGAAATGGCAAGAAATTTTGCTCAGCGTTTTAACCATAGATATGGAAATGTTTTGCCAGAACCACAAGCTTTTAATTATGGTGGAGAATTGGTAAAAATTTTAAGTTTAGATGGTAATGGTAAAATGAGCAAAAGCGAAAACCAAATGAATACCTTGTACTTAGCCGATTCAGATGAATTGCTTCGTAAAAAAATTATGAAAGCAAAAACCGATCAAGGGCCAACAGAAATAAATAGTATAAAGCCAGATTATATCGAAAACTTGTTTACATTGATGCAATTGGTTAGCAAACCAGATACATACGAAAAATTTAACCACGATTTTAATGCAAGTAGCTCAGGCAATTGTATCATTAGGTATGGCGATATGAAAAAGCAATTGGCAGAAGATATGGTACAATTTATTGCACCAATTAGAGAAAAAGCTGCTGAAATTCAACATAATAAACAATTATTACATTCAATTATAGAACAAGGTGCTGCAAAAGCTAGAGTAAGTGCAAAAGCTACATTACAAGATGTTAGAACAGCTATTGGCATGAACTATACCTAATTTTTCATGAATCAAATAAGTTTAAATAGTTTTTAGAAATTAATTACAGTAATTCTTTCTAATTACTTATTTTCAATTTTCAACCTCGTTTCTCACATAAAATATTTTTCTAAAAAGAAGGATTAAGCGGCATGGCAAAAACAAAAAAACCAAAACACGTAGCAATTGCAGGAAATATTGGAGCAGGAAAAACTACTTTAACAGAAATGTTGAGTAAACATTACAAATGGATACCTCAATTTGAAGACGTAGATCATAACCCCTATTTAATGGATTTTTATGAAGATATGCCTCGTTGGAGTTTTAATCTTCAAATATATTTTTTAAATAGCCGATTAAACCAATTACTAGAAATTCAAAGAGGAACTGAAACGGTTATTCAAGATAGAACCATTTATGAAGATGCAAATATTTTTGCTCCCAATTTGCATGATATGGGCTTAATGAGTAAAAGAGATTTTGAAAATTATTACGACTTTTTTCAAACCCTAAAATCAATGGTAGAACCACCAGATTTACTCATTTATTTAAAAGCATCGGTTCCAACATTAGTGGCTCAAATACAAAAAAGAGGTAGAGAATATGAAGAAAATATTCGTTTAGATTATTTAAAAAAACTAAATGAATACTACAACAAGTTTATTGATGGATACAAAGAAGGTCCTTTATTGGTGATTGATTGCGATAAAAATAAATTTGCTGAAAACGAAGAACATTACGGAGATATCATTAGTAAAATAGATAGTCAGTTATTCGGATTATTTTAACAGTCGAGAAATAAAAATAAAAAAGCCATTGGCTTTTTTATTTTGGGATTTATTTTAAATGTATTATTCACACTTATTCTTCTTTTTATTCGTTTTTGAAACGTTATTGGTACTTGTTTTAATTCTGATCCAACAGTATTTTTAAAGTACTATTTCTGAAAATCAACCTTTCGATTCAACTGATTTGTACAACGATAATGTCATGAAATATATCTATAACAAACGATTTGCAAACACCATCATTCTATTAGTGATTATACTTTGTGCTTGCAATTCTACAAAGCATCCACAAAAAGTAATACAACAATCTCCAAGTAATATTCTTCAAATTATAAACACAGTAAATCAATATTGGCAACAAAATACTCCAACAAACGTAAGAGCATTTTGGGATCATGCAACTTATCATACAGCCAACATAGAAGTATATAAACTTACTCAAAACAATAGCTATAAACAATACTCAGAAGATTGGGCAAAATACAATCAATGGATGGGTGCAACAGCTACCAATAAAGACAGTTGGAAATACAGTTATGGCGAAAAACCAGAGTTTGTTTTGTTTGGTGATTGGCAAACTTGTTTTCAAGTATATATCGATTTGTACAGAATAGATTCAGCAGCTATTCAAGTTGAAAGAGCTAAAGAAGTAATGAACTATCAAATAAGTACTTCAAAAAATGATTATTGGTGGTGGGCTGATGGATTGTATATGGTAATGCCTGTAATGGTGAAAATGTATCATCTTACTGGTAATAAAATGTATTTAGACAAATTGTACGAATATTATTCTTATGCCAATAGCATTATGTACGATTCTACAGAACAAATTTATTATCGAGATGCCAAGTATATTTATCCAAAACATAAAACAACTACGGGTAAAAAAGATTTTTGGGCAAGAGGAAATGGATGGGTTTTTGCCGCTTTAGCCAAAGTATTACAAGAATTGCCTAAAGATGATGTACATATAAACGAATACATCAGCAAATTTAAAGGTATGGCATATAGCTTAAAAAAATACCAACAAGCAGAAGGATATTGGACTAGAAGTATTGCAGATACAGCTCATGCACCTGGATATGAAACAAGTGGAACCGCATTTTTTACGTATGCTTACTTATGGGGAATGAATAATGGAATTTTAAGTAAAAAAGAGTTTGAACCAATTGTTTCGAAAAGTTGGGATTACTTAACTAAAATTGCCTTACAACCCTCTGGTAAAATTGGATATGTACAACCGATTGGTGAAAGAGCTATTCCTGGGCAAATTGTAGATAAAAATGCAACTGCAAATTTTGGTGTGGGTGCATTTTTATTAGCCGCTTGTGAAATGTATCGTTTCGCAGAAAAGAAAAGATAAAATCTGTATCGAATGAAAACAAAACATTTGCAATTCAACAACCTTACTGTGGTTTTTTGTGGTCTTTTTTCGTTCATAGTTGTTCACACAAAAGCACAACTTACAACACATTCCCATTCAATATTTGAATTAAAAAATCCCAATTATCAACTGAGTCCAAAAACTGGAATGACCAAACAACATTGGAAAGATGCGGCACTTTATTTACTTAAAGGAGCTTTTAGCTACATTCATAGTTTGGATGATCCTATGAAGTTTCCCAAGCAAGCAGGAAAAAGTTACCCAAGAAACGAAAACCAAATTCCTACAGAGAAGTTAGAAGGTTTATGTAGAACATTATTTATTGCAGCACCATTATTAAAAGACAATCCTAGCTTAGAAATTAATGGAATAAAAGTAGCAGATTATTATCGTTACAATATTGTAAAACTTACAGATAGCACAAGCAAATTATATATAAAACCGAGAAGTAAAAATGGTGGGCCAAGTCAAAATTTAGTAGAATTGGGTGCCTTGTCTTTATCTCTATTTGCCATTCCAGAAGTTTTATGGAATCCTTTAACACTATCACAAAAAAATGCTTTAGCAACTTTAATGCTTAGTTATGGTGATGGCCCAACAGTTGCTAGTAACTGGAAGTTTTTCAACATATTTATACTAAGTTTTTTAAAAGATAAAGGTTACGCAGTTAATGAAAAATTATTGATTGAATATTTAAACAAATCGTTGCAACACTATCATGGAAGTGGCTGGTACAACGATGCTCCTGCTTACGATTACTACAGCATGTGGGCATTTCAGATGTATGCTCCACTTTGGGCAGATTTTTTTGGAAAAAAATATTATCCAGATTATGCAGCTAAATTTATGCACAACTTTAGTGATGTAAAAAATAATTATCCTTACATGTTTGGTAAAGATGGAACAATGATTATGTGGGGAAGAAGCATTAGCTATAGAATTGCATCGATTGTACCTTTTGCATTTACAGGTTTAGAAAATGATAAAAACATTAATTATGGATGGATGCGTAGAATTGCTTCAAGCGTACTTTTACAATTTTTGCAGCATCCAAATTTTTTAGAAGATGTTGTACCCACTCTTGGCTTTTATGGTGCTTTTGAGCCAGCGGTTCAGCCTTATAGTTGTAGAGGTAGTGTTTATTGGATGGGCAAAGCCTTTTTTGCTTTGTTTATACCTGATGACAATCCATTTTGGACGGCTAAAGAAAACAATGGTGCTTGGGAAAAGCAATTACAGAAAGGAAAAGTGTATAACAAATTGCAAGATTCTTCTAATATTTTAATTACCAATTATCCCAATATTGGAGCTTCAGAAATACGAGCTTGGTGTAAAGTGAAAGCGATTGGTGCAAATGAACCATTTAGAAGCAGCGAAAACTACAATCGTTTAGCCTACAATAGCGTTTTTCCTTGGCAAGCAGATAGTAGCAATGGAACTGTAGCCATGAATTATGTTGTGAAAAATAAAAAGCAACAATGGGAGCCATTTCGTTTGTACAGTTTTAAACAATTTGCCAATGGAGTTTACTACAGAAACGTAGTTTTAGAAACAGATTCTTCTATTAGCTTTCAGCTAGCCGATATGCCATTGGAAAACGGAATATTAAGAGTAGATAAATGCACAAATGGAAGCAGTGATACTGTAGCAATTAGATTGGGACATTATGCATTACCCAAACTAAAAGCAAACATAAAATCGAGAAGCTTTACTGTTAAAAATTATCCTGTAACGGTTATTGATAATGGAGAATATCAATTGGCATTGGTATCGGTTGATGGATGGCAAAAAAATGAAATTCAGTTTGCAAAAGGTTTGCATCCACAAAGCCTTGAAAGTGCAGTTTTAAACGTAGCAGCCAATGTTTTACCTAAAAAAAGTAACCAAACATTTACAACTTTGATGCTTTGGAAAAAAAGTGGTAAACAATTTACGGAGACAGAATTAGTTCCATCAAAAGAAGCATTGAATAAAATGAAGCATCAGTAGTTATTTTGATTAATAAACGCTCCTGTTTTTTTATTATTCATACAACTTCAAATATGTTTTCTTTTCTTCTAAAAAAACAATAGAAGAACCATCATTTATTTTAAACTTAGTTTTAAAACTTTCTTTATCCTTAAATCGGGGTAAAAAACAACTAAAGTGTAGGTGTGGTCCTGATGCATAACCTGTATTTCCACTCAATCCAATTGCTTGCCCTTTTTTAACCTTATCTCCTACTTTTACCAAAGATCCATTTACAAAAAGATGCACATAACTGGCAAAGCTTCCATCTGCATGAGCAATAAGAATTCTATTTCCAGCTTGTTTACATGATTCTTGCAAGCAACTCTCTGTAAAATGTTGTACCACAGACACAACTGTTCCTTCTCTTGCAGCTACAATAGTGGTTTTTAAAGGCATATCGAAGTCTAAAGCATATTCGTTTTGGTGAGAAAAATTGCCTAAATAACCCTGACCAACGGTAAATTGTTTATTCTTTTCAAATGGCAAATCGTATACATATTCATCTGGTTTTTGAATAGTTACATTGCCTAAAGTAGATATGTATTTATAGGAATAACCATATTTTCCCTCATCTTTCCGCTGTATTTCAACCAACTTATATTTTTTAGCTAATGGAGGAATAATTAAAACTTTACTATCAACATCTGCCTCCATATTTTTTAAATCTAGCTCTAATTGTATCGAAACTTCACAATGCTGCGTATTTTCTGCCCATAAAATGGTTTTATTACTCAATTTTTCTGCTTCAATCACCACTATCTGAGCAAATGATGAAGAACCGAGTAAACTAAAAAAAAGAATCAAATAATAACGCATGAAATCAAATTTGTAAAATGAAAATAGATATATGTGATTAATAAATTTTACTACAAATTGTAAAAATGCCAAAATCTATGTTAAATAACATTTATGGCCGCAAGCACAACATTTTCTTTTGTACATGCAAACTGCTACTTTTGCAATATGCAAAAACAACGTTCTGTAGCTTTTCACACATTGGGTTGTAAACTTAATTTTTCAGAAACTTCCACCCTATCAAGATTATTAGAAAATGAAGGATTTGAAAAAAAATCGTTTGATGATGTGGCTGATGTATATGTAATTAATACTTGTTCTGTTACCGATAATGCCGATAAAGAATGTAGAAGTATTGTACGTAAAATTCAGCGAAAATCTCCTGATAGCACCGTAGTAATTACTGGTTGTTATGCACAATTAAAACCAAAAGAAATTGCAGAAATTCCTGGTGTAGATTTGGTATTAGGTGCTGCTGAAAAATTTAATATTGTACAGCATTTGTCTGAATTTACAAAAGGCGATAGTACAAAAATTTGTAGTTGTGATATTGAAGATGTAACCGGTTTTACTACTTCTTTTTCTATAAATGATAGAACAAGAACCTTTTTAAAAGTACAAGATGGCTGCGATTATAATTGTTCGTTTTGTACTATACCAATGGCTAGAGGAAAAAGCAGAAGCGATAGTATTGAAAATGTGGTAAACAATGCAAAGCAATTGGCTGCCAATGGTGTAAAAGAAATTGTGTTAACAGGAATAAACTTAGGCGATTTTGGTAAAGGCTCAGATGGAAATAAAAAACATGTCGAAAACTTTTACGCACTCATTCAGGCATTAGACGCTGTTGAAGGAATTGAACGCTATCGTATTTCATCGATAGAACCGAATTTATTAACCAACGATATTATTGAGTTTGTAGCCAATAGCAAACGATTTATGCCTCACTTTCATATTCCTTTACAAAGTGGAAGTAATACCATTTTGGGATTAATGAAACGTAGATATAAGAGAGAATTATATGCTGAACGTGTAGCTTTAATCAAACAATTTATGCCTCATTGTTCAATTGGTGTAGATGTAATTGTTGGATTTCCGGGAGAAACAGAAGAAGCATTTAAAGAAACTTTTGATTTTTTACATTCTTTAGATGTTTCGTATTTACACGTATTCACCTATTCTGAACGAGCAAATACAGCTGCTTTAGATATTAAACCAATAGTGCCAATATCGATTAGAAACGAACGGAATAAAGTATTGAGAAACTTAAGCTTTTTAAAACTGCAATTTTTTACCCAACAACATATTGGTCAAACTAGAAAAGTGTTATTTGAGGGTTTTGAGAAAAATGGAATGATGGAAGGTTACACCGATAATTATATTCGAGTTACCACACCTTTTAGAAATGAGTGGGCTAAAGAAATTGTAGAATGGACAATCTAAGATTTTAAGATTTTGCAAAACCCTTCTGCAATTAGCGCTTGAGCATAGCCATAACTTAAAATTACAACTACGTTTAAAAACGATTCCATCAAATAAAATTTGTTTACGGCAAGTATAGCATCAGAAAGTACAAACAAAATAGCACCAGGTATAAAAAAGTTTACAGCCAAACTTCTTTTGGTAACGCTTTGTAAAATATTGGTTGCTAAAATTACCATTGTACTAATGGCAATCATATAAACGATGATAGGTAGTTTAAAAGCTCCTAAATATCCTTCTAGTAACAAATAAAATGGAATACTTATTCCAATCATAAATAAAGCAGCAATTAATGATTGGTAAGATTTAGAAAAACTAATAGGACGAATATTGTAAAACGATATCGCATAAATAATATGGGTTAACAAAAAAGAACACATGCCTATTAAAAAGAATGTATCATTATTTTTAATTAAAAATAAATCGCCTAACCAAGCAAAGAACAAACCAGTAATAAAATAGATTTTTGAAACTAAATGCACCCCTTTTCTTGCATTTAATAATAAATAAGCGATTAATACAGGAACCAATAATGCTTTAAAAATATTGGCAATCGACAATTGATTTAAAAAAATAAAAAAGCAATCAGCTACTAAAAAAAGCCAGAAAATTATAATTCCTTTTTTTTTGATTAGCCGCATGGATATTAGGTTTGGTTATTCAAATATAGCGAACAATTATTGCCGAAATATAAATATGTGTTTTAAGTTTTAATAAACTTAATTTTTAAACCAAGTAGCTATTAACTTTACAGCATGTTATTAGAAAAAGAGGAAAAATTTATACTTTATTGGCAAGAAAACAGATTAAAAGAGAAGAAAAGCTTTAAACAATATGTAAAAGGTTTATCTGTTGGTTTGGGTATAAGTTTGGCAATTATCATCATTATTGCATCAGGATGGTACCAACGTGCCAATATGGTTGTTAATACAAAATTAAGTGCACTGGTTTTTCTTATGGCACTTGTGGGTATTGTCGTTTTTATGGGATGGTTGTATAAAAACTATAAATGGGACATGGCAGAACAACAATATTTAGAGTTGTTAGCGAAAAAGAAAAAGTTTGATAAGCAGCAATAATGCAAATTTGTAGGTCATAAAATAAACAAAAGTATAGATGAAAAAAATTAGTTGGATTGTAAGTATTTTTCTAGGAATTATAGCTGTTAGTAGTTGTGCTAAACAAAATACAGGTTGCCAGTCCGTCGCACCTGCAACCGAAAAGAAGATAATGGATAGTTTTTGTGTAGCAAATAATATTAATTATATAGAACACAGTAGTGGGCTTATGTACCAAATTATCAATCCAGGTTCTGGATTTCCCATAAGTCAAAATTCAATAATTTATGTTGCTTATACTGGAAAATTGTTGGACAATACAGTGTTTGAAACGTTTGATGCAAGAACTGAGCCTGATCCAAGTAAAAAAGCATTTTATATGAATGGTATTATTGATGGGTGGAAAATAGGAGTACCATTGATTAAAAAAGGTGGAAGAATTTTACTCGTTATTCCTTCAGCTTATGCTTATGGTTGTATTGGTGGGGGAACAAAAATTCCGCCAAATTCTCCTTTATATTTTGATATTACTTTGGTTGATGTTCAATAAATTTTATACTTAGATATTTTTTAAATAAAAAAGCTTACTGATTTTTCAGTAAGCTTTTTTGCGTTTCATAGGATTATAATTTAATAATGCCATCTAACAAAAGCCTCTATTGCTGCATATTTTGTTAAGCCAAGCTGAGCATATAAATTGGCTGTGTGTGCATTTCTATCTTCGGCTCTTTGCCAAAATTCTCTAGAATCAGAACCTTGAAAAGGAACCATATCTTTTTGTGATTGGTGAATAAATATGCCAAAACGCTTTTTCATTACCTGATCTGGACTCATTGCTATTGCCATTTCAATTTCATCCATATCCCATTCTTGCCATGCACCTTTATATAACCAAACCCAACAATCTTTAACCCACTTTTCACCACTTGCCTTTAATCTACGCATACTTTCAAAAACAATATCTAAACAAACTTTGTGTGTACCATGTGGATCGGCCAAATCACCTGCACAATAAATTTGATGAGGTTGTAGCTTTTGAAGCAATTCCATTGTAATTAAAATGTCTTCCTCTCCCATTGGTTTCTTTTCAATCATACCTGTTTCATAAAAAGGAAGATTTAAAAAATGGGCTCTATCATCGGTTAATCCCACATATCTACAAGTTGCTTTCGCTTCACAAACACGTATCAACCCCTTGATAGCTCTAATTTCAGCAGAATCTATTTGGTTTACTTTTTTAGTTGCTAAATACGTTCTTGCAGCATTTAAAACTTCTAAACTTTTATGGTTATCAATATCAAACATTTGTTCAAAACCTACTGCAAAATCCAAGAAACGGGTTACAAATTCATCAGTAACAGCAATATTTCCACTAGTTTGATAAGCAACATGTACCTCATGTCCTTGGTCATGTAAACGCATAAATGTTCCACCCATGCTTATTATATCATCATCAGGATGTGGCGAAAAAATTAAACACCGTTTAGGATGTGGTGTACTACGTTCAGGATGATTGGGTATTACAGCATTTGGTTTTCCACCTGGCCATCCAGTAATGGTATCTCTAAGCATGTAAAATACTTGTAGATTTATTTCGTAAGCATCACCTTTTTCAACCAATAAATCACTTAAACCGTTTTCATTATAATCATGTGTCGTTAAACTCAAAACAGGTTTGTTCAACTTTAAAGCCATGTTAATAACAGCTCTTTTAATCATCTTATTTGTCCACTCACATTCACCCGTTAACCAAGGCGATTTGATTCTTGTTAATTCTGCTGCTGCTATTTCGTCTACAATAAAAGTACAATCGTTGTGCTGCTGTAAAATACTTGCAGGAATTTGCTCCGTTACATTTCCCTCTACAGATTTTGCAATAATGGCTGCTTTATTTCCCCAACCTAATAATAAAACCCTTTTTGCTTTTAAAATGGTACTAATTCCCATGCTTACAGCCAAACGTGGTACTTGAGAAATGTTTTGAAAGTCTCTAGAATTAGCAATTCTGGTAGAGTTATCTAATGTTACCAATCTAGTTTTTGAAAAAATACTACTACCAGGTTCATTAAAACCAATATGACCATTGTTACCAATACCTAAAATTTGTAAATCAATACCGCCTACAGCATCTATTAATTGATCGTATTTTAAACAATGTTTTTTAATATCTTCTTTAGGTAACGATCCGTTAGGTATGTGAATATTTTCTGGTTTTATATCGATATGATTAAATAAATGACGATGCATAAAACTCCAATAGCTCTGCAAAGCTTCTCTTTCTAGCGGATAATATTCATCAAGGTTAAACGTAATTACATTTTTAAAACTTAAACCTTCTTCTCTGTGTAATCTTACCAATTCAGCGTATAAACTAATAGGTGTAGAACCTGTAGCTAAGCCCAAAACACAATCTTCGTTTCTGGCTTGTTTTTCTTGAATTAAATGTGCAATTTCCTTTGCACCGTATACAGACCCTTCTTTGGGTGTAGCAAATATTTTTACAGGAATTTTCTCGAAACTATCTATTAAATTGATAGCATTTTTACTGTTTGGCATGGCGTGCATTTTTTTGCGTGTTCAAATATAATTATTGCATGTTAATGCAGGAATTATATTTTCAACTTTTTAAAATATTTTACAAAGTAGCAAGATTTAAATGAAAAACAAGATAATTTTTTGGCAAAATGGAAAAAATTATGAGTTCTAGTAAAAAGTGGCAGAAAAACGAATGGTATTTAACGATAAAGTGAATAAAAATTACCTTGTAAAACAAACGCATCAATCAATTAAACTAACAATGATAAAATAGTAAATTATTCATGCTTTATCTATACTTCAGCTATGGCTTTGTAAATAATGTTGCTATAGTTGAGTGTTTTTAGAAAAACAAAATATCCGAATTTTCTATCCATCAAAAAGCGAATGGATACCACTAAAACAATTTTCAATATTTTAAAGAAAATAATACCTTTATAGATATTGATTAAATTAAACTTCGAGTAGAAGCTTGCATATTATAACACAGTAAATATGGAAACCAACCTTTTAGAAAATGATATTATTGCAACTATTGGCGAACAAAAATATTATGTAGAAGTAAATTGGCGTAATGGTGTACTAGTTATGGACGAACCAACAAAAATCGAAGGTGGAGATCTAGGCCCTGATCCATACACCACTTTGTTGGCCTCACTAGCAGGTTGTACACTTTCAACTTTACGCATGTATATCAATAGAAAACAATGGAATATTCCCGAAATAAAGGTTGCTATTAACTTTTACCAAGAGCAAAATCCGTTACACACCATTATTAAAAGAGACATATTTTTTCCTAATTTCTCAGATGAAGAAATTAAACAACGATTACTGATAATAGCACAAAAATGTCCAGTTTCTAAGATTCTTGAAAATCAAATTACCATCAATACAACCGTATAATTTATGGAAGTTTTACAAGAGGATAATGGCAAAAAAGGAAAGTTCTATATACTTGAAAATGGAATTCAAGCAGCAGAAATGACGTATACTTGGGCTGGAACAAGCCGATTTATAATTGACCACACAGAAGTGAATGAAGTATTAAGAGGTAAAAATGCTGGTAAACAAATGGTAATGAAGGCAGTGGAATTTGCTAGAGAAAAACAGGTGAAAATAATTCCTTTATGTCCTTTTGCAAACAGCATTTTTCAAAAGATTTCAGAAATTAGAGATGTCTTAAATTAATAAAATCCTATATTATGGATAAAGCAAACATTAAAAAAGAATATAGCAATGGTGATATTACCATTGTGTGGCAATCGAGCAAATGCATACATTCTGGCAATTGTGTAAAAAACAATCCAACTGTTTTTAAACCAAAAGATCATCCTTGGATTCAGCCAGAAGCGGCGACTACAGAAGCAATAATGCAAACAATCAATAAATGTCCATCTGGTGCATTAACCTACTATAAAAACAACAGCTAACAATGAATGCTGTAGGCTGTAAATAGTTTGTATTCTTATTTTAGAGATTTTTTGAAAATTAAATCACTGCTAAAATATTTTGTGATACGATAGTTCTGAGGAATAGAAATAAAAAAAGCCGCAAAAGCGACTTTTTTATTCGATTAATTACCAGTGCCTCAGGCGGGAATCGAACCCGCACTCGAGTTGCGTCGAACAGGATTTTAAGTCCTGCGTGTCTACCAATTCCACCACCAAGGCTGCCAAAAAAAAATCCATCAAATCCGATGGATTTTCATCAGAGCGGAAGACCGGGCTCGAACCGGCCACCCCGACCTTGGCAAGGTCGTGCTCTACCAAATGAGCTACTTCCGCATTTTTGTAAGAACTATTTTTGTTTTGGGAGTGCAAATATAGAATTCTAATCCGTTCTACAAAATTTTTTTTGAAATTTTATTTATATTCAGGTACATATTTACTGCTAGATTGTACCTCAATTTCAGGGTTACCTTTATAACGGCTTTTGTACAATTTATAACAACCACCTAAAACGAAAGAAAGAATACAAAATACTTGTAAATAAAATAAGAAACGAGAAGAATTTACCCAATTTTTAGTAAAGTCTTTATTTGTGCTTTCTTGTACTGGACTACTCATAATTTTATTATTGCGTTGCAAAAATAAGGGAGCAAAAGCATATTTAATATGCTATTAGATAATTTTTATTCGATTATTTTTTTATCCCCAATTCTCTATAAAATTGCTTTTGTTTTACAAAATGTTGATACACTACACTACCATTATATACACCCTGCAATTGCTTCAAAGGAAGGTTTTTAAAAGTATGTGCAGGATAGCCTTTTAGCCATAAACCAATTACAGAAATATGTGCTTTACTGATTGCTGTAAAAAAATAAATATCACCATTAAGCAAACCTTTCCAAGCTGAAATAGCATCTAAAAAAAAGCGGAATGGTATCTTGATTATTTTTTCGTTCCAAGGTAAATTTTTGCCCAACATCAATAAATTATTTCGAAAGTTTAAGAATACCTTCTTTCCTCCTCTTGGTAAAGTTCCTGCACCTACATGAAATACAACTGAAGATGGACAAACCTTTATTTGATAACCCAATAATTGTATTCGCCAACATAAATCAATTTCTTCTTGATGAGCAAAAAAATAATCATCGAATCCGCCTGCTTCATGAAATATGTTTGAACGAATAAACATGGCAGCTCCACTAGCCCAAAAAACGGGTTCTATTGTATCATATTGATTTTTATCTTCTTCTACAATATCAAATACCCTTCCTCTAGAAAATGGATAGCCAAAAGCATCAATCCAACCGCCACTAGCACCGGCATATTCTAACATGGTTGGTTGATGAAAAGATTTTATTTTGGGTTGACAAGCAGCAATGGATGCATCATTTTCCATCAATTCAATAATGGGTTCAATCCAATTTTTTACAACTTGTACGTCAGAATTTAACAATACATAATAATCTGACTCTACTTGTTTTAAAGCCCAATTATAACCACCAGCAAAACCTAAATTTTGATTGTTTTTTAAAATTGTAACAGAAGGGAAGTTTTGTATTAATACGTTTATTGAATTGTCAGTTGAGCCATTATCTGCTACAATTACCTGTAAATTTGAATAAGTAGAAGCTAAAACAGCTGGTAAAAACTGCTTTAAATATTGTTCTCCATTATAATTTAAAATAACAACTGCTACAGAAGGTAATGCCACAAAAGGTTTTTTGCGAAAGTAATTGTTTATCTGAATTTTATACAAGAAGTATTTTAATTGGATTTTATTGACTTATTACTAAAAAAAATCCCCCATCGAAATGGGGGAACTTAACCCTTAAAACAACCAACATGAAATTCTATAGTATAAACGTATGAATTGCAAATTTGGTTGACTAGTTTCTAAAAAAAAGTTTAAACATTAATTATACAAGTGCAATATCAAGTACTTGCTGCATGTTTTTTACATAATGAAATTGTACACCCGATATAAATGTGCTATCTATTTCTTGAACATCTTTCTCATTTTGCCAACACATAATAATTTCTTTCAAGCCTGCTCTTTTTGCTGCTAATACTTTTTCTTTAATTCCTCCAACTGGTAAAACCTGTCCTCTTAGCGTAATTTCTCCTGTCATTGCTAAGTATGATTTTACTTTTCTACCGGTAAATGCAGAAGCTAAAGAAGTAAGCATTGTTATACCTGCACTAGGGCCATCTTTTGGTGTTGCTCCTTCAGGAACGTGTACATGTATTGATTTTTTACTGAACATTTCTGCATCAATACCCCATTTTTTGGCATTCGACTTTAAATATGTTAATGCAGTGGCAGCACTTTCTTTCATTACATTTCCTAAATTACCCGTTAAATGCATATCTCCTTTACCTGTATCGCTTAAAACGGTTTCTATAAATAAAATATCGCCACCAACATAAGTCCAAGCTAAACCAACAGTAACACCTGGCATGTTCACTGTTTTATAAATATCATTGCTATATCTTGGAGAACCGAGAATTTTTTCAACATCTTGAACAGTAAGTGGTGATTTAATTTTTTCTTTCAAAACCATTTCTTTGGCTTGATAACGCATAATGCTAGCAATCTGCCTATCTAATTCTCTCACTCCACTTTCTCTTGTATAGCTTTCTATCACTTTTTCTAAAACCTTATCGGCTATTTTTAAAGATACATTCGCCAAACCATGTGCATCTTTTTGTTTTGGAACCAAATGTCTTTTAGCAATTTCAACTTTTTCTTCAACAGCATAGCCGCTCAAATCAATTATTTCAAGTCTATCTCTTAATGCTGGTTGAATATTCTGCAAATTATTAGCTGTAGCTATGAATAATACTTTACTTAAATCGTATTCAAGTTCTAAATAATTATCGTAGAAAGTATTGTTTTGTTCAGGATCTAACACTTCTAACAAAGCAGAAGAAGGGTCTCCCCTATGATCGTTGCCAATTTTATCTATTTCATCTAAAATCATTACAGGATTAGATGTTTTTGTTTTACGAATATTTTGCAATATTCTTCCAGGCATTGCTCCAATATATGTTTTTCGATGACCTCTAATTTCACTTTCATCATGCAATCCACCTAAACTTACTCTCACATATTTTCTTCCAACTGCATGAGCAATACTTTTACCCAAAGATGTTTTACCAATACCTGGAGGACCAACAAAACAAAGAATAGGGCTTTTCATATCGCCTTTTAATTTTAAAACAGCTAAGTATTCTAAAATTCTATTCTTAATTTTTTGCATACCATAATGATCGGTATCCAATACAGATTTAGCATTTTTTAAATCATAATTATCATCTGTATATTCTTCCCAAGGTAAATCCAACAATAAATCTAAATGATTGTACACCACAGAATAATCTGGTGTTGTAGGGTGCATTCTTTCTAGTTTTTGCACATTGGTGTTGAATAAGTTTTTAGCAGCTTCTGGCCATTTTTTGGCTTCAGCTTTCTTCTTCATTTCAGCAATTTCACGTTCATTGCTATCACCACCTAACTCGTCTTTAATACTTTTTAACTGTTGTTGTAAAAAGTATTCTCTTTGTTGTTTGTCAATTTCAACTCTGGCTTTATTCGTAACCTTATCTTTTAATTCAGCAAATTGTAATTCTCTTTGCAATAATTGAATTAATTTCTCAGCTCTTTCCGCAATATCATGTGTTTCTAATAAACTTTGTTTTTCTGTCAAACCTGCATTTTGGTTGCTACTTACAAAGTTGATGAGGAAAGAAGGTTTCTCGATATTTTTTAGAATGATTGCTGCTTCTGTAGGCAAATTAGGCGACAACTGAATAATTTGTGTTGCCAAATCTTTGATGCTACTTAAATACGCTTCGAAATTATCGGTTGAAGGATGTTCTTCATCTTCAAACATTTTTATGGTTGCCTTGAAATAAGGATCGTCTGTAAGCATTTGTAATAATTCGAAACGCTTTTTACCTTGTATAATAATGGTTGTGCCACCATCAGGCATTTTAATGAGCTTAATAATTTTGGCAACTGTACCAATAGTGCATAAATCGCTAGCTGTAGGATCTTCAATGTTGGTATCTTTTTGTGCAATTACGCCTATTAATTTATCGGCTTTATATGCATCATTTACAGCTTTAATACTTTTATCTCTTCCAACTGTAATTGGCAAAACAACACCTGGAAATAAAACGGTATTTCTTAGTGGTAAAATGGGTACTTCATTTGGATATACCAATAATTTATCTTGTTCGTTTTCGTTCTCGTTAATGGGAATAATTGGCATAAAATCTGACTCATCATCTCCCTGAAAAAAATGCTTATTTCTATTCATATACAACTTCTTTATCATGCTCAATTACTAGCCTTAACTGAACAAATATTCTAATAAATTAATAGTCAAATTGGCATAATAGCTTCCTTAACTGCTCTTTTTTGCTAGGCGTATACAATTGACAATATTAATGCCATGCAATATTTTTCATTTATCATTGTACAAATTGACACAAAAAAAGCATTTTACGTTAGGGTAAAATGCCATTAATGCAATAAAAATTTATATATTAAAATTTAAGTCCTAAGCCTAATTGTAATTGTTGGCTTTTCCATTTTTCTTGACTACTAACGTCGTTTAAGTTAGTTAATCCAACATTGTATCTTCCATAAACTCTTAAAACCTTAAAGTTTAATTGTACGCCACCAACCATTGAAAAATCTCCGCTTTTAAAAGCTTCTTTTCCATTATTAACCAAAGATTTATCTTGATTGAGTAAAATGCCAAATTGTGGACCAAGGTTTAAGGTAATTAAGTTTCCAACATTGTATCGTAATAAAATAGGAATACTTAGGTAGTTTAGTTTTACGTTTCTGCTAGCTAACAAATTAGAAGTCACTGCATTTAAACCTGAAACGGTTTTGCTACTCGTTTGACCAAATAATAATTCGGGCTGAATACCCCATTTTTTGTTAAAATCTAATTCGGTAAAAATACCAGCTTGATAAGAAAGTTGATATCCATCTTCGAAAGATTGTCCCTCTATTTTTGTGCCATTTGCACCTAGTTTAATACCTGCTCTAAACGCTTGAGCACTTGCAGAAAATGTAATTACAAAAAGGGCTACGATTGAAAAAAATATTTTATTCATATAATGTGTTTTTGAACTGATTTCAATCATTGTGCCAAAAATACTAGACTGTTTTTGAACGATACGACAACCGTTTTAAAAAAGAATTGTTTATATATAATAACCTATAACATGGAAAATACAGTTTTAACAACAGCAGATATTGACAGAATTATTGAAATGGCTTGGGAAGATAGAACCCCTTTCGAAGCAATAGAATTTCAATTTGGATTAAAAGAAAAAGAGGTTATTGAATTGATGCGATTAAATAGCAAACCAAGTAGTTTTAAAATGTGGCGTAAACGAATGAAAGGCAGAGCAACTAAACATGGGGTGCTTAGAAGTTCAGGTGTAAACAGGTTTAAATGCAGTTTACAAAAAACAATCAGTATGAATAAAATTAGTAAACGATAAACGACGATTAACTCAATTCTAAAACGGTAATTTCTGGCATAATGCCAATTCGTCCTGGATAACCAATAAAACCAAATCCACGATTTACATATAGTTTTTGATTATTGTCTTCATACAAGCCAGCCCATTGTTTGTACATCCACTGAACAGGACTCCATTTAAAATATGGGTTTTCTAAGCCAAATTGCATTCCATGTGTATGCCCACTCAGCATTAAATCAATGTCTTTGTATTCTTTTTTTACCTGATAATCCCAATGGCTAGGATCATGACTCATTAAAATTTTGAAAGGAATATTTTCAGTTCCAGGATAAGCATCTTGCATTTTACCGTATTTAGGAAATCTACCTTTTGCTCCAAAATTTTCAATGCCCAAAAGAGCAATTTTTTGATTTTCTTTTTCAAAAACTATATGTTCATTCATTAGCAAACGCCATCCCATTTGCTTTTGCAGTTCAATTAATTTAGTAAGATTTTCTTTTTTTGCTTCAGCAGAAGGCCAAGCAACATAATCGCCATAATCATGATTCCCCAATGTACTATAAACACCCAAAGGAGCTTTTAATTGACTAAACAAAGAAGTGTAATCTAACATTTCTTCATGTCTATCATTTACCAAATCACCAGTAAATAAAATTAAATCGGCCTGTTGTTGTAAAATTAAATCAATGCCTTTTTGTACAGCTTCTTTATTGTTGAAACTACCGCTATGAACATCGCTAATATGTACAATTTTTAATCCTTTAAAAGCAGCAGGTAAATTAGGAAAAGACAATGCCACTTTTTTTACTTGATAATTATACTTGTTAGAAAAGCCGTATAACAATGTTCCAAATAAACTTCCACCAACTCCTAACCCCATCCAACTTAAAAACGCAGAACGAGAAATTCCAGTAATATCTTCTGTAACATGTACTTCTTTTGATGCAGCAATTTTGCCAACAATCCACATAAAAAGTCTACGAATATCATCGACCAAGAAAAATACAGAGCCAATCATTTTTGCCAAGAATAATCCTACTAAAATGGCAAATACATAATTTCTGAAAATTTTGTTGGTTTGTAAAAATTGAACATAAGGCAACGAAATCAAACATATTAACGTAAACAAAGCGATAAACCAGTAGATGTATTGAGTAATTAATCGAACCTTTTCGCTGCTATTTTGATTTACTGTTTTAATTGCTTGGTATACATAAACATCTAACAAAAGCATGATTACTGCAATTATCCACCAAGTACCTGTATTTCTCATAACTAATTTTCTAATTTATTATTGCCATTTGTAACATTATGGCAGAAACATTGTTTGAATAGACAAACATAATTTTAATATTGCTCTAAAAACAAAATTTATGCAACTTACCTATTTTGGACATTCTTGTTTTTTGGTGAATGTAAAGGGAAAAAATATTCTATTTGATCCATTTATTCGATACAATGAGTTGGCAAAAGATGTAGACATCAATGCCATTGATGTGGACTATATTTTTATTAGTCATGGTCATCAAGATCATATTGCCGATGCTATTGAAATTGCAAAACGTACACAATGTAAGGTGGTAGCTGCTTTTGAAGTAACCGATTGGTTGAATAAAAATGGCATTGAAAATACACATCCAATGAACACAGGTGGCAAATGGTCGTTCGATTTCGGTGTAGTAAAATGTACTGTGGCACAACATAGCAGTGGGTTGCCAGATGGTAGTTATGGCGGCAATCCATTAGGATTTATTTTTATAACTGAGGAAGGAAATTTTTATTACAGTGGAGATACAGCACTTACATTGGATATGCAATTGGTGCCAACATGGGCTAATTTACAATTTGCTGTTTTACCAATTGGTGATAATTTTACGATGGATGTTGCTGATGCAATTAGAGCAAGTGATTTTGTACAGTGTAATAAAATTGTAGGTGTTCATTACGATACGTTTGGCTATATTAAAGTAGATAAAACAGCGGCTTTGAAAAGTTTTGAAAATGCAGGAAAACAGTTGTTTTTGCCAGCTATTGGTGAAAGTATTCATCTTTAATGTTTAATGAAATGGTAAAACAGCCATCTTCAAAAACGGAGATGGCTGTTTTGTTTTTATTATTTAACTTAATATTTATATGTATTCCAGCTTGATTTAATGGTCTATTATAATGAACATAAAATGCTTTAATTGTATATCATTCCAATTCCACAGTTCTCATCTAAGATTTTCCATTATTTCAATAATCAACTTGTAAATACTTCCGTAATCTTTTACATTTGCCAACTTGTGCTTTTATTGTGGGTAGATTTTAAGTAGAATCTATTTTTTGTGCTTAATTTCTACGATTTTTGTAAAAACAGCAAAAACGAGTTATCATATTTGCTCTTTATAAAAGCTAACAACAAAAAACTTTCTGTAAATATTCAGATTGGAGGAAAAAATATATGGCAAGAATTATTGGAATCGCAAATCAAAAAGGTGGTGTAGGCAAAACTACTTCTGCTATTAATATTGCTGCAAGTTTGGCTGTGTTAGAATACAATACTTTATTGGTAGATGCAGATCCTCAGGCAAATAGTACTACAGGTACAGGCTTCGATTTACAAAACGTTACCAATAGTTTGTACGATTGTATGGTAAACAATGCTAAAGCAGAAGATGTAATTTTAAAAAGTGAAATTCCACATTTAGATGTTTTGCCAAGCCATATAGATTTAGTTGGTGCAGAAATTGAAATGATTAATTATCCGAACAGAGAAAATGTAATGAAAAACATTTTATCATCTGTTAAACATAAATACGATTTTATCATTATCGACTGCTCTCCTTCTTTGGGTTTAATCACCGTAAATGCCTTGGTTGCTTCTGATAGTGTAATTGTACCTGTTCAATGTGAGTTTTTTGCACTAGAAGGTTTGGGTAAATTGTTAAATACTGTAAAGATTGTTCAAAGTAGGTTAAATCCTGAATTACAAATTGAAGGTATTTTAATGACGATGTACGATGGAAGATTACGACTTTGCAATCAAGTAGTAAGTGAGGTTAGAAGACATTTTGATGATATGGTTTTTGCAACTATTATTCATAGAAATACTCGTTTAAGTGAAGCTCCAAGCGTTGGAAAACCAGTTATTTTGTACGATGCAGAAAGCAAAGGAACCACCAATTATCTCAACCTTGCAAAAGAAATTTTGCAAAAAAATGAGATGACAAAAATGACGAACGAAGAAAGAATTCTAGAATAAAAGAACCATTTGTACAAAGCAAAATCATCGATAGTATATCTGCTTTGTATGCACCAATTTCATAAATAAATTATGGCAGCTCCTAAATTAAAACAAGATTTATTAGGTAAAGGCATTCGTTCTTTACTTCAAAATATTGATACAGAATTACAAACTACAGAAGGTAAACTAAAAAACGAAGTGGTAGAACAAGTTACGAGTTCTACAAGAGTTGCAATAGACGAAATTTCTGTAAATCCAAAGCAACCTCGTAGAGATTTCGACGAAACAGCTTTAAACGAATTGGCTGCTTCTATTGCCATTCATGATATTATTCAGCCATTAACTGTTACCAAACTTGCTAACGGAAAATACCAATTAATTGCAGGTGAACGTAGATTTAGAGCTAGTAAAATTGCAGGTTTAAAAGATGTGCCGGTTTACATTCGTAGTGCCAACGATGCAGAATTGCTAGAATTGGCTTTGTTAGAAAACTTACAACGTGAAAACTTAAACGCCATAGAAATTGGTTTAAGTTATAAACGTATGATGGAAGAATTAAACTACACACAAGAACAAGTCGCAGAACGTATGGGCAAGGAACGTAGTACAGTAACCAACTACATTCGTTTACTAAAATTGCCACCAGATATTCTTACCGCTGTTCGTAACGGAAGTTTAAGTATGGGTCATGCAAGAGCGTTAATTAATATTGATACAGTAGATAGACAACTATTTGCTTTCAATGAAATTAAAAATAAAGGCTTAAGCGTTCGTCAAACAGAAGAATTGGTGCGTAAACTATTTAAAAACGATACGCCAACTGTTAAACCTGCCACAAATAATAATTTGCCAGCTGCCTATAAAAAAATTGAAGATAATTTAGCCTCTCATTTCAGTACCAAAGTAAAAATGGTACACAATAAAAACGGTCAAGGTAGCATTACTTTAGAGTATTTTTCGTTAGAAGAATTAAATAAAATCCTCGACCAAATGAATGTAGTCGTAAGCTAAATAATTTGTTACAAAACAACATGATACAATGTTTTTTTTGGGTAGTCAACAGTAGTAAATCTATGCAACTTCAGTGGCGTCGCACTCTTGTACAACATCACTTTATGCAGCAAATTCAAGCACTAACACACAAAAAAGTTTATCAAATGCTCTTTTGTGTTTGCTTATTACAATTTTGTTTGGTTAATTATTCGTTTGCACAATCAGAGAAAGAAACGCTACAATCAACACAGCTTATTCAGCCAATAACAGACACATCCAATAGTTTAAAAAAGCAACAAAAAATTAATAAAAGCAAATCGCTGCAACAAAAAGACACAAGCAATTCCATTAAAAAACACGATCCAAAAATTGCAACTCGTAGGTCTGCATTAATTCCAGGATGGGGACAAGCTTACAACAAAGAATATTGGAAAATTCCATTGGTATATGGAGCCCTAAGTATTCCTGTATTTACATTTGTTTACAACAACAATTATTACAAAAAAACAAAGTTTGCTTACGAAGCAAGATATAAAGCTCAATTACCAGCAAATCTAGGAAGAGATAGCACCGATTATTTTAAAATAGATCCTGAAATTGCAGGTTTAAGTTTAGGTTCATTACAAACTTATAGAAATGCTTTTCGAAGAGATAGAGATTATTCTGTCTTTTGGTTTTTGGTACTTTGGGGTGTTAATGTAATAGATGCTACTGTTTTTGGACACCTAAAATCTTTCGATGTCAGCGACGATTTAAGTTTAAATGTACAGCCATCATACAATCCTGTAACCAAATCGCCAAATGTTGGCTTAACACTTAGTTTTAAAAATCCTTCACATAAAAAAAGCAGTTTGGCTCGCTAACAAATCTCATCATTCATCATCATACTTTTAACCCTACTTATTTATGAAAATTGCATTAATTGGATACGGAAAAATGGGTAAAGCCATTGAAGCCATAGCAGTAGAAAAAGGACATACCATTGCTTTAAAATTAGATATTCATAATCCAGAAGATTTTACTGCCGAAAAATTACAACAATGTGATGTAGCTATTGAATTTACAAGTCCACACAGTGCCGTACAAAACCTTACTAAATGTTTAGAAGCAGGCATACCAGTTGTTTGTGGCAGCACAGGTTGGTTAGCAGAATGGAATACCATTGAAACTTTATGTAATCAAAAAAATGGAGCATTGGTCTATGCAAGCAATTACAGCATTGGTGTAAACTTATTTTTCGAGTTAAATACTTATTTAGCAAAATTAATGAGCAAGCATACAGATTATAATGTAATGCTTGAAGAAATTCATCATACAGAAAAAAAAGACGCACCAAGTGGCACCGCAATTACACTTGCAGAACAAGTATTACAACATATTACACAGAAAAAAAATTGGGTAAATCATATCAGTGATAATGTAGATGAATTAGAAATCATTAGCGAAAGAATAGATCCTGCACCAGGAACACATACAATTAAATACCAATCTGCCATTGACGATATTGAAATTACACACACAGCACACAATAGAATGGGTTTTGCAGGTGGAGCCGTTTTAGCAGCAGAATTTATTGCTGACAAAAAAGGCATTTACAATATGAAACAGGTATTAGGTTTATAATTTTTATCTTTTATTTATGTGCGTTGAATGTTGACCTTTTAACATTCAACGCTTTTTTATTTTCGCAACAAACTCAAGCGTATCCCCTCTTCAAAATCAATAGGGTTATATTTTAAAACCTCAATGGCTTTATCAATTCTTAATCCAGATTTTTTTGCTCTCAACACTCTTTCTACAAAAGTTTCAGAAGTTACTTTTTGAATGTATGAACTATCTAATGCTGCAACTTCAGCCACTTTACATGCCAATTCATAAGGTGTTACTACATTTTTTCCAGCTAAATGAATCGTTCCTTCAAACTTTTGGTGAATCATCCTATAAATTCCTTCACAAATATCGTACACATAAGTAGGTGTTCGCATTTGATCATTCACCACTTTTATAGATTTTTTTTCAATTAAGCTTTGTTGAATCCAATGAATAAATGTTGGGCTCATTCCTGCTAATATTGGCCCGTAAATAAATGATGGACGCATAATTGCAGCAGATAAACCACTTGTTTCTACCAAACGTTCAGCTATTAATTTACTATTTCCGTATACATTTAAAGGTCCTGTAACATTATTTTCAGAATTGGGTCCATTTTCTCCAAAAACAAAATCTGTAGACACATATATAAAATAGCTGTTAACAGCTTTTGCAGCTAGTATTAAATTTTGGGTAGCCAAAATGTTTTGTCGCACACATTCTGCAGGGTTATCATGGCATTCATTTGGCTTACTCATGGCAGCGTTATGAATAATTACATTTGGTTGATGCTTCACTACAACATTCAATACATCGTTTTCTTGGGTACAATCTACCGATACATATAAAAAATTATTCTCAGTAATTAATCGATTGTTTCCCCTACTAGCTGCAATTACACGAAATTGTTTTTGAGAAAGATATAAACTTAAATGTTGCCCTAAAAAACCATTTGATCCGGTAATTAATATTTTCATGATTCAACATTACAAAATTATTGCATTGCACAAGTTGTGAATTTAATTTAAAGCAAATGCTTACATTTGAAACTTGGTTTAATCAACAAGCAAGCAATTTATTTTACGAATGAACAAGAAAAAAGTAACTAAAATAGGTGTTCTAACCTCAGGGGGCGATTCTCCCGGAATGAACGCTGCCGTAAGAGCCGTTGTGAGAACAGGGCTTTATTACGGTTTAGAGGTATATGGAATTATGAGAGGGTATGCAGGTATGTTAGAAGACGAAATTGTACCTATGACAGGTAGAAGTGTTGCTAACATTATACAAAGAGGCGGTACCATTTTAAAAACGGCTCGTTGTATGGAGTTTTATGAGCCAGAAGGTAGAAAAAAAGCCTACGACACTTTACAGAAATATGGTATTGATGGTTTAGTAGTAATTGGTGGTGATGGTAGCTTTAAAGGAGCTCAAAAGTTTAGTAACGAGTACGATATTCCTTGTATTGGTTTACCCGGTACAATTGATAAAGACATTGCTGGTAGCGATATTACCATTGGCTTTGACACTGCTGTAAACACAGCTGTTGAAGCGATTGATAAAATTAGAGACACCATGGATGCCCACGACCGTTTATTTATTGTGGAAGTAATGGGTAGAGATGCTGGCTACATTGCTTTACATAGCGGAATTGCAACAGGTGCTGAAAACATTTTAATTCCGGAAACAAAAACAGATATTGAAGAATTAATTGCTTCTTTAACAGAAAAAGAAAGAAGAAAAAAATTAGTGAATTTAATTGTTGTTGCAGAAGGTGATGAATTTGGTGGAGCTGAAGAAGTAGCAAAAATTGTAAAAGAAAGAATTCCTCAGGCAGATGTTCGTGTTTGTGTGTTAGGTCATATTCAAAGAGGTGGATCACCTAGCTGTAACGATCGTTTAATTGCTAGCCATATGGGTTATTATGCTGTAGAAAGTTTAATGGTTGGCCGACACAATGTGATGGTTGGTGTAATCAACAATAAAATTCACTATACACCACTTGACAGTGCCGTTAAACAAAAACAAAAAATTGGTCAAGAATGGATGAAAATTGTAAAAATATTAGCCAGCTAATTGTTGTTAGTTGGCTTTTTAATTCATAAATAAATAACTAAATACAAACAAACACATATTATGAGTAAAAAAGTAGATAAGTATTTAAATAAGCCTACCAATAAAGAGGTGGCTATTCACCACACACCACAAAGAACAAAAATTGTAGCCACTGTTGGCCCTGCTTGCGATACTTATGACAAATTATTAGACCTTGTAAGAGCTGGCGTAAACGTATTTCGTTTAAATTTTTCTCATGGCACTCATGAAGATAAAGCCCAAATTATAAACCATATCAGAGCTATTAATGCTGCTGAATCGTACAATGTTTCTATTTTAGCCGATTTACAAGGTCCTAAACTACGTGTTGGAGAAATTGAAAACAATGCACTCGATTTAAAAGTTGGCGATATTCTTACGTTTACAAACGAAAAATGTGTAGGTAATTTTGAAAAAATTTACGTTTCGTATCCTAATCTTGCCGACGACGTACGTGTTGGAAACATTATTTTAATTGATGATGGTAAAATAGAAGTAAAAGTTGTAGACATTACCAAAGAGAAAAATGTAAAAGTACAAGTTACTTTAGGTGGCATTTTGTCTTCGAAAAAAGGAATTAACTTACCAGATACTAAAATTTCTTTACCTGCACTTACAGAAAAAGATTTGATAGATTTAGAATTTATCATTGAACAAAAATGCGATTGGGTTGCCCTAAGCTTTGTACGTAGCGTTAAAGACATTGTAATTTTACGTAGTAAGCTAGACGAAAAGAAAAGCAAAACGAAAATTATAGCTAAAATAGAAAAACCAGAAGCTTTAACATGCATCAGAGATATCATTGTTGAAAGTGATGCAATAATGGTGGCTCGTGGCGATTTAGGAGTAGAATTACCTGTTGAAAGAATTCCTTTAATTCAAAGAGAATTAATACGCAAATGTATTCACCGTGCAAAACCAGTAATTGTGGCTACACAAATGATGGAAAGCATGATTGACAGGGTAAAACCGAATCGTAGTGAAATTACCGACGTTGCTAATGCTGTTTTAGAAGGTGCAGATGCAGTAATGTTGAGTGGTGAAACTGCTGCTGGTCAACACCCAACTTTGGTTGTAGAAACCATGCGTAAAATTATTTTGGAAGTTGAACAAAAAGAATATCGTTATAACCGTGAAGACGATTTAAAACCACAACCACATTCTCCTTCTTTTTACAGCGATGCCGTTTGTTACAATGCTTGTAAATTGGCTGCTGACGTTACTGCTAAAGGTTTAATTTGTATGACTCAAAGTGGTTATACAGCGTTTGCAATTAGTAGCTTTAGACCACACTCTCCTTTATATGTATTTACCAAAGAAAAAACATTGGTGAATCAATTGAGTTTAAGTTGGGGTGTTAGAGCTTTTTACTACGATGAAGAAAGCAATATCGACGATATTATTTCTGACCAAATCAGTATTTTAAAAGATAGAGGTCATTTAAAAGCTGGTGATATTGTAGTAAATACTGGTAGTACACCTGTTCATTTACATTTACATACCAATATGATTAAAATAACCAAAGTTGAGTAAGCTTTGCTCCTATTTTTACATTGCCCTTCTCCTAAAAAAGAAGGGCTTTTTTATTTTTTAAAAGCAAAATAAACAGCACCTAAAACAAGTGCAAAACTGATTAAATAATTAATTTTAAATGGTTCTTTTAAATACCAAACCGCAAAAATGGTAAATACAACCAACGTAATAACTTCTTGGGTAATTTTTAATTGAAATCCATTCATTCCATCTGCAAAACCTGACCTGTTGGCAGGAACCATTAAACAATATTCAAAAAAAGCGATACCCCAACTTACTAAAATTGCTTTCCATAAAGGAATACCTGTTTGTTTTAAATGCCCATACCATGCAAACGTCATAAATACATTGGATAGAATAAGCAGCGATATTGTTTTAATCATCATCTTAAATTAATGTACAAAATAATGAAATAACATCTGTATCTTAGAAGCAAGATTGCTAATTTGCCAGTTGAAAGCCTGTAGCACTATACTTGCTATTATTAAATAAGTAAATTAAATGGCTATGCAAAAATTTCAAGCAATTATTAAATTTAGTATGGATGAAGGCTTCATGACACTTGTTCCTCCACATCGTACTTATATTAATTACTTAATGAATAAAGGCATCATTGATTGTTATGCCGTAAGCATGGAATCGCAAACAAGCTGGATTACGCTAAACTGTGAAACAAAAGCTGAAGCCGATACTTATCTTTCAAAATCTCCCCTTTACAAATATTGGACCTACGAAATTGAAGAACTGTTTGTTTTCGATAGTCAACATTATCGTTTACCTGCTGTTCAGTTAAACTAATTCATCCTATTTACAATTGCTTATTAAACAGTGCTATTTTATTTAAAATAGGAGAACTAATTTTAAAACAATTCAATTATTTTATCTGTTATTTATTAAAACAAGTACTTATGGCACATGCAAATTTTGTATTGATAGATGCATTAAGAGAAACAGCTAATCGTTTAAAAAACGGTGCACATTATGCTTGGGGAAATCATGGGGCATGTAACTGTGGCAACCTTTTACAAGTAGTAACTCAATTAACAAAAGAAGAAATTTTAACCTACGCACAAACAGGTATAGGAGAATGGACAGAATTGGCAGAAGATTATTGCCCTGCAACAAACGCACCTGTAACTTTACTATTAACCAAATTGCAACAATTGGGCTTAACACCAACTGATATACACAACATAGAGTACTTAGAAGATAGAAAGGTATTAGATAAATTAGAAGGTGGATTTAGATGGTTGAGTAGAAATAAAAGAGAAGATGTAATAGCCTATTTTGAGGCATTTGCCAATGTATTGGAGGAAGAATTAATTAATACTATTGAAATTCCTTCTACTGTGTTCGAACATGAAAAAACACTTGAGCCTGTTTTGGTAGAAGCTTAAATTAGTAAGTTTTATATTATAAAAGCTACTTCACTTAATGAGGTAGCTTTTTTTGTATCGATAACTCTCCTATTCAATTGTAAGATTGTATTATGGAATAAATAAAATCAACATTTTATTACCGTTTTTTTGTGAATATTTTTTTATTCACAGAAATTTCTTCACAATGAAGGCCTCCCATTTTTAGTACAGTTTAAAAGTAGACTTTTTTCATTAGTTAA